>CAVOSA010000022.1:0-181895 GCA_963698735.1 uncultured Gammaproteobacteria bacterium | reverse complement strand
CTGGCGCGCACGATCCCGTGCACCGCCGCCGCCATGGCGCCGATGACTGCGTATCGAACGCCTTGCTTAGAAAGCAACTCCGCAACGTCGGCCATCAGCAGCGCCGACTGGCCCGGTGCACTAGTCCGCATTCCGTGGCACCGCGTGTCCAGGTCGGTGCTGAATGGCCCCACCGGCACTCCTGAGCTGCGCCATCAGTTGGCAATGGGCCAGGAACGCAGCCAACCGCTGCTCGGCCGTCATGCGCCTGACGTCCTCTGTCAGGCGACGGCGGGCAGCCTCGGCTAGTTGCGATTTCATGTGGCCATGTGAAACCGGCAGGTCGGCGGTGTCCAATGCGCGGGAGTACTCGGGCTCACAAACAGAACGGCCCCAGAGGGGCCGTTCGCTTCGATTCGATGGTAGCGGGGGCTCGCTTTCGGATTTCCGAATCAACCCGGTCCCGTTCCGCATCGAGCTGCGGGTGCCCGAATAGTCCGTGAAGTGCTTAGCCCCGCCGGAAATCGGAACCCCGGCGCTCGCTCGTGCCGCGTCGATTCGTGGCCGGCGCGTGATTCGTTCCAGGCCACCGCGCATGTCCGAAAAAGCCTGCCCTGTGCAACCGTCTGGAGCGACCGGATACGGCCCCCAATTGCGCACCCAGCCCACGCAACAGAGTATTTCATCGCGGATGGATGGGAATCACGCCATCCTTTGGCGATACGGCGCCAGCCAGACCGAGCAACTCGCATGCCCATTCCTTTGCGGCTGCGGCGGCACGCGCGGTGTTGTCGTCACGCCACGAGTACCGATTGGCCTCCATGCCCGGGGGCGCAGCGCGTCGCACACACGCTACAACTGGCATTCCGGTCGCCGAACATGCTCTCGCCGTGCGCGAGACTCAATCTTTTCCATGCCTTCAATGATTGAACGCAAGAGTTGACCGGCGCCTGCCCCCCTGATATCTATGACCCTCGCCGAATTCCGGCACCGCGGTGCTTAGCCCGCGACGCGATTGCGAATTACCCGCGATTGCGGATCACCAAGGAGTGTCCCTGCACGTGAGATCTTCGCGCTTGATCCACATGACGGCTGCTGCCGCTCTGTTTCTCACGGCGGTGTCCTCCGGCGCGTCACCCGTCGGTTCGGTGTGCGATCAACAGCTCATGATGAGAGTCCCCGCGCGGGCCGACGGAGCCCTCACCGGCAGCCAGTTCGTGGAACGGGCCCGCGACGTGTCTGGACCACAGCGCGACGCTCTGGTGCGTTCGGAGTTGCTGGCCGGGAATGTTCCGGCGTTTCTGCGCCACCTCGAGGCGGTGACGGTGGGCGGCAATGGCACCGAGGTCACGATCTGCGTGCTCCCCGACTATCTCGCGCTCGGGTCGGACCGGGACTTCGTCTTCGTTCCGATGGGCCTCGAGGCCGCGTTGGAGGTCGCTGGCCGCTATGGTTTCGTGCTGCCGACACGCCGCATGGTGAACGCGATTTACGAGGAGTCGACCGTCAGGCTCAACCCGCAGCCGCTGCCGGCGGGCGATCAGATGCGCAGTACCGCCTACCTGGCGCACCACAACCAGATGATTGGCGAGCAGCGCGTCGCCCGCGGCGCGGCGCTCGGCGAACTGACGGCGGGTCACAAGAAGGACCTGGTGCTCACCCCGCGCCTGTGGACGACACCGGGACGGGTCGCCATCTATGGCTGGCATCGCGACTCACATGCGCCGATCCAGCCGCTCAGCACCGTACACGGGGCCAGCTATGCGGACTACAGCCACGGCATTCGGCTCGTCAGCGACGTCGTCTACGTCAACGGCGTCAAGCGAACACTGACGGACGTTCTTGCAGATCCGCAGTTCGCGGTGCTGCTGAGCGATGAGGGGCCGCTGCCGCGTCTTGCCGAACGGCTCGAATCGCTCCTGAGCGGACTCAGGTCGGCGGCGCCGGCTGCAACGCTCGCCGCGCTGCCGGCGACACGGGGCGCTGTGGCCACTCACTGAGCATCGTCGTCACTGCGGCGACAGCGTCTTGCAGCACCGAAAGCCCAGGTGATAGTTGGCATGGCTGTGCGGGTCCATGACCCGGCTGCCGTGCCAGTACGGCGCGCGCCAGCGGCACCAGTCCTCGTGCGCGCGGTAAGCGTCGAAGATGAACCAGCTGCCCTTCATCTCGGTGTAGCCGAGCATCGGCTGCCGCGGCTCGACATCTGCTCTCGTTCGAGCGGCAGGTTCATGTGTTCGGCGGCGTTGCCGTTCAGGTCGTACACGCCGAGCGGGCTGAGGCAGGCCGGGAAAACTCCCGGCGGGATAGGTGTTGGAGCCGCACTGGTTCCAGCCGCCGCCCTGGCAGCCGGGCGTCTTGCGAGCTGCCGGTCGCGCACACGCCGCTCTGATACTCCGCCCCGTAGCTCCAGCGCTTGTCGGCCGCGTAGGCGCGGTTGTGCGCCGCGCGCATGCGCTCAACGGCGACGTTCGGGCTCACGCCAACGGCGAGATCGAACCGGTAGTCCGGCGGCTCGAGGCGCCCGGCGCACGCGCCCTCCCATTCGTGGGCGTCGCACAGGCGCTTGCCCTCCGCCGCGCAGATCTCGGCCGCCTCGCGCGCCTTGACCCAGACGACCGGGTACTCGCAGGGAATGTCCGGGAATTCGAACTGGTCGATGCAGGCCTGCGCCTGTTCCGGCGTCGCCGCCTTTGGATCGTACAGCGGTGCCATGTACTTGCCGCCGCAGATCCGCTCGAATTCCGGGTTCGCGTAGTCGATGTGCGCGCGCTCGAGATTCTCGCGGCACTGCGTCGGCGTCATCGGGTGCCGCACGATCGCCGGGTTGCCCTGGCCCATGGCGAAGTTGCCCGCGAAGATAGCCTCGATGCGCCGCATCTGCGCAGGGCTCAGCCCGTGCACGGCCTGCAGCCGGCGCAGCAGGCCACGGTTCTGCTCGGCGTTGGTTGTCTGCGCGGCCGCAGTGAGCGTGCACGCGAGCAGCGCGAGCGCCGCGACGGCGAGCATGCGGCCGTCCCTCATGGTGCAGCGTCCCTGCGGGTCAGGAAGAAGAAGTCGCGGTTGTCCGGGAGACCGATGAAGCGCGGCGCGTAGCTCTTGCGAGTTCCCTGGTCGAGCACGTCCATGCCCCGGATCAGGTGCTCGACGAGACGCTGCCGGCCACGCGAGACGTAGAGCGCGAGGTAGGTGTGCTCGAGTGCGTTCATGTCGAGGTGCAGCGCGTACTGGCAGCGATAGGCCTCGAAGACGCGGGCCATCGCCGACGGCGTGGCGTCCGAAAGTAGCCGTAGACCAGGAAGCGCCTCGCCTCGCTCGCCTGCAGGCAGAGGCCGGCACGGAGCGTACGCAGGTCCCCGTTGGCCGATCCCGACCAGTTGCCCGCACCCCAGTTGCCGACGAGGGCACCCGGCACGCCCCTCCCCCGCGCGGGGTCGAACTCGATGAGCGGCACGCCGTTCTGGCGCGCCGAGCGGATCTGCGGCAGTCGCGCCTCCTCGGCCGCGCTCCAGGTCTCCAGCTCGACGCGACCGTCGTCCATCGCCAGCACCGTGGCGAGCCCGGGCTGCAACTTGCTGAACACCACGCCCTGCTCGATGAACCCGTAGTGGCTGCCGTGGTTCTCGAGCGACAGCCGCCCGTAGCGGAACGCACCGTGCTCGCGCTTGAAGCCGCCGGTAACGTCGCCACCGTGCGACTGACCTCCGCCGGGCTACCATGCCGTTCGTTACGAGCGGCGCCGGGTTGCCGATGCCATCCGGCCCCGGCAGCGAGGCGTCGCGAACTGCGGGCGGTACGCGTTCCGACCAGCCGACGCGCGGATGGTCCGTGCCGAGCGCGAAGCGCAGTTCGAACCGGGCGAGATCGAACGCGACGAGGTACACGAGCGCCTTCGACTCGACGGCGTCGAGCGGTTTCACGGCGACCGGGCTGCCCTGCAGGGTCGATCGATCGACGTTCGCAGGGGTGACGACGCTAAGGTACACGCCGTCGACGTCACGGGCCGGGTACCACTCGCCCACGACGAGGTCCCGCCCCGGAGCCGCGAGCTCGATACCGAGCTGCTCCGGGACCACGGCCAGGCCAGCACTCGTCGCGGCGATGGCCGCCGTGAGCGGTGCGTGCGCGTCGGGCGCGGGCTGCGCGGGCGCACGGTGCGGGACGGGCTCCTCGAGGAAGGCATCGCGATAGAACTCATTCTTCACGAATGCGACCACCTGCTCGCCGCCCCAGACGTGGTCGCGGAGGAACTCCGCGACGCGCTCGAGCGACGTGCGCCGTCCCGCGACCGGGTTGCGCAGGTATAGCCGGCCCTCGCATAGCGGCGCGTAGGGCAGGCCCGAGCGGCTCGCCGCCTCGAGTGCTCCCGGCGAACGGCCGGCCCACTCGAGCGTGCAGGGTGCGCCGCGGTCGCCGATGGCGAGGCGCACGGCCTGCCGGTCCGCCGACACGAGCGCAATCGAGCCCTCGCGCGGACGCGGGTTCTCGAAGTGATAGGTGCGCCGCTCTGCAACCGTGCCCCCGTCGAACGAGAGCAGGTACCAGCCGTTGACGTAGGGATTGAGGTCGGTGAGCGTGACTGCGCCGAGGCGTCCGTCCGGCGCCTCGATCGGCAGCGTCGCCTCGCTCCGGAACGCCTGCAGCTCGAGGATCGTCTTCGCTTTCTCGGCACGATACTCGGCGGCCTGCCGCGTGAGCTGCGCCTCGGACGGCAGCGGCGGATCGCGGCGCTCGACGGGCACGGTGGCCGGTAGCGCGACGCCGAGGGTAGCGGACGCGCCGAGCGCGATGGCCTCGAGCCAGCGACGGCGCGTTCCCATCCCGCCGCGGCCTGTCACAGCGCCAGCCACGCGGTAACTCCCATCAGCGGGACCAGGATCCAGCTCAGCCGATCCTGGAGCAGGAACCGGAGTGGGTCGTCCTGCATCCCGCCGCGATGTGCAACCAGCCAAATGTGGCTGATCCAGTACAGCAGCAGCGTACAGGTCATCCAGATCATGACCGGATACCGGTACAGCTGTCCCGCCGTCAGGGTGCTCGTGTACAGGGCGAGCACAAGGACCGACAGATAGCCGCTCGAGACGCCGAGCGCGACCAGCAGACTCTGGTCCTCGAGCAGGTACGCGCGCGCGTGAGCGTCCGGACCCTCGCGGACCCGCCGCACGCTGATCTCCGCGTAGCGCTTGAGCAGCGCCAGGCTGAAGAAGAAGAAGATACAGAAGGCAAACAGCCACGACGAGGGCATGATCTGCACGGCGAGGGCGCCAAGCAGGACGCGCGCGGCATAGCCCGTCGCTAGCACCAGGACATCGAGCAGCACGATGTCTTTGAGTCCGAGCGAGTAGGCCGCCATCAGCGTGAAGTAGCCCGCGAGGACGCCGACCGCTTCCGCACCGAGCGGCGCCGCCACGATCAGCCCGGCCGCGAGCAGCACCGGCACGAGGCCCACGGCGAGCGCTCGCGGCACGCGCCCCGCCGCGATCGGCCGCCGGCTCTTGTAGGGATGCAGCCGGTCGCTCCGCAGGTCATGGAGGTCGTTCAGGAGGTAGACAGCGGAGGAGCACAGGCTGAACGCCACGAAGCCCTGCAGCGCCTGCAGCAGCAGCGGGACCTCGCCGAGACGGTGCGCCGAGGCGAGCGGAACGAACACCAGCAAGTTCTTCAACCACTGGTACGGCCGCAATGCCTCGAACGCCGCACCCGGCACGGCAGCCCGGCCGCGCGCTCGTTCAGAAAAGGTGTTTGACAAGCTGCAGCACCCCTTTCCTCCACCGCACGCGATGCGTCGTCCCTGTCGCCGTCCTGATCTCGTCGCGATGCGCGACGTACCAGTCGTAGTTACGCACGAGTGCGTCGCGGTTCGAGTAGCGCGGTTGAAAGCCGAGCTTGCGCTCGATCCGCTCGATCGACACGAAGCTGTCCTCGGCGGCGGTCTCGTAGATCCAGCGGTACATCGGCGACAGGTGCAGCGCGTTCAGGATCCTGAGCGCGGCGACAGCCGGCCGCTCGGGGAACGCGATCGCCCGCCGTCCGTGCCCGGCGCGGTCCAGAACCGTCTGGACGTTCTCGCGCATCGTGGCGAAGACCTTCGCGCCTACGTTGAACGTGTCGTTGACCGCCTCGGGTTCCCGGTTCGCGCACAACCCGATCGCCTGGCAGAGGTCAGCGACGTCGAGCAACTGGTAGCGGTTATTGCCGGAGCCGATCAGCGGGAAGTGCCGCCCTTCATTGGCCCACTCGTAGAGCAGCTCGAACACGCCGAGACGCTCCGGCCCGACGAAGGTCTTGGGGCGCAGCACGCTCGTGCAGAGACCCTGCGCGCGGAAGCTGCTGCACAGCGCTTCGGCTTCGATCTTCGATTCGCCGTAGGGGCCGACGCCCCGCGTCGGGTCGGTCTCCACGAGCGGCACGTGATCCGGGATGCCGTAGACCGCGGTCGAGGAGATGAATATGAAGCGCGAGACACCCCGGGCGAGCGCGCTCTCGAGAAGCAGCTGGGTGCCCTTGACGGCCGTCGAGAGGATCGCCGGGGCGGGAGCCAGCGGCAAGGCTGCCGCGCAATGCACCACCACGTCGACGCCCTGCATCGCGCGGTCGACCGTCGCGCCATCGCGGATGTCCCCGTCGATGACTTCGACAGCCGATCGCTCCGGGTACGCGAACTCGGCGATGTCGAGCGACCGCACGCGACTCCCGCCGGCCAGCAGGTCGCGGCAGAGGTTGATGCCGAGAAAGCCGGCTCCGCCGGTGACGAGATAACGTCGCGAGGTCATGAAACGCCGTCGAGTAAGCGATCTGACATCTGGCCAGCCGGGGTAATCAGCTGCCAAAGCAGCATGACGCGCTGCGTTTCGGCAAGCATCGGGACAAGCGCGTACGGCGCGCCGGCCCCGCCGTTCCCGCGAGCTTTCGTGATTAGCAGCCGCAGGCGCCAGAATATCTGCAGCCCCAATGACGACATGCACTTGTCACTGACCCCAACGGCGGTTTGTGACCCGCGATGGCCAGTTCTACCATTGCACTCGCCATGAGCCGCGAGTCGCGCTGGCCTGTGCAACACGAGCCGGACGGAAAGCGAATCCGCCACGCTCCCGCGACACGATTGCTCCTTACGAAGGGCAGACCGAGAATGAAGCGATCATGCGACTCGCTCGCGAACTAATTCGTTACCTCGGCGCATCAGCCGCAGCTCTCGCACTCGACGTCTCGCTGCTTTGGCTGCAGGCCTCGATCATCGGCGTCCCGTACCTTGCGGCCGCGGCAATCTCCTTCCTCAGCGGCACCGCATTCGTCTACTGGGCCTCGGTCAGCCGCATCTTCGGGTTCCGGCGCCTGGGGAGCGCCCGGAACGAATTCGCCGTCTTCCTGGCAGTCGGGCTCGTCGGGCTCACGATCAACCTGGGCATCATCTACATCGGCGTCTCACGTTTCGGCTTCCATTACCTCGTTGCGAAGATTGTTGCGGCCGGTTTCACGTTCCTGGCCAATTTCGCATTGCGCCGCTGGCTACTGTTCACTCCGTGGGCCAGGGTGCGCGACGCCTGCCGATAACGGTGCGCTGTCTCGCGTGCGGCGAGGTCGGAAAGTTGCAGGTACGCGCGCCGGTGCCGACCCGACAGATGCGGCGGGCGGATGGATGGAACGTTGCTTAAAAGCAAGACGGCTCCAGAGGGGGCATTCGCTTCGAATGCGTTGGTAGCGGGAGCGTGCTACCGCTCCGGGCAACTATCTACAGCCTGAGGCTGCGTTGACCGGAGCCCCTGCGCATGAGCAGTGGGTATAGTGTTGATCGATAAGAGGTCTGGTGGTTACAACACCTACCTTGAAGAGTGCCGCCCTCATCCGCGAACTCGAGCAGCCCCCCCCCCCCCCCCCCGTGCGCTCGGGGCTGCGGCTCGTCCCGCAGGCCTAAGATGAAATTTACCATTGCCATTGAACCTGGGACGCGAAGGACAGTCTTCGGCGCTGTCGTTCCCGATCTTCCCGGCTGCTTCAGCGCCGGTGATACGGTGGAAGAGGCCTTCGACAACGTCCGCGAGGCCATTGAAGCTCACTGCGAACTGTTGGCCGAGGATGGCAAGGCGATGCCGCGTCCGAAGCCGATGAGCGACTGGCAGGCAGATCGTGAATACAAGGGCTGGACGTGGGGAATCGTCGATGTGCCGGTGGAGCGATTCTTCGGCCCTGCCGAGAAGATCAACATCACGGTTCCCGGCCGTTTGCTCAAGCAGATCGACGAGCATGCACGCGCACACGGCGAAACCCGCAGCGGCTTCCTGACCAAGGCGGCGCTCGAGGCGATGCGCCGAACCTGACAGGCTCCGCAAAGCAAAACGGCCCCAGAGGGGCCGTTTGCTTCGATTCGATGGTAGCGGGGGCCTGCTACCGGTCCAAGCAACACCGTTGCTGAGACAACACTCTGTAGAACTATCAAGCAATTAGCGCACTGCAGCAGGTCTCGCTGCAGCGAACCAACTCGGGCTGTTAGCTGGCGCGCACCCGATGCCGTCAACCTCGAAGGCCCGCTGATGGTCACCTGTACATCAAGGCTGGTTACCGATGCCACGGAACCCCCGGGAGGCTGGCGGCCTACAGGTTCGATCCTGGCTCCCTGCGCCCATACCGATCGGGCCGCTCGAGTGGCACGTCCGCGATTACCTTCAACCGCTGGTGGCCAGGGTCAAGGTGCCGCGCTGCCGCTGCCATGGCGCCGGATAGGCCTCAAACCCCTCCGCAACTGCGAAACCCTTCAGTCGTGCCGCACGCTCCACCGGATGCTCGGCAGGTGCGAGATTGAGCAGCCAACGCGCCGCGCGATACAGGAAACGCAGCAACGTCAGGGTCAGCAAGCCTTCGACAAACGTCACGACGAAAGCCACGAGCGGATTGCCCAACGCTGCGCGCGCCCTGAACTTGAGCTTCGCTCGCTCGCTCGCAATCTCTATGCTGTCGTAGAAGCTCGGGATCACCAGCAACGTGAGCGCGGTCGAGGTAAGGACCCCACCGATGATGGCCACCGCCATCGGCCGATAGAATTCACCGCCTTCGCCCAGCCCGATCGCCACCGGCACCATGCCCGCGACGAGCGCGAACGTAGTCATCAGGATCGGGCGCAGTCGCATGCGGCCCGCGTGCATCAACGCCTCCTCGCGATCGACGCCCTGGGCCTCTTCCCTGCGTGCGCAGTCGAGCAGCAGGATGGCGTTTTTTGCGACCAGCCCCATCAGCATGATGACGCCGATCAAGCTCATCAGGTTGAGCGTTCCACCAGTCACGAGCAGCGCTAGCACCACGCCGATCAGCGACAGCGGCAGGGACAACATCACTGGCAAAGGCGCGGTAAAGGAGCCGAACTGCATGACCAGCACCAGGTACATGACGCCGATGCCGAGGACGAGCGCAGTGAGCATCTCGCTGAATATCTCAGCCTGGTCGCGCGAAGCGCCACCCAGGGTCAGGCCGTAACCGTTCGGAAACTCGATGGCTTTCGCGATCTTCATGGCATCGGCGGTGACTTCGCCCGCAGCGCGCCCTTCAACGTTTGCGGAGACAGTAACCGTGCGCCTGCCATCCAGATGCTGGATCCGCGCCGGCCCCTTGTCGAGCGTGACGGTCGCGATCTGCTCGAGCGGCACCATCATGCTGGTGCCGGCCACCGCGACGGGGAGGTGCTCGATATTGCTGGCCGTAACCCGATCTTCGGCGCGCAGGCGTACCGCGACGTCGCGCGATTCGCCCACCGGGTCTACCCAGTCGCCGACCTCCACTCCGGCGAACGCCACCCGCAAGGCCTGCGCGGCATCACTCATGGAGATCCCGAGCTGGTTGGCCAATCCGCGATCGAGCTCGATGCGGAGTTCGTCCTTGGGCTCCTGTTCGGAGAGGCCCACATCCACGGCCCCCGGGATGCCACGCATCTTCTCCATGTACGCGTTGGTGATCTCCATGAGACGGCGCGACTCCTCGCCGTAGAACTGGATTTGCACCGGCTTCTGCGCGCCGTTGTTGAGATCGTCGAGCACGACGTATTCGGCCCCGACCAATTGCTTGAGCAGCACACGCAAGGCGGCCGCGACTTCGACGGCGGATCGGCTGCGGTCCCGGCTCTTGCCTATGTCCACGTAGATGCGGCCGCCGCCTGCGTTCACCCGGGTGTTGGTGGCCACGGTTTCAGGCATCGAGCGCGCGAGCTCCGCTGCCTTCTCGACCTTGCCGCGGGCGTATCCGAGACTGGCGCTCGATGGAGTCCGTACTTCGACCGCTATCATGCCGTAGTCCGACTTCGGCAGGAATTCGCTTCCGCCGACGGTGGCTTGCAACACGAGGGCCAATGCCAGGGTAAGCACTGCAATCCCGGTCATCCACTTGCGGTGATGCAGGGCCCAGGAAATGACCCTGCCATAACGGTCTGCCTGATGATCGAACCAACGATTGAATTGCTGCAGATACTTCCCAAGGCCGCGGCGCTCGCTGTGAGCATAGCCGGGCGGATCGCCCCAATAGGCCGACAGCATCGGGTCGAGCGTGAAGGAAATGAGCAGGCTGACCAGCACCGAACTCACGACGGTGACGCCGAATGGCCGGAACCACTCGCCGGCGCTGCCGCCCATGAATGCCACCGGAACGAATACCGCCACGATGGAGAACGTCGTCGCGGTGACGGCGAGCCCGATCTCCGCCGTGCCGTTGCGCGCGGCGGTGACGCGGTCCTCGCCGCGCTCCATGTGGCGGACGATGTTCTCACGCACCACGATCGCATCGTCGATGAGCACGCCGATGGCCAGCGACAGTCCCAGCAGAGTCATGAAGTTCAGCGTGAAACCTGCGGCCCACACCGCAATGAATGCCGCAATGACCGAGGTCGGCAGCGACAGGCTCGTAATCAGCGTCGAACGCCAGGAGTTCAGGAAGACGTACACGACGAAAATCGTCAGCACGGCGCCGAAGATCAGCGCCTCGACGACGTTGCGCAGCGAGCTGGAGGCATCCTCGCCACCGTCCATGGTCACGTCGAGCTGGGTCCCCTCCGGCAGGGTCTTGTTGATCTGGGCCACTTCCTTGCGAACGAGTTCGGCCACGCTTACGGTGCTCGCCTCGCGCGAGCGGATCACGGACACGCCCACGTTTGGGTGGCCGTTGCGCAGGCTGATGGTCTCAGGCTCTGCAAAGCCGTCCTCAACGGTCGCCACCTGGCCCAGCCGAACGATTTCGTTGCCAGCGCGCCTGACCACGACGGCGTTGAATTCGGCCGGTGATTCGATGCGTCCGACCAGCCGGATGTTCTGCTCGTCGAGGACTCCCTTGACGCGACCCACCGGCGCGGTGGTGTTCTGCGCTCGCAGCGCATTGACCACGTCGCTCACCGAAACGTTGAACTCACGCAGCTTGTCCGCGTGCAACAGCACCGACAGCTCGCGCCTCAACGAACCTTCGACGTTGACCACGGCGACACCGTCAAGCCCCCGCAGTCGGTCCGCTAGCACGTCCTCCGCGAGGCGCGAGATTTCGGCGTGAGTCTGCCGTTCCGACGACAGCGCCAGCTGCATGATCGGCTGCGCCGACGGATCGATGCGGTAGAGCACCGGCTCGCGCATCTCGATCGGCAACTTGTAGCGCACCGAAGCGATGGCGTTGCGGATCTCGTCGGCTGCCTCCGTCATTTCCTTCTTGAAGTCAAAGATGATGACGATGCGGGCGTTGCCTTCCGAGGACGTCGAGCGGATCTCGTAGACCTGCGGAATGCTCTGCAGCGCCTTCTCGACGCGGTTGACGATCTCCCGCTCCACGGTTTCCGGCGATGCGCCCGGATAAGGAAAATTGACCACCATCACCGGCTGATCGACGTCAGGAATCTGGTTGACACGCAGATTCTTCAGCGCCAGCAACCCGAGACACATGAGCACGATGACGATCGCAACCGTGGTCACTGGCTGCTTGATGCTGAAATCGGACAGGAACATGACCTATTGCTCCGCAGTCACGGTCGTGTTCTCCGGCATGCCGGCGAGCCGTGCGGGTTGTCCGTCCTTCAGGCTCGAGCCCGGATAGCGCAGCACGCTGTCACCAGCAGCGAGACCGCCGTTGACGACGTACTGTCCTGTGCGTGCATCGCGGACGCCGAGATCGAGCTTTACTTTCTGCATGGTGCCGTTCTTGACGCGCCATGCGAAGGCGCTGTCGCCCTCACGCACCACGGATGCCGCAGGAACGGTAAGCGCCTTTGCGCTGCGCGTCTCGACGCGCCCCTCGGCATATAACCCGGTCACGCCGGGCTGCTGTTTCGGATCGTCGAAGCGCACCAGAACCTCGACCTGGCGGGTCGCGGCGTTCGCGGCCGGATTCACGCGCGTCACCGTGCCGGCAACGTCGGTATCGGCAAAGCCTTGAATGCGGAAGCTGACGGGTTGACCCGCGGCCACCTGCCCGATGCTGTCGGCCGATACTCGGCCTTCGAAGCGCAGGCTGGTCGGATCGATGATCTGCATGAGTTCCTTGCCGACCGACGCCGTGTCACCGGCGGAAACCTTCCGCTCGCTGACAATTCCGTCGAACGGTGCACGTACTTCGGTACGCTCCATTTGCTGGCGCGCGGTGACCTCGCGCGTGCGCGCCGCCGCTCGCTCGCTTTGCGCGTTGTTGCGCTGAGTCTCGGCGTCCTCGAGCTGCTGTATCGCGACCATGCCTGTCTCGCGCAACTTGATCATGCGCTGGTATTGACGCTCCGCCTGTTCGAAAGCCTGCGAGGCCGCGCGCGCTGAAGCCTCTGCGGCCGTCAGGCTGTCGCGGATGGCGTTCGGGTCGAGACGCACGAGCAGATCCCCGCGGCGGACCGAATCGCCGTTCTCCTTGAGGACTGACAGGACTACCGCAGACACTTCGGCACGCAAGTCGGCGCGACGCTCCGCTTCGACGGACCCAGTGATAGAAGGCCCGGACGCGAGCGCACTGTTGCTTACCGTAACCAGGTCTTCGGGAGAAACCAGCAGCGCAACCGCCTCCGCCTCCTCGGGCGTGTCGTCGGTTCCTTTGCTGCAGGCGCCGATACTCAGCAGGGAATAGGCGATGACGACAGCTGCACCGGCACGGCAGGCATCTTTGAATTGTGTCGACAATCAGTATTCCTCAGCCAGATCCGATTTTTTTGACTCACCGGACGACCACAAGGTTGCACGACGCGTCAGCCCATGCCCGGAGAGTCCGAGACGGGGTGTCCGTGAAGGGCTACCGGCACACGTACCGACGGCCGGAGATGGGGTCGGCAGTCTAGGCATCCGTTGATTCGATTGACATATCTTTGCGACAGCCCGTGCGTTGGCCGGGTCGGCTCGGCCCATGCCGCCATGGAACCGCTGAACCCCCGGCGCCGCGCATTCGGCGATACTGCGTTTCGAGGCGGGTGCTGGCCGGCAACCTCCGAATTCGCAAGCTGAGCCATAAGCTGGCAATGCGACAGAAACTCGGCCAGCCGCTGCTCTGCGGTCATACGCTTCGCGACTTCGTCAAGGCTACGACGCGCGGCCTCGGCCGGTCGAGATTCCATAGAGTCATGTGAAACCGGCGAACCGATGGTGGCAAGAACCGGTCGTGCCGAGCGTGCGGTAGCCCCGACGGAGCCCTTAGTGCCCGCAAAGCAAAACGGCCCCAGAGGGGCCGTTCGCTTCGATTCGATGGTAGCGGGGGCAGGATTTGAACCTGCGACCTTCGGGTTATGAGCCCGACGAGCTGCCAGACTGCTCCACCCCGCAATCGAGCCGCCTATTATACATAGTCGGCCATTCTTATCAAATCATTCGTCCCCTGAGGCCCCCACGCCCCCGCCGCGAAAGCTACGGGATCACTCGCGCGCAAAGCGCGAGCAACAGGCCCGGGTACAACCCGAGCGCCAGCACGGCGAGCCCGTTCAAGCTGAGCACGAAGCGCATCGCCCCGCTGCCGCCCTGCAGCGCCGCCTTGTCCGTCGGCTCGTCGAAGTACATCAGCTTCACGACGCGCAGGTAGTAGTACGCGCCGATCACCGAGAACGCGACCGCAAGGATCGCAAGCCACACACTGCCAATGTGCAGGACGGCCTGGATCACGGCCAGCTTGGCCCAGAAACCCACGAATGGCGGTACGCCGGCCATGCTGAACATCAGCATCAGCATGACTGCGGCAAACCATGGGCTGCGGGCATTGAGACCCTTGAAGTCCTCGAGGCTGTCGGCCTCGAAGCCATCGCGCGACAGCAGGATGATCATGCCGAAACCGCCGACCGACATGATCACGTAGGTGATCGTGTAGTACAGCGCGGCTTCGTAGCCCTCACTGGTCCCGGCGAGGATGCCAAGCAGGATGAAACCGACGTGCGAGATCGTCGAATACGCCAGCATGCGCTTGATGTTGGTCTGCGCGATGGCGACGACGTTGCCAACGACGATCGAGAGCACCGCGACGAACGTAATCATGTCCTGCCAGCCGGTGGCGTGGACCGGACCGAGGCCCTCGGCCAGCAATCGGTACGCGAGTGCGAACGAGCCGAGCTTCGGCGCGGCCGACAGGAACAGAGTCACCGGCGTCGGCGCACCGTGGTAGACGTCCGGCACCCACATGTGAAACGGCACCGCGCCGAACTTGAACGCGACGCCCACGACGATGAACGCCAGGCCGAACAGCAGGCCGATCTGCCCTGCCGGCAGCTGCAGTGCGGCATTGCTGATGACGCCGAGTTCGAGCGAGCCAGTGACGCCATAGACGATCGACATGCCGTAGAGCAGCGCACCGGAGGCGATCGAGCCGAGCACGAAGTACTTGATGGCCGCCTCCGCCGCCACGCCGGAATCGCGGTTGAAAGCGACCAGCGCGTACAGCGAGAGGGCCAGCAGTTCGACGCCGAGGTACAGCGTGACCAGGCTGTTGGCCGAGATCAGCACCATGATGCCGAGCAGCGCGAACAGGCCGAGCACGTAGTACTCGCCCTTCAGGATCCTGCGGACCTGCAGGTAGCCGTGCCCATACAGGAAAGCGACCGCGACGGCGCCACAGGCCACGATCTTGAGCAGGCTCGAGAGCGGGTCGGCGACGTAGGTGCCGTACCAGCCGACGGTTCTTTCCCCGACCCCGCCAATCGCGATGATCCACGACAGCCCGGCGAGCGTCAGCAGCGACAGGCCGAACGTAACCCAGCGGTCGCGGTCGCGCAGGAACAGGTCGCAGAGCAGGACGACGCACGTGGCCGCGAGCAGGAACATCTCGGGCGCCGCGAGGGCGAGGTCGAGCTGCGTGATTGATGCCGGGTTCATGGTCACAGCTTCGTCACCATCATCTGCTGCACGAGTTGCTCGAGCGTCGGGCGCATCACGTCGAGCAGCGGTGCAGGCCACAGACCCAGCGCGAGCACGGCGATGGCGAGCACGCCAAGCACGAGGAATTCACGGCCATTCAGGTCCTGCAGTTGCGCAACCTGATCGTTGCCGACCGGCCCGAACACGACGCGCTTGACGAGCCACAGCGTGTAGGCGGCGCCAAGGATCAGCGTCGTCGCGGCCAGGAATGCGTACCAGAAGCTCGCCTTGAAGGACGCCAGGATGACGAGGAACTCGCCGACGAAGCCAGACGTGCCCGGCAGGCCGGCATTCGCCATGGCGAAGAACACCATGAACGCGCCAAACACCGGCATGGTGTTGATCACGCCGCCGTAGTCCGCGATCTGGCGGCTGTGCATGCGGTCGTAGAGCACGCCGATGCACAGGAAGAGCGCGCCGGAAACCAGGCCGTGCGAAACCATCTGCACCATCGCGCCGTCGAGCCCCATGGTGGCGCCGCGCAGCTGGCCGGTGGCGCGCACGATCTCGAAGGCGATGAAGGAACCGAGCGTCACGAAACCCATGTGCGCGATCGAGGAGTAAGCGATCAGCTTCTTCATGTCCTGCTGCACGAGCGCGACGAAGCCGATGTACACCACGGCCACCAGTGACAGCAGGATCACGAGCCAGTCGAGGTGCTGCGCGGCGTCCGGCGTCATCGGCAGACTGAAGCGCAGGAAGCCGTAGCCACCCATCTTCAGCATGATCGCCGCCAGGATCACTGAGCCGCCCGTGGGCGCCTCGACGTGGGCATCCGGCAACCAGGTGTGGACCGGCCACATCGGCACCTTGACCGCGAACGCGACCAGGAACGCCAGGAAGATCAGCACCTGCTCGCGCATCGAGAGCGGCAGCGCCTGCAGGTCGGCAATCGAATAGCTGCCGCCCTTCAGGTACATGTAGACCAGCGCCACCAGCATCAGCACCGAGCCCAGGAACGTGTAGAGGAAGAACTTGATCGTGGCGTAGACGCGCCGCTGGCCGCCCCAGACGCCGATGATCACGAACATCGGGATCAGCATGGCTTCCCAGAGCACGTAGAACAGCAGCGCGTCGAGCGCCGCGAACACGCCGATCATCAGGCCCTCGAGGATCAGGAAGGCCGCCAGGTACTGCGTCGGTCGCTTCTCGATCACGGTCCAGCCGGCAATGACGACCAGTGGCGTGATGAACGTCGTCAGCACGATCAGCGGCATCGAGATGCCGTCGACGCCCAGCGTGTACCAGGCGTTGAACGCACCGATCCAGGGTTGCTGCTCGAAGAACTGCATCGAGGCCGTCGTCGGATCGAACTCGCGCCACAGCAGGACGCCGATCACGAAGGTGGCAATGCTTGCAGCGAGCGCAATCCAGCGGCCGAGGGACACGTTGCGGTCGCCGACGAGCAGCAGCAGCACGCCGGCGGAGATCGGCAGCCAGACGAGGACGCTCAGGATGGGCCAGTCGAGTTGCATGGTGCTTGTGTCAGCTTCGCCAGAGGAGCCACGCGAGCAGGATCGAGAGCCCGATGATCGTCGCGAAGGCGTAGTGATAGAGGTAACCCGACTGCAGGCCGCGGGCGGTCTGGGCCACCCAAGCGACGAGCCGGGCCGAGCCATTGACCGCCGCGCCGTCGATCAACGCGACGTCGCCGCCCTTCCAGAGCGCCGTGCCGAGCTTGCGGCTGCCGGCCGCAATGACTTTCTCGTTGAACCAGTCGAAGTAGTACTTGTTCTCGAGCAGCGTGTAGAGGCCGCCGGATTTCTCGCGCAGCACCGCGGCGAGTTCCGGGCGTTTCAGGTACAGGAACCACGCCAGTGCCACGCCCGCCGCGGCCAGCCAGACCGCCGGCCCGAGCAGGCCGTGCAGGACGAACTCGGCCGGACCGTGGAACTCCTCCTCCAGGTGGCCGAGCACGTCGTGAGCCGGTGCCACGACGATTGCTCCCTGGAAGTAGTCGCCGAACAGCAGCGGCCCTATTCCGACCCAGCCGATCACTACCGACGGTATCGCGAGCAGGATCAGCGGCAGGGTCACCACCCACGGGCTCTCGTGCAGGTGCTCCCTGGTGTGGTGGTCCATGCGCCCCTCACCGTGGAACGTCATGAACACGAGTCTGAACGAGTAGAAGGCCGTGACGAACACGCCGATCAGCAGGCACCAGTAGGCGTACGTCGCCCCGGGCAGGTGCGAGGCGTGCACCGCCTCGAGCACCGCGTCCTTGGAGAAAAAGCCGGAAAAGCCGGGGAACCCGATCAGCGCCAGCGAACCGATCAGGCAGGTCGCGTACGTGATGGGCATGTATTTCCTGAGCCCGCCCATCTTGCGCATGTCCTGCTCGTGGTGCATCGCGATGATGACCGAGCCGGCGGCAAGGAACAGCAGCGCCTTGAAGAACGCGTGCGTCATCAGGTGGAACATCGAGCCGGCGTATGCGGAAACGCCAAGATCCGCAGTCATGTAGCCGAGCTGGGACAGCGTCGAGTACGCCACGACCCGCTTGATGTCGTTGTTCACGATGCCGAGGAAACCCATGAACAGCGCCGTGGTCGCGCCGATCACCAGCACGAAGCTGAGCGCGGTCTCCGACAGCTCGAACAGCGGCGACATGCGCGCGACCATGAAGATGCCGGCGGTGACCATCGTAGCCGCGTGGATCAGCGCCGAAATCGGCGTGGGGCCTTCCATCGAATCGGGCAGCCACACGTGCAACGGCACCTGCGCGGACTTGCCCATCGCGCCGATGAACAGGCAGATGCAGATCACCGTCGCCGCCTGCCAGGCGTGGCCGGGGATCAGTTCGAACGTGCTGCCGGCGATCTTGTCGGCCTGCGCGAAGATCTCTGAGTAATGCAGCGAGCCGGTCAGGTGGATGATGCCGGCGATCCCGAGCAGGAAGCCGAAATCGCCGACGCGGTTGACCAGGAACGCTTTCATGTTGGCGAAGATGGCCGATGGCTTCGTATACCAGAAGCCGATCAGCAGGTAGGAAACCAGGCCCACCGCCTCCCAGCCGAAGAACAGCTGCACCAGGTTGTTCGCCATCACGAGCATCAGCATCGAGAAGGTGAACAGCGAGATGTAGCTGAAAAACCTGGTGTAGCCCGGGTCGTCGTGCATGTAGCCGATGGTGTAGATGTGCACCGTCAGCGAGATGAAGGTCACCACGACCATCATCAGGGCAGTCAGCAGGTCGACCAGGAAACCCACTTCCATGCGGATGCCGTCGCTGACGAGCCACGTGTAGACCGGGCCATCGAAGACCGGCGCACCGTTCAGCAGCCCGAGCAGGACCTTGATGGAGAGCCCGCAGGAGATCGCCACCCCGGCGATGGTGATGCTGTGCGTCGCGACCCGTCCGATCCGCTTGCCGAAAAAGCCGGCGATGATCGACGCGACCAACGGCGCGAGCACGATGATGAGCAGCGTCTGTTCCACGGCTCAGCCCCTCATCGCGTCGAGGTCTTCGACGTTGATGGTGCGCCGCTCGCGGAACAGCACGACCAGGATCGCCAGGCCGATCGCGGATTCCGCGGCAGCGACCGTCAGGATGAAGAACACGAACACCTGCCCCGCCAGGTCGCCCAGGTAATACGAGAACGCGATGAAGTTGAAGTTCACCGCGAGCAGCATGAGCTCGATGCACATCAGCAGCAGCAGCACGTTCTTGCGATTGATGAAGATGCCGGCCACCGCGAGGCTGAACAGGATGCCGGACAGCAGCAGCACGTGCGTCAGCGGAATCATTGTTTCGCCTCCGCGTCCATCTTCACCACCCGGACCCGATCCTTGGCCCGCACAGCCACCTGCCTGCCGATGTCCTGGACCTTCTGGCCCGGACGGTCGCGCATGGTGAGCGTGATGGCGGCAACGATCGCCACCAGCAGGATCACGGCCGCGATCTCGAACGGATACAGGTACTGCGTGTACAGCAGATGCCCGAGTTCGAGGGTATTGGAGTAGCCCTCCGGCTTTGCCGTCGTTGCGATCGCCGTGTCGTCCAGCCCGAGCTTGCGCACGTAGACGACCAGCCCGATCTGCGCCACGACGATCAGTGCAATCAGCGCGCCAAGCGGCGCATAGCGCGTAAAGCCCTGACGGAGCTTTTCGACGTCTACATCCAGCATCATGACGACGAACAGCCACAGCACCATCACCGCGCCGACGTACACCACGACCAGCGTCAGCGCGAGGAACTCGGCCTGCAACAGCAGCCAGATCACCGCGCTGTTGAGGAACGCAGCGACCAGGAACAGCGCGCAGTGCACCGGGTTGCGCGCCGTGATGACGCCCAGCGCGGTCACGACCAGGATCGCGCTGAAAACGTAGAACAGGACGTTGACGATCATTCTCTTGTCGCCTCGGTCAGCGGTAGCGCGCGTCGGCGGCCTTGTCGGCCGCGATCATGGCTTCGTAGCGCTCGCCCATCGCGAGCAGCTTGTCCTTGGTCATGAGGTTCTCGCCGCGGTTTTCCATGTGGTACTCGTGGATGCGGGTCTCCACGATCGCATCGACCGGGCAGGCTTCCTCGCAGAAGCCGCAGTAGATGCACTTGAACAGGTCGATGTCGTAGCGCGTGGTGCGGCGCGTGCCGTCGGCGCTGACGTCGGATTCGATCGTGATAGCGAGCGCCGGGCAGACCGCCTCGCAGAGCTTGCAGGCGATGCAGCGCTCCTGGCCGTTGGCGTACCGGCGCAGCGCGTGCAGGCCGCGGTAACGTGGCGACTGCGGCGTCTTCTCTTCCGGGTACTGGATCGTGAACTTCGGCGCGAAGAACGCGCGCAGCGTGACCCGCAGGCCCTGCAGCAGTTCCCAGAGGAAGAATGTCTTGAAGAAGCTGCGCACGCTCTCGCTACCTCACGCGGCCCACGGCCCGATCTTGTAGATCCACAGCACCGCCTCGACGCAGAGCCAGACCAGCGTGACCGGAATGAACACCTTCCAGCCGAGCCGCATGATCTGGTCGTAGCGGTAGCGCGGGAACGTCGCGCGGAACCACAGGAAGCAGAACAGGAACAGGCTGGTCTTGAGCACGAACCAGTGAAGGCCCGACCGGAACGGCCAGCCGAGGTCGAGGATGGCCGGCCAGGGCTCGAACGGCGTGAGCCAGCCGCCGAGGAAGAACGTGGCCGACAGCGCCGAGATCAGGATCATGTTCGCGTATTCGGCGAGGAAGAACAGCGCGAACGCGATGCCGGAGTACTCGACGTGGAAGCCGGCGACGATCTCCGACTCGCCTTCCGCGACGTCGAACGGCGCACGGTTGGTTTCCGCGACGCCCGAGATGAAGTAGACGACCATCAGCGGGAACAGCCACAACCAGTACCAGTTGAGCACGCCGCCTGACTGCGCTTCGATGATCTTGCCGATGTTGAGCGTGCCGGCCGCCATCACCACGCCGACCAGTGCGAACCCCATCGCGATTTCATACGCGACGATCTGGGCGGCCGAGCGCATGGCGCCGAGGAACGCGTACTTCGAGTTCGCGGCCCAGCCGGCGAGGATGATGCCGTAGGCGCCGAAACCGGCGAGCGCCAGGATGTAGAGCACGCCCGCGTCGATGTGCGCGATCGAGAAGCCCGGCCACAGCGACATCACCGCCCACGCGGCGAAGGCCGGCGTGAGCGTGAGGAGCGGCGCGACCACGAACAGGTAGCGGTTGGAGCGCGACGGGACGACGACTTCCTTGAGCAGCAGCTTGATGACGTCGGCGAACGGCTGCAGCAGGCCGAACGGTCCTACGCGGTTCGGGCCGATGCGCACCTGCATGTAGCCGATGACCTTGCGCTCGGCGAGCGTCGTGTACGCCACGCACAGGATCACCGTGATCGTGACTGCCAGGATCTGGCCGACGGCGACCAGAGTGATCCGCAGCCACTCCGGCCACGAGGTCCAGAGCGAGACGATGGCGTCGATCACGCCGCACCTCCCTGTCCGGCCCGGCCGTCAGCCGTCGCCTGCAGCGGCGCCGAGCGGCGCACGATCGCATCGACGCCGTAGAGTCCGACATCACGCGTGGCATCCACGGCCGCCAGGCGGCCCGGGGCGAACAACGCAACCGCTGCCACCCCGCCGCGGTAAGAGTCGAGTTCATGGCGCAGCTCGTCGCGCACTTCCTCGGAGCTCACGTACTCGAAACCGGCCAGCCCCAGCAGGTTGCCTAGCACGCGCAGGATCTTCCACGCCGGACGCGCTTCGCCGGGGGGCTTTGCAGCGCCCGCGACGCTCTGCCAGCGGCCCTCGACGTTGACCCACGTGCCCGACGTCTCGGCAAACACGGCGCTTGGCAGGAGCACGCTGGCGTTGGCAAGCACTTCGTCGCTAGCGTATGGCGTGATGGCCACGACGCATTCCGCGCCCCGCAATGACGAATCGGTGGCAGCGCCCGGCGCGAGGTCGGCGCTTTCGATGCCGCCCAGCAGCACATAAGCCTTGAGGCGTGCCGAGAGCATTTCGGTCGTGTTCAGCCCGGATCCGGAAACGGCACGCGCGCCGACACCACGATGCGGCAGGACGCCGGCAAGTGCGGCGCCCACGGCATTGCCGCCTTCGGGCAGGAAGCCGAGCTTCGCCCCGGTAGCCTCCGACAACGCCACCGCAAGGGCTCGAATCTCGGAGTAAGAACCGTGGCGCTCGGCAAGCGCGCCGAGCAGGATCAGGCGCAGGTTGCCAGACGCCAGCGTCGCGGCGACAGCCTCGTGCTGGGACGTGGGCGTCACGCCTTCAAGCGCGGCGGTCACGTTGGCAGGCACGCGCTTGCCCTGAGCGCCGAGCGCCGCAACCAGCACCGCGGCCAGGTGCTGAGCCATGCCCAGCCCGTTGCTGGTGAGATCCGCCGTGACGGGGAAACGCACGTCGTACGCGCGCGGATTGATGAACGACACTTTCGCACCGCGGCGCACGGCGCCCTGGCGGATGCGATGCGCGATCAGCGGCACTTCCCTGCGCAGGTTCGAGCCGACGACCAGCACGCCCGCCGCCTGTTCGAGTTCGGCGATCGAACAGCCGAGCGTGGGTAGCGCCGGATCGTTGGCCTGGTCGCGGAAATCAGCCCGACGCAGGCGGTGGTCGATGTTGCCGGTGCCAAGCCCGCGCGCAACCTTCGCCGCGAGCGCCAGCTCTTCGAGCGAGGATATCGGCGACGCGAGCACGCCGACCTGCGCGGCGCCCGCTTCGCGGACGACCCTCTGCAGGCCTTTTGCGGCCGTCTCGAGGGCCGTTTCCCAGTCGACTTCGCGCCAGCCACCGCCATCCTTGACCATCGGCTTCAGCGCGCGATCGGCCGCATAGAATCCTTCATAGCTGAAGCGGTCGCGGTCGGCAATCCAGGTTTCGTTGATCTCGTCGTTGGCGCGCGGAACGATGCGCATGACGCGCCCGCGCAGCACGTGCGCGTTCAGGTTCGTGCCGACGCAGTCGTGCGGCGACACCAGTGGCGCCTGGGTCATTTCCCAAGCTCGCGCGCGATAACGATAGGGTTTGCTGTTGAGCGCGCCCACCGGGCACAGGTCGATGATGTTTGCCGACAGCTCGTGGTCGATGCTCTGCTCGATGAACGTCGAGATCATCGTCTGCTCGCCGCGGCCGATGGTGCCGAGCGCCGGGGCGCCGGCGATTTCCTGGCCGAAGCGCACGCAGCGCGTGCAGTGGATGCAGCGCGTCATGTCCGTGGACACCAGCGGACCGAGGTTCTGGTCCTTGAAGACGCGCTTGCGCTCGCTGTAGCGCGACACGTCGCGGCCGAAGCCCATCGCCAGGTCCTGCAGCTCGCACTCGCCGCCCTGGTCGCAGATCGGGCAGTCGAGCGGGTGATTGATCAGGAGAAACTCCATCGTCGCCTTCTGGGCCGAGATCGCCTTGGGCGACTTCGTGAAGACCTTCATGCCCTCCGCGACCGGCGTCGCGCAGGCGGGCAGCGGCTTCGGCGCCTTCTCCACCTCGACCAGGCACATGCGGCAGTTGGCCGCGATGCTCAGCTTGTCGTGGTAGCAGAAACGCGGGACGTAAACGCCGTTGTCATCCGTCACCTGGATGAGCATGGCGTTCTTGCGCGCCTTCATCGGCACGCCGTCGACTTCGATGTTGACCAGCTCTTCGCTCATGGTGCCCTGATCACGCCGCGCGACCGCGCGCCTCGACGATGCTGTGGCCGTGCTCGACGAAATACTCGAACTCGTGCCGGAAATGACGGACGAAGCTCTGCACCGGCCACGCGGCCGCATCGCCGAGCGCGCAGATCGTGTGGCCCTCGATCTTGTTGGCGACGTCGACGAGCATGTCGATGTCCGTCTGCTTGCCCTGCCCCGCCAGGATCCGCTGCAGCGTGCGGTTGAGCCAGCCGGTGCCCTCGCGGCACGGCGTGCACTGGCCGCAGGATTCGGCATGATAGAACCGCGAGAGTCGCTCGAGCACGCGCACCATGCAGGTGGTCTCGTCCATGACGATGACGGCCGCCGAGCCCAGCGACGAACCCGCCTTCTTGAGCGAGTCGTAATCCATGTTGGCGGCCATGATCGCCTCGGCCTTGAGCACCGGCACGGACGAGCCGCCGGGGATCACGGCCTTGAGCTTGCGGCCCTTCCAGACTCCGCCGGACATCTCCAGCAGGTCGGCGAACGGGATGCCGAGCGGCACCTCGTAGTTGCCCGGCTTCGCCACGTGACCCGAGACCGAGAAGATTACCGTACCGCCTGAATTGGGCGGTCCGAGGCCAGCGAACCAGTCCGGACCCTTGCGCAGGATCGTCGGCACCGACGCGTAGCTCTGCGCGTTGTTGATCGTGGTGGGCTTGCCGTACAGGCCGAAATTGGCCGGGAACGGCGGCTTGAAGCGGGGCCGCCCCTGCTTGCCTTCCAGCGACTCGAGCAGGGCAGTCTCTTCGCCGCAGATGTAGGCGCCCGCGCCCATGAAGGCGTAGAGGTCGAAGTCGACGCCTGAGCCCAGGATGTTCTTGCCGAGCAACCCGGCTGCATAGGCCTCCTTGATCGCCGCGTCGAAACGCGGGAACGGCTCGGCCATGAACTCGCCGCGGATGTAGTTGTACCCGACGGTCGAATTGGTGGCGTAGCCGCCGATGGCCATGCCTTCGATCAGCGCGTGCGGGTTGTAGCGCAGGATGTCGCGGTCGTGGCAGGTGCCAGGCTCGCTCTCGTCCGAGTTGCAGACCATGTACTTCTGCATCGGGGCATTGCGCGGCATGAACGACCACTTGAGACCGGTCGGGAAGCCGGCGCCGCCGCGGCCGCGCAGGCCTGAGGCCTTCACGGACTCGATGACCTGCTCGCGCGGCGTCTTCTCCGCCAGGATCTTCTTCCAGGCCTCGTACCCGCCGATCTTCAGATACGTCTCGAGCTCCCACGAGCGCTCGTACTTGAGCGGCTCGAAGCAGACGAGGTTCAGAGAATCGTTCCAGTCGGGCACGCGAGGCTCCTGCTCGAAACGGGCTTACTTGTGATCGTCGAGAATCTGGTCGACCTTGTCGGGAGTCAGGTTCTCGAAGTACACGTGGTTGACCATCATCATCGGCGCACCGTTGCACGCCGCAAGGCATTCTTCCTCCTGCTTGAGGAAGAAACGGCCGTCGGACGTGCTCTCGCCCACCTTGATGCCGAGGCGGCGCTCCACGTGCTCGAGGATCGACTCGCCACCGCACAGCATGCAACTGATGTTGGTGCACACCGAGATGTGGTGGCGACCGCACGGCCTGGTCTCGAACATCGAGTAGAAGGACGCAACCTCGTACACCTGGATCGGCGGGATACCGAGATACCCGGCGACGGCATCCATCGAGTCCTGCGGCAGGTACCCCCGCTCGTGCTGGACGGCATGCAGCGCGGCGATCACGGCGGACCGCTTGCGGTCGGCCGGGAACTTGGCGAGCCACAGGTCGATCTCTTCGCGCACGTGCGCGCTGAGCGCTTCGCCGGAACCGGCGTGGTGATGCTGGTTGGAGTCACTCACCGGTCGATCTCTCCGAACACGATATCGAGCGTGCCGATCACCGCGACGACGTCGGCCAGCATGTGGCCGGTGGTCATCTCCTCGAGCGCCGCGAGGTGCGGGAATCCAGGCGCGCGGCACTTGAGGCGGTACGGCTTGTTGGCGCCATCCGACAGCAGGTAGATGCCGAACTCGCCCTTGGGCGCCTCGACCGCGGCATAGGCTTCACCCGCCGGCACGCAATAGCCCTCGGTGAACAGCTTGAAGTGGTGGATCAGCGACTCCATGTCGCCCTTCATCTCTTCCCGGCGCGGCGGCACGATCTTGCGATCGTCGACCATCACCGGACCGGGGTTCTTCTTCAGCCAGTCGACGCACTGCTTGATGATGCGGTTCGACTGGCGGAGTTCCTCGACACGGACCAGGTAGCGGTCGTAGCAGTCGCCGTTCAGGCCGACCGGGATGTCGAAATCCATGCGGCCGTAGACTTCGTAGGGCTGCTTCTTGCGCAGGTCCCAGGCGATGCCGGAACCACGCAGCACCGGGCCCGTGAAACCGAGGTTCAGCGCGCGCTCGGGCGTAACCACGCCGATGTTGACCGTGCGCTGCTTCCAGATCCGGTTGTCGGTGAGCAGCGTCTCGTACTCGTCGACGCACGCCGGGAAACGGCGCGTGAAGTCGTCGATGAAGTCGAGCAGCGTGCCCGAGCGCGCGTCGTTCAGGCGGTCGATTTCCTTCCGGCTGCGGAAGCGCGAGGCCTGGTACTTCGGCAGGGTATCCGGCAGGTCGCGATAGACGCCGCCCGGGCGGTAATACGTCGCGTGCATGCGCGTGCCCGAGACTGCCTCGTAGCAATCCATGAGGTCTTCGCGCTCACGGAAACAGTACAGGAACATCGTCATCGCGCCGATGTCGAGGCCGTGCGCGCCGAGCCACATCAGGTGGTTCAGGATGCGCGTGATCTCGTCGAACATGACGCGGATGTACTGCGCGCGCTCGGGCACTTCGATGCCGAGGAGCTTCTCGATGGCCATGCAGTAGGCGTGCTCGTTGCACATCATCGAGACATAGTCGAGCCGGTCCATGTAACCGATCGACTGGTTGTAGGGCTTGCTCTCGGCGAGCTTCTCGGTGGCGCGGTGCAGCAGGCCGATGTGCGGATCGGCCTTCTGCACGACTTCGCCGTCCATCTCGAGGACGAGACGCAGCACACCGTGCGCAGCCGGGTGCTGCGGGCCGAAGTTCATGGTGTAGTTGCGGATCTCAGCCATGCTTCGGTGCGTCCTTGAGCGCGGCCTCGTAGCGGTTGTCGTCGCGGATCACGCGCGGCACCAGGGTGCGGGGCTCGATGCTGACGGGTTCGTAGACCACGCGGCCCTTCGCCGGGTCGTAGCGGACCTCGACGTTGCCGGACAGCGGGAAATCCTTGCGGAACGGATGGCCGAGAAAACCATAATCCGTGAGGATGCGGCGCAGGTCAGGGTGGCCGCGGAACAGGATGCCGAAGAGGTCGAAGGCCTCGCGCTCGAACCAGTCGGCCGCCTTCCAGATCTCGATGACGGAATCGACCATCGGCGGCTCGCCCGGCTCGCACCAGGCGCGCAGGCGCAGGCGGCGATTGTGCCGCACGGAAAGCAGGTGGTAGACGACGGCGAAACGCTTTTCTTCACCTCTCCCAGCTTGCTGGGAGAGGTCGGCCGCAGGCCGGGAGAGGGCGTCACGTCCGCGGCTGAAGCCGCGGAACGTCGCCGTGTCCGTGTTCCACTCGGTGACGCCGTAGGTCGAATAGTCGACGCCCGCCAGGTCAATGAGCTGCTCGAAACTCCAGCCCGCTTCGTCACGCAGCGCCTGGCAGACGACGAGCAGCGCAGCCGGGACCACTTCGAACGTGAGCTCGCCGCAGCGGGACTCGACGCGAGTGACCTGCCCTGCAAACCGGGCCGAGATTTCCTCGGCGAGTGCTTCCAACGCCTGGCTCATGAAGTTTCGATGCCCGTGCTCAGCGCGCAATCGTCTGCGTGCGGTGAATTTTCTTCTGCAGCTGGATCAGGCCGTAGATCAGCGCCTCGGCAGACGGCGGACAACCCGGCACGTAGACGTCGACGGGCACGATCCGGTCGCAGCCACGCACGACGGCATACGAATAATGGTAGTAGCCGCCGCCATTGGCGCAGGAACCCATCGAGATCACCCAGCGCGGCTCGGGCATCTGGTCGTAGACCTTGCGCAGCGCGGGCGCCATCTTGTTGACGAGCGTCCCGGCCACGATCATGACGTCGGACTGGCGCGGGCTCGGGCGGAAGACGATGCCGAAGCGGTCGAGGTCGTAGCGCGCGGCGCCCGCATGCATCATTTCGACGGCGCAGCAGGCCAGGCCGAACGTCATCGGCCACATCGAGCCCGTGCGTGCCCAGTTCATGAGCGCGTCCACTGAGGTGGTGAAGACGCCGCGGTCGGGTGCGTCGCTGCTGCTCGGCGCCTCTAGTCCCATTCGAGCGCTCCCTTCTTCCACTCGTAGATGAAGCCGACCACGAGCACCAGCAGGAACACGCCCATCGCCGCGAGCGCGACGATGCCGACCGAGTCGAGCGCCACGGCCCACGGGAACAGGAATGCGATCTCGAGATCGAAGACGATGAAGAGGATGGCGACGAGGTAGTAGCGCACGTCGAACTTCATGCGCGAATCCTCGAACGCTTCGAAGCCGCATTCGTAGGGGGAAAGCTTTGCGCTGTCTGGCCGGCGCGGCGCGAAGAAGTAGCCGAGCACCAGCAGGAGAACGCCGAGAGCGCCTGCGACTGCGAGAAAAATCAGGATCGGCAGGTATTCGGCGAGCATCTCGAGGGGCTGTCTCGAATCGGATCCGACTAGCCCGCGATTCTAACAGGGTCGATTGCAGCGCAGTAAGGTGCGGAAATGAAAAAGGCGAGCCGTGGGCTCGCCTCTTATTTTTCGCCTGGTGCGGATGGAGAGACTCGAACTCTCACGCCTTTCGGCACTAACCCCTCAAGCTAGCGTGTCTACCAATTCCACCACATCCGCATCGTCGATCAGTTCGCCCGGTCTCAGTTGCCAGCCGGCGCGCCCGCCGGCGGAGTCTGCTGCGCCGGAGCAGCCGGTACCGCCTCGGTGGTCGCGGGCGCGGCGCCCGGTGCTGCGGCCGGCGCAGTCGTCGTCGTCGCAGGCGGCATTGGCAGCGGTGCGGGCGACGTCACGGGTGCCGGCGCTTCCTGCTTGACCGTGTCGACGACGCTCGTTGGCGCCTTCTGCTGGCTGAACAGGTACGACAAGCCGAGGCTCGTCAGGAAGAAGAGCGTAGCCAGCACCGCAGTGGTCCGCGACAGGAACGAGGCCGAGCCGCGCGCGCCGAACACAGTGCCCGACGCGCCAGCGCCAAAGCCGGCTCCAGCATCGGCGCCCTTGCCACGCTGCAGGAGCACGATGCCGATGATGGCGAACGCCAGCAGCACGTGGAAAACGACAGCGAGGGTCTGCAGCCAATTCATCGCAACGAAACCTTATGCCTTTGAACGACGACGCTTCGCCGTCAACCTGCGCCGGCGCAGATCCGCGCGAACTCGTCCGCCTTGAGCGACGCCCCGCCGACGAGTCCGCCGTCGATATCGGGCATCGCGAACAGTTCCTGGGCGTTGGAAGCCTTGACGCTGCCGCCGTACAGGATCCTGACCGATCCGCCTATTGTAGCATCCCGCTCCGCGACCTTGGCACGAATCATCGCGTGCACCTCCTGCGCCTGGTCGGGCGAAGCGGTCCGGCCGGTGCCGATGGCCCAGACCGGTTCGTAGGCGATCACCGCCGCTTTGAGCGACTGGACGCCGCTCACGGCCAGCACGGCTTCCAGCTGCCGCGATACCACGGCGATGGTCTGGTTACCTTCCCGCTCCTCGAGCGTCTCGCCCACGCAGAGCACCGGCACCAGCCCCTGCGACTGGGCAGCCACGAACTTGCGGGCGACCAGGACGTCGCTCTCACCGTAGAGCTGGCGGCGCTCGGAATGACCGACCAGCACGTACCGGCAGCCGGCATCCTTGAGCATGGCCGCCGAGACTTCCCCGGTGAAGGCACCCTGGGCTTCAGCGCAGACGGACTGCGCCCCCAGCGTGACGCCCGAGTCCTTGAGCAGGCGAGCCGTCTCCATGAGGTATGGAAACGGCGGGCAGACCATCACTTCGGCCCGTTTGCCGGGCTGCAGCTGGTCGAGCAACCCGCTGACCAGGCTCGCGTTTTCGGCGCGAGACCCGTGCATTTTCCAGTTGCCCGCAACGAGCGGCTGACGCATGGCTGAACTACCCCGAGACTGGTTGACGGCAAACGCCCGAGAGGGGCGGCCGCGAAAGGCGCGCGATCTTAGCGGCGGGTCGTGGTGAAAGCAATGTGCGACGGAGGCGGGTCAGACGGCGGTGCGGACGACCTCCGCCAGCTCGTTCGCGTGGCGCGACACGATCGCCTCCTCCTGCCCCTCGACCATCACCCGGATCACGGGTTCCGTGCCGGAGGCCCGCAGGACGACGCGTCCGGTCGAGCCGAGGGCCTGCTCGACACGCCGCACGGCCGCCTGGATCGCCGCCGACTTTGACGGGTCGAGGCGCTCCTTGACCCGTACGTTGACCATCACCTGCGGGAACTTCGGCATCCCGGCCACGAGCTCCGCGAGCGGCCGCCCCGTGCGCTTCATGACCGCCAGCACCTCGAGGGCGCTGATCAGCCCGTCGCCCGTCGTAGTACGGTCCAGGCACAGCAGGTGCCCCGAAGTCTCGCCGCCAAGCACGCCGCCGTGCTCCTTGAGCATGCCCAGCACGTAGCGGTCGCCAACCTTGGCGCGCATGAACTCGACGCCCTCGGATTTTAGCTTGTGCTCGAGACCGAGGTTGCTCATCACGGTGCCGACCACCGGCCCCTGCAGCGTGCCGGTGCGCTTGCGGTCGGACGCAATGACGTACAGCAACTGGTCGCCGTCCGCGATGCGACCGAGGTGATCGACCATGACGAGGCGGTCACCGTCGCCGTCGAGCGCGATGCCGACGTCCGCGTGCACGCCGGATACAGTGGCCTGGATCAACTCGGGCGACGTCGACCCGCAGCGCAGGTTGATGTTGCGGCCGTTCGGCGAGCAACCGAGCGGGATGATCTCGGCGCCTAGGTCCGTGAGCACGCGTGGCGCGACCTTGTAGGCGGCGCCGTTCGCGCAGTCGATCACGATCTTCAGGCCGGAGAGATCGGTGCCTTGCGGCAGCACCGACATGCAGAACTCCTGGTACTGCACGCGCGACTTGTCGACTCGCGCCGCCTTGCCGAGGTGGATCGAGTCGCGCGTGAGCGCGGGCTCGTCGAGGTAGGCTTCGATCTGCTCCTCGAGTTCGTCGGAGAGCTTGCTGCCGTTCTCGTCGAAGAACTTGATGCCGTTGTCCTGGTACAGGTTGTGCGACGCGCTGATGACGACGCCGAACTTGCAGCCGAACTTCTGGGTCATGTACGCGATGCCCGGCGTCGGCAGCGGGCCGATCAGGTTCACATTCACCCCCGCAGCGATGAAACCCGCCTCCAGCGCCGCCTCGAACATGTAGCCGGACAGCCGCGTGTCCTTGCCGACGAGGGCCGTGCCGCCCTGTGGAGCCAGCACGCGCGCGGCCGCGCTCGCCAGCCGCAGCGCAAATTCCACCGTCATCGGATGCTGGCCGACCTGGCCGCGCACGCCGTCGGTGCCGAAGTATTTTCTGCCCATCGTCATCTGCTCCTGTCGGTGATGCGCGTCCGTCCTGCGCTTCACCCGTGGTAATCGTCTTTTCAGTCCGTCTCGACCGTGGCTCGCAGGGCCGCCGCGACTTTCACCGCGTCGACCGTCGCCGGCACGTCGTGTGCGCGGATGATGGCCGCTCCCGCCTGCACCGACAGGGCGGCCAGTGCGACGCTGCCGGCCAGCCGCTCGGCGGCCGGACGACCCGTCATGATACCGATGAGCGCCTTGCGCGAGACGCCGACGAGCAGCGGAACGCCGAGATCCGTGAAGAAGCGCAGGTTTCTCAGCAGTTCGACGTTGTGCTGGAAGGTCTTGCCGAAACCGATGCCCGGGTCGATGCTGATCGACTCGCCGCGGATGCCCGCGACGCGGCACGCCTCGACGCGTGCGGCGAGAAAATCGCGCACTTCCGCGACCACGTCGTCGTAGTGCGGGGCAGCCTGCATGGTTGCTGGCGTGCCCTGCATGTGCATCAGGCAGACGGCGGCGTCGTGCGCGGCGGCGGCCTCGAGCGCGCCAGGCAGGCTCAGGGCCCGCACATCATTGACGAGGTGCGCGCCAGCCCGCAGCGCCGCAGTGATGACTTCGGGCTTGCTGGTGTCGACAGAAACGATGGCGTCCACACGTGCGGCCAACGCCTCGATCACCGGCACTACACGATCGATCTCTTCCTGCGCGCCGACCGCAGCCGCGCCCGGGCGCGTCGATTCGCCGCCGACATCGACGATGGCCGCGCCCTCCTCGACCATGCGCAGTCCCGCCTCGATCGCGGCCTGGCGGTCGAAGTGGCGCCCGCCGTCCGAGAATGAGTCGGGCGTGACGTTAAGAATGCCCATGACGACAGGAGCGTCCAGGGCAAGCGTTCGATCACGGCAGCGCAGCAACATCAGGCAGGGGCCAGGGATAGGTTACGGGATAGTAACGGAAGTGCAGTGACCCCTTCAGTGACGCGTGACCACGATCGAACGCGACACCGGAAAAAGGAAAGGGCGGCAACGCCGCCCTTCCGACCAGTCCCGGTCCCCTGACCCCTTCGCTAGTGCTGCGGGGCCGGCGTGCCCGACGGCGACTCCCCTTCGCCGCCGCGGCGATCGCGGGACTTGGAGCCCGGCGTACCGACGCCGGGATCTTCCCAGTCCGCGGGCGGCTTGGGTTCGCGGCCCTGCATGATGTCGGCGATCTGGGAGTCGTCGATCGTCTCGTACTTGATCAGCGCGTCGGCCATCTTGTGCAGCTTGTCGATGTCGCGCTGCAGGATGTCCTTGGCGCGCTGGAAATTCGCGTCGATGAGGATGCGGATCTCCTCGTCGATGACGTGCGCCGTCACGTCCGACACCTGCTTGTGCTGCGTGACGCTGCGGCCGAGGAACACCTCGCCCTCGTCTTCCGCGTACGTCTGCGGGCCGAGCTTGTCCGACAGGCCCCACTTCGTGACCATGCTGCGGGCGATCTCCGTCGCGCGCTCGATGTCGTTCGACGCGCCGGTGGTGACGTACTCGGGCCCGAAGATGAGTTCTTCCGCCACGCGCCCGCCGAACAGCGTGGCGATGCGGCTTTCCAGCCGGCGCTTGCTCGTGCTGTAGCGATCGGCTTCGGGCAGGAACATCGTGATTCCGAGCGCGCGGCCGCGCGGAATGATCGACACCTTGTACACCGGGTCGTGATCCGGGACGCTGAGGCCGACGATCGCGTGGCCGGCCTCGTGGTAGGCGGTGAGCTTCTTCTCGTTGTCGTCCATGACCATGGACTTGCGCTCGGCGCCCATCATGATCTTGTCCTTGGCGCGCTCGAACTCGTCCATCGAAACGGTGCGGCGGTTCGCGCGGGCGGCGAACAATGCGGCTTCGTTCACGAGGTTGGCGAGGTCGGCGCCGGAGAAACCCGGGGTGCCGCGCGCGATGAGCGAGGGCTTGACGTCCTCGGCCAGCGGCAGCTTGCGCATGTGGACCTTGAGGATCTGCTCGCGGCCGCGCACGTCGGGCAGCGGCACGACGACCTGGCGGTCGAAGCGGCCCGGGCGCAGCAATGCAGGGTCGAGCACGTCCGGCCGGTTGGTTGCGGCAATGACGATGACGCCTTCGTTGCCCTCGAAGCCGTCCATCTCGACGAGGAGCTGGTTCAGCGTCTGCTCGCGCTCGTCATGACCACCGCCGAGGCCTGCGCCGCGATGCCGGCCGACCGCGTCGATTTCATCGATGAAGATGATGCACGGCGCCTGCTTCTTTGCCTGCTCGAACATGTCGCGGACGCGCGACGCGCCCACGCCGACGAACATCTCGACGAAGTCGGAGCCGGAGATCGTGAAGAACGGCACCTTCGCCTCGCCGGCGATGGCCTTCGCCAGCAGCGTCTTGCCGGTGCCGGGCGAGCCGACCATGAGCACGCCGCGCGGGATCTTGCCGCCGAGACGCTGGAACTTGCCGGGGTCCTTGAGGAAGTCGACGATCTCGGAGACTTCTTCCTTCGCCTCATCGACGCCCGCCACGTCAGCGAATGTCACCGTGACCTGGTCCTCATTGAGCAGCCGGGCGCGGCTCTTGCCGAACGACATGGCGCCGCGGCCACCCGCCCCGCCCTGCATCTGGCGCATGAAGTACACCCAGACGCCGATCAGCAGCAGGATCGGGAACGAAGAGACGAACAGCTGCATCAGGAACGACTGGCGTTCCGGCGGCGCGGCGCTGAAGGTGACGCCACTCTGCTGCAGCGTGCCGATCAGCGCGGAGTTGTCCGTCTCCGGGTTGTAGACGACGAACTGCTCGCCGCTTGCACGCAGGCCGGAGATCTTGTCCCCGGAGAAAGTGACCTGCGACACGGTGCCGTCCTTGACGTGGGTCAGGAACGCGGAATACGGCATCTCCTGCACGGCCTGGCCGCGCGAGCTGAAATTGCTCACGACCGTGGCCAGCACCACGGCGATCACGACCCACAGGACGACATTCTTGGCCAAATCGTTCAATTCCCTGACCTCGGATGGACTGGCTGCACGGCGCGCGGTATGCGCGCGGCACAGGCCGAATTCACACTACACCAATCGATACCCGCGTGCCAGAACGTAGACCTCTGCGCTGCGTGCTCTGGATGCTTTCGGCTTGCGCAACTTCACGGATTCAAAGCGCTCGCGCAACTGGGCAACCAGCGGCTGGAAGCCCCGCCCCTGGAAAACCTTGGCGAGAAAATCGCCACCGGGCCGCAGGGTCCGACCCGCGAAGTCGACCGCGAGTTCCACCAGCTGCATCGAGCGGTCGTGGTCCACGTCTGCAATTCCCATCATGTTGGGGGCCATGTCGGACATCACAAGGTCGACTTTGGCCGGACCAGCCAGCGCCAACAGCTGCTCGAGCACGGCGTCGTCGTTGAAGTCACCCTGCAGGAACTCGACATCGGGGATGGCCGGCATGTCGAGGATGTCCATCGCGATGATCCGCCCCTTCCCGTCCAGCAGCCGCTTGGCATACTGGCTCCAGCTCCCTGGCGCAGCGCCAAGGTCGACGATGGTCATGCCGGGCTTCAGGATCCGGTCGCTTTTCTGGATCTCTTCGAGCTTGTAGACCGCCCTGGAGCGCCAACCCTCCTCCCGCGCCCGTTTCACGTACAGGTCGGCTTCGTGCTCGGCGAGCCATGCGGCGGAACTCTTGGTGCGCTTTGGCATGGGGTGGTGGTTAGGGGTCTGGGGTCAGGGCCAGGGGTTCATCAGATGCGCGCGTTCCATGCCTCAGTGGCGACATTTTCCAGTCTATCAACGTCAAGTTCGTGCCAAACCGGCCCCGGTCAGGGATGATAGCGGCGCTGTAGGTCCAGCCGCTCCGGCTCGACGAAACCCCGAAACCCTTGCAGCCGCCTGCCCCATGCTGACCGACGCACAACGCAAGTATCTCCGCCGTCTCGGGCACGACCTCAACCCGGTCGTGCTGATCGGCAACTCGGGACTGGGTCCCAACCTCGTCGCGGAAATGGACGGGGCCCTCGCCCATCACGAGCTGGTCAAGGTCAGGGCGCGGGTGGGCGACAGGGAGGCGCGGGACCAGATGCTGGCCGAGCTGGCGGCGTCGACGCGCTCGGAAATCGTGCAGCGGATCGGCCACGTGGCACTCTTCTATCGGGTCCAACCGGACAAGCCCCGGATCCTGCTGCCGGACACCTGACCGGCCGACCGGCCAGCGGGCGGCCCTGCTCCAGCGCCCCGACAGGAATCCGCGCCCCCGCGGGCCGCGCTCAGACGTAACGGACTGCCACGATTTCGAATCGGCGCTTGCCATCCGGCACGGCAACCTCGATTTCGTCCCCTTCGGACTTGCCGACCAGCGCCCGCGCAATCGGCGAGGTGATCGAGATCAGACCGAGGCGGATATCGGCTTCGGTCTCGCCGACGATCTGGTAGACGGCCTCCTCCCCGCTGGCGGTTTCCAGATGGACCGTGGCCCCGAAGACCACCTTGTCGGTCTGCGGCAGGTGCGAGACGTCGATGATGTGCGAGTGCGACAACTCGTGCTCGAGTTCGTTGATCCGTCCCTCGCAGAAGCTCTGCTGTTCGCGCGCCGCGTGGTACTCCGCGTTCTCGCTCAGGTCGCCGTGCGCCCGCGCTTCGGCGATGGCCTGGATGATGCGCGGCCGCTCGACCTGCTTGAGCCGCTTGAGCTCCTCCCGCAGGCGTTCCGCACCCTTGGAAGTCATAGGCTTACGCGTCATATCCAAACTTCCTTGTGAAGATCCTGCAGGCGGTTCACCGCGACGTCCTGGAGGTGGTCGATGGCCTCGCAGGTGGCCAGCGCGCCCGCGAGCGTCGTGTAGTAAGTCACCCGCCGCGCCACCGCTTCACGGCGGATGGAGTTGGACTCCCGCACGGCCTGCTTGCCCTCGGTCGTGTTCACGATGAGGCTGAACTCGTCGTTCTTGATCATGTCCACGATGTGTGGCCGGCCCTCGCGAACCTTGTTGGCGCGCCGGCACTCGACGCCGCTGGCTTCCAGCACGTCTGCGGTGCCCTGCGTGGCGACGATCTCGAAGCCCTGCGCGCGAAGTCGCTTGCCGAGTTCGACCGCACCGGGCTTGTCGCGCTCGCGGACACTGATCAGGCAGACGCCGCGCGTCGGCAACGTGACTCCCGACGCGGCCTGTGCCTTGGCGTAGGCCTCGCCGAAGCTGCGCCCAGTGCCCATGACCTCGCCCGTCGACTTCATTTCCGGGCCCAGGATCGGGTCGGCGTCCGGGAACTTGCCGAACGGGAACACCGCTTCCTTGACCGAGAAGAACCGCGGGACCCGCTCGCGCGTCAGGTTGAGTTCAGCCAGCGTTCGCCCCGTCATCACGCGCGCGCCCGCCTTCGCCATCGCCACGCCGGTCGCCTTGGAGACGAATGGCGCGGTGCGCGAGGCGCGCGGGTTCACTTCCAGCACGTAGACGACGCCGTTCTGGATCGCGAACTGCACGTTCATGAGGCCGATCACGTTGAGCGCGAGCGCCAGGCGGCGCGTCTGGTCGCGGATCTGGTCCTGCAGTTCCTTGCTCAGGCTGTTGGGCGGCAGCGAGCAGCCGGAGTCGCCGGAGTGCACGCCCGCCTGTTCGATGTGTTCCATGATGCCGCCGACGTACACGTCCTTGCCGTCGCAGATGGCGTCCACGTCGACTTCGATCGCGAGGTCGAGGAAGCGGTCGAGCAGCACCGGGCTGTCGTTTGACACCTGCACCGCCGTGTTCATGTAGACGCGCAGGTCGTCCTCGGTGAAGACGACTTCCATCGCACGGCCACCAAGCACGTAGCTCGGGCGCACGACCAGCGGAAAGCCGACTTCGGCGGCCAGACGCACGGCTTCATCCTCGGTGCGGGCCGTGCGGTTCGGCGGCTGCATGAGCTTGAGCTTCTCCACCAGCTGCTGGAAGCGCTCGCGGTCCTCGGCGACGTCGATCGAGTCCGGACTGGTGCCGATGATGGGCACGCCCGCCTCGCCCAGGGCCTTGGCCAGCTTGAGCGGCGTCTGGCCGCCGTACTGCACGATCACGCCGAAAGGCTTCTCGACGTGCATGATCTCCATGACGTCTTCCAGCGTCAGCGGCTCGAAGTAGAGCCGGTCGGAGGTGTCGTAGTCGGTCGAGACCGTTTCCGGGTTGCAGTTGACCATGATGGTCTCGAACCCGTCTTCGCGCAGCGCTAGCGCCGCGTGCACGCAGCAGTAGTCGAACTCGATGCCCTGGCCGATGCGGTTGGGGCCGCCACCCAGGATCACGATCTTGCGCCTGCTGGTGGGCGCCGACTCGCACTCTTCCTCGTAGGTCGAATACATGTACGCCGTGGAGGTCGCGAACTCCGCCGCGCAGGTGTCCACGCGCTTGTACACGGGCCGGATGCCGAGCGCACGACGGTGCTTGCTGATCTCGGCCTCCGCGACCCCGAGCAGCTTCGCGATGCGGCTGTCCGCGAAGCCCTTGCGCTTCAGCGCGCGCAGGCGAGTCTCGTCGAGCGCCTGCACGCCGCTGGCGACGATCACCTGCTCCTCGCGGACCAGGTCCTCGACCTGCGCCAGGAACCATGGGTCGATGCGCGAGGCGCGATGGACTTCCGCCATGTCGAGCCCCGCGCGGAAAGCGTCGGCGACGTAGCGCAGGCGGTCCGGGCCCGGCATGCGCAGTTCTTCGAGCAGCGAATTGCGCGCATCGTCGTCGACGAGCGGCAGCGTCGCGATCGGCGTCAGGCCGTCGATGCCGGTCTCGAGGCCGCGGAGCGCCTTCTGCAGCGACTCCTGGAAGGTGCGGCCCATCGCCATGACCTCGCCCACCGACTTCATCTGCGTGGTGAGACGCTGGTTGGCGCCCGGGAATTTCTCGAACGTGAAGCGCGGAATCTTGGTGACCACGTAGTCGATCGTCGGCTCGAAAGAAGCCGGCGTCGCGCCGCCCGTGATGTCGTTGCGCAGTTCGTCGAGCGTGTAGCCGATGGCGAGCTTGGCGGCGATCTTGGCGATGGGGAAGCCGGTGGCCTTCGACGCGAGCGCCGACGAGCGCGACACGCGCGGGTTCATCTCGATCACCAGCAGCCGGCCGTCGGTCGGGCTGATCGCGAACTGCACGTTCGAGCCGCCGCACTCGACGCCGATCTTGCGCAGCACCGCGATCGACGCGTCGCGCATCAACTGGTATTCCTTGTCCGTCAGCGTCTGCGCCGGTGCTACGGTGATCGAGTCGCCCGTGTGCACGCCCATCGGATCGAGGTTCTCGATCGCGCAGATGATGATGCAGTTGTCCGCCTTGTCGCGGACCACTTCCATCTCGAATTCCTTCCAGCCGATCACCGATTCCTCGAGCAGCACTTCGCTGGTCGGGGACGCGTCGAGTCCACGCGCGACGATCTGCTCGAACTCTTCCCGGTTGTAGGCGATGCCGCCGCCACTGCCGCCGAGGGTGAAGGATGGACGAATGACGGTCGGGAAGCCGATCTCGGCCTGGATCGCCAGCGCCTCTTCCATGCTGTGCGCGACGCGGGAACGCGGGCATTCGAGCCCGATGTCACGCATGGCGTTGCGGAAGAGTTCGCGGTCCTCCGCCATGTCGATGGCTTCACGCGAGGCGGCAATCAGTTCGACGCCGTACTTCTCGAGCACGCCTTCACGCACCAGGTCGAGCGCGCAGTTGAGCGCCGTCTGCCCACCCATCGTCGGCAGCAGCGCGCTCGGGCGTTCCTTCTCGATGATCCGCGCGACCGTGCGCCAGTTGATCGGCTCGATGTAGATCGAGTCGGCCATCTCGGGGTCGGTCATGATCGTCGCCGGGTTCGAGTTGACCAGGACGACCCGGTACCCTTCCTCGCGCAGCGCCTTGCAGGCCTGTGCGCCGGAGTAATCGAACTCGCACGCCTGGCCGATGACGATCGGGCCGGCGCCGATGATCAGGATGCTCTCGAGGTCTGTGCGCTTGGGCATGCGGGCGAAAACTCCTGCGATCAGACCGTCTTGCGCGCGGGCGCCGAGGCGTCCTTGCGCAGCATGGATTCGACGAACTGTGCGAACAGCGGTACGAGGTCACGTGGGCCCGGGCTCGCTTCCGGGTGACCCTGGAAGCTGAACGCCGGACGGTCGGTGCAGGAGATGCCCTGCAGCGAGCCGTCGAACAGCGAGCGGTGCGTCGCCTTGACGTTGGCGGGCAGCGATGTCGCGTCGACGGCGAAGCCGTGGTTCTGCGAGGTGATCAGCACGCGGCCGGTCTCGATTTCGAGCACCGGGTGGTTCGCGCCATGGTGGCCGAACTTCATCTTGGTGGTCTTCGCGCCAACCGCGAGGCCCAGGATCTGGTGTCCAAGGCAGATGCCGAAGAGCGGCGTGCGGCTGCCGAGAAACTCGCGCGTCGCTTCGATGGCGTAGGTGCAGGGCTCGGGGTCGCCCGGGCCGTTCGAGAGGAAGACGCCATCCGGGCTGAGTGCCAGTACCTCCGCGGCGGGGGTCTGGGCGGGCACGACCGTCATGCGGCAGCCATGGTCGGCGAGCAGGCGCAGGATGTTGCGCTTGATCCCGAAATCGTAGGCGACGACGTGCAGGCGCTGGCCCGCGCGACGGCGCGGGCTCTGCTCGAGCGACCAGTTCGTGCCCTCGTTCCATTGGTAGGCGCGGTCGGTGCAGACGACTTTGGCGAGGTCCATGCCCTTGAGTCCCGGAAAGCGCTTCGCGGCCTCGATCGCCAGGTCGGGACGCGAGGCGGCATCACCGCTCGCGATGCAGCCGGCCTGCGCGCCCTTCTCGCGCAGGATGCGGGTGAGCTTGCGCGTGTCGATCTCGGCGACCGCGACCGTGTTGCGGCGGCGCAGGAAGTCGGGCAGCGACTCGGTTGCGCGCCAGCTCGAATGCAGCAGCGGCAGGTCGCGGATGACGAGGCCGGCCGCGTGCACGAGGTTCGACTCGTGGTCGTCCGGGTTCGTGCCGGTGTTGCCGATGTGCGGGTAGGTCAGGGTGACGATCTGGCGCGCATAGGACGGGTCGGTCAGGATCTCCTGGTATCCCGTCATGGCGGTGTTGAACACCACCTCGCCCGTCGCCGTGCCGGCCGCGCCGATGGAAACGCCCCGAAACACGGTGCCGTCCTCGAGAGCCAAGACAGCGGGTGTCGTCACGGGTACCTCCGGCGCAGCGATCAGTTACTAGCGCGTGCGACCACCGCCGGGGTTGAGCTGGCGCTCACTCCGGTGAAAATTTGTCTCACGGGCTAAGTACGGAATTCTACGCGAGCGACCCGGGATGTGCCACGCGCTCTTTCGCGTGGTTCAGTGCGCCCGCTCCGGTTCTCCTTCCGGCGAGCGGAAAGGCAGACACGCTCGCCGGAAGGAGAACCGGACCGGGCGCTACACACCCCCCCGACGACACCGGGCATCCGATCCGGCTCGTCCTGCCGAGATCGTGTCTGCCTTTCCGAGATCGGCAGGACGAGCCGGATCGGACGCCCGGTCAGAGACCGAGGACGTCGGCCATCGAGTAGAGGCCCGGCGGCCGGCCGACGACCCAACGGGCCGCAACCAGCGCCCCGCGCGCGAACCCCGACCGGTCCTGGGCGTGGTGCGCAAGTTCGACGGTTTCGCCGGGACCGGCGAAAATCAGGCGGTGGTCGCCGACGATGTCGCCGCCCCGGACCACGCTGAATCCGATCTTGCCGTGCTCGCGCGCGCCGGTGTGGCCGTGACGCGAGTACTCCGCGACTTGGTCCAGTTCCACGCCCCGACCCTTCGCGGCGGCGCGGCCGAGCCCAAGCGCAGTGCCGCTCGGCGCGTCGACCTTGTTGCGATGGTGCGCTTCAAAGATCTCGGCGTCGTACTGGTCCGCCTTGAGCGCACGCGCCGCGAGTTCTGCAAGCCGGAACAGCACGTTGACGCCAAGACTCATGTTCGGAGCAAGCACGATGGCCATGCCGCGTGCGATCTCCTCGAGCTCGGCGAGCTGGACACCGCTGTGACCGGTCGTGCCGATGACCATCGGCACCCCGAGTTCGCGGCACAGCGCTGCGTTGCGGACCGACGCGTCGGCCAGCGTGAAGTCGATGGCGACGCTGGCGCCGGCCAGCGCACGCCTGGGATCGTCGGTGATGGCGATGGCGAGCGGGGCCGAACCCGCGAAAGCACCGGCATCCTGGCCGACGGCATTGTCGTTACGGGCCGCCAGGGCTCCGCTCAGGCTCAGGCCCGTGGTGTCGGCGGCGAGCAAAGGGATGATGCTGCGCCCCATGCGGCCGGAAGCGCCGAGCATCGCAACGTGGACCGTGTCGCTCATTCGCCAAGGCTCGTGAAGAAGCGTTTCACGCCGTCCAGCCACGATTCCTCGCGCGGATGGTGATGCCTGCTGTCGGCGCGCAGCGCCTCGTCGAACTGCACCAGCAGTTCTTTCTGCTCACGCGTGAGATGCACGGGCGTTTCCACTACGACCCGGCAGAACAGGTCTCCCGTGGTGCCGCCGCGTACCGGCTTGATGCCTTTCTCGCGCAGGCGGAACACACGGCCCGACTGTGTCTCGTGCGGCACCTTGATCGTGACGTCGCCGTCGAGCGTCGGCACGTCGATGCTGCCGCCAAGCGTCGCGGTCTTGAAGCTGATCGGCACTTCGCAGGAAAGGTGGGCACCGTCGCGCTCGAAGATCGCGTGATCCTTGACGCGGACCTCGACGTACAGGTCGCCGGCAGGGCCGCCGTTGCGGCCAGCCTCGCCCTCGCCACTCAAGCGGATGCGGTCACCGGAATCAACGCCGGCCGGCACTTTGACGGCGAGTGTCTTCTGTTTGCGGACGCGGCCCTGGCCGCGGCACTTCGTGCAGGGGTCGCTCACGACCTGGCCCCGGCCCTGGCAGCGCGGGCAGGTCTGCTGCACCGTGAAGAAACCCTGCTGCATGCGGACCTGGCCCTGGCCATGGCAGGTGTCGCAGGCAACGGGCTTCGAGCCTTTGGCCGAACCGGAGCCCTTGCATTCCTCGCACTCGCAGAGCGAGGCGAAATCGATGTTGACGGTATCGCCGAACACGGCCTGCTCGAGTTCGAGTTCGAGTTCGTAGCGCAGGTCGGCGCCGCGGAACACCTGGGAGCGACCGCGCCGGCCGCCGCCAAAGATGTCGCCGAACACGTCGCCAAAAATGTCGCCAAAGGCATCCCGCGGGTCGAAGCCCTGCCCGCCCGGGCCGCCGCGCGAAGCAGCATCGACGCCCGCGTGGCCGAACTGGTCGTAGGCCGCGCGCTTTTGTGCGTCCGAAAGAATTTCGTAGGCCTCCTTGGCCTCCTTGAATTTCTCTTCGGTCTGGTGGTCGCCGGGATTGCGATCAGGGTGCAGCTTCATTGCCAGCCGACGGTAAGCCTTCTTGATCTCGGCCTCCGTGGCGGATCGAGTGACCTCGAGGACCTGGTAGTAATCGCGCTTCGCCATCCCGCTTCGGCTCGTCTGGTAACGTTCGGTTCGAACACAGAAACGCCGCGGGGGTTGAGTCCCGCGGCGGTCGATTTCACATCGTGCTCATCATAGCCAGTCGCGCCTTTGCGCGCGGCCCGGATTGCACGTCAGCCCTTGCCGTCCTGGCCCTTGTTGACCTCTTCGAACTCGGCGTCGAGCACCTCGTCCTTGCCGCCCGCCGGCCCGCCGCTGCCTGCACCGCCCGCGGCGCCAGCTTCCGGACCCGCCTGGCTTGCGTAGGCCTGCTGCGCCACCTTCGCCGAGGCTTCGGCCAGCGCCTCTGCCTTCTTCTCGATGATGTCCTTGTCGTCGCCCCGCAGCACGGCCTTCAGGTCGGACACCGCGGACTCGACCTTCGCGCGATCGTCCGGCGCGACCTTGTCACCGAGGTCCTTGAGCGCCTTCTCGGACGCGTGCACCAGCGCATCGGCGCGGTTGCGCGTCTCCGCCAGTTCGCGGAACTTCTTGTCCTCTTCCGCGTGCGCTTCGGCGTCACGGACCATCTTCTTGATCTCGTCTTCCGTCAGGCCACTCGAGGCCTTGATGACGATCTTCTGTTCCTTGCCGGTGGCCTTGTCCTTGGCCCCCACGTTGAGGATGCCGTTCGCGTCGATGTCGAACGTGACTTCGACCTGCGGCATGCCGCGCGGCGCCGGCGGAATGTCCGCCAGGTCGAAGCGGCCGAGGGACTTGTTGTCCTGCGCGCGGTCACGCTCACCCTGCAGCACGTGGATGGTCACGGCCGTCTGGTTGTCGTCCGCGGTCGAGAACACCTGCGTCGCCTTGGTCGGGATCGTCGTGTTCTTCTCGATCAGCTTGGTCATCACGCCGCCTAGCGTCTCGATGCCGAGCGACAGCGGCGTGACATCGAGCAGCAGCACGTCCTTGACCTCGCCCGTCAGCACGCCGCCCTGCACCGCCGCGCCCACGGCAACGGCCTCGTCCGGGTTGACGTCCTTGCGCGGCTCCTTGCCGAAGAAGTCCTTCACGAACTTCTGCACCAGCGGCATGCGTGTCTGGCCGCCGACGAGGATGACCTCGGCGACGTCGTTGATCGACAGACCGGCGTCCTTCAGCGCAATGCGGCACGGCTCCATCGTCTTCTGCACGAGTTCCTCGACCAGCGACTCGAGCTTGGCGCGCGTGAGCTTCATGGCCAGGTGCTTCGGGCCCGAGGCGTCCGCCGTGACGTACGGCAGGTTCACTTCGGTCTGCTGGCTCGTGGAGAGCTCGATCTTCGCCTTCTCGGAGGCTTCCTTGAGGCGCTGCAGCGCGAGCGGGTCGCGCCGCACGTCGACGCCGCTTTCCTTCAGGAACTCGCCCGCGACGTAGTCGATGATCCGCTTGTCGAAATCCTCGCCGCCGAGGAACGTGTCGCCGTTGGTCGCGAGCACTTCGAACTGGCGCTCGCCGTCGACGTCGGCGAATTCAATGATCGAGATGTCGAACGTGCCGCCGCCGAGGTCGTACACCGCGACCTTGCGGTCGCCGCCGGACTTGTCGAGGCCATAGGCCAGCGCAGCCGCAGTCGGCTCGTTGATGATGCGCTTGACGGTCAGGCCCGCGATGCGGCCTGCGTCCTTCGTCGCCTGGCGCTGCTGGTCGTTGAAGTAGGCCGGTACCGTGATCACAGCTTCGGTGACCGGCTCGCCCAGGAAGTCCTCGGCCGTCTTCTTCATCTTCATGAGCACGCGCGCCGAGATCTCGGGCGGCGCCATCTTCTTGCCGTGGACCTCGACCCACGCGTCGCCGTTGTCGGCCTTGACGATGTGGTACGGGACCATGCCGACGTCCTTCTGCACGACATGGTCGTCGTACTTGCGGCCGATCAGGCGCTTGATGGCGTACAGCGTGTTGTGCGGGTTGGTGACGGCCTGCCGCTTCGCGGACTGGCCCACCAGCACCTCGTCGTCCTTGGTGAAGGCGACGATCGACGGGGTGGTGCGGTCACCCTCGCTGTTCTCGATCACGCGGGGCTTGCCGCCCTCCATGATCGCGACGCAGGAGTTGGTGGTGCCGAGGTCGATGCCGATGACTTTTGCCATGGTAGTGAGGGCTCCAAAAGGATGCGTGAAATGTCTTGCCGGCTAGTTGGGGGTCGATCGGCCGGGATTCAAGAATCAGGAGGTCAATGAGTTGCGTCTGGGGCCCGGGCAATCACGACCCGGGCGGGTCGGAGCAGCCGGCCGTGCAGCGTGAACCCCTTCTGGACCACGGCCAGAACGCTGCCCGCCGGGTGATCTGCGGTGGGCTGGGCGACCATCGCCTCGTGGAATTCGGGGTTGAAACCCTGGCCGACGGGGTCCAGGGCGGCAATACCCGCCCTTTCGAACGCCTTGTCGACCAGCCGGAGGGTGGCCTGCATGCCCTCGACGAACCCGGCGGCCTCGGCAGCCGATCCGGCCGCCGCAATGCCCAGCTCCAGGGTGTCCCGCACCTCGATCATGTCCGCCGCAAACCGCTCGACGGCGAACCGGTGGGCGGCCTCGACGTCGCGCTGTGCGCGCTTACGGACGTTCTCCATCTCCGCCAGCGCACGAAGTTGCGCGTCCCTGGCCTCCTGCAACTGGGCCTGCGTCGCGGTCAATTCGGCCGCAAGAGACTCCGCATCAAGGGGGGATCCCGCGTCCGGGGCGTCTTGCCCAGCCGGGTTCAGCTCGGGATTCATGCTCATGTCACCTGCCTGCAAGCAATGGGCGCCCCGCTGGCGGGCCTCGCGGCCCCGGGTACGGCTTCTGGCCCGCTAGATTTGGCCTAACGGCGGGAATTCAAGGCGGAGCCCAGCAACCGGGCGGTCAGGTCGACGATGGGAATGACCCGGTCATAGGCCATCCGGGTCGGCCCGATGACGCCGAGGACCCCTACGGTTTCGTTGTCGAGGGCGTACGGCGCCGTGACCAGGCTGCAATTGTCGAGGATCTGGTACCCGGATTCCTGCCCGATGAAGATCTGCACGCCCTCGGCCCCCAGGCTCAGGTCGAGCAGGTGCAGGATGTCGCGCTGGGACGTGAACGCATCGAACAGCCGGCGCAGCTTTTCGACATTGGACAGTTCGGCGAACTCCATGAGATTGGTCTCGCCCGCTATCACGTATTCTGGCTCGCCCTGGCGCGTGCCCTCGCCCACGACCTGCTGCGCCACGCGGATCGCGTCGCGCATCAGCTGGTTCAGGGTCTCGCCCGCCTGGGTGAGTTCGGCCACGATGTCGGCCCGGATCTGGGTCAGTTCCTTGCCGCCGAACTGCTGATTCAGGAAGTTTGCGGCGCGGCGGAGTTCCTCAGCCGTGTAGTACCGCTCGAGGTGGACGATGCGGTTCTGCACGTCGCGGCCGTTGACCACCATCACCGCGAGCACGCGGTTCTCGGAGAGCGGCAGGAACTCGATCTGGCTGAGCGCCTGGTGCGGCTGGCGCGGGATCGTGACGACACCCGCCAGGTGCGTCAGCGACGAGAGCATCTGGGACGCCACGGCGACCAGCGCCTTGGGATCGCGGTCGTTTTCCTGCTCGAGCCGCTGGTTGAACTCGGTCAGCATGCTCTCGTCGTTCGGGCGTTGCGGCTGGCGCATCAGCGTGTCCACGAAGAAGCGGTAGCCCTTGTCCGTGGGTACGCGGCCCGCCGACGTATGCGGCGAGGACACGAACCCGTATTCCTCGAGGTCGGCCATCACGTTGCGGACCGTGGCCGCGCTCAGGTTGAGCCCGGAATCGCGCGAAAGGCTGCGCGATCCCACCGGCTGTCCTTCCCGGATATAGCTCTCGACGAGCACGCGCAGCAGGTGCTGGGCGCGTTCGGTCAGGGGATCGTCGGGTGAATCGCTCATGGTCACGGCCAACCTAGCGTGTACTTTTCCGGCAAGTCAAGCAACGCATTAGCAGCGCAAGGCGCATGGAATCGCGCTGGCCGCTGCGCTCGACCCCATGCTAAAAGGCAGGCCACCCTATGGACAATCGCGCACCCGGCCGAACCAGTGTCGCCCTCACCGGCCGAGCAGTCGATCCCCGCGTCGGCGAAGCCATGCGCACGCTCGCCCGCCACCTCCTCGCCAAGGGCCATGCCGTGCGGGTCGTGGCCGACGAGGCACTCATGCTGGAGGGCGAAGGCGTACACACCGTACCGGAGCCCGCTCTCGCGCTCGATGCCAGCCTCATCGTCGCCGTCGGCGGCGACGGCACGATGCTGCATGCCGCGCGCATGGCAGCGATGGCAGACGTGCCGGTACTCGGCATCAACCGCGGCCGGCTGGGCTTCCTCGCCGACGTCGGGCCCGACCAGATGATCCAGAGCGTGGACGATGCGCTCGGTGGCCGTTGCCGTGCCGAACAGCGCATGCTCCTCGCAACGCACGTCATCGCGGACGGCCAGCCCATTGCCGCCCTCGCCCTCAACGACGTCGTGGTCGCCAAGCGCGAAACGGGCCGCATGGTGGACGTGCGTACGTGGGTGAACGGCGCCTACGTGAATACCCACGTTGGCGACGGCTTCATCATCGCCACGCCCACCGGTTCCACCGCCTACGCGCTTTCGTGCAGCGGCCCCATCCTGCACCCGAGCCTCGACGCGGTGGTGCTGGTTCCGATCTGCCCGCACACGCTTTCGGACCGGCCGATCGTGGTGCCGGCCGACAGCGTCATCCAAATCGAGCTGGCGGACAGATTCGAATCCCGTGCGCAGGTCGTGTGCGACGGCATCGTGCTTTGCGACCTCGACCCGGGCGTGCGGCTGAGGATCGAACGCGCCACGGTCAACGCCACGCTGCTGCATCCGCCAGGGCACGACTACTACCGCATCCTGCGCTCCAAGCTGCACTGGGGCCGCGGCACGCGCGAGGGGCAGCCCCCGGGCGCCTGAATCGTCGGCGAATCTGCATGCTGACCCACCTCCAGATCCGGGACTTTGCCATCGTCGAGGCGGTCGAGCTCGAATTCGGCCGCGGCTTCACGGTGCTCACGGGCGAGACCGGCGCCGGCAAGTCCATCCTCGTCGATGCGTTGCTCCTTGCCGTCGGCGGACGAGCGGACATTGGCTCGGTGCGCCATGGCGCGGAGCGGGCCGAAGTCAGCGCGACGTTCGCGGTCGCCGGTAACCCGGCAGCACTCGCCTGGCTCGACGAACAATCGATCGTGCACGAGGGCGAGTGCCAGTTGCGGCGGGTCATCGGCGCGGATGGCCGTGGCCGCGCCTACCTGAACGGCCAGGTCGTGCCGGTGCAGTCGCTGCGCGCGCTCGGCGAACTGCTGGTCGACGTGCACGGGCAGCTCGAATTCCAGTCCTTGTCGCGCCGTGGCTACCAGCGAGAAACGCTCGACGGCAGTGGCCAGCTCGCGGTCCAGTGCGCAGCCGTGCGGCAGGCCCATGCCTCGTGGCAGGCCCTCGACCAGCAGCGCGCATCATTCGAGCAACGCCTGCGCGAGCGCGAGTCAAGGCTCGACCTGTTGCGACACTACGTGAACGAACTGCAGGCGCTCGACCCCAAGCCCGGCGAGTCGCAAGCCCTGGCGGAAGAACGCAAGCGGGTCGCCAGTCTCGGCCGCCTCGTGGAAGGAACGGCCCAGATCGAAGCATTGCTGGCGGGCGATGACGGCGGCGTCACATCGGCGCTGGCTCGCTCGCAGGGCGTGCTGCGACAACTCGTCGGCCTCGACGCGGCGCTGGAACAGACCGCTGCGCAACTGGAGGAAGCGACGATCGCGGCGCGCGAGGCCCTTTCCAGCCTGCGGCGTTACACCGATGCGCTCGAAGCCGATCCCGCGCGACAGGAATGGGTGGAAGCGCGACTTGCGGCGCTCGAAGCGGTGGCGCGCAAGCACCACGTCGAGACCCACGAGCTGCCCGGCTTGCGCGACACGCTGGCGGCGGAATTCGACGAACTCGACGCGGGCGCGCTTAGCGAAGCCGAAATGCAGCAGCGGCTGGCAGCTGCGCGCGAGCGTTACCTCGAAGCCGCGCAGGTGCTGTCGGCCGCACGACGCAAGGCGGCAACCGTGCTCGACCGCAAGGTCACCGACTGCATGCAGTCACTCGGCATGCCGGGAGGCGTCTTCACGACGCGCGTCGAACCGCAGGCTCCGCCAGTGTTCTCGGCGCACGGCAACGACGAAATCGAATTCCTGGTGAGCGCGAACCCGGGACAGCCGCCGCGGCCGCTGGCCAAAGTCGCCTCGGGCGGCGAGCTCTCGCGCATCAGCCTGGCCCTGCAGGTGGCCGCGGTCGAAGCCGCGCACCTGCCCTGCCTCGTGTTCGACGAGGTCGACGCGGGAGTCGGCGGCGCGGTTGCCGAAATGGTGGGCCGCCAGCTGCATGCGCTCGCGGCAATGGGCCAGGTGCTGTGCGTAACGCATCTGCCGCAGGTCGCGTCGCAGTCCGACCACCAGCTGCGGGTATCGAAGCACATCACCGGTGGCTCGACCCGCACCCGGATCGAAATGCTGGACGAACCGGCCCGCGTCGAAGAACTGGCCCGCATGCTGGGCGGGACGACGATCACGGACCGCACGCGCGAACACGCCCGCGAAATGCTGGCTGCGGCCAGATCGTCAGGGGCTGCCGCGCCCGCGCGGGAAACTAAGGGCGCTTCCGGCGATAAGGGCAGGGCTCGCGCACGCAGTGGCCGTGCAGGGTGAGCGCGTGGTCCGTGATCTGGAAGCCGAGCCGCTCGGCGATCCGCCGCTGCCGTTCCTCGATGTCTTCGTCCGAGAACTCTTCGACGTGCCCGCAGTCCACGCACACGATGTGGTCGTGGTGGGTGCCCTCGTTGAGTTCAAACACCGCGGTGCCGCCCTCGAAGTGATGGCGCGTCACCAGGCCCGCCGACTCAAACTGCGTGAGTACCCGGTAAACGGTGGCGAGGCCGATGTCCTCGTTCAGTTCCAGCAGCCGCCGGTACACGTCTTCCGCGCTCATGTGCCGCACCGTGGCGCTGGCGAGGATTTCGAGAATCTTCAGGCGCGGCGCCGTGATCTTCAGGCCAGCGCGACGCAGTTGCGAAGGTTCCACGGGTGTTTCCTTGCGGCCAGGGTGCCGCGCCGCAGCGCGGTTGGGTTATCATCGCGCCGCATTATCCCCGGCCCCGGCCGGTAACTCCAGACAGCAGAAGCCACGCCGCATGACCGCGTTTCCCCGCGCCGCCCTCGTCCTGTACCTGGTCCTCGCTGCGCTGCTCGGGTCGGGCGGCTGCGTCTACCGCCCGAACATCCAGCAGGGCAACCTGCTCAAGACCGAGGACGTCGACCAGGTCACCGCGGGCATGACGCGCAGCCAGGTGCGTTACGTGCTCGGCACGCCGATGGTGGCCGACCCGTTCAATCCGCAGCGCTGGGACTACGTCTACACACTCCAGCGCGGCCGGAGCAGCAAAGTCGACCGGGCACACTTCGTCGTCTGGTTCGAGGGCGACAAGGTCAGCCGCGTCGAGAAGCTGCACCTGTCCAGCATGCCCAATGCCGACGGGACGAAACAGCCCGCCGCGGCTGGGGCGGAAGCCGCGCGCGAACCGCCGCCACCGCCGTCGATCAAGCAGCCACAGCCTGACGCACCCAAGCCGGGCGGCAACAACTGACCGCCGCGGGGCCCGCCGCGGGCCCCGGGGACCCACCGACAATTCAGCGTTTCCAGCCCTTGCGGGGCGTGCTCGCAACGCGTTCGCGCCGCGTGGCACGGGGATCATTGCGGAGTGGACGATAGATTTCGACGCGGTCGCCCGCGCGCAGCGGCCGGTCAGGCGCGCAAATGGCCCCGAATACCCCAAGCACCAGTGGTTGGCTGAGAATTTCCGGGAATTCCACCGTAAGCCCCGATTGCTCCAGCGCCGCCTGGGCCGTCAAACCCTGTGCCGGCAGTACAACGGTGACCACGCGTTGCCGGTCAGGCAGCGCGTAGACGACTTCGACCTGGGGGCTGTCGTCACCCACTACGGCGCGCCGTGAATTGTCCTGGCACGTGCGACGAACGCGTCGATCAGTTCACCGACGCTCTGTTCGAAGGCGCGCCCGAAGATCACCGAGGCCACGGGATTGGCGAACTCGAACTTCATGTCGAGCACGACTTTGGTGCCGGCCGCGCCGATCGCGGCGAACGTCCACAGGCCTTGCAGCATCCGGAACGGCCCGTCCACGAGTTCCAGCGACATCCAGTCGGGCCGCTGCATGACGTTGCGCGTGGTGAAACTCTGGCGGATTCCCGCGCGCTCCATGGTCAGGCTCGCCTGCAGGTCGCGCCCGGTCTTTTCGTGCACCCGGGCCCCGGCCACCCAGGGCAGGAACTCGCTGTAGCGTTCGACGTCGACCACCAGGTCGAACATCTGCTCGGGCGAGAACGTGACCAGCGCTGTGCGCTTGATTTCGCGGATGGACATGGGAAATGGGTGCCTGGGCGCGCGCAGTGTAAGCGGGGCGGCTAGAATGCGCGACCCACCCGGACCGGCCGTCATGACCACGCCCCGCAAGGACCAGGACCGCAAGTCCGCCGCCTCGAACCCGACGATCGCGCAGAACAAGCGCGCACGGTTCGACTATTTCATCGAGGAAAAGCTCGAGGCTGGGCTGGCGCTGCAGGGCTGGGAGGTCAAGAGCCTGCGCGCGGGCAAGGCACAGATCACGGAAGGCTACGTCCTGATCAAGGACGGCGAAGCCTTCCTGATCGGCGCGCACGTGACGCCGCTGCGCACGGTCTCGACGCACATCGTCGCCGACCCTACCCGCACGCGGAAGCTGCTGCTGAACCGCAAGGAGCTGGACAGCCTCGTCGGCGCGGTCGAGCGCAAGGGGCACACGGTGGTGCCGCTCGAGCTGTACTGGAAGAACGGCAAAGTGAAACTGGCGATCGGCCTCGCCAAGGGCAAGCAGTCGCACGACAAGCGCAACACCGAGAAAGACCGCGACTGGCAGCGCGAGAAGTCGCGCCTGCTGCGCAAGCGGGGCTAGAGGCCTTGTATTCGCCGCCATTAGCCCTACACTGAGGCTGTCCATCTGGGGGCGACCGGTTTCGACGTGGGTCGCGAAACTTCAGGTGCATGCCGAGGTGCAAGATACCTCGTTAAACTACTTGCAAACTATTAGTTGCCAACGACGACAACTACGCTCTGGCGGCTTAATCCCGCCTAACCCCCGACTGGCGTGTGCCTGTGCATCCAGACCCGGGGGACGCGCTCACAGGCTCGCGTGTCCAGTGTGCTGAGGGCTGGCTCGCTAAAACGTTCCTGAGCTGGTCGGTCATCTTCCCTGCCGCTTGGGTAGTGAACGACGAGAATCAAAAAGACGGCTAAGCATGTAGGTCCTGGAATGTAGGGCTTGCGGACGCGGGTTCGATTCCCGCCGCCTCCACCAGCAAGCGCCCCCGGCCGCAAGGCCGGGGGCTTTTTCTTGCCTACGCCACCGTTGCGCTGGCGGCCATTTCGGACTTGTGGACTGAAACGACCTCGACGGGCGTGCCGTTCAATACGGCGGTGCCCGTCAGCGCATCGATGCGCTGGTCGTCGACCAGGTCGTTGATGCTCACGCCGGCGTGGGCGCTGGCGACTGACAGCCGCACGCCGGCGCGCCCGTGGCCCCAGCCGTGCGGCAGGCTTACCACTCCCGGCTCGATGTCCGGCGTGATCTCCACCGGCACCTCAACCGCCCCGACGCGTGAACTCACCCGCGCCAGCACGCCGTCGTGCAGGCCGCGTTCCGCGGCATCGTCCGGGTGAATCATCAGCGTGCAACGCAGCTTGCCTTTCACCAGCCGGCGGCTGTTGTGCAGCCACGAGTTGTTGCTTCGCACGTGACGCCGGCCGATCAGCGACAGGCCGGCAACTGGCTCGCGCAGAGCCTGCCCCGCCCGCTCCAGGTCAGCGACGAAGAGCGGCGGCGCCAGTTCGATGCGGCCGTTCGATGTCGCGATCCTGCGTGGAAAGGCGGTTTCCAGCGCGCCCAAATCAACGCCGTTCGGTTCGTCGAGCAGTCGCCGCAGCGTCAATCCAACGGGGCGGCGGTCCGGCGCCGCCATGAGCTTCGCCAGGGCGCCAAAACCGGGCATCGCTGCCAGCGCCTTCATCCTGCCCGCGAACGGCACGCCGTAGCGCCCGGTCTTCAGCATCCAGTCGAGCGTGCCATCCGGGCCGAGCCGGCCGCTGACCATTTCCTTTGCCTGTTGCGACAAACGGCCGCCGAACGAGGCAGGTTCCTTGCGCAAGCGGCGCGCGATCTCGGCCAGGATCTCGTGGTCGTGCATCGAGCCCGCGGGCTTGGCAAACAGCGGCGGCGAGTACTTCGCCACGTTGCGCACTGCGAACCCGCTCAGCGCGATGTCGTAGTGGCTGCGCTCGAGCGGACTCGTCGGCGGCAGGATCAGGTGCGCGTGCCGCGACGTCTCGTTCAGGTAGATGTCGACCGAGACCATGAAGTCCAGCTGTGCAAGGGCAGCATCGAGTTGGCCGCCGTTCGGCGTCGACAGTACCGGGTTGCCAGCGAACGTGAGCAGAGCGCGCACCTGGCCCTGGCCGGGCGTAGTGATCTCTTCCGCCAGCGCAGCAACGGGCAACTCGTTCGAGAACTCCGGCAGCTTGCGCACGCGCGAATGGAACTTGCCGTAGTGCCCGCGCGAACCGTACGCACGGGTGAGATCCACGGCCGGCTCGGCGAACATCATGCCGCCCTCGCGATCGAGGTGGCCGGTGACCGCATTGAGGCAATAGATGAGCCAGAGCGTGAGCCCGCCGAACTCCTGCGTGCACGCGCCCACCCGCCCGTACACCAGGGCGCGCGGTTCGGACATGAGTTCGTGCGCGAGCGTGACGATGCGGGAGTGCGGCAGGCCGGTGCGCTCGGCGAGCGCCGCGGGTTCGAAGCCAAGCACGGCATGGCGCAGTCCATCGAGCCCGTCGACATGAGGCGCGAGGTGCGCGAGCTCGACTCGCCCATTGGTAAAGACTTCGTGCAGCAGCGCCAGCAGCAGGAACACGTCCGCGCCCGGACGGATGCCGAGATACTCGTCCGCAATCGCCGCGGATTCAGTGCGGCGCGGGTCGACCACGACGAACCGCCCACCCCGCGCCTGCATTGCCTCGACGCGTTTCTCGAAGCCGGGGGCGCCCATGATCGAGCCGCCCGATGCCACCGGGTTGCCACCGATGCAGACGAACAACCGGGTCCGGTCCACGTCGGGCACGGGTATCAGGAACTGGTGCCCGAACATGGCCCACGAGGCCACCATGTGCGGCAGCTGGTCCACGCTGGTCGCCGAGTACAGGTTCCTGGTGCGCACCGCGCGGATGAAGTCACCGATGCCGAGCATCGCGCCGAGGTTGTGCACCGTCGGATTGCCGGCATAGACCGCGACCGCGTCGGCGCCGTGCTGCGCGCGAATCGCGGCGATGCGCGTTTCGATCTCGTCGAACGCCGCATCCCAGGAAATTTCTTCCCAGCCGCCCGCGCTGCGGCGTATCGGCCTGCGCAGGCGGTCAGGGTCTTCGTGCAGATCCTTGAGCGCGACGGCCTTGGGACAGATGTGGCCGCGGCTCAGGACGTCGTCGCGGTTCGGCTTGATCGAGAGCACCGCGCCGTCGCGGTGCTCGATGACGATGCCGCACATCGCCTCGCAGAGGCAGCAGGTCCGGTGATGCAGTCCTTCGCCAGCCATCCGCCACCTCCAGCGCCTTTACCCGCGAGGTCAGGCGATCCGACGTCGGGACCAGGTCAGCCCGCCGAGCAACAGCAGCAGAGCAAAGCCGGCTGACCCGCCCCCGCTGTTGTTGCTGTTCTTCCTGCGGCCGCACCTGGTGTTGCCGGTGACGGTGTCGCCGGCAGTGCTGTAGCGAAACACTGTGCCGTAACTGCAGTTGCCCGCGTTGCCCGCGGCGCCGACGAACACACCGCTCGAGACTTCGAGCAGGCGGCTCACCGGCAACGAACCGTTTGCTCCGTCGAAACTGTACAGGCGGGTAAAGTTCGTGCCCGCACGGTCGATCGAGAACAGGGTGCCGAACGTCGTCGTCGCGCCGGACGAATTCACGCCGCCGGTGGACGTCGCGCCGTACAACTTGCCGTTGCCCGCGACCATCAGTTCAGCGAGCGGTCGCGAACCGTTCGCGTCGTTGAACGTGTGCAGGACCGTGAACGTCGAGCCGTCCGCCGGAATCGAGTACAGCACTCCATAGCCGTCCGTGCCGCCCTGGCTGGTGGTGCCGTAGAAGAAGCCATCCCCGCCGTCCGCGAGACCGCCGAGCGGTGTGGCGCCGTCTGCGTTCTCCGGCAGGCCCGTGGTCGCATCATTGGTCGTCGCACCGAAGTGATGCAGGACCTGGAAACCAGAACCGTCGAAGGCGATCCTGAAGACGACGCCGCGGCCATTGCTGCCGCCCTGGGACGCCGTGCCGTAAAACAAGCCGTCGGCGCCGAGCACCAGCGGCCCGGTCGGGCTGGCTCCATCGACTGTGACGGTGAGACCCGAGGTGGTCGACGACGTGATCGGACCGAAACTGCGCAGCAGCCTGAAGTCGCTGCCGTCGCGCGCAACCTTGAAGATCGTGCCAGTGCCGTTCGGGCCTCCGTTGCGCGCCACACCATACAGGTAGCCATCGGCGCCTTCCGTCAGCTCGGCTTCCGGGTACGCGCCGTTCGTATTGATCGGATTCTGGTCCTGGTTCGCGCTGGTGACCGCGGCAAACCGGAACACGACCTGGAACCCTGTACCGCTCGGCGCAATGCGGAAGATCGTGCCGGCGCCGGTGAAGTCACCGCCCCTGCCGAACTTCGTCGTGCCATAGAGCAGCCCGTCGCTGGCGAGCGTGAGCCCGCCGCCCGGGGAGATGGCATCGTCCGCCGTCAGCTGGTAGAGGGTCTGTACCTGCGAACCGTCCACCGCGGTGCGATAAATCAGGCCGCCCGTCACCGACGTCGCCGGGTTGGCGACGCCGTAGAGGGCGCCGTCGGGCCCTTTCACGAGATTGCCCACCGGATTGGAAAGGCTGAAGGCGAGGATCGTGGAAACGGCGGGCGCCGTCTGGGCATGACCGGTGACGGCACAAAGGCTCAGCGCGCACAGCGCCAGTGCGGAACGAATGCGGAACATCGGATCGGTGACTCCGGGGCCCGGCGGATCGCCGGGTAAGCTGACTGGTGGCGAATTGTGCCGCACTTCGCCCTCCACCGCCAAAGTGGGAGAATGCGCGCCCGTTTCGCGCCAGCCCTGCCCTTGATCCAGCTTCGCCAACTGACCTTGACGCGCGGCGTGCGTCGCCTGATCGAAGACGCCTCGCTGCAGATCCATGCCGGCTGGCGGGTCGGCGTGATCGGCGCCAACGGCAGCGGCAAGTCGAGCCTGTTTGCGCTGCTGCGCGGGGAACTGCAGAGCGAAGCCGGCCATTGCGACGTGCCGCGCGACTGGCGGATCGCCTCCGTGGCCCAGGAAACGCCGCCCTTGCCGCAGGCGGCGATCGAATTCGTGCTCGACGGCGACAAGGAACTGCGCCACGTCGAGCGCGCGCTCGCTGCCGCCGACGCCGCGCATGACGGGCATGCGCTGGCGGAACTGCATGCCCGTCTCGAGGCGATCGAAGGCTACAGCGCAAGGGCGCGCGCAGCCGCGTTGCTGGCGGGACTTGGCTTTGCGAGCCAGGACCTCGAGCGGCCCGTCGCGGACTTCTCCGGCGGCTGGCGCATGCGTCTGAACCTGGCGCAGGCGCTGGTGAGCCGGGCCGACCTCTTGCTGCTGGACGAGCCGACCAACCACCTCGACCTGGACGCCGTGGTCTGGCTGGAGCGCTGGCTCGCAGGCTTCCGCGGCACCCTGCTGCTCGTCTCGCACGATCGCGATTTCCTGGACGGCATCGTCACTCACGTGGTTCACCTCGAACGCGGCACCCTCACGCTCTACACCGGCAACTACACGGCATTCGAGACGCAGCGCGCAGCGCGTCTCGCCGTGCAGCAGGCGATGTACGAGAAGCAGCAGCGCGAGATTGCGCACATGACGAGCTTCGTCGAGCGGTTCCGCGCCAAGGCCAGCAAGGCACGCCAGGCGCAGAGCCGGCTCAAGGCGCTCGACCGGCTCGAGCACATTGCCGCCGCGCACGTCGACGCGCCGTTCGATTTCGAGTTCCCCGCGCCGCTGCGCGCGCCGGACCCGTTGCTGACACTGGAAGACGCGACGCTTGGCTACGACGAGCGCGCGGTTATCCGGAATGTGCAGCTCTCGCTGCGGCCCGGTGCCCGCCTCGGGCTGCTCGGCCCGAATGGCGCGGGCAAGTCGACGCTGATCAGGACGCTCGCCGGCGGACAACCGCTGCTCGAGGGACGGCGCGTGGAGGGGCACGGACTCGAGATCGGTTACTTCGCGCAGCACCAGGTCGAACAGTTGCGGGGTGACGAATCACCCTTGCGGCACCTGCTCCGGCAGGATCCGCGCTCCAGGGACCAGGAACTGCGCAACTACCTGGGCGGCTTCGATTTCCGCGGCGAGATGGCCGATGCACCGGTCGAACCTTTCTCCGGCGGCGAGAAATCGCGGCTGGCACTCGCGCTGCTGGTGCGTCGACGGCCGAACCTGCTGCTGCTCGACGAACCGACCAACCACCTGGACCTCGAGATGCGCCACGCGCTCATGCGCGCGCTCGCAGGCTACGAAGGCAGCCTCGTCCTCGTGTCGCACGACCGCGCGCTGCTGCGCACGGTCTGCGACAGCTTCATGCTGGTCGCGGATGGCCGGGCGACGCCCTTCGACGGCGACCTGGACGACTACCTGGAGTGGTTGACGGCTCGCCGCGAGGCGGCGCTTCAGGACGGAGCCCCGCTCGATGCGGCCGCGCAGAAGGAAAGCCGGAGGAACCAGCGTGAGAACGCTGCGGCCGAGCGCCAGCAGAAACTTGCCCGCCGCCGGCCGCTGGTGAAGGAATCGGCTCAGCTCGAGACGAAGATGTCGACGCTCGAGGCGGAGCGCAAGGCACTGGAGACGAAGCTCGCCGACCCCGAGTACTACGCGAAGAACCCTCCAGCTGAAGTGCAGGCGGCCAGCCGCCGCTGCGCCGAACTCATTGCCCAGATCGGCGCTGCCGAGGAACGCTGGCTGCAGGTGCATGCAGAGCTGGAGGAGATTGGAGAAGCCTGAGGCAGGGGTCGGGGCACGCTCCGCTCACGTCGTGCGCAGCACGACCTTCCCCACCGCCCGCCGCTCCTCGAGCGACGCGAACGCCTGCGCATACTCCGCGAGTGGGTGGACTTCGCCGACCACGGGCTTGAGCTTGCCGGCCTCGAACATCTGCCACAACTCGCGCACGTTCTGCAACTGCACCTGCGGCTCGCGCTGGGCGAAACTGCCGAAGAACACGCCGACCAGCGCTGCGCCTTTCAACAGCAGCAGGTTCATCGGGATTTTCGGGATGTCGCCGGCCGCGAAACCGACGACGAGGTAGCGACCCTTCCACGCGAGGCTGCGCACCGCGGGTTCAGCATAGGGTCCACCCACCGCGTCGTAGACGACGTCCACGCCTTTCCCGCCCGTGATCTCCTTCACCCGCTCGCGCAAGTCCTGCGTCGAGTAGTTGATCAGGTGGTCGGCGCCGATCCCGCGCGCCACCTCGAGCTTGGCGTCGGTGCTCGCGGCAGCGATCACCCGGGCGCCCATGAGCTTGCCCAGTTCGATGGCCGTCGTCCCCACGCCGCTTGCCGCACCCAGCACGAGCATCGTCTCGCCGGCCGCCAACTGCGCACGCTGTCGCAACGCGTGATAGCTCGTGAAGTACGTGAGGCACACGCCGCTCGCGTGCTCGAAATCCAGCGTGCCCGGCATCGGGAGCAGGCGTTCCTGCTTGACGACCGCCCGCTCCGCGGCCGCACCGCCGCCCGCGTACGCCACGACCCGGTCACCGACCTTGTAACGCGTAACGCCTTCGCCCACCGCTGCCACGACACCCGCCAGCTCGAGACCGGGAACGAACGGCATGGGCGGCCGCTCCTGGTACAGGCCGCGCAACATCAGCACGTCGGGGAAGTTGAGCGCGGTCGCCTTGACGTCCACCAGCACCGATCCAGGCGTCAGCGTGGGCTCCGGCCAGTCGAGCTCGAGTTTCAGGCCCTCGATACCGGTCAGGGAATGGCACACGAGCGCTTTCATCGCGAATCCTCTTGCTGGTGACGGCCTGGCAGGGTGTCGAGCGTGGCGCCCCACTCCAGCTGGGTGAGTGCGGCATCAAGCCCGTCGTGATAGCCGCTGGCCCCGACGACCTCGAGCAGTCCGGCCTTGTCGAGCTTCGCTTTCACGCGCGGATTGGCGCCGCACAGCATCACCTTGACGCCGCGTCGCTTGAGGTCGCGCAGCGCCTCCTCGAGGCTCTGGATGCCGGTGATGTCCATGAACGGCACGCGCTGCAGCATCAGGATCAGCCACTTCGGGTCCGTGTGAGTCTGCGCGAGCGAGCGTTCGAAGGTGTCGACGGCGCCGAAGAAGAACGGCCCGTCGATCGCGTACACCATGACGCCGGGCGGCAGCGACTGCCATTGCCGCTTCGACAACGCCGCGTCCAGTTCGGCCCCGCCGAGCGGCTGCACCTCGACCGACGTCGACATGCGGCGCAGGAACTGGAACATGGCGAGGATCACGCCGACGTTCACGGCCAGGACCAGGTCGCCGAACACGGTCAGCAGGAACGTGATCAGCAGGACGGCGACGTCGCCCCGCGGCGCGCGCCGGACCATGCCGGCGAAATGCCGCACCTCGCTCATGTTCCACGCGACGACGAACAACACGGCCGCGAGCGCCGCCAGCGGCACGTACTCGGCCAGCGGCGCGAGGAACAGCAGCACCAGCACGAGCGTGAGCACGTGAAAGAGGCCCGCCAGCGGGCCCGTGCCGCCGTTGCGCACGTTGGTCGCGGTGCGCGCGATCGCGCCGGTGGCCGCGAACCCGCCGAACAGCGGCACCGCGAGGTTGGCGATGCCCTGCCCGATCAGTTCCTGGTTCGAATCGTGGCGCGTGCCCGCCATGCCGTCGGCGACCACGGCCGACAGCAGCGATTCGATCGCGCCCAGCATCGCGATCGTGAACGCAGGGCCGATGAGCTCGAGGATTCGCGGCAGCGTGATCTCGGGCATCGCGAGGTTGGGCAGGCCGCGCGGGATGCCGCCGAACTCCGTGCCGATCGTGGCGACCCCGTCGAAGCGAAAGTACGCCTGCAGCATCGTGGCCAGCACCAGCGCAACCAGCGGACCGGGAATGCGCTTCAACCCGGGCAGTTTCGACGAGAACACGACGGCCGCGAGGCTGAACACGGCGATCGCCGCCGTGGCCCAGTGCAGCTGCGGCATGACCTGCAGCAGTTCCCACACCTTTTCGTGGAAATGTGCGCCGCCCGTGACCGGCAGGCCCAGGAAATACCGCCACTGGCCGACGAAGATGATGACGCCGATCCCGGCAGTGAAGCCGGTGATCACCGGATCGGGGATGTAACGGATGATGCCGCCCATGCGCGCGAGCCCCAGCGCGAGCAGCATGGCGCCGGCCATGAACGTGGCGATCTGCAGGCCATCGATGCCATGCCTGGCCGTGACGCCGGCGAGGATCACCACGAAGGCACCCGTGGGCCCGGCGATCTGCAGCCGGCTGCCGCCGAAGAGCGACACGAATCCACCCGCGATGATGGCGGTGTAGATGCCCTGCTCGGGTTTCGCTCCCGACGCAATCGCGAACGCCATTGCCAGCGGCAGCGCGACGACGCCCACCACGAAGCCCGCGACGAGATTGCGCAGCCAGTGTGTGCGCCCAAGCAGACCGGCCTGCCAGGCCTCGCGGATCGCAATCATGTCTTGATCAGGTGCGGCCCGAGTTCGTCGAGCGAGTGGCAGCCGAGCAGCGTCATGGCGCGCTCCATCTCCACGCGCAGCAGGCTGAGCACGTGGGCCACGCCGGCCTCGCCGCCCGCCGCGAGCCCGTACAGCGTCGCGCGCCCGATCATCACGGCGTCCGCGCCGAGCGCAAGCGCCTTGAGCACGTCCGAACCGCGGCGGAACCCGCCATCGACGATGATCGAGAGCTTGTCGCCCACTTCGGCAGCCGTCTGGCCGACCAGTTCGATGCCGGTGGCACAGGAGTCCAGCTGCCGGCCGCCATGATTCGAGAGCACGATGCCGTCGGCGCCGATTTCCACGCTGCGCTTCGCGTCTTCGACGCAGAGGATTCCCTTCAGCACGAGCTTGCCCTGCCAGCGTGCGCGCATGCGCTCGATGTCGGCCCAGGCGAGTGACGGATTGATCTGCGTGCCCATGAAGCGCACGCCCTGCAGTGCAGACCGCGCGCCCTCCGGCAGGAATTCCGTGAGGTTGGCGAATTCAGGCGCGCCCCGCGGCAGCATTACCTGCCACAGCCACTGCGGGTGCAGCAGCACGTCGAGCACGCTCGACGGGCTCAGCTTGAGCGGTCGCGAGTAATTGCGCTGGTCCCACTCGCGCGCACCGAGCGCCGGCACGTCCACCGTGACGACGAGCTTGTCGCAACCGGCTTCGCGCGCGCGATCGATCAGCCGGTCCGACGTCTTCTGGTCCTTGAGCGGGTACAACTGGAACCAGGAGGGGCGCTGCAACTGGCGGTTGAGTGCAGTGGCTTCGAAGTTGCTGACCGTGCTCAGGGTGAACGCGATGCCGGCCGCATCCGCCGCCTTCGCGAGTGCCAGGTCGCCCTGCGGCCACACCATCCCGTTGAAGCCGGTGGGCGCGATGATCAGGGGCAGGTGCAGCGCGTCGCCGAGCACCTCGCGCGACAGGTCGGGCAGTCCCGTGCCGACGAGCATGCGCGGCAGCCAGGTGATGCGTTCGAAGATCGAGCGATTCCGGCGCAGCGAGACTTCATCCTCGGCGCCGCCGTCTACGTACTCCATTTCGAACCGCGGCAGGCGGCGCTGCGCGACGCGGTGCACCTCCTCGATCGACAGGGCACGACGGAAGTCGCTGCCCGCGTAGTACCGCCGGCTCATGACCGGACACCGTCCTGGACCATCTGCGTGATCCTGGTCGCCGTCTCGAGGGCGCGCAGGCCATCCTCGCCCGTGACCACCGGCGGCGTGCCTGCGCGGATCGACTGCAGGAACGCTTCGATCTCGAGCCTGAGCGCATCGCCCTGGTCGTAGGTGCGCTCTTCGATCAGGACCTGTCCCTTCGGCACGTCCGAGCCGGCGGGCGGCTTGCGGACGATCGTCAGCACTTTCTGCTGCAGGTCGATCGAGATGTAGGCGTCGTCCTGGAACAGGCGCAGCTTGCGCTCCATCTTCATGCTGACCCGGCTGGCTGTCGTGTTCGCGACGCAGCCGTTCGCGTAACGGATGCGCGCGTTGGCGATGTCGAGCCCGGCCGAAAATACCGATGCGCCGACCGCATCGATCGATTCGATCGGCGCCCCGACCAGGCTCTGGATGAGGTCGATGTCGTGGATCATGAGGTCGAGCACGACGTTGACGTCCGTGCCCCGCTCCTTGAAGGGCGCGAGCCGGTGCGATTCGACGAAGCGCGGGGTGCGCAGCGTTCCGGCGAGCGCCAGGATCGCGGCGTTGAAACGCTCGAGGTGTCCCACCTGCAGGATCCGCCCGGCGTGGGCGGCCGTCTCGACGAGGCTGCGGGCTTCCTCGATCGTCGTGGTGATGGGCTTCTCCACCAGCACGTGGATGCCGCGCTCGAGGCACTCATGGGCGATGGGGTAATGCAGCGGCGTCGGCGTGGCGATGCTGACCGCGTCGACCTCGCCCAGGATCTCGCGGTAGTCCGCGACCGGCCGGCAACCGGTCTCAGCGGCAACTTTCTCGCGGTTCCCCTGGTTCGCGTCGACCACGGCCACCAGTTCCGCCTCGGGCAGCGCGGCGTATTTCTGCGCGTGGAACCGGCCGAGGTACCCCACTCCGATGACCGCGGTCCGCACTTGCTGCATGGTTCTGGGCCTCTGGCCGTCCTGTCCGGCTCGATGGCCGATGATACTCAATGGTGGCTCTTGCGGCCGGTGCGTCTTACCCTCACGATGAGGAAACGGCCCGTGCCGCCGACCACGACGATGCCGATGAACCCGCGCCGCGACAAATACTGGCTGCTGGCCGCCCTGGTCTTCGGGCTGGTGGTGCTGCCGATCCTGGTGCACGTGACCGGCCTGTACCTGCTCGGCAAGTACGCCGGCGGAGGCGGCGCGGCGTTCATGGGGGACTTCCTGATGGGGCTCGTGACCCTGCAGTGGTACTCGTGGGTTCTCGCGCTTGGCCCGGTCGCGATCATCGCGTTCTGGCGTATCCTGGGCAGGCTGACGCCCACGTCACGGGGGTGAGCCATGGACCAGGGTGATCGCCGGCAGTGACCCGGCGCTCGCGCGCCCGTGCCCGATTCAGCCGCGAGTCCACCAGTACAAGGCTGCGAGAACAGCGAGCGCGCCCCACATGGCGGCCTGCGCCCAACGCCGCCAGGAGGTCTCCCGCGCCTGGCCGATGAAACTGATCCCCGCCAGCGCGGTCAAACCGACGAAGATGGCGACATACACCGCGAGCAGGGGCAGTTCTTCCCGGAAGCGCGGGGTTTCGCCCGACAGCACCAGGAACACGATCAAAGTTGCCCCCAGGCCGAAGGTGGTGGCCGCCGACGAGCCGAGCACGATGCCGGTCAATACAGTGAGGGGTCGCACGGATTCGCTCGCTCCGGGTGGGTCCGGCCCTTGATTGGGTGCCGGGGTGTCTCTAGCCTAGGGTTCCGACGGGCCAGTTCGCGCCCGCCGTCCCGTCCGATGATATCCGCCGAGGAATTCGCAAGTGTACCAGCCAGTTGAACAGGGGCCGCCCCCGTCGTCCCCCGCCCCGGATGCGCGCCGCGGAGTCAGCCGCGCCGGCGCAGCCGTGCTGGTCGCCCTGCTCCTCGCGGTCGGCTCGCTGCTGCTGGGCACGGCCCGGTCGCCATCGGGCTCGGCCAACGCGACCACCACCGACTTCGCCCCGACCGAGCGGCATGCCAAAGTGGCCCGGCTCGTGAGCAGCATGTTCGAGCGCTCGCACTACCGGCAGGCACCGGTCAACGACCCGGTCTCTTCCCTCGTGCTCGACCGCTACCTCGAATCCATCGACGGCAGCCGCAGCTACTTCCTCGAGAGCGACGTCAAGGAGTTCGAGAAGTACCGCTACGAACTCGACGACGCCATCACCACCGGCAAGCTCGAGCCGGCCTTCGCCATCTTCAACCGCTTCCAGCAGCGCAACCGCGAGCGCATGGCCTACGCGCTCAAACTGCTCGACACCGAGCCCGACTTCAAGCTCGACGAGAGTTTCGAATTCGACCGCGAGCATGCGCCGTGGGCGAAGTCCACGGCCGAACTCGACGAGCTCTGGCGCAAGCGCGTCAAGAACGACGCGCTGTCGCTGATGCTGACCGACAAGACCTGGGCGGAGACGCGCGACATCCTGAAGAAGCGCTACGACCGCGTGGCGAAGCGTTCCGAGCAGATCACCGCCGACGACGTGTTCGAGAACTTCATGAACGCGTTCGCCGCGGTCTTCGACCCGCATTCGAACTACTTCTCGCCGCGCAATTCCGAGGAGTACCGCATCCAGATGAGCCTGTCCTACGAGGGCATCGGCGCGTCGCTGCAGTCGATCGACGACTACGTGACCATCATGGAAATCCTGCCGGGCGGCTCGGCGCAGCAGAACGGCGAACTCAAGGCCAACGACCGCATCCTGGCCGTCGGCCAGGGCAAGGACGGCAAGATGGTCGACGTCGTGGGCTGGCGCCTCGACGACGTCGTGCAGCTCATCCGCGGCCCGAACGGCTCGTTCGTGCGCCTGCAGATCCAGCCCGGCAACGCGCCGCCCGGAACCCAGGAACACGTGCTCACGCTGCCGCGCAGCAAGATCACGCTCGAGGCGCAGGCCGCGAAGAAAGAGATTCGCAAGGTGAAGCGCGGCGACAAGGAACTGAAGGTCGGCGTCATCACCGTGCCGTCGTTCTACCAGGATTACAACGCGCGCGCGGCCGGCGACGAGGATTACCGCAGCACGACGCGTGACGTGCACAAGCTGCTCGACGAGATCAAGGCCGAAGGCGGCGTGGACGGGCTCGTGCTCGACCTCCGCGAGAACGGCGGCGGCCACCTTTCCGAGGCCATCGGCCTGGTGAACCTGTTCGTGCCGAAGGGTCCGGTCGTGCAGCTGCGCGAAACCGGCGGCCGCGTCGAAGTGCTCGAATCCGACGTCAAGGCCGTCGCCTACGACGGTCCGCTGACCATCCTCGTCGATCGCTTCAGCGCCTCGGCATCGGAGATCTTTGCCGCGGCCATGCAGGACTACGGCCGTGGCCTGGTCATCGGCCAGGAGACCTACGGCAAGGGTTCGGTGCAGAACCTCTACCCGCTCGACCGCTACGCGCTCGGCCAGGACCCGGGCTATGGCCAGCTCACCGTCACGATCGGCATGTACTACCGCGTCACCGGCGACAGCACGCAGAACCGCGGCGTCATGCCCGACCTCACGCTGCCCTCCGCCATCAGCGCCAAGGAAGTCGGCGAGAGCTCGCGCGAAGGCTCGCTGCCCTGGAACCGCATCCGTTCCGCGGACTTCGAGCGTGAAGGCGCCTACGCCGCGCTGCTGCCGGAGCTGCAGCGCGAGCACGACGCACGCATCGCCGGCGACCCGAACTTCCAGTTCGCGGTCAGCGAGATCTCGGCGATCGAGAAGATGCGCGCCGAGAAGTCCGTTTCGCTGAACCTTGCCAAGCGCAAGGCTGAGCGCGAGACGCGCACGCAGGAACAGCTGGCACGTGAGAACGCACGGCGGCAGGCCCTTGGCGAGCCAGCGCTCAAGGCAGCCAGCGAAATCAAGGACCCGCCGGACGCCATCCTCGGCGAAGCGGCGGAAGTCACCGCGGACCTGTCGCAGCTGGAGCCCCGCTTCGTGGCCCGGGCGAGCACCGCCAACAAGGGCAGCTGAAGTGCGGTAACACCCCCCTCCGGCCTGGGTCGGAGGGGTGATGCTGATCAATGGTGTTGTACTTGACTACAACACTATAGTTCCCTAACATTCCGGCCAGTTCGAACCGATCCACAGGGGCTCGATGTCCATGACCAATCAACTCTTGCTGTCGGGCGCACGGCGCGATTCCGTGCGGTGGCTCGCCATGGTCGCCCTGGCGGGCGTGCTCGCCGGCGGCTGCAGCAACGGCAAGGCCAAGGAAAAGGAAGGCGCCGGGGAGAAGGAAACCACCGTCCCTGTCGAGGTCCAGCCCCTCAAGCGCGCCGAAATGGTCGCCGTGTATTCCGGCACCGCGCCCATCGAGGCCCACGAGGAAGCGATGGTCGTCGCCAAGGTCGGCGGCGAAGTGCGGCAGATCTTCGTCGAGGAAGGCGACGCGGTGCAGTCCGGCCAGGTGCTCGCGCGCCTCGATGGCGACCGCCTGCGTCTCACCCTGGCCCAGACCGATGCGAACCTGCGCAAGCTCGAGCGCGACTACAAGCGCACGCTCGAACTGGCCGAGAAGGGACTGGTGCCGAAGAGCACCGCGGAGAACACCAAGTACGACCTGGACGCCCTGCGTGCCGGCTACGACAGCGCCCGCCTCGAGCTGAGCTACACCGAGATCCGGGCGCCGATCAGCGGCGTGGTGTCCGCCCGCAACATCAAGGTCGGCAACACGATCCGGCCCAACGACCCGACGTTCACGGTCACGGACCTCGATCCCCTGCTCGCCTACGTGCACGTGCCGGAGAAGGAATTCCGCAAGATCGCGCCGGGGCAGAACGCCGAAGTCGTGATCGACGCGCTCGGCGGCCAGCGCTTCGCCGGGACCATCTCGCGCATCAGCCCGACCGTGGACCCGCAGACGGGCACGTTCCGCGCGCGCGTCGAAGTCCCAGACCCCACGCGCCGGCTCAAGCCAGGCATGTTCGCGCGCGTCAACATCGTCTACGAACGGCGACAGGATGCGTTGCAGCTGCCGCGGACCGCGATCCTCGATGCGGACGGCCAGCAGTCGGTCTTCGTCGTCGTGAACGGCAAGGCCGAGCAGCGCCCGATCCGCACCGGTCTCTCCAACGGCGGCTCGATCGAAGTGCTCGAAGGCCTCAAGGGCAACGAGCAGGTGGTGACGGTCGGCCAGGCCGGACTCAAGACCGGCACGCTGGTGAAGGTCGTGGGGGACAGCGCGGCCAAACCCGCCGCTATCGTTGCGACCGACCAGGCCAAGGCCAAGTAAGCAGGCGTTGCGGGACGCCGCGCAGGCGGCTTCCCCGGCCCGGGGACGAATCCATGCTCAAGTCACTGATCGATTTCGCGATCGAGCGCCGCGTCACCATCGTGATGTTCACGGTGGCGATCGCGCTGTTCGGGTTCGTGTCGCTCTCGCGGCTCAAGCTGAACCTGCTGCCCGACCTCTCCTACCCGACGATCACGATCCGCACCGAGCTGCCAGGCGCCGCTCCCCTCGAACTTGAAACGCTCATCACGCGCCCCGTCGAGGAAGCCGTCAGCATCATCCGCAACGTCCGCGAGGTGCGCTCGGTCTCGCGTGCCGGCCAGTCCGACGTGACGCTCGAGTTCCTGTGGGGCACGGACATGGACATCGCGGGCATCGACGTCCGCGAAAAGCTCGACCTGCTGCAACTGCCGCTCGAAGCGAAGCGACCGCTGCTGCTGCGGTTCGACCCGTCCAGCGAACCGGTGCTGCGCATCGCGTTGATGGACGAAAGCGCGGCCGGCACGGCAGCCGACAGCGTCGAACGCCTGAAAGCGCTGCGCCGTTTCACCGAGGACCGCCTCAAGCCCGATCTCGAAGCCGTGGAAGGCTCCGCCGCCGTCAAAGTGAGCGGCGGCTACGAGGACGAAGTGCAGGTCTTCGTCGACCAGCAGAAACTGGCCCAGCTCGGGCTTTCGATCGACGTCGTGACGCGACGGCTCCGCGCCGAGAACGTGAACCTCTCCGGCGGCCGCCTCGAGCAGGGCACGCAGCGTTTCCTGGTGCGCACGCTGAACGAGTTCGAGAGCGTCGAGCAGATGGCGAACGCCATCATTGCCACCCGCGACGGCCAGCCCGTCTACCTGCGCGACGTCGCCAGCGTGACGCGCGGCTACAAGGACCGCGAGGCGATCACGCGCCTGAACGGCAAGGAATCGATCGAGCTGGCCGTCTACAAGGAAGGCGACGCCAACACGGTCGCGCTCGCGAACGGCATTCGCGCGCGCATCAAGGAGCTGGAGAAGTCGCTGCCCGCGGGCACCAGGCTGCAACAGGTCTACGACCAGTCCACCTTCATCGACGCGGCCATCAGCGAGGTCAAGAGCTCCGCGCTGCTCGGCGGCCTGCTCGCGATCCTGGTGCTCTACGCGTTCCTGCGCGACGCGCGCGCGACGCTCATCAGCAGCATCGCGATCCCGGTCTCCGTGCTCGGCACCTTCGTGCTGATGTACGCCTTCGACATCACGCTCAACATCATGTCGCTCGGTGGCATTGCGCTGGCCGTCGGCATGCTCGTGGACAACGCCGTCGTGGTGCTCGAAAGCATCGTGCGCAACCACGAAAAGGGCATGAGCCGGCTGGAAGCGGCGCGCCGCGGCACTGCGGAAGTCGCCACGGCCGTGTTCGCGGCCACGCTGACGTCGGTCGCGGTCTTCGCGCCCATGATCTTCATCACCGGCATTGCCGGCCAGCTGTTCAAGGACCAGTCACTGACGGTGACGTTCGCCCTGAGCTTCTCGCTGCTGGTCGCGCTCACGCTCGTGCCGATGCTCGCCGCGGGACGGGCCCGATCGGCCGTCGCGGCGTCCGAGGCCGCGGCGCGTGCGGAACCGAAGCCGTTCGGGCGCTTCGACCGCGTGCTGCGCGTGGTTCGCGATGGAATTGCACGCTTCGCCGGCTGGATTTCGCAGGGCTTCAAGCTGGCGCTGAGCCCGCTCGTCAACGCAACGCAGGCCATGAACCGCTGGGCGGACCGCCAGTACCCGGGCGCCATCCGCTGGGCCCTCGCACATCCGGGCAAGGTCATCGGCTCGGCGGTGGCGCTGTTCGTGCTGACCATGGCGCTGATCCTGCCGCGCCTCGGCACGGAGCTGATCCCGCAGATGTCGCAGGGCGAATTCAACGTCGACCTGCGCCTGCCGCCAGGCACGCCGCTCGAGCAGACCGACCGTTCGGTGCTGGCGGCGAAGCGCGCCAGCGACACGCTCGGCAATGTCGAACTCGCCTACAGCGTCGCGGGCACGGGCAACCGCCTCGACGCGAACCCGGTCGACGCCGGCGAGAACACCGGCCGCCTCAGCATCACGCTGCAGAAGGGCGCCGGACGCGACGACGAGGAGGCGGCGATGGCCGGCATGCGCGGCGAACTCGACAAGCTGCCGGGGCTGCAATACCGCTTCAGCCGCCCTGCGCTCTTCAGCATGGCGACGCCGCTCGAAGTGGTCGTGTCGGGCTACGACCTCGACCGCCTCGGCGAGGCCGCCGAGCGCGTGCGCCAGGAGCTGCTCAAGGACGACCGCTTCGCCGACGTGAAGACGACGGTCGAGGCCGGCAACCCCGAGATCCAGATCATCTTCGACCAGGAGCGCGCCACGCAGCTCGGCCTGGTCGTGCGCGACCTCGCCGACCGCGTCGTCAACAGCGTGCGGGGTGAGGTAGCCACGCGCTACAAGCTGCGCGACAAGCAGATCGACGTGCTGGTCCGCAGCGTCGACTCGCGCGCCGCCTCGATCGAGGAAGTGCGCAACCTCATCGTCAATCCGGGCAGCGATTTCCCGGTGACGCTGAGCGCCGTCGCCGACGTCAAGCTCGCGATCGGGCCGGCGGAAGTCCGCCGTGTCGGCCAGGAGCGCGTGGCGGTGATCTCGGCCAACCTCGCGCACGGCGACCTGGGCTCGGCCGTGGCTGCGCTCGACGCGATCGTGGCGAAAGTGGAGCTGCCGGTCGGCACCACCGCGTTCCTGTCGGGCCAGAGCGAGGAGATGACCGCATCGTTCAAGTCGCTGCAGTTCGTGCTCATCCTCGCCATCTTCCTCGTCTACCTGGTGATGGCCTCGCAGTTCGAGTCGCTGATCCATCCGTTCGTGATCCTGCTCACGATCCCGCTCGCGCTGATCGGCGCCGTGTGGGCGCTGTGGCTCACGGGCACGACCGTCAACGTCGTGGCCTACGTCGGGCTCATCATGCTGGCCGGCATCGTGGTCAACCAGTCAATCGTGCTCATCGACGCGGTCAACCAGTTGCGCGCGCAGGGCATGCCGAAACTCGACGCCATCGTCGAAGGCGGCAAGCTGCGCCTGCGCCCGATCCTGATCACGAAGCTCACCACCATCCTCGGCCTGCTGCCGATGGCGCTCGGCATCGGCGAGGGTGCCGAGGTGCGCGCACCGATGGCAATCACGGTCATCGGCGGCGTGCTGCTCACGACCTTCCTGACCCTGCTCGTGATTCCGGTCGTGTACTCCGTGATGGACCGCAAAGAGTTCGTCGCCACGCAACCGCAGCCTGACGTCCCGGGCCCCACCGCAGCCGAAGCCGCCGCAGGCTGAGGAGCCATCCCCCATGCTGCACACGAAGGTCGCCCTCGCCCGCCCTGTGACCACGGTGATGGCGGCGCTCGCGCTGCTGGCCGTCGGCCTGATCTCGGCCAGGCTGCTGCGCCTGGAGGCCATGCCGGACATCTCGTTCCCCGGCATGCAGATCGTCGTGCCGTATCCGGGCTCGACGCCCGAGGAAATGGAAGAACTGGTGGTGCGGCCCGTCGAGGAAGCGCTCGCGACCCTGTCCGGCATCGAAGAAATCCGGGCCAGTGCACAAGCCGACCAGGCGACCTTCACCGTGCTGTTCGACTGGGACCGCGACGCCGACGCGGCCGCTTTCGACGTACGCACCAAGCTCGACTCGATCCGCCCGCAGCTGCCGGCCGGGGCCGACCGGCTGCTCATGTTCGCGTTCAGCTCCGGCGACCAGCCGGTAACCGTGATCCGCATCTCGTCCGACAAGGACCTGACCGACCAGTACGAGATGCTGGAGAAGTACCTGCAGCGCCCGATCGAACGTATCGAAGGCGTGGCGCGCGTCGAACTGCAGGGCGTCGAGCCGCGCGAGGTGCGCATCCTGGTCGATCCGACCCGGCTGGCCGCCTACAACATCGATGTACGCAAGCTGCGCGCGCTGCTCGAGTCGAGCAATTTCTCGGTCAGTGCCGGCGAGATCACGGAAGGCAACTCGCGTTTCACGGTGCGCCCCATCGGCGAGTTCGGCAGTATCGACGACGTTCGTAACCTGCTGGTCGGGCCCGGGGTGCGCCTTTCGGACATCGCGGAAGTGGAACTCTTCTCGCCAGAACTCACGGTAGGTCGCCGCATGGAAGGGCGCCCGGCGGTCGGCATCGACGTGTTCAAGACGACCCAGGCCAACGTGGTCGATGTCGCCGACCGCGTGCTCGAGGCGATCGAGAAGGCGCGCGAGCTGCCGCAGTTCCAGGGCATCCAGATTCTCGTCGTCGGCAACCAGGCCGACAGCATTCGCGATTCGCTGAGCGAGTTGCGCAAGGCAGGCATGATCGGCGCCGTGCTCAGTTTCTTCATGCTGCTGTTCTTCCTGCGGCACCTGCCGACCACGCTGATCGTGAGCCTCGCGGTCCCGGCGTCGCTGCTGGTCACGCTCGCGGCCATGTACTTCATGGGGTTCACGCTGAACATCCTGACGATGATGGGCATGCTGCTCGCCATCGGCATGCTGGTGGACAACTCGGTGGTCATCACCGAGAGCATCTTCCGCCACCGGCAGCTGCACCCGGGCAAGCCGCTCGAGTCCACGCTCGCGGGCGTGAAGGAAGTCGGCGTCGCCACGCTCGCCGGCACGTTCTCGATGATCATCGTCTTCCTGCCGCTGGTCTTCGGTGAGCGCAACCAGATGTCGATCTTCCTGGTGCACGTGGCCGTGCCGATCATCGTCGCGATGCTCGCGTCGCTGGTAATCGCGCAGACGCTGCTGCCGATGCTCGCGGCGCGCATGCCCCCGCCGCCGCCGGTGCAGGCCGGCTCATGGTTCGGGCGGCTGCAGGACCGCTACGAAAAGTCGCTGAACTGGGCGCTCACGCACCGCAAGTGGATGGCGCTGATCACGCTGCTGATCGTGGTGTCGCCGGTGCCGCTGTTCATGCTCAAGCTGACCAAGGTGGACCCGTTCCCCCAGGAAGCCAGCCGCGTGCTGTGGCTCAGCTATCATCTCGAAGGCTCGCATTCGATGGAGCGGGTCGAGCAGGCCGTGCGCCGTATCGAGGCCTACATCGAGGCGAACAAGGAGCGGTTCGACGTCGACACGTACTACACGTGGTGGGTCAACGACGAAGCGGGTACGCGCCTGTACTTGACGCCCAAGGACGAGGCCAAGATCCCGGCGGAGAAGGTCATGGAGCTGGTGATGAAGGACATGCCGGAGATCATCATCGGCAAGCCCAGCTTCACGTTCGACGAAGGCGCGGGCGGCTCGACCTCGTTCAGCCTTCAGCTCGCGGGCGAATCGACCGAGCGGCTCGCTGAGATCTCGCGCGAGGTGGCCCACCGGTTGTCTTCCGTACCGGGCCTCGAGGCCGTGCGCTCCGAGGCCGGCACCGGCGAGCAGGAGGTGCAGGTGGTCGTGAATCGCGACCGCGCGTCGCAACTTGGGCTCACCACGCAGGACATCGCGCTCACCGTGGCGGGCGCCATGCGCGGCGACCGGCTGCCGGAACTGCGCACCACCGATCGCGAGCTCACGATGCGGCTCGCCTTCCGCGAGTCGGACCGGCAGTCGGTCGAGGACCTCGCCCGCGTGCCCGTGATGCTGCCCGATGGCTCGCGCACGGACCTCGGGGCGGTGGCGGAGTTCGTGGTGATGCCGAGCGACCGCGAGATCCAGCGCCTCAACCGCCTGACCTCCGTCGTGATCAATGCCAACATCGCCGAAGGCTCGACGATGGACGAGGTGCGCAAGCGCGTCGAGCCCGTCATGGAGGCCTACGCCCTGCCCGCGGGCTACACGTGGAAGTTCGGGCGGGGCTTCGAAGAGAACGACAAGGCCATCCAGACCATGGCGCAGAACATGCTGCTGGCGGTCGTGCTGATCTTCCTGGTGATGGCCTCGCTGTTCGAGTCCGCGCTCTACCCGCTCTCGATCATCACCTCGATCGTGTTCGCGATCGTGGGTTCGATCTGGTTCCTCACGCTCACCGGCACCACCATCACGATGATGGCGATGATCGGGTTCATGGTGCTGATGGGCGTCGTCGTGAACATAGGCATCGTCCTGATCGCGCACGTCATCGACCTGCGCCACGCGGGGCTGCCGCGGCACCAGGCCATCCTGCAGGCGGGACGCGACCGCCTGCGGCCGATCATGATGACGACGCTGACGACGCTGCTCGGCCTGCTCCCGCTGGCCATCGGCGACGCCCAGGTCGGAGGCGGCGGCGAGGGCCCCGCGTACCATCCGATGGCGCGCGCCATCATGGGCGGACTCGCTTTCTCGGCGGTGGTGTCCCTGATCATCGTGCCGATGTTCTACGTCTGGTTCGATGACCTGAACCTGTGGCGCAAGCGGGTGTTCACCCGGGAAACTCCGGCCGGCGGCGCCGAGCCGCTCGGTCCACCTGAGGCGGAACCGGGGCGGCCGTAGCCCCTCCGGCTGGACAGCCGGCAGGTTTCCCGCTGCATTTCCGTAATTTTCGGCATGTACGTTCTGCCGCCAGCCCTGCGTGCGGGCCGGATGAACCCTCGCTTGGCGCGTGGTGGATTCCTGCTAGACTTTTGTCAAGGGAGTGCATCGCACTGGTGAAGGGCCGGTGATGCACCAGGTCGGTTACGCAAGGAAACAACAAGATGCCTGAGGACTCGATCCGACGGGCGCTGCTGCGCGCCATCTCTGCCGCCGTGCTTTTTTCTGCCGTGCTGTCGGCACCGCAGATTCATGCACAGGGCACCAAAGCGGCCGTGGACGACAAGCAGGTGGAGGCGTTCTTCAGCGGCATCGAACGGGACCAGCAATTGGCCGGGCAGTATGCGTCGCCTGCTGCCGAGCCGGCACAGGCCGCCGCGCCGAGGACGCTGGACAAAGCCGCCTTGCTGACGCTCGAAGCCCAGCGCGCTGCTGCGCTCAAAGCCGACCAGGAAGGCCGTGCGGTCATCGCGGAAGAACCGCCCAGCCCGCTCAAGACGACCCTGCTGCTGCTCGCCAGCCTGGCGCTGCTCGCCATTGCAGCGACGGTGCTCACGCTTGGAATACGCGAGCTGCGCAAGGATGCGAGGCGGCGCGAGCACACGTATCTGCGTCGCATCAAGCACCGCGGCCACGCGCCGGCACCGGACACGCACGCAACGGTCAGCTGATTCCGCGCGGCGACGGGAGCGCGGTCAACGCACCAGCGCGCGGTAGATTTCCCAGTATTCGTCGAGCAGCACGTTCGGGGCAGCGCGCCTTGCCCCGGCGTTCGCGTCGCCGGGCCCGATCGACTCCGGTGCGGGTATCGTCTCTTCGTCGTTGCGATACGCGGCCGTGTGGCGCAGGCGGTCGGCTCGTGCCTTGATCTCGGCGAGGTCGTCGCTCATGCGGTCGAGGTCCGCCGCCGCGTGCGACGCCTTGTGCATGAGACCCTGGCATTCCTGCGGCGTGCCGTAGTGCGCGTCGAAGACCCGCTTCAGCGTGCTCTGGCGTGCCAGCTCGGCCAGGCCTCCGGCCGTCAGCCGGTCGTGAAGCATTTCCGCGTAGGCGATGACCGCCACGTTGATTGCGCGGCGGCCCTCGATGCTGAGCCCCTCGAACAACGGGGCCGGTTCCGAGTGGATAGCCTGCAGCTGTTCGTCCAGCCGGCCGAGTTCGTCCGTCGCTGCCACGATGCGTTGTGCGCGTGATTCGATCTCGTCCAGCAACCGGCGGCGGCGGAAGTAATTCCAGAAGCCAGTGAGCTGCGCCAGCTTCTGCCGCGCCAGTTTCTGTTCCGCCTGCAGCTGTTCCGCCAGCACCCTGCCTTCGACCAGCTCGCGGTCCAGGCCGGCCATGCGTTCGCGCTTGCCACGCTCGAACTCGGCCAGCTGGCTCTTGCGTTCGCGGTCCTTCTGCTGCCGCGTGAGTTCGGAGCTGAACTGTTCCAGGCGGTGGCAGGCAATGCGCCACAGCGCCTTCAACTGGAAGTACGCCAGGCACTTGTATCCTTCGTCCGCGCGGCCGAGGTATTGCTCGAGGGCAGCCATCTGCTCCTCGACGCGCATCGTCGCACCTTCCTGCAGCTTGAGCCGGTCGAGCAGGCGGTGGCGATCGTCGTCGAGCGCGTTGAGCTCTTTCTTCAGTTCCACGCGGTTGCGGAACAGCTCTAGCAGCCGCTCGTCTTCGATGGTGGGCTCGCGCCCGGACAGCCTGTCGGCCAGCCGTCGCAGGCTTTCAGGCAGGCGCATGCGCCGCAACCCTCGCGGCCGGCGTGAATTCGTGACCGCGTTCGAGGCAGTAATCGAGCCACTTGTTCAACAGCATGTTGCGCAGCCAGCGTTCCCCGAGCTGCGCGGGAATGCCCTTGCGCACGTGGTCGAGGCTCTGGTGGCGGATCCAGCGTCCGCACGCGCTCACGTCCGCCAGCCGCGCATCGTGATACACGCGGATTTCGAGGTCCGGATCGGCCACCGTGGCGTCCGCGTCCTCGAAGAGGTAGGTCAGCCGCAGCGCCGACGTGTATGGAGTGTGCTCGAGCACGGCGAGGTGCAGGTCGCAGTCGCTGCTCACGCCCGAAACCACTGCGCCATGGTGGCGGCGCACGTCACCCGCGAGCTCGCGCAGCCGCAGGTAGTTGCTTTCGTAGAGCGACATCAGGCTCACGAAGCTCACCGGCCGTGCACGCCAGGAGGTGATGCAGAGGTGGTCGAGCAACATCGGCCGAATATAGCACAGCGATTTGACAACCTTGCACAAGGCAGCCGCAACCTGTGCGCCGCATCGCAGTCGGGCGCGCTAGGGGCGCAACCGGCGCTCGATCCCCCTGCGGTCGATGATGCGGCTCGCGATCTCCTCGATCGAGCATTCCGTCGTGTCGATGGACGGAATCCCGTGGCGGTGAAACAGGTTCTCGGCGCTGCGCACTTCGAACTCGCACTGGCTGATGGACGAATACCGGCTGCCAGGCCGCCGCTCGTTGCGGATCTGCTGCAGCCGCGCCGGCGCAATCGTCAGCCCGAACAGTTTCGGCGTGTGGCCGCGCACGGACAGCGGCAGCTGCTTGCCGTCAAAGTCGTCTTCCGTGAACGGATAGTTGGCCGCGAAAACACCGTACTGCATCGCCATGTAGATGCAGGTGGGCGTCTTGCCCGAGCGTGAGACGCCGATCAGGATCACGTCCGCGCGGTCGTAGTCGGCAGTGACGGCGCCGTCGTCCGCGGCCAGCGCGAAGTTCGTCGCCTCGATGCGCGTGCTGTAGACGAGCTGGTCCGCGATGCCGTGCGCGCGCCCGGCGCGCTCGCTCGACTTGATCATCAGCTCGGCCTCGAGCGGACCGAGGAACGCGTCGAAGAAATCGAGGAACAGACCGTTGCTCGCCTTGACCACGCGCCGCAGGTCGTCCTTCACCAGCGTGCTGAAGACGATCGGCCGATTGCCGTCTTCCGCGCCGGTCGCGTTGATCTTTCTTACGGCTTCCTCTGCCTTGTCAACGGTGGCTATAAATGGCAGAGTCACCTGCCTGAATTCCTGGCCTTCGAATTGCGTGAGCAGGCTGTGCCCCATCGTCTCGGCGGTGACGCCGGTCTGGTCAGACACGAAAAATACCGTTCGGCGATTCATCGGCACGGCGGTTCCCATGGCGCGGAGTACTCGCGCAGTGTTTCACCTAGTTCGCTGACGTAGCAAGGGGGCCGACCGTGCGTCCTTACACGCTTCCGTTTTCCAGCCTTGGCCGGCACCAGGTCGCCGAAGTCGGCGGCAAGAACTCTTCGCTCGGCGAGATGATTTCGAACCTCGCGAAGCTCGGTGTCACCGTGCCGGATGGCTTCGCGACCACGGCCGACGCCTACCGGGACTTCCTCGCGCACGAGGGCCTCGCCGACCGCATCAAGCACGAGCTCGACGCGCTCGACGTCGACGACGTGGCGAAGCTCGCCGAAACCGGCGCCCGCATCCGCGACTGGATCCTGTCCACGCCCTTCCCCGCTCGCCTGCACCAGGAGATCGTCGCGGGCTACACCCGCATGGCGGACGGCCGCGCCGACGTCGCCGTGGCCGTGCGCTCCTCCGCCACGGCCGAAGACTTGCCCGAAGCCTCGTTCGCGGGCCAGCAGGAAACCTTCCTCAACGTGCGCGGCGCCGACAACGTCGTCAAGGCCGTGCACGAGGTGTTCGCGTCGCTCTTCAACGACCGCGCGATCTCCTACCGCGTGCACCAGGGGTTCGACCACTCGCTGGTCGCGCTGTCGGCCGGCATCCAGTACATGGTGCGCAGCGACGTCGGCGCGAGCGGCGTGATGTTCACGCTCGACACCGATTCCGGCTTCCGCGACGTCGTCTTCATTACGGCCTCCTACGGCCTGGGCGAAACCGTGGTGCAGGGCGCGGTCAACCCCGACGAGTTCTACGTCTACAAGCCCGCGCTGCGGGACGGACACCAGCCGATCCTGCGCCGCACGCTCGGGGCGAAGGCGATCAAGATGATCTACGCGCCAGCCGCCCAGGCCGAGAAGCGCGTGCTCACGGTCGACGTGCCGGAAGCCGACCGCATGCGGTTCTGCATCACGGACGCCGACATCGTCGAACTGTCGAAGCAGGCGCTCGCCATCGAGGACCACTACGGCTGCCCGATGGACATCGAGTGGGGCAAGGACGGCGACACCGGCAGGATCTACGTGCTGCAGGCGCGCCCGGAAACGGTGCAGAGCCGCGCCGGCCGCACGATCCAGCGCTACACGCTCAAGCAGAAGGGCCAGGTGCTCGCGACCGGCCGCAGCATCGGCCAGCGCATCGGCGCCGGGCCGGCGCGCGTCATCCGCGACATCAAGGAAATGGCGCGCGTGGAATCCGGCGACGTGCTCGTCGCCGACATGACCGACCCCGACTGGGAGCCGGTCATGAAGCGGGCGTCGGCCATCGTCACCAACCGCGGCGGCCGCACTTGCCATGCCGCGATCATCGCGCGCGAACTCGGCATCCCGGCGGTCGTCGGCTGCGGCGATGCCACGAAAAAGATCAAGGAAGGCCAGCCAGTCACGGTTTCCTGCGCCGAAGGCGACACGGGTTACATCTATGACGGCCAGCTCGAGTTCAGCCAGTCGCAGATCGAGCTCGACTCGCTGCCGTCGCTGCCGGTCAAGATCATGATGAACGTCGGCAACCCTGACCGTGCGTTCGACTTCGCCGCCATCCCGAACAAGGGCGTGGGGCTGGCCCGGCTCGAATTCATCATCAACCGCATGATCGGCGTGCACCCGAAGGCGCTGCTCGAGTTCGACTCGCTGGATCCCGACCTGCGCGACACCATCCGCCGCCAGATGGCCGGCTACGGCGACCCGGTCGAGTTCTACGTCGAGAAGCTCTGCGAAGGCATCAGCACGATTGCCGCGGCGTTCGCGCCGGAGCCTGTCATCGTGCGGTTGTCCGACTTCAAGTCCAACGAGTACGCGAACCTCATCGGCGGCCGCAGGTACGAGCCGGTCGAGGAGAACCCGATGCTCGGGTTCCGCGGCGCTTCGCGCTACGTGGACGAAGGTTTCCGCCCCTGTTTCGAGCTCGAATGCCGTGCTTTGAAGCGCGTGCGCGAACAGATGGGCCTCAAGAACGTGTGGGTGATGGTGCCGTTCGTGCGCACGCTGCGCGAGGCCGAAAAGGTTGTTGAGCTGCTCGCGGCCAACGGGCTCAAGCGCGGCGACGACGGCCTCAAGGTCATCATGATGTGCGAGATCCCGACCAACGCGCTGCTGGCGGACCGCTACCTCGAGTTCTTCGACGGCATGTCGATCGGCTCGAACGACATGACACAGCTCACGCTGGGCCTCGATCGTGACTCGGCGGTCGTCGCGCACCTGTTCGACGAGCGCGACGACGCGGTCAAGGCAGTGCTCTCGATGGCGATCAAGGCCTGCCGCAAGGCGGGCAAGTACATCGGCATCTGCGGCCAGGGGCCGTCAGACCACCCGGATCTCGCGCGCTGGCTGCTCGAACAGGGTATCGAGAGCATGTCGCTCAATCCCGACACTGTCGTGGAAACCTGGCTGTTCCTCGCCAACGAAGCCAAGGCCTGATTCCGCCCTCCCTCTCCCGCTGCAGCGGGAGAGAGTTGCGGTGAGGGCGCCCTACTTCCTCTTCTGCCGGTACGCAGCCACCAGCGCGTCCGCGTGGATCAGGTCCGCGCCCGACAATTGCGGCTCGACCACGGCACGCGCTTCCCTGGCACGCGGCGCGACCAGGTCGCCCCACTGCGTGTCTTCCGTCGCCAGCAGGATGTAGGCAAACCCCTGCGCGTAGTCTCGCTTGAGGTAAGTACCTTCGATCAGGTCGAGACCGACGAGGTACTGCGCCCTCGCGTCGCCCTGCTCCGCCAGTTTCTGCAACTCCACGAGCGCTTCGGCCTGGTGGCCTTGCTCGTAACGCTTGCTCGCAATGTCGAACGGCGTCTCCGCCACCGGCGCGGATTGCCGGGGCGCTGCGGCCGGGCCCGCCGCCTTGGCAGGAGCCTTTGGCGTAGCAGCCGCAGGATCCGCTGCCAATGCGAGCGGCGCAACGCCCAGCAGCAGCCAGGCGACAAGCAGATTCCGGATTACAGCAGCCATCTTCGTCCTCATCATCAAAGTGCAGGCGTGCGGCCCGCCAGCGCATGCGCCAGTGTGCCGCCGTCGACGTACTCGAGTTCGCCACCTACCGGCACGCCGTGGGCGATCCGTGAAGCGCGCAGCCCGAACCGCGCGGCGACTTCCGCCAGGAAATGCGCCGTGGCTTCGCCCTCGACCGTCGGGTTGGTCGCCAGGATCACTTCCTTGACCTCGCCCTCACCGAGAAGTTTCTCGAACTCGCTGATTCCGATCTCGGCCGGGCCGATGCCGTCGAGCGGCGACAGGTGGCCCATCAGCACGAAGTAGCAGCCGCGGAAACTGGCAGTCTGCTCGATCGCGACGACGTCGGCGGGCGATTCCACGACACAGAGCAGCGAACCATCACGACCAGTGGATGCGCAGATCGGGCAGAGTTCACCCTCCGCGAACATCCGGCACCGCCGGCAGTGACCGAGCTTTGCCATCGCGCCGGCCACGGCAGCCGCGATTTCGCCGCCACCGTTGCGGTCCCGCTCCAGCAGGTGAAACGCCATGCGTTGCGCCGATTTCGGCCCGACGCCCGGCAGGCAGCGAAAAGCTTCGATCAGCCGGCTGAGCGAGGGTGGGTACAGCATGCGCGTCGCGTCGAATCCGGGCGTGGCCGCGGGCGGCAGCTCAGAACGGCATCTTGAAACCGGGCGGCAGGTTCATGCCGCCCATTACGCTCGACATGCGCTGCTGCGTCGCCGACTCCACGCGCTGCGCGGCGTCGTTGATGGCTGCGGCCACCAGGTCTTCGATCATCTCGCGGTCATCGAGCGGCACCGTCGGGTCGATCTGCACGCGCCTGGCCTCGTGCTTGCCGTTCATCGTGATCTTGACCATGCCGCCGCCGGACTCGCCGACGACTTCCATGGCCGCGATTTCCGCCTGCGCCTTCTGCATGTTCTCCTGCAGTGCCTGCGCCTGTTTCATCATGTTGCCGATGCCGCCTTTCATCATGTGCTTAGCGTCCAGGGGAGAGGGTGGGTGATCAGTGAATGGAAACCGGAACAGCCTGTGGCTCGCTCAACCGAGCGGCTTGACCGAACCGGGCTTGACCGTGGCGCCGAACGTTTCGCGCATGGCGCGCACGGCCGGGTCGCTGTCGATCGATTGCTCTGCCGCGCGCTGCTTTTCTTCCGCCGCGAGGCTATCGCGCTTCGCCGGCGTGAGAATCTCTCCCGGCGCTTCCGCCTGGGTGATGTCGAGCCGGATGGCCTCGCCGTAGTGCTGTGACAGTGCCTCGGTCAGCCGCTGTTCGATCTGCGGCCGGCGAAACGTTTCCCCGGCCGGGTCGAGGCGCAGGCGAACGACGTTGCCCTTGCGCTCGAGCATCACGCAGTTCGCCGCGAAATGCTTCGCCGTGCCCTGCAGGCCCATGGCCGCAACCAGCGCATCCCAGTCTGGTCGCCGCCGCAGGCGTTCACCGCAGGCGCACGGCGGCGCACGTGGCACCGCGCGGCGGGGCGCCGACTGGACGCGACTGCCCCGGCCCGTCACCACCGGCAGCGGGCCGCTGCGGGCTGCAAGACCCTGCGGACGAAACGCGAGCATGCGCAACAGCGCCATCTCGAAGCCGGCGCGCGCGTCGGGCGCGTAATCGAGATCGCGCCGCGAGTTGATCGCAATCTGGTAGAGCAATTGCAGGTCTTCGGCCGCGAACAGTGCGGCCAGCTCGGCCAGCACCTTGTCTTCGTCCTCGTCCTCGCCGGGCGGGAGGTCCGGCAGCGCCTGCAGCAGCGCCATGCGCTGGATGGCCGCCGAAAGTTCGCCGAGTGCCTGATGATAGTCGGGTGCGCGCTCGTCGAGGTGCGCGGCCTGGCGCATCAACGCCGCACCGTCCTTCCGGGCCAGCGCCGTCAGGATGCCCTGCACATGCTTGCGGTCGAGCGTGCCGAGCAGCGATCGCACTTCCGCCTCGAGGGCGCGGCCGCCGCCAAACGCGAGCACCTGGTCGAGCAGCGAGAGCGCATCGCGCATGCTGCCCTCGGCGCCACGAGCGATCGCGCGCAGCGCGGCTGGCTCGAATTCAACTTTCTCGGCCTCGGCAATCAGCGCCAGCCGGTCGTAGATGAGCGGCAGCGGCAGCCGGCGCAGGTGGAACTGCAGGCAGCGCGACAGCACCGTGACCGGCAGTTTCTGCGGGTCGGTCGTCGCGAGCAGGAACTTCACGTGCGGCGGCGGCTCCTCGAGCGTCTTCAACAGGGCGTTGAAGGAATGCGTGGAGAGCATGTGGACTTCGTCGATCAGGTAGACCTTGTAGCGTCCACGCGCCGGCGAATACTGCACGTTGTCGAGCAGCTCGCGCGTGTCGTCGACCTTGGTGCGCGAAGCGGCGTCGACTTCCAGCAGGTCCACGAAGCGGCCGGCATCGATATCGGTGCAGGCCGAACACTCGCCGCAGGGCGTCGAGGTAACGCCTTTCTCGCAGTTGAGCGATTTGGCGAAAATTCGCGCAATGGTGGTCTTGCCCACGCCGCGCGTGCCCGTGAACAGGAACGCGTGGTGGATGCGGCCGGAGTCGAGCGCGTTCGTGAGCGCGCGACGGACGTGGTCCTGACCGACGAGCTGGTCGAACGTGCGCGGGCGCCATTTGCGGGCGAGGACCAGGTAACTCATCGGCAGGCGTCGGGCTCTCGAAAAGCTGCGCGGTCAAGGTAGGCGGCGGCCCGCGCCAGAATACCCCCGGCACCCGGCGTGGCCGTTACCGTTGCTCCCTTCCGGGCCTGGCGGGGTTTACGGCTGGCCGTCGCGAGGGATCCGACGCGAGCCACCATGGAGAGGCGTGACTATACCATGCCGCGGTCAGTCCTCCGGCACCGGCGGCGGACCGTCGGGGATGTAGGGCCGGTAGACCGTGTCGCCCTTCTTCGCCTTGAATTCAGCCTGAATTGCGGCCAGCGCCTGCGGCTGCTCGTAGAGGTCGACCATCGTGGCCGCGAGCACCTTCGAAGCCAGCACCATGCCCTTGTGACCGATCGACATGCCACCCGCCGCAACCACAGGCCAGGCGTGCCAGGGTGCGTCGACCGGCGACGTGGCGACCGAGACGTGCAGCGTGGGCGCCACCCAGCTGATGTCCGCTACGTCGGTCGAGCCGCCCTCCGGTTCCTGCCCCTCCAGCGGCTTGACGCCATCGAACATGCCGACCTCCGGCACACCCGTCGTCTTCTGGATCTGCCGCGCGAAGGCCTGCTCTTCGTTCGTGTACTTGACCGGACCGAGCAGCAGCAGGTTCGCATGCAGCAGGCGCGCGCCGGCCTCGTTGACCAGCATGTCCCATGAGCCGCCGTCCACCGTCACCTTGCCCGTGGTCTCAGTCATCATGGCGGCGCCCTCCGCCACCTTGCGCGTGCGCGCCAGCAACTGCTCGACTTCGTCGCGCTTCCAGTCGCGCAGCCACAACGAGACCTTCGAATACGCCGGCACGACGTTCGGTACGTCACCGCCGGACAGGATCACGTAGTGCATGCGCGAAGTAGGCTTGATGTGCTCGCGCATCATGTTGATGCCATGCGTGAACAGCTCCGCCGCGTCGACCGCGCTGCGGCCGTTCCATGGATCGCCAGCCGCGTGCGCCGTGCGGCCCGCGAACTCGACGATCAGGCTGACCATCGCTTGGCTCGACACCATGTCGGCCTGGGTCTCGTCGCTCGGGTGCCATGCGAGGACCGCGTCGACGCCGTCGAAGAGTCCCTCGCGGGCCATGTAGACCTTGCCGCCGACGGCTTCCTCGGCTGGCGTGCCGAAGAATTTCACCGTGCCCTTGAGTCTGCCCGCGGCGATCTGTTCCTTGATCGCGATGGCGGCGCCGAGGCTGGCCGGGCCGAACATGTTGTGGCCGCAGCCATGGCCGGCGGCACCTGCCTGCAGCGGCTCCTGCACCGGGATCGCCTTCTGCGACACGCCCGGCAGAGCGTCGTACTCGCCCATGATGCCGATCACCGGGCGGCCCGAGCCGTAGGTCGCGACGAATGCAGTGGGCATGCCCGCGACGCCACGCTCGACCTTGAATCCCTGCTCTTCCGCGTAATCGGCGAGCGCGGCGGCAGAGCGCGTCTCGCGCAGCGCAGTCTCGGCGTAGGCCCAGATTCTGTCGGACAGGCCGACCAGGTCGGCCTGGTGCCGGTCGATCGCGTTCACCGCGGCACGCTTCGCGGGCGTCTCCTTGGCGGCGACCACCTTGGGCTGGTGTGCAGCGGTTGCGCCGGCCGCGTGCGCCGCCGCGTGGACATCAGCCTGGACCGGTCCGGCAAGCAACACCGCCGCGGCCGCATGCACCAAGAATCGAGAATTTCTCACCTTGTCACCCCGCAGGAAAAAGAACCATCAGCCGCGGCCGCGGTACGGCGGCACGCCCTGGTCCGGCAGCCACAACCCGGCCGGCGGGCGTCCCGACTGCCAGAACACGTCGATCGGCATGCCGCCGCGCGGATACCAGTAGCCGCCGATGCGCAGCCAGCGCGGCTGCAGGAAGTCCACGAGCCGCCCGGCAATCTCCAGCGTGCAGTCTTCGTGGAAGGCGCCGTGGTTGCGGAAGCTCGCCAGGTAGAGCTTCAGCGACTTGCTCTCGACCAGCCATTTCGCCGGCGCGTAATCGAGCACCAGGTGCGCGAAATCGGGCTGGCCCGTGATCGGGCAGAGCGACGTGAACTCGGGCGCAGTGAACCGCGCGAGGAACACCTTGCGTGGATGCGGGTTCGGCACTCGCTCGAGCACCGCAGCCGCTGGCGACACTGGCTGCGACGTCGTCGTGCCGAGCTGCTGCAGCCCGGCGTAGATCGACGCGCCCTTGCGCCGCGCGCCGCTCACTTGACGTTGCCCCTCGCGTAAATCCTTTCCATCTCGTCCATGATCGCGTTCATCTCGCGGATTGCGGCGTTGAAGGGCTCGGACGTCGTCATGTCGACGCCCGCGTCCTTCAGCAGATCGATCGGGTACTTCGACGAACCCGCCGCCATCAGGCGCAGGTACGCGTCGCGATTCTGCTGTGCCTTGCCCGACGCGACCGCCGGCTTGCCGATGATGCCATCGGCCAGCGACATGCCGCCGATCATGCTGGTGGCGTACTGGTAGACGTAGAAGTTGGAATAGAAGTGCGGGATGAAGGCCCACTCGGCCGCGTACAGCTCGTCGACGTTCACCACTCCGGCATCGTGCCCGTAGTACTTGCGCAGCAGCTCCAGGTACAGCTTGTTGAGCGACTCGCCGGTGAGCGGCTCGCCGCGCTCGACCGACTCGTGGATCTTCAACTCGAACTCGGCGAACAGCGTCTGGCGGAACAGCGTGGTGCGCATGCTGTCGAGGTAGCTCGACAGCAGGAACAGCCGGGTGCGGTCGTCGCTGGTCTGGTCGAGCACGTGGTGCAGCAGCAGGTTCTCGTTGAGGGTCGAGGCCACTTCGGCGACGAACGTGGAGTACGACGCCGTCGCGTACGGCTGCTGCGCCGACGACAGGTACGAGTGCATCGAGTGGCCCGACTCGTGCGCGAGCGTCGAGACATCGTCCCACGCGCCGTTGTAGTTCAGCAGCTGGTACGGGTGCACGCCGTACACGGTGTTGCTGTAGGCGCCCGGGCTCTTGCCGGTGTTCGGCATGAAGTCGACCCAGCGGTCGCCGTAGCCCTTGCGCAGGATCTCGACGTACTCGGCGCCGAGCGGCGCGAACGCGTCGAGCGTCAGCTGCATCCCCTGCTCGGGCGTGTACTGCAGGTCAACCTTCTGCACGATGGGCGCATACAGGTCCTCGTACCCCAGCTGCGGCAGGCCCATGATCTTCTGGCGCAGCTTCAGGTAGCGGTGCAGCGTCGGCAGGTTCGCATGCACGTCGTCGAGCAGTCGCGAGTACACGCTGCGCGGGATGTTGAAGTCGAACAGCGCCGCGTCGAGCGACGTCGGGAAGTTGCGCAGGTCCTTGTAGGTCACGTGCGACTGCACGTGCGCGTTCAGGGTCGTCGCAAAGGTTCGCGTGTACTGGTTGTAGGCCGTCCAGAAGGCCTTGAACGCGAGGTCGCGATCGGCCTTGTTCGGCGAGGCACGGTATTTCGAATAGGCGGCGGCGTCGAGCCGCACTTTCTCGCCGTTCGAGAACGTCACCTCCGGGAATGGCAGGTCGGCGCTGCGGAAGACCGACTGCACCGTGCCTCCCGCCTCGCCTAGCGCCGCCATGCGCGCGAACACCTTCTCCTCGGGCGGACTCAGCGTGTGCGGGCCCGCGCGCAGGATGTCGTCGAAGTACATGCGGTACTGACGGAGCCTGGGTTCCGCGGCGAGAAAGGCATCGATCCGCTCGCGGCCGAGCGCGAGTATCTCGGGCCGCATGAACGACGCGGTCGACTCGAAGGTCGAGTAGACCTGCGACATCTCCTGCTGCATCTGCTGGGTGCGGCCGACGCGCGTATCCTGGTCGTAGAGTTGCGACGCGTAGGCGTAGAGGCGCTCGGCCTGGCGGGCTGACTGCTCCCACGCGGTCATGCCGGCCAGCAGGTCCGACGCCGAGCCGCCAAGCTTGCCTTGCCAGGCGGCCAGCGCCGGCATCCCCTTGGCGAATTCCTGCTTGGCGGCGACCCAGGCGGCTTCGTTCGGAAAGAGGGACGCCAGGTCCCACTGGTACTTCGCCGGCACCTCGGCCCGCTCGAGGGCCAGGGCAGGCCCGCCCAGCGCAAGCGCCGAAACGGCAAGAATCGGCCAGAAACTGCGGTGGAATCGCATGGAAACTCCAGAAATGGCCGACCCGGCCACGGAAATGAGGTGGCAAGCTTGCCTAGTGAGACCGATGGTCGCAACTTGGCCCGATCCTGCTAGTATTGCTGCGGTGCAGCCAGCCTAGAACGACAATAGATCGACAGATCATTACGGGGCACAAAGTGGCGAAAGCGAATGGCACCCACGTGTTCAAGCCGCCCAGGGCGCTCTACACCCTCCTGGAGGGTCGGGCCGTGCTCGAGGCCGCGCTGCTGCCGGCGCTCTATCCCATCCTGCGCGGCACGCCCAAGGGCGACGGCCACCCGGTCCTGCTGGTGCCAGGCTTCACCGCCAGCGACGCCACGCTGATTGCCTTGAGCGCCTTCCTGCGCTCGCGCGGCTACCACGTCGAGACCTGGGGTCTCGGCCAGAACACCGGTTTCAAGCTCAAGTTCAGCCAGGCGCTCGAGCAGAAGCTGCGGTTCATGCATCACCGTCACCGCCGCAAGGTCAGCGTCGTCGGCTGGAGCCTCGGCGGCGTGTACGCCTTCTACGCGGCGCATTCGGCCCCGGAGTGCGTGCGCACCGTCGTCTCGCTCGGCAGCCCCATGAAGTTTTCGACCGACGAGCTGCTGGACGTGCCGGTGCTGGTCAAGGCTCTCTACCGCTATATCGCGCACCCGATGGGACCCGTTGCCCACCTCGCGAACGTGCGGGCCAAGGTGCTGCGGGCGCCTCCGCCCGTGCCGTCGACCTGCGTGTTCTCGATGACGGACGGCGTCGTGCCGGCCGACGCGGCACGCATCGACGACAGCGACGATGACGAGCACGAGAACATCTGGGTGCCCGGCAGCCACGTCGGACTCGGGTTCAACGCGGCAGTGATGTGGATCCTCGCGGATCGCCTGGCCCAGCCTGAGGGTGAGTGGCACCCGTTCCAACCGACTGGCTGGGCGGGCTCAGCGTATCGCAGGTGCGCCAAACTGCTCGGCCCGACGCTCGGGCTGCGCAAGGGCGTCGCCGTACCAGGCTAGGGGCAAGAAGAGGGGGCGCCTACGCGGCTTTGCGCCGCACCGGTGCTTTCGGTTTCGCCCTGCCCTTCTTCGCAGCGGTCTTCTTTGCAGCTGGCCTTTTCTTTTTCTTCTGCTTCCTGACCTTCTTGTCGGCCACCGCCAGCAGTTCCTGGAAGCTGTCGCGGATGCACTGCGCGAAGAATTCCGGATCCGGCAGCTGTTCGCGGCACGACGTCGGCGAGATGAAGATCATCCCGTCGTAGCTGGTCACCGAGAACACCAGGCCCATGCCGTCCGCGATCGGCATGATCGCCGAGAAGTACGTCATCCTCGCGCCGTCGAGATACAGCGGCGTGGTGGGACCGGGAACGTTCATGATCGTGCAGCCCGCGAGCGGTTCACGCTGGCCCGAGCCAAGCGACGAACCGGCCAGCAACCGCGCCGACAACGCGAGCGTCGCCGCCGGAGCATGCTTGTCGATGTCGGTGAGTTCCTTGGCGCGGACCGCGTGATCGATGTCCTCGTGCGCTGCGGTGTGGCGCTGGATCGCGCGCAGCCGCTTGACCGGATCGTCGAACTCCGTGCCGAGCGGCACGCTGACCAGGCTGAGTTCGGGCCGCTCCTCGATGTCCGCACCCGCAGCGCGCACGGAAAACGGCGCGAGCGACAGCAGGCTGGTAGCCGGCAGTTCTTCGTGTGCGAGCAGGTAGCGCCGCAGCGCACCGCCGCAAACGGCGAGCACCGCGTCGTTGATCGTCGCGCCGGGCACCAGGTTGCGGATGCGCTTGAACTCGTCGATGAAGAACCGGCGCGAGTCGAACACACGGTGCGGCGAGACCTCGGAATTGAAGCGCGTCACCGCCATGCGGTCCTTGCGCCAGAGGTCGCCCAGCGACCCGAGCACCGCAGGCGTGATCCTGCCGACGGCGCGCGCGAGCGGCCCCGCGAACATCAGCGGGCGCACGACGTTGTTGATCATTGCGCGCGCGAGCAGCGAGGTCGATCCCGGCGGCGATTCGGGAAACCAGGGCTCGGGCGGCTCCGGCGCCGGCGGGCGTGCCGTCGTATCGTGGAGCAGCGTGGTGATCTCGGCCCCGCCGCGCACGTCGATCGCTGCATGGTGGACCTTGGCCAGGATGGCGAAGCTGTCGGGCGGCAGGTGCAGGAACGAGTCGAGACCTTCGACCAGATACATTTCCCACAGCGGCTTCGACAGATCCAGCGGGCGGGCGTGGATGCGCGAGGCCTGGATGCAGAACTGGCGCCAGTCGCCCGGCTTCGGCAGCGCAATGTGGCGCACGTGGTACTCGAGGTCGAATCCCTCGTCCTCGATCCAGTACGGGAAGTCGAGTTCCAGCGGCACGCGCAGCAGCTTCTGCCGGAAGATCGGCGAGAGGTGCAGCCGGCTTTCGATGTGCTTCAGCAGGCTCTTGAAGTGGACGCGCCCGTCGCTGGCGGTCGACGGGTCGTAAATCGAGATCAGCGTGATGTTCGAATTGGAGTGGCCGGACTCGCCGTACACGAACCTTGCGTCTTCGCCGCGCAATTGCCTCATGAGCACTTGTCCTTCCGCTGCCTGGGCGGAGATTCCTGGTTTGGCCCGAGTCTACCACCGGCCGCACGGCCGCCGCGTCGTGACCTGCCGCAAGCGCGGGCCCGGCCGCGTGACGCGCGCAAGCGCCGGCTACTTGCGGACCTTGAGGAACCCGTCACCGTTGCGCAGGCCGGCCCGAACCCGCCGCATGCCGCCGAGCCAGCGGTCGTAGTCGGATGCCTTGCGCTGGAAAAACGTCAGGACCTCCGGATGGGTCAGCAACAGGAATTGCTCGCGCTCCATGCCATCCACGATCGCGGTGGCGGCTTGCTCGACCGAGAGCAGGCCTGGCGGCGCATCCGCGGCAAGCGTCTCGTCGAGCCCCGTGATCGCCGTCGCGACGTATTGCGGACAGACTACCGACACGCGTATCCCGCGTTCGGAGTACGTGATCGCCAGCGATTCCGCGAGGCCGACCGCCGCGTGCTTGGTCGCGCTGTAGGCTGCATCACCGACCTGGCACAGCAGCCCGGCCGCCGACGCAACGTTGACGAGGTAGCCCTCGCCCCGCGCGAGCATTCCCGGCAGCACGGCGCGCGCCGCGTAGACATGCGACATGACGTGCACCTGCCACATGCGGGCCCAGACCTCGTTCGACTCGGCCACGGCATCGTCGAGGTCGAGTGCGGAGGCGCCGAAGCCTGCGTTCGAGAGCAGGATGTCCACACGACCGTAGTGCGCCAGCGCCGCTGCCACCGCACCCTGTACGGCCGCTTCGCTGGACACGTCGCACTGGACGCCCAGTCCGCCCAGTTCCGCCGCCGTCGACCGTGCCAGGTCGCCGTCCAGGTCGGCAATGACCACGCCCGCCGCCCCGCGCCTGAGCATCTCGCGGCACGCGGCGCGCCCGATACCCCGGCCAGCGCCGGTCACCAAGGCGATCCTGTTCTTCATCTCCACGCGTGCAGTCCTCAGGGCGCCAGGTAACGCGACAGTTCGAGCTTCGCGATGTGGTTGCGATGCACTTCGTCCGGGCCGTCGGCGATGCGCAGCGTGCGCGCCATCGCATACGCCCAGCCGAGGCCGAAGTCGTCGGTGACGCCCGCGCCGCCAAAGAGCTGGATCGCCTGGTCGATGATCTCGCAGGCGACGTTGGGCGCGACGACCTTGATCATCGCGATCTCTTTCTGCGCGGCCTTGTTGCCGGCGACGTCCATTTTCCACGCTGCGTGCAGCGTGAGGAATCGCGCCTGGTCGAGCTTCATCCGCGCATCGGCGATGCGCTCGCGCCAGACCCCCTGCTCCGCCAGCTTCTTGTGGAACGCCGTGCGCCGCAGCGACCGGCGACACATCGACTCCAGCGCGCGCTCGGTCGCGCCGATGATGCGCATGCAATGGTGGATACGTCCCGGACCCAACCGGCCCTGCGCGATTTCAAAGCCACGACCCTCGCCCAGCAGCAGGTTCGAGACCGGCACGCGTACGTTCTCGAAATCCACCTCCGGGTGCCCGTGCGGCTCGTCGAGATAGCCGAAGACCGGCACCGGTCGCACGACGCGGACTCCGGGCGTGTCCATCGGCACCAGGATCATCGACTGCTGCCGGTGCACGTTGCTGTTGGCAGGGTCGGTCTTGCCCATGAAGATCAGCACTTTGCAGCGTGGATCCGAGGCGCCGGACGTCCACCACTTGCGGCCGTCGATCACGTAGTGATCGCCATCGCGCACGATGCTGGCTGAAATGTTGGTCGCGTCGGACGACGCCACCGCGGGCTCCGTCATCGCGAACCCCGAGCGGATCTCGCCCGCCAGCAGCGGCTTGAGCCAGCGCTCCTTCTGCTCCTCGTTGCCGTAGCGCACGAGCACTTCCATGTTGCCGGTGTCCGGCGCGGCGCAGTTGAGCGCTTCCGGCGCGATGTGCGAACGGCCCGTGATCTCCGCAAGGGGCGCGTACTCCAGGTTCGTGAGCCCGGCGCCGTGCTCAGACTCCGGCAACCACAGGTTCCAGAGTCCGGCCGCGCGCGCCTCGACCTTCATCTCTTCCATCACGCGCGTGGGCACCCAGCCGTTGCCCTGCGCCTTGTTCGCCTCGACCTCGGCGAAGAAGCGCGCCTCGTTCGGGTAGACGTGCTGGTCCATGAACGCATTGAGGCGTGCCTGCAGGTCCCTGACGCGCGGTGAATGTTCGAAATCCATGGTCTGTTCCCCGGTTACTTCCTGCGCCGCCGCGGCGCGAGCACCGCGGTCGGCAGTAGCTTCAACAGCAGGGCAATGATCGTCCACGGCAGCACCGGCACCCAGCGCATGCCCACCCTGCGTTCGATCATGCGCGCCATGAGCGCGGCGCCCTTGCCGGCGCCGATCAGGAAAGGCCGCGCGCCCTTGTCTCGGTTGATGGCGGTGTCGATGTAGCCCGGCGCCAGCTCGGTGACGACGATCGGCGTGCCGCGAACCTCGGCACGCAGCGACTGCAGGTACCGGTGCAGTCCCGCCTTGCTCGCGCTGTAGGCGCCAAAACCCGCCAGGCCCTTCGCGCCCGCAACCGACGTGATGCCGACGACCTGGCCGAAGCCCTGCGCGCGGAAGATCGGCAGCGCGGCCTCGATCGTCGCAATGGCGCCGAGCAGGTTGACGCTCAGCGTTTCGCGAACCAGCGGCAGCTTGCCTTTTCCCACCGGCGTGACGTACCCGACGCCCGCGTTGGCGACCACGATGTCGAGCCGGCCCAGCTGCTCCGCGGCCCGCTGCACGGCCGGCGCGATCGCATCGGTGTCGGCCACGTCGAGCGGAATCACCAGCGCCTGCGGCGCCCCCTCGGCGAGCAGCAGCGGCACCAGCGCCTCCAGCTTCTCCGTGCGTCGCGCCGCGAGCGCCAGCCGGTAACCGCGTCGCGCGAATTCGTGTGCGAGCCCTGCGCCGATGCCGGAGGATGCCCCCGTGATCAGGATGCTGCGCGTGCCTTGATCGACGCCCTTGCCCGTCACCCGTGCCCCCGGTTCGAAAGCTTTCGCAACAGCTTGCGATGATACGCCCTGGCAGCGACCCGAGGCCGCCGCACTGTCCCTGACAATCCCGTCTGTGCAGCGCGACGATCCTCTGCTAGCTTCCTGATCCCATGGCAAAAAAACTCGGCCTGCTCGACCTCATCGCGCTCGTCCCGTCTGCCGACATTGCGCGGGCCGCCAGAACGCTTGGGCTCGACCCGGAAGCCCTGACCAAGCGTCTGCTGGCCCTCGATTCCTCCGGACTCAGCACGCGGCTCGTCGATACCGCGACCCGCGCGCTCAAGCCCGGCGAAGCAGGCCGACTCGTGATCGATCACGCGACGCGGATTTTTTCGCAGGCCCGCGATCTCACGCGCGACCTCGAGGAACTCGCCGGCCTGCAGGCGCCCGAGCTGCACTTCGGCACGGACATGTTCGCGGCCGAATTGCCGCTCGGCGCGGCGCTGGGGCGCATGGCCGCGGCCAACTCACGGCTGCGCGTGCACGCCGAAACGAGTGACCTCGAACACCTCGCGCGCGAAGTACTGGCGGGCAGACTGGAGTTTGCAGTGGGCGACACCGCCGGCGCCGAGCGTCACCCCGCGAAGTTCGCCATCGAGCCTGTCGCCGAGCACCGCATGTTCTTCTTCGTCGGCCAGGGCCACCCGCTGGCCGCGGCCGAGAAACACTCGCTGGAGACGATCCTGGTGTTCCCGCTCGTTGCCCCACGGCTGCCGCAGCGCATGGCGGTGCACCTCGACAAGGCCGCCACCCACGCCCGCGTCGATCGCGAGACCGGCGACCTCACGCCGAGCCTGATGGTCGACAGCTTCACCGTGGCGCGCAACGTGGTCACCGCTGGCGACGCCGTGGGGCTCGCCCCGCTCGTCGCGCTGGAGCAGGACCTGCGCGCGAAGCATGTGGTGCTGTTGCCGTTCACCGCGCCGTGGCTGCAGCTGAGCTATGGCCTCTTCTACACGCGCAAGAAGCCACTGTCGCGCGTTGCGCAGCTGTTCATGACGCAGCTGCGGCAAGTCGAGGTCGGGCTGCAGGCGCGCGAACAACGCGCGCTGTCCAGGCTCGAAGGCGGCAAGAAGTCGCGGCGCAGGACGACCAAGGGCAAGCCCGGCTCCGCGGATGGGGCCAGCGGCACGTCGACCAGGACGTCCTCGGCGGGCCGCCGCGCGCGACCCCGTCGATGAAGCGCATCGCCTGCACGCTGGCCTGCCTCGCCGCAGCGGCGGCGAGCCTGGCGCAGGTTGCGGCCCCGACCACCTATCGACTCGATCTTTTCCACACCGGCGGCATGGGCGTGGAGATTTTCGCGGTCGATCGCCTGCGGCAGGAACCGCTGCCGTGGCCCGGCCACGCCGCTCGCGCGGCAGATGACGGTATGTCCGGCGGCTACCGTTTCGAGGTCCGCGACGCCGACGGTAAGTTGCTGCAGGCGCGGGGCTATGACTCCATCTTCGGTGAATGGGTCACCACCGACGAGGCGCGGAAAATCCAGCGCACGTTCCACGAATCCCTGCGTTTTCCGGCACCGGACCGGGCCGGCCCGGTGCAGGTACGGATCTACAAGCGCGATGCACAACAGGCCTTCCAGGTCGCCTGGGAGTCCACGCTCGACACCACGGACATGTTCGTCGACCGTTCGCCCGTCGCGGCTCAGGCCCTGCTCGCGATCGAACAGCACGGCGCGCCACCCGACAAGGTCGACCTGCTGCTGCTCGGCGACGGCTACACGGCCGCGGAGTGCGCGACGAAGTTCCGCGCCGACGCCGAACGCATGACCGCGGCGCTGTTCAAGGCGCAGCCGTTCGCGCGGCGACGGCAGGACTTCAACGTCTGGGGCCTCTGCCCGCCGGCAACAGAATCCGGCGTGTCGCGCCCGTCCACGGGCGTGCAGCGCGCATCACCCGCCGGTGCGACGTACGACGCATTCGGCAGCGAGCGCTACGTGCTCACCTTCGAGAACCGGGCACTGCGCGAGATCGCGTCGCGCGCGCCGTACGAGGCACTGGTGATCCTCGCCAACAGCGACACCTACGGCGGCGGCGGCATCTTCGGCCTGTATTCGACCGTGGCCGTCAACAGCACGTGGGCCGATTACCTGTTCGTGCACGAGTTCGGCCATCACTTCGCGGCGCTCGCCGACGAGTACTACACCTCTCCCGTCGCCTATGCGGCGCCGACGACGATCGTCGAGCCGTGGCAGCCCAATGTCACCGCCCTGCTCGACCAGGAGCAGCTGAAGTGGCGCCACCTGGTCTCGACCAGCACCCCCGTGCCGACGCCATGGTCGAAGGAGGCGTTCGAGGCTTACCAGCGCGACGTGCAGGCGCGCCGCAAGCAGATTCGTGCGGAGCGCCGTCCCGAGGCCGACATGGACGCGCTGTTCCGCGAGGAACAGGCGCACGTCACGAGGCTGTTCGACGCGCGACCGCGAGCGCACCGTCGTCGGCGCGTTCCGGGGCGCCAATTACGACGCGCAGGCTTATTACCGGCCGCAACTGGACTGCATCATGTTCACGCGCAACGCCGTGCCGTTCTGCCGCGTGTGCGAGTCGGCCCTCGAGCAGGTGATCGATTCGATCGCGCCGGGCACGGCGCGGCCCTAGGAGGGGGCGTGCCCGAACTCAACCTCACGCTCGCCTGGAATTTCGCGACCGCGCTGCTGATCGGGGCGCTGGTCGGCATCGAGCGTGAGCGGCACAAGCAGCGCCTCGAACACCCCGAGATCGCGGGCCTGCGCACGTTCATGCTGTTCGCGCTGTTCGGCGCGCTGTGCGGCTGGCTCGGCCTGGTGCTGGAAACTCCATGGATCCTGGCGGCGGGGCTGCTCGCGGTCGCCGGCGCGGTGACCGCCGGGTACGTGCTCAACGTGCGCATGAACCCGGCCGGCCTGGGGCTGACCACCGAGATCGCCGCGATCGCGACGTTCCTGCTCGGCGCGCTCGCCACGCTCGGGCAGCGCGAACTCGCGGTGGGCATCGGCGTGACGGTCGCCGCGGTGCTCGCCTACAAGCAACCGCTGCACGGCTTCGTCGAAAGGCTGGGCAGCGAGGACGTCTATGCGGTCCTGCGGCTGCTGATCGCGACGTTCATCATCCTGCCGATCCTGCCGGACAAGCCGCTCGACCCGTGGCAGGCCTTGAACCCGCAATCCCTGTGGCTGCTGGTCCTGCTGATCTCGGGCCTGTCGCTGGTCGGCTACGTGTTGACGCGCCTGCTGGGTGCGCACCGCGGCATTCCGATCACGGGCCTGACCGGCGGACTGGTCTCGTCCACCGCCGTCACGCTGTCGCTCGCGCGCCAGAGCCGCGAGCCGCAGTATGCCCGGGCCAACTCAGCGATTGCGAGCGGCATCCTGCTGGCGTGGACCGTGAGCTTCGTGCGTGTCCTGGTGGAAGTCCTGATCGTGAACCGGGCGCTGCTGCCGGCCCTGCTGCCCTCGATCGCCGCCATGACGCTGGTCTGCGCGGCCTTTGCGGTCTGGCACCAGCGCCGGGCCGGGCTGGACGTCGAGGCCCGGGACGTGCCGCTGCGCAATCCATTCAGCCTGACGGCCGCCATCAAGTTCGCCGCGTTGTTCGCCGTGGTGCTGCTCGTCGTCAAGATCGTGCAGGCATACGCGCCGGAGACCGGGCTCTACTACGTGGCGGCGCTGGCCGGCACGACCGACGTCGACGCGATCACGCTGTCGATGGCGCAATACGCCCGCACCGGCACACCCGCGGTGGCCGCAAACGCGATCACGATCGCAGTCCTGAGCAACACGATCATCAAGACCGGCATGGCCGCGGCCCTGGGCAGCCCGGCGCTGCGCCGTTCGATTCTGGCGGCGACTGTCGGCATACTTCTCGCCGGCGTCGGGTCCATCCTGTTCGCTTGACGCGCGGGGGAATCACGCCAGGAGCACAGTCCGATGTCGCAGGGATCCCTTGACCTTATGCTCGACCCCCTCGCATCGCCCTTGCGGCGTCCGCGGGTGGCGCGGGCACTCACCTGGACGCTGATACTCCTGCTGGCCTTCGCGGCCCTGGTCATCTGCGCCGTCGTCGCCGGCCTCGGCTCGGCGGCCACCGGCGTATTCCTCCATGCGCTCGCCATCTCGTCGGCGATGTCGCTGATCCCCATCCTGATCCTCTGGTACCTCGACCGGCGCGAACGCGAGTCGCCCTACGCGTTTGCCTCGGCCTTCCTCTGGGGCGGGCTCATCGCCACGACGGTCGCGCTGCCGCTCAACACTGCGGCGATCGTCGCAGTCACGCAATGGCTGGAGCAGTTTCCCGAACTCGGCACCATGCTGGGCCCGGAAGCGGCGCTGATGATCGGCGCGCCACTCTCCGCGCCCATCGTCGAGGAGACGACCAAGGGCATCGGCATCGTGCTGCTGTTCTGGCTGCTGCGCGGCGAATTCGACAACGTGCGCGACGGCTTCATCTACGGCGCGCTGGTCGGCGCCGGCTTCAACTGGTTCGAGTCGGCGCTCTACGTGCAGCAGAATTTCGTCCAGTTCGGCACCGCACCGTACGGCTTCCAGATCGGCACGCGGTTCGCGTGGCTGGGCCTTGCGGGCCATGCGCTGTTCTCGGGGATGTTCGGCGCGGCGCTCGGCCTGGCGCGTGCCACGCCGAAGATGTGGTTGCGCATTCTCGCGCCCGTGGTCGGCTTCGCGCTCGCGATCCTCGGTCACGCCTGGAATAACTCGCTGCCGCTGTTCTTCGCGCTCGCCGCCGCCAAGGCCGGCGAGGCCGCGCCCACGGAAGTGCTCGCGCCGCCGACGCTCGGCATCTGGGAGGCGATGGTCTCCGCCAGCATCACCAACCTGGTCGTGTTCCTGCCGTTTGCGCTGCTGCTGGCGGCGATCATCTACCGCAGCGGCAAGTCCGAGCGACGCGTGATCCTCGAGGAACTGCGGGACGAAATCGGTCACAGCGTCACCGCCGAGGAATACGCGGCCATCGGAGCGGACCGCATGTTCCGCACGCGTCGCATCGACCCGCGTCACGCGGACGTCTCGTCGGCGCTCATCACCGCCCAGAACGAACTCGCGTTCCGCAAGCGGCGGCTCAGGGATCGCGGCTTCGACCCCGGCACGGACGCGCTGCTGGACCAGCGCCGGGCCCAGATCTCGGCCCTGCGGCAGAAGCTGCCGGGCTGACGCGTAGAACGCGACCAGTTCGCAGCAACTACGTATTCCGGCGGGAACCCCGGGGCCGCACATTGCCCATGCAAGAAAGCCCTGGGAGCACCCATGTTCAAGACCCGAAGCGTACTCATCACTCTCGTTGCGGCCGTTGCCTGCATCGCGATCCCCGCACAGGCCGCCGACAGCGTATTTACGGCCACCATGGACGGGGCACAGTGCCTGCCCGACCCGATCAAGACGCCGGCGACCGGCACCGCCGAACTGCGCGTGAGCGCCGACGGCAAGAAGATCGACTACAAGATCACCGTCGACAAGCTCGCGAATCCCTCGCAGGCGGACCTGCACCTTGGCGCCGCCTCACAGAACGGACCGCCGGTCGTGAAGTTGTGGCCAAAGGCGGGTGGTACCGCCAAGCGCGGCGAGTTCAACGGGGTGCTGGTGGAAGGGACGATCGACAGCGGTGATTTCGCCGGCTCGATGGCGGGTTCGTCGATGGCCGAGTTGATCGAAGAGATCCGGGCCGGCAATTCTTACGTCAACGTGCACACCTACGACGGCGTGGACCCGCCCTATTCGGGCCCGGGCGACTATCGCGTCGGAGAAATCCGCGGCCAGTTGAAGTAACCGCGCTCGCTCCGGGACCTAGAGGCGAAACACCCGCCTCGCATTGGCGCCGAGGAAGCATTCCGCGACCTCGGCGTCCAGCTGCAACTCGGCCAGACCCTCCAGCGCCCTGGCCGGCGGGATCATCGGCCAGTTCGTGCCGAACAGCACCTTTTGCCGGCCATGCCCGCGCAGGTACTCCACCAGCACGGTTGGATAGCGCCTGGCCGTGTAGGCAGACGTGTCGATGTACACGTTGGGGTGCTTGGTCGCGACGGCGATCATCTCCTCCGTCCACGGATAGCCGATGTGGCCGCCGACGATCACCAGCTCCGGGAAGTCGATCGCCACCTGGTCGAGGTACGGGATCGGCCGGCCGAACTCCGACGGCATCAGCGGACCCGTGTGCCCGACCTGCGTGCAGAACGGCACGCCGAGTTCACAGCATTCGCTGTAGATCGGATAAAAGCGTGCGTGCGTCGGCGGCAATTCCCACAGCCAGGGCAGCACGCGGACGGCCCTGAACCCCAGCTCGAGCACGCAGCGCCGCAGTTCCTTCACGGCCGCGCGCGGCCGCGAGATGTCGAGCGAGCCTACGCCGACAAGCCGGTCGGGCGCCTCGCGCACGAATGCCGCCACCTCGTCGTTCGCGATGAGGTCGCCACGCGGCCCGGTCCACGCGCTGATCAGGCTGCGGCCGATGCCGCCCGCGTCCATCGCGTCGAGCGTCGCCTTGACGGGCATCTCCCCGGCCAGCGAGTCCAGCCCGCCCTTCGTCCAGCGGCGCAGCGACTCGAACATCGGGTGGTTCAGGTGCCGGGCCGTGGGGTGCTGCGCCCAGGCGTCGATGATTTCCATACTCATAGCCTTTGTCTATTGATTACCTAAAAACAATCAATTGGCTCTACTGCGCCGGGTTGCGCAGAATGCGCGCCATCGAAGTTTCCCACCCCCTTGCCACACCGGCAAACAACGAACTGGAGACCCACCGCAATGTCGCTCATCAACACCTCCGTACCGGCGTTCAAAACGCAGGCGTTCCACAACGGCAAGTTCGTCGAAGTCAGCAACGAGTCCATGAAGGGCAAGTGGTCGGTCGTGATCTTCATGCCAGCGGCCTTCACCTTCAATTGCCCGACGGAAGTCGAGGACGCGGCCGACAATTACGCCGAATTCCAGAAGCTGGGCGCGGAGGTGTACATCGTCACGACGGACACGCACTTCTCGCACAAGGTGTGGCACGAGACCTCGCCGGCCGTCGGCAAGGCGAAATTCCCGCTGGTCGGCGACCCGACGCACACCCTGACGCGCGGCTTCGGCGTGCACATCGACGAAGCGGGCCTCGCACTGCGCGGCACGTTCGTGATCGACCCGAACGGCGTGATCAAGACGCTCGAGGTCCACGACAACGCCATCGCGCGTGACGTCAAGGAGACGCTGCGCAAACTCAAGGCCGCCCAATACGTCGCCGCACACCCGGGCGAAGTGTGCCCGGCGAAGTGGAACGACGGCGCGAAGACGCTGAGGCCGTCGCTCGACCTGGTCGGCAAGATCTAAGTCCCAGGGATTCAAGCCCCTCCCCCCAACCCCCTCCCGCCTTACGGCGAGAGGGGGACGGAGATGAAAATGCTCGACAGCGCTCTCAAGGAACAACTCCAGGGCTACCTCGGCCGGCTCACGCAGCCGATCGAGATCATCGCCGCCCTCGACGACTCCGACGCCGCCCGCGAAATGCAGGAACTGCTGCAGGAGATCGCGCCGCTGTCGAGCCTGGTCAGCTACCGCGAAACCCGCGGCAGCGCCGTGCCCGCGGGCAGGCGCACGCCTTCGTTCCGCGTCACGCGCGCCGGCGGCGACATCGGGATCGACTTCGCGGGCATCCCGATGGGCCACGAATTCACCTCGCTGGTACTCGCGCTGCTGCAGGCCGGCGGCTACCCACCCAGGGTCGATGACGTCGTGATCGAGCAGATCAAGGCGCTCAAGGGCGACTTCAACTTCGAGGTCTTCATCTCGCTCTCGTGCCACAACTGCCCCGAGGTCGTGCAGTCGCTCAATCTGCTGGCCGTGCTGAACCCCGGCGTGCGCACGACGATGATCGACGGCGCGCTGTTCCAGCCCGAGGTCGAGGCCCGCCAGATCATGGCCGTGCCGTACGTGTTCCTGAACGGCAGGGAGTTCTCGCAGGGCCGCATCAGCCTCGAAGAGATCCTGGCGAAGATCGACACCAGCGCCGGTGAGCGCGCGGCTGAGGGCATCAACGCCAAGGCAGCGTTCGACGTGCTCGTCGTGGGCGGTGGCCCCGCGGGTTCGTCCGCGGCCATCTATGCGGCCCGCAAGGGAATCCGCACGGGTGTGGTCGCCGATCGCTTCGGCGGCCAGGTAATGGACACGCTCGGCATCGAGAACTTCATCTCGGTCAAGGCAACGGAAGGTCCGAAGCTCGCGGCAGCGCTCGAGGAACATGTCAAGCACTACGAAGTGGACATCATGAACCTGCAGCGAGCGGCCGCGCTCGAGCCGGCGGGCGACGACGGCCTGTTCACCGTCCGCCTCGAGAGCGGAGCGCAGCTGCGCAGCCGCTCGGTGATCATTTCGACCGGCGCCCGCTGGCGCAAGATGAACGTGCCAGGCGAGAACGAGTACAGCGGCCGCGGCGTGGCGTACTGCCCGCACTGCGACGGCCCGCTGTTCAAGGGCAAGCGCGTCGCAGTGATCGGCGGCGGCAACTCCGGCGTCGAGGCGGCGATCGACCTCGCAGGCATCGTCGCGCACGTCACGCTGCTCGAGTTCGACGGCAAGCTGCGCGCGGACGAGGTGCTGCAGCGCAAGTTGCGCAGCCTGCCGAACGTGCGCGTGATCGTCTCGGCGCAGACGACCGAAGTGCATGGCGCGGACGGCAAGGTCAACGCGCTGAGCTACAAGGACCGCAGCACCGGGGACGTCCATCGCGTGGAACTCGAGGGCGTGTTCGTGCAGATCGGACTGCTGCCGAACACCGACTGGCTCAAGGGCACGGTGGCGCTCTCACCGCGCGGCGAGATCGAAGTGGACGCGAAGGGCCAGACGTCGCTGCCCGGCGTATTCGCGGCGGGCGATGCCACCACGGTGCCGTATAAGCAGATCATCATCGCAATGGGCGAAGGCTCCAAGGCGGCGCTCAGCGCCTTCGATCACCTGATCCGGGTGCCGGTGCCGGCATCGGGCGAGGCCGCGGCAGCATGAGGTCCCTCACCCCAACCCTCTCCCGCACTAGCGGTTTTCACCACTGCCCGGCTCGCCGTTCGCGGATTACCTTCCACCGAATCACGCGGGCAGGCCCGGGAGAACTCGATGGAAACCTTCAAGCTGCTGTTTACGACCGACTACGGGCTGCTCAGCCTCGGCGTCATCCTGTTCATCATCGTGATGGGCTTCTACCTGTCAGGGAAGCTCAAGAAGCTCATGAACCAGAAGCCGGGGACGGAAGGCTGGGACTGAGCGCTAGTCCCGCACGAAATCGACCAGGTGCGATGCAACGGCCAGGACGTGCAGCACGCCGGCCGCAATCATTATTCGCGCGCAGACGATGTGCAGCACGCGCCAGGTGAGAGCGGCCTCGGAGCCCTGCAGCAGGAACCAGACGACGCCTGACATGCCCGCCGTGACGAGCGCCATGAGCAGCAGCCCTTCGATCGCGCCGAAGAGCCCGCCACCCTCCGCCGCCGGCACCTTGCCACGCAACAGTCCAGCGAGATCACGGCCGACCGCCGCGGCATTGCCCGCGGCCAGGGGGAAGTAGAGTTTCCAGCGCCCGCCCTGCACGACGACGATTCCATAGAGAGTGCCGACGAGAAGCGCGAGGACGCCGAGGATCATGTGCGCGTAGTCGAAGAAGCCCGCACTGCCCGGGACTCGACGCAGCATCGACACCCAGGGACTGGTGAACACGAGCCACAGCGCCAGCAACGCCACGACCAGGTGCAGCCGGTTGACGGTCGTCTCGCGTTGCACGGCGTTCATGAGTACTGCGAAATCAACACCATCAGCCCGGTGCCTGGCCCTCGGCCAGCATTGCCACGCGCCCCGCGAACCGGCGCACTTCGTCCCAGGGCGTGAACTCGACGTTGGTGTGCAGGTCGGTCGGACCACCGGTGATGCGCATGATCAGGCGGATGATGTGGCGGTCGAAGAATCCGTAGCGCTGGTAGTCGAGCAGCCCGCCGAACACGGCGAGCAGCCTGGGACGCCAAGTGGTCAGTCCCAGGAACTTCTGCATGTACGGGTTCGTTTCGGGCGTGTTCTTGTGCGGCTTGCGCGCGACCAGGCTCACGGAGAAGAACGCATTCGGCTTGCTGTCGAGCAGCGCGCGATGCTGGTCGATGAACTCGTAAACTGCCGGATTGTGCTTGCCGTGGCGGATGCTCGCACCGATGACGATCGCGTCGAAATCTGCGGCGTCCTGCAGGCCATCGACCAGCGGCCGGACTGCGGCGGCATGGCCCAGCCTGACGAGTTCGTCGCGCATCACACCGCTGATCTTGAGCGTGTGACCGTACACACCGTGATACAGGAACAGGATCTTGGCCACGCGGCAGTCACCGGATCGGAACGACTGTGGGAATTCTAGCCGCCCGCGCAGCCGGCCGGGGATTGGTACTCCCCGCCAACATCCAGCGGTGGCAACAGGGGAGCGTTTCCCGGTCATGCAATTGTCGCCGGCGCGTGGCAAGGTAGCGCCCGCCCGCCGGCCCCGCCAGCCCGCTACAGCCCGCATCCCGATGAACCTGAAGCGCAACCCCATCACCGCACTCAGCCTCGCCCTGTTGCCGCTTGCAGTCTCCTGTATCGCTGTCGCGGGGGAACCCACGAACCCGCAGGCCGCGGCCTGGTACCGATCTGGCGCGGCGGCCGTGGCCGCGCGCGAACGCGACCCGATCGACAAGGGCAAGGCACGCAACGTGATCCTGTTCGTGGGTGACGGCATGGGCGTCTCGACGGTGACCGCCGCACGCATCCTCGAAGGTCAGCGGCGCGGCGGACCGGGCGAGGAGCACCAGCTGGCCTTCGAGCAACTGCCCTTCCTGGCGCTGTCGAAGACCTACAGCGTCAACCAGCAGACGTCGGATTCGGCACCCACTGCCACGGCGCTCGTGACCGGGGTCAAGACCCGTGGCGGGTCGCTGGCGGTCGACGAAACCATCGGCGAAGGCGTCAAGGACGCAGCCGTCACCGGCAACACGCGCTGACGACGATCCTGGAACTGGCCGAGGCCCGTGGACTCGCGACGGGCATCGTCACGACGACGCGGATCACCCACGCGACACCGGCAGCAAACTACGCGCACACCGGCAACCGGGACTGGGAGTCGGACGCGAGCCTGCCCGACGATGCGTCGGTCCCCGACATTGCCGCGCAACTCGTCGCCGTCCAGCGGCAATACGGCATCGAGGTGGTGCTCGGCGGCGGACGCAGACAGTTCAAGCCGCGAACCGTTGCCGATCCCGAGTACCCGGCACAGAACGGCGGGCGCAAGGACGGCCGGGACCTGGTCGACGAATGGCTCGCGGCGCAGCCGGGCTCGAAGTACGTCTGGAACCGCGAGCAGTTCGAGGCGATCGACCCGCAGAGCACGCAACACCTGCTCGGGCTGTTTGAGCCTTCACACATGCAGTACGAGGCTGATCGCCGCCCGACCGACGGCACCGCAGGGCGCGATGGTGCCGGCGAGCCTTCGCTCGCAGAGATGACAGCGAAGGCCATCGGCATCCTGCGCAACAACGACAAGGGCTTCTACCTGATGGTGGAAGGCGGCCGCATCGATCACGCGCATCACGCCGGCAACGCGTACCGCGCGCTCACGGACACGATTGCCTTGTCGGACGCGGTGCGCACGGCACTGGCCCTGACCGACCCCATGGACACCCTCGTGATCGTCACCGCGGACCATAGCCACGTCTTCAACATCGCCGGCTATCCGCAGCGCGGCAACCCGATCCTGGGACTGGTGGTCGAACCCGACTCGAGCAAGCCGGCGCGGGCCAGCGACGGCAAACCCTATACGACGCTCGGGTACCTGAACGGCCGCGGCTACGCGACGTTCCCGCCCACTCGCCGCCCGGACGCGGAGCGCCCGATCAGGACGGGCAGGCACGTCGAGGCCCGCGACGACGTCGAGTCGCCGGGCTATCACCAGGAGGCCCTGGTGCCCCTGGGCTCCGAATCGCACGCCGGCGAGGACGTTGCGATCTATGCCGGCGGACCGCAGGCGTACCTGTTCCGCGGCACGATGGAGCAGAACACGGTCTTTCACGTCATGCGCAAGGCGCTCGGCTTCTGACGCGACCACAGGCTCATCCAGCGAGCCTCGCCCCTGCGATCCTGCTCCCACGGCGGCACCAGCCCGTCGCAAGGAGCGGACCGAATGACCGAACAGACCCAGCCGAACACCCTGCCCACCCTCCTCACCACCCCGCGCCGTCCGGCGCTGCTCGCAGGGCACGACAACACCCTCGAGGTGCTCGTGCGTGTCCAGGCCCCCGACGCGCCGCCGGAGTTGCCCAGGCGCGGCCCGCTCAACCTTGCACTGGTCATCGACCGCTCGGGCTCGATGTCCGGCCCGCCGCTCGACGAAGCCAGGCGCTGCGCCGAGTTCGTGCTCGACGGCCTGCTGCCCGCCGACCGACTCTCGCTCGTCGTCTACGACGATGGCGTCGACACGCTCGTGCCGGCCATGCCGGTCGCCGACGGCCGTGAAGTCATGCGCCGCGCGATCCGCCAGATTGCCGATGGCGGCTCGACCAACCTGCACGGCGGCTGGCGGCAAGGCGTGCAGAACCTGTTGCCGCACGTTGCCGCGCAAAGCGTCTCGCGCGTCATCCTGCTCTCCGACGGCTGCGCCAACGCCGGCCTGTGCGATCCGCAGGCGATCTGGGCGCAGTGCGAGGAGTTCGCGGGCGCCGGCATCGGCACGTCCACGTACGGACTCGGCAGCGGCTTCAACGAGGACCTGATGATCGGCATGGCCCGAGCGGGCCACGGCAGCTCGTACTACGGCCAGACGGCCGAAGACCTCATGGATCCGTTCCGCGAGGAACTCGACCTGCTGAACGCGTTGTGCGCGCGGCGGCTCCAGCTCGAGGTCGAACCTGCGCCAGGCGTGCAGGTGACACTGCTGAACGAGTACGGCAGCGCAGGCAATGCCGCATGGTGGCTGCCGGACCTCGCGTACGGCGGCGAAGCCTGGGCCGTGCTGCGCTTCAAAGTTTCCCGGTTCAACCGCAACCGGCGCGGTGTCGCTCGGCACCATCGCCCTGCGCTACACCGGGCACGACGGCGAGCCGCGCGCGATCCTGCCGCAGGCAGTCAGCTTGCCCGTGCTGCCCGCGTCGGCATTCAACGCGATCAGCGAAGACGAGCTGGTGCTGCGACGTGTCGGCGAGATCGAAGCAGCTGGCATCCAGGCGAGGGCACGCCACGCGGCGATGAGCGGCGACTGGGACACAGTGAAGCGCCTGCTGCACAAGGCCGAGAAGCTCGGCGCGGAAAATCCGTGGATCGCGGCCGTGATCGTCGAGCTGCGCGAGCTCGCCGCGCGTCGCGACCAGGCAATGTTCTCGAAGGCGGCGGCATACGGATCGCGGCGCATGCAATCGCGGCTCGCCGATCGCGACGAAAGCCTCGATGCGCACGACACGCCGAAGGCGGCATACCTGCGGCGCAAATCGAACCAGGGCAAGGGTGAAGGGCCCGCATCGCCGCCGCAGCGCTGATGCCTGACGGAGAATTCGACGGCGGTGCCAGGGACGGTGCCGCTGTCGTCAGGGTTCCATGTACGTGCGCCGGTCCGTGCTTTCTCCCGGTGGCCCGGCCTTACAGCTCCGCCACCGTCCCCAACTCGCGCTCGAGCGCGTGCCGGTAGACGACGAGCGCGCCGGCGAGATCCTGCGCCGCGACGCCCAGTGACTTGTACACCGTCACCTCATCCGCAGACCTGCGACCTTGCACCGCACCGCTCAGCACGTCGCCAATCTCGCCGAGGATGTGCGCTTCAGTGACCCGCCCCGCCTTGATCGCGCCGAGCAGTTCGCCGGCTTGCGCCATTGCGCTGCCACGGTAATCGACGAAGTACCGCGACATCGCCACCAGGTCATCGTCCACTTCACGCGAACTCGGGATCGACGCGCCGACCAGGCACAGGTGCGTGCCCTTGCGCACGTCGATACCGCACAGCAATGGCTCCTGCGCCCCGGTCACGGTGCAGATCACGTCCGCCTCGGCCGCCGCGGCGGCGACGGATGGCGCCATTTCCACCCTGGCGCAGCCGGCGCCCAGGGCGTATTCGGCGAGTGCGCGTGTCGCCGCCGGATTTCGACCCCACACCAGCACACGCTCGAACGGCCGCACGGCCTGGAAGGCATCGAGGTGCGAGCGCGCCTCCTCGCCGGTGCCGATGATCGCGAGCGTGCGGGAATCGGGGCGGGCCAAGGCACGCGTGGCGACGACGCTTGCCGCTGCCGTGCGAATGGCGGTCAGCGCACTGGCTTCGAGGATCGCGAGCGGACAGCCGTGCGTCGCCTCGTACAGCACGTACAGCCCGACGTGGGATGACAGGCCGACTCTGGGATTGCCCGGAAACAGGCTCAGCAGTTTGATGCCGAAGCACTCGGGGTCGCCGAGGTAGCCCGGCATCCAGGCGAGCCGGCCCTCGCCAGACGGCAGCGGCATGAACTGCCGCAGGGGCATGACCACGTTGCCAGCGCTGACACCGCGCATCGCCCGCTCGACCGCCTCGACGCACTCGCCGAACGGCAGCAGCTCGCGAATCTGGCGGCTGGAAATGACCCGGAGTTCGAGGGGTTGTTGCATGCGGCGAAAGCCTAGCGCAGCAGCGCCGGGACCGCAGCAAAGCAAAACGGCCCCGAAGGGCCGTTTGCTCCGTCCGGTGGACCCTCAGGGCGTTAGCCCCGGGGATCCCCGGCCGATTTCAGGCTTGCGCCCGATCAGTACGCGCGGCGCGGACGATCGGTCTTGGCCTGGGCTTCGTTCACCTTCAGGGCGCGGCCGCCCATCTGGAAACCGTTCAGGCTCTGGATCGCCTTGGCGGCCTCGGAGTTCGAGGTCATCTCGACGAAACCGAAGCCACGGGGCTGGCCCGTGTCACGGTCGTTGATCAGGGCGACCGAGTCGACGGTGCCGTGGGCCGCGAACAGCTCACGAACCGAGGCCTCGTCGGCCGAAAAAGGAAGGTTACCAACGTAGATCTTGCTCATTGAAAATACTCACTAAAATTCAGGACATCAAGGCATGAGGCAGCGCGGCTGAAAGACATCCCGGCGTGAGCCGGGGCGATCGCAGTCGCGTGGCAACGGTGCCACGTGGATCGGAAACACTTCAGTCTTGCGCGCTGGGCCCTGAACTGCGCGACGAATCGCGAGGGCTGCCCGGAACAGAAAGTAGAAGGGAGACTACCCGCGGCGGACTATACGCCCTTTTCCCCGACGATGACGGTTTATTTCCGGGCGGGCGTCACGGGGTTGCTGTATCGTGCGCACGCCGCGCCTGCAGAAGCCTCATCTCAGTGTCCACGGCACCCCGCCGCAGTGGCACACCCAGGTGAATGAATGGCTAAGGAAGAACTCATCGACATGCAGGGCACCGTGAACCAGGTGCTGCCCGACACGCGCTTTCTCGTGACGCTGGAAAACGGCGTCGAGATCACCGCTTATCTCTCTGGCAAGATGCGCAAGCATCGCATCCGCATCCTCGCGGGTGACAAGGTGACGCTGGAAATGTCGCCGTACGACCTGACCAAGGGTCGCATCAATTTCCGCGAAAAGGACGTCCGCGGCCCCTCGAGCGGCGCCCGCCCGAACTTCGCCCGTCGTCGCTGACCCCTATTTCCGGGGTCCCGCTCCCAGCCGGTCCATCAGGCGCTCGAACAGGCCCTGCCTGACCACCGGTTTCGGGACGGTCTTGCGCGGTGCCTGCCTGACCGTCCGCGCGTGCGCCTTCATGGCGCCGCTGGGACCGCGATTGTAGGGATTGCCGCCCTCGACCATCGGCGCCATGTGCTTCACGTTGGTGGCTGCCGACAACTCCGACTGCCTCTGCAGCTGCGCCTGTGCCAGCGGTTCCGGCTTCTTGACGATTGCGGTCGTCTCGAGACTGAGTTGCGAGGATTGCAGCTTGCGCACCAGCGTGGTGCTGGCATCGCGCACGTACCGGTGGTCCGCCGTGCGCATCTCCCAGACGGCATTGCCACGCGAGTCGAAGGCGACCCGGCCGGACGCGGCGTCTGGCTGCCTGCCGCGCTCCGCATGCGAGGTCGGCAGCGTCGGCGCAACACGGCGCGATGTTTCGTCTCGTTGGCTCATGTAAGTGACGCGCGGCTATTCACTGGCGGCCAGTCTGCCGCAAGTTCCCGGCAGGCCATCGGTTCGGTTAACCCGGGGTGTCGGGAACTGTGACGCGGGCCTCATTTTGGCGCGACCTGGGACCTTCTTGCCACGACCAGTGACGCGGCGTAACGTCAGTCAATTCTTTCGGATGGAAGTGAGTAAGAACATGCGCGCGCCTGCCAGACGATTTCCTTCATTGATGACGGCCCTCGGCGCCCTGGCCCTGGCCTGCCTGCCAGGCGTCGCCGCGGCCGACATCGTCACGGGGACTCTTACGCCCGCAAACGCGAAGGCCGTGGTCGTGGACGCCACGGGCAAGACGGTTGCGGAATTGAAGCCCGGCGCCTACCAGTTGCAGCTTCCGGCCGGACGCTACAAGGCGCAGTGCCAGGCGCCCGGGCAGCGCGAACAGGAATTCCTGAGCCTGTCGGAGCCGGTCACCGTCAACATCGACTGCAGCTGACAACAGCCCGTACGTGACGAACGAAGCAGACAGGCCGCCGCGCCGCGACTGGCGCGAGAACGCAAAATTCGCGGCCAATATCGTCAACTCGCTGGCGATTCCGCTGCTGACGGTAGCGGCCACGATCGTCGGCCTCTACGCGACCAACACGCTCAAGGAACGTGAGATCGCGATCGCCACCAAGAACAACGCGCAGTCGCTGCGCAACCAGCGCGAGGAGTCCGAGACCAACCTGCGCTCGGCGATGTTCCGCGAACTCGTGGGACCACTGCTGCAGAGCGAGGCCGACCAGGCGTCCGGCGGCAACACCGACCTGCCGCGCGCCCAGCGCCTCGCCCTGCTGGCAGAACTCCTCGCGCTGAACTTCCACGAGCACTTCGAACTCGGGCCGCTGCTGCGCTACGTCGATACCCTGCCCGGCCAGACCGAAGAAGCGCGCACGCGGTTGCGCAGCACCTCGCGTCGCGTGATCTCACGCCAGCTCGCACCACTGCTCTCGACGGCCACCGGGCAGGAGGGACGCAACCCGTCGTTCCTGGAGATTTCGCTGAACTCCGACGGCACCGAAGCCGCCGAGAAGCTGCTTTCCTGCGCCGTCCCCGCGACCGCCAATGCGGCGAGCGGCTCGCTCACGCTGAACTGCTCCAGCACCGCGCAAGGCACGCCGCTGCGCATCGTCTCGCCCGACGGACGCGACAGCCTGCAGGTCAATATCCGCGCGGTCAGCTGGGCCGCGCAGACAGTCGGCATCTATTCCGTGCTGCTCGGGGCGAACGGCGAATCGCAGGCCCACACGCCGCCGATCGAGTTCACGCTGTCGCCCTACTCGTTCCCGTTCTCGGACAACACGCTGCTGCCGAGCGGCAACCGTTTCGGCATCTACCTGACGCGCATCGACGACATCCCGGGTGTCGCACGGATCATGCGACTCTCGTTCGTCTGGTTCCCGAAGGACTTCGTGCCGCCGCGCGAGCGCCCGTTCGACCTGGACGTGCACGAGCCGATCCCCGACCCGCTGGCGTCCGGGACGAAGTAGCCACTCCATGGCAGCGGCGACCGACGACGCTTCCGACCGCCCGCTGCGCGATGACATCCGCCTGCTCGGCCGGTTGCTCGGCGACACCGTCCGCAACCAGGAGGGCGCCGTATCCTTCGAACTGGTCGAGCGCGTGCGGCAGAGTTCCATCGCCTATCGCCGCGACGATGACGCGGCGGCACGGCGCGAACTCGAGCACACCCTCGACGCGCTGAGCCGCGAGCAGACGATGATCGTGGTGCGGGCCTTCAGCTACTTCTCGCACCTGGCCAACCTGGCGGAGGACGTGCACAACAGCCGCCGCAAGCGCCAGTCCGACCTCAACGGCGACCCGCCGGCCGACGGCAGCCTGGTGCGGGCGCTCGACCGCGTCGCGGCCGCCGGCATCGGCCCGGAGTCGCTGTCGGCGTTCTTCGACGACGGGGTGGTCGTGCCGGTCCTGACGGCGCACCCGACCGAAGTCCAGCGCAAGAGCGTGCGCGACCTGGAGATGAAGCTCGAACGGTTGCTGCAGGCGCGCGATCGCAGCCGCCTGACGCCGCAGGAACTCGCCGCCAACGACGAGTCGATCCGGCGCGCGGTGCTGGCGCTATGGCAGACCCGCATGCTGCGCCTCGAGAAACTCGGCGTGCTCGACGAGGTGGCCAACGGCCTGTCGTTCTTCGAGCAGACGTTCCTGCCGCAGGTGCCGTTGCTGTACGGCGCGCTCGAGGACGAACTGCAGCGGCGCAGCCCGGGCCAGGACATGCCCGAGCTGCCGTCGTTCCTGCGCATCGGTTCGTGGATCGGCGGCGACCGCGACGGCAATCCTTTCGTGACTGCGGACGTGCTGCGCCGCACGCTGCGGATGCAGTCCTCGCGCGTGTTCGAGTATTACCTCGAGCAACTGCACGAGCTCGGTGCCGAACTGTCGCTGACGACGCTGGTCACCGGCGTCTCGGCGGAGCTGAACGCACTGGCTGAGCGCTCGCCGGACACCAGCCCGCATCGCCGCGACGAACCTTACCGGCGCGCGCTGACCGGCCTGTATGCACGGATCGCCGCGACGGCGCGCGACCTGGACCAGCACGAAGCGATGCGGCACGCGGTCGGCGACGCGCCGCCGTATGCCGGCGCAGCTGACTTTGCCTCGGACCTCGACATCATTCATCGCTCCCTCGTGGCCCACGACTCGGCGCTGCTCGCGCGGGGCCGGCTGCGTCGGCTGCGACGCGCCGTCCAGGTCTTTGGTTTCCACCTGGCAGCCGTGGACCTGCGACAGAATTCGGACGTCCACCAGCGCGTCGTCGCGGAACTCTTCGCCGCGGCCCGGCCCGACATCCACTACCTGTCCCTGGACGAATCCGATCGCGCACGCGTGCTCGCCGAGGAACTCGCGACGCCACGCCTGCTGAGCTCGCCGTTCGTCGACTACTCCGCGGAGACCCGCGGCGAACTCGACATCCTGCAGGCCGCGGCGCAGATGCACCGCCGCTTCGGCGCGGAGTGCATTCCAAACTACGTGATCTCCAAGTGCGACGGGGCGTCCGACGTGCTCGAGGTCGTGCTGCTGCTGCGCGAAGTCGGCCTCTACCGTGCGGGCGACGCACACCTGCAATGCAACGTCGTGCCGCTGTTCGAAACGATTGCCGACCTGCGCAATGCCGCCAGTGCTATGGACGCGCTGCTGTCGGTCCCGGTGTACGCGCGCATGCTCGCGTCGCGGGGCTCCGCGCAGGAGGTCATGCTCGGCTACTCCGACAGCAACAAGGACGGCGGCTATCTCACCTCGCGCTGGGAACTCTTCAAGGCCCAGGTCGAACTCGTCGAGACGTTCCGGCGTCACGGCATCCGCATGCGGCTCTTCCACGGCCGCGGCGGCTCGGTCGGTCGCGGCGGCGGGCCGACGTACGAGGCGATCCTCGCCCAGCCGGGCGGCACGGTGCAGGGCCAGATCCGCGTCACGGAACAGGGCGAGGTGATCGGCGCCAAGTATTCGAACGCCGAGGTCGGGCGCCGCAACCTCGAAGTGCTCGCCGCTGCCACGCTCGAAGCGACGCTGCTGGGTGGTGCAGGTCGTGCGCCGAAGCCGAACTACCTCGTCGCGCTCGAGACGCTGTCGGCCAGCGCATTCCGCGCGTACCGGCATCTCGTCTACGAAACACCGGGCTTCGAAGATTACTTCTGGGAGTCCACCGTCATCAGCGAGATTGCCGAACTCAACATCGGCAGCCGGCCGGCCTCCCGCACCCAGTCACGCTCGATCGAGAACCTGCGCGCCATCCCGTGGGTGTTCTCCTGGGCGCAGTGCCGGCTGATGCTGCCGGGCTGGTACGGGTTCGGGTCGGCCATCGACACGTGGCTGCACGAACACGGCGATGCCGGACTCGCGCTGTTGCAGGAAATGCACCGCGAGTGGCCGTTCTTCGCGTCCGTGCTGTCGAACATGGAGATGGTGCTGGCGAAGGCCGACGTCGCCATCGCCGCGCGCTACGCGGACCTCGTCGCCGACGCGGAACTGCGCGCAGCCATTTTTGGCCGCATTCGTGCCGAGTTCGACTCAACCGTGGCCGCCCTGCGCCGCATCATGGGCACCGACGCGCTGCTCGCCGGCAATCCGCAGCTGGCCCGCTCGATCAAGTATCGGTTCCCGTACCTCGATCCGCTCAACCACATCCAGATCGAGCTGCTGCGCCGCTATCGCGCCGGCGACAAGGACGAGCGCAGCCGTCGCGGCATTCACCTGACCATCAACGGTGTCGCGGCAGGGTTGCGCAACAGCGGCTAGCACAGGACGATAAGCGTCACATTCGCTCGCCTCGCTACCCGGGTGTGGCGGTCATCGAGCATGAGTCGCGATCAATTCCTCGGCGCCCGCCACCCTGCCGCCAGCGCTTCATGCTCGCTGCAGAACCAGCGCTCGCCCCTGGCGGGGTCGATCTCAGTACGGTCGTACCATTTGCTGCCGGGCACGTGATAGATCCGCCCGCTGTCGCTGATGTTGCCCTTGATGCGGCAGGCACCTCGAGGCTCTGCCGATTGCACGTGCGATTGCACGTGGCGTGAAGTCCCATGCATGGACGCGACGCAGGTGGCAATCGTCTCCCGGCTGTAGTCCGTGAAGCCACCAGGCCGCGCCCTGCGCCACGCGCCGCCATTCCCACGGTGCATGAACGCTGTCCAGCGATGCACCCCACAGCCCCAGCCTGGACTGACGGGCGTCGCTCTCCCAGATGCAGTAGGCCGGCTCCTTGAGGTACTCGCGGTAGGCCCACGCATGACCCTGTTTGACCATCCACGCATTCATGTTCTCGCCGCCCAGGTAGACCACGGCAACGAGACGCTCGTAGCGATCCTGGGTCTCGACCTCCAGCTCGACGCGCTTACCCGTGAGACGCCGCGCGAGCGCCGACGTCGCCTGCTCGCCCCATGGCTGGTCGTGTTCGGGCGCGTCGATGTAGCCGAAACGCACGGTGATGGGACCCGAGGCAAGCTGGACCTTGATCGTGTCGCCGTCAGTCACCTTCACGACCGTTCCGACCAGGACCGGCGCGTCCGGTGCCACCTCGCTGGACGCGGGTGGACTCGGATGCACGACGGACGGCGGTGCGGGCGGCTGCGGTGCAGGCGCCTGCGTGGTCGTGCAGGCGGACACGCCGACAACCGCGAGCAGCAACGTGATGACGGACGCTTGCACCCTGATCATGTGCGCAGAATAGCGCTCCCCCGTGGAAACCCCCGCCGATCGGGCCGCATGGCTTGCCGCGTCTGTGACGGGGTGTTCCATTTTCCTGACGATCACCCTGCGATGCGACCATGCGACTCGTCTTGACAGACCGGGTCTCCGGACTCCATACCTGCCGTCCTTGCGACCAAGGGGGAAGGCCATGAACGAGACCAACACCAGGGTTCCGCGCCACCTGTGGATCGTGGGCGGACTGTCATTGCTGTGGAATGCCGTGGGCGCGTTCGACTACACCGCGACGCAGATGCGCCTGGAGTCCTACATGAGCCAGTTCACGCCGGAACAGCTCGCCTATTTCTATGGCTTTCCGGCGTGGGCCGTGGCGGCCTGGGCGATCGCGGTCTGGAGTTCACTGCTCGGTTCGCTGTGCCTGTTGTTGCGCAAGGCCTGGGCGGTCCCGCTGTTCGGCATCGCCATCGCCGGCATGGTGTTCACGGCGCTTTACAATTTCGTGCTGACGGATGGCATGGCGCTGATCGGGACCGGCGGCGCGATCTTCACCGCCGTCATCTGGCTGATCGCCTTCAGCCTGCTGTTCTACGCTCGCGCCATGGCGAAACGCGGAGTGCTGCGCTGAACGCGACCGCTGCAGCGCGACCAGCGTTCAGAACTGATAACTGACGTACGCCTGCGCGGTACTGCGGTCCCGCGTGTTGTTGTACGTGCCGCCCCACGTGGGGTACCAGGAGACCGCTGCCGTCCACTTGCTGGCGAGCACGGCCTGCAGCGAAACGATGGCGAGCATGCGTCCTTCCACGGTCAGGCTGTCCCCTGACCAGCCCCAGACGTCCTGTCCGAACACGACGGACGGGATGAGATCGATTGCGCCAATGACCTTCGGATACTTCAGACCGGCGCGCAGCCGATAGCCCAGGGCGTCCTTCGACACATACCCATCACTCGAACACGACACCGGTGCCGCCGGCGGCGGGCACACGCCGTCGACGGGCCCCTGGCCGAACACCTCCGAGCGTCCGAACCGCGTGACCGACGGATCGGGCAGGTCCGGCACGAGCTTGTAGACGACCTCGACGCCGTAGCTCATGCCGGCCGAACCGAGCACATTGGGAATCCCGCCGGTGGCGCCGAGTTGCAGCTGCAGGGCCTCGTGGCGCTCCCAGGCACGCAGCACCGCACCGGGCGCGAGGGCGTCGGCCTTCTCTCGCAACGGACTCGGCGCCGTTCGCGAGACCGCCGCGCTGATCAAGTCCACGGAGTTGTACTGGAGTGGCTGGTTCGGGCGGTACGTTAGTTCGCCGAGCACTGCGCCGCCGGGAATCTTCGTCTCGAAAGAAACACCGAACATCCGGATTTCTGCGGGGTACTCGGTGAAGTAGGTTGGATTGAGGTTGCCCGGATCGCCCGGCAGGAACAGCGGGCCTGTTTCGCGCCCCGACCCGGTTCCGCTGTAGAACGGCACGCGCGAGTGGAACTGCGTGGCATAGAGTCCGAACTCGGTCGCCCAACTCTCGACCGCGTGCGTCAACGCGATGCCGCCCTGCCCGGAGTTCGATGGGTCCTGCGTCGCGGTGCGCTGCACGTACACGCCGGTCGCCAACGCGGTGCGGTCGGACAGGTTGCCGAACATCGCCTTGTCGCAACCTTCGGCCATGAAGTCGAGCGATGAATAGTACGTACCGCACTCGTTCAACGCAGCGGGCTCGAAGTGGAGCTGGTAGAACGCCTCCAGGTGCGTGGCGTTCGACACGCCGATGCGCCCGAACACGGCCGGGAACGTGATGCGCGTTTCGTGCTCGCGGTCGACGCCGGGCCGCAGCGACGCAGGAAAATCCTGCGGATTGAGGTCACGCAAGCCACCCAGCGCGGTCAGGCGCTTGCCCCAATCGAGGACCTGGTACCCGAGCTTCCAGTCGACGGACACTTGGTCGAGCTGGTGATGGCCGTAGCCATACAGGTTGTCCAGTACCACACCGCTGAATTTCGAACGTGCGAACGCGCCCGAGTCGCTCAACGGCCGGCCACCCGCATAGCCATTTTTGGTATTGCCCCACGGGTGACTGGACTCGGCGGTCGCGTAGTCGTACCAGGCCTGGCCGCTCGCCTCGATGCCGTAGTCGCGCCACTTGTACGCAAGCCCGAGGTAGCCCTTGAGCACCGTCGCGACCGGGTCGCCGCGATTGAAGTTGAGGTTGCCATCGTCGCCGTTGCGGCCCGAACTCTGCGTCACCGCGTCGCCGGCGATCCCGACCAGCCTGCTGTTGACGTCGGCGAGCAGCTTTGAATCCTGGTCTTCCGTGCGGATCGCGGCGCCCAGGTACGCCGAGCCGCTGACGCTGAACTTGCCCTCACCGACCTCGTAGTCGGCACCGTGCACGGTCGGGACGCATGCAACGGCCGCCAGTGCAATGGCCGCACAGCGGCAATGAGAGCAGGTCCAGACAGTCATCATTCCCCCGGGCGTGTCGGGCGTCCGGTGATGTTGCTGCGACGCCCGGCATCCATGCATCGTGGTTAATCAGCAACCGGACGGCCGGCAGGCGCCGATCCTGTATCATTTTCGACGATGAAACTGTTCCCACGTCTGTTCCGCAAGCCGCCTCCTCCTCCCGCGCCCGAGCCCGCGCCGACACCGGTTGCGCCAGCACCTCCGGTGGTGGAACCGGCGGAGCATGCGAGGCTGGTGCAACTCATCGCCGACGGCGCGCTCGACGCCGACCGAACTCGCGCAGCTCGCCGTCGAAGGCCCCACGACCCGGGTGCGGCAGTCGGCCGCAGCGGCCATCGCTGACCCGGCGCAGCTGCACGACCTCCTCCCGCGGCTCCGCGGCAAGGACAAGACGGTCTACAAGCTCATCAAGCAGAAGTGCGATGTGCTCCTCGCCGAGCAGCGCAAGACGGAGGACGAGGCGCGCGAGGCCGCCGCGCTGTGCGAGTCGATCGAACGCCACAGCGCGCGACCGCACGATGCCCTCTACGCAGCGACCCTTGCGTCGCTGACGACGCGGTGGCGCGCGCTGCCGACGACGATGGACCCGCAGGTACGGCAGCGCGGGCAGCAGGCCCTCGAACGCTGCCAGCAAGTCATTGCCGCGCACGAACAGGAAGTGGCGCGACAGGCCGCCGAGCACGCCGCGCAACAGGCGGCTCAGCGCGAAGCTCGCGAGGCACGCGAGCGCGAGCAGCAGGCCAGGCAGCAAGCCGCCGCTCTGCAGGCCGAGGCCGCGGCACGGGCCCAGGCAGAAGCGGCAGCGGCCCGCGAGGCTGCCGAACAGGCCCGGGCCGAGCAACTTGCCGCGGAAACACAGGCCCAACGCGAGATCGGCAGCCTGATCCGCCTCTGCAGCGCGGCGTTGCAGCGCGGCGATACCCGCAAGGCCGCGCGGTTTCGCGCAGGTGTCGAGGAAGCCTTGCCGGCGACCCACGCCTTGCCGCCGTACCTGGCGCGGGCGCTGCAGCAGCTCGATGAACGCTTGAACGAACTCCGGCAGTGGAAGGACTACGCCGTCGCGCCCAAGCGCATCGAGCTGATCGAGGAAATGGAGGCGCTGGTGGGCTCGCAGGAAGAGCCCGCAGCGCTCGCGGAACACATCCGGGCGCTGCAACAGGAATGGCGCACGATCAACAAGGGCATCGCCAGCGACGCATCCGAGGAGGCCGAGCGTTTCCAGCAGGCGCATCGGGCCGCGTTCAAGCCCTGCGAGGCGTACTTCGCGGCGCAAGCCGCCGTTCGGCGCGAGAACCTGGAAGCACGCAGGCACGTGCTCGAGCGCCTGCATGCCTTCGAGGCCAGCCTGCAGGCAGAGCACCCCGACTATCCGTTCATCCTGCAGGTGCTGCGCGAGGCACCGCTCGAGTGGCGCAGCCATTTTCCGGTGGACCGCGATGCCGGCCGCGCCACCGAGACCGAGTTCCACCACTCGCTGGACCGCCTGCGCGGCATCCTCAATGCCTGGCACGAGCGCAACGCAGCCGAGAAAGCCGCGCTCATCGCGCGCGCGAGACACCTGTCGAGCCTCGAGGACACGACCCAGGCCATCGACGGCGTGAAGCAGCTGCAACTCTCCTGGAAGGAGACCGGCCCGGTGTCGCGGGACCAGTCCCAGTCTTTGTGGGACGAGTTTCGCGGCCTGTGCGATGCCGTCTACCAGCGTCGCGAACAGGCCTACGTGCAGTACTCCGCCGGCCTGGAGGCCGCGAAGGCACAGGCCGTGGCGCTGTGCGAACAGGTCGAGCAGGCGGCCAGCGTGCCGGCTGCAGAGCGGCTGACGGCGCATGCAAGAGTCCGCGAGTGGCACGCCGCGTTCGAGGAACTCGGGGAACTGCCGCGATCCGACGCGCGGGGATTGCGCGACCGGTTCGAGCGAGCGGTCTCGCGATTCGAGGCGGGACTGGCGCAGCAGGACCAGCGTGATGCCGAGTCCGCAGAGTCGAACCTGTTCGAAGCCGGGCGCCACGTCCGCGCCTACGAGCGTGCCTTGATGCAGAACGCACCCGATGCGGAACGCGAGATCCTGCGTAGCGCGGCCGAGAGTTTCATGGCGGGCGTGCAGCGTTGGCCAAAGGGCGCCCTGCAGGTGTTGAAGCAGGCGATGGCCCGGGCGGACTCCGCGTCCGCTGCCGATGGCGAGTCGCGTGAGCGAGCACTGCGGACGTTGTGCATTCGCGGCGAAATCCTGACCGCGACGCCGACGCCGCCCATCGATGAGGCGCTGCGCCGCGACTTCGAGATGCGTCTGCTGATGGAGGGCCTGGGCCAGGCCAGCCACACGGATGATCGCGACTGGGACGCCATGCGGCTGGAATGGATCGCGATCGGCGCCGTGGCGCCCGAGGTCCACGAGGAACTCGAGCGTCGGTTCCTGCGCTGCCTGGCCAAGCGGCAGCCGGACAGCGCGCAAGCGTCGCCGTACCAGAACCACACGGGCCGCGATCGCGAGCCCCGACGCGAGCGTGACTCAGGCGATCGCAACACGCGCCGTGGGAGCGGCCGGCCAGACACCGGCGGACGGCGCTAGAACTATCGCGTCAGGCCGGCACCCGCACGCGCATCTGCTGCATCACATCGGCAGCCAGCGGACCACGCGGACTCTCGGCTTTGTGCAGCCGCCCTACGTAGAACTGGAGCTGCAACGCCGCCGCGCCGCGGCGTAAAAAGAAGGTGAGCCCCGCGGTTGATACCGGCTGGCGGTCGGCGACACGGGGTACGAGCGGGTACGGACCGCAGGATCCTCCCCTGTTGGCGGTCTGCCGCTGAGACCCACGCGCGATGTCGCGTCGGGTGCCTTGGCCGGTCGATGCCTTGCGACGCTGTCGCCATCGGCACCAGGGCCTGGAACGCCGGAGCCAGCCGGGCCGAGCGCGCTCAGTCGACGCTCGGCCTCGTCATTCGGCACTCCCGGAATGTGGCGTCCGCCGCACGTCGCTCCACCTATGACATCGCACGGGCACGACCGGCACGCAGGCGCCAGAGCACCCACGCGTAGATCGCCACGTTGACCACCAGCACCAGCACGCCGAGCACGAGTTGCACGCGACGGGTCAGTCCGTCTGGATACAGCACCGATACGACGTAATGCTCGACGAAACCGCCCGGGTATCCAAGCTCACCCGCCAATCGTCGCCAGTGGTTCTCGAGCGGCGTCAGCGGACAGATGCCGCCGAGAAACTCGATGCCCGCACCCCACAGCGCAACAGGCACGTGGACCCAGGCGATGCGAGGCCAGCGCAACGCGAGCAGTGCGCCGAGCATCACGAACGCCACGAACCCGGCGTGCAGGATGAGTACGAGGTCTGCCAGCAGCCGGTAAGGCATCAACCCGCGGCCCGGCGAGTCTGCCGCTCGAGCGTCGCAAACGCCTCGCGCGTGTACTGCGCGAGTCGGTTGGCATTGGGCAGCGCCGCGGCATTCGCGGTGAAGCCGATCACGACCTGCCCGGCGTAGGACATGAACGTGATGTTGAGGCCCATGCCCGAGAGCAGCGTGGAAACCGGGCACAGCGCTTCGAGCCGCGCCCCGCCCAGGTACAACGGCTCGCTCGGGCCGCGTACGTTGGAGATCAGGACGTTCGCCGGCACGAAGTAGTCCGCGGACCCGCGCGGGACGAGCGTGAGCGTTTCCCCGAGCGCAAAGGTGAGCACCGCATACGCGTAGGCAACGTCCCTGGGCATCGTACGCATGCGCTCCTTGGCCACGCGCGTGTTGGCCATCACCTGGCCCATGCGCCGGCCAACCGGCGCCGAGGGCATCCCGAGCGGTGTCCAGAAGACGGAAACCTGCGTCGTCAACTGCTTGATCTTCTGGTCCTGCAGCGAGACGGGGCAGATGGCGACCAGCGCACGGTCGGCCGGCCGGCCAATGCTGCGCAGGTAGCGGTTCATGGCCGCGTCGAGCACGCAGAGTGCGACATCGTTCAGCTTCGTTCCCCGGGCGCGCGCCACAGACAGCATCGCCTGCAGCGGCAGGACGATGTGTGCGATGGTCCGCTCGTTGCGGATCGGCTCGTTCATGGGGGTGAGCGGCGCGGTGAACGCACGGGTCTTTTCGCTCGAGAACCCGCGCAGTCCCGCCAGGCTTTCCTCGAGCAGGCGCTCCCCTCCCCAGCCGATCGACAAGGCCGTGCGCGCGGCGTTCACCACCTCGCGCTCCAGACGCGGCAGCAGGTCTCTTGGGGACAGCGCTGGGCAGCGGCAGGCAGAGTCGTCGCAATGACGGTACGAATGCGCCGGTCCCTGGCTGATCGGGACAGCGATCGATTGACCAGGGCGATGCCCGACTCGCCGTCCACCAGCGCGTGATGGACCTTGATGTAAATGGCGAACCGATTCCGCGCGAGACCGTCGATCACGTACACGCGCCAGCCCGGGTGGTTCCGTTCGAGCATCGGCGCGTGCAGTTCGGCCACGAGCTCGTCCAGCTGCGTGTCCGATCCCGGCGTCGGCAGCGTCCGGTGCTGGAAATGGTAGTCCAGGTCGATGCGGTCGACCTCCTGCCACTCGGGCAGCCCAACCCTGCGCAACAAGGGAATGCGATTGAACGGCGGCACCGGAGCGGCGCGCCGGTACGCCTTGACGATCCTGTCCACGATGTCCGCGCCGCCGCGTCGCGGACGCTGGAAAATCAGCACGGCACCGACGTGCCGCGGGTTGTCCTGGTTCTCCGTCAGGAAGAACATCAGGTCGAGCATCGGTATCGGGATACCCATGGCGTCTCTACCTTCCCGTCGCCGGACTGGCTGCCTCAGATTGCGCGCCAGAGCCCGACGTAGGCAATGGCGTGAGTTTCGCCACTGACGCTGTGGCCCGCTGAAAAGAGCAGTTTGAATCCCGGGGAGAAACCGTACCAGCCGCCAAAATTCAGGAACGTAGTCGCCCGTCCGTCGACCGTGTCCTTGCCGCGGGCAAATACCTCCCCACCCAGCATCCACTTCCCGCCCAGGTCTTTCTGCAGCAGCAAACCAGCGTAGGCATGGCTCTCCTCGCCGTCTGCAGGATTGATCACGTAGCCGCCAGCGGCGGAAGCGGTCCATTCGCCCCAGCTCTTCTGCACGCAGACCGGCAGCAGCCACCAGGCCCTGCCGTTGCCGAGTCCCTTGCTTGAATTCCCAGTGGGCAGCACGACTACTGGCGAGACCGCGATCTGCAGCGACGTATCCGATTCATCGACCAGGCGATACTTCACGCCAACCGCGACGTCGCCGAGACCCCACTCGGTCGGGCCGTCATCTGGCGCCGTTCGCGCAAAGGGCACCACGATCGTCATCTGGACGTCCGGCAGCGGCCCGTGGCTGTATTCAAAGACAGGGAGATTCATGTCGTTCCCGTCGCTCGTCCCGTCGTAGGTGGAAAAGACGTAGAACTCGCTGCTCCGGTAATCCACGGGCACCGGGTCTTCGGTCAGGAACGGAGGCCCGGCGACCGCCTGACTCGAACTGAGGGCCAGGACGGCGACGATTGCGGCTGCCTTCATCTTTCGTACCAGACAACGTCCTGCCCCATGCGCGCCCAGAGTTCGAAGTTGGCGGCAAACAGGTCTTCGATGCGATTGCGCTTGACCTTCAAGGTCGGCGTGATCAGTTCGTTGTCCACCGTCCACGCCTCCGTCATCGCGACGAGGCAGGCCATCTGCTCGTGGGGATCGAGCATCCTGTTGGTCGCCTGCAATAGATCGCTGAGCGACGCCTCGAGTTCAGCGCGGCCGGCGGGATCCTGCAGTTGCCTGACCGCCTGGTCGTTGAGCATGACCAGGCCGATCGGCTGGCCGAGGTTGGCGCCGGTCACGCAGCAGGCCTCCACGGCCGCGTGCATCACCAGCTTTTCCTCGATCGGCGCCGGCGCGACGTACTTGCCCTTGCTGGTCTTGAACAGGTCCTTCACGCGACCGGTGATCTTGAGGTTGCCCGCGGCGTCGAACGCGCCCTTGTCGCCCGTGTGCATCCAGCCGTCATCGGTGAACGCCCGCCGGGTCATCTCGGGTTCCTTGTAGTAGCCGAGCATCGTCGCCGGGGTCTTGATCTGGATCTCGCCATTGGACGGGTCCAGCCGGCACTGCACGCCAGCGTAGGGAAGCCCAACGGTGCCGATGGCCTGCCCCGGCACGGTGATGTGGGTGGCCGCGAGGTTCTCGGTCATGCCGTAGCCTTCGGCGATGTTCAGGCCGATCCTGGCGTACCAGCGCAGCAACTCCGGCGGCATCGGCGCCGCGCCGCCCGCAGCGAAGATGCAGTCCTGCAGGCCGAGCGCGGTGAGGATTTTCCTGCGGACCAGGCCCCTGACGATCGGCAGCTTCAGCAATCGATCGAGCTTCGCGGCCGGAATCTTCGCCAGCACGCCATGCTGGAACTTGACCCACAGCCGCGGCACCGAGAAGAACACGGTCGGCCGGGCGCGCTGCATGTCCGCGGCGAAAGTCTCCAGGCTCTCGGCGAAGTACACGTGCATGCCGGAGGCAAGCTGGCCGTGCTCGACCAGCGCGCGCTCGACCACGTGCGACAGCGGCAGGTAGGACAACATGCGCGTGCTGCCCTCGAGCGGCACGCGCTGCAGTGCAGTCTGCACCACCCACGCGAACGCCTCGAAGCTGTGCATCACACCCTTCGGTGCGCCGGTCGTGCCAGACGTATAGATGATCGTCGCGAGTTCCTCACCGGGACGCACCGGCTCGCCCTGCAGCGGTGCCGTCCGGGCAACGATGTCGTCCCATTGCGGATAACGCTGCTGCGCATCGGCCGGCGCCAGCGGGAGGCTGATGCACGGCAACCCGTCGGGCACGCCGGGCTTCATGTGGTCCCAGCCGTCGAGCTTGCCGACGAACAGCAGCCTGGATTCACTGTGCTCGAGGATCTGGCGGATCGTGCCGGGTGCGAGCGTGGGGAACAGCGGCACCGACACGCAGCCCGCCAGCCAGATGGCGAAGTCGCTCATCAGCCAGTGCGCGGTGTTCTTCGAGAGGATGGCGATGCGGTCGCCATGCTGCAGGCCGAGGCCCTGCAGATGCGCGGCCATGCGTCGGGACTGGTCGAGTACCTCGCGCCACGTGTAGTCGCGCACCACGCCGCCCCCAAGCGGCTGTGTCAGCGCCACCCGGTCGGGTGCGGTCTTTTCCCAGAAATAGAGTCGCTGGAGAGCCAGCGCTTCGTCGGCAACGATCGTGGCCATATGTGATCGAGCCTCGCGACAGGGCGAGGCCCAGCCCCCAGTCAAGCGTACCGGAGCCGGCTGCGCCCGGTCAGCAGGGGTTTCCTCTAGCCCGCGGGACACCTCAAGGAAGCCCCAGCTGGGGTACTCTCGGTATCTCGCGCAGGAGGCATCGCAGCACATGAAGCCCTTGAGCGGACTGGACGGCATTTTCCTGCACCTGGAGACGCCGGCGACGCCCATGCACGTCGGGTCGCTGAGCCTCGTGGAACTGCCGGCGAATCATCGCGGCGACTACTGCAAGGCCGTCACGCGCCTCTATGCTCGTCGCCTGCCGCTGGCCCCGGTGCTCAGCCGCACGCTGGCCGCGATGCCACTGCAGGTGACGAACCCGGCCTGGGTACAAGCCGACGACGTCGACCTGCAGTACCACATCCAGCGCGTGGTGCTGCCGCGTCCCGGCACACGAGCGCAACTCGAGGAATGTGTCGGTCGCCTGCACTCCATCCTGCTCGATCGGACCCGTCCGCTCTGGATGGTGTACATCATCGAAGGGTTGAAATCGGGCCAGGTCGCCTACTACACGAAGATCCACCACGCGTTGCTCGATGGGCAGGCGGCGGTCATGCTCGCCCGCGTCCTGTTCGACCTGACGCCGCGAGGCACACGAACTCCGACCGCGGCCGCCAGCCAGGTGAGCCGCGGCGAGCACCCCGGCCTGGGCACGCTGGCGGCAGCGGCGGTGAAACACGACGCCGCGCAATACCTGAAGTTCGTGCGCACGCTGCCAGACATCGTCAGGGCGCTGACCGGTCTGCGCGGTGGCGGCAACGACAAGGCGTCCGCGCAGTCTGCCGGGACCTCAGGATTCGCACCCAGGACCCCGCTCAATGCAGCCATTACCGGCGAGCGTGGTTTCGCAGGCGTCTCGGTCCCGCTGGACCAGATCAAGGCCATTGCCGCGGCGCACGACGCGAAGATCAACGACGTCGTGCTGGCGATCTGCAGCGGCGCGTTGCGCCGCTACCTGCTGGACCATGGTGGGCTGCCGGGCAAGCCGCTGCTCGCAGCGATGCCGATCTCGCTGCGCGAGCCCGGCAACAAGGAGTACACGACGCAGGCGACGATGTTCCGCGTCAGCCTGGCCACCGACATTGCCAACCCGGTGCGACGGCTACGCGCGATCCGCGACGCAGCAGCGGCCGCGAAGTCGACGTCCGACCGCGCCAGGGCCATCCTGCCCACCGACTTTCCGTCCTTCGGCATGCCGTGGATCCTGCACTGGCTGGCGTCGATCTACGAGCGAGCGATGCTCGGAGACCTGATCCCGCCGCTGGCCAACGTCGTCATTTCCAACGTGGCCGGTCCGCAGGTGCCGCTCTACTTCGCGGGTGCCCGCATGACCCGCTACTGGCCGCTGTCGATCGTGCAGCATGGCCTGGGCGTCAACATCACGGTGGAGAGCTACGCCGGCGCGATGGGATTCGGCATCACCGCCGCCAGCAGCGCCGTGCCCGACCCACGCCGCATCGCAGAGCACATCCTGGCTGCGCACAAGGAACTCGTGCCACGCCGCAGCCCGAAGCGCCGATCCGGCGACGGCTGATCAGCGCAGCGCGTCGAGACCGAACAACTTCGACAGCTTGGCGTCGAACATCGCCGCCGGCAGCAATCGCTTCAGCAGCGGCAGCCGCACGCTGTTCGTACCGCCCCGGATGACGCGCGGCGGCGAGCTGCGCAATAACGCGTCCACGACGGGCACGACGAAGACATCCGCCGGCGTCGCGCCCTGCTGACCCGCCTGGGCACGGTCACGAATCCCAGCTTCCACCGGCTTGTAGATCGAATTCTCCGGCAGGCGAATCGCCGCCTCGGCGTGCTGACCGAAGCTGGAGCGCACGCCGCCGGGCTGGATCGAGACGACGTGAATTCCAAAGGGCGCGAGTTCCATGCGCAGCGCATCGGTCAGCGAGTGCACGGCCGCCTTGCTCGAACAGTAGGCGGCCGCAAACGGCGTGGTGAAAAGTCCTACGATGCTCCCCACGTTGGCGACCACCGCGCTGCCATTCTTCTTCACCGCCGCCTGCAGCAGCGGCACCGCCTGGCCGGTCACCGCCATCGGCGCAATGACGTTGGTCTCGTACTGGCGACGCAGGTCTTCACGGGTCAGGTCGACAACGGCGCCGACCTGGGAAAAGCCGGCGTTGTTGACCAGCAGGTCGAGGTGCCCTGCTTCTCGCGACACGGTCTCGAACGCCCTGGCGATGGAAGAATCGTCGTTGACGTCCAGCGCCAGGCCGCGGATGCCTTCGGCTTCAAGCGCAGACAGTGTCTCGCTGCGCCGGGCCGTGGCATAGACCTGATGGCCGCGCTTTGCGAACTCGCGCGCGAGCGCGGCGCCTATGCCGCTGGAGCAGCCGGTGATCAGGATGGTCTTCTGCATTTCACTCCCACCGTCGGGAACGCGGGCCCGAGTCATCCTCAGGCACCGGAACAAGAACGCAGCTTCAACTGCCGCTGGGTCTTCTCAGGCGTGCGGCACCGTCACCGTAGCCGTGGCGTCCAGCGACGGTCGGTTCCAACCCAGTCGCGGATTGCTCGCAATCCACCACCGGGCATCGGCGACGGTCGCGAAGTCCGCGATGCAGTAGGGCGACACACCGAGCGACTCGTAGTACCGGGCGAATTTCACGTCCTTCGGGTCCGTGGCGACGATCGCCTGCACGGTATCCGGGCTGTCGTAGAAGTGCACCCTTTCGCGCACGGCGAATTCCCTCAGGTCCCGTTCGGTGATGTCCGGGGCCGGCTGAGCTTCCAGGTAGTCGGAAATGATGTAGCGGATGCCCTCGAAGCGCACGTCGCTGCGCATCTCCTTGTTGGCTTCACGAAACTCCGCAAGGGTAATGACGCCGTAGAAGCGTCGGTAGACCCCGTGTCCTTCCCACCTGATTCGATACGGCATGGTGGCTCTCCCCCCGCAGTCCGATCGATCTTGATCGGCTCAAGATTGGCTCGACTGCCAGCCGAGTCAATCCGTAATTGCGGAAGCTGGCGGGCCGCAGGCGAAGATTTCCTCGAAGGTGTGACCGCCGTCCAGTGCTGCGCCGCTACGTGCTCGATGACGCGGCGGAGCAGCATGTCCCGTCCTGCGTGAGACCCGCCCCAAATTGCCACACCGGATCGAATCGCATTACGTCATGGGCTGAATTGCCAGACGTCGTTCTCAATCAGGAATGCGTTGGCTTCGTCGGGGAGCCCGAACCGCTCACGGTCGCCGCCGAACGTCATGATCGATGGCCGCAGACCGGCGCGACCACCGGAGAAGACCAGGGCGTCGAAGTCGTACCTCATGTCCGCCGGCGACTTGCCATTCCATGGCGGGGCCGCTGGCGCCTTGAGCTCCGTCCAGGTCTTTCCATCGCGACTGGTCCACATGTCGGTCGGGTTCGCAAACAGAGGGGGCACCCCAGGCACCTCTCCATAACCGCCAAAACAGACGATCTCGTTGATGAGTACGACGCACTGGTGTCCAGGGCGCGGCGACCAACCGGCCGACGCCGTCACCAGCTCCCATGACGCGCCATCTTTCGAGCGCCATACGTCGTTGAAGTAGAGCGTCTGCGTCGCCGGCTGACAGGGGTTCGGCGGGCCTCCTTCAGGATCGAAGCCACAGGTGAAGCCCCGCTCGCCGCCGAGCAGGTAGATGTAGCCACCTTTCGAAACGACGGCGGCGCCGGCTCGCGGCGTCCATCCCTGCCCCTCGCGCGCGACCTTGGTCCAGGTGCGGCCGTCGCGCGACATCCAGACGTCGTTGAACAGGACTCGACCCTCACCGCCAACCGCGGCATCGTCGCCCCGGCTGCCACCGAGGATGTATATCGCACCGCGGTGAACCACGGCGGACAAGCCGGCGCGACCCGCCCACGGCGCATCCGTCGTCTCCGGGATCCAGGTGACGCCATCGTTGCTGCTCCACACCTCGTCGAAGAATCTGGAGTTCGGCACAAACTCCGGACACGGCACGCCCTGCGGAAGAAAAGCGCAGCCGTCCGGGTAGATCGGATTCGCCTTGGTGTCGAAGTTCTGCCCGCCGATCACGTACATCCGGCCGCGGTGACTGACGGACCCGAAGTACGCGCGCGGCCTCCACATCCGCTGTCCAGGCTGGTTGGGCTGCCAATGTGCAACCTTCGTCCACGTGGCGCCCACGTCGGAGCTCTTCCACACGTCGCCGAAGAGCAGAGTATCCCCCGTGATAGAGAACGGCCCTCGGCCACCCATGACGTAGAGATCGTTGCGCAACTCGAGGGCCTGCAGGCCGGCTCGCGGCGCCCACATCGTGGTGTCGAACGGCAGCGTCGGACGCACGTTGGCCCAGCGGTAGCTGCCGATGTCGGTCGCACCCCCGCGGGCATCCGCCGGGCCGGCGACCGCGATGACGCAGCCGAGAACGAATGCGGAACGGGCAATGTTGCGTAGCAGATGCATGGTCGATCCCTCCGTGACATGGACGCCGGTCGGCTTTCGATAGAGCGGTTTCCGGGGTCGTCTGCTGCCGAAGCTACGCCACCTTGGTGCAGTTGGCGAGTCGCATTCTCTCGAGCGATTCGCTTTCGGCAGCAACCGCGCGGTCAAGGCCTCGCGTACCAGGACTGCACGCCGGGATGGTCACGCACGGCGTCGTGCACGCCGACGAGCCTGGGGTAGTCGGCGAAGATCGTCGCGGGAACGTGGTCGACCTTGCCGGCGTTGAACCAACGCACGGCCATGTGGAGCTTGAGGTCCACGACTTGGATCTTCTCACCGCCGAAAAACGGCCCTGCCGTGATGTTTCTCTCCGCAGCCCGGGCCCACGCGGGTAGAAAGCCGGCGACGAGCGCCTCGCGAGCGGCCTTTTTCTCGGCGTCACCCATGCGCAGCGTGGGCGAGACGTGCGCGCGCAGGTCCTCCACGTGCTGCATCATCCCTTCGTGGCGGGCCGCCTCGACGTCGTCGGCCGGGTGCAGTCCGTGGCGACGTCCGATCAGCACCAGGATCGCGTTGGAGTGCGCGAGCGCCGGGCTTCCGGGCAACTCCAGCACCGGCAGGCTGCCGTAGGGCATCCCGTCCTTCAGCGCCGGCCAGTCCGCGGGCTTGATGCGCACGTCTTCGAAATCGATGCCCGCGAGGTGCAGGGCGAGGCGACACTCTTCCCCGCGACTCACGGGGGCATCGAAGTAAATCAGCTTCGGCTTGCTCATGGGGACAAAAGCATATCACCGCCTGGGACCCCGTCCTCACCGGCGCCAGCGCCCAGCGACCAGCGTGCGTCGATTCATGGCGAGCAGCGTCATTGCCGCCAGGGCCGCGAGCAGCAGCGCGCGCAGCGGGAACGCTATCGCCAGCACCAGCGGCGTCAGCAGCATCCGCACCAGGAACCGCAGCCACGCGTGCTGGCCGATGACCGCGGCAATGGGCGGCGAGTAGCGATAGTAGTACCGGATGAACGCGCGCCCGGGCGCGGTGCGTTGCAGGTAGCGGTCGCGGAACGCCCGCAGCGCCTGCACGTGCGGCTCGAGCGGCGAGCCATAGGCGGCAGTGGCGATGAAGCAGCCCCCGCCCCCGCCTCCCAGGAAATCCGCATCCGGCACCAGGTTCGAGCAGTCGGTGAATGGCTCGATGAGACTCGTCACGCTGACCTGGTTGTTCGTCGTCAGGTAGTCGACATCACTGCTCGACGTTGCGAAAGCAGACGTCGCCGTCTGCTGTTGCTTGTTCTTGAAGTCGTCGGAGGTCAAATGCAGCGCGACTCGCGATCCGGCGGCGATGGACGGCACCGTGCAGCGCGTGGCCGTGCAGCCGGCGCTGTCGAAACGGACTCCCGGGATCGCCGCCGCCGCCTGGGTCAGGTCGACGTAGACGCTGCTCGCGTCATCCGGGCCCCTGTTCGACACGTACACGTCCGCGTCGAGGTGGCGCGATTCACTGCAGGGGGGAAAGAAGCTGCCGTTGGCGCTGAGCGCAAGGTCGACGCAGCGGTCAGCAGCGGTGCGCTTCACCGCCGCGACCGCCCGATTGTTCGATGCGTGCGTATCGGCCGCGAGGCTGCTTACCGCCACGTTGACGCTGCACGGCGGCTGGGTCGTCACCGCGACGATGGCGGGAATGACCAGTGTGGCGTTGGCACCCGCGGCCAGCGAGCCTATCGACCAGACGCCGGTTGCAGCGTCGTACGTCCCGGTGCTCGGAAACGCGGCCATCCCGGTTGGAATCTTCAGTTCCGCCGGCAGCTGGTCGGTGACCTGCACGCCGCTCGCGGCATCCGCGCCGACGTTGCTGGCGGTAATCGTGAACTGGACTGGCTGCCCGGCCGCCGGTACGGCGGTATCGACGGTCATCTGCAGCGCAATGTCCGGCGCCGCGCAGAGCCGTAGTGGAACCAGTGCGAGAAACGCGACCGCGGTGAGTACGATCACGCGAACGAGATGCAGCCGCATGAGGACCCCTCCTTGCTGCGGTCCGGCCCGAGCGGTGCGCACGCGGAACCCGTTGACTCGGGTCTGATCCTGGAACCAGCTTGGCCACCCGGTCGCCCGATTGAAATCGTGGATGTTGGCAATGGAGACTGCAGCCGCTGCCAAGCACCCAAACCCCTCCACCGTGACCAGCCGCGCGGGCCTGCACTCATCGCCAATGGCCCTGCTGCCCTGTTCCCTGCGCCCGGCAACCAACCCTGCGAAACCAGTAAGATGCCGGCGACACGCGGAGGGTGGCCATGACCGACAAGTCCCATGACACGCGCTGGCGACTCCTGCGTGATGTCGTGGTGTTCCAGATCAAGCTGGGGTTGGAGGCGGTGCTGGACATCACGCTCATCCCGGTGTCGCTCGCGGCGGCCGCGCTGGACCTGCTGCTGGGGAACTGGCGACAACCACGATGGTTCCACGCCGTGCTGCGGTTCGGTGAGCGCTGCGAACACCGGATCGACCTCTGGGGCGCAGCAACGCCCGGCGTCGACGTGCCTCAATCAGAGGTCGATGCGGTCCTGCGCAGCATCGAGAACCTGATCCGTCAACCGGGCACTGGACCGGACAAGGTGCGTGAGCTCCGGCGCTGGGCCGCAACGAAGATTGCGCCAAGCGGCGACCGCGATCCGCAACCGCCCGACCGCCGTAACGAACTCCCGAGCTGAGCGCACCCGGGCGGTCGGGGATTCCGGGCAAGCGACTGCAGCCCGCGACAGCCTGGTCAGGCGAATACGCAACCCTCTACGTCGTGCCACCAGGCTGCGGATGTTGCTCCGCGGCTGATCGGTACCGCAGCGAATCAATCGCCACGCCGTAATCCATGCGTTCGCCGCGCCATCCAGTCGTCGCGGTATGCGGATCAATGTGGACACCCCGCTCCGCATGCTCGGTGGGCAGTCGACGCCAATCCGCAAGCGGCTGCGTGTGCCCTGGCGCACAGCCGTACAGTGACTCACCTTTGGCATTGAAAAAACGCCACGCGCCGTCGTCACAGCGCTCCATCTTGAGGCCACCCTCATGCACGGCACGATGGTGGAACCGGCACAGCGTGGCCAGGTTCGACAACCTGGTCTCGCCGCCATCCGCCCAGTGCTCGACGTGGTGCCCGTCCACGAAACGCTTGTGATTGCAGCCCGGAAAAACGCAGCCCTTGTCGCGCGAGGCCAGTGCGCGGCGCAGCGCCGGTGGAATACTGCGCGTTTTGCGACCCACATCGAGCGGCTCGCCCTGCTCGTCTTCCGTGATCTCCACCTTGCTGCAGTCGCACGCGAGGCGACGCGCGGTTTCCACCGGAATTGCAGGGCCATCGTCGAGCTCGCAACGACCGGCATCGCCCTTGCGCAGCGTCGCATCGTCGACGTGCACGACGACCTGGTGACGATCGCCGCCTTTCATCGCAGTCGCGCCGTGTTGCAGCAGGCTTTCGGCCATGACGACGAGCGCATCGGCACGACGCATGGCGGCCGTGGTTACAACGCCCGTCGATCCGAAATGTGCGCCGGACGTTTCAGCTGAAACGTGCAGCGAATCTTTACAATCTTCCGGCAACGGAATTTCCGGCAATGCAGCCTCGATGGCCTTCAGGAACAGCGCACCGCTCTCGGCCGTGAGCTGCAGCTTCACCACCAGCGAGCCGTCGTGATCATGGAAATACGTGAGCCGCCGTTGCGAGTATTGCCGCGCCTCGCGCGAGAGCTCCTCGACTTCCTGCACGCGGCGAAACTGCCGCACGAGCGTCTCGACATGATGCGTGGTGCCGTTGAGCGCGACGTTGAGCAGCACGTCTTCGGTGGCTGGCGTCGCGACGCGTGTGAGCGCCCGCACCTTCGAAAAGCTCAACCGCCCACCGGCCATGGCCGCCGAAATCTTCGGCAGCTCTTCGATCGCCCTGGCCACGCGAACCTTCTCGCGCGCCGCCCCGAGATCGAGCCCGCATTTCCAGCTGAGCCAGTGCGCGCACGATTGCGTGGCGCCATCCGACCAGCCATTGCGACGATCGAACTCCGCGATCAGGACCAGCCAGCGGTGATTGGCGGCGTTGAGGTGGCCGGCCAACTCGGTGATCTGCGCTTCGAGTTCGCGGATCGACAGGCCGCTGTCCGTAGCGTTCCGAGTGGCATCCTGTGGGGCATCTTCCATGGCCGCACCGATACTGTGTTTATGTACAGTATGGTAGCAAACTCGCCGCCATTCTCAAGTGAATATTCGACGAAAACACCGAGAAATGCAGATGAATTCTGAGCCTCGAACTCAGATGGTCAATCTGCGCGGGCCGGGCCAGCGCTGCATGAGTCAGGCCGACGCGCTTGAGTCTCCCGCCGTCGCGGAAAGACCATGAGCACCAGGACGTAGAGCGCCAGTGCGATCCACAGCACGACGCTGAAGCCGAAGTCGACCGCGAGCAGCGTCGCCAGCGCGGCGCTGACGACGGAGGCGCAACCGTTGATGCCCCAGGCCCACGGCACCAGCGGCTCATCGAGTTCGCGCAGCGCGAGCGGAAACGGCATGCCCATGCAGAATGCGAGCGGGGCGAGCAGCCCCGCGGCGACCAGTGCCCGCGCCGGCGTCGGCCAGGCCGCAAGTTCACCGATCAGCGCGTCGAACGCTGCGCCGTAGAGGACGCCGAGCAGCACGATGCCAGCGACCGCTCCGCTGAGCAGGATTCGACTCCGAGCCGTTGGGACACGGCTCGACCAGGCGCTGCCGGCGCCGGCCCCGAGCAGGAACGTCGCGAGCACCAGCGACAACGCAACGGTCGGATGGTGGACCAGGAGCATCAGCTTCTGCAGGAACGCGATCTCGACGAACAGGAAGGCGAGCCCGATGCCCGCGAAGTACGCGAACACCTGCCACCGCAGACGACGGTGGGTCCGCGCGAGCGGAGCGAACAGCAGCAACGGCAGCAGGATCAGCAACAGCCCCGCCAGCAGCGCCTGCACGAGCGTGGTGACGAGCAGCAGGTAACCGGCCTCGAGCAGCGCCATGCCGCCGCGGTCCTTGGCGCGCCAGGCCTCTGTCAGCACGGGCCAGCGGAAAAAATTCTGGAAATACGGTCGATCGTCCGTTGCGGGCCGGATATCGAACGCGTACGCCGCCGTGAAGTCGGCGCGGCCCGGGCCGAGCAGCGCCTGCACGCCATCGAAGTACCAGGGCGCGGGCAGCTGGTTGTAGAGGTTCACGTCCTCGGCCCGGATGCCCGGGAACCAGACGACGTCGAAAGAAAGTGCAGCGCAGAACTCGCGCAGTCTCTGCACGTCGCCCGCCGTGACGGGACCGTTCTTCACGAGCAGCGTGGAGGTCTGCCAGCCGCGGATCATCAGCAGGCGATCGGCGGCATCGGTGACGCCGCTCGATTCGAGGGCTGCGATGACCGTCGCCACGAGCTTTAGGCTGTCCCGCGGCGGAATCTGCGCCCAGCGCGTGATCGAGAGGAAACCCCCGGGCTCCAGGTGCCCGAGGTAGAGGCGGAAAGCCTCGACGGTGTGCAGGTAATCCTCGTTGAGGCCGCCAAGGCCGCCGCCGGCTGCCGCGCCAGTCAACGACATCTGGATGAGGTCGTAGCGACGATCGGTCGCCGCCAGGAAGCCGCGAGCGTCGCCGACGTGCAGGCGCACGCCCGGGCGCTCGAGCAGACCGCCCGTGTAGTCACTGAACTCCACCCGCAGCAGCTCCGCGACCTGCGGGTTGAGTTCGACCGCATCGACGAGCTGCGCGCCGAAATGCTGTGCGCGCAGGATTTCCATGCCGCCGCCCGCGCCCGGCACGAACACCGTGCGGGGCGTTGCGATGCGATAGGCGAGAGCAGACGTCGTCTCTGCGAGGAACGCCAGGCGTTCGTCATCGCCGCTTGCGGCCGTGATGACCTGCAGGTTGTCACCGTCGGTGAATACCCCCACCTGATCCGGTGGCTCGCTCGTGGAACCCAGACTCAAGCCGGGCGCAGAGCGCAGCGGAACTCGCGGGCTTTCGATCACCGTGACGCGGCCCAGCGGACTCGATCGCTCGCGGGTGACCCGCGTGCCATCGATGAGCAATGCCTGGCTCAGTCCCTTGTAGGGCCCGGGCTCGAACCTGAGCAGCGCTGTCGGGATCGCGATGGTCGCTGCGACGCCGAGCACCGCGGCGCCGACCCACACTCCCGGGCGCGCCCGCAGTTCGAAGGCGCCGAGGCACATCGCCACGAAGCCCGCGGCGGCGATGATCCTCAGGAGATCCTCGGGCCAGAGCCGGTACAGCAGGCCGAGCAGTACCACGCTGCCCAGGCCTGCGCCGACCAGGTCCGCAGCGTAGACCCGGCCCGCGCAGTCGCGGAAGGCGATCAGCACGAGACCGATCGCGTTGGCGGCGCAGAAGAACGGCGTGGACAGGACGAGGTAGAGCAGCACGAGCCACAGCGGCTGCCACGGATCCCAGAGCAGCGCCTCCGCCTGGAAGGGCAACGCCTGGGCCAGCACGGGGCTGGCGACGACCAGGATGCCGAACGCCGCGACGTTGCCCAGGTAGCTCGCAGCGAAGTGCCGCAGCAGCCGGCGATGTGCGAGCGCGAGGAACGTGCCGCTCGCGCCAAAACCGAGCAGCGCGAGGCTGATGATCATGTAGGCGAAATGGTGCCAGTGCACCACGGCAAAGGATCGGCTGAGCAGGATCTCGGTGGCCAGCGCTGCGGACGAGAGCAGTGCCACCGATGCGAGCGGTGGACGCGGCGCGACGTCAGTCATGTCCGCCGGTGAGCGGCACGAAGGCGACGGGCAGCATCTGCCGAGTCGTGATGCGACCGTCGTCGAGCTTGCGCACCAGGACCAGCTGCTGCGTGGTGAAACGCGTGCCCACGGGCAGCACCATGCGACCGCCCGGCTTGAGCTGCTTGAGCAGTGGCGGCGGAATGTGACCCGCAACGGCCGTCACCACGATCACGTCGAACGGGGCGGCCTCGGGCCAGCCGTAATAGCCGTCGCCGATCCGCACGTCGACGTTCGTGTAACCGAGCCGCGCCAGCCGTGCGCGGGCCTGCTGGCCGAGCCCCTCGACGATCTCGAGGGTGTAGACCTTCTCGCACAACCGGCTCAGCACCGCGGCCTGGTAGCCGGAACCGGTGCCCACTTCGAGTGCCCGGCAGCCCTTCGCGGGCTCGAGCAGGTCGGTCATGACCGCCACGATGTACGGCTGCGAGATCGTCTGGCCGTACCCGATCGGCAACGGCCGGTTCGCGTAGGCGAGGTCCCGGTTCTCGGGGCGCACGAACTCGTGTCGCGGCACGGAGGCCATGGCCGCCATCACGCGCGGGTCGAGTTCGCGCCGGTTCAGGTACTCGGCGGTCTCGCGCACGTCGCGCTCGATCTCGCGCATGAGCGCCCGCCGTTCGGCTTCGTAAGACGCGGTGTCTGACGCGCCCGCCTGAACACAGCCAGCCAACAGCAGTGCGGCCAGGATTCTCACGACCGAATTCGACGGCATTGCCATGGCGGTCAAGGCCTCGCGTACCAGGACTGCACGCCGGGATGGTCACGCACGGCGTCGTGCACGCCGACGAGCCTGGGGTAGCCGGCGAAGATCGTCGCGGGAACGTGGTCGACCTTGCCGGCGTTGAACCAACGCACGGCCATGTGGAGCTTGAGGTCCACGACTTGGATCTTCTCACCGCCGAAAAACGGCCCCGCCGTGATGTTTCTTTCCGCAGCCCGGGCCCACGCGGGTAGAAAGCCGGCGACGAGCGCCTCGCGAGCGGCCTTTTTCTCGGCGTCACCCATGCGCAGCGTGGGCGAGACGTGCGCGCGCAGGTCCTCCACGTGCTGCATCATCCCTTCGTGGCGGGCCGCCTCGAAGTCGTCGGCCGGGTGCAGTCCGTGGCGACGTCCGATCAGCACCAGGATCGCGTTGGAGTGCGCGAGCGCCGGGCTTCCGGGCAACTCCAGCACCGGCAGGCTGCCGTAGGGCATCCCCTCCTTCAGCGCCGGCCAGTCCGCGGGCTTGATGCGCACGTCTTCGAAATCGATGCCCGCGAGGTGCAGGGCGAGGCGACACTCTTCCCCGCGACTCACGGGGGCATCGAAGTAAATCAGCTTCGGCTTGCTCATGGGGACAGGAGCATATCACCGCCTGGGACCCCGTCCTCACCGGCGCCAGCGCCCAGCGACCAGCGTGCGTCGATTCATGGCGAGCAGCGTCATTGCCGCCAGGGCCGCGAGCAGCAGCGCGCGCAGCGGGAACGCTATCGCCAGCACCAGCGGCGTCAGCAGCATCCGCACCAGGAACCGCAGCCACGCGTGCTGGGCGATGACGGCGGCAATGGGCGGCGAGTGACGATAGTAGTAGCGGATGAACGCGCGCCCGGGCGCGCTGCGTTGCAGGTAGCGGTCGCGGAACGCCCGCAGCGCCTGCACGTGCGGCTCGAGCGGCGAGCCATAGGCGGCAGTGGCGATGAAGCAGCCCCCGCCCCCGCCCCCCAGGAAATCCGCATCCGGCACCAGGTTCGAGCAGTCGGTGAATGGCTCGATGAGACTCGTCACGCTGACCTGGTTGTTCGTCGTCAGGTAGTCGACATCACTGCTCGACGTTGCGAAAGCAGACGTCGCCGTCTGCTGTTGCTTGTTCTTGAAGTCGTCGGAGGTCAAATGCAGCGCGACTCGCGATCCGGCGGCGATGGACGGCACCGTGCAGCGCGTGGCCGTGCAGCCGGCGCTGTCGAAACGGACTCCCGGGATCGCCGCCGCCGCCTGGGTCAGGTCGACGTAGACGCTGCTCGCGTCATCCGGGCCCCTGTTCGACACGTACACGTCCGCGTCGAGGTGGCGCGATTCACTGCAGGGGGGAAAGAAGCTGCCGTTGGCGCTGAGCGCAAGGTCGACGCAGCGGTCAGCAGCGGTGCGCTTCACCGCCGCGACCGCCCGATTGTTCGATGCGTGCGTATCGGCCGCGAGGCTGCTTATCGCCACGTTGACGCTGCACGGCGGCTGGGTCGTCACCGCGACGATGGCGGGGATGACCAGTGTGGCGTTGGCACCCGCGGCCAGCGAGCCTATCGACCAGACGCCGGTCGCAGCGTCGTACGTCCCGGTGCTCGGAAACGCGGCCATCCCGGTTGGAATCTTCAGTTCCGCCGGCAGCTGGTCGGTGACCTGCACGCCGCTCGCGGCATCCGCGCCGACGTTGCTGGCGATGATCGTGAACTGGACCGGCTGCCCGGCCGCCGGTACGACGGTATCGACGGTCATCTGCAGCGCAATGTCCGGCGCCGCGCAGAGCCGTAGTGGAACCAGTGCGAGAAACGCGACCGCGGTGAGCACGATCACGCGAACGAGATGCAGCCGCATGAGGACCCCTCCTTGCTGCGGTCCGGCCCGAGCGGTGCGCACGCGGAACCCGTTGACTCGGGCCTGATCCTGAAACCAGCTTGGCCACCCGGTCGCCCGATTGAAATCGTGGATGTTGGCAATGGAGACTGCAGCCGCTGCCAAGCACCCAAACCCCTCCACCGTGACCAGCCGCGCGGACCTGCACTCATCGCGAATGGCCCTGCTGCCCTGTTCCCTGCGCCCGGCAACCAACCCTGCGAAACCAGTAAGATGACGGCGACAGGCGGAGGGTGGCCATGACCGACAAGTCCCATGACACGCGCTGGCGACTCCTGCGTGATGTCGTGGTGTTCCAGATCAAGCTGGGGTTGGAGGCGGTGCTGGACATCACGCTCATCCCGGTGTCGCTCGCGGCGGCCGCGCTGGACCTGCTGCTGGGGAACTGGCGACAACCACGATGGTTCCACGCCGTGCTGCGGTTCGGCGAGCGCTGCGAACACCGGATCGACCTCTGGGGCGCAGCAACGCCCGGCGTCGACGTGCCTCAATCAGAGGTCGATGCGGTCCTGCGCAGCATCGAGAACCTGATCCGTCAACCGGGCACTGGACCGGACAAGGTGCGTGAGCTCCGGCGCTGGGCCGCAACGAAGATTGCGCCAAGCGGCGACCGCGATCCGCAACCGCCCGACCGCCGTAACGATCTCCCGAGCTGAGCGCACCCGGGCGGTCGGGGATTCCGGGCAAGCGACTGCAGCCCGCGACAGCCTGGTCAGGCGAATACGCAACCCTCTACGTCGTGCCACCAGGCTGCGGATGTTGCTCCGCGGCTGATCGGTACCGCAGCGAGTCGATGGCAACGCCGTAATCCATGCGTTCGCCGCGCCATCCAGTCGTCGCGGTATGCGGATCAATGTGGATACCCCGCTCCGCATGCTCGGTGGGCAGTCGACGCCAATCCGCAAGCGGCTGCGTGTGCCCCGGCGCGCAGCCGTACAGCGACTCGCCCCTGGCATTGAAGAAACGCCACGCGCCGTCGTCGCAGCGCTCCATCTTGAGCCCGCCCTCATGCACGGCACGATGGTGGAACCGGCACAGCGTGGCCAGGTTCGACAGCCTGGTTTCGCCGCCATCCGCCCAGTGCTCGACGTGGTGCCCGTCCACGAAACGCTTGTGATTGCAGCCCGGAAAAACGCAGCCCTTGTCGCGCGAGGCCAGTGCGCGGCGCAGCGCCGGTGGAATACTGCGCGTTTTGCGACCCACATCGAGCGGCTCGCCCTGCTCGTCTTCCGTGATCTCGACCTTGCTGCAGTCGCAAGACGAGGCGACGCGCGGTTTCCACCGGAATTGCAGGACCATCGTCGAGCTCGCAGCGACCGGCCTCGCCCTTGCGCAGCGTCGCATCGTCGACGTGCACGACGACCTGGTGACGATCGCCGCCTTTCATCGCAGTCGCGCCGTGTTGCAGCAGGCTTTCGGCCATGACGACGAGCGCATCGGCACGACGCATGGCGGCCGTGGTTACAATGCCCGTCGATCCGAAATTTGCGCCGGACGTTTCAGCTGAAACGTGCAGCGAATCTTTACAATCATCCGGCAACGGAATTTCTGGCAGCGCGGCCTCGATGGCCTTCAGAAACAGCGCACCGCTCTCGGCCGTGAGCTGCAGCTTCACCACCAAGGAACCGTCGTGGTCGTGGAAATACGTGAGGCGCCGTTGCGAGTACTGCCGTGCCTCGCGCGAAAGCTCCTCGACTTCCTGCACGCGGCGGAACTGGCGCACCAGCGTCTCAACGTGATGCGTGGTGCCGTTGAGCGCAACGTTGAGCAACACGTCTTCGATGGCCGGCGTGGCCACGCGAGTGAGCGCCCGCGCCTTCGAGTAGCTCAACTGCCCGTTGGCCATCGCCGCCGAAATCTTCGGCAGCTCTTCGATCGCCCTGGCCACGCGAACCTTCTCGCGCGCCGCCCCGAGATCGAGCCCGCATTTCCAGCTGAGCCAGTGCGCACACGACTGCGTGGCGCCATCCGACCAGCCATGGCGACGGTCGAACTCGGCGATCAGGACCAGCCAGCGGTGATTGGCCGCGTTGAGGTGGCCCGCCAACTCGGTGATCTGCGCTTCGAGTTCGCGAAGCGAAAGGCCGCTGTCCGTAGCGTTCCGAGTGGCGTCCTGTGGGGCGTATTCCATGGCCGCACCGATACTGTGTTTATATACAGTATGCTAGCAAACTCGCCGCCATTCTCAAGTGAATATTCGACGAAAACACCGAGAAATGCAGATGAATTCTGAGCCTCGAACTCAGATGGTCAATCTGCGCGGGCCGGGCCAGCGCTGCATGAGTCAGGCCGACGCGCTTGAGTCTCCCGCCGTCGCGGAAAGACCATGAGCACCAGGACGTAGAGCGCCAGTGCGATCCACAGCACGACGCTGAAGCCGAAGTCGACCGCGAGCAGCGTCGCCAGCGCGGCGCTGACGACGGAGGCGCAACCGTTGATGCCCCAGGCCCACGGCACCAGCGGCTCATCGAGTTCGCGCAGCGCGAGCGGAAACGGCATGCCCATGCAGAATGCGAGCGGGGCGAGCAGCCCCGCGGCGACCAGTGCCCGCGCCGGCGTCGGCCAGGCCGCAAGTTCACCGATCAGCGCGTCGAACGCTGCGCCGTAGAGGACGCCGAGCAGCACGATGCCAGCGACCGCTCCGCTGAGCAGGATTCGACTCCGAGCCGTTGGGACACGGCTCGACCAGGCGCTGCCGGCGCCGGCCCCGAGCAGGAACGTCGCGAGCACCAGTGACAACGCAACGGTCGGATGGTGGACCAGGAGCATCAGCTTCTGCAGGAACGCGATCTCGACGAACAGGAAGGCGAGCCCGATGCCCGCGAAGTACGCGAACACCTGCCACCGCAGACGACGGTGGGTCCGCGCGAGCGGAGCGAACAGCAGCAACGGCAGCAGGATCAGCAACAGCCCCGCCAGCAGCGCCTGCACGAGCGTGGTGACGAGCAGCAGGTAACCGGCCTCGAGCAGCGCCATGCCGCCGCGGTCCTTGGCGCGCCAGGCCTCTGTCAGCACGGGCCAGCGGAAAAAATTCTGGAAATACGGTCGATCGTCCGTTGCGGGCCGGATATCGAACGCGTACGCCGCCGTGAAGTCGGCGCGGCCCGGGCCGAGCAGCGCCTGCACGCCATCGAAGTACCAGGGCGCGGGCAACTGGTTGTAGAGGTTCACGTCCTCGGCCCGGATGCCCGGGAACCAGACGACGTCGAAAGAAAGTGCAGCGCAGAACTCGCGCAGTCTCTGCACGTCGCCCGCCGTGACGGGACCGTTCTTCACGAGCAGCGTGGAGGTCTGCCAGCCGCGGATCATCAGCAGGCGATCGGCGGCATCGGTGACGCCGCTCGATTCGAGGGCTGCGATGACCGTCGCCACGAGCTTCAGGCTGTCCCGCGGCGGAATCTGCGCCCAGCGCGTGATCGAGAGGAAACCCCCGGGCTCAAGGTGCCCGAGGTAGAGGCGGAAAGCCTCGACGGTGTGCAGGTAATCCTCGTTGAGGCCGCCAAGGCCGCCGCCGGCTGCCGCGCCAGTCAACGACATCTGGATGAGGTCGTAGCGACGATCGGTCGCCGCCAGGAAGCCGCGAGCGTCGCCGACGTGCAGGCGCACGCCCGGGCGCTCGAGCAGACCGCCCGTGTAGTCACTGAACTCCACCCGCAGCAGCTCCGCGACCTGCGGGTTGAGTTCGACCGCATCGACGAGCTGCGCGCCGAAATGCTGTGCGCGCAGGATTTCCATGCCGCCGCCCGCGCCCGGCACGAACACCGTGCGGGGCGTTGCGATGCGATAGGCGAGAGCAGACGTCGTCTCTGCGAGGAACGCCAGGCGTTCGTCATCGCCGCTTGCGGCCGTGATGACCTGCAGGTTGTCACCGTCGGTGAATACCCCCACCTGATCCGGTGGCTCGCTGGTGGAACCCAGACTCAAGCCGGGCGCAGAGCGCAGCGGAACTCGCGGGCTTTCGATCACCGTGACGCGGCCCAGCGGACTCGATCGCTCGCGGGTGACCCGCGTGCCATCGATGAGCAATGCCTGGCTCAGTCCCTTGTAGGGCCCGGGCTCGAACCTGAGCAGCGCTGTCGGGATCGCGATGGTCGCTGCGACGCCGAGCACCGCGGCGCCGACCCACACTCCCGGGCGCGCCCGCAGTTCGAAGGCGCCGAGGCACATCGCCACGAAGCCCGCGGCGGCAATGATCCTCAGGAGATCCTCGGGCCAGAGCCGGTACAGCAGGCCGAGCAGTACCACGCTGCCCAGGCCTGCGCCGACCAGGTCCGCAGCGTAGACCCGGCCCGCGCAGTCGCGGAAGGCGATCAGCACGAGACCGATCGCGTTGGCGGCGCAGAAGAACGGCGTGGACAGGACGAGATAGAGCAGCACGAGCCACAGCGGCTGCCACGGATCCCAGAGCAGCGCCTCCGCCTGGAAGGGCAACGCCTGGGCCAGCACGGGGCTGGCGACGACCAGGATGCCGAACGCCGCGACGTTGCCCAGGTAGCTCGCAGCGAAGTGCTGCAGCAGCCGGCGATGTGCGAGCGCGAGGAACGTGCCGCTCGCGCCAAAACCGAGCAGCGCGAGGCTGATGATCATGTAGGCGAAATGGTGCCAGTGCACCACGGCAAAGGATCGGCTGAGCAGGATCTCGGTGGCCAGCGCTGCGGACGAGAGCAGTGCCACCGATGCGAGCGGTGGACGCGGCGCGACGTCAGTCATGTCCGCCGGTGAGCGGCACGAAGGCGACGGGCAGCATCTGCCGAGTCGTGATGCGACCGTCGTCGAGCTTGCGCACCAGGACCAGCTGCTGCGTGGTGAAACGCGTGCCCACGGGCAGCACCATGCGACCGCCCGGCTTGAGCTGCTTGAGCAGTGGCGGCGGAATGTGACCCGCAACGGCCGTCACCACGATCACGTCGAACGGGGCGGCCTCGGGCCAGCCGTAATAGCCGTCGCCGATCCGCACGTCGACGTTCGTGTAACCGAGCCGCGCCAGCCGTGCGCGGGCCTGCTGGCCGAGCCCCTCGACGATCTCGAGGGTGTAGACCTTCTCGCACAACCGGCTCAGCACCGCGGCCTGGTAGCCGGAACCGGTGCCCACTTCGAGTGCCCGGCAGCCCTTCGCGGGCTCGAGCAGGTCGGTCATGACCGCCACGATGTACGGCTGCGAGATCGTCTGGCCGTACCCGATCGGCAACGGCCGGTTCGCGTAGGCGAGGTCCCGGTTCTCGGGGCGCACGAACTCGTGTCGCGGCACGGAGGCCATGGCCGCCATCACGCGCGGGTCGAGTTCGCGCCGGTTCAGGTACTCGGCGGTCTCGCGCACGTCGCGCTCGATCTCGCGCATGAGCGCCCGCCGTTCGGCTTCGTAAGACGCGGTGTCTGACGCGCCCGCCTGAACACAGCCAGCCAACAGCAGTGCGGCCAGGAAACTGGTGACCGAAATGGACGGGTTTGCCATAGGGATCGACGGCTCAGCGATGAGCGGCCCTTCCATTACTAGTCTACGCCGGCCTTGCCGCGAAGACGCACCCCGATGGGCGTGCGGCTTCGGCGGCCACACCTCGTCGGCCAGCAGTGCCGCGCGCTTTCCGTCATGCGCCGGGCGCCACTACTGATCACCCGCCTGACCCGCTGACGCTTCCGGTGATTCTTCTCTGCTGAGCCTCAGCATCCGGGCGCGGGTCTCCAATGCAACTACTCTCGGCGCCGCCCAGCCGGAACAGGCCGATGCCTATGACCTCTCGGCGCATTTCGCCACGCCCCTGGCTGAGCAAGATCAAGTCGGGCTGGAAAATCGGCTCCCAGCTGACGGCGAGTACCGGGCTGCTGCAGTCCGCCGGCGAAGACGCCGTGACGGTGTCGCTGATTCCCAAGATCACTGTCCGCAGCAAGGGCGGAGGGTTTGTATTCGATGCCGGGGCCGGCTTCGCTCTGATCGGCCCGCATACCCTGGGTACCCAGGACTACCGCGGCCCGTCCCCGTGGCTCGCTGTCCTGCACTGCACCGCACGATTTCCACCCCGGCAGGGCAGGCGTATAAGTGGCATGAACACGTGCTTCGTGGACGGCATCACAAGAACCGGGACTCAAGGGGACAGACTCATGCGTTACTCACGCCTCGCGCTTCTCGGCGCGCTGTTTATCCTGTCGGTAGCCAATGCGAGCGGCGGTAACCAACCGCCCTGGCACGGCAACAACGGCGCCATCACGCTGTCGGAACTGCACGGCCCCGCGCGAATACTGCGTGATGTCGACGGCATGCCGCACATCTATGCCGTGGACGAGCACGACGCCCTGTTTCTGCAGGGCTGGGTGCAGGCACAGGACCGTCTGTTCCAGCTGGACGTCCTGCGCCGACAGGCCAGCGGCACGCTGGCGGAACTGCTCGGCACCGGCGCGCTTGCGAGCGACATCGAACTGCGCACGATCGGCCTGAAGCGCGGCGCAGAACGCTCCCTCGCGGCGTACTCCCCGGCCACGCGCGCCGGCCTGCAGGCCTATGCCGACGGCGTCAACGCCTGGGTCAAGCGCAACCCGCTGCCGCTGCAGTACACGGCGCTGGAACTCAAGAAGTTCCAGCCCTGGACCGCGCTTGACTGTGCGGTCATCGGCAAGGCGCTCGCCTTCCAGTTGTCGTTCGACCTCGACACCGGCGCCACCTCCGACTTCCAGGCCTACGCCGCCAAGCTCGGAGGCCCGTTGGCACAGGCCATGTTCTTTGGCGACGTCTTCCGCTCAGCGCCCTTCGACCCGGCAGCCAGCGTTCCGGATGCGACGGGCAAGGCGCCGTTCCTGGGCGGACTCGCGAAAACCAGCGCGTCGTCCCCGTTGAAGTCGGCGGCCGCGGCGACCTCGGCGCCGGCGGCGACGACCGACCTTGCGGGCGTGTCGCTCGACGCGACGGCACTTCGTTCGTTACACAACCTGAGGAACCGCTTCGACGCGGTCCCCTTCCTGAAGAACACCCTGGCGCGCACCGAACAGCAGATCGGCAGCAATGAATGGGCGGTCGCGGGATCGCGCACCAAGGACGGCCGCCCGCTCGTGGCCAACGATCCGCACCTGAGCCTCGACCTGCCGCCGAATTTCTACCAGATCCACCTGAGCGCCCCGTGGAGCGGACTCGACGTGATCGGCAGCAGCGTGGCCGGTACGCCGTGGGTGGTGCTCGGCCAGAACCGGTTCGTCACCTGGGGCGAAACCACCACCGGTTTCGACGTCACCGACACCTATCTCGAGCAGCTGGTGCCGAACCCGGCGTCGCCGAGCGGGCTCTCTTCCCTTTACCTCGGCCAGATGGAGAACGTCATCCCGATTCCGGTGACCTTCAAGGCCAACGCGCTCGACGGTCTGGCCAACGGACCCGACACGCTGGTCACCATCCCGGCGGGCGGCCCCGTGCCGGCGGTGGTGCTGACGATTCCCCGTCGCAACAACGGCCCCGTCATCGCTGACCTCGGCGGCGGCAGAGCCCTGAGCGTGCAGTACACGGGCTTCAGCGGCACGCGCGAACTGGAAACGTTCCGCCTGCTGAACCACGCTCGCAACCTGAACGAATTCCGGGCGGCACTGCAGTACTTTGATGTCGGCTCGCAGAATTTCATCTACGGCGACATCGCCGGCAACATCGCCTACTTCACCACCAGTGAGGTGCCGCTGCGTGAAGACCTGCAGCAGAACACGGTCACGGGCTCGCCGCCCTGGTTCATCCGCAACGGCCAGGGCGGCAACGAATGGCTCAAGGACCCCAACCCGGGCCCGACCAACGGCAGTGGTTACCTCGCGCTGCCGGCAGCCGAATTGCCGCAGACCGTGAATCCGAAGAACGGTTTTGTCGTGAACGCCAACAACGACACCTCCGGCGCGACCCTCGACAACGACCCGCTCAACCAGCTGCGCGTCGGCGGCCAGGGCATCTACTACCTCGGCTATTCGTTCGACTTCGGCACGCGGGCCGGTCGCATCACCGAGGCGCTCAAGGCAAAGTTCGCGCAAGGCCTCGTCGACAGCGCCGACATGAAGGCGATCCAGGCCGACGTGACGCTGCTCGACGCCACGGTCTTCACGCCTTACATCCTCGCCGCATTCGCCAACGCGACCACGCCGTCCGCGCCGGCCGCCCTCAAGGCGCTGGCCGGTGACCCGCGAGTCGCCGAAGCCGTGGGGCGGCTCAAGAAGTGGAACTTCACCACCCCCACCGGCGTCGCGACCGGCTACGACGCGATCGATGTCGACGGCGAGTTCTCGCCGCCCTCGCCGACCGAGATCGAGCACAGCATCGCCGCGACGATCTACTCCGTCTGGCGCGGCCAGGCGATTGCGAACGGCGTCGACCTGACGCTGACGCAACTCGGGGTCCCGACGCCCGGTTCGGCCGAAGCCATCAAGGCGCTGCGTCACCTCGTCGAACGCAACGGCATCGGCCTCTCGACCGTGGATTTCTTCGGCTGGGCCGCGGCGGCCGGACTGCCGCTGCCTGAGCAACGCCGCGACTACGTCATGCTCAAGAGTGTGCTGGACGCATTGGACCGGCTCGCCGGGCCAGCCTTCGCCGGCGCCTTCCATGGCTCGACCCAGCAGGCCGACTACCGCTGGGGCAGGCTGCACCGAATCACCTTCGACGGTCTGGCGGTCGGCGGGCCGTTCAGCATTCCGAACCCGCAGCTTGGATTCCCGCCGTCCTTCGCGGATCTGCCGGGCCTGGCCACCGACGGCGGGTTCGGCGTCGTGGACGCCTCGTCGCACAGTGCGCGCGCCGACAGCACGGGCTCGTTCACGTTCGGCTCGGGCCCCAATCGACGCTACGTCGGCACCCCGGGCATGTATCCCGGCTCGATCGACGGCGACACCGCGCTGCCTGGCGGGATGAGCGGCGTGTTGAACAGTCCCTTCTACGCCAACCTGCTCGGTCGCTGGCTGACCAACGACACCTATCCGCTGCGCCAGAACCTCTTGGACGTGCTGCGAGCCCTCGACAGCAAGCAGTCGTTCCGGCCAGCGGGCCGCGATCAATGCCAGGACGGCAACTATCGTCGCAGCCACCACGACGAGTGCGATGACTGATGGGTGCAGGGCCCTCCGCCGCCACGCGCGGCGGAGGGCCCGTGCCTTGATTCTCTGCAGTGGATCCCCCCACCGCCGCTCATCGCCTCAGCCGTCGTCGAACCCGCACTCCCCTCTCCGGCCTGTCCCTCGGGGATCCTCTACGCTTCCACCGCATCCGCCTGGCTGGTCCTTGCCGCGCCAGCGGCCATCGTCGACAGGAACCTCGAACGCAGGGCGTCCGACATCAGTGCCCTTTTGACCGGTGGCAGCCGCAGGAACCCTCCCACGATGCCGCGCATCGCCTTGTGTGTCAGGCGCCCGGGATCGTCGAACAGCTGATTCTGCAGCGTTCCCCGCTCGAGGCACTGCAGGATCACCCGCTCGAATGTGGTCTCCGGATGAATCACGTGCTGGTCGCGCTTGTGCATTTCGATCGCGTCCGGCTCGCAGACCAGGCTGCACACGCCGCAGCCGATGCAGGCCGTCTCGTCGATCTGCGGCATGAACATCCTCTTGCTGCTCGCCGTCTTGGGCTCCGGCACCAGCGTGATGGCCGACACGTGGCAGGCCCTGGCGCACTTCTGGCACCCGTTGCAGTCCTCCATCCTCACTTGCGGCACGAGCGTCGAGGAGACGATCGCGTTCGGGTACCCGTGCTTGTTGATGCCCTCGAGGATTCCGCAACAGCACCCGCAGCAGTGGCACAGGAACGCCGGCTGGTTCTGCACATTGTCCACGGAAAAGACCAGCTTCAGCTCCTTCGATCGCTGCACCACGTCTTTCATCTCGGACTTGGAGATCGCGCGTCCCATGCCGTGACGCACCAGGTAGTCCGCAGCGCTGCCGAAGGAGGTGCAGGTCTCGAGCGGAACTTTGCAGACCTGGCCACCGGCGTGGTGCTTCTTGTGCCGGCACGAGCAATTGGACAGCGAAAAGGAGCCCGCTTCCTCGATGACCCGCTCGACTTTCTCGTAATCCAGGATCTCGACGTGATCGCCGAGATGCTCCAGATGCGGCAGCGCCCGCGCAACGGATACCTGCTGTCCGTCCTTGAAATTGGCCGCGTAGAACTCGCCGCTCTCGAGATAGTCGACGAACAGTCTCGAGACCTTGCCGATGTCCGGATCCGAATTGTCCATCCGCATCATCGTGAACTCGAAGATGCCGATCACGAACGGCGCCGGCATGTAGTGGTAACGGTCGCCCAGGCGAACATCGACCACCAGGCCCTTGTCGCACAGCGCTGCAAGCATCGGCTCCAGTTCCTTGCGATCGCGTCCCGTGACTTTCGCAATCCGCTCGAGTGTCGACAGCCCGAACGGCATTGCGACGATCAGCTCGGCCTCGTCCGCGGAGTACAGCTCGCGCAGCATGGCGTAGAACGCCTCGTTCTGCGGCGTGCGAACGTGCAGGTTGTCGATCTTCTCGCCGAGCGCCCCGTAGATGTCCTTCGCGACCATGTGTCCCATGGTTCACCTCCGAGTGTCTGGACAGATGTCGGCCGATAGGGCGACCAGCAACGCCCTCCTGGCCGATCTGACTCCGGCTTGCGGGCAACCACCATTCGGAGAAGTCGCTACCGGGCGCGCAACATCCCACTCCTCTTCCGATCCCCTGCACCATCCCACCCCGATCCCGTTCCCCGCCATAATCCCGATCACCATCCACGCCCGCACGCTTCGCATGCCCCTGAACGCCGACGACCCCTGGCTCACGCACCTCCCCCTGCTGCACCGGATCCTGGCCGGCGGCGAACCTCCGTCCGTCTATCCGCCACCGCCGCACGGCGACGCCATTCACGGTTCCTGCTCGTACTGGGAGCCGCTGTATTACCTCTTGAACACGATCCTCGGTTGGCGCGACCTCGGCCGGGGGCTCGCCTGGTGGTACACGAACGGCCGACCCGTCGAGGACCCACGACTCGGGCTAATGAAGACAATCTGGGACAGCGACGGCCAGCTCGCGTACTTCGCCGCGTGGGCCTTTCGGGAGGGTCGCGACAACTTCCTTCTCGAGGACGCGGCGAGCACGTCCGCATTCAGCGACGAGGACTGGTGGCGCGACTTCCGCCGACTGGGTCGGCGCTACCGCAGCGACCCCTTTTACGGCGGCACCAATCCCCTGCACCTCGGTCACAGCCACAATTACGTGCCTGACCACGACGACAACGTCGGTGAGTATCCCGCCGACGCCGTCCACGCCGACCCCGGATCCCGCAAGGCGATCGTCGTGACGCGTGATTTCACGACCTGGCGCGAAGAACTGCAGAGTGCCGGCCGACAACTGCCTGCGTTGCCCGACGATCGCTCCTGGCACGTCGAGGTGTTCGATCGCCGGGTCGGTTGGCTCGGCACCTATCGCCAGAGCCGCGTGACCGGACGATGGTTTGCCGGCAAGCATTCTGTGCACATGGCAGGCCAATAGTCCGGCGTCTGACTCGACCCCCTGCCAAACCAAGTCCCGGGCGGCCCCTGGCCGCGACGCATTGATACGGTCGCGGCCGGTGCCGGTGGCCGGCACGCGCGCCCTACTCCGTCGTCACGATCGCGAAGGTGCCCGGCGCCTTGTCGATCAGCGTGAAGAAGCGCACCAGGTCGATCTTGCTGCCATCGATCTTGAGGTCGTCGCTGAGCAGGGTGTCCTGGACGCCCGCCGTGCCGGCCATCATCTTGATGAAGATCGGCTTGGTCAGTGTCAGGGTCGCGTTGGCATCGGTCGCGGGGGCCGCCTTCTTGAAGTGCAGCACCGCGTTCTCGATCCACAGCACGTAGGACTCATCGATGTCGGTCAGTACCAGGTTGACCTTCAGGTTCTTGCCATCGGCGGCGGGGCCGTCCAGCCCGGCCGCCATGGCTTCGAGGAAGCGCTCGATCGGTGTCTGCTGCAGCATGTCGATCAGGAAGGAGCGATCGACGCCCTTCTTCGGCGGCCCTTCGCGCAGCTCCATCGCCGCCGTGAGGTAGCTGTTGCGCCAGGTCGCCGCCTCGGCCATGTAGCCCATCTGCTCGTAGGTGCGCGCGAGCAGTTCCTTTGCGCCCTTGTGCTCGGGGGCGCCGAAGACCGCATGGTTCAGCAGCTCGGCCGCCCAGCGGTAGTCGCCCTGGTCGTAAGCCGTCTGTGCGGCGGCGACGGCCTTGTCCGCACCCCCGATCAGATCGAGCCAGCGCTTGGCCGATTCCTGCGGCGGCAGCGGGTTGAGGTTGGCGGGGTTGCCGTCGTAGGCGCCGAGATAGAACTGGTAGATCGCCTTGACGTTGTGCCGCAGGTCGCCGTAGTAGCCACGCGCGCCGAAGAAGGACGCCAGCGACGGCGGCAGCTTGACCAGGTCGGCGATCTCGCGCGGCGTGTGGCCGGCGTTGATCAGGCGCACGGTCTGGTCGTGCATGTACTTGTACACGTCGCGGTGCTTGGTGATGAAGTCGACGATGCGCGCGTTGCCCCACACCGGCCAGTTGTGCTGGCCGAAATAGACCTCGGCGTCGCCCAGGTTGTCGATGGCCTCCTGCAGGTAGGTCGACCATTGCAGCGAGTCGCGCACCTTGGCACCGCGCACCGGGAGCAGGTTGTGCATGGTCTGCGCCAGGTTCTCGGCGCCACCGTAGGCCTTCTTGTCCGGGATCGAGAACGTGAGCTCGGCCGGCGCCTCGGCGCCGGGGACGTTGTGGAACACGAAGCGCACGCCGTCGATCACCAGTTCCTGCTCGGGCCTGGTGATCAGCTGCGTGGGCAGAAGCACGCCGACCGCGCCGTAGGCGACGTTCTTGCCCAGGCCCGTGTCGACATTGCCCTTCGGCGAGCGCTCGAGGTTCTTGCCGAACTGGTACATCGAACGCCGCGCCATGGCCGTGCCGACGAGGACGTTCTCGCTGGTCGCCTCTTCGATGAAGCCCGCGGGCGCGACGACCGGGATCTTGCGTTGGGCCACCTCCTGCGCCGAGGCGACGCCCAGCGCGCCGCCAAAGTGGTCGGCGTGGCTGTGCGTGAAGACGATGCCCGACACCGGCTTGTCGCCCAGGTGCTTGCGCGCGAATGCCAGCGCCGCGGAGGCACTCTCGCGTGCGGTGAGCGGGTCGACGACGATGAAGCCGGTCTTGCCTTCGATCAGCGTCATGTTGGCGATGTCGAAGCCGCGCAGCTGCCAGATGCCGTCGGTGACCTTGAACAGCCCGATCTGCGCATTCAGCACCGCGTGCCGCCACAGGCTCGGGTTGACGGTGGGTGGCGCCTTGCCGTCGACGAACTTGTAGGCATCGAAGTCGATCAGCACCGTCGAGCCATCGGCCGACATGATCTTGCCCTCTGGGCGCGCGATCAGACCACGCCTGGCGTCCTCGAAATCCTGTGGGTCGTCGAGCTTGAGTTCGGTCGCCATTTGCTCGTTGGCCTGCAGCGTGGCCGGCATGGCGTCACCGGCGGTGCCGCCGACGCCGGTGCTCTTGCCGCATCCGGCCAACAGGGCCAGCAGCGTGGCAAGGATCAATCTTTGCAATGGGTTCAAGTCCGTCTCCAGAGCTCGCGCACGCCGCTCAATCCGCGGGACGAATAGCAGCCGCATCCGCCGGCCGCAGTTCTTTGCAGGCATCCGGTTCCACGGTCCACATCGCGTTGGCCACCCGCCACGCGTCGTCGACCTTGACGAAATCGAACTGGTCCACGCCACAGTGACTGGTCTTGCCATCGATCCAGAACTCGTAGGGCGCCCAGACCGCTGCGACGCTGCCGCGGATCAACACCGTCGGCGACCAGTAGCGTTCGCGGTACGTGTGGTTGTCCTTGCGTGCCGGGTCGATCCAATAGGAATTCGGGCGCCCCACGACCTCCATGCCACCGCCGGTGACCGCGCGCGCTCGATAGGTCATGCCGTCCGGCATCTGCATCGACGCCATCGCGTCGAGATCGTTCGCCGAGATCGCCAGCATGTAGCGATCCAGCGCGGCCAGAACCGCCGCTTCCTCGCCCGCCGTGTGCCCGGCTGGACCGGACGCCGCAGGAGTATCTGCGAGCGCGCTGGCGCATGACATGGCCAGCACCATGGCCAAAAGACCTTTGTGCATCGTTCTCCCCCCTGACCCGTTCTTCGTATGACCGGCCGCGACCACGCTACCTTGGTTCTCCATCCGCTGCCAAACTGCGCGTCGGCAAAGTGCGGCCGTCGCGGACGAAGCGCCGCCACGTCCGACCGCCTGTCGCAGCAAAACAACAAGAACTTCTGCATATCGTGCTGCTGGGCGACCAGATGCAGCTGGGCCAGCCGATCCAGGGCACGCATCACGGCCGACGACATCCTAGTCGTCGCGCCCTACAACCTGCAGGTGAAGCTGCTGCAGCGGACGTTGCCGGCGAATGCGCGCGTGGGCACGGTGGACAAGTTCCAGGGCCAGGAAGCGGCGGTGTCGATCGTGTCGATGACGACCTCGAGCGAGGAGGACCTGCCCAGCCACCTGGAGTTCCTGTTCAGCAAGAACCGGCTGAACGTGGCGATCTCGAGGGCGCGGTGTCTGAGTATCGTCGTGGCGAATCCCAGGCTATTGGATGTGCGGTGCAAGACGCCGGGGGAGATCGCGTTGGTGAATACGTTGTGTTGGGCCACGGATCCGCACCTCCCTTAGTTCTTAGCCGCCTCCTTGACTCGATACTCCTGGTCAAACTGACCCTTGCGGACTTCCAGCACGTCCTCATATTTCTTCAGCAATGCCGAGAATGTCGCGGCGCCGTAGGTCTTCTCATCGAACGTCGGGTCGAGCCGCTGCACCATCGGTCGGATGCGGGCTTTCAACACCCACGGCTCGCCCGTATTCGCGGCCAAACGGCCGATGGCCCGCCGAATTAGGTCGAGGGCTTCGGGTGGCGCCGAAGTCGACGGCTCCGCCTCGTTCGGCTCCTCTTCGAGCGGTGGCTCGTCCTCGGCCACCAGCCGCTCGTAGTAGCGGAACTCGTGGCAACTGTGGGCCCAATGCCGGTTAGTGGCGGCCTCGATGCCAACACCGACCAGCGTGCGGCCCGCCGCCTTGATCTTCTGCGACACCGGCAGGAAATCACTGTCCGCACCGATGATCACCAGCGTCGTCAGGTGCGGAAAGCGGATCATGTCCTCGGTCGCATCGAGGCACAGCTTGATGTCCGCCCCGTTCTTGGCGGCCGCACCCGGCGGGAACAATTGGATCAGTTCGACGGCGTTGTGCAACAGCGCCTCGCGATACCGCGCGAACCACTGCCAGTTGCCGTAGGCACGATTGATCGCCACGGAGCCGAACGAGGCACAGAACTCCATCAGGGCCGCCACGTTGACGACCGGCTCCTGCGGCGAAAACCGCGTCTGCCGATACGTCCCCGCGCCATTCAGCTGCTCGATGAGGCTGGCGTGAATGTTCTCGAAGTCCCAGTAGATCGCAACCGACGGTCTGTCATTGTCCATATCATCGTGTCCTCATTCATTTGCCTCTGTCGGCGCACCTGCGCAGTTGTAACGCATGTCGAACGGAGCTGCTCGGCAAGCATCCGGCATCTCTGCGACTCAATTGCAATCGATCGACGTACCCATCAGTCGGCATCGAACACCAGCTCGGGCACGACCACCTCCCAGTGATCGCATCTGACCGCGTCGCGGTAGTCTGCCTCCGTGTCCTCGAGCCGGCGTGCAACGATCGCCGCGACCCGCGCTTCAACGCAGCGCGATTTAGTCGGCAGCGTGTACGCCTTGGCCATCCGACCGACAACACGTCCGCTGGGGTCATGCAGCTCCAATCTCTCGCCACTCTGGACGAGTTGCACAGGATCGCCCGGCCCCAACGCTTGAATGGCTCGATGAACGAGATTGTCCGGCGCATACCGCCCTGCGAATCCCAGGTCCACGTTCTTCAGTGAAGGTCGCTGATAGGTCCGCAGCAGCCCCGCCCTTGGTACCGTCGAGATCTCGACGTTTCGCCGCAAAAAGCACGGCTCGTTCGACAGGTTGTCGATCAGGGCGTTCCACCCCGACCCTCGGACCAGTGTCAGAGTCTCCTGCGCACGAGTCATCGCAACGTAGTAGAGCCGACGCGACGCGTCTAGATCTTCACTGCTGCCTCGTCGATCCCAACTACCGTCCAACACGGCGACATGGCGAAACTCCAGGCCTTTGGCACGGTGTGCCGAGAGCAACAGCAGGCCGGTTTGACGCCGGCGAATCTCCCGCCCCCACTCCGCCAGCCACTCCTTGAAGTGCTGTACCGGCACTTCCGCCGATGCCACTTCCAGTACGTACTGATCCGCGGCCTCTCGAAGGAGCGCCCACCACGGCCCTTCCGGTTGAGCGTCAAGCCAGCGCAACAAATCCTGCCCATCCACCAGCTTTCGCCCGGCGGTGTCGAGCCAGCCCAGCAAGACTTGTGTTTCACGAAGCTTCCAGAAGTTTGGTGGCTCTTCGTCGGCTCGCTGGGTCTTGATCCCGCACTGTTCGCAATAGGCTCGTACCGGATCCAGATACTTCCAGTCCCGTGCGATTACTGCAGCCTCCGCCCAGCTCCAGCCTGGCGCCACACTGGCGAGGCGGCGCAGTTCGTCAACGGCTGCGATAGCCTGCCCGACGGCGTCGTCATTGACGTGCAATATCTGCACGCGGCCTCGGGCGACCGGATCAAGCGACTCCCATCGACCGCCGGGCTGTTGTGCTTTTCGCGCCCGGTCGATGGTAATTGGATGCGCGCTCTTCATGCGCTCGCGCGCCGGCTCAATCAACAGATTGGAAGCGGCGATGATATTGGCTGACGACCGGTAGTTCTCCGTCAGGTACGCCGGACGGGCCGAGTAGTCGGTCTCGAACCGCCGGATGAATTCGACGGAGGCGCCATTAAACGCATAGATGTTCTGGTCGTCGTCGCCGACGGCGAGCAGGCTCAGCCTGCCGTCCTCGTCGGTTCGGCTACGACCCGCCAGAGCGGAAATGAGATCGTACTGACCGGCGGCGATGTCCTGATACTCGTCCACCAGGATCCAACGGAAGCCTGCCAGCAGTCGATCGCGCTGTTCGTCGGCCTCCTCCGGAGGCAGACCGTCGCCTTGCAGCAGGCTCACGGCCTGCTGAAGAACCTCCTCGAATGCATCGTCGCTGGCCTGAAATGCTCGATCGGCGAAGCTGACGCCAGCCAGCCGCATGGCCAGCCCGTGGCACGTTAGGACCGTCACGCCTCGGGCGTCGTCACCAATCAGATCGACGAGGCGACGGCGAATTTCGACCGCCGCGTGGCGGTTATAGGCCAGCGCAAGGATGCTGTGCGGATTCTCGCGACGTGCGCGCACCAGGTACGCGATGCGGTGCACCAGGACGCGGGTCTTTCCGGATCCGGGTCCAGCGAGAACCAGGACATTGGTCTGTTCGCGTTCGTCGGCGACGATGCGCTGCTGGTGAGGATTGCGGAGCGACTCCACGATCGCCCGCCAGGACGTCGGTGTGGTTTGCTGCGCGAGCTCCTTCTCCCGACCGGCCAGCCAACGGCTCATGAACTCTTCCCGGTCGAGCGTGAAATAGTCCATGGATAGCTGAAGCGCATCCGCCATGCGCGTCAGTCCTCGCTGCACGTACTCGGCCATTACGTGGATCTGAATGACCTGCTCGTCGTAATGCAGCCGTAGGGGCGCGAAATCGGTTTTTACGAACGGACGACGCTCAGTCCCCAACCGAATCGTCATCGCCGGTCGGAACACGGCCAGACCCTTGTTCAGGCGGATGACCTCCTGCTCGTGGAGCCACAGCAGCGCGCGCTCGAGCAGCTTGGTTGAATCCCGCACTTCCGCCTTGAGGACCAGGTCTTCGTTAATGGTCCGCAACAGCCGGCCGAGCGTTGTCTCGGCGAGCAGGTCGGTACCGCGGGCTCCTTGAGGCAGGCAACTCAACAGGTGTTCGAGCAACCGTTCCGCCGCCGCCCGCCGAAGTCGAGCCGCGCGGTCCAGGGCGCTCCACTCACGCTGCAGCCATACTTGTACGGTCTCCGCATCGTTCCAGCGCCGTAACCGGAGACTTCCCCTGCCTCCGTCCTCGTCCCAGCCGTCCTTCGCGAGGCTGTTCAGCAGCCGCCGAACCGTCTGCGGCAATGCGGACGAATGTCCAGCGTCCTTCAAGTGCTGCGTGACGTGTCGCAGATGCAATATCGACGCTTCGCCGCTCCCGAGGTCTGGCGCCATCTCCCGAAGCAACGCGATCAGCGCTGACTCCAGCGCGGCCGCTTCCGACAGTCGCTTGTGCGACGGCCGGTCGACGCCGACGTGCACGTACGCCGTCAGCGCGGTGTCGTTGCTGGCGATGCCAAGCTGCTCCAATGCATACAGTGCCTTGCGCACGCCATCCGGGCCCAGTCCGGAGACGGACATCAGCTCGTCCGTGGACAATCCTTCGTCGGCGTCGGCGTTGATCAGGGCGTCGACCACGGCGAGAAGCTGGGTCCGCAACGGTTCGACCACGTTGCCCCTGTCGATCTTGCCCTTCGCCTCATCCAGCGAGCCGACCCGTAGCGAGGATGGGAAGATCTGCACCAGGTTCTCGTTTCGCTGCAGCAGCTCGGCTTCCTCGAGCCAGGCCACCGCGGTGCGAACGCGCGTGTCGTCCGTCGCCGAGTCCCGCTCGAACGCCCCGTCCTCCTCCTCGAGCAGAATCTCACCCGCGGTGGCGATTACCTCGCCGTCGGCACGCTTCTTCCGGTCGAGGTTTCGTAGTGCCTTCAGGATCGACTGGATCTCACGCTGGGTGAGCCGGGACCGCGCCGACATTCCGAACTGGCGCTCGACGTCCTCCGGCGTGTAGAGCAGCACGCAGCGCGCCTTCTTCCGATCGCGCCCGGCGCGCCCCGCCTCCTGCAGGTAGTTCTCCAGCGAACCGGGGATGTCGGCGTGAATCACCAACCGCACGTCGGGCTTGTCGATCCCCATGCCGAATGCGTTGGTCGCGACGATCACGCGCACGTCGCCGCGGATGAACTGCGCCTGGACGCCCTTCTTGGTCTCGGGCGGCAATCCAGCGTGAAAAAACGCCGCAGAGACGCTCCTTATCGCTCAGAAAGCGAGCGACCTCCTCCGTCTGGCGTCGGGTGGCGCAGTACACGATCGCCCCGCCCGGCTGTCCGGCCGGCAGATCGGACAGAAGCACCTGGTGAATGTGCGAGAACTTCTCGGCGGGTGACGTCGGAACGACCGCGAACTCGAGATTCGTCGCGGCTCGCGCCACCGTCGAACAGGTCCAGCTCGATGCCGAGCCGGTCCCGGAAGTAGGCCAGGATGTCCTGCGTGACGTCCGGTTTGGCAGTCGCCGTCAGGCACATGATCGGTGGCACGGCGCCCGAGCCCGCCTTTTCCTTGATGAATCTCCCGACATATCGGTAGTCGGGACGGAAATCGTGCCCCCACTTTGACAGGCAGTGGGCCTCGTCCATGCACCCAGGCCCCGATCTCGCGTTGCGCCAGCACGCTTCGCATTGAGCGGCTGCGCAACTGCTCGGGGGCGATGATCAATATGCCGACGTCGCCAAGCCGAATGCGATCCAGGATGTCCGCGCGCTCGGGCATCGACAGCAGTCCGTTGACCGCCGCGCAGCAGGAGATTCCGCGCGCCTCCAGTCCCGCCACCTGGTCGGCCATGAGCGCAACCAATGGCGAGATGACCACGGTCAACGCGCCGGTCTTCTCGTATCGCGAAAGAGCCGGGATCTGATAGCAGAGCGACTTTCCCGTGCCCGTCGGCAGGATCCCGAGCAGGTGCTCGCCGCGCATGCCGGCCTCGACAATCGCCTCTTGCAGCGATCGGCCTGCAGCGTCCCGGGGCTCGGGCCGAAACTCCGACAGATTGAAGTAGCGCTTCAGCTCGCGTCGGGCGTCGTGGCGCTCACGACACCACGTGCAGGTCGGCTCGCCGCACGGAGTGTCCCGCAACTTGCGCACCAAGACACCCGCCTCGGGAAACTGATGCCGCACCCAGGGCGGCATGACCGAGTTGCCACCGGAGACGGACAGCCAGGCCAGCACGTAGGCCAGTGGCCATGCCTGTGCGGCCGGGTTCGCCAGCACCGCCTCGGCTTTGCACCAGGCAAGCCTTGCCGCTCATCTGATGCCGGATCGCCTCGGCCGCCTTCGCCGACGACGGTCGCGGCCGGTGACGCACCGTCGCAAAGAAGGCATCCAACCCGGAGGACATTTCCGTCGACGGTCGTCAGCCAGTGATAGGCGAGAACCAGTTCGGGCGCCGACTCGCTCATGGCCCGAAACGCCTGGTGCTGGTCCCGAAAGACGCCGAGTGTCAGTCGGGCGTCGAGCTCCGGGTCATTGCGGCTGCCGTGCTTCAGTTGGCCGTCCTGGTAGTGCTTGACCAGGTGGTGATACGGATTGCGCGGGAACGCGAGCGGATTCAACCGAAGCGTGTCCACCTGCGGCAGATGCAAGAGCCGCAGGTTCGGATTGCTCGCGGCAAGGTACTTCGCATCGAAATCGATAAGGTTGTGCCCGACCACGAAGGCCGCTCCGTCGGCCAGCCGATCGAGCTTCGCGAGGCCGGCATTCAAATCGCCGCCCCGAAAATGGAATGACTCGCCGGTATCTCCTCTCACCGCCGCAAATCGGTGGATTCGAGCGTCTTCCCGACCGACCTCCAGGTCGATCGAAAGGCAGCGAGGGGAAAAAGAAGTGCTATCGGTGGGTGGTCCTCCGTCGTGCCCGGAATAGATGGCTCGAGTAGAGTCCCGAACGCCACCGGGTTCAGGCTTCGAGCTTCCATGATCCATCTACGAGCATCCCTGCGTCATGGGCTTGGCCCGTCGCAATCATCATCTTGTATTCTTGATGAAAAACAACGAGATATACGTCACATCTCAAGCTGATCGGCCGGCGAATCATACACCGGCTCGTACGTGATCGCCGGCTGCTCGCGGACGGCAAGCGCGTGGCCGTGTCGTCGAACAGCCACAAGGCGATCAACAACCTGCACAGGGGCGTCGAAGAGGTGCTGCTGAAGCAGGGACAAAGGGATGTTCGTGCCGCCAAGAAGTCCTCACGTGGAGACTACTCGACGCGACTCCACGGCCAGATCATCGTCGACGTCGATGAGAACGAGGTCGCGCTGGACGATCACTGGCAACTGGTCGCCGGCACCACCTGGCTGCTGGCCCGGCCCGAGGCCGACCAGCAGTTCGACTACCTGTTCGTGGACGAGGCAGGCCAGGTGTCGCTTGCCAACCTCGCCGCCATGGGCGCGTGCGCCCACATCATGCCGTCGGCGGACCAGATGCAGCTCGGCCAGCCGATCCAGGGCGTGCATCCCGGGCGCTCGGGCGAGTCGTCGCTCGAGTACCTGCTAGACGGCCACGCGACGGTGCCGCCCGAGCGGGGCTTCTTCCTCCCCATCACGTGGCGCATGTGCCCCGACGTGTGCCGGTTCATCTCCGAGGCCGTGTACGACGGGCGACTGTTCCCGGAGGAGATGAACGCCCACCAGAGGCTGGTGCTGGGCGCGAAGCCGCATCCCGCGTTGCAGCCGACCGGCGTGGTGTTCTGGCCGATGGACCACACCGGCTGCGGGCAGAAGAGCCCGGAGGAAGCCGACGAGATCGAGCGGATCTACCAGAGCCTGCTCAAGCAGTCGTGGATCGACCGCAGTGGCAAGAAGCGGCGCATCACGCCGGACGACATCCTCGTCGTCGCGCCCTACAACCTGCAGGTGAACCTGCTGAAGCGCGTGCTACCCGACACCGCACGCGTCGGGACGGTGGACAAGTTCCAGGGCCAGGAGGCGGCGGTGTCGCTGATCTCGATGACGACCTCGAGCGAGGCCGACCTGCCCCGGCACCTCGAGTTCCTGTTCAGCAAGAACCGGCTGAACGTTGCTATCTCAAGAGCCAGGTGCCTGAGCGTGGTGGTGGCGAATCCGAGGCTGTTGGATACGCGGTGTCGGACGCCGGCGGAGATTTCGCTGGTGAATACCCTTTGTTGGGCGGCGGAATCTCCAGAACTAAGGGATCTGTAAGGTAGACCACAACCTAGACGAAGGCTATCTTGCGGAATCGATATGAGACCCCAGCCGCAGCTACTGCACGCAACGTCCAGGACGAGCACCGGATGACATTGCCCACCGGTCTATACGATCTGCTTTTGACTGAGGGCTTGCAACGAGCCCTCGATCCCGGCACTGCCGACCTGAAAGAACTTCGTGCTGGCGCGCAGGACGCGCTGATCGACACGCTAGGGCGACAACTTGCCCTCGCACTTGATGACCTGGCAAGCGACGAATCAGAAAAAGCCACACGGCAGCTAGAACTTGTCAACGACCTTCTGGTGCATCTGAGAAAGCGATTGACGAATGATAGTGTCGACGCCGCCACAGCCGATGCTATTGACTTAGTTGCATCACCGTTACGCGTTCTGCGATCGGTTCGACACGACGGGCTATTTCCAACATACCCAGAAGTTGGCTTGGCTATTCCTTGGCTATTCACTGCGGGAAAGGGGACTCCATCGCTGCTTCAGGAGATTCGCCGCGAACTAGCGTCCGCGGACCAAGTTGATATCTTGGTCAGCTTCATAACGGTGTCGGGCGTCCGAAAGCTGCAGGACGTGCTGCAACAAGTAACCGCACAGAATGCCTTGGGCGACGTACCGACACGTATTCGCATACTGACAACAACCTACACAGGAGCAACCGAGGCAGCCGCTATTGACCTACTTGCGCGATTGCCGGGATGTGAGGTGCGGATCTCTCTCGACGGGCGCCGAACACGACTGCATGCGAAGGCATGGCTTTTCCACCGTCGAACAAGTTTTGGCTCTGCTTACGTCGGAAGCGCCAATCTTTCCGGCGCAGCGCTGACAGGCGGGCTTGAGTGGACAATTAAGCTTTCGCAGCGAAGCCAGAGCGCCGTCTTTTCAAGAGCGGTCGCTCACTTTGAAACGCTGTGGAACGATAACGAGTTCGAGCGATACGATCCCAATGACGACAACCACAGGCGATCACTTAAAGCAGCCCTGAAACGGGAATCGGGGACTGCAGATGGAAATCAGAGCCTCTTCACGACTTTCTTTGACCTTCAACCCAAGACATACCAACAAGACATTCTCGAGCAACTCGAGATAGAGCGCTCCCACGACCGTCGACGCAATCTAATCGTCGCAGCCACCGGGACCGGCAAGACAGTCATCGCGGCTTTTGACTACCGAAACACCTGCCGAAGAGAAGGCGGGCAACCGCGATTCCTCTACGTTGCACACCGCGAAGAAATTCTGCGTCAGGCGCAGAAGACATACAGAGAGGTTCTGCGTGACCCCGAATTTGGCGAAATCCTGGCCGGCGGTCGCGATCCGGAGCGCCTGGATCACCTCTTTGCGACCATAGATAGCGTTACCAGTCGTCAGCTCGTTGAAACATTGGGCGCCGGCTACTGGCACTCAGTTGTCATCGATGAATGCCACAGACTTGCAGGTGAGCGGTTCAACGCACTCGTAAAACGCATCCAACCACGATTGCTGCTTGGCCTAACTGCCACGCCCGAGCGCGCCGATGGTCAACCAATCTCGCAGCATTTTGATTCCCGCCCAGACGGCAGTCCTGCTGTTGAGCTTCGGCTATGGAATGCGCTGGACCTCCAGTTATTGGCACCGTTTGAGTACTACGCCTGCGACGACGAGACTGACTTCTCAAACGTTCCGTGGGACCAGCCGGGCGAGCGCTCCGCCATTGATAATCTTGTCACCGGCAATCACGTTCGCGCTCGACTGGTAATTAGGGAATGGGCCAGACTCTCGTCGAATCCACGTTATTCCCGCGCCCTCGTCTTCTGCGTTTCTGTCGAACATGCGCGGTTCATGACCGAGCAACTGAATTCCGCCGGTCTCCCCGCAGCCTGCGTCGTAGGAACAACTCCCTTCGAAGAACGAAGAGAAGCGCCCAAGAGGCTATTGGCGAATGAGTTGTGCGCGCTTGTCACCGTTGATCTATTCAATGAAGGTATCGACCTACCGATGGTTGACACTTTGCTGCTTCTGCGCCCCACGCAGAGCCCGGTAGTCTTTCAGCAGCAGATCGGCCGCGGCCTTCGCTTGGCACCCGGAAAGGACAGTTGCCTAGTTCTCGATTTTGTCGGCACCCATAGGGCGGATTTTCGATTCGATCGGCTGCTTTCCGGTCTAACCGGGCTATCACGCCGGGCGCTGACCGAAAGTGTCGAAAACGGATTCGGCAGTCTTCCGGCAGGCTGCCATATTCACCTGCAGAAGCAGAGCCGCGAACAGGTACTACGATCGTTGCGCACCCTTACGCAACAGCGGTGGCCTCGACTTCGGACCGAATTGCAGGCCTATTGCGCACTTCGCGGCCGAACATCAGTCAGGCTAGCGGACTTCTTAGCCGAACAGGCATTGGAACTTGACGACATCTACCGGGCCGCGAAGGGCGACCGGAAGAGCGGATGGACGTCCCTTCGGCGAGACTCAGGGCTTTTCGTCTCAGAACCGGGCCCGGAAGAGGAGTATTTCAGCCGACGCCTAGGCGATGTTCTTCACATCGACGATACGCGGCGTCTTGATCTATTGGCCTCAGTCGGCAAACACAAAGGCCGACTGGCGTCCGATGACTCTCAGTCCGGCAGGCTTCTGCAAATGCTTGCGTATCAGATTGACGGAAAACACAGCCAGGTTGGAGATCACGTCAGTTTCTCAGATCGCCTAACGCGCCATCCGGAAATCTGCGGCGAGATGTTCGATCTAGCCGAGGTATTGCAGTCGCGCTCCGCGCTGTCGTTTGTGCCCGTGCCCGGGCTGGAAGACACACCGCTGTGCCTGCACGCGTCGTATGGCGCGCGCGAGGTCCTGACGGCTGTTGGCTGGTTGACTAGCCGCCGCCGCACACCGTTTCAAGCAGGTGTCCTAGCGCTCACCGAACGCAAAACGGAATTGCTCTTCGTCACGCTCGACAAGAGCGAGGGCTACCATGAGGCGATCGCCTACAAAGATTATGCCATCAGTACCGATAGGTTCCACTGGCAGTCACAGAACTCTACGGCTCCTGATACCAAAGTCGGCCGTCGCTATCTAGATAGCGGGCTCAATGGATGGTCATTCCAACTCTTCGTTCGCCCACGACAGGGCGAACCCTACCGAGCTTGCGGCCCTTTAACGCTTGAATCGGCCATGGGCGCGCGCCCCATGACTATAATTTGGAGGCTTCAGACGCCGCTGCCTATCAAGCTCTTCCGCGAGTTCAGCGTCCTCCGCGACATATAGATGCGTGCAACGCCGAATCCACTTCTCACGGAACTTTGTGCGCGTACGACTGCACGAACTGTCGGGACTGCTGCCCAGGGAATCCTCCGCGTGTCTGATCGCGATTTGCGTCGTCGGAGCAGGCCAGCCGGGTCTGCCACGCTACAAGGCTTGAGGATTGACGCGCCTGTAACGAGCAATGGCTCCCTCTTCCTAGGGAAGTGACTTGATGCCAGATTGCACCTTCTGCCACCTAACGTCAGAGCGTTTCGTAATGACGAGCACGCTCTCGGTTGTGGTCCGCGATGCTTTTCCAATTGCCCCAGGTCATTTGCTGATCATCCCGAAGCGGCACGTAGCCTCGTTCTTCGACGCTACCGACGATGAGCGCGCCGACCTGATCGGCTGCCTTCTCGTCGCTCGGGAATCCGTGAACCGTGAATTCAGTCCTGCCGGTTACAACATTGGCATCAATGATGGCACTGCTGCAGGCCAGACCATCCCGCACCTGCACATTCACTTGATCCCACGATATGAGGGAGACCGGGAAGATCCACGCGGAGGCGTCCGGTGGGTGATGCCAGACAAGGCCGCTTACTGGAAGCAGGTCTAGCGAGATATCTGCCGCATGCCGACCAGAACCAACGATTCGGCAACAGCAAGCTTGCAGTTCCTAGAGAACCTGCAACTCGTCCTCGCTGAAAGCCTGACTAGCTCGACCTACAAGTACGCATTGCTGGTCGCTCTTGCGGATATTTCCCTCGAGAACGACGTCGACGACCAGTCCGAACTGCGCGTTCCCGTTACGCGCCTTGCGGAGAAGTTCCTCGAGATCTACTGGCGACATGGGCTGCCATACGGCGCCGGCATTCGCGACGCAGGTGCCGGGGTCCTCTTGCAGAACCGCGGCCAACAGGCAGCAGTGGTTCCACAGGCCGACAAGCTGCGCGAATACTTTGGGTCGCCCGCACGGGCCAGACGGGATCCACGTTGGCATCAGGAAGTGGCGATCTTGGCTGGCCGCCTTGACGACATGCCGCTTTGGCGGCTGCAGAAGCTGCGCACCACAACCGTCGATTTCCTGTATCCGGACAATACAGGCGGCGACTCGATCACCCTTCGTCCGGGTGTGGCAGGGCACTTCAGGCGGTTCTACTCATTGGTCATTCGCTTGGTTCAGGCCGAGTGGATGGCGTTTTTGTACAGCGTTTCCAGCAATCGGCCCGTGCTGGGGAACTCCGGAGACCTTGCCGACTTTCTATTTGGCCCACAGCGAGAGTCGCTCACGGCTGTGCGCACGTCGCTCCAGGACCTGCAATCAGGACGGTGCTTTTATTGCGAAGCGGAGTTCGGTGTGCCTGGGGACGTAGATCACTTTATTCCTTGGTCGCGCTACCCGCGTAATCTCATCCACAACCTCGTGCTGGCGCACAGGACATGTAATCTCAACAAGAGTGACGTGCTCGCTGGCGAGGAGTTCCGCGTACGCTGGACGTTGCACATCTCAAACAATGATTCAGCACTGCATGCCATCGACGAGGAATTCGGGCTAATGGCGGACCGCGCCGCGGCAATCCACGTCGCAGAATGGTGCTATTCAGAAGCGTACCGCGTTGGCGCCGAGGTGTGGCTTGGCGGCGGGCGGTATGAGCGACTGGAGCGGGGCAGCCGGGCTCGCTGACGCGGCGAGCTTACAGTCCTCTGCGCGGTCCCGGCTCCAGGGCCAGTTCTGACATCGAGATGCGCGCATCTGCACCTCCCGCCATTTCCACCTGCACATCCAGCGGCTCCGCCACGTTCGGCGCATAAACCGCCCTGACCAGGCACTCCCCCGCTCCTTTCTTCACAGCCTCAATCGCCATCTCCCTGGCCTTCCGCGCCCCGAACCGATCCACGTGCATCGGATCCTTGCCGTAGATCGCCCCTCCGCCGATCGGCACTCTCGGCCCGTAGTAGTCCATCACGAGCTTCCGTCCGGTCTGGCCGTTGTCCTTGCGGCTGCCCGCATCCGAGAGCGGGCCGTTCGGGTTCACCATCAGCTCCACCTCGGGCCACTTCGCGGTCCATCGCTTATCAAGGGCACGCAGCTTTCCGTAGTGCTGCCCGAGCACCGCACTCACCCGCTGCGCCAGCTCGAACACGCTCATCGCCTCGGGATGCTCGAGCGTCACCAGCACGTGCTCGAGCGCGAACCCGTCGTCGTCCTCGCGCAGGCGCACGATCAGCTTGCCGTCCGGCCCGCAGCGCGAGAGCTCCCCGCCCTGGCACGCCTCCCACAGCGCGGTGCGGAACTCGAGCGCCAGGAAGTGCTCGGGCGGCAGGTACTGCACCTTGTCGTCGTAGCCGGCCCAGCCGATCACGATCGCCTGGTCGTTGACGTGGCGCGTCCAGCGCGTCGGGTCCACGTCATATCGGCAGACGGCATTCGTCACCCGCCACGGGTCGCGCTTTGCATCGGGGTTCACGGCCCGCGCGATCGAATCGAGCGCCTCCACCGCGATCCGCTCGACGTCGAGCGCCGCGCCCCGCGCCGCATACCCGCCCGAGAGCCACAGCTGGTCGCACCAGATCGCGGCCTCGATCTGCGCGTACGCCTCGCGCGTCCACGGCGAGCGCCGCCTGCACGATGCTCTCCGCCACGAAATCGCACAGCTTGTCCGGGTGGCCCGGCAGCACCGCTTCGCTGACCCTGATCATTTCGGCAACCTCCCGAGCTGCGAGTAAGGGATCCCCGCGGCCTTGAGCAGCGACGGATTCCCGTCGCGCGTGACGATGGCGTGCAGGAACGCGCGACGGTCGGAGGTGGACATGTATCGCTCCTTCGTTGCCCTGAGGTCGGGCCGCATCCGCCGAAATGGCGCGCCACCTTGCCGAGCCTGGCAGGTTGGCCGGAGCACGTGCTCCGTCTTGATGCTGTGGTGATTATACGGCGGGGGCGGCTCAGGGGGTGAGCCCGGCCGCGTCACGCAACGCGACGTAAGAAGGCGATAGTGTTCTCATCTCGATTTCCCTGGAGATGCGCGGCGGGGATTAGTTACTCGACCACCAGGAATCGCCCGGGCCCCAACGTCGGCAGCACTTCAAGCACACGTGGAACCAATGGGGCCAGGTCGGCAATGCGGTTCGTCCGTGCACGCAAGACGAGCACGGCAATGGCGAACTGCGGCAGGCTCTGCTGAAACACGAGGCTGCGGTCCACGGTCAGCAGACAGTCGAACTCGTGTTGGGCGACCGCAAGTAGCCGGCCGTTTGTCAGGCCTGACCAGCCCGCCTCGACAACAGTGACGACCTCGTGGCCGGTGATGAGACGACCGAGGCGCCTCGGCAGCGATTCATCCAGCAGCAGCTTCACGGCCGGCAGCCTCTCGCGCCATTTCCAGCACGGAGACCGCCTGCTCTCGGGTCACTGACGGGAAGTCCGCCAGGAAATCATCGAGACTGCTGCCGTGCTCGAGGTAGTCGATGAGATTTCGGACGGGCACGCGCGTGCCGGCGAACACGGGTTCGCCGCCCAGGATCTCCGGGCTGGACTGAACGACCGAACGGTTTGTCATGACAAACCTCACCATGGGCAGGCAGCCTGCTGCGAGTCGTGGGCGCACGACACCGCAATATGTGGCCAGAGTCAACAGATATGCTATATCGCACAGCTTGTCCGGGTGGCCCGACAACACCGCTTCGCTGGCCCTGATCATTTCGGCAACCTCCCGAGCTGCGAGTAAGGGATCCCCGCGGCCTTGAGCAGCGCCGATTCCCGTCCAGCGTGACGATCCGGCGTTCAGGAGCGCGAGACGTCGGAGGTGGTCATGTATCGCTCCTTCGCTGCCCTGAGGTCGGGCCGCATCCGCCGAAATGGCGCGCCACCTTGCCGAGCCTGGCAGGTTGGCCGGAGCACGTGCTCCGTCTTGATGCTGTGGTGATTATACGGCGGGGGCGGCTCAGGGGGTGAGCCTTTGACCGTGCAGTTCCATCATGATTCCCTACTGCGAACTGTCGTCCCATGGCGCAAATCCTATGCGGCGCTTCGAGCCCAGTGGAGGCGTCATCAGCTGTCGAATAGCATCGAAAACCACCTTGAACTGCTTGTCGTATTTCGCCTCCAGCACGGCAAGTTTTCGAGCCAGGTCGGCATTGGAAGAGAGGATGCCTCTAAGCCTGACGAAGGCGCGCATGATCTCGATGTTGACGAGAACCGCACGATTGCTGCGCAGGACGCTCGACAGCATCGCAACCCCTTGTTCCGTGAAGGCGTTTGGGAGGTACTTCGCGTGTCGACCGCGGCCGACTCGTCGCTTGGAAGCGGCGACGGATCTGGCGTCACTTTCTAAGATCACAGATTGTGATCTTAGAAATTCCGCCTCTTCTGCAGTCAACTGGAACATGAAGTCGGCCGGGAACCGGTCCGGGTTCCGCTTGACGGCCTGATTCAGCGCGCGTACTTCAACGGAGTAGAGGCAGGCCAGATCCTGATCGAGGATCACTTTGTGTCCACGAACCCAACGGATGACATCAGCCAACTCAGTCTCTGTCGAACCTTCCTGAGCCCTATTCGACGCCATGGATGCGCTCCGCGAGTGCCTTGACGCATCGTCCTGCAGGCGCAGACCTCGCTGCAACGGAGAATCTGGCGTGTTTAATCGAATTGGAGGAACTTCCGGCGGGCACCGGGTCGCCGGATCCGTCGGTCGCTGGGCCAGACGCTTTTCACGGTTGTGACTGCTCGGCCCGCGTCGGTCACGCCGCCACTTCGACTTCGCGGATCGTGGCGCCTTTCAGCTCGCCATCGACGACCGCGAGATACTCCTCGATTGCCTGCTTGATGTTCTCGAGTGCTTCCGCCTCGGTGGTTCCCTGTGACCAGCACCCAGGCAGCCCGGCACCTGGCCCGGCAACACCGCTTCGCTGACCCTGATCATTTCGGCAACCTCCCGAGCTGCGAGTAAGGGATCCCCGCGGCCTTGAGCAGCGACGGATTCCCGTCGCGCGTGACGATGGCGTGCAGTCGCGTCGTCCTCGCGAGCGCGGCGATGCGCTTCTTCGGGATCGCCTCGACGAACCCGTCCGTGACGATCACCGCGCTGGCGGGCCGCGTCTTCTCGACGTGCGCGATCACGCACTCGAGGCTGGTGCCGCCCGAGGTGCCGGCTTTCAGCACGCCGCGCTCGATCACCGCCGGCACCACCTCCGTGCTGAACGCCCAGAACGGCCGGCGGATCCACCGCGACAACCGGCCGAGCAGCGCCACCACCAGCGGCATCTCGGCGTTCATCGATCCCGAGACGTCGAGGTACACCTGCGCGCGCCCCTCGGGACGCAGGGTCGTGGCGCCCCACTGCGCCTCGGGCAGGAACGGCGACCACGTGGCGCGCAGGAACGCGCGGCGGTCGGAGGTGGAGAGCACGGGCAGCCGCGCGGTGACGGGCACTGGCGTCGTCGGCGCACCGGGCGCGGGTTCGAGGTGCTTGCGCAGGACCTGCAAGGTCCTGGCCTGCCATTCCGCGATGGCTGCGTGCTTAGGCGTGACGAGGAGTTCGTAAGGGTTGGCGCCCGGCCCCGGGTGGCGCCAGATGCCGCCGCCGTTCAGTTCCTTGCGGGCGCGATCGAGGGCCTGTTGCAGCGCCTCGCAGAGCGGCGCGTCGTCCTCGTGATTGCCGAGCAGACTCTCGAGGCTGGGCAACTGCAGCATCGCCACCCTCGCCGGCTGCGCTGGTGCGACCGCCGCCGGATTGTGAGAGGTCGCGCGCGAGTTGCTCGAGGTCGTCGGCCAGCAGCCTGCCTGCGTACAACCCGGCCCACGCCTTCCACCAGGACGGCACCGGCGGGTACCGGTTGGACGAGGCACCGGCGCCATACTGACCGAGCTCGTCGCGCGTCATCGGCCGCAGCATCTTCGCGAGGCCCTGCACCTTGCCGTAGTAGCTCGACATCAGGCTCGAGTACGTCTCGCCCAGCTGCCGGTGGATGATCGCGTTGATCACCGCGTCGAGCGCCAGGTGACGCGCCCTGGTCGGCGCTCCCTGCTCGTCGGTGTGGCGCAACAGCACGTGCAGGAACTCGTGGCACAGCAGCGCCTTGACGTGCTCGTCCGTGCGGCAGTGCTGGTCGATGAACTCGAGGTTGATCAGCAGCCGGGGCTGCGGCTCGTTGGTCACCGCCAGCGTCGGCACCGCATCTGTGAACTCGACCGCCAGGATCTTGAGCACCGCGCGGATCGCAAACGGGTTCTCGTCCATCAGCTCGTGCATCAGGGCACGCACCTGCATCGTGTTCATGCGTAAAACCCCGCGGGCTCGTACAGCTCGACGCGACGCGTCAGGCTCGCGCGCGTCCACAGCACGGGACGCGACGGGTCGTACTGCCAGGCGGTGCACAGCCCGAGCAGCAGCGCCTGCTGCAGGATCGACTCGTCGCTGCCGCGGGCGACCTGCACGCCCCAGCGCGCGTCGGGCACGGTGCGGACCAGCAGTGGCGTGGCGGGTGCGTCGTAGCGCTTCCGCAGCAGCTCGGCGTCGTCGAGGCCGCTGCGTGCGAGGGATTCCAGCACGGCCTGCAAGGGATCCCGGTCGCCGAAGTGCAGCCCGGCGCGGATCACCTGCGGCAGTCGGATGCGGGAGGCCTCGTCGCGCAGCACGCTCGCCAGCACGCGCTCGGTGCGACGACGCGACATCGGGCCGCCGCTGTTCGCCCACTGCTCCCGGTCGCGCTGCTTCGCCGCAGCGTACCGAGTCCACTGTTCGTAGACGTTCACGGCCGTTCTCCGGCAAGCCCGCGCGCGCGGATCAGGCTCACGCACTCGTGCAGTTGCGGCTCGAGCAATGCCGGCGACGGCAGCGCGATGCCGCGCACCACGCAGGCCGTGAGGAACTGCCGCGCCCGTGCGAGGCGCGTGTCGTGCAACGGGGCGAGCACCTTGCCGATTTCGGCGATCACCGGGTGGCTGGTGCCTTGCTCGCTCAGGCGCTCCTGCCACGAGAGCTCGCCTTCGGCGTCGAGCAGTGGCACGGCGAGCTTGGCCAGGTCGTTCACGCCCTCGGCCCCGATCGGCAGGGTGCCGCCGAGCGCGGCCGCGTACGTGACGAACGCGAACGCGGCGGCGCGATCCGGGGATTCGATCGCAATGAGTTGCGCGACGGCCTGCGAGCCCTCGTCCGGGTCGGAGCAGTTCGCCAGCAGCAGGCTGAGTTTGCGCGGCAGGCTCTGCTCGGCGAGGAAGCCATGGATCCACGCACCGGCCTCCTCGCGCGAGGCGTCCCAACCCGCGCGATGGGCCGCAGCGATCACGGCGGGTTCGACCGTCTGGCCCCACGTGGTGTGCGGCAGGCTGCACTCGAGCACGCTCTTGAAGGTGTTTGATGTGGCGCGGCCGGCGACGATCGTCGCGGCGACCAGGCTGCGCGCCAGCAATCGCGCTCTCCGCGGTGAAATGCGGATGCGGGCGCCGTTCAACGCGCTCACCACCGTGGTGACATAGCTAGTCACCTGTTGCGGGCAGGCGTTGACCTGCTCGGTGAACAGCGTGCGCCAGCCGTGGATCGCGTCGCACAACGCTTCATTGCGCGGCGTAACGCTGCCCTCGCCCGACGGCGCGACGATCGCCTGCTGTTGCGCGTGGGTGAGGTCGCTCCAGTCCGCCGCCGTGACGATCAGCGAAAAGCGGTCGGCGAGTGCGGGGTCGAGCGGCTCCGAACCCGAGTAGTCCTCAGTGCCGCCCTGGTCGGAGGTGCACGGGTTCATCGCGGCCCAGCGGTAACGCAGGCGCTTCAGCGGCAGGCCCTGCAGCTTGCGCTCGTGCACCAGCGAGAAGAGCCGGTTCTGGTGCTCTGGCTTGCAGCGCGAGATCTCGTCGATGAGGACCGACTCCGCGCCCCACACGGTGGCCGGCGTCTCGAGGAAGCGCACGGTCGCGTGCGCCTCGTCGGGATACGGGAAGCCGACCAGGTCGTCGAACGAGATCAGGCTCGCGTTGTAATGGCGGTGCTCGAGGCCGAGCGCTTCGGAGAGCGTGTTGAGCAGGAAGGTCTTGCCTGTGCCGCTGCGCCCGACGAGCAGCAGCGGGTCCTCGGTGACGAGGGACGCGAGGATGGTCGTCTCGTGGCGGTCGAAGCCGTAGACGCCGAGCTCGGCGAGGTGGAACCCATGCGCGCGCGGGCTTGCGGCAGCTGCGCGGCGCCGGCGCGCGCGCGCGGACGGACGGTGGCCATGTATGCTCCTTCGTTGCCCGGTGCCGGGCCGCATCCGCCGAATTGGCGATCCACCTTGCCGAGCTGGCAGGTTGGCCGGAGCACGTGCTCCGTTCTTGATGCTGTGTGAATTATACGCGCGAGGGAGGCTCAGCAGGTGAGCCCATCGTGCGCCAGACCCTCCGAAGGGACGCGCACGTGTCATTCACTCCCGTCCAAGTCCGCTGTGACCCAATCGGTCGCTTCCTGGTCGCGGGCGACTCAGTCAGGGAACGGATGGCCCTCAGGAGGTTCGTCAGCGCACGGTCGTTTCCGAGTACCTCCCCAACTTGATGTCGCAGATTGCGACATCAAGTTGCGCACTTCTTCGTCCGAGACCTCGATGAGGAAGCAGGATGACGATCGCACAGGAATTTCGATCGGGGTCCGTGGACGCGGTCGCGACTGATTTCATGGCTCCGCGATTTGCTTCGTACAATCTTCCTTGCAGCGTGCTACGAGATAGCTCCACCGGCCATTTCCAAATGTCGCGGCTTTGCGTAGAAGTCCATCCGGCGACTTGGCGATGCGTCCAATCCAACGGCTCCGCGGGTCGCGCGCGGCGGACGGATGATGGGTGATGTATACGCGCGAGGCGCGAGTCGCCCCTGCCGGACTGCCCGCCTCTAGGTTTTGTCGTCCCACGGCTCGAACCCGATGCGGCGCTTCGACTGTGGGACCGGCAACATCAACTGCCTGATGGCATCAAACACCACCTTGAACTGCTCGTCCTATTTCGCTTCCAGGTCACGCAGCTTTCCCGACAACTCCGCGTTCGACGCAAGCATGGCGCGGAGTCGCACGAAAGCCCGCATGATCTCGATATTTACCGTCACCGCACGGTCGCTGCGAAGCACGCTCGAAAGCATTGCAACTCCCTGTTCGGTAAAGGCGTAGGGACGGTATTTCAGGTGCTTTCCGCGCCCTTGGACAGAGCTGGCAGCCGCCTCCACCCCGTCTAAGGTCACAGATTGTGACCTTAGATATCCGGCTTCCACCGCAGTCAGCTGGAACATGAAGTCGGCAGGAAAGCGACTCGAGTTGCGCTTCACCGCTTGATTAAGAACTTTGACTTCAACCTGGTAGAGGCGTGCCAGGTCGCGGTCCAACATGACCTTCTCGCCCCGTATCCATTGGATAAGTTCGGCCAGTTCGGCCTCTAGCAATGGAGCCTTGGCAGCTTTTCCTTGCCGCGCTCGCTGAAGGGGACGCACAAGCCATGGTGACTGCTCTCGGAACGGAGGCACGGGCCCGCGGCATGTCGCGAGTCGCGTCTGCGTTGGGCTACACATTCGAGATGCGAGCGTCCCCTCACTTCACGACCGGATAAACCGCATCTCCCCACAACGTCCCGGGGTGATCCATCATCACCTCGATCACCAGCGGCACCAGCTTCCCCATCAGGTTGACGCAGTCCCGCAGCTGCTCACGGTTGACCGACCCGTTCCAGGTGGCCCCGCCGTGAATCAGCTGGTTGCGCAGCGTGTAGATGCGCGACAGCACGATCGACAGCACCGTCACCGTGTCCTGCCGGCCCAGCGCCACGTGCGCCGCCTTGTTGGCGGCCGCGAAGCTCGCCTTCCATGCCGGCTCCGGTAGCGTCCCGTTCTGGAACTTCCAGAAATCGGCGAACACGTACGGGTTGTCGAGCAGCACCCGGATGCTCTTCGGAAACTCGGTCCAGACCAGCGAATCGAATCGCTTGTTCCCCGCGTCGAGCTGGGTCAACTTGTCAAGGAACCCGCGGAACGTCTGCTGCTCCGAATCGCGATACTTCTCATCGATCTCCGTCGCATACGCGGCGTTGAACGCAATCCACAGCAGGATGAACTGCCCGTCCGCATCGTCCTGGCCACCGAGCTGCTCGGCCCGGTCGAGCCAAGACAACGCCCGATGCACCCGCAAGCTCAGGTTCGGGTGCCATGCACCCCGCTCTGCTCGATGCCGCTCCTTGAGTCGCGCGTAATCCATCACATCCTCTCGGCGGCCTGCCCCGCCGCGTCGAGCGCCTGCGTCGCGGCCTTCGCCTTCTCGATCCCCTGCAGCATGGCGGCGGTCGCTTCGATCACCAGCACGAACGACCGCTCGTGAGCCTCATCGCGCTCCGCGGCCTTCTCCAGTTCGTCCGCGACGTCAGCCATGGCCGCCACGGCGCCCATCATCGCAGCATGCTCGCCCCGAGGCTCATCACTCAGCCTCGCCCGCCTCACCCCGACCCGGCCTGCAGATACATCGCCACGAGGTACGCGACCCCCGCCGCATACAGCGGCCCGAAAATCTCTTTGTTGTGTCGGGCCAGCCACTCCGGCAGGTAGATGTCGAAATTCGCGCGGCGATCGTCGGTGTAGCGCGCCGCGACCGCCGTGAGCGGGCAACGCCAACGGTTCAGCCACAGCACCACGACCTCGCCCAGCACGATGACCGCCAGCACGGCCGCAGCGCCGAACCGCCGCTGCCACGCCAGCACCGGGATCGCCACGATGCAGCCGGCGAACACCGCCCACACCACCGTGTGCAGCAGCCTCACCCGCCTCAAGCGACGCGCGGCGTCGTTCGTCATCTCAAAGGGTCGCGCAGCCGGACGCTGCCGCACCGCCTGGGCGGGAGCGCAACGAGCAAGGCAGCCGTCAGAACCTCAGGCTTCGTACTTGAACGACAACGACACCCGGGCCCGGAACGCGACGACCTTGCCGTCCTCGACTTTCATGTCGAGCTTGCTGACCTCGGCGACGCGCAGGTCACGCAGCGACTTGGCAGCTGCCTCGATGGCACTGCTCGCGGCGTCCTCCCACGACACGGTGCTGGTGCCGATGATCTCGGTGACGCGGTATACGCCGCTGTCTGACTTCCTGGCTTTCTTCGCCATGTCCGTTCTCCTTCGGGTGAGAAGGCACGAGCCGCCAGCCCGCGCCTCGATCTGATCATCATACGCCTGTGCCCCCGCACCCGCGTCGCGCTGGGGCGCGGGCGCGATCGGGAAGAACACGTCGAGCGGCAGCGCCTGGTCGGCGACCACCGTCACCGGGAACACGGTGCTGCGTCGCTTGATCTCGCTCTGGACCCGACTCTCCTGCACCCCGACCACGATTAGCGTCGCGTCTTTTCGTAGGTGCCGACGAGTTCCGCCGTCGCGAGCACGTGACCGCGCATCGCGGCCTCGACCTCGGCCTTGGTCGCCTGCGCCGTCAGCGACAGCGTCCGGTCCAGCGCATAGAGCTTGTGGAAGTACCGATGCCGGCCGAGCGGCGGGCATGGCCCCCCGTAGCCACCGCGCTTCCAGTCGTTGCGACCGGAAACGGCTCCCGCCGGCAGTCCCTTGCCCGACCCCGCGTCCACCGGCAGCCCGGCGCTGTCGGCCGGCAGGTTGAACACGACCCAGTGCACCCAGGTCATCTTCGGCGCGGCCGGGTCGGGGGCGTCGGGATCGTCCACGATCAGCACCAGCGAGCGCGTGCCGGCAGGTGCGCCATGCCATGCGAGTGCCGGCGAGAGGTCCTCGCCCTCGCAGCCGTACCGGACCGGAATCTCTCCGCCGTTCCTGAATGCGGGCGACGTCAGTTCGAGTGCCATCACGACACCTCCGCTTGTTGCGGCAGCCACCAACAGCGCTGCGCGTGCGAGCCAGCTCATCGGCCGAGGATAACTCCGGGCGGCAGCCCCCCGCATTCGTGTCTTCGCCGACACCGACATCGAGCGCACCGCCCCGCACCAGCCCGCACCTCGATCCCATGATCATACGCCCGTGCGCCCCGCACCCGCGTCGCGCTGTCGCCAAACGGAAACACTCTTGTCGTTGGCCTGACTTCGCGCCCGATGGATAATCTCTGCCTCGCACGGGACCGCAAACGTTTTCGTCCCGTCGCACAAGAAGAACGCGAGCAACACCGATGCGTGGGTCTTTGAACTGGAATGACGCCGTAACAGCGGCCGCACATGCCGTCCTGGCCGACCGCGCGGCCACGGCCGCTGCAACCGCGCTCGACACGCGGCCGACCTGGAACCCGCACGAGGTCTGGCTGTCGCGCGTCAGGCATTCGCGCGATGTCGCAATCCCGAGATCGATGACCGACGCAACCACGCAGCCGCGCCGGGGCACTGCAAGTCGCGACTGAGAGGCGCGTGAGGACCGGTCCGATCACCGTCGGACGTTCTCTAACGTGGTGGCGGTCTCGCTTACGCCGCGACGTCCGCGATCCGAACAATCTTGGCCACCTTGCTGCGCAACGCCCGTCGCGCCCGCCACAGATCATGGTTGGCCTGCATGTGCAGCCACGACTCATCGCTGCCGCCGAGGGCCGCCGCGAGCCGGACCGCCATGTCCGCACTGATCGCCGCCTTGCCATTGAGCACGCGCGACAGTGCCACGCGCGTCACGCCGAGACGCTTCGCGAACTCCGTGACCGTCAGGCCCGTGTCCGCGAACACACCATCGCGCAGCACTTCGCCGGGATGTGGCGGGTTGTACATGGTCGACATGCGTTGATGCCTCTAGTGATAGTCCTGATAGTCGACGAGCACGGCGTCCGTGCCTTCGAAGGTAAAAGTCAGCCGCCAGTTCTTGTCGACCCACACGGCCCAATGTCCTTTGAGATCGCCCTTGAGGTCGTGCAGTCGCCAGCCCGGCAGGGCCATGTCCGCCGAGGAACGGGCGCCGTCCAGGCGCGCAAGCTGCAATCGAAGCCGCTTCGCATGCACCGGCTGGATACCGGCTTTGCTGCCCGTCTCGAAAGACGTCTGCACGCCTTTATGACGGAACGACTTGATCACACGCCAACTGTATAGCGTTGCTATACATCTGTCAATCCCCGGAAATCGGTCATGGCACCGCCCCAATCCCTCACGTCGCCTGCAGCCACTCGAGCGTCCGCGGATCCCGCTCCCCGCCGAAGTATCGATCGAGCACCTGTTCGAACACCGACTCAGGCGGACTCACCTGTGCGAACAACGTCGCGCACGAGCGCAATTTGAGGTCATCCGGCGAACCAAAGAGGTCACGCGCCGTTCGCCCTTCCACCTTGAGCACCGCCTCGACGCACTCCATCAACCGCGACCCGAGCACCGGATGCGAAAGATACGCCTGCGCCTCATCCACGCTGCGGATCGCGTAGTGCTGCGACGTCTCGCTGTGCCCGAGTCCCGCGCACTGCGGAAACACGTACCACATCCAGTGCGAGCGCTTGCGGCCGCCGCGAATCTCCGCCAGCGCCACCTCGTAGGTGCCGTCCTGCGCCCGCACGAAGCGCTTCAGATCGTACGGATCGTGACTGTCGTGCATCGCATCCCTCCCGATCGAAGCTCCATGCTTGCAAAATACGCCCGTGATTCGCACGACGGCAGGCCCTCCCGGAGAATCAAGATGCCCCAAAATCTGGTCACCCTCCCCCGCAGCGAACTGTACGAGCTCGTCTGGTCCAAGCCCGTCCGCGACGTCGCGCAAGAATTCGGTATCAGCGACGTGGCCCTGGCCAAGCGCTGTCGCGCACTCAAGATTCCAGTGCCGCCGAGGGGCCATTGGGCCCGCGCCGCCTCGCCTCCTGGATTGCTGCGGCGCACATTGCACCTGATCCATGACCGCGTATTGCCACAGATCCAGCCGAAATGCAGCGGGACAGCGCACTCCTGGACCGTCACCATGCCCCATGCTCCGCCACTCGAGCCGGAACTGCTCTCGCACGACCTTGAGCACCGAAACGCACCGCGCTCGCTCTACATTCGATTGAGCACCCGGCGCAGGGTCCCCTGCTCCGTGTCCTGCGCACGGGTCTCTCGCAGTTCCGCGATCAGCCGCGTCAGCGACCGGCCCACCCGATCCCGCAGGCGCCGTAATACCAGCGGATCACCGGACCGTCCCCGGTAGCGGGAAGTCTCGATGGGCGTGCCCAGCGAGAAATACAGCCTCTCGGGTCTCGGGATCATCGTCAGCCCGAGGCCCCGCACCAGCGGCGGAAACTCCTCTCCACCACGCAGGTACCTGTCGGCCATGCCAGTGGATTTGAGGACTCGCCCCAGGGGCGTCTTCATGTAGTCAGCGGAGTCGAGCAGCACATCGAAGGCCTCTTCCGCCCCGACCGTCGCGTACGGCGTGATCGTGTAGCCGTGCTCGACCGCGAGCTTCACGAAGCCGAAGCGTTCCTTCCAGATCAGCCGGTAGGCCTCGCCCTTGTGCTTGAACACCTCACGCGCACCGCCCGGGAACACCAGGACGTGCTCCCCCCGACGCATCAGCGCAGCACAGTTCGCGCGGCTGCCGAGGACCGCGCCCGTCTGCACGACGAAGTTCTGCCACACTGGAATCTTGAAGTGATTGCGGTCGGCGAGCATGCGCAGAGAAATCCCGCGTTCCCGGTACAAGGCATCCGCGAACAACAGGACGTCCAGCACACCGAACACGGAATGATTGCCGACGAAGAGCGTCGGCCGCTCCACTTCCGCTCGATCCAGGTGCAGGCACTGCGGCGAGAAATACCAGCGCAGCGCGCGGTTGGACCACCGGAATCGCTCGGCCGCGGGCATTCGCAGGTTCGGGAGTTCGTCGTTCACTGGATTGCCGCGCACGCCCCACTCGTCGTCTTCATCCACGCCGGATCATCTTAAAGCGCTCCTTGGGACCTAAGCCGTCGCGCGCTCACTCAAGAACATGCGGCTGTTGTCGGCCGAGGCGCCTCGTCTGCCGCTTGCGACCTGCGACCGCCCGTCGAACTGCAACTGCATCTACCGACACTTCGACGATCGGCGCCAGGGTCCGCGGCGCGAGAACGTGTACGCGACGATAGCCGTCGCCAAAAAGGGCCCCGATCGTCGCACGAGGCGGGGTCGGCGCGACAGCGACTTCGAGTAGACGCAGGGCGCGCTTCGCACTGATTCACTTCGTCCGGCGGACCGGCACCGTCGACGCACTTGCCGGAGCCGCCGCCGGCACTGGTTGCAGAGCTCAGGAGATGAGCCAGCGCTCTCTGTGGACTGCGCGACGTCGGGTGTGATGGGCACTGGTGTGCGGTAGCGTACGGTGGGCGCGAGTCGCTCCTGCCAGACTCTCCCCCAGGTCCGCTTAACCAAGGGAATCATTCCATGAACAAGATCGTACTCGTCGCCGCTCTCGCCACGCTGGCCCTCGCTGGCTGCGCCAAGAAGGAAGGCCCCGCCGCCGAAGCGCCTTCCGACGCCTCTGTTGCCGCGGGCCAGGCTGCGGACAGGGCCGGTGAGGCCGTTGACGCGGCCGCCGTCGCGGCCAGGGAAGCCGCTTCAGATGCCGCCGACGCCACCAAAGCAGCCACTGCCAACGCCGTCGACGCGACCAAAGAGGCCACTGCAAACGCCGTCGACGCGACTGGCAAGGTCGTCGAGAACGCGGGCGAAAAGATGCAGGAAGCGGCCAAGGACTGATCGGCCGCTCGGCACAAGCTGAATAGGACAGGGCGGGTTCCGCAAGGGCCCGCCTTTTTCATTCGCGTCGGGCGACAGCTGAACACCATGGCCGACGGAGGCCGACCTCGCGTCGTGCTTCAGTCCCCGCGGGCGCTGTCTATCATGCGACGCGACGCACGTGCGCAATCTCGTTGTCACCGACTGGGCGAACTGAATCCGCAGGCACGGTCACAACTGCAAGCGTATCTCCGGCGAGCGTAGCGAACTCCACCTCGAATCCGGCATCTGCCCGGTGCACGAGCACGACGGTGCCGACGTCGCCCTGCTCGAGGCCTTCGGCAGGGATGTCGGCGGTCAGGACCACCAAGTCGTGTTCTCGAATCGTCATTTCGTCACGCCTCGCAACGGGTATGCCGTGAGGAGCCTCGGGCCGTACTCTCCAGCCTCGATGAACCAAATGCTGCGAATTTCCGCCGAATTGCCGTTCGGCCCTGAAATACGACCGTCAATCAGGTACTTGGCTCCGAACGATGTCTGCTGAACTGAGCTTACCTCATTGCCTGCCGCATGTTCGAATCGGGGACGCGCGCCTCGTCGATGTGCGGAAGCTGCATAGAGCGCGGTCACGGTGAGTCTCCACGACACTACGGCTGCACCGCCACATCGGCTGATGCAAATCTGTCCGGTACAGCGACATTCGAAAAGGGCCTGCCCTTTTTGTCAACGGCAGACGCCAGGTGAATGCTCCGGGCGACGGCGTATGCTTCCGGGCGTGGACACCCCATCTAAGCGCAGGCCTGCCGCGAAGAGCGCGCAGTCCACCAAGATCGCCCCCGCCGCGTCGGGATCATCGACCAAGCCATTCCTGCGCTTCTATCACTCCGACGCGCTGCGCAGGAAGACACTTGCTGTGCTCGCGTCCCTGGAGAGCGCTCGGGATCCCACCGTGCACCGTGGTGCGCTGGCCGACATCGCCGTGGAACTGACCAACGGTGGTCTCGACTACTTTTTTCTCCAGCCGCTCAAGGTCGCCAGGGCAGGCTTTGTCGTGGAGCAATCCGCCAGCCTCGGCATGACCGGTGTGCAGCAGCTCATGGGGTCTGTCATCCGCAATGTCGTCGGGCGCATGACCGGCGCGCAACTCCTGTCGGTTGGGAAATCGCTGCGCCAATTCATGCGGTGACCCCAACGGCAAGCGTTGCGGCAGTGTCACTCGAGTTCGCCTGGACTATCGCGGCCGGGCTACGACGCCGGTGCGATCGCGCCGAAAGACTTCGGAGCCTCAAGCGAGGCCGCTCCGCACCGGCCTCAGAGCAGTGCCTGCAGCCCCTTCCGATCGAGAAGGTTCAGCAACTTGACCGACGGGCCGCTCGGCCGCTTCTCGCCGATCTCCCACTGCCGCACCGTAGACAGGCTGGTATTGAGAATGGCGGCGAACACAGCCTGGCTCACGCGGTGGCGGTCGCGCAGCTCGCGGATACGACCGCTCGAATACTCCGGCAACGGGTCGAGGCAGAGCGCCTCGTACTTTCGCATGCGTCGCTTGTCGATGAATCCCGCCGCATGCAGGTCGAGGGCTGTCTCGTGCACCGCTTTCAGGATTCGACTGCCCTTCGTTACCTTGGGCTCAGTCGATGACTTCTTCGAGCGCGCCACTTTTCGTCTGGGCATCAATTTGCTTCTCGTTCAGGTCAAGCAAGTCACGGGCCAGTTCGCGCAGGGCTTCGAGTTCGCGGGGGCTGATGTTGGCTCGCTGGTTTTTCAGGAAACCGAACATGAAGAACCAACGGTCGCCCCTGTTGGTCGCCAACACGACCCGGGCACCGCCGCTCTTTCCGCGGCCTGGAACCCCGACGCGCTTCTTCATAACACCGCCGCCGAGATCGCCATCGATCAGTCCCTGCTCGATTTCCTGGACCGCCATCAGCAATGCTGTGTCGCTGAGGTCGGCCCTCAGCGCCCAACGATTGAAAGACCTCGTCTTGAGAATCCGCCGCCACATAGTGTATCACTAGGTGAACTAGTCACCAAGCTGCTCAATCGAGGCCCAAGCGTGGCTTCTGCGGCACGCGATCGCGCACCGCATTCCTGTTCGATTTCGGGATTAATGCGACCGACACGCTTCTGCGGCTTCGTCGCGGAGATGCGCCGCCCAGGCTTGCCAACGCGCCTTAGCCCACCCACTATTTCCAGCCGATCGCACAGCGCAGCCCGCACAGGTGCCTCATGTCGCTCACGCTCTACTCCCATCCCTTCTCGTCGTATTGCCAGAAGGTGCTCGTTGCCCTGTACGAGAACGACGTCGAGTTCGAGTACCGGACGCTCGAAGACCCCTCGGCGATGGAGGAACTGAAGGCACGCTGGCCATTCGGCCGTTTTCCGCTCCTCGTCGACGATGGGCGCACCGTCGTGGAGTCGACCATCATCATCGAGCACCTGATGCTGGAGCACGGTGGCCGGGTTCGCTGGCTGCCCGAGGACCCGGTCGCAGCGCTCGAGGTTCGATTCCTCGACCGCTTCTTCGACAACGACGTGATGACGCCGACGTCGAAGCCCGTCTTCGCAGCGATCAAGCAGGACGACGCGCGCAAAGACGAAGCGATGGTGGAAGCACGACGGGCGCTCGACCTGGCCTATGGCTGGCTGGAGCAACGGCTGCGGGACGAACCTGGGCGGCCGGCGAGAACTTGAGTCTCGCTGATTGCGCGGCCGCACCGTCGCTCTTCTACGCCGACTGGGTGCACGCAATCGCGGATGCCTATCCAACGGTGCGGGCGTACCGATCACGTCTCCTCGCCTGGCCTGCATTCGCGCGAGCCGTCGACGAAGCCAGGCCGTTCCGGCATTACTTTCCGCTGGGGGCGCCGGACCGCGACTAAAGGCGTAGTCTCAAGCGCAGCGAATCCGCACCAGTCTTCCTGCGGGGACCGTCATGAACGCGAATGCCTCACTGTCACGCCGGCCGCCACGTCGCTTCTGGGGCTGGGGACTGACCGATGCCGCGCTCGACGCCCGCGAACACGCGATCGTCCAGGCCATGGTGGCAAGCGTCGGCGCACGCTTCGAAGACAAGCCGGCGCCGCGCGTCGAAGAGTTCGACCTGGCACCGCCACGCGTTGCGCCACCCGCGACACTCGTCGCCAGTTTCTCTGCATTGCCGCTCGACCGCCTCAATCACAGCGTGGGCAAGAGCTACGCCGACTGCGCCCGCATGTGGATGCGTCGACCGCCCTCCGCACCCGACTGGGTTGCCTTTCCGGAGGATGAGCAGGCCATCGTCGACATTCTCGACTGGGCACAGGCACACAACGTCGCATTGATTCCCTATGGCGGTGGCAGCAGCGTCTGTGGCGGCGTCGAGGCCGCCGTTGGCAGTGGCTATGCGGGGACCGTGTCGATCGATCTCGAGCGTCTCAACCGGGTGCTGGAAGTGGACCCGGTCAGCCGGGCAGCGCGCATCCAGGCGGGAGCCCTCGGTCCCGAACTGGCCGCGCAATTGAAGACGTACGGTCTCACGTTGCGCCACTTCCCGCAGAGCTTCGAGTTCTCAACGCTTGGTGGGTGGATCGCGACGCGGGCGGGAGGTCACTACGCCACGCTGTACACGCACATCGACGACTTCGTGGAGTCCACGCGGCTGGTGACGCCTGCCGGCGTGATGCAGACGCGGCGGCTGCCCGGCTCCGGCGCAGGGCCGGCACCGGACCGGCTGGTCATCGGCTCCGAGGGCACGCTCGGCGTGATCACCGAAGCCTGGGTGCGAGTGCAGGTGCCGCCGCGATTCCGCGCGTCGGCTTCCGCGCAGTTCGACGATTACTTCGCCGCCGTCGCCTGCGTGCGGGCACTCGCGCAATCGGGACTCAACCCGAGCAATTGCCGGCTGCTCGATCCGGCGGAAACCGTGTTCGCCGGCGTCGGCGACGGACGCACGGCCATGCTCGTGCTGGCCTTCGAATCGGACGACCATCCGCTGCAGGCATGGATGGCCCGGGCACTGGAAATCGTGAGCAGTCACGGCGGGCGCTACGACGCCGCAGCCGTGGCGCGCTCGATGGCGTCGGAAGATTCCGCCGAACACCGCACCGGCGCGGCCGGCGCCTGGCGCGATGCCTTCATGCGCATGCCGTACTGGCGCGATCCCGCCGTCGGGCTGGGCGTGATCATGGACACGTTCGAGACGGCGATCACCTGGGATCGCTTCGAGACTTTCTACAAGTCCGTGAAGGAAGACGTGAGCCGCGCAATCACGCGCGCGACCGGGCAGAAGGCCCGGCTGTCCTGCCGCTTCACGCACCTGTACCCGGATGGCCCCGCGCCCTACTTCACCTTCGCCACGTGCGCTGCAGATGGCAACGTCGCGAGCGCGCTTGCGGCGTGGCGGGACATCAAGCTCGCCGCCAACGAGGCCGTCGTCGCGCATGGCGGCACCATCACGCACCACCACGCCGTCGGTCGCGATCACCGCAGCGGCTACGAGCGCGAAGTGGATCCGCTCTTCCGGCGGATGTTGTCGGCTGCAAAGCAGGTTGCCGACCCGCAAGGCATTCTCAATCCGGGCGTGCTGGTCGACCCGGTCGATCGGCAGATAGGAGCGACGGGGGTGCTGGCGGGCGGATGAACTTCGCGCGGCGCTATGCCGCAGCTGTCTCGACCGTTGACGGCAGCTGGCTCAGTACGAGCTTGTCCATCTGCACTCGTTTGCTGGCTTCGTCGATGTCGATCCCTACGAGTCGCCCCGCAGCGTTGTAGTCCAAGACGACGCCCTCGGAGATCTCGCGGCTTTCGACGCTTGGCTCTTCCGAAAGGTCGATATAGAGCGAGTCAGTGTCGGCGAAGTAACTGAGTTTCACGGTTTGAAACCCCTGTCGGGGAAGGCGTTCAGGATCGTGACCTTATCGGCCAGCGTGACTACCCGCAAGTG
>CAVOSA010000021.1:0-272384 GCA_963698735.1 uncultured Gammaproteobacteria bacterium | reverse complement strand
GCCGCGGCAGATGATCGGCACCGCGTTCTGGTACGTCCAGACCGACCAGTGGCGCTACGACCGCCTCGGCGCCGATCTGCTCGCTTCGCCGCTGGGTGACGGCAGGTTCGCCGGCAAGTCCATGATCGACACGATCGCGCAGTCGGCCCGCTCCGGCTGGATGCCGTCGTACCCGCAGTTCAACCGCAGTTCCCTCGACGTCGTCGCCGAGGCGGAGGCCGCCGGACAGGCACCGGCCGCGTATGTCACCGAGCAGCTGAAGAGCGGCGACCTGAAGTTCGCCATCGAGGACCCTGACGCGGAGGAGAACTGGCCGCGGATCCTCACGGTGTGGCGGGCGAACCTGCTCGGCTCCTCCAGCAAGGGCAACGAGTACTTCCTGCGCCACCTGCTCGGCACCAGCAATGCCGTACGTGCCGAGGAGACGCCCGAGGGCGAGCGCCCGCAGGACGTCACCTGGCGTGACGAGGCTCCGGAGGGCAAGCTCGACCTGCTGGTCAGCATCGACTTCCGCATGACGAGCACCGGGCTCTTCGGCGACATCCTGCTCCCTGCGGCCACGTGGTACAGAAGCACCACCTGTCGACGACCGACATGCACCCCTACGTGCACGCCTTCACCCCGGCGATCGACCCGCCCGTGGGAGACCCGCAGCGACTACGACATCTTCCAGGACCTCGGCCGCGCCGTCTCGGAGCTCGCGCCCGGTCATCTCGGGGTCGTCAAGGACCTCGTCGCCGTTCCGCTGTGCACGACACCCCGGACGAGATGGCCGTGCCCGGCGGCGTGGTGCGCGACTGGAAGACCGGCGAGGTCGACCTGATCCCCGGCGTCACCGCACCGAAGTTCGTCGTCGTCGAGCGTGACTACGCGACCATCGGAGCCAAGATGTCCGCCCTCGGGCCGCTCACAGCGAGCGCCGGCATGCTCACCAAGGGCGTCCCCTTCTCCCCGGTGGAGGAGGTGGAGATGCTCGCCTCGAAGAACGGCGTCATCCCGGACGGGTTCGCCGCGGGGCGTCCGTCGCTCGTGACGGACATCCACGCCTGCGAGACGATCCTCGCGCTCTCCGGCACGACGAACGGCCGCCTCTCGGTGCAGGGGTTCCGGGCGATGGAGAAGCGCACCGGGATGCCGCTGGCCGACCTCGCCATCGAGGAGGAGGGCAAGCGCATCACCTTCCCCGACACGCAGGCGCGACCGGTGCCCGTCATCACGAGCCCCGAATGGTCCGGCAGCGAGCACGGGGGCCGGCGCTACACGGCGTTCTGCATCAACGTCGAGCGGCTCAAGCCGTGGCACACCCTGACGGGGCGCCAGCACTTCTTCCTCGACCACGACTGGATGACCGAGCTGGGCGAGGGACTGCCCACGTTCAGGCCACCCCTGAACCTGCATCGCCTCGACGGCGATCAGCACACCGGCGCGGGCATGGAGGTCACCGTCCGCTACCTGACCCCGCACTCCAAGTGGTCGATCCACTCCGAGTACCAGGACAACCTGTTCATGCTCTCCCTGTCGCGCGGTGGCCCGGAGATCTGGATGAGCCCGCAGGACGCCGACAAGATCGGGGTCAAGGACAACGAGTGGATCGAGGCCTACAACCGCAACGGCGTGGTCGTGGCACGGGCGATCGTCTCGCACCGGATGCCTGCGGGAACGGTCTTCATGTACCACGCGAAGGACCGCACGGTCGACGTCCCGAAGACGGAGACCTCGGGCCTGCGGGGTGGCATCCACAACTCGCTCACCCGCCTGATGATCAAGCCCACGCACATCGTGGGCGGATACGCGCAGCTGTCGTTCGCCTTCAACTACCTGGGGCCGACAGGAAACCAGCGCGACGAGATCACCGTGATCCGTCGCCGTTCCCAGGAGGTCGAGTACTGATGCGCGTGATGGCTCAGATGGCCATGGTCATGAACCTGGACAAGTGCATCGGGTGCCACACCTGCTCGGTCACGTGCAAGCAGGCGTGGACCAACCGTGCCGGCGTCGAGTACGTCTGGTTCAACAACGTCGAGACGCGCCCGGGTCAGGGCTACCCCCGCACCTACCAGGACCAGGAGAAGTGGAAGGGCGGCTGGGTCGTCAAGCGCGGCAAGCTCAAGCTGCGCGCTGGGGGGCGCTTCAAGCGCCTCACCCAGATCTTCAACAACCCCAATCTCCCGACGATGCAGGACTACTACGAGCCCTGGACGTACGAGTACGACATGCTCCTGTCCTCGCCCCTGGGCGAGCACACGCCCGTGGCCCGTCCCAAGTCGCTCATCTCCGGCAAGAACATGAAGATCGAGTGGTCGGCCAACTGGGATGACGACCTGGCCGGCGGCCCGGAGCTCGCGCCGAAGGATCCGGTGCTGGTCAAGATCAAGGACCAGGTCAGCGACCGCGTGAAGATGGAGTTCGAGCAGGCGTTCATGTTCTACCTGCCGCGCATCTGCGAGCACTGCCTGAATCCGTCCTGCGTCGCGTCCTGCCCGTCGGGTGCGATGTACAAGCGCAGCGAGGACGGCATCGTGCTGGTCGACCAGGACCAGTGCCGCGGCTGGCGCATGTGCGTCAGCGGCTGCCCGTACAAGAAGGTCTACTTCAACCACCGCACGGGCAAGGCCGAGAAGTGCACCATGTGCTACCCGCGCATCGAGGTCGGCATGCCCACCGTGTGCTCGGAGACCTGTGTCGGCCGGCTGCGCTACATCGGCCTGTTCCTCTACGACGCCGACCGCGTCACTGCCGCTGCGGCGACCGAGAACGAGCACGACCTCCTCGACGCCCAGCTCGACCTGCTGCTCGATCCGAACGACCCGGAGGTGCAGGCGGCGGCTCGTCGTGACGGCATCCCCGAGGACTGGATCGATGCTGCCCGCAAGTCGCCGGTGTACAAGCTGGCCAAGGTCTACAAGGTGGCCCTGCCGCTGCATCCGGAGTACCGCACGATGCCGATGGTCTGGTACATCCCGCCGCTGTCGCCCATCGTCGACGCCCTGCGCGAGACCGGCAACGACGCCGAGGACGCGGGCAACCTCTTCGGCGCCCTCGACTCGCTGCGGATCCCGATCGAGTACCTGGCAGAGCTGTTCACCGCTGGCGATCCGAAGCCGGTCCAGGCATCGCTGCGCAAGCTGGCGGCGATGCGCTCCTACATGCGCGACGTGAACCTCGGCCGCGAACCGCGGCCGGAGATCCCGGCCTCTGTCGGGATGGACGAGGAGTCGCTCTACGAGATGTACCGGCTGCTGGCCATCGCCAAGTACGCCGACCGGTACGTGATCCCCAAGGCGCACGCGGAGACCGCACGCGACCTGGAGGAACTGGCCTGCGCGGTCGACTACGGCGACGAGGCCATGAACATCGGCTCCGGTCCCTTCGGGGAGGCCTCCGGCCGACCGGTGCCCGTCGCGGTGGAGACGTTCCACGCGCTCAAGCAGCGGCAGACCACCGAGGTGATCATCCCCGTCGAGGCGCTACGAGTGAACCTCCTCAACTGGGACGGGCTGGGAGGCAAGGATGAGTGACAAGCAGACCGCCGCGGCCCGTCTGGCCGCCGCCTGGCTCCTGTCCTACCCGGACACGACGCTGCTGGAACGACTCGACGGCATCGCGGCAGTGGTGGACGAGCTTCCTGCCGGCACGGGTGCTCCGCTCTCCGCCTTCCTCGCGCACCTGGCGGACACGCCCCTCTCAGAGGTGCAGGCCCACTACGTCACGGTCTTCGACATGAAGCGCAAGGCGTGCCCGTACCTCACCTACTGGACCGACGGCGACACCCGCAACCGCGGGCGAGCCATCCTGCGCTTCAAGCAGGCCTACCTCGAGGCCGGGTACGACCTCGGCAGCGAGGAGCTGCCCGACCACCTGTCGGTCGTCCTCGAGTTCGCCGCCATCGGCGACACCCTGACCGGCGAGGCCCTGCTCGCGGAGCACCAGGACGCGATCCACCTCCTGCGCGACGCCCTGGCCAAGATGGAGTCCGCGTACGTCCACGTCCTCGACGCCATCGTCGCCACCCTGCCGCGGCTCACCCCCGAGATCCGCGAGCGCATGGCCCACATCGCCGCCTCCGGACCGCCGGTCGAGTCCGTCGGGCTCGAGCCCTTCGGCGTGAGCGTCACCATCGACCCGATCGGAGCTCGTCGATGACCACCCTGGATGTCCTTCTCTGGGTCGTGCTGCCCTACGTCACCATCGCCGTCTTCGTCACCGGCACGGTCTGGCGCTTCCGCTACGACAAGTTCGGCTGGACGACCCGCTCGAGCCAGCTCTACGAGCGCAAGCTGATCCGCATCGCCAGCCCCATCTTCCATATCGGGATCCTGGCCGTCGTCATGGGTCACGTGGCCGGCCTGCTCATCCCCGAGGACTGGACGAACGCGGCCGGGCTCAGCGAGGACGCCTACCACGTGATGGCCGTCGGCCTGGGTGCAGTCGCCGGGGCCTGCACCCTGTTCGGCGTCGCGATGCTCATCTACCGTCGTCGCACCACAGGCCCGGTCTTCATGGCCACCACCAACAACGACAAGACGATGTACGTGTTCCTCGTGGCGGCCATCTGCCTCGGCCTCATCACGACGATCGTCGGCTCGGGCGTCATCGGCGACGGCTACAACTATCGCGAGACCGTGTCGCCGTGGTTCCGGTCGATCTTCCTGCTCAACCCGCAGCCGGAGCTGATGGCCGAGTCGCTGCCGTCGTTCCAGATCCACGCCGTCGCCGGCATGCTGCTGTTCATCATCTGGCCGTTCACCCGGCTGGTGCACGCGTTCAGTGCTCCGTTCGGATACCTGTTCCGGCCCTACGTCGTCTACCGCGACCGCGGTCCGCATGACGCCGGCAGCCATGCCCCGAAGCGCGGTTGGGAGAAGGTCGGCTGATGTCCCACGTCGAGCCGAGCTGGCACGAGGCTCGTGAGATCGCGCATGCGTGTGTCGACCGGCTGCCCACTGAGCAGGTGCGCCTCATCGAGGCGCATGGGCTCATGACCACTGAGGACGTGAAGGCGCTCACCCCGCTGCCGCCGTCGGCGATCTCGGCGATGGACGGCTGGGCGGTCGCCGGCGACAGCCCGTGGGTCGTCATCGGCCAAGTGCTCGCGGGTGCGGTCTGGCCGACGCCTCTGGTGGCGGGCCAGGCGGTGCGGATCGCCACGGGCGCTGCGCTCCCGCTCGGCTGCGACGGAGTCCTCCGCAGCGAGGACGGTCTCATCGACCAGGACGGATCCGTTCGCGGTCGAGTTCGCTCGGGAGGCGACGTCCGGCGCGCAGGCGAGGAGTCCCACGCAGGGGAGGTGCTGATCCACGCAGGCTCGATCATGACGCCAGCGCGGATCGGACTCGCGGCTGCTGGAGGGCACGACACCGTCTCCGTCCGACGACGGCCGATCGTGCGGCTCCTCGTCCTCGGCGACGAGATCCTCGCCGAGGGACCGGCGAGGGACGGACGGGTGCGCGACAGCCTTGGACCGCAGCTGCCGGGCTGGCTTGTCCGCCTCGGCGTCGACCTCGTCGAGACCGTCCACGTGGAGGACACCCTCCAGGGGCAGTCAGCCGCGCTGGCGGCCGCCGTCGAGCGGCCGACCTCGTCATCACGACCGGAGGCACCGCGGCGGGTCCGGCCGATCACCTCCGCGCGGCCATCGCCGCGACCGGAGGCTCACTCATCGTGGACCAGGTGGCGTGCCGTCCGGGCCACCCGATGCTGCTCGCGGGGTGGGCAGCGGGCGGCCGACTTGTGGCCCTGCCAGGGAATCCCCTCGCGGCGATCGTCGCCCTGCTGACCCTGGGCCAGCCGCTGGCTGCCGGGCTGAAGGGCCATCCGCTTGAGCCGCTGCCTGGCGTGCGGCTCGGCGACTTCGTGTCCTCGCAGGGAGCGAAGACCCGCCTTGTCCCGTGCCGACGGGTGGGCGAACGAGTCTTCCCGATGGAGCACATCGGCTCGGGCATGCTGAGGGGGCTTGCTGACGCAGACGGCTTCGCAGTTGTGACGGCCGGTGAGGGGGAACCCGGATCATCCGCCGAGTGGCTTGAGCTGCCCTAGCGTTGCGCGCAACGCGGTGAATGGGGCGAGGTGTTCCTGGGTTCGTGGCCCTTACATGGCCCTTTCATGCTCGGGGCGGTGGCCCTTTCTTGACGGGCCTGGGTGGTTCTGGGAGGGTCTGGGTGGGCCGGAATCCGTTGCAATCGCTTGATATTCGGTTGCCTGCGGTGTGATCGGGAAGGCTTTTAATCCGTAGGTTCGGGGTTCGAGCCCCCGGCGACCCACTCGAAAGTCGTTGCGCTGCAACAGGTTGCGGACGGCAAAGCGCAACCCACGTGGTCGCTCTGTCGAGAAGGTCCTTTCCTGGCCCATTCTTCGTCGGCCCACGGATAGTCCATCCGCAGCTCATGTGAAACTCGCATGTTGAAGCGTCGTGCGGGTAGCCATTCGCGTGGTGGGATGGGTGAAACGACGGATTCCGCACGGCATCTCAACGATGCCGACGGGAAGGCCCGAAATCATCGACGGCCTGACCGACGACTTCGACGCCGTCACCGGCCGTCCGGCCGTGTCCGTCACCGACTCGCCCGACTCGCGAGAAGCAACGGTGGATTCTCTGACCGTTGCCCGGCTACTTGCGCGGCGAGTACACCACCGTTGTCTTCAGAGCGGCGCCGGCGTCCACCACTCGCGTACCACTTGCGTTGACTGCGATGCCGCCACCGCCGCCGTACTTCACGACGCCGACAACGGCGTTCGTGCTCATGTCGATCGCCATGATCGAGTAGTAGCCATTGTTCGTCACATACAGTCGATCGGTGGGCCAGCTTGCGGCGAGGTACGACGGACCCGAGAACGACGGCGACGTGATGGTTGCCACCGTCTGGCCGTTCGACGTATTGACTGCGAAGACCCGGTTGCCGACGTTGTCGGCGACGTATGCCACGGATCCGTCCGCGTTGACGTCGACCCCAATGGCGTTTCCCTGCATGGCGACTTCAAGGGTGGGTGCGCCAGAGGCGAGGTCGAAGACGTGAAGTGAATCGCCGTCAACGGCGTACAGGCGGGTACCGGCGGCATTGACGGCTACGTCTCGCACCTGCCCGATGTACTGGCCCGCCGACGGCAGGGTGCCGACCACGGCATTCTTCGTGCCGTCAATGATCGCGACGACGCCCGCATACTCGCTTGCCACGTATACCGAAGAGGTCTTCGGGTTTGCCGCGAACGCCATCGGCGACTTCACCGAGATGGTGGCGACGGAGGCGCCGCCCTCGGCAAGCACGGTGACCGTGTCGGCCGAGGGAGTTCCCACGTAGACCTTGCCGTCGGACCCGACACCCACGGGCGCCGAGCCCGTCGGCACTGTGGGCCGGGCGATGATGCGGCCGCGCTTGGTGTCGATGACGTAGAGCTTGTTCGTCGACACGCTGGTGACGTAGGCGCGCGAGCCCGTGGCGTTGACAGCCACCTGCGCCGGCCCGGTCTTGATGACGATCTTCTTGACCACCTTGAGCGGCTCACCGGCCCGGTAGCTGGGGTCGGCGAGGGCAGGCGTGGCCACCGTAGGCCCGCTCACTCCCAGGGCGATCGTGGCCGCCACGAGACCTGAGATCAGCACTGCTGGTGCGGGATGGATGTGCATGTCTCTCCCTTGCTCCTCGGCCGCTCCGGAACTGCGCATCGGTAGGGGCTGGCTCAGGGCCGCTCCCCGAGGGAAGCGCGGCGACCTGAATTCACGCTACTCCGGCTAGCGCATGGGATGCCGATCAGGAAGTGCCCCGCTGGCCGCTAGCGCATCTCGATGACGAGCGGGTCGCGCGGCCGTGGTGGTTCGTGTCGTCGTCGTTGCACGCCGACGCCATCACCCGCTGTCGATGGTGGCGTGCTGAACACAGGTTCGGGCGGTGGGGCGAGCCTCCAGCCGTGCGGCCGGGATCGGCTGGAGGCACACCTCACAGGTTCCGTAGGTGCCCTGCTCCAGCCGCGCAGTGGCCGACTCGATGCCGGACAGATGCTCCTGGGCCGCGCTGATCAGCGCCGACAGCTGGGACCGCTCGTAGGCGATGGTGTGACCCTCGGGATCGTGCTCGTCATCGGCATTGGAGTCCACCGATGCGGCGAAGACGGAGTCGAGATCCTCGGTCATGGTCGCCAGTCGGGCGCTGACCTCCGCCCGGTCCTCGCGCAGGCGCTGCGCGACGGCCTCGAGGTCGAGGCCTGCCTGATCGCCATGGGGCACCGGTCGGTCATGGGGTTCCGCCATCTGCACACCATCCTTCACGAAGCAGGGCGCTGTCAGGGTGATGCGGGGTCGGACCTCGCGGCCTTGACGGCGAGGATCGCGACCGCGGCGTAGTGCGTCGCGAACCCGACGACCGTCATCGTGTGGAACGCCTCGTGGTAGCCGAAGGTGGCCGGAGCCAGGGCTGGACGGCGCGTGCCGTACATGACCGCCCCCGCTGTGTACGCCGCGCCGCCCGCCGCCAACAGCACGCAGGCCGTCGGCGAGGCCGCCCATGCATGACGGACCCCGACCACTCCGACCCACCCCAGGGCCACGTACCCAGCGGACGCCGTCCGGTTCGCCCGCCCCGTCGCCCGCAGGCCCGCCCCGACCGCTGCCGCCGCCCACGCGGCCGGCAGCACCCACCGTGTCGTGCGAGCGCTCGTCGTGTACGCCAGCACTGGGGTCGCGGTCCCGGCGATCAGCGCGTAGATGGTCGCCCGGTCTGCGCGGGACATGGCCTCCTGCGACGCGCGGGTCGCTGCGAAGGTGTGGTACGCCGCGGACACCCCCAACGTCGCGACGAGCGTCCCGCCGTACACCGCGACGGGCCATCGCCGCCGGGGCGGCGCCAGGGCGATGAGGACGGCGCTGGCCGGGACCGCGGCGAGCAGGGCGTACGTGTGCTGGCGACCGCGCCACGTCGGCTTCGCCACCCCGTCACCGCGGTGATCTGCGTGCGGGGCGGCGGACGGCCGCAACGCCACCCGGGCGTGCGTGCTCAGGCCCGTCACCGCGCGCCGCCACGAGGCGCGGTGGACAGGCTCCGGCGACGGGGACAGCCGCTCCGGGGAAACCATGGACTTATCGTGCCGTGCCCGGGGTGCGGGTTGCAGCAGGGGATTCCGGTCGGGTGGCGCCGGTCCTTCTAGACGGACGACCAGGTGTGCACGGGCTCGTTGCTGTGCATGCGCGTGACGTACTCCTGGGTCATGACCCTCAGGGCCTCCTCGCGGGGCAGCCCCATCCGCTCCAGGTCCTGCACCGCGCTCACCTGCCAGGTCGCGCCGTTGCGCCCGGTAGCGCAGCGCCCTTCGATGACTCCCAGGAGGCGCTCGCGGATGGCATCGTCCACTCCCCAGTCCATGAGGCCCTCGTGCGCCAGTGGCAGCAGCTTGCGAAGCGTCAGCTCGCTCACCGGCACTTCACCGCTGCCTGGCCAGAAGACGGTGGCGTGGATGCCGATCATCGCGGCGTTGATGAAGTTCTCCTCGGCCGTCGAGAAGGCCATCTGCGACCACACCGGCCGGTCCTGCGCGGCGAGCATGCGCAGCGCGCCGAAGTACAGCGCTCCGTTCGCCAGCATGTCGACCACGGTGGGTCCCGCCGGCAGCACCCGGTTCTCCACCCTCAGGTGGGGAGCACCGTCGTGGATGTCGTAGACCGGCCGGTTCCAGCGCCACACCGTCCCGTTGTGCAGGCGAAGCTCGTGCAGCGCGGGCGTGCCGCCTGCGTCGAGCACGGCGACCGGGTCCTCGTCGTCGATGATGGGGAGCAGCGCCGGGAAGTAGGACGCGTTCTCCTCGAACAGGTCGAAGACGCTGGTGATCCAGCGCTCGCCGAACCACACTCGGGGGCGAACGCCTTGCGCCTTCAGCTCGACGGGGCGGGTGTCGGTCGCCTGCATGAACAGGGCGATCCGCGTCTCGTTCCAGAGGTGACGTCCGAGGAAGTACGGCGAGTTGGCACCGATGCCCACCTGCACCGCAGCGAGACACTGCGCCGCATTCCAGGTCTGCGCGAACTCGTCAGGGCTCACCTGGAGGTGGAACTGCGCACTGGTGCACGCAGCCTCCGGGATGATCGAGTCCGAGGACACCGTCAGCGTCTCGGGGCCGCCGCGGATGTCGATGGAGAGGTCCTCCCCGCGGGCGAGGAGCAGCTGCTCGTCGAGAAGGGCGTAGCGCGGGTTGGTGCTGAGCGACTCGGGAGTCATGTGCTCCTCGAAGAGGGTCGGCAGGATGCCGATCATCACCATGTGCGCGCCGATCTCCCGAACAGCGCCCTCCGCGGCGTTGAGCGCGTCGCGCACCTCGGTCTCGTAGCGATCCACGCCGTCACCCGTGAGGCTCTTGGGAGGGACATTGATCTCGAGGTTGAAGCGACCGAGCTCCTGGACGAACGCCGGATCGTCGATCCTGGCGAGGACCTCGGTGTTGCGCAGTGAAGGCCGGCCGTCGTCGTCGACGAGGTTGAGCTCGACCTCCATGCCGGTGAGCGGCCGGTCGAACTCGAAACGCGACTCGGCGAGCATCCGGGCGAGCACGTCAAGGCAGCGGTGCACCTTGTCGCGATAGAGCTGCCGGTCCTCACGACTGAACGTGCGGGCCGAGATGACCTCTCCCATGAGCACAGCGTGGCCGATGAGGGCACTCGCTGTCCGGCGTACGACTCACCCGGACGCGATTGCGGCAGCGCCGGCAGTGTCGTGACGAGGCTAGGGACGAGGCGAGGACCCCCGGAGGTGGCCTCGATGAGCGCGGCCGCGACGTCCTTCCGCGAGGTGCTGATGGCGCCTTCCTACGCTCCCTTTCGCCCCCCACCGCGAGGCTCCGTGGTGGCAGGCATGCTGTGCTGGGTGTCGGGGGTGGTGACGTCCCAGTCGTAGCCGACGCCGCCGAAGGTGCGCACGATCTCCTTGTAGGTCATTGCGCCAACCGTGTTGAGACCGGTGAACACCGTCAGGCCACTCAGGGCGAGGGGCTGCAGGTACTTGAGGGGGATGCCGTTCTTGCACTTCGTGAGGTCGGCGCGGTTCGCGGCACCCTTGAGCTCCGTCTTGCAGATCTCGCGGATGTCGGCGAGGAACTTGTCGTCGGCGTCCTCGCGCGACATGGTGCGGAAGTCCACTCTCCTGCCCTGGAACTTGTCGAAGACGGTCGACCCGGCATAGGCAGCATCGTGCAGGTCGCACGCCGGACTGACCTGGACAGTGGTCGACCCGTACGTGCGGGTGTTGCCCAGGACGTTCTGCACCCATTCCGGCACCTCGCCGAGGGCAGCCGTCCCGCACCCGTTGGCGACGACCTCCAGCGGAACCTCGACCGAGAGCCATGCGCAGTCCGACTTGGCCCCACCCGGGCTCGGGTTGCCGGCCTTGTCCACGCCGGACACGCAGAAGTAGAACGGACCCTTCACGCCCGCGACGTACGGGAACTTCAGGGTCCCCTTATGGCCGGAGGGGACGTAGTCGGGAGTGTCCTGCGAGGCCACGAGGGTTCCGCCGGAGTACAGGTCGGCGTGCACCCTCACCGGGCCCTCCGTGTCGTACGCGCGGTACCCGACGGGGATGGTCCTGCCAACCGGGATGATCCCCTTGTGCGGGTCGGCCCGCACCGTCGGCGGTGTCCGGTCGACCTTGGGGGCCTTCCCCGGCAGCAGGGCCAGGTACATGATCACTTCGGGCCCGTCGCAGACGCCGTTGTCGTTGCAGTTGCGGGAGTCGACCATCGCCTGGACGGTGTTCAAGGGCGCCGCAGCGGCGGCACCCGTGGCCTCGACCGACCGCGAGCGCGGAACGTTCAGCTTCAGATTGAACGGCATCGTGTACGTGCCGGCGGAGACCGGCTTGCGCAGTGTCGCGGTGTCCTTGGCGTCCATCATGAATCCCAGCGACGCCGTCATGTCGAGGTTCGTGACCAGGCCAGCGCCGAGGGTGAAGGTCGCCGATCCGGACAGCGTGACGCGTGTTCCTTGGTAGATGACCCCGTCATACGGGTAGGCAAGCAGGTCCGGCCTGTCCGCAGGGACAGGGAACGCCCCGCCAATCGTCCACGTCACGGTATGGCCGGCGCTGGACTCGGTACCGGAGAGCGGATGGGTGGCCGTTCGGACGATCGCCCCGGCCCCCGGGGCCGAGAGGGGAGCCAGCAGGGCGAGTGTCCCGATCATGGCGGTGATACCGAGGATTCGATTGCGGCGACGACTCATGACGTTCCTCCACGGCCCGGCCGTGGGGCCTTGACCATTCTCCGCCCGCGCCCTACCTCAACGCCTGCTGGACGTGGCCTGTCGAGGGAGGTGACGCGTGCCACTCGCCGCCGAGGCTGCTCGGCGCGCATGCGCGGCCACGAGTTGGGACCCTGTTGTCACCGAGCAGAGGAGGACGAGTGTCCGTCGACGTCGACTCCTCGACAGGCGCCGCTCCCGTCGGCCCGCAGGGCGCACCCCTCAACGTCGTCCTGCGTCGCTCGCTGGGCCGGTTCGACCTGGTCATGATGACGATCGCGGCCGTCATCTCGGTGGACACCATCGGGACGGTCGCCGCAGGCGGCGGAACGGCATTCGTCGCGATGCTCGCGCTGGTGGTGCTGTTCCTCGTCCCGTACGGGATGGTCTTCGCCGAGCTGACGTCCACCTTCCCCGAGGAGGGCGGCCCCTACATGTGGGTACGGCTGGCGTTCGGCCGGCTTGCGGGCGCGATCGCGGTGTTCTTCTACTGGGTGACGAACCCCATCTGGCTCGGTGGGACCCTTGCCGCGCTGGCCGCGGCGACCTTCTCCGCGTTCCTGCTCGACCTCGGGGGCAACCTCGCGGCGATGTGGCTGGTGCAGGCCGCCTTCATCTGGGCGGCGATCGCGGTGGCGATCGTCAGCCTGCGTCGAGGCAAGTACGTCATCACGGCCGGCGCGATCGCCAAGCTCGCGCTGGTCGCCGTGTTCACGGTGACCACCATCGCCTACGCGCTGCAGAACGGGGTCCAGTCGCTGGCGCCGGGCTTCTTCAGCCCGACGCTCGCGGGCTTCCTCGCGGTTGCGCCGATCCTGCTGTTCGCCCTGTCCGGGTTCGAGGCCGCCTCGGGGGCGGCGGAGGAGATGCGCAATCCGACCCGTGACATGCCGGTGTCGATCGTCCGCTCCGGCCTGGTCGCCGCGGCCGTCTACCTGCTGCCGGTGCTGGCCGTGTTCGCGGTGATCCCCGCCGAGCAGATCACCGGCATCGACGGCTTCATGGCCGCGGTCAGCGAGGTGTTCAGCGTGTACGGACCGGCGAGCGGGGTGATGACATCCGTGGCGGCCGCGACGCTCATCGTCGTCCTGCTGACCCAGGGGGCGGCGTGGATGGTGGCCACCGACCGCATGCAGGCGGTCGCCGGCGCGGACGGAGCCTTCCCGGCGTACTTCGGGAGGTTCAGCCCCCGGTTCGGCACCCCCCTGCGGGTCAACATCGCCTCCGGCGTCATCGCGACGGCCTTCATGTCCGCCGCCCTCGTGCTCCTGACGAATGAGGACGGCGACGCGGCGAGCCTGTTCATGGTGGTGCTGCTGATCGCCACGACGACCCTGCTCATCTCCTACCTGATCATCGTCCCCACGGTGATCGCCCTGCGCCATCGCTACCCGGACCTCCGGCGGCCCTACCGGGTGCCCTTCGGAACCCCGGGTCTGTGGCTGGTCACCACGGTCGTGATGTTCTGGTTCGGCCTCGGCACCATCGTGGCCGTGGCGCCCGGCACTCTCGAGGGCCTGCTGGGCATCGACTACGACTTCGACGAGATCTGGGGCCTGGACCGGATGCGGGTCGAGGCGTTCACCCTCGGCACCCTCGCTGTGCTCTTGGCGCTGGCTGTCGTTGGATACCTGGTCGCGCGCAGGGACGGCCGGAGTCGAGTCGGCAGCACGGACTGAGGGTGCAGCCCGCGTTCGAGGCGGCCGAAGGGACTTGGCGAAATCCACGATCGCCACGCAGTATCAGTCCATGAGGAATCGCCGCCCCCTGATCGCCGTCACCGCTGCTGCCCTCGTGGCGGTGCTGTCCGCCTGCAGCGGCAGCTCCACGAGCACCGAGTCTGTGGCCCCGACGGAGGCGAGCGAGGAGACTGTTGCGTCGGCCACGCAGGAGATCGCCTGCAACGACACGCTGGTCGAGCAGACCGAGGGGCCCTACTACACGCCGGGCGCACCCGAGCGTGAGTCTAAGTTTACCTCCGAGAAGGTTGTTAGCAATATCATACTCACATACACCGAAAGCTGCTGGGAGGCTAGCTGCTAACAATATTGCGGGGTGAAGACCGATGCTAACACTTACATCCATTTTTTTCAGTCCAGCTTTCCTAGCGAGCTGAGTTAATCTGTATAGGTGCCGTGGCACTATCCGGATTGTCATTTTCTTCTCGTCGAGTACAAGTATCCTATGGAAACTAACGTTCTCTATACTTCCATCCGGGCTTTTTGCGTAGAGTATTCCACTGGTGATGTAAGGCCCCGGGTCACCGGTAAAGTGCGTTAAAATCGGAATCTTTCTCAGATCCCCCTCCTCAATGACCTCCATAACGGAGCCATTCTCTACGACTTCACATTTGATAGGGGTCTTCAACGCCTGAAGAAGCCGTCCATATAGTCCCTCATTCGAGACTCCGAGTCCGTGTAGGATCCGGTCTCGCGTACCACATACACCTCCTACCACACTGTTGTTATGTCCTGAGACCTTCTCGAATAGCACTGCTTTCCCGGCATCGAATCGCTGAAGACCAGCGCTTATCTCCATGTTGGGTGAAAGCTCATCTTTGATCCTGATCAGTTCACCCCGTTGATCCAAGTCTTTAATGAAACCGCGTAGGTCAGTCATTCTTCTTCTTCTCCGTCAACTGCTGAGTCAGCTTCAGCAGTGTTTTCCCTAAATCATTCCCGTATCCCTGGGAGAGTTGAGTGCTCACCAACACCATCTTCCCAAATCTCTTCGCAAGATACATACCGATGACTCGTCCCAGCATTGTGTCTCTATCCCCTAGAATTTGTGTACTGATGGAGTCAGGTAATGTGAGTGTCGTAGATCCCCATTTCGGCTCCTCACCCTCCCAGAATATTGCAAGTGCCGCGTTCCCGAGTTCTGCGATACCGAGCGTGATCCGCCTCTCTTCAAACTCTACGCTGAGGGTTGAGAAAGTGAGACTCATTGAAGTAATCGTTGTGTATTATGAAGTTAAGCATATCCGCTGCATATAATTAAAACACATGCTAATCTATGTATTAGTTGTGAGGATTCTTGTTCTCTCGGATATTCATGGTAACCTCGACGCGTTAAAAGCAGTGCTTGACAACGCTGGCGATTACGACACAGTGATCTGTGCAGGTGACATCACGGGTTACGGTGCATATCCCTCAGAATGCATTCGCCAAGCTCGTATCACCGGATTCCTTGCAGTGCGAGGTAACCACGATGATGCTATAGGAGGTATAGATTCACTCGAAGACGATTGGTATAACGGGGAGGCTCGTCGAGCTATAGATATTCATAAGAGCCTTCTCTCTGAGGAGGAAAAACGTTGGTTAAGAAATCTGCCCATCAATAATAGCTTAGAATTTGATAATAGAAGAATAGCTATCTTTCACGGAAGCCCAACTCAGCCCCTAACAAGCTATGTACATCCACATGATATGGAAAACTACGCCCACCTCTATCTCGGTCACACAGCCTCAGACGTTGTTATCTTAGGTCATACACATATACCATATGTTGTACGCCGTTCAGATGGTATTGTGTTCAATCCTGGATCTGTAGGGCAGCCTCGTGACCGAGATCCCCGTGCTAGTTTTGCTATACTCAAATTGCCCGAACTTGAAGTTAACATCAAAAGAGTAGAATATAATGTGGACGCCGCCTCCCGTGCAATTAAGGATCGAGGGCTTCCACATAGTTTCGCTCAACGACTCTACTTGGGGATCTAGACCCTTCTATCGTAACTTAAATAAAACGGACCTACATCGATATGGTGAAGCCAATGGCATCCAAAGTAATTAAAGAGCCTATAGAGGTCAAGCAAGGCTTCCCTCTCAAGTTTACGCGGAACGGGCTCATAGAGGTCATCATCCTGGCATTAATTATTGCAGTAGCTGTATTCCTGCGTCTTCAGCCACTTCAGTGGGGTGCATACCTCAATGAGTACGATCCCTTCTTCCATTACCGTGTAGCAGAATATGTTGCTAAGAATGGCTACGCTGCTTGGTATTCGTGGGTTGATACTCTCAGTTGGTACCCAATGGGGCGAGATATATCTATTCAAAGCTATCCTGGTGTACCCTTCAGTGGAGTTTTGGTTTGGCAACTCACGAATGCTTTAGGGATTAAGGTTGACTTGTACAATGTTTGTCTATATTTCCCGATACTCATGGCTAGTTTAACAGTCGTAATAGTTTATCTCCTCGGAAAAGATCTCGCCGGTGGGGCTGCAGGAATATTCTCAGCTCTACTGATAGCCATTAACCCAAGTTATATTAGTCGTACTGTGATGGGCTTTTTTGATACTGAGAATATTGGAATACTCGCAATCGCTTCAACAAGTCTGTTCTTCTTAAGAAGCATCGATGGAAAACGTGGTTTGCCCGAGAGGGTCATATACGCGGTTTTGGGAGGTATTGCGTACGGTTGGTTAAACGCTTCTTGGGGTGCTGCTCGCTATATACCTGGTCTCCTTGCTATATTTATTGTCCTGAGTATCCTGACCGGAAAATATGAGGTCCACCAGATAACTAGCTTCAGCCTTGTAAACGTAGTTGGGCTTCTTATAGCTAGTCTTTACGTCCCTCATCTCGGATGGGGGTATTTCCTTAATGTTGAAAACCTTGCAGCTATCGGGGTAGTTGCTTTTGCATTCGCATATGATATCTTGAAGACGCGGATGGACGATGAGAAACTTCGCATAACCTTGCTAGTCGGTATACTTATAATCGGTATTCTCATAATCGCTTTACCCTTAGTGGGTATTGGAAACGCCATAAGTGGAAAATTCCTTCGTATCCTCAATCCCTTTGGAGAGACAAACGCCCTCTTCAGCAGTGTAGGAGAGCATAAACTCAGCACATGGGCTAATTTCTTCGAAGACTGGGGGATTGCCTTAGCTCTCGGTCTCCTAGGCGCATATTACACAGTAAAAAACCTTGATACAAAAAAGCTCTTCATGCTACTATTTTACCTTACAACCTTATACTTCTCAGGTACACTCGTTAGAATCCTACTAATATTCGCTATTCCAGGAGCAGTTATGGCGAGTTATGGCTTAATTGAGGTTATGGCGCCTTTCAATAAAGTAATAGCTGCACGTAATGAACCGGAGAGAAAGAAACGGGCTGTTTTCGGGGTTAACAAGTTCGCTGCAATTGGTTTTTTAGTTGTGATCTGTATCAGCTTCATTCCGCAGGTATTTCTCGCGAGCACAAACGCTAGCCAACCGGGGCCTTATGCAGATAGCATGGTTCCTGTCTACCTGAACGGTAAGTTCCCCGACGATTGGCACAAAGCTCTAGAATGGCTTAAAACGAATACGCCAGAGGATTCAGTGATCGCAACTTGGTGGGATTATGGTTACTGGATAGAAACAATAGCAAATAGAACCACGATCATAGATGGAAGCACTCAGACCACATACCCAATTATAACTATGGGTAAAATTATGATGAGTCCTCAGAACGTGTCTCTCCCACTTCTGAAAAAGTTTGGTGCGGACTATATTCTCGTCTTCAACACTTTCAACCCGAATGATCCCACTCAGGCGTGGCCTTATGGCCTTAACGCGAGATGGGTGCCTATGGCAGAGATTGCGGGGATCGATGTACAACCTTTTGTCGGCCAAGATGCGCAAGGTAACTATGGATACACCGACAAATTCTGGAACACGACATTCGCAAAGCTGAGTTACCCCAGCACGAACCCACTTAAGGGGCCAAATGCTCACTTTAAAATTGCCTTCGAGAGCAACTATAAGTGGGTGCTTATCTACAAGATCGAGCCATAAAACTCAATCTTTTTTTCCCAGTAAGAATCAATTCAACAAGATGAATTTATGTCCAAGATTAGAACCTCGCACATACTTGTAGAAAAGCAGAGTCTAGCGTTGAAGTTACAAGAGGAGATAAAAGCAGGTGGAGACTTTGTCGCTTTAGCTAAGAAATACAGCACATGCCCAAGTGGGAAACGAGGGGGTGACCTCGGTGTCTTCGGTCGCGGACAGATGGTTAAGGAGTTCGAGCAAGCGGCATTTGCTCTGGAAGTTGGGCAGATGTCAGATCCCGTCAAAACCCAGTTTGGTTACCACCTAATCAAGAGGACAGGTTAAATTTATCATACACTTGAGCGTTATCAACGAACGGAGCTATTTTTCAACTTAGAATTTGTAGATATTAGTTTATTCATTACGAGAAGGACAACCTGAACACGAAAAAAACTTCTTTTTCCGCATAATGTTTATACTTTCACAGTATTATGTGACCCTGTCACTTATAGGTGAGAATGTTTGGCTTACAAAATGGCAAAAGCTGGCGATTTAAAGGTTGGTAGCTATTGTCTTATCGACAATGAGCCCTGCCAGATTGTCGATGTCGAGCACAGTAAACCCGGAAAACATGGAAGCGCCAAGATCCGTGCCAGTGGAATAAGTCTCTTCGATGGTAAGAAAAAGAGTTACCTCGGACAAGCTGGTACGACAATTCAAGTGCCAATCGTCGATAAGAGAAGCGCACAGATAGTGTCAGTTACCCCGAATGGCATTCAGATCATGGACCTCGATACCTTTGAGATAATCGATATTCCAATGTCTACGGATCCGGAGATTGTGGAAAAACTGGCTAACGGCAAAGAAGTTGAGTATTGGGTGATAATGGGTCGATACAAAATCAACCGCGTCAAGAGTTCGGCGAGCTGAGTTGAAGCGCGTCGAACAGATGCATCTCCGTGCCGGAATGACTGTCGCTGAACTGACGGATGCGATGGCGAAAGCGGGAGTTATTCAAGGCGGAAGAGTAGGACGATCAGCCAATATAGTAGCAGAAATTTTTAGTGACCCTGATTACACGACTTTTATCACCCTATCTGGTCCCCTTTGCCATGGTGGGCTTAGAAACATATTTTCGGACCTTATCCGTTGGGGCTACATTGATGCAGTTGTAACTAATGGCGCTAACATTGTTGGCGACCTCATAGAGGCAATGGGTCACCACCACTATGTAGGAAAGGAGGATGCCGATGATGAAGCTCTTTACGAGGAGGGTATCAACCGCGCTTACGATATCTACTTCAAAAACCAGACTTTCATCGACTTAGAGACCTACTTCTTTAAGATCCTTGACGAGATCCCTGAGGCGAAACGTGTGAATTCGTCAATCCATGGGTTACTTCGAGAAGTTGGGTTAAGGGTTGAGGATGAAGATAGTGTGCTTCATGTCGCAGCGGAGAAAAATGTACCAATTTTCAGTCCAGGGTTCGTTGACTGCATGTTAGGCATCCCTATGTGGATGTACTCTCGGGAGAAACCGTTGAGTCTGAATCCGCTTAAGGACTTTGACCTTTTCAGCGACATGGTGTTTAACGCTAAGAAGAGTGGCGCCATACTACTTGGGGGAGGAACACCGAAGCATCACACTCAGTATATGCACACTCTTCGCGAGGGATTGGATGCAGCTATCCAAATAAGCTCAGCACCTGTAGCAGATGGAAGTCTAAGCGGGGCACCACTCCGTGAATCAGTGAGCTGGGGTAAGCTACATGGTGAAAATTTAGAGATGACTGCAACAATATTTGGAGAGATCACCAGTCTTTTTCCTATGATCATCGCTTCAGCTCTTGAGAAGATCGAGAAGTCCCAGAGCAAGCAAATGTAAAATAAACCATCCCTCTGTTTTACTCTTGGTGTCTGAGAGTTGCTAGATGCAAGTATTTTGAGAACCTTCCTCGCTCCACGGAAAACGCTATTTGGGTATGGCGCCGTTGATAAAATTTCGGAAGAGGCAAAACTGTTAGGAGGCCAACGTGTCCTTATAGTTACTGACTCGACAGTTGAGAAGATTGGTTTAGTGGATAAGGTTAGAAAGCCCTTACTCGATTCGGGTTTCGAAACCGATACCTGGAACGGAGTCGAGCCCGAACCAACTCTCCGCGTCGCTGATGTGCTAACCGGAGTCGCACGAGCCAAAGATTACGACCTTGTCATCGGCGTAGGAGGCGGAAGTAGCCTCGATATGGCTAAAGTCGCGAGCCTGATGAATAAAAACCCAGGTGAGCTAGCTAATTATCTATCAGGTTCTCAACTTCAGAGAAGAGGTCTGCCGTTAATAGCTATTCCAACCACTTCTGGTACAGGCTCTGAGGCGACAGCAACCCTCGTTGTAACACACCAGGATATGAAGATGGGATTTACTCACCCTTTTGGTATGCCGGACATCGCAGTAGTGGATCCCGAATTAACGATTAGTCTCCCCCAGAAAGTGACAGCTAACACGGGGCTGGATGCACTTAGTCATGCTGTAGAAGCCTACATGTCGCTCCGCTCCAATGTATATGCTGATGCCTACTGCCTCCAATCTATGGAACTCATTGCGGAGAATCTTCGTCTCGCTTTTAGTCAGGGTAACAACAGAGAAGCTAGGTATGGTATGTCGATGGCAAGCATGCTCGGAGGTCTTTCGATCGCTAACTCAAGTGTATGTGGTGGTCACGCAATGGCTTATGGGTTTGCAGTGATGAAGCAGTTACCTCATGGATTTAGTTGTGCTATGGCCTTGCCCTATATTATGAAGTATAATGCTCTGGCGATTCCTGATAGAGTAGCGGATGTTGCTCAGGTTCTCGGAGAGGACACTGGTGGGTTGAATTCACGCGAAGCCGCTGATATCGCTGTAGAAGCTGTCGTTAGGCTCAATGAGGACCTAGGAATTCCACGAAGCCTCGGAGAACTCGGTGTCCCGAAAGAGGATGTACCTCGTATCGCTGATGAAACTATGCGTATTACACGTAGTCTCCTCAATAACCCCAGAAGTATAAGCAAAGTTGATGCTGTTCGGATCTTTGAGGACATGTGGAATGGCTACATCTAATCTTCAACACATTTTCACCTGTGTCTCCCCCATCCCAGTCTGATCCTTTATAAATCTCATGTTAACAGGCACCGATTATGGGTGAGACACCTCTCCACAGTTTCCTCAAGGACGTTGCGCAGGCTTGGTTGCTTCAGCTAGACTGCTTCATGGTAGGCTCAGAGGTCCCAATTACAGTCTTGGGTCAAAAGAGGATTCATGAGTTGGATAACCACTTCGTCGTCGATGCCTGTGGTTTAGGGGAGAGAGTAGTAGAGGAGAGATTGGGGATCCAGTACATCGGGAATATACTCAGAGGAGTTGAGGTTAAAGTGAGTACCAGTGACTTCCGGAATGGGTTTCTCTGTGCAGCCTGCAACTATAACTATGTTCTCACACCTATGCGTCTGGTGCTCCCTAGTAGCCTTCCGGATCGCGTTGGGCTTCTCGAATATAACAAGTATAAGTTTCATTGTAGCTATCATGAGGACGGCTCAATTAGCCTTGAAGGCCTCCGGCTTGTCCGCCCAGCTAGATATCGGGTCATTCCTCAGTACCAAATAGATAACGCTACAACGGTTCTCGTAAAGAGACATCTGAACGGGTACACAGCTAAATTGTACGAACGCATCAAAACTTCACCAGAAACTTAGATTGTTACATACACAAGTAGGATTTTTTAATTATTTCCGTTTAGCTATTTCTGAATTCGAGAATTTTTTTAGCAGAGTTAGGCAGCTAAACGGGCAAGCTCTGCCCCCTTGACCATCTCATGTAGCTTCTCGAAGGATTTCTCCCAGGTTCGAGTACGGAGGCCACAATCAGGTGTAACCCAAACCCTTTCTTTCCCAACGAGGCTCGCGACGTATAGTATCCTGTCCCGCTGTACCTCTGCGTTAGCTATCTCGTCTGTATGTACGCTTACGAAACCTGGGGCATAGTCTCCCTTTGTAACCATATTCCTCGAAATCTTTTAGATCATCGTAAGCAGGTCTATTTTTACCTAATTTCTTCGTATCCCGATTCGCGAACTCTAATGATAGCTGACTACAGTTCTTAAGATCAGGCGCGTACTTTGCGAGTAGTTTGTAGTCGCTGAAGCAGTTGTGAAGACTAAAAATGCAATCGGAGCCTTTAACTAACCTATTCCAAGCTTCAACGAACATCTCCATCTCCTCAGCAGAGGGGTGTGTTGTTATGGCTGGTTCATCGATCTGAATCCATTTTGCGCCACTGTTGATTAGCTTCTTGAACTCGGGGCGAAGTGCCTCATCAACAACATCGAGGATGAACTCTTTCCTTGCAGCTGATTTACGCTTCTTCAAGTCCCTTATTTCATGGTTTTTCTTATCGTAGAACTCGTTGAAGCTCCAATCCATGAGAGTATATGGCCCGGTAATCGGGATCTTTAACTCGTTTTTGGCGATGTTTTTCACGTAGTTAAACTCGTCGATATAGAATGGATCTTTGTAGTGAATTTTGTTGACTACTGCTGCCTTTCGGAAGTACCTGTAGTCGAAGCTCTTAATCCAGCCTGTAAACTCGAATCCACCCAGATTTTTGATGACATGGGCGTACATCTCCTCCCGCCACTGCTCCCCGGTATACACCCAGTCGATTCCTAATCGCTCAAACATCCGGATTGCGTATAGGACACTCCATTTAATGAACTCCTGTTTTTGTTGGGGTGTGTTGTTCTTTAACAGTTTGACGAGGGGTTCGTAGTCGATCCCAAGTTTCTTCCCCCAAACCTCTGCTTCGGTGATGTCTGCATCGGATGATCTTACCTCCACTGAATCCCTTAAGCCTCCAGTTCTGTTTTGCTAAGCTACCGATCTCGTATGTCTGAAATAGCTTTTTTGCCATATCATTTTCCTCCTAATTTCTCAGCGATTTGGGTAAGAACACACATTTTTGCCTCGGCTTTATCTAAGGTTAAAAAATCCATATCGCAATTTGTGCTTACGGCAAGTCTCTTTGGTTTCTCTGTTTCTTGGATTTGTTTAACTATGGTTGAGAGATAAAATGCGTCTTCAATGACGCTGTTACGTGCGTCTACGATGCCGAGGACTAACCCTTTATCATGATCCATTTTAAGCGATTTCAAATCTGTTTCGTAGAGGTCGATGCCGATATCGTCTACTGCCCAGCTTTCAGCGGTCTTAATCACAGGGGATGCGTCTCCGAAGAAGGTCTGAAGGCAAGTCGTCGCCTTGAGTCCTGCGGTAGCGATCTCTAATGCTTTAGCAGCTGCTGAGAAGTTTTGAGGCCTTGTTACGACATAAACCAAGGCAGGGTCGCTAAACTGGATGTACGTGAAACCCTTCTTTTCCAGTTCTCTTGCTTCTTGGTTGAGAACTTCAGCGAAAGCGAACATGAGCTTCTCTGTGTTATTGTAGTAACTATCATGGCTAAGTGCCATAAATGTGTACGGAGCTGGTAGGACAGCTTTCCAAGCCAATTTAGGTAGCTCGTCTACGTAAGCCTCCTCCAGGGTTACAGGCTCTTTCCACTGAAGCTCTCCTTTTATGAGGGGTGCTTTGTAGAATGTGTTGTTGTTAAACCACCTGATCATGGGGCCGACAGCGCATCCACCGAGTCCGGTACTGAAAGGACGAAGAAGATCTTGTCTCTTGAGCATTCCACTGTTTATATGGGTGAGCTCGGCGTCTGTTTGGCCTTTAATAACGATTTTTGTAGCTTCAGTAAACGCAATTTCCAGTTCCTGTTCGGTTAATTTCCCTCTGTCGTAGGAGCGAGTCTTTGCAATCAGCTCTTGTGTTCGAGGTTGTACTCCGGCTACACTTCGTCCTATTATCATGTTAATTCCTCTACTAGTTTTAATCCCATCTCGTTACTTCCCATCGGCATAATATGGAAACCTAAGCTGTATCCACTGAGTTTTGTTTTAACATCTTCTGTGAGATCTAGAAGAGTTGAAATCATCTCACCGCAGTAGTCATTAGCGTTCTCAAGTCGATGTTTTATTTTCTCAGGAACTTGGATACCTGGCATTCGTGATACGTTACGAAATTTCTTCAATGTTGCTGCTGGGCATATGCCAATCTGGACATGCTTCCTTACAGGATTTCCATCCTTTTCTGCCTCTTCGAAGAATCTAATTATCTGCTCAGAGTCGTAGGTTATCTGGGTGATGAAGTAATCGAACCCAGCCTCAACTTTTTTACGGTAAGTTGTGAGCTCAGCTGAACGTCCAAAGACGATAGCTCCTCCCACCGAGAGACCAACTGTATTAGTAAGATCCTTGGATACGCCGCGGACAACTGCCTGTCCATTGCTTAATCCCTTGACCACCTTACATAGGTCTATACTGTTTACCTCCCATACTCCTTTGAAGTTTTCTCGATCCCGAGGGGGCATCTCCAGTTATGATGAAGATGCCCCTGTGACCTAGTAGATGTGCGCCAAGCACGTCTGACTGAAGCGCTAAGAGGTTCCTGTCGCGGCAACTCAGGTTAGGTATGACTTCAATTTTGAGTGACGTGTTCGCTATTTGTCCGTAAGCTATCGATGAAGCCCTGAGTGTTGCCATTGGATTATCAGTCACTGTGACTGCTTCCAAGCGGCTAGCTAGATGTTTGATTGCTTCGATGCTCTTCATCTCAAGACCGCGTGGAGGTAGAAGCTCATACGTCACAGGGTAAGCCTGCGTCTCTTTACTGAAGAGTTGGTACCACCTTTTCTCCACATTTAACTGATATGAGCCGTTGCGATTCCCGGTATAATTGAGTGCCATTTTTTTGTTGTATGTTCATGGGGGTTTCCTTCGAAGGGTGAATAGCGTATTGTGAGTATTCTTCTATATATTAGTTTTTGATTAATTGAATTCCTTTCAGAATATTTTTGTGTGCAGGTTCTTTAATTTGCTTGCTCTTATTCCGGATCTTCTACGAAATATTCACCGAAGAATATATCTAGCACTCGAGTTTACTCCTAATCATGCTCCCCGCTCTCGAGATAATTCCCGATAGAAGAAGAAAATTGGGGTTAACTCAAAGCCAGTTGGCGGGGCTCGCTGGTGTTAGTCAGTCCTATATAGCTAAACTGGAGGCGGGAAATATTGAGCCAAGCTATATTAAAGTTAAAGCAATATTCGAAGCGCTTGACCGGCTTGAGCAGAAAAAACAGGTCGCTGCCTCTGTACTAATGACTCGGAATGTCATCAGTGTTCAGAAGACTTGTACTGTTCAGGATGTGATAGGAATAATGAAGCAGACTGGTTTCAGTCAACTTCCTATACTTGAAGGTGAGATGCCTGTCGGAGCAATCAGTGAAGGAACAATTCTAGATCACATGCTTACTGCAAAGGGTGAAACTTCGGTTCGGTTTATTGCTGAAATAATGGATGAGCCTTTCCCTCTTGTGGCTGAGGATGCCCCTGTTAGTCTTCTTTCAAGTCTCCTCAAATTCTACGCTGCTGTTCTTGTGCAGCGTAAGGGGGTCTTAGTAGGTATAATAACGAAGGCGGACCTACTTGGTGTCATCTCCTAAACCTTTTTGTTGAATAATGCTTTTGAGGCGGTACCGTATCAGCCTCTAATATGAAGCTCACAAAAAAGAGCGGTTTGGCTTTAGTTTTCATAGCTATCTTCATGATCTCAAGTGTTGTCGCTTTCTCGGGTTTCTTTCTTACCCCCGAGCCTAGGCTTGTAGTCTTTGAGACATCGAAGGGCATCATAGAGATTGAACTTTACCAGGATAAGGCGCCTGTGACTGTTACTAACTTTATAAAATATGTTGAGGCAAAGTTCTTCGATGGAACAGTATTCCATCGCGTCGTCAAGTTAGCAACCTTTATTGTCGTTCAAGGCGGTGGCTTCACAGCTGATGGAACTCAGAAACCAACTAATCCTCCCATTAAACTCGAATCCACGGGATTGAAGAACCTCAAAGGTACTATCGCGATGGCACGTTCAGCCAGTCCAGATAGTGCTACTAGTCAGTTCTATTTTAACGTCATCGATCACGCTGACCTCGATCCTTCAAAAAGCAGCTATGGGTACGCGGTTTTTGGTAAGGTTATTCAGGGTTGGGAAATTGTTGAAAGCATAGCTGGGGTTGCGACGGGGACGAAGACGATCAGCGGTAATGTTTTTGAAGACTGGCCGATTCAGGATGTAGTCATCCAGCGCGCATACTTGAAGCGTTAGTGATATAAAACTAGCCACCTAGTTATTCATGTTAACCATGGATGAATCTGTCTGGACTAGTTGGTTTTATAGGGTCTTGAAACCTCCATCCGATTCAGCGGTCTTTGAGAATCTTACTCGATGCGTTTTCCAAGCTGGGTTAAATTGGACCACAATAGCTAACAAATGGCCTGCTACCCGGGTCGCCTTCCAGGATTTTGATATTCCGAGAGTCGCTAGTTATGGTGCTGAGGATATTGGAAGACTTATGGATGCCCCTGGGATCATCCATAACCGAAACAAGATCCTTGCCACTATTCATAATGCTCGAGAGTTTGAGCGGTTTCAACAGGAGAGCGGGAGTTTCATGTTGTGGCTTAATGCTCAGGATAAGATGAACAATTATCGGGGAGTTATTCGAAGGATAGGGAGTCGATTCAAGTTTGTTGGACCAACGGTTGCAACTGTTTTTCTATATAGCATAGGCGAGGACGTAAAGTTTGAGAGACCTCAACCCTAGTCTTGACCTCAGCTCCATAAAGCTCTTTAAAATCATCGATCTGTCCATTTTCGGAGGCGGTGGATCGAAGAATTTATACTATTCAATCTCGGAAGGTCTTTCTACCTCTTTATTTTTCAAATTTATTTTAATTATTTATTAAAAGAATTTAACTTTTTACGTAAGGAGTCGATTTAAACACCATTCTATAGTCTCTGAAATTAAGATCGCTCTCACTAAGGAGTGTCCAATCCAGAAATTGGGGCCGCCCCTTAACTCGTCTTAGTTTTAGGTGGAAAGCAGTTCTCTCTTGGAAGAAAGATAATCCATTACTAGGGCTTCGCCGAGGCTTTTTGGGTCTGTGAAGAAGACACGCCCCAGATTCATTCGCGCAATCTTTTCTGCCATTTCACGAAGTTCAGGATCATCATCCAGCATGATCACATTGAGAACGATATCGTTGAGTCTGAATAGTCGAGCTTCTTCAAGGACCGCATCCATTGCTTTAGAGAAGCCCACAAATTCTCCATCTAGGTAATTTGGTGCTGAGTCGGTGATCAGGTGAGCCTGTTTGTTTCCAGGTTCATTGGATACGGATAAACGGAATGTGCGTAGTGGGGCTCGGATATCGGTGAATTGCTGTGGTACTGTCATTCTGATGAGCTCCCATGGTTGTACCTGTTTAACCGATTCGCTGAAAGCGTAGATTCGCAATTTATCCTCTGGGAAATCGATCCGCATTAGCTCATAAAGAGCCAAAGCTGTCTCGACCGCTGCTTCCATCTTTCCTTTCTTTTTCATAGAAGCGCTTTGGTCCACGAGAACCCCGAAGTGGACTTCTGTTGCATAACGTGGCTCATAGACTCTGAGATCCACTACACGCATGTCACTGAATCTTCCCTTCCTCTCCAAAGTAGCGAGGAGGCTAGTCTCTATACTGATCCTGTCATAAGGGTCTCCTGGCTCGAAGGCACGAAATGTAGATGCTTTCCAGGGTCCATATCCGGCGTCTTCAACGCGGTGGGCACCAAGCCCTTTCCGAGCTAAGTTAATGAGGATTCTGCTTAGAAAGCCTCTGCCAAGAAGTTCTGCACCTTTCGAGGTTAAGGCTACTCCATAACCTTTGCTATCAAGGAAGCCTTTTTTCTCGAGGTCTCGAATCACCGAGTCCCAATCCTCACTGGTAACTCCGCGGGTCTCTTCGCTGAGAGAATCAATTTCTTCCTGGACGCCTTCCATGTTGGTGGAGATTTTTACATCTTTCAGTACTTCGTCTGGTTTTTCCCCTTCTAGGAGCTTCTCCACGGAACGTAGCATATCCTCCGCCTTCATCGAGTCAAGTTTCTCTTGAAGTTCCTCACGCTTTTTCTGCGCGGCTACGAACCTTTCCTCTGCTTTCTCTTTTACTTTCTCCATGAGAGCCGAGTCTTGGTCAAGTCCTCTTCCCATCTGAACTCGGGCTGCGTCTCGGAGTAGCTCTAATGTTCCGTCCTCAAAGTCGCTACACGGGTTCTGGCGGGGTTCCAGCAATGCTACTTCATCCTTTTAGGTGTATAGAGAGCTTCTCCGATTGGGATCAGTTCCTCTTCATTTGATGCATTTAAGGTATGAGCGAGGATCTCAAGCGCGCTTAACCTATATGCCTTTAAAACCTCCTCATCAACTGAATTAGGCGCATCTCGAATAAGATCCCCAAAGTCACTAAGGAGACTGAGGCTCTCCCACGGTTGTTGCTCCTCCATGAATCTAACCACTTTAAACGCAGTTGGGTTAGAGTTAAGTCCTAATAACAAATTATTCTGGAGAATAATTTTTCCTATCTCTTTTGCGAGTTGATGGGGTTCAACATCGTCTTCTAATGCCTTAAGTACCAAAGTTCCAACGTCTCTCGCAGCATACCATAGAATATCCTCAACCACCTCATCGTTCTTAAGCATGAAAGTAGTTGGGCTATCGTCGAAACCGATGAGATCCGCTCTCAATCTGATCCTTCCTCTCAGTGAGAGTTTTAATCCTTCAGAGGCATCTGCAAGGCCTACGACTAACTTCTGGTTAAGTTCAGCAGAGCTTAATGAATGATCAAGGCTCCTTATGCTACCGCGGATACTAGCACCGCGGTCGATATTAGGGCAGTTTCGTGTGTATCTTACCACCTTTGCAACTGTATCTACGATCCACCATGGTGCGAAACTGCGTCTTTTAAGATCGGAGGGTAGAGCGTAGAATGGCTCATTTATCTTCCTTCTCCGTTTTTCCATATAAAAATCATCGTGGATTCTAAATCCCTCTTTAAGCATGATCTCCCTCTCTACGTCCTCCTCGGGGAGCCTCATCGTGATTAGCTCTAGTCTATCCAACAAAGGTTCAGGCACGCGATTAACGTGGCTGAAACCCGTTGGATTTCCGGTTGCTACGAAGAAAATGTCGATTGGGCGAACCCAGTTGTACTCCTCCAGAATGATTTTTCCCTCTTGGAGCATCGGGTGAAACAGCACTTGCACTTTAGTCGGTATTGCTGGAAGCTCATCGACGCAGACAACACCTCTGTTGCCGCGGAGAACACCCGTGCCGATGAAAGCTTTTGGATCTGTTGGGCTACCTCCTTGCACTATTGCTTGAATATCTTTAACTCCGAGAATCTTAGCCTCGTTCGTGTACTCGTTTCCTTGGATTCGGCTATATCGCTCGACTCCTGAAATTAGTTCCCACTCAGGGTCCTTTTCGCTTCTACATGACGGGCATTTCCACTCTTCAGACCATTTTGGATCACAGTTATAGGGGCAATCTTTTACCTTTGGAACTGGTGGGAGAAGCTTGGCTAGACTCTCCGCGAGACGAGTTTTTCCTGTTCCCTCTCTGCTTACTAGATATGGTGAGCTCCCGCTGAGCACTGATCGGAGCACATCTTTTTTTGTTTCTTCTCTCCCTTCAATGTCCGGCAAAGGATCATCACCCTGTTGCATATTTTTTAGTACAGCAAGACGCAACTCATAGCTCACTGGCATCGGTTTGTATCTTTCATAATCGAAATCCAACGCTGAAGCCCCGTAATATCTAGGTGAGACGTGGCTTCCTAAAAAGTGGATTGAATTGGCTAGCGTTCAGACTCGAAGGTCTGCCCCGAGCCGCGAAGAAGCTCTCTGATAGGTAAATGTTGGGGGCACGCTTCCTCACAGACACCGCACTTTATGCAGTTTTTTGCGTACTGCTCCGGTTTTAAGGTGTCTTTATACTTCTGTTTAATTGAGGCGTTCCTATCTCCTGCCCAGTACTCGTTTGTGAGACTAAATATTTCAGGAATAGCTACTCCATTCGGGCATGGCATACAGTATCTACATCCGGTGCAACCGATTGGGCCAAGTTCACGGTATTTAGATGCAACCTTTCCGATTAAGAGAAGTTCATCTTCGGTAAGATGACTGATACTGCTTCGTTCTGCAGAAGCGATGTTTTCTATTACCTGCTGGTAGGTACTCATTCCGCTTAGGACAACTGCGACCTCGGGGTGGTTCCAAACCCACTGAAGCGCCCACTCCGCTGGGCTTCTCTTGATTTTTGCGGTTTCCCAGAGTTCTTGGATTACGGCTGAAGGCTTAATTGCTAAACGGCCACCGGCGATTGGCTCCATAACGATAACCGCGAGGCCTTTACTTGCTGCATACTTTAGTCCCTCTGTTCCGGCTTGAAACTTCTCGTCCATGTAATTGTACTGGATTTGGCAGAACGTCCAATCATAACTATCCACAATCTCTTTGAAGAGGGGGAGCTCATCGTGGAAGCTAAAGCCGAGGTATCTTATCTTCCCCTCAGCGATCTTTTTCTCAGCCCAGTCGAATACACCGATGTCCTTTATCTTTGGCCACCGGTCCTTACCGAGGCCGTGTAGAAGGTAAAAATCTATGTGATCCGTTTGAAGGCGTTGTAGCTGCTCGTTGAAGCATCTCTCCATATCCTCTTTACTGTTGATCATCCACGTCGGCATCTTTGTGGCGACCTTTGTTCTATCACGGTAACCGTCAAGGAGAGCCTTGCCGACGAGGACTTCACTATTGCCTCTGTGATATCCGTATGCAGAGTCAACGTAATTGATGCCGTTATCTATAGCATAGCGGATCATACGGATTGCTAACGGCTCATTGATCTTTGCAGAATCTCCATCAAGTATAGGCAGCCTCATTGCGCCGAACCCGAGCGCAGAAACCTCAAACCCGGTTCTCCCGAACTTGCGATACTTCAAAACAGTCACCAGAAACTATGATCAGGATTGATCCATGACTTATAGATGTTTGCAGAATTCTCGCTAACATACATAACTTTAGGTAAACCTCAAATAAGCTTCATATGGGCTGATCAAGCCCGCAAACTGTATTACTCTCCAATGAAGTTACTGTACCCTGATTCACTTTGGAGTCCGAAAGATTTGACCGAATCTTAGCTGTCATGAATAATAAGACCCCTGACCGCGTTCCATGGGCCTTATGGGGGCATTTCCCTGCCTGCAAGTGGCTAAACGGATACAGTTGGGAGAAAACTACACGAGACGGCGAAGAATCAGCGAAAGCCCACATGGCACTCCTTCGAGAACTCGATTATTCAATGGATCTTCTTAAGGTCACACCATATTACCGGTTCATGGCAATGCAATGGGGAAGCAAATTTGAGTTTATCAACAACGAAGAGGAAGCCCCTACAAAAGAAGTTGCCGTCAAGGAAACGTCGGACTGGGAGAAGCTCTGGGTCTTAGAACCACGAAAAGAACTCCGCGAGTTCATCCGCTGCAACGAGATCTTGTCCCGTGACCTCCGCAGAATGCCCTTCATCTACACAATCCCAAGCCCTATCATCCAAGCCATGCACGGCGTTAGTACACCTAAACAGGTTCTCAAGGATATGAAGGAGAACCCTGACGCCCTAAAGAAAGGACTTGAGACCATTACTGAGACAACAATCGACTTCGCAAAAGCATGCATCGATGCTGGAGCCTCAGGAATCTTCTTTGGAGTCGGTGGAGGCGGCCGTATTTGGCGAGACCTTGATAAGAAGCAATTAGAGCAATATGCACTTGGTTACGATAAGAAGATCCTTGATTCCGTGAAAGCACCCATAAAACTGATGCATATCTGTAGCACCCCCGAAGGAAATCCGGAGAAACTAATGGAGGAAGGCTGGTTCAAGAAGTACCCTGTTACATCAATTAATTGGGCAAGCCACTCCTGGACCCCCATAAAGAAGGGTAAAGAGATCTATGGCGATAAGTTCTGCATCTGTGGAGGGTTAGACCACGAGAAACTCCTCCGTAGTGGGACCCCAAAGCAGGTTGAAGCCGCAGTTAAGAAAGCGATAGAAGAATGCGCAGAAGGTGGGGGCTTTATGATCGGCCCTGGCTGTACCGTATTCCAGGACACGCCCATAGAAAACTACAATGCAGTGGGGCGCGCAGTTCAGAAATATGGCTCCTATAAACGTTAAACGTACAATCCATATATTATTGAATTGTCGCATTTTATTTTTTGTTTACGTGACCATCCGTGGATACGGGCATGCTTTTAAACCCTCACGCCCACTTTAAGGCTCAGATCAATTAGAAAGAGGTGAATCTGTGACCGCCCAAGAAAATAAGCTCAAAGGCGCTGTAAGGGAGATAGGTCTTACGCATGATATCGATCACAATAACAGTTTCACCGTAACAATCAATATCCAGATAAAAACAGAGGGAAGAGTAAGCTATGATGAGGCGGAGAAACTTGCATCGAGGTATCGGCGTGAGTACCTTGGGAAGGAGGTTGAGTTCCTCGCCGTTAATCTTCCCTGTCCCGTCTGTAACCGGGTTTTGAACAGCGAAGTTGGTCTTAAAAAACACATCTTAATGAGCCATCCCGAACGCGTAGACCTAATTGCAGTACCGAAAACTGAGAAGGAAACGAAGTTAAAGGTCGTGAAGAGTCTTCGATGAAAGCGGAGGCTAGCAAGAAACGTATAACATCGAACACAAAAACAAAAAAGAATGCAAATGTTAGCGTGAAAACTGTTAAGGCGTTATCTAAAGCTTCGAAAACAAAGAAGACTCCAATAAAGAAGGTAAAGACTGAGGCAAAGACTGCGGTAAAGCCAAAGATCGCGAATTCACAACCAATAGAGAATGATCAATCCAAGCCTACGGCTAAAGCTAAAAAGAGCAGTAAGCAAAAATCCATTAAACCTGACCCAGTTCAGGAGAGACCTATAAAGCCCTCAGCAAAAAAAGAGACACTAAAAATTAAACAACCTAAAAAGAGCAAACAACTGAAGCTCTTTTAACTTTCTAAAGAGAAATCCGACACTGGTTAAAGTATTTTCGCAATATCCCATAATTAGCGGTTGATGTTTGGTGTAATTTAAAGATCTAAATTCTAACAGCGTGGAAAGTATCCTAACTTATGAATTGATTTGTATGCCCTTTTAGATGTAGAGAATGGAGCCCCGGACGGGATTTGATCCCGTGACCTACAGCTTACAAGGCTGCCGCTCTAGCCAGGCTGAGCTACCGAGGCGTACATAGAATCAGATGGGAAGATGTTTATATGTTTCACCTAACCGGATGGGAGAAGATACTTAACTTACCGTATTATGTTCCCGGTAGAACGACTATGAGCGTTAAAATTACTCAAATAGAAGGCACTCAATTCAAAGCTGAGGCAGACGGATTCGAAATCATGTCTGGTAGAATTGATGCACAAACTCTACCGGCCGGTATGAGTCCGGGTAAGCTTCTTACGGCAAGCCTTGGTCTCTGCTCCGCTTTTCATGCAGCGTTATATTTGAATAGAAACAACATTCAGGTTACTGAACTCGTTCTCTCAGTTGAGGCTGTAAACGAGAAGGTACCCAGTAGAGCCTCCCAGTTCAACATCGAGATAAAAGTCGGAGCCTCGTTAACAGAGTCCCAAGTTCAGGATCTCTCCATGGAGATCCAACGGTGTTATGTCGGAAACACTCTAAAGAGTAACCCGAAGATAAGCTACCGTGTTAAGACTCTCTAGAATCGAATAAGATTAGAGTTTACTACCTATATTTCGAGCTTCTTCGAGAAGGTCATTTCGTTTGGACACTGGTTTGCTCCCCGTTCCTTCCGCACTAAGCCTACCTGCAGGCATTAGTCCTAAATATTTTTCCATTCCCTCAGCCCAGTCATGTATTTTATCATAGGCTCCGATCTTATCCCACCCATATGTAATGCAGTTAACAACTTTCGCCCCTTTCGGGAACCTTCCCTTTCGCGCTTCACTATAAACATAGAGCCTGTTGAGGAAGGTGATTGTGCGGCTGTCCCAAGCCTCAAAGTAGATGGGGCTCCCGATAACAAGGGTACTCATCGATTCGATGTGGGGGTAAAGCTTTTCCATATCATCTTTAGGGTATGTGATTTTTTGGTCTTTCGCTGTTAGGTGTCCTACATCAAGCTCTGCGAGGTTGAATAATGTGGTCACATGGCCAGATGATTGCGCGCCTTCTAGTACAGCTTTTACGAGCAGCCCGGTGTTACCTGTTGGGTTGGGGCCGCCGACGATTCCTAGAACATTCATTAATACTCTAATAAGACTCTTCGAGGTAGGATAAATCCTCTTAGATTGAGTTGGTTTGGGAACCTTTTGCTCAAATATCACCAGTTTTTGTATATTTACAATAAGTAAATGCTGAACGTTTCAAGCTAGGGGAAATGCTTCGGGGGCATTACCTGGTAGTTCTTTCATTTCAAAATGGTCTAAAGTTGTCTATGTGTTGGCTTTCTTGAAATGTTCCTCTGACTCCTTTATCCTGCCGAGTGTTCTTAGGAGATGTCCATAGTTTTCGTGAGCTTTTTTGAATCCGGGTTTTTGCTCAATAGCCTTCTTGTAATGCTCCTCCGCTTTCACGCCCTTATTTAGTTTGAAGAGGATGTTCGCATACCAGAAGTGAGCATCTGGAAAATTGGGGTATAACTCTATTGTTCGACTGAAGAAGGGTTCAGAATCAGCGAACCTTCCCTGACTCGTGTAAAATAGTGCTAAGTTGTATTGAGCCGTAACCCAGTTAGGGTCGAGTTCGACTGCTTTTTTGAGTTGGGGTTCAGCTTCGGCAATCCGTTTTGTTTCCCAGAGGAAGACCCCGTAATCGTTATGTGCTTCGTTTAGATTTGGGTTGGATTCGAGGATCTTCTTGTAAATGACCTCTGCCTCACCGATTTTGCCCTGATCCTTGAGGATTTTTGTTTGCTTTAATATGAATTTGGGGTCGTCTTTTAAGGTTTTTAGCTTCTCATATCTTTCTTTTACTTCAGGCCAATTGGGGCGTAGCTCCAGTGCTTTCTGATAGTGAACTGCTGCCTCCTCAAGCTTACCTACGCTCTCTAGAACAAGTGCATAATTGAGTTGGATACTAGGATCGTTAGGCTTCAACTCTATAGCGCGGGTAATGTGCTTGATAGCTTCGTCGTGACGTCCTTTCTTCCAGAGAATGACGCCGTAAGTTGAGTGGGCGTCACTAGATTTAGGATCCATTGTGACAGCTGTCCGGACGTTCTCTTCTGCTTTTTCCAAGTCCCCTTTCTGCTGGAGGACAACAGCGTAGAATGTTCTGTAAGCGGCATGATCTGGTGCGATAGCAAGAGTTTTTCGGATCATGACTTCTGCATCGTCAACTTGACCGTTTCTGAAGAGGAAATAGGCGTAAGCTCCAGTAAGAGTGATGTTGAAAGGCTGGCTTGTAACTGCCTGCTGATAATAGAGGTTTGCTTCGCCTCTTTTTCCTTTCTTCTCGAGAACATCACATAATAGTATATACGCCTCTGCTAGACTAGGCTCAGTGCTGAGGGCCTTCTTGGCGTAGAGCTCCGCCTCGTCTAACTGCCCCATACTTATCGCTGCTGAGGCTCTCGCTATATACTGCCAGACGGGTTCAATGTCACCGACACCACCGATGCCCATAGATTAGACTCACGAGTGTGTTTCGGTTAAATGGGTTTCTAATTGTTGACTATGTTGAAACTTATTAAGCGCTTTAACTATCTCGTAGAAGTATGAGCATAACCATTTCTAGAGTCAAAGGGATGAAGCTGAAAGCCGAAGTCGATGGCTTCACCATCATTTCAGGGCAGATCGATGAGACCACTCCCGCCGAGGGCCCTAGTCCAGGTAGAATCATGGTTGCAAGCCTGGGATTATGCGCCGAGTTCTATGCAGCTCTATACTTGAGGAAGCATAAAATCTCAGACGAAGGTCTAACTGTTGAGATCAAAGAAACAAATGGCCAAAATCCGGGCAGAGCAATAGCATTCGAGGTCGAAGTTAAGGTTAAAGCGGTGCTTACCGATGAGCAGAAGAGCGGAATCATGAACAATGTTCGACATTGCTATGTGGGTAATACAATGAAAGGAAATCCTGAGATTAAATATAGTCTAATGGTTGATAACTAGATTATTTGATGTTGCATGTATTACTATTCATCATGTGCAATGCTTTTCCTTGTCCGGGTTTACCTATTATTACTTCATCATATATGAGAATACCTCTGATGAAGGTTAGAACGGGTTCCCCCCTTGTTTTCCACCCTTCATAAGGGGTCCACTTCGTTTTTCCATGGAGGTTTTCGCCTCTAATTGTCCTCTCTTTTTTAATGTCGACGAGGACAAGGTCAGCATCAGAGCCTACCTGTATGCATCCTTTCTTGGGATAAATCCCCAGTATCTTAGCGGGGTTTATTGCGGTAGCTTCCACGAGTCTTGCGAGGCTCAGTGTTCCCTTATTGACCTCAGTGAGGAGAAGGGGAAGCATAGTCTCTACAGCTGGGATCCCAGGGGGGAAGCCCAGATATTTTTGTAGCCGAGGCTCTTCTCCTCCAAAGTATGGGGGGCATGATCGGATGCGATGACATCGATTAACCCCGAATTCAAAGCTTTCAGCATATCAAGTGAATCCTCTGGTCGCCGTATAGGCGTCCACTGCTCCGCAAGGGGGCCGAGTGCAGCGTGATCCACTTTGTTGAGAAAGAGGTGATCCGGTCTCCCTTCAGTGGATATGTTGCTCTTTTTCAGGCATCTAATAACTCTTAAAGTTTCATGAGTTGATATTTCTCGAAGATGTGCTTTAACCCCGATATCCTCAGCCATGAGTAATCGATCTGCAGCAGCCATAGCTTCAGCAACGTGAGGGAAAGAGTCGTTATAGTCGTTGAAGCTGTTCTTTCCTACGGCGCGCATTTCATTTATGGCTTTATCGACGATTTTTGCTTCTCGACAATTAAGAAGCATCATTCCACCCTCCTCTTTGACTCGCTTCATTGCTTCTAGGAGGATACCCGCGTCAGTCAAACCGGTAGGCTTGTCGCCAAGCTCGTCGAACTCTGCGAAGCAATAGGCTCCGAGATCTCTGAACTCTTTTATCTTATTTAGATTCCAAGCGTTTAGAGCTACTGAGCAACTGTAATCGACGAGTGATTTTCTTTTAATAATTTCCAGTTTACTACGCAGTGCATCTGGAGTGTCGGTTACGGGAATATTGTTAGGTTCATCAAGTACCGATGTGACTCCTCCAGCGATTGCCGCACAGCTCCCTGTGAAGAAGTCCTCTTTATGCGTAGCTCCAGGGTCTCGAAAATGAACGTGAAGATCTACAAGTCCCGGAAGAACGATCATTCCATGAGCATCAATGAATGATGTTCCCGGATGCAGAGAGAGCTCCTTTCCGATACGCGTTATCTGTCCATCCGCTATAGCGATCCCACACTCAGTGAGAGCTCCATCTATGAATGCTCTAGCATTTATGATCGTTGTATCCGTCATGGAAGCTCAGGATTAATGTGATGTATGGGTGTTAAAACTGTTGGAGATGTAAGAAGAAAATCCACCACCTTTTATGATAATAAAGCTAATACCTTAATTGTAATAGGGGAACAAGATGGGTAAACCTAAGTTCGCTACAAGAGCTGTTCACGCGGGACAACATCCCGACTCCGCGACTGGAGCCGTATCTGTACCGATATACGCCTCATCAACTTTCGTTTTTAAGGACGCGGAGCAAGGCGCTGCCCGGTTCGCGGGTAAGGAAGGTGGGTTTATTTACAGTCGCCTTGGAAATCCTACAGTAAGAGCTCTTGAAGAGTGTATAGCTAACCTAGAAGGTGGAGAAGATGCGAGAGCAATGGCCTCAGGGATGGCTGCGATCACCAACGCGACGATGGCTGTTGTGAAGACTGGAGACCATATTCTCGCTGGTGATGCCCTCTATGGTGGCACACATAAGGTTTTTACGGATATTCTCAAGGGCTACGGCGTAGATTGTAGTCTCGTTGATACCAGTGACTTAGAGAAATTTAAAGCAGCTATCAAGCCGAATACGAAACTGGTTTTTATTGAAACTCCTTCGAACCCCATGATGAAGCTTACTGATATGGAGGCAATCACTAAAATCGCGAAGAAGCAAGGCATCTTAACTATGGCCGATAACACCTTCATGTCGCCTTACCTTCAGCGTCCCCTTGAGCATGGGGTGGATGTTGTATGTCATAGTATCACTAAGAGCTTGAGTGGTCATAGTGATGTTCTTGGCGGAGCTGTTGTTTCCTCTAACTCTTTCATCAAGATGATGGATCCCCTCTTCAAGAATATGGGTGCTACTCTTAGCCCCTTCGACGCTTGGCTCACACTTCGCGGCATTAAGACGCTGCCCATCCGGATTGAGCGGCAGTCTGAGAACGCGATGAAGATTGCGGGTTGGCTGGAGAATCACCCCAAGATTGATTGGGTCAAATATCCTGGACTTAAAAGTCATCCCCAATATCTCCTGGCGAAGCGCCAGATGGATGGTTTCGGCTCAATGATGAGCTTTGAGCTTAAGGGAGGTGTTGAGGCTGGTCGCAAAATGATGAATTCAGTCAAGTTGTGCAGCCTAGCTGTAAGCCTCGGAGCTGTCGAAACTCTCATTTGTCACCCTCCTACGATGACTCATGCAGTTGTTCCCAGAGAGGAACGGCTTAAGGCGGGGATAAGTGACGGGCTCGTCCGTCTTAGTGTCGGCATTGAGGATATCGACGACCTCATAGATGACCTTGATCAAGCCTTGTCAAAAGTCTAGTATCCTCATCAAAGTCAAGGTTTGTAAATCGTCCAGAATATTTTCAATGATATGAATTTCATCCATGAGGTCTTCCAATGTCCGCGTTTTCGTCCAATCGTCCCGTATCTGTCTCTTCCTATTCTTAAGCCACTTTAATGATTTCTAGGGTATCCTAAATCAGCGGAGGCTTTCCAGGGATACATAACTAACTGGTCCTTCGCACCAAGTTTGACTAATTGATATATCTACCAATATGTATGGAAATTTGTGATTCACAATTGTTAATGACGGACAGGGTGTAACCGCGAAAATTCTGTGACTTGGAAGCTAGAGTGTTGGAGCCCCGAGCGGGACTCGGACCCGCGGCCTACAACTTACGAGGCTGCCGCTCTACCGGGCTGAGCTACCGGGGCGCTCCAACTATTGTGCATTAAGCCTCTTTTTAAGAAATATGGTTAAGATCTACGCGTCACCGATAGCCTGTTCTTCCATTAACTTTGTCAGTTCCTCTTCCTTTACTCCTAGAAGACCGGTGAGTATCTCTCTTGTGTTCTGGCTGAGAAGTGGAGCCGCTGAAGTGATCTTTCCCGGGGTTTCACTCATTTTAACTGGGAAGTTGGGGACAGTGATCTTTCCAGCGGTGGGGTGTTCAACTGTGACCCACATATCCCGGGCTTTAAGATGAGGATCTGCAACGGTTTCATTGATCTGGTATATCGGGGCCGCAGCGATATCTGCATCGATTAGGATTTTCGCTATCTCATCTCTGTTGTGTTCTCCAATATATTGAGTAGCCATTTCTTTAGTTGGCTCATCGGAGCCTAGAAGTTTTTTTAGGTTTTCAACTGCGGATGGACTCCAGGCACCCATGACGACGTATCCTCCGTCCTTTGTTTTGAACATCCCGCCGACGTTGCTTCCCCCACGGCTTTTTTTCCGCATCTCATGGAGGAGCATTCCTGATAAGTTATATCCGGTAAGAGCTGGGTTGAGAGCGGTCATGCAGTCGAACTGGGCTACATCTATCATCTGTCCTACGCCTGTGTGGTCACGATATCTTAGCGCAGCTATAATTGCCATAGCTGCTAATGTGCCGGGTCCGAGGTCTCCGTAAGCCATGGCCATCTCAATTGGTGGTCCATTCGGATCTACACCATCACCTGTGAGTCTCGTATGCCCGCTCATAGCCTCTGCAATGGGTGCGTAGCTATTTCTTCTCGTGTAAGGGCCATATTGACCGAAGCCGCTCATGGCAGCGTAGATGATCTTTGGGTTGATTTTCTTCAGTTCATCATAGCCTAATCCTAGTTTCTCCATAGATCCTGGGCTCATATTCTGGACGAGTACATCACTCTTCTTAAGGAGCTCTTTGAAAAGGCGTTTTCCCTCCGGGTGTTTCAAGTTAAGGGTTAAGCCTTTCTTATTCAAATTTAAGTGATGGAAAGTAAAGGAGGCACCTCCAAAAGTCATCCCTTCACTGAGACGGTCGATAGCACCCCAGGGGGGTTCGACACGGATGACCTCTGCACCCATCTCTGCTAGCATCATTGTGCACCAAGGGCCCATCCAGACGTGGGTCATATCTAGAACCCTGATATCATCAAGGGGCATCTTCATAGCTTTCACGGGAATGAGTAGTTACGGAAAAGACCTAATAAGGTCATCCCTTTTCCGGGCTGAAAAGCTAAAATCATCCTTAAGCAAAGTTAAGATGATTAACGATGCCGACGGTCGCTGAGATCGGTGAGAGAGAGCTTATCTCTCGAATGATGCGTCACCTCACTCTTATGCCCAATATGCCTGTTCCCAACTGGGACGATGTTAATGCAATAAGCCTCGGCGACGGCAGATGTGTTGTCCTTAAAACGGACATGCTCGTTTGGAAGACCGATGTCCCGATTGGGATGACTCCTTACCAAGCGGGGCGGAAAGCAGTTGTGATGAACTTTAGTGACCTCGGTGCAAAAGGCTGTGTTCCCAAGGCTTTTCTTGCAGCGCTTGGTGTCCCAGACTCTACACCTGCGGAGTGGGTTGAGGACATCGCAAGGGGGTTCGAGTCAGGGGCTAGGGAGAACGACGCCTATATGATTGGAGGAGATACCAACGAGGCCTGCGACATAATCATAAGCGGCATGGCGTATGGTATCGCCGAAGAAAACCGACTTGTTCTTCGTGGAACATCAAAAAACGGGGATATCCTCTGCAGTAGCGGTGCTTGGGGGAACACAACATGCGCTTTCAAGATTCTCCTCAACGATTTCACTACATCAAGTTCTCTACGTGATAGGTTAACTGAATCAGTTTTCATGCCACATCCACGTGTTAAAGCCGGTATCGAGCTTGCAGACTCTGGCGCCGCAACCAGCTGTATGGACAGCAGTGATGGCTTAGCTGTTAGCCTTCATGATCTTTCACGTAGTAGTGGCAATGGTTTCTGCGTCACAAACCTTCCCCTTACACGGGAGGCTACTCTTTTCGCTAATGAGCATCATCTTGACCCCGCTTCCGTAGCTCTCTACGGCGGAGAAGAGTATGAGCTCGTATTTACAGTAAAGCCTAACAAACTCGAAGATGCTAAAACCGCCCTTCAACGCGGTGGATGCTCGCTACAGGTGCTTGGTAGGGTGACTAAAGAGAAGCGGATCTTATACCTTGAGAATGGCATAGAGAAAATGGTAGGGTCTGGCGGCTGGGAGCACTTCACTGGATTAAAGTAAGAGCAATAGTAGAGGTGCGATAATCAACGCCGTCATGTTACTTAGCTTCATGAAGATGTTCAAGCTAGGCCCAGCAACATCCTTAAGCGGATCACCCACAGTATCCCCGGTGACAGCTGCATCATGTGCTGGAGTTCCCTTTCTCCAGAAATCTATCTCGATATGCTTCTTCGCGTTATCCCAAATGCCACCTCCGAAACTGAAGAAGGGGGATAGGAGGGCTGATGTACATAAGCCGCCTAGAAGCATAGCCCCAAGAGCATATGGCCCAAGGAGTAAACCGATGATTATAGGTGAGAGCACCGCAAGGAGTCCAGGTGCCACCATCTGCGTTAACGCGAAACTCGTCGCGATATCAACGCACTTCGCGTAATCTGGTTTTTCTGTTCCAAGCATTATTCCTGGGCTATCTTTGAATTGGCGTCTGACCTCCTCCACAATTCTGAACGCTGATTTTGCGGTTGCTTGGATCGCCATACTGCTGAAGAGGAATGGGAAAACTCCGCCGATAAGAAGTCCTACTAGAATTACAGGGCTCGTAAATCCAAGGCTTACCTTACTCATACCCACAAGCTCGCTATATGTTGCGAATATCACCAGGGTGCTTACTGTTCCGCTAGCAGTCGCAAAAGCTTTAGTGAAGGCCTTTGTTGTGTTTCCCGCAGCATCGAGCTCCTCTAGTGCCACCATATCTGTCTTTATACCGCTCATCTCAGCGATCCCTTGAGCGTTATCGCTTATAGGGCCAAAAGCGTCGCTGCTCATCACCATTCCGATGGCGAGGTCAGTGCCGATATTTGCTGCGACGAGGCCATAAAGGCTTCCTCCAGTGATCCACCAACTGAAGAGTGTGACTACAAGGATGCTGACGTAGGGTATGAAGGGGCTCTGGAGAGCGTATCCGAGTCCAGTAATTATTGTTAAGGCGGAGCCGTACTCACAGCTTTCAGCTACTTTTCTGACAGGTCCGCTGTTGATACCTATGTAATACTGCACCACTAAACCTACAGCTAAGCTCGCGAGGAGCCCTGAGACGACAGCGTAGAAAACGCGTACATCCCCTATCGTAGCGATGGTTACGAAGTATGCGCCGATGATGCTGATCATTGCGGAAAGAATTAACCCGATACCAAAACTTGTTAAAGGCTTCATTTTTCCATATTGACGTGTTGCGAATATCCCGATTATTGTGGAGATTATACCCACGGCTCCGAGAAGAAGTGGATAGACTAGAGCGTTCAAACCGAGGGGTGCGAGTAATATTGAGCCAAGAAGCATCGCTGTGATGTAGTCATCACTGATGGACTCGAATAGATCGCTTCCTCGCCCTGCGCAGTCACCGACGTTATCGCCTACTAGATCTGCGATCACCGCTGGGTTTCTAGCGTCGTCTTCTGGGATCTTTTGCTCGATCTTGCCTACAAGATCCGCTCCGATGTCTGCGGCTTTTGTGAATATTCCGCCTCCTAATTGGGCGAATAAAGCTGCAAGGCTAGCGCCAAAGCCGAACCCAATGACGAGATTTGGGTCATGATAGAAGTACATGAAGGCTGAGACACCAGTAAGACTTAGACCTGTAACTAGTAGCCCCATTACACCTCCCCCGCGGAAGGCAATCTTGAACGCTTTTGCGCCGGATTCTTTTGCTGCATAGGTTGTGCGTACGTTTGCCTTAACGGCTACGCGCATCCCGATGTAAGCACCTATGAGGCTTAGAGCTGTGCCTGAGAAGAATCCTCCTACCACGCGGAAGTCATTATAAAAATAGTAGATGGGGATAGAGACGATAATACTTACGATAATGATGGTTTTATACTGTCGATTGAGGAAAGCCTTTGCGCCAGTCTCGATTGCATCTGCTACCTGCTTCATTTCCTCTGGTCCAGACGGTTCCTTTAGGATCGAGAAGATAAAGTAGCTAGCAAAGATTAGCGCCAGAATACCTGTTGAAAAGGCGATTATTAGTAGATCCATATTTCATCGCTCCGTCTCCCGTGTACTCGAGTTTGACTAACCATCACAAATTCGTGAGATTATAAACCTAATCCCCAAATGGCAGTAAAAATACGAGATTTTGGCGCCGCCGAACGGACTTGAACCGTTGACCAACTGGTTAACAGCCAGACGCTCCACCGGACTAAGCTACGGCGGCGCAAACACAAAGAATGTTGAGATCGAATAAAAATGTTCTGGGGTTAGATACTTACAGCCCCGGGAAGACTCTCCTGAATCTCAACCACATATCCCTCAGGATCTTTGAACATGAAGACCTTGATCTTCAATCTCTTTGACTCTTCAGGTTTTTTTTCTATCAAGACGCCGGCTTTCATCAGCTTCTCGTACCAAGCATCGGCGTCATTGACATTGAGACAGATTATTACTGGTTTTATGTCGTTGGCTTTATGGTAGCCCTTGGCTCCATCGACAAGCCCTATGTAACCGTCTCTTGATGCTTTGTATATCTTACTCCATCCCTGATCGACAACCATTGGGAAACCCATCACTTTCTCGTAGAAATGCATCGCTTTAGGAAGATCATTGTAGTAAAGCCATGTGATGAGACCCCTAACACCATAATCAGTCATGTTGATCAATCAAACATATCCTGAATGACATTTAATATTGATCACCGTGCATGGAGTTTTTTAGGCCATATAATCATATTAGAGCTCAATGTCTATTGATGGAAGCCGGGAGTTTAACAAAGTAAGTCGCATATATGATAAGGGAAGGCTAAGCGAGGATATCGCCTTCTGGGCTGTAGAAGCCGAAAAACTTGCTGTGTTGACTCCTGATTCTCTTGTTATTGATATGGGCTGCGGGACCGGTAATTACGGTACTAGGGATAGGAGAGATAACGGGAGCCACTATCGTAGGCTTTGACCCTGCCCCCGGGATGCTTAAACAGGCAAAAGAAAAAAGCCCCGATTTTCCTGTAGTCCGAGCTGCGGCGGAAGCGATGCCCTTTAGAAGTAGAGTTTTTGACTTGGTATATGCTGCACAGGTTTGGCATCATGTTCAGGGTAGACAGAAGGCTGCTGACGAGTGCTTCCGGGTGCTTAAGTTCGGTGGAACGAAGATCGCTCATACTATAGGGCATTCTCAGCTTCATGAGAAAATCATTTTTAAAATTTTTCAGGAGATAAAGGAGAATCAGTTACGAGTTTATCCAAGTGATGATGAGTTCAACACAATATTCATCAAAGCGGGATTCAAGTCGGTAGTTCCTTATCCCTATTTTATTGAGCGCTACCAGACCTCAGAGGAGCTCATCGAGATCGCTGAGAAGAAGCTTTGGAGCATGTTCCGCCCCATAACGCAGCAGGGACTAGAAAAAGGGGTAAAATGGCTACGCCAATGGAGTAATGACCACCCTGGCGTGGACATTCGTAACGATGAGCTTATCACCCTATTCGTAGCCCGAAAATAGCAAACCAGTCTTTAATTAGCTTTTACTACCATCTCCACGATGCGTTTGAGTGCATTTGGAAAGGAGTTTTAAAGAGCGATTACGCTTTAATTTTTAGGAGATACTGAAATGGTTTCAGCTAACTTACTGAAGGAACTTAACAATCAGATCAACGAAGAACTGTACAGCCAGTATATCTATGAAGCAATGGCGGCGGACCTTTGGGATCGGAACCTAAAAGGAATGGCTCACTGGATGTGGATCCAAGCACACGAGGAGCAAGCTCACGCAACAATATTCTACAATTACATAATTAATCGTAGACTCAAGGTAGAGCTTGAAGCGATCCAAAAACCGCCGAAGACCTGGGAGAGTCCACTTAAAATTTTCGTAGCAGCGCATGAGCATGAAATCCACATCACAGAACGGATCAATCTATTGATGGATCTAGCAACCTTGGAGAAGGATAATGCCACGATGAAGATGCTTGAGTGGTTCGTTCAGGAACAGGTGGAGGAAGAAGCTAACACGGACGAGGCTTCAAAGAACCTGGAACTTGTTGGAAGCGATGGTCGAGGTGTACTGATGCTGGATCGCGAGATGGCTGCCCGTGCCTTCGCTGCACCGGTCAACCCCTATTATACCCCATTCTTCACAGCTGCTGGCGCAACAGCGGTTCCGTGAGTTACGTTTTTAACCCTTTAAACTACAATTATTACTCGAAGAATTCATGGTAAACTTATTAATTATCGTAAATGATGCTCCTTACGGTACAGAAAAAGCTTGGAACGCACTTCGCCTCGCAAACGCGTCCCGTTCCTCCGAGATTAACATGCAGGTCCGAGTTTTCCTTATGGGTGACAGCGTCGCAGTGGCGAAGAAAGGGCAAAACCTTCCTGAAGGTTACTATAATTTAGAGAAGATGCTCACAGACCTCATTACTAAAGGTGTTGAGGTGAAAACATGTGGGACTTGTATGAAGGCGAGAGGTATCGCCGACACCGAGCTTGTTGAAGGAGTTCAACGCGGGACCATGATGATCCTAGCAAACTGGATCAAGGAGAGCGACCGAACGATCTCATTCTAATCCTTTATGGGTAAGGTTTAATAGGTAAACTCGCCATTTCAGGTAGAGCCCTAACGGGAAAACTCCACGGAGAGACAAAGATTGGCTGAGATGATTGAGAAAGTCCTTGAGCGAAGCCTCGGAAAAACAGTCCTCATAAAGGTCCGCGGCGGCAAAACGCTCAGAGGGACCCTCGAGGGATTCGACCAGCACGTCAACCTCGTTCTCAAGGATGCCGAAAACGTCAGCGACCCCTTAAAAGCGGAAACCATAGGTACCATCGTTCTTAGGGGAGACAACGTCATAATGATCTCTCCGCCCCCGGAAGACTGAGGTAATTAAGAATGCCAACTAAGCATGCTTTACATACAGGAAAAAGAATTCACATCAGGTGTAGACGTTGTGGTCGCCGAAGCTATCATGTCAGACTAGCCACATGCGCCGCCTGCGGCTACGGAGTGACATCGAAGCTCCGACACTATAATTGGATGCGGAAGGATCTTCAGAGAACCCACCGCTTAATATAAGATTTTTAATTCATCCAAAATAGAAAGCATTAACTGTTTTCTGTTTAATGAAAACTTTAAAATTAGATTCCGCAGTTCGTATTGTGGGCGGGGATACCCGAGACAGGCAAAGGGGCGGGACTTAAGATCAAGCAGTCTCAGGTAAGAAATCCCGTAGCTCAGGCTTTCGGGGGTTCAAGTCCCCCTCCCCGCACCAATAAATCATTCTCAGAAAAAAATTGGTTTTGTAAATACCGAATTTTATGGTCTTCAAGGAAAGGATGAAAGATCATGATTTGGTAAGGTTTTTGATTATAAAAAGTGGGTAATTTTGGGATATATTTAATAGATAGTAGACTGCACAAGTGGTAGCCTCTGCGGAGGGTTATGGCGGATTCTAGGTGGTAAGACTGGGGACAGTAGATTTTTGCTTTGACACAGGCAGACATCATCCAGACCATACCCAAAGCAGTATAGAATTAAATGAGGTTTGATAGTATGCTTCTTGCGAAAGAGGAAAACTGGGATTTAATGAAGAGCTTCTTCGCCGAGGAAGGGCTCGTGAAGCAACACCTCGAGAGCTACAACGATTTTGTAGATAAAACGTTGCAGCAGATCATCGATGAGATCGGTGGAATAACCATCGAGGTGCCTAACCACTCTTACGAGATAAAGTTCGGGAGCATCGAAGTAGGTGATCCACGCGTTGTTGAGGTTGATGGCACTGTACGAGAGGTCTATCCTCGGGAAGCCCGGATACGGAACCTAACCTATAGCGCCCCGCTTTACCTTGAAATCATGCTCAATGACGAGGGTCGAGAGACTTATGAGAAGGTCAACATCGGTGACCTTCCTATCATGGTCAAGAGTAAGCTCTGCCTGCTTAGCCGACACACACCGCAGGAGCTGATGGCCTTAGGTGAAGACCCTGAGGAGGTAGGTGGGTACTTCATCATCAATGGTTCTGAGCGTGTAATTGTCAGTCTTGAGGACCTTGCTCCCAACCGTGTTCTAGTGGAGATAGACGACAGGGGTACAAACCCTGTTTTCCGCGGCAAAGTTTTCAGCACAACTGTAGGTTTCCGCGCAAGGATCGAGGCCAACCTCAAAGCAAAAGGCGAAATGAGTATCACCATCCCTGGTGTACCTGTCCCTGTACCTTTTGTCGTCCTCATGCGCGCCCTTGGCGTTGAAACAGATCGACAGATCGCGGAAATGGTTAGCCTAGCCTCAGAGACTATCACTGAGCTCGAACCCAGCTTCCGTGAGAGTGCAAGCATACACAGCAGAGAAGACGCAGTCCTCTACATTGGTAACCGCGTTGCTTTCGGACAGGTTAAAGAGTTCCGAGTGAAACGCGCTGAAGCGATCCTGGATCGCAACCTCCTACCCCACATCGGCCGCGGAGCCGACTGAGCGGATGGATAAAGCCATATTCCTCGGTGAAATGGCGAGCCGTATCATTGAACTCAAATTAAAGACACGTAAAGAAGACGACAAGGACCATCTGAAGAACAAACGCATCAAGCTCACCGGACCTCTTCTCGCAGAGCTCTTCCGAAGTGCCTTCTGGAGTCTTTACCGAGACATGCGGTACCAGTTCCGCCGGATGAGCAGCCGACGCAAAGGCGTACTCATCAGCGCAGCAATCCGCCCAGGTATCATAACAAGTCGAATCCAGCATGCCCTCGCCACCGGTAACTGGAGGCGCGGGCGCGTAGGCATGACACAGCTACTAGACCGAACAAACACACTTAGCACTCTCAGCCACCTTCGCAGACTCCAGTCTCCACTAAGCAGAAGCCAGCCCAACTTTGAGGCACGTGACCTTCACAGCACTCACTGGGGGAGACTATGCCCTAACGAGACACCTGAAGGCGCAAACTGTGGACTAGTTAAGAACCTAGCTCTCACAAGCAGCGTAAGCGTCGGAACCGACGTAGAGAAAGTGAAGCGGACGCTCGAGTTCATGGGTGTCATCAAAGCGAAAGACGCTGACGAGGTCCTCCGCCATGAAGGCGCAAAAATATTCGTAGAAGGATACTTACTCGGCTACACAACCACCCCTGAAGAATTAGTTCAAAAATTCCGTGAGATGCGTCGAAAAGCTGAGGTATCAACAGAGGTTAACATCTGCTACTACTGCATCGGGAAACGAGATCTACGTAAACTCTGATGAAGGCCGTATCAGACGCCCACTTATCGTGATTCAGGAAGGAAAGAGCCTCCTTAAACAGCGCCATGCACGAAACCTCAGAGAGGGTAGGTGGCAGTGGAGCGACCTCATCCGCGAAGGTATCATCGAATACATCGATGCTGAGGAAGAGGAGAACGCCTACATCGCAATCAACCAGGATCAACTAACCCTAGAACATACACACATGGAGATTTGCCCCTTCACAATCCTAGGAGTAGCCGCAAGCATCACACCATACCCAGAGCACAATCAGTCACCTCGTAACACTTACCAAGCAGCGATGGCGAAGCAGTCCCCCGGAATTTATGCTCTCAACTACCGCGACCGCACCGACACACGTGGACACCTCCTGCATTACCCTCAGAAACCCGCTAGTATACACGAAACCCATGGAGATAATCGGCTTCGAAAAACGCCCCAGCGGCCAGAACTTCATCGTAGCGGTATTGAGCAGCAACGGCTACAACATGGAGGACGCAATAATATTCAACAAAGGTGCTGTAGAGCGTGGCCTTGGCCACAGCAGCTTCTACCGCATCTATAAAGCAGAGTGCAAACAGTACCTCGGCGGAAATAAGGATCGACTCACAATCCCAGAAGAAGGTATCCGCGGTTACCACGGCGCTGAATCATATAGAATGCTTGAGCCAGACGGCATCATCGCTAACGAAGCGGAAGTTAAGGGAGGAGACATCCTTCTTGGCCGAACCATCCCCCCCAAGATTCATGGAGGAGTACGGTGGCCTCGAGATCCGGGGCCCCCAGATGCGAGACACCAGCGTCGGTGTCCGCCCAACAGAGGAAGGTACCGTAGACAGCATATTCATCACAAAGGATATCGAGGGTAGCCATCTAATCAAAATCAAGGTCCGCAGCAACAGGATCCCAGAACTGGGAGACAAATTCGTCAGTCGCCACGGCCAGAAGGGTGTCATCGGTATGCTCATTCCTCAGGAGGATATGCCCTTCAGCGTTAACGGGATCATTCCAGACATCATGATTAACCCCCATGCTTTCCCCAGTCGTATGACTGTTGGTCAGTTCATGGAGAGTCTCGCCGGAAAGACTGCTGCAGCCCGAGGAACCCCAGTTGACGGCACACCATTCGATAACGAGGATGCAAAGTCTCTTACTGAGATCCTTACAAGCCTGGGGCTTCATCCAGGTGGCCGGGAGATTATGTACGATGGAAATAGCGGTCATATGTTTGAGACCGAGGTATTCGTAGGCGTCGTTTTCTACCAGAAACTACACCACATGGTCGTGGATAAGATCCACGCTAGAGCCCGCGGACAGGTTCAGATGCTAACGCGTCAACCCACTGAAGGCCGCGCCAGAGGTGGTGGACTACGTTTTGGAGAGATGGAGCGCGACTGCCTAGTAGGGCACGGAGCAGCCATGCTACTGAAGGACCGTCTCCTCGACGAGTCCGACGCTTACAGCATCTACGTCTGTGAAAAGTGTGGTAAACAAGCATACTTCGATCAGCGTCAGCGCAAATACATATGCCCCATCTGCGAGGGCAAAGGCCAGATTGAGCCCGTTACCATCAGTTACGCTTTCAAATTGCTGCTACAGGAGATGCAGAGCCTCTGCCTATCTCCAAGCCTGCAGCTAACCAAAGAGGTTGAGTAAATGAGCAAAGTCATTGACAGCATAAAGTTCGGTCTCCTCCCCCCAGATGAGGTAAGAAAGCTCTCTGCGGTAGAGATCCAAACCTCAGACACATACGATGAAGACGGCGCCCCAATCGCTGGAGGCTTAATGGACCACCGCCTCGGAACCCTAGAACCCCGCCAGAGATGCGCAACATGCGGTAACATCGCCCTCAACTGCCCAGGCCACTTCGGCCACATAGAACTCGCAGTACCCGTAATCCACGTAGAATTCGCCAAACAGATATACAGACTCCTCACAGCCACATGCCGAGGCTGCGGACGACTACTCCTCCCCGAAGAGGGACGCGAAAGCATCCAATCCTTCATTCAGAGACGCCAAGGAGACCTCAAGCTCTACGGAAAAGTCAGCGACGACACCATCAACGACATCCTCAAAGTAGCGAAGAAGTACAAACGCGGTAAAGCGTGCCCTCACTGCCAAATGATGCAGACAAACGTCAAGTTTGCTAAACCCACCACATTCTACGAATCCGAATCAGCGGACGACGCTGAAGAGGTAGAGGTTGGAAGCTGACGCATCATCCGTCGAGGGAGAGGAGGCGTCAAGCAGGCTCACCGCCAACATGATCCGAGAGTGGTTTGAGCGTGTACCCGACGATGACCTTAGGCTTCTCGACTTCGAGCCAGAGGTAGCCCGCCCCGAGTGGATGGTTCTTCAGGTTCTGCCAGTTCCTCCAGTAGATGTTAGACCGAGCATCATCCTCGAGTCTGGCATCCGCGCTGAAGACGACCTCACCCACAAGCTTGTTGACATAATCAGGATCAATCAGCGACTCAGAGAAAACATCGACGCAGGTGCTCCTACACTCATCATCGAGGACCTCTCCGAGCTCCTCCAATACCATGTCACCACATTCTTCAACAACGAAGTCTCAGGCATCCCACCAGCACGCCACCGCAGTGGACGTACCCTCAAGAGCCTCGCCCAGCGACTCAAAGGAAAAGAAGGTCGGTTCCGCGGTAACCTCTCAGGTAAACGTGTAGACTACTCTGCACGCACAGTAATCAGCCCCGACCCGAACCTCGACATAAACGAGGTCGGTATTCCAATTCATGTAGCAGTGCGCCTCACGGTACCAGACGTCGTGACACCCCTAAACATCGAGGAGATGAAACGATTCGTATTGAATGGCCCGTACAGGCATCCAGGCGCTCTCTACATTATTCGCCCAGACCAGAAGAGGATCCGTCTAGAGTTCGTAGCGGATAGAAGCGGTATCGCGACCACTCTAGAGCCTGGTTTCATCGTGGAGCGCCACCTTAAGGATGGAGACATCGCCCTATTCAACAGGCAGCCCTCTCTTCACAGAATGAGCATCATGGCCCACAAAGTCACGAGTGCTCCCCTACCGGACATTCCGGATGCATATCGCCGTCTGTCCACCGTATAACGCGGATTTCGATGGAGACGAGATGAACCTCCACATTCCTCAAAGCAAAGAAGCCCAGACCGAGTCAAAGCTCTTAATGCGAGTACAGGACCAGATTCTATCACCCCGCTACGGCGCACCCATCATCGGTGCCACGAAAGACTTCATCAGCGGAGCCTACCTCTTCACCCGAAAGGAGACACTTCTATACGGACACGAGGTCGGTAAACTCCTCTCAGCCACCGGCTACACAGGTAAACTACCTGAGCCAACCGTCAAGAATCCCTTGAAGCAGTGGACCGGTAAACAGATCTTCAGCCTCTACCTCCCGAAAGACTTCAACTTCGTCAGCCGCGCCAACGTATGCCGCCACTGCCCCACATGCGATAAAGAGCTCTGCAAATACGACTCATACGTTATGATTCAGGGAGGAGAGCTCCTCACGGGAGTCATTGACAAGAACAGCATCGGAGCAGAGCGCGCAGAAACTATATTCCACCGCATAATCAAAGACTACGGAACAGACGTCGGACACGACTTCCTTAACGGCATCACAAAGATGGTCATCGCCTTCCTCAGCCTTCGAGGATTCAGCTACAGCGTAGATGAGCTAAACCTCGCTGAGAAGGAGCATAACACCATCAGCAACACGATGCGGAAGATGGAGCGCAACGTCGAGAACCTCATCGATCAATACAACACCAAAAAACTTGAGCGTCTTCCAGGGCGCAGCATGGAGGAAACCTTCGAGCTCAAGGTCATGAATGAGCTATCAACGCCCGTGATAAAGCGGGTGAAACAGTTGAGCAAGGGCTCGGAATGACCAACAGCGGTATCATTATGACGAAGAGCGGAGCCCGAGGCAGCAGCCTCAACATCGGTCAGATGATGGGCAGCGTAGGGCAGCAGTCAATTCGTGGTAAGCGTATTCTGAGAGGATACGAGAACCGGACTCTAGCCCACTTTAAGGATAATGACCCTAAGCCTGCAGCACGTGGATTCGTCTATAACTGCTACCGGGATGGGCTCAGTCCAATTGAGTACTTCTTCCACAGTATGGGTGGCCGCGAAGGCCTGGTAGATACTGCTGTGCGTACTCAGCAGAGTGGTTACATGCAGCGTCGCTTGATCAACGCTCTGGAGCACCTCCGTGTAGAGTACGACGGAACCGTCCGAAACAGTCTCGGAGACATCATACAGTTCAAGTACGGTGAAGACGGTATCGACCCGGCGAAGAGCGACCATGGAAAAGCGGTTAACGTTGAGCAACTCATCGACCGTGCCAAGATCACTGATAAGCCTGGCTCAGTTGCGTCCCCTGACTTTATTAAGAAACGAGTGGATAAGCTCACAGAGTTCCCGTTAAGCCTACGCAATGAACTCGAGGATCGGCTTAACGCGAGTGGGGTCTCAAAGAAGTCGGTTGACGAGGTAGCTCCGCAGCAGACAAGAACTATGACTTCAGCCTCGTCGAGCCCGGTGAAGCTGTTGGCATCCTAGCAGCCCAGAGTATCGGTGAACCAGGCACGCAGATGACGCTACGTACTTTCCACTACGCAGGTGTCGCAGAGCAGAACGTAACCCTCGGATTACCGCGTCTAATAGAGATTGTCGATGCGCGCAGACAACCATCAACACCTGTCATGGAGATTCACCTCGAGGCGAAGCATAAGAAGAGCGAAAAGTTCGCCCGAGAAGTCGCTCAGAAGCTCACTTACACAACCATCGACGACGTCGTTAGCGAAGTCAACGCCGACTACAACTCCAATAAACTACGCGTCACCATTGATCCGGAGAAGATGACTACTCTAGGCGTCTCAATCGAGGAAGTAGAGAACACCATTCCCTTCAAATTCGAGAAAGAGGGCGAGATGACCTACCTTATCAGCCTCGATGATGAGAAGAGTGGAGACCCCGACATCCTAACACATGCAATTACAAGCGTGAGGATCAGAGGAATCCCCGAGATCAAACGCGTTCTCACTGTACAGTCTGAAGGCGAATGGATCATAAGGACTGATGGCAGCAACCTCGAGGAAGTCATAAAGATCGATGGAATCGACCCTCTATCAATCACCACAAACAACATCCATGAGATCGCTGAGATCCTCGGCATCGAGGCAGCCCGCAACGCTCTCATCAGGGAGGCGCATATCGTTCTTGAGGAGCAGGGTCTAGACGTCGATATTCGCCACGTTATGCTCGTCAGCGACATAATGACGAAGATGGGTGAGGTTCAGCAGATCGGTCGTCACGGCATCAGCGGTGAGAAGAGCAGTGTGTTGGCTCGGGCAGCCTTCGAGCTCACTATACAGCACCTCGTCTCCGCTGCAATACGCGGTGAAATCGATCCCCTTAAAGGTGTGATCGAAAACATCATCGTAGGACAGTCTATTCCCCTCGGAACGGGGGGCGTGGAGCTGTTCATGACAATGGGTGGAAAACGCGATGAGTAGCATAGATCATGAGCTGAGACTCGCACTCTCCACAGGCAAAACCCAGTTAGGGTCAAAAGCCACTGTGAGGGAACTGCGTAAAGGACGAGCCAAGTTGGCGATCATAAGCAACAACTGCCCCCCAGATGCAAGGCAGATAATTGAGAACTACGGAAAGCTCTCCCAGGTACCGGTTATGGAGCATACTAAGGACAGCGTTGACCTTGGGATGCTCTGCGGGAAGCCGTTCCCGGTCTCCGCGATCGTTTTAATCGAACCCGGAGATAGCCATATCCTGGAATTGGTGAAAAAGTAAGATGCTGAGCAACGTCAAGATAACCGGGGATGAGATGAAGTTTATTCAACTCCTCCAAAACATGACGGGTGCAACCATCGTCGACTGCATCATAGAGGAGGAGACGATAATCTTCACCGTAAAGAAGGGAGAGATCGGCCTCGCTGTGGGAAAAGGCGGGGAAAAGATCAAGCGGTTCCGCGCCTTGACGAACAAGCAGGTCGAGATCTTCGAATTCATTGAGGACCCCGACAAGTTCCTCCGGAACGCTTTGAAACCCGCGAATGTCAAGGATATCCGTATGGTTGACAAGGTTGGCGGGGGAAAGATCGCCATGGTAAATATCGATCCTCACGATAAGGGGATCGCAATAGGCAAGAATGGAGAGAACATTAAGAAGATCCGGTTCTTGGCGAAGCGGTATTTCGACTTTGAGAATGTGATCGTCAACTAAACATTTTTTTAAATTTTATCTAAGAAGTTAGATGGTTCATAAAGCGAAGTTCAATCTGAATTATTATCTGGTTTATTCATCGCCTTTGCGATGTATTCGTCGTCGAGATAAATTGTCAAGGCTTACATGCGGGAAACGATGATGCTAGAGTATACCGAGAGAATCTGATATGACCTCAATCAATCCTACAGTTATACAGAGTAAAGAGAGAAACTCACATAGACTATGGCTTGAAAGCCAGATGTTAGAGTGGCGAAAACACACCGATATGACGATGCATGAGTCTGATGTTCAACCCCTTAAGATGAGCGAGCTTCTGGAGCTCGCTGACGATGAGCTACGGGCGGATTGGGATAACCTCGTCCTGAAATACACCGAAACCGCAGGCGGAATAAAACTAAGACGCGAGGTAGCTAATCTCTATAAAGGTGTTGATCCGAGTCAAGTTGTTATTTTCGCAGGGGCGGATGAGGCGATCTGGCTCTTCTTCACAGCTATGCTCCGACCCGGCGACCATATCGTGGTTCTTTGGCCCGCATATGAGGCCCTTTATCAACTCGCGATCCTTGCAGGAGCTGAGGTTACTCTAGTACCGCTTGAACCAGATGGTTGGCGCGTCGATGTGGAAAAGATCCGGAAAGCGTTCCGGCCAATACAAAGTTTCTCGTCACAAACTTTCCCCACAATCCAACAGGTGCAACAATTGATCATTCTACATACAATACACTCATCGAAATCTGCAGTGAACACAATGTTAGCCTGATCGGTGATGAGGTCTACCACCTATTGGAGCATAAACCCGAGTACCGCCTACCTCCAGCGGTGGAGGCTCAAGATTCCGGTGTAAGCATCGGCGTAATTTCGAAGGCCTACGCTCTCTCCGGCCTCAGAATTGGATGGGTTGCCGTCAAGGAGCCTACAATTCTTCAGAAGATCAAGGATCTCAACGGTTTAGCCGTTCCATGCAAACCTGCTCCGAGTGAAGTCCTCGCAACTATCGCGCTTAGAGAAAAAAATAAGATACTAGCTCGAAGCCACAGGATCATCGACGATAACCTTCCGCTCCTCGACGAGTTCTTCGAGACCTATAGCGACCACTTTCGGTGGGTTCGACCCAGGGGAGCCACAGTGGGTTTCCCAGAGTTAATAGGAATGAATGTGGAGAAGTTCACGGAAGAATACGCTAAACGAGAACATGTGATGGTATGGCCAGGGATGGTTTTCAACTACCCTGGAAACAACTTCAGGATCAGCTATGGTCGCACATGGATGCCTGAGGGGTTAAGACGTCTCAAGCACTTCGCTGATAACTATCTCTAGCTCGAAATCCTTTTCTCGGAGACCTATTTAGCTCAAGCTATGCCGAGAACTTGGGTTCCCCTGTTCGGTGTTGACGCATTCACCTCAAAGCCTTTCGGCGGTAATCCCGCCGCTGTCTGCCTCGTAAGCTGCAGTCTCGACGATGAACTTTACCGATCTATCGCCGCTGAGATGGAGCATCCTGAAACAGCCTTCGTTGAGAAGATCAGGAAAGACGAATATAGGCTTCGCTGGTTCACGCCTAAAGTCGAGATCAAATTGTGCGGTCACGCAACTCTTGCAACAGCCCATATTATTTTCGAGCAACTTGATTTGAAATCGGATAAAGTTTCTTTCCAAACATTAAGTGGGGTTCTCAACGCTTCTAGGGTCTTGAAGGGGGTCAAACTTGATTTTCCTCGAGATGATCCAAAGGATGTAGAAACACCTTCCGAGATACTGGCAGGGCTCGGCTTGAAAGAAGTCAGTGAAGCTGTATATGGTCCCCACAACGGTTACCTTATACTCGTCGTTGAAAATGAGGAAATAGTTAGGGGGATTAAACCAGACTTTGGTAAGCTACTCTCTGCTAAGACGGAACTCGATATCAAAGCTGTATGCGTAACAGCGCGAGGGTCTGATTTCGATTTCGTAAGCCGTTTCTTCGCGCCGTGGCTCGGGATTAATGAAGACCCGGTCACAGGCTCAGTACATACAGTGTTAACCCCTTACTGGAGCGAAAAGCTAGGGAAAAATGAGATGAAAGCCTACCAAGCCTCAGCGCGAGGCGGGGAGCTCCTTCTAGATATGGATGATAAACGCGTCTATCTCACAGGCCCCGCAGTAACAGTTGTCAAGGGTCACCTCCTCATCGATTAGACCCCCCAATAATCTTATTCATCTCTCAACCAATATTCTACCTAGGGACTGTCAATGATCGGGCAGACTGAACACAGATACGCGAAAGAGATAAAGTACCTTCTCTATCTACCTGAAGCATACACTTCTAATCTAACGATTAAGTGGCCTTTACTCTTCTTCCTACACGGCGCTGGTGAAAGAGGAGATGATCTCCAACTCGTGAAGATTCATGGGCCTCCGAAACTGCTTGAAGCAGGTGAAAAACTCCCATTCATTGTAGTATCTCCACAAGTTCCAACGAATGAGCGTTGGTTACCCGACCTGGTTGTTAGTTTACTGAAGGACATCCTGCAGAAATACAGAGTAGATGAGGATCGCGTCTACTTAACGGGGCTCAGTATGGGTGGCTATGGCACATGGGAAACCGCGATGAAGTACCCTGAGCTTTTTGCTGCAATCGCGCCTATCTGCGGAGGCGGAGACCCCTCTACTGCCTGGAAGATACGCCACATCCCTACATGGATCTTCCACGGTGCAAAAGACCCCATAGTATCCATAAAGAACTCAGAGATTATGAGCGATGCTTTAAATCAATTCAGAAATGTCCAGTTCACTGTTTATCCTGAGGCTGAGCACGACAGCTGGACAGATACATACAGCAATCAGGAGTTGTACCGGTGGTTTCTCAGTCATAAACGATTCAAACATACTGAAACTTCTATGCCTCATGAACCGGAGAGATACATAGGTACTTACTCTAACGACAGAAACTCAGCTAAAATCTATCTAAAAGACGGTAAGCTCAACCTAAGTCTAGCAACCAACGCCAACAGAGAGCAGACTCTAAAATCTTCTCAGAACAACTCCTTCTTTTTCAATGAAGCAACCCTCTCCGAAGTTAATTTCATCAAAGAGAAAAATGGGGGTTACGATGCCCTGATAGTTTACGATAGGCAGTTTGATCTACTTAAAAAAAGGAAGAAAACTAAGCCTAAAGTCTAAAATTCATCGGCTCCAAAGCTAAGCTGACCAGCATGTCAGAGCGCGAGGCAGCGAAATATCCCTACCTGAAAGATGCGGTTAAGTTAATTGACGCGCTGAACATTCAACTCACCGACCTCGCGGATCCGACATACTCTAAAGTTCTAGATAGAGCTACAGACAGGGTTACTGAAGCTATCTTGAACGGTATCGTGGAGGCTAAGCTTGACGACTATATGACCGAACTTATCAGCTACCCTGTGGCCTCTATGCTCGTCGCGTTAAAGGGAGAAAGTTTCCTAGACAGACGTTATGCTCTCGCTGAAGCGGTCCGCGTCTACCTCCTCCTACAGAAGGAGGACCGCAAGTTTCTTTTCCAAATCGCCAAAACCGAGTTCAATTGGGATCTACAGGAGGCTAAGGAGAACTACGACAATCTAAATTACAGTTTCAGCCTCCATTTCACCGATTTCCTCCGAGCCAGTGACGCTTTTCACGAGGACAAGTGGAAACTCGTGAATAGAGTAGTGAAGAACGGCTATGTGCTGCTTCAGCAGAATGAAGTTGCTCGACTCATGCAGGGTGAGGTGGAGACAACGATCAGGGAACGGGTCTCCCGCCATGTCAAATTCCAAGTACCAGAACCAATACAGCAGAGGCTAGACCGGATCAATAAAATCTTCGAGGAGAATCGAGGAAAATTGGGGGCTGCGGACATGCCCACCGAGGTGATCCGTGAGGCTTTCCCCCCATGTATACGTTACTGCCTAGAGGGGCTCCTCTCAGGCCGAAGAGCCAGCCATATGGAGCGCTTCGCACTAACAAGCTTCCTAGTAAATGTTGGAATGCCCATAGAGAGCATGGTTGACCTATATGTCAGTGTAACCGACTTTGACGAGGCGATGACACGATATCAGATAGAACACATCGCTGGAGCACGCGGAAACAAGACTAGATATACCCCACCACTATGCGACACCCTTCGCACCCACGGTATCTGTCGCAGCAAAGATGACATCTGCGAACGTGTCAAGCATCCCTTAAGCTACTACAGGATCAAAGCGAGACGACTAGCACCTCAAAGCCAAACTTCCGCTCCTGTAACGGGTGAAACGAAGACAGATACTTCCCTCTAAAACCGTGTGAGTAGCTACCTTTCCTTAACGAGACCACTTTTAATAGCGGATACTCCCCATATTCTTCAATGGATCCGGATTGGGGCAGCCCAAAATTTGTCGCTGAGCAATTCGCCTCATGGTATAAAGCTAACGCAGCGACGATACCCGCCCCAACCGAGATCAAGCAACGCGAATTCGCGTTCCTAATGTTCGGCGGAAAAACCATGTTTCGACACATAGGGTTTCACGATGAAGCTACGTTCCGTCGATATATCGCTGAGAATGCTCCATCCCACAGCTACCACAGTTCCAGCTATTACACTAAACCTGACGCCGACATGAGTGATAAAGGATGGCTAGGCGCTGACCTAGTATTCGATATTGACGCTGACCACTTCAACCTTCCCTGCCAACGAGAACATGACAAATGGAAGTGCCGAACATGTGAGAAGGAAGGCACAGGCAAACCCCCGGAGATATGCACATGTGGCAAAGCCAGCTTTGAGACAGAGACTTGGCTTTGCGAGCGGTGTCTACAAGCTGCTAAGAACGAGACCCAGAAGCTTCTCGACATCCTCATTCAGGATTTCGGAATGAGTGTAAAAGGGGATCTCGTCATCAATTTCAGCGGAAATCGCGGCTACCATGTCCATGTGCGCAGTCAAAAAGTCAGAGGATTAAACCAATCAGCCCGTCGTGAAGTCGTTGATTATATCCTCGGTACAGGTCTCAAACCCGAGTACCTCGGATTTAACCCAAAAAGTAAAGGTGGAAGAAGTCTTCTAGGTGACGAAGGGTGGCGTGGACGAGCTGGAAAGGCATTATACGGCTACATTACTGATGCACCCCCCCAAGAAATAAAAGCACTAGGACTCGGCCGAACTCTCACCCAAAGTCTTACCGATAAGAAAAATGATTTTTTAGAGACCCTCGAGAAAAACCACCCAAGCTTTGTATTAAGCAGGTTTGCTGGAAAAGATGAGGGCCGTTTATTGGCGGATCTCGAAAAACTGATGGAATGCGCCATAAAGGAACAGGCTGCTGAGATAGATACCGTTGTTACTACAGATATCCACCGCCTTATACGTCTCCCAAACACCCTCCATGGAAAAACAGGTTGGCAGGTTCAAACTATTCAACCCGAAAATCTAGCGGATTATGATCCTCTCATAAGCGCTATAACGTTCAAGACCGGTACAGTTAAGTTATATGTGAAATACGCACCTAAATTTAGGATAATTGATGCGTGGTACGGCCCCTACCATCAAGAAGAGGTAGAGGTACCTACCGCAGCCGCAGTTTTCCTGCTATGCAAGAAAGGAGCCCGAGTAACACAATGACCGATAACTACACCAGGCTCTATGAGGCATGGCGAAAGGAAAAGCAGCGCATAGACATTCAGCCTCTTCAAGAGAACTTCCATGCAGCGATAGCAGAGTATATCATCCAACTTAGAGAGCAAATGAAAACTGTTGATAAGTCGACGCTTGCCGGGAAGATTGTTGATAAGGAGAAAGAGCACGTTGAGAGGATGATCTGAGAGCTCAACCAGTTAAGAATGCGGAAAATTGTGATCCTAGAGGTAGAAGAAAAGCCAGTTGATGTTCTCAACTTAACTGCTGAGGAGAAACGCCTCCAGGTAGAGCTTCGCAGACTTTTGGCTGCACATAGCCAAGGGATCAAACACGTGCTAATGGGTAGGGAGTATAAAACCGAGATTTCCCTTCCTCAAAGCTCACAATCCCTAACTCAACCGCAGCAAGCAGCTCAACCCTCCCTCCAGAAACCGCTGCAAACTTTCAAGGTCGTCAGATTCATCCAGACGATACCTGCTATAATGGGCGTAGATATGATGACCTACGGACCCTTTAAAGCGGAGGATGTAGCCTCCATACCAGCTCCAAACGCTGAAAACCTAATAAGGAAGGGCATAGCAAAGGAGGTGGAGATATCGCCATGAAAGTGCCAAAGACGCTGAGAACATTCTGCCCCAAGTGCAAAACGCACACAGAGTTCTCAGTTTCACTCTACAAGGCGGGGAAGCGCCAGGGTGCCAAGAAGGGCGAGCGCGACCAGGCAATCCGTAAAAAGGGTTACGGTGGTCAAAAGTTCCCCCTACAGAAGAATCAGGCAAAAGTTACAAAGAAAGCCACATTACTGCTTCAATGCAAGGAATGCAAGAAAAGCCAAATGCGTGAAGGTATCAGACTCAAGAAGGCGGAGATAGAGTAAATTGTCAGAATGGGATAACCTTATACCTAGACCAACAAGCCGATTTATCCGTGTACGCTGTCTCAGCTGCGAGAGCGAGCAAGTCGTTTTCAGCCACGCTACACATGCAGTAAAGTGCAGAACCTGTGGAGAAGTTATCGCTGAACCCACAGGCGGTAAAGCCATCATTAAAGGCTCTGTCACGTCGGTTCTAGGGTGACGCTTAGAATGAGTCTAGGGCGAACCGAGTGGCCTGAAACGGGAGAGATGGTAGTAGCAACTGTTCTCAGACTAGAAACATACGGAGCATACGTAAAACTCGACGAGTATGAGGAAAAAGAAGCACTACTGCACATCTCAGAGATCAGCTCCCGCTGGGTTCGCAACATACGCAACCATGTCCGTGAAGGACAAAAAGTGGTTCTGCAGGTTTTAAGAGTAGACGCAGCAAAAGGCCAAGTAGACCTGATCCGGCGCGCTGCGCTTGCAGGGTTCCCTGCGCGGCCTGGTGTTGTCGGCGCCAGCCCTCGCCGCCGGCGACGCCGTGCCGAGACTGCAGGAGCTTTTCGTGCGGTTGCTGTCGGTCATCGCGCCGAACACCGGCGCGCTGGCGCTGCCCGCGAGCGCGGTCAGTCGCGATCCGTCCGTCGTGGCGCGTTACGAGTCCGATCCTCTCGTGCACCACAAGTCGATCCCGGCGCGCACCCTCGTTGAGCTGCTCGATGCCATGCGCGGCTTTCCTGCGGGCGCCGCGCAGCTGCGCCTGCCGACGTTGATTCTGCACGGCACGGCAGACCAGCTCGTGCCGCTGGCGGCGACGCGTCCGGTGTACCAGGCGCTTGGCTCGCGCCAACGCGTCCTGAAGCTGTACGACGGCCTTTACCACGAGGTCTTCAACGAGCCGGAACGCGGCCAGGTCATGGCCGACCTGTTGCACTGGCTCGACCAGTGAGCGACCGGTCACAGTTCTGAGATTTTCCGGGGCGACCGGCGGTCAAAGCTGCGCGCCGCGAGTATGGTCGGCGATGCATGCTCGAGCTGCATCAAACCGCCCCGCGTCGAATTGCCGGCCTGCTGGTCGCGGCTGCCGCTTTCGGCGGAGCCGCACGCGCGGAATCGCCGCTGGACTTCACCGCAGCGAGCGTCTCCAACGCGGACGCGCAACCTGTCAACGAAGCCGGGTGGTGGCGCGAGAGCGTTGCCAGGCTGGAGTCGTTGTGGGGCGATACCCGCTCGCGCCTGCGCGACGAGACTCCGGACTGGCCGCATCTCAAGTCCCGGAATGACTCAGTTTCGCCGCTGCCGGCCCATGACGCCGGCCACGCGTACGTCGTGCTGCAGGAAGATCGTCCCGACGGGATGGACCTCGTCACCGTGCGCTACCCCATCGCAGAACAGGGCGCGCTGCGCACGTACGCCGGCGCCGGACTCAATCATGCCCAGTACTTCATGGACGGCGCCGAGGCAGGGCCGACGCTGCTGACCCGCCGCAACCCTCGCAGCGCAGTCGGGCCGGCAGCGGAACTCGGTGCCGAACTCGCATTGAACGACCGGGTCAGCGTCAATGCCGACCTGCGCTGGGCCGATCTCGACGAGCGTGAGAACCTGCTGCGGGGCGCTTACGGTCCCGTCGCGGCGGATCCAGTCACGGTCGGGTTCTCCGTCGGCTACCGGTTCCGCTGACCCGCGTCGATCAGGCTGAAGGGATGAACTCCTCGTCGCCCTGCTGGATGCGCTCGAACTTCAGGAACTCGTAGTACCCGCACTTGCTGGCATCCGGGTAGATGCGGCAGACCGACGGGCGCGCCACGTACACGGTGCAGCGGCGCTCGTCCTGGTCGAAGAACATGCACGTCGACTTGAACACGTGGTCCTTGCGGTGCCGGAGCAACTGCTCGTCGAGCTCCTTCGTCTGGTAGTGGTACGTGAACTTGAGCCGCGCCGCCGCCTTGCTGATGCCGAAGTGCCGCGCGAGCCGCTCGACGTCGAAATCGCTGATGGCAATCCGCGAGTAGCTGCAGCAGTAGCCGGGGCACTTCGTGCAGTCGTAGGGTGACTTGCGGGCTTTCTTCTTGGTCATCCGGCCAGGTCGTAGCGTTGACGGACGCGAAGTTTAGCGAGGTCGCCTGCCCGGTGCACGGCTAGGTAGTAGCGCGGATTCGCTTGCTCCGTCCGGGCCGGACAATCGGGCCGAGGTCCGCTCGATGGCAATCATCATGGCGACCGCGTCAACGCGCACACCGGAACCCGCGCCTTCGTGGCACGCGCTGTCGCCCGAATCAGCGGCAGCCCTCCTGCAATCCGATGTCTCCCGGGGCCTGGCCGAGTCCGAGGCGGCGGCGCGGTTGCGCGCGGACGGACCGAACCTTCTCCCCGCGCCACGGCCGGCCAGCCCCGCCCGCATCGTGCTGCGCCAGTTCCGCAATCCCCTCGTGTACGTCCTGCTTGCGGCAGCCGTGCTGTCGCTCGTGATGGGGCACGTCACTGACGCCGGGTTCATCGGCTTCGTGCTGCTGGTGAACTCGGCGCTCGGCGCATGGCAGGAACTGCAGGCTGCGCGCCAGAGCGCGAGCCTGCAGGGTCTGCTGCAGGTGCGTGCGACGGTCATGCGCGACGGAGCCCTGCGCCAGATGGATGCCGCCGGCCTCGTGCGTGGAGATGTCGTCGCCCTCGAGAGCGGCGACCGTGTGCCCGCGGACCTGCGGCTGCTGGAGACGCAGGGCCTCGAAGTAGATGCGTCGCTGCTTACGGGCGAATCGCTGCCCACGTCGGGCGATGCGTCGTCCGAGTGTGCCGCGGCTACGTCACCCGCCGACCGGACGAACTGCGCCTATGCAGGCACGCTGGTCGTGCGCGGCAGGGCCCGTGGCCTGGTTGTCGCCACCGGTTCAGGCACGGAAGCCGGCCGGGTCGCCCGCACGATGGCGGCCACGACGGCAGGCACCGCGCCGCTCACCGCCCGCATGGAGCGGTTCAGTCACTCCATCGCCATCGTCGTCCTGTCGGCGGCCATCCTGATCGTGTGCGTCGCGGTGCTGGTCCACCACTATCCCGTCTTCACGATGTTCACGTTCGGCGTGGCGCTCGCCGTCTCCGCCATCCCCGAGGGACTCCCGGTCGCCGTGACCGTGGCGCTCGCCATCGCCGCGCGTCGCATGGCCAGCCGTGGCGCCATCGTGCGGCAATTGCCCGCCGTCGAGGGGCTCGGCAGCTGCTCGCTGATCGCCAGCGACAAGACGGGAACGTTGACCTGCAACGAGCTCACGGCCGTCGAGCTTCGCCTGGACGACGGCTCCTGCTGGGAAGTCACCGGCGTCGGTTACCAGCCGGTCGGCGAGATTCGCCGCGTCGGTGGTGCGGCTGCAGCGACGGACGAAGCGAACCTGCACGCTGCGCTGCGCGTCGCGGCAGCGTGCAACGAGGCGACATTGTCCGAACTGGATGGTGTCTGGCACGCGCGGGGCGACCCGACCGATCTTGCACTGCTCGCGCTCGCCGGCAAAGGTGGTGTTGAGCGGGAGGCGCTGCTCGCACAGTACCCGCGCGTCGCGCAGATTGCGTACGAGCCCGAGCACAGGTTTGCCGCCACGTTCCATCGGCAGGCAGCGGGCACGTGGATCGCCGTGAAGGGCGCACCCGAAAGGGTCTTCGAGATGTGCGTGCTCGGGACCGGGCAACTCGAAGCGCTGCAGCGGAGTGTTGCAGCACTGGCCGAGCGAGGCCAGCGGGTGCTGGCGCTTGCGGATGGAGCCGAGGAATCACGGGTCGAAAGTGCTGGCGGGCCTGACGCACCTTCCGGCCTGCGCTTGCGCGCGCTGGTCGGATTGATCGATCCGTTGCGGGAGGGTGCAGTCGAGGCGGTGCGGCGGTGCCGACAAGCAGGCATCCGTGTTGCGATGGTCACGGGCGATCATCCCGTGACGGCGCTGGCCCTGGCGCGCGAACTCGGCATCGCCAGCACGCCCGACGAGGTGATGAGCGGGTCCGAGCTGCAGTGCGCTTCACCCGCGCAGTTGCTGGAAGCAATCGGCAAGGTCACCGTTTTCGCGCGTGTCACGCCGGAGCAGAAGCTCGACATCGTCAGCGCGGCGCAGGCCGCCGGCCACTTCGTGGCCGTCACCGGCGACGGCGTGAACGATGCGCCGGCGCTGCGGCGGGCAAACATCGGCATCGCCATGGGGCGCGGGGGAACTGATGTCGCGCGCGACGCGGCCGACCTGGTGCTGGGCGACGACAACTTCGCAACGATCGTCGCGGGTGTCGAAGAAGGTCGCATTGCCTACCGCAACATCCGCAGCGTCGTGTACCTGCTGACGGCGGCCGGAATCGCGGAGGTGCTCACGGTCGGGATCGCGGTGCTGGCCGGCCTGCCGCTGCCGCTGCTGCCGGTCCAGCTGCTGTGGCTGAACCTCGTCACCAACGGCATTCAGGACGTCGGCCTTGCGTTCGAGCGCGGCAGCGGGGACGAGCTGTCGTCACCACCGCGGCCGAGCCGCGAGCCGATCTTCAATCGCCTGATGCTCCAGCGCGGCGTGCTCGCCGGTCTCTGGATGTCGGCCCTCGGCCTCGCACTCTACGTCTGGATGCTGCAGTCCGGGCGGCCGCTCGACGAAGCGCGCAATGCATTGCTGCTGCTGCTGGTGCTGATGCAGAACATCGACGCCGTCAATGCGCGTTCCGAGACGATGCCGGTGCTGCGGCTGCCCTGGCGCAACAACCCACTGCTGCTGGCCGGGGTCAGTCTTGCGCTCAGCCTGCACATCCTGGCCATGTACCTGCCGTGGCTGCAGCGTGTGCTGGCCGTGCGGCCACCTTCCACGCTGGACTGGATCGCGCTGCCGCTGCTGGCGCTGTCGCTGCTGGCACTGATGGAAGCGCAGAAGCGCTGGCGCAGGATTCGCGCTCAGCGCTCCTGAGCGTCCGGCCACCGTGCGACGCGCAGGCGACCGGGCGCCAGCTGGCCCGGGCCAGAGCGGGTCAGCAGCAGCTCGACCTTGCCGCGGTCGAGGTCGACGTCACCGAGGCGGATCCAGCGCCGGCCCCACGTGGACTGGTTCACCGAGGCAAGCTCCGCAGTCTTGCCGGAGGCAACGATCGAGGCCCTGGCGTCTGGCGTGTTCGCCGGGTCGGCATCGAACCACAAGGCCAGTTCGTAACGGCCGGCTCGTGACGCCCGCCAGTGCCAGCGCACCGCATCGGCATCCGCCCGGGCCGGCTCGAGAATCGCAGGCGCACCGTTGCCCGCATTGTCGAGACGCAGCTCGCGCAGCAGGCGCGTCGTAAAGTCGCCGAGCCTGGCGACATCCCACGGCTCGGGCTCGTCCTGGTTCCAGCCGTTGGTGAACGCCGAGACGATCAGGCGTCGGCCATTCGGCAGCTCCGCGTGCATGATGTCCTGCAGCGTGTCGAAGGCGCTGCCGATCTTGTTCTCGTGCAGCGACCCCGGCGGCAGGCCGCCGCCGAGGCTGCTGAAGGCGGAGAACGCAGGCCGGCGCAGCAACGCGCGCATGTAGTCCGTGGCCTGCGGCTCGAGCGTCCCGTAGACCACGCCGAGCATCAGGGCGGAAGCGAGGTCCGTCGTCATGGCGTTGCGTCCCAGTCGTTGCCATGCCAGCAACTCGAGGCCGGCCGGCTCCTCGCCCGAGTTCGTCGGGTACGTCTTGGTGAAAAGTCGTTGCGGTCCCAGCAGTCCGGCGGCTTCGAGCACGCGCTCCGTGTAGCGTCGGCGCTCGATCCAGCTTTCGACGTCGGCACCTTCCGCCGCCGCATTGCCGACGCCACTGACGCGATCGACGACCTCACCCGTCGCGACGTTGTCCGATGCGACGATCATCGGCCGCACGAACTCGTCGAGGCAGTCGGGGGCCTTGCCCTGCTGGTGGCACCAGTGCACGGCACCCACCAGGAACCCGAGCTTGACGCTGCTCGCCGGGTACGCGAGCTGGTCGCCCTCGATCGCGCCGCGGCGCCAGGTGCCGTCGCGATCCTGCAGCAGCACCGTGACATGCATGCGGTCAAAAGGCTGTTGGGCAAGGAAATCTGCACGCGCCCGCTCAACGGCACGCTGCACGCGCGCATCGTCGACGATCGTCGCAGGTGCGGCCGCTGCGCTCAGGGCGAAAAAAGCCATGCCGATCGCCGCGGCCTCGATTGCGACCGCGACGTCGATGCGCACGCGCGACTCCATGACGGCGCCCGTGAGCCAGAGCACTGCGATGACCGCAACGGAGCCCGCAATCAGCGGCAGCCCCGCAAGCGCGTCGGTGTACCAGAGCAGCAGCACGGAACCCAGCACCGCCAGCGCGATCTGCGCCAGCGCGAAGACCCGCACGGGCGTGGTCATCGGCGGGTCGTAGGTGCGGACCTGCCGCAAGTCGAAGGCGGGCTTCTGCCAGCCCGCGCCAGCAATCGCCGGCTGCCAGCCCGGCGGCTTCAGCCACACCCGCAGCTTGTCGCCCCAGCGGTCGCATTGGCGCGACTTGCGGGCGAGGTCGGCATAGACCTCGAGGTTCGCCCACAGCGGATTCCACGAATTGAGCGGCGTACGCGTGCCGTACACGCAGCGCTCCGTTTCCTCGACGAACGTGCCGAAGAGCCGGTCCCAGGCCATGAAGATACCGCCGTAGTTGCGGTCGATGTAGCCGTCGTTGACGGCGTGGTGCACGCGGTGGTTCGACGGCGAGGCGAACCAGCGATCGAACGCGCCGAGCTTGCCGATCAGCTCGGTGTGGATCCAGTACTGGTAGAGCAGGTCGACGATGGCGGCGACGGCGAACATCTCCGGCGGGACGCCGGCCACCGCCATCGGCAGGTAGAAAATCCAGCCAAGGAAGGCGCCGCTGCTCGTTTGCCTGAGCGCGGTGGAGAGGTTGTAACGCTGGCTCTGGTGATGCACGACGTGCGCGGCCCAGAAGACTGCGCTCTCGTGGCCGAGCCGGTGATTCCAGTAGTAGCAGAAATCGTAGAAGACGATGGCGAGCAGCCAGGCCCACCAGGCGTGCGGCCAGGTGCCGAGCGCGACATGCTCGAAGACCAGCACGTAGATGCCGTAATTGAACACGCGCACGAAGACACCGACGACCTGGCTCATGACGCCGAGGCTCAGGCTGTTGACGGCGTCGTTGAGCCGGTACACCCCACCCATGCCGCGCGCGCGCGCCACGACGAGTTCGAGCGCGATCAGCAGGAAGAACACCGGGGTTGCGTAGGCGATGGCCTTGCCCATGGCGCGATCCTAGCTCTCGACGTGCCAGTCACGCGAACGCTCGACGGCCTGCGCCCAGCGCCGCAGGCGCGAGTCGGCCTCGTCGCGCGACATCCGGGGTTCGAACCTGCGTTGCGCCCGCCAGTTGGCCGCGACTTCGCCCGGGGACGACCAGAAGCCGGCGCCCAGGCCCGCGAGGTATGCAGCGCCAAGCGCCGTGGTTTCCGTGACTTGCGGCCGGACGACTGGCACGCCGAGCAGGTCGGCCTGGAACTGCATCAGCAGGTCGTTGGCCGTCGCGCCGCCGTCCACGCGCAACTCGACGAGCGGATGGCGCGCGTCGCGTTGCATCGCGAACAGCACTTCCGCGCTCTGGAAAGCGATGGCTTCGAGCGCGGCGCGGGCAATGTGCGCGCGCGTCGTGCCGCGCGACAGCCCGACCATCGTGCCGCGGGCGTACGCGTCCCAATGCGGGCTGCCGAGGCCGGTGAATGCGGGCACCAGGTACACGCCGCCCGAGTCGGGCACGCTGGCGGCCAGGGCTTCGATGTCGGACGAGCGTTCGATGATGCCGAGCCCGTCGCGCAGCCACTGCACGACGGCGCCCCCGACGAACACCGCGCCCTCGAGGGCATACCGCAAGTCGTCCGTGCGCCAGGCAATCGTCGTCAGCAGCCGGTTGGACGATGCGAGCGGCGACGTGCCGGTGTTCATCAGCAGGAAGCAGCCGGTGCCATAGGTGTTCTTTGCCATGCCCGGCTCGAAGCAGGCCTGGCCGAACAGCGCGGCCTGCTGGTCGCCCGCGATGCCGCTGATCGGAACGGCATGGGCGCCGAGCGTTGCCAGCGGCGCGTCATGGCGCAATGACGAGGAGACGACTTGCGGCAGGACCGCTCGCGGGATGCGCAGCCGCTCGAGCAGAAAATCGTCCCACTCGGCGCTCGCGACATTGAGCAGCAGCGTGCGGCTGGCATTGGACACGTCCGTGACGTGGCGCGCGCCATTCGACAGCTTCCATACTAGCCAGCTGTCGATGGTGCCGAAGGCCAGGTCGCCGTTCTCGGCGCGGGCGCGCGCGCCGGGAACGTTGTCCAGCAGCCAGGCGAGCTTCGTGCCGGAGAAATACGGGTCGAGCAGCAGCCCGGTGCGTCGCGCCACCTCCGGTTCGAGCCCTTCCGCCTTGAGCTGCTGGCAGGCGTCGGCCGTGCGCCGGTCCTGCCAGACGATGGCCGGCGCGACCGGCCGGCCGGTCCGGCGGTCCCAGAGGACCGTGGTTTCACGCTGGTTGGTGATTCCCACCGCCGCAATGGCGGCCGGCGTCGTGCGCGCCCGCGCGAGCACCTCGGCGATCGTGGCCGCCTGGGTGGCCCAGATCTCCTCGGCGTCGTGCTCGACCCAGCCGGAGCGCGGGAAATGCTGCGTGAACTCGCGCTGTGCCGTCGCGACGGGGGTGCCCGCGGCGTCGAACAGGATCGAGCGCGAGCTGGTGGTGCCCTGGTCGAGCGCGAGGATGAACTGCGGCATGAGCCTACCCGTCTGAGAAGCGTCGATTCTAGATCAGCCGCCACGCGCATTGCGCCATGCGCGCAGGTTACGAGATGATCCCCCGATGCAGCCTGCCGATGACGTTGCGGAATTCACCGTCAAGGCGGTCGGCATCGGCATCGTGCTCGGCATCGTCTTCGGCGCGGCCAACGCCTATCTGGGCCTGCGCGTCGGCATGACGGTGTCCGCGTCGATCCCGGCCGCCGTGATGACGGTCGCCGCGTTCCGGCTGCTGCGGGCTCGCGGCACGATTCTCGAAGCCAACATGTCGCAGACCGTCGCGTCGGCTTCCACGTCGCTGGCCACCGGTACGATCTTCACGATTCCAGCCCTGTTCCTGTGGGGTGCGGTGCCCCCATACCTGCAGGTGGTCACGCTCGCGTTCCTCGGCGCCTTGCTCGGCATTGCCGCGATGGTGCCCTTGCGGCGCCTGCTGATCGTCAAGGCGCACGACGAGTTGCCGTACCCGGAAGGCACGGCCTGCGCCGAGGTGCTGCGGGCGACGGCCCGGGAATCCGGCGGCGCCGCCAGCGCCAGCGCCTGGATCTTCCGGGGCATGGCCGTCGGCGCGGCCGTCAAGGTCATCATCTCGCTCGCCTACCTGCTGCCGGGCGAAATCGGCTTCGCCTTGCCCGTGCTGCCCAAGGCGGAACTCGCGCTCGAGATCGCGCCGGCCCTGATCGGCGTCGGTTACATCCTGGGCTATCGCCAGTCGGCTGTCTGCGTGGCCGGAGCGTTGATTTCGGCCGTCGTGATCACGCCACTCATCGCGTGGATGGGCGCCGCAATGACGCAGCCGTTGTACCCGGAAACGGAGCGGCTCATCGTCGACATGGACGCGGGCGCCATCTGGTCGCGCTATGTCCGCTACATCGGTGCCGGGGCCGTCGCCACGGCAGGCATCCTGACCGTGCTGCGCGGCCTGCCCACGATGGTCGGTGCGTTCGCAGCCGTCGCGCGGGGCATGCAGGATTCCGACGCCCGCGGCGCCAGCTCGAGCTTGCGCACCGATCGCGACCTGCCGGCCAGCTTCGTCTTCGGCGGCGTGGCGCTGGTCGTGCTGACCGCCGGGCTTGTACCAGGCGTGTTTGCCGGCGAGATGGCGCCGTTGCAACGGGGAATTCTCGCCTGCGGCGTCGGGCTCTTCGGCGTGCTGTTCGTTGCCGTTGCGGCGCGCATCGTTGGCATCGTCGGCGTGTCTTCCCAGCCCACGTCCGGCATCGCGCTGGTGACGCTCCTCGGCACGGCGTCGGTGTTTGCCGCCGCCGGCTGGGTCGATGCCGATGCGCGTGCCGGCGTGCTCACGGTGGGCACGATCGTCGCGGTCGCCGCGAGCAAGGCGGGCGACATCTCGCAGGATCTCAAGACGGGCTGGCTCGTCGGCGCCACGCCCGCAAGACAGCAGCTGGGCCAGCTCATCGGCGCGGCTTTCGCCTGCTGGGCCGTCGCGGCCACGGTCATGCTGCTCGGCAATGCGTACGAGTTCGGGTCGAAGGAGATTCCGGCGCCGCAGGCCACGCTGATGAAGACCATCATCGAGGGCGTGCTCGCCGGCGCATTGCCGTGGGACTTGGTGCTGAGCGGTGCCGGCCTGGCCATCGGCGCGATGCTCTGCGGCGTGTCGGGGCTCGCGTTCGCCATCGGCATTTACCTGCCGCTCGCGACGATGGCGCCGCTGTTCGTCGGCGGCTGCGTGCGTGCGCTCGTCGAGCGCAACCGGACACCGCTGGCCGAAGGGGAAAGCGACACCGGCATCCTCGCGGCGTCGGGACTCGTGGCGGGTGAAGGACTCGCAGGCGTCGCCATCGCGGGACTCGTCGCGGCGGGTATCGCGCCGCGGGCTGTCGATCCCCGGCTCGCGGGACTTGGCGGTGAGGTCGCGGCGCTCGTGATCGCGCTGGCCGTCTGCTTCTTCCTGCTGCGCGGTGGACGGCCGGGTCGCACACCGGCGTAGCGGCACTCGGGCGCGTCCCCCTGCGCACATGGCGTGCTGTATCTGCAACGGCGTGCCTCGGGGACCATGCGGCGCGGCCAACCCGGCTCTCTGCCGCGCTCATGGTCTCGCGCGCAGGTGAATCGCGCGGAGGAACCGCGCGATTCACCGCGAACCTTGTTCGAGCGGCCGCGAGGCGATGGTGCCAGCGGCTGGTCGGATGGATGGATGCCGCCTCGCGACTGCGCTCGAACGGCGGCGCTCGACAAATCGCGCGGCAGAGAGTCAGGTTGGCAGCGCTGCACCCGTTCCTCAGCAGCGCGCGGTAACTATCGGATCTGACGATTTCCGGCGATGTGATTCGCCTGGTGAGCAGGTCGTGCAGGCGGCGCTGCCGCGGCGTCCAGATAGCGGTCGTTCACCGGGCGAGAACGACCCGAAGTGGACACTACCTTGGGCCGCGCATCCGCGCCGACAGTGGTAATGCGCCACCGGAGCCGCTCGTCTGCTCGATTTCCTGGTCATGCGTCTGTGCGCGACCCATCGATTGCACTCGACACGACCTTTCGTTGGTTCAGTGTGTCTGCGCCTCCTGAGCGGCCCGCATCTCCCTCCCCGACTTGAGCGCATCGTCGATCCTGTTTCTCCTTACGAACGGAGTACGGAAGAACCGATCAACGGTAGCGTTGAACAAGGCCGGGTCGTCGTAGGGGATCATGTGTGTCGCGTTCGGGAAGATCGCCAACTGGCTGTTGGGAATATGCTGGAAGATCGCCACCGTGTGCTCATCGCGGACGAGGTCGTGATCGCCTGCCATGACCAGCGTAGGGGCCGTGATGGCATCGAGCGCCTCCAGCGGAATGTGGGGTTCGTCGAGAAACATTGACCTGACCTTGAGTTGTCGTCGGCCCGCGGGTGTGTCCTTGTCGACGGCAGGAGCCGCTGCGACCGCTGACTTGACCAGAGCGATGACCTCAGGTCGCATGGCATCCTCGCTCGGGTTGAGGTTGGCGGCCATCGCAGCGACCTTGCGCACCTTCGCCGGGTGCCGGAGCGCAAGCAGCAGAGCCTCGATCGCCCCGTCACTCCAGCCGAGCACGTACACCGGTCCGGTGTTCAGGTGGTCGAGCAGTGCCGCAAGATCGTCAGTCATTTTCTCATACGTGAGATTGTCGAGACTGTCGCCGGATCTGCCGTGGTCCCGGCTGTCCATTGCAATGACCCTGTAGTGCTCTCTGAAGTAAGCGATTTGGGCAGTAAGACTGCCGATACTGCCGCCGTTGCCATGCACCAGCAGAAGGGGGTCACCGGCGCCGTAGACCTCGTAATAGAGACTTACGCCGTCGTGGGTGAACGTGCCGCCGGCGGCTGGGTTGGCGCCATATCTGACGGCAGTCGCGTTCGCTACGCCGGCCGTCGTCTGAGCTGCGGCGATGTCAAGAAAGGCCAGTGCGAGGCTGACCAGAATGAGTAATCGCTTCATGGGCTTCCTCCCTGCACATGCAATCCAGCCTACTACTGCAGGGTCCCGCATATCATGCGTGTGCCCGGAAGCGACCGGCAGCGCCGCCCAACGCTAGCAGCCAGGGCGGAATGTCCTCTTCTGGCCGATCATACCGCCCCTCGACCGGCAGGTCCCGACCCACTACGGACGGTCATTCGTCGGTTAGCGGGGCTGGGTCAGCCGGGGTCTTCACCTGTAACCCGCTGCCCTCAAGGATCGAGTTGAACGGCTCGTCGAGGTGATACAGGACCCCGCCTCGACGGTTTGCACCCAACCGCAGTTCCATGTCCAAAGTCGCAATCGACAACTGTAGTGCCTGCATCGAGTCCGACCCATAGATCGCCATCTCGCGGCACGAGTCTCCGAACCACACTTCGTAAGGGCACTTCCATGCGTCGAGAGCGTCGTCCGGCACGGGTCGTCCAAGCTTTACGACGACCTCGGTGGAGTTGTCCCCCGTACGAAGCTCGAGTCGTCGTTCAGCGATAGCGTCCAAGGTCACCTTCCCGACGATGTTCGCAAACTCTATGCCCGCTTCTGGACGATCCTACCGCGACGCGACCGGCGCGAACCGACCCAATTCGGTCACTCGCCGCAGGAAACAGCCGACACAGACAGCTGAAAGTCGAGCGGCTTTCGCCCAATAGAACTGTCAACCGCTACGAAGGTGTAGGGGCTGGTTACCACCGCGAGAACAGTGCAATTGTCAGCGGGCACCCTTTCTTCTATCTCAAGGGTGATCTTGTCCGTGTGTTCCACGATGCGCTTGATTTGAACCATGTAGCCACTTGAGGGCCGCCCACCAGCATAGAAGCCTATGATCGACTTTTGCTCTAGGTCAACTGACGGCAAGGACGGCGGAGGGTTCTCTCCAGAATGACGTTGGGTCCATAGTGTTTCCCAAGCTCGCTGATCTCGAATCAAGTACAGAGAAGTAGGCGCACTTGAGAACCCCACCTCGGTAACAATATTCGTGAAGGTCACCTCCTCTGCAGCGCAAACAGGAAACACCGCTAACGCGAGGATCAAAGTTGGATAGATGTTTGCTTTCATGCAGGTCCTAGCGACAATCGGGCCGCGCGGTCACACGGCGTGTGATGGAAAATGCAGCACTTTCGTACACAGAATGCTTGGCATCAAACCCGACCCCTTCGCGGTGGAGTGTCTGTATATGGACCCCACGCCACTTTGCTAGCACTCCGCGTTCCGGTGAGAAGGTACGACTGCTCACGTATATCCGGCCTCTGTCTGACCTCGATCAGTCGAGGTCGGGCCACGATGGGCTATTCGCGCGTCGGCTCCTCATTGCTTTCTCGGGCTTGTCGCCCTCAGACACTCTCAGGTTATGTCGACGCCGGTTCGACCTGTTCGCCATCTTTCGGAGTGCTCGCAACCGCGGTGATGTTCTCCTCGATCAGTTGGAACGCACGGCCTCAGGCCGCCACGCGCTCCGGTTCATAGTTCGCTCCATGCCTCAGCATCGCCCAGGCGACCCGGGCGGTCTTGTTGGCGAGCGCCGTCACAGCGACGTTCGGGTGTGAACGCTCGGCCAGCGCCAAGGCCCAGCGACTGATCCGATCCGTCCTGCCTGGCGCCGTGCGCAACGCCGAGCGTGCGCCGTGGATCAGCAGCGTGCGCACATACTTGTCGCCGCGCTTGCTGATACCCAGCAGCTTCTCCTTGCCGCCCGAGCTGTGCTGCCGAGGCGTCAGTCCCAGTGCCACCGCCAGATCACGACCGTTGCGGTACTGCCTCGCATCGCCGACCAGCGCGTACAGCGCGCTGGCGATCAACGGGCCAACCCCGTTGATCTGCATGAGTCGCCGGACGGGCTCGTGCTCACGAGTGATCGCGGCGACTTCCTGATCGAGCTCGCGTACCCGCTCGTCGAGTTGCTTCAGATCACGGTACAAGCCAGCCAGCAGCGATCGGAAGCGTACGGTCAGGCCATTCTCCGCGTCCTCCAGCCACTGCGGAACTGCTCGCCGCAGGGAACTGATCTCGCGAGGGGCCACCAGACCGTACTCATAGACGAGCCCGCGCAGCTGGTTCGCCTTGGCAGTCCGCTCCCGGATCAGGCTCGAGCGCACTCGATGCACCGCCTGCAGATCTTGCTGCTCGACGGTCTTCACCGCCACGAACCGCATGCTCGGTCGGCTCATCGCCTCGCAGATCGCCTCGGCGTCGTTCGCGTCGGTCTTGTTCGTCTTCACGTACGGCTTCACGAACTACGGAGCGATCAGCTTCACCCGGTAGCCCTTGCCCTGCAAAACCCGAGCCCAGTGATGCGCGCTGCCACAGGCCTCCATGCCGATCTCGGCGCCTGGCTCGACGTCGCGCTCCAGATCAGCGATCCAGCGAGCTTCGCTTCAGGCGCTTGCACCAGGCCGGGCGCTCCGCCCGATCCACGCCGTGCACCTGGAAGACCTGCTTGGCCAAATCCACACCCACGCGAGTAAGCTTCATGACGACCCCTCCTCATTCCGTGACTGGTGATTTCACACTCCCAGTCTGGCACTCGATGCCGTAGGTGTGGGGAGGGGTCCATCCCATTGCTTTTACCCTGACGGGAACGCAAGAACAATCATTCTGGCAGTCACAGCCAGATGCCCGGCCCGCGCCCATGTGATTTCGGCGCCTTGGTGCCGATCCACCGACCGGGCACACGGCGCCGACGATGCAGCCTCTGTCACGCGATTTGTCGAGCGCCGCCGTTCGAGCGCAGTCGCGAGGCGGCTTCCATCCACCCGACCAGCCGCTGGCACCATCGCCTCGCGGCCGCTCGAACAAGGTTCGCGGTGAATCGCGCGGTTCCTCCGCGCGATTCACCTGCGCGCGAGACCATGAGCGTGGCAGAGGCTGGATTGGCGGCGTTGGGTGCTGGCCGCCGACAGTATCGTGCAGCGCTGCGCTCAACTGCGCGCGAGCCAGGCGTCGAGCGCGGCGACTGCGCCCGGCCCGAGGTGCACGCCGAGCTTGCTGCGCCGGTAGAGGATGTCTTCGGCCGTCCGCGCGAACTCGGCGGTGCGCAGGTATTCGATCTCACGCGCATGCAGTCCTGGCAGCACGGCCTCGCCCAGATCCGTCATGCGGGTGCAGCCGTCGAGCAGGCGTGTCATGCGTGTGCCGTAGGCGCGTGCAAAACGTTGCAGCAGCGCAGGGTCCAGCCAGCCGTAGCGCGCGCGCATCTGCGCGACGAAGCGCGCGAAATCGCCATCGGCCATGTCGCCGCCGGGCAGCGGCACGTGCTTCGTCCAGGCGACGGCGCTGCTGCCGAGCACCGGACAGACACTGTCCACGACGTCTTCGGCGAGCTGGCGGTACGTCGTGAGCTTGCCGCCGTAGATCGACAGCAGGGGCGGGCCGCTGCGGTCGAAGTCGATGACGTAGTCGCGAGTCACGCTCTTGGGATCGTCCATCGAGGCGGCCAGCAACGGCCGTAGCCCGGCGAACGTCCAGACGACGTCGGCTTCGGTCAGGTCGCGCGCGAAGTAACGGTTGATCATCCCGACCAGGTACGTCACTTCGGCGCGCGCGATCGCAGGATGGGCGAGATCGCCGGTGAATTCGCTTTCCGTCGTGCCGACCAGCGTGAAGTCGCCTTCATACGGCAGCGCGAACACGATGCGCCCGTCCGGCGCCTGGAAGATGTAGGCGAACTCGTGTTCGAACAGCTTGGGCACCACGATGTGGCTGCCCTGGATCATGCGGGGATGATGCCGGGCGGGCGTCGGCGTGTGCCGGTCCAGGAATTCCGCGACCCAGGGTCCTGTCGCGTTGACCACGAGTCGCGCCCGCAGCGAGCGCTCGCGCCCGTTCGCCTCGCGCAGCGTGGCGATCCATGCAGCGCCGTCGCGCTCCAGCTTCACGCAGGCGGTGCGCGTGAAGACGCTGGCACCGCGTTCCTGCGCGTCCATCGCATTCACCAGCACGAGCCTGGCGTCGTCGACCCAGGCGTCCGAATACGCGAAACCCGTGCGGTAGCGCTGGTCGAGCGGCGCCCCGGCCGGATGACGGCGCAGGTCGATCTTCTCCGATCCCGGCAGGCGCTTGCGGGCCGCGAGATGATCGTAGAGGAACAACCCCGCGCGGATCATCCAGGCAGGCCGCAGGTGGGAATCGTGCGGCAGCACGAAGCGCAGCGGCCACGACAGATGCGGCGCCAACGCCAGCACAATTTCCCGCTCCCGCAGCGACTTCCGTACCAGCCCGAAGTCGTAGTACTCGAGATAGCGCAGCCCGCCGTGGATCAGTTTCGTGCTTGCAGAGGACGTGTGTGCGGAGAGGTCATGCTGCTCGCAGAGCACCGTGCGGAGCCCGCGTCCTGCGGCATCGCGCGCGATGCCGGCCCCGTTGATGCCGCCGCCGACGACCAGGATGTCGCAGCTGTCGCTCATCGCGCTCACCGGTAGAGCGCGACGTCGTTGCGCTGTTCGATCCAGGCGAGTTCGTCGATGCGTGCGAGCGCATCCAGGTCGCCGGGGGTCGCGCTCCGATCGTCGACCCAATGGCGCAGCAGCTCGCTACCGTTGATGAGATCGATCGCGAGCCGGTCGTGCTCGTACTCGTACGGGAAGTCACGCCAGAGGCCGTAGTCCGGCCGCAGGTTGCGCAGAGCCTTGAACGCGAGCGCCTGCAGCCGCCACGGCCGGAACGCCAGCGGGTCGTACGAGCCGTCCTCGACGTGAATCTGCAGGCCCGCGCACAGCAGGCCCTGGTGCTTGTGGAACGTCGGTTCGAACCAGCACGGCCGCAGCCGGCAACCCGCGAGCCACTGCGGCGCGAGCCGTTCCATTTCCCCCAGCACGGCATCGATCTCGAGGCCGGGGGCACCGAAGAGTTCGAGTGGACGGGTCGTGCCACGGCCTTCCGACAGTGTCGTGCCTTCGAGCATCACGGTGCCCGGATAGCAGCGCGCCATCCAGAGGTTCGGCGCGTTGGGACTTGGATTGATCCAGGTGCGCTCGCTGAGCGGCCAGCCGAACCCCGGCGCGGCCTCCGGCTGCCAGCCCGACATCTCGATGACGCGGTAATCGACGTCGAGCCCGAAGCGCCGGATGAACCAGCGACCCATCTCACCAAGCGTCAGGCCGTGCCGCATCGGCATTTCTCCGGCCCCGACGAAACTCTCCCAGCCCGGGCGCAGGCTCAGGCCTTCGACCGGCCGCCCGATTGGATTCGGCCGGTCGAGCACCCAGACCGATTTGCCGTGACGAGCTGCCGCTTCCAGCACGTAGCGCAGCGTCGTAATGAACGTGTAGATGCGGCAGCCGAGGTCCTGCAGGTCGACGAGCAACACGTCGAAGGTCTCGAGCATTGCATCGGTCGGTCGCCGCACTTCGCCGTACAAGCTGAACACCGGGATGCCGAGCTGCGGGTCGCCGTAGTCAGGCGACTCGACCATGTTGTCCTGCTTGTCGCCGCGCAGGCCATGCTGCGGCCCGAATGCAGCAGTGAGCTGCAGGTCGTCGAGCGCTGCCAGCGCATCGAGCGAATGGGTGAGATCGGCGGTGACGGAGGCCGGGTGCGCAAGCAGCGCGAGCCTGCGGCCGCGCAGATCCTTGCGCAGTGCCGGATCCGCGCAGAGCCGGTCGATCCCGAACTTCACGAGCCGGGATTCCGCACGGCTTCGCGCAGCAGGTCAGTCGTGCCGATGGGCTGCTTGCCCACCTGCAGGACGAAGCCCAGCCGGTGATGGAAGTCGGGCAGGGCGGAAGGGTGCGTGAGCGCCCAGTAGGTCAGTCGGCCGTCCGTCTCCTCGATCACGGCCGCGGCGCCCGCACGCAGCGCCGAACCTGGCTGCGGCATCGGCAACTCGGCCAGGTGCGTGATCGCCTCGAGCACCACTCCCCGCGCAGTCGGGCGCACGGCCACGCGCGGCGGACGACGGACCTCGATCGGTGTCATGCCGCGACGGTAGCCCACGAAGCCGTACATCGCCCATTCCGTCGATGGTGAGAAGTTGAGTTCGCAGTAAGCGTCGCTGTCGGGCAGCGCGACGAAGACCTCGAAGCACGTGTGGCGCCAGAGTTCGTCGGCACGTGCGGAAGGACGCAGTCTTGGCAGCACGACCTGCGACATGTCGGCATCGAGCACGAACCGTACGGCCAGCTTGCCGGCACCGCCGATCCGCGCGCTCGCGGTCAGGCCACGAACTGCGATGCTCGGGCTCGAAGGGTGACAGGCCAGGGCGACGGTCTGGGGCTGTGTTCTGCTCATCGGACCAATTCTAACTAAAGGGACCGGCTCAGATTGGCGCGATCAACGTCGGGTCGGGCCGCTCCATCCAGCGCAGGACCGCTTCGGCAAACCGCCCGCACTCGGCGATGGCAGTCTCCCAGGCGCGAATCCGGCCCGCATGGTCGGGCCCGTACCGGTAGAAGTCCTGCCGGTCCGGCAGCCTGCCATTCGGCAACGTCGCCAGAAAGGCCTGCGAGGGGGCCACGAGCAGCACGTCGTCGAGCCACGGGTGGGCCCGCGGCGAGCGGCGCCAGGGCAGGTGCTTGTCGAGCCAGCCGGGCGTCACGTAGTCGTTGAAATGCGGGTAGAAGACGATGCGGCCGGCGTCCGCGCGGCGCGGGTAGGGCAGCAGCAGGTGGTAATCCACGAGCGCGCCATCCCAGTACAGGCCACCCGGAGCGCCGGCGATGTCGCGCACGGGCGAGGCGAGCAGCGGGATCGTGCCTGAGGCCAGCAGCGCATCCTCGGCATTGCCCGCGTCCAGCGCGACGCGGACGACGCCGAACTCGTCGAACGGCTCGCCGTCGAACACGCTCGGGCCGGGCCCGGCCTGAAACACCACGCGCTCGAGGTGGCTGGCGAGGCGCGCACGCGAGATCGCATTGCTCAGGACCGCCCGGCCGAAGGCAAGTTTCGATTCCCGCCCGTGCAGGACGCCGCGAGCCCGCGCCGTGACGATGCCGAGCGTCACGCCCGGTCGCCAGCGCAGTGTGCCCTGACCACGTGCCGCGCGGGCGATCCGGCGGCAGGCCGTACTGACTTCGGCCGGAGTCGGCTTCGCGGAGTAGCTCTGCTCGTGCACGTAGGCGTGCTGCACACGGTCGAGGGCCGCGAGCGGAGCTTCCTGCGCGAGCGCCGCCATGCGCCACGCGCCGACCGAGGCGCCGATGAGTTCGAGCGGCCTGTCCTCGGGGAGCCAGCCGTGCTGCAGCAGCAGGCGGTCGAACGGCAGCAGTGCAAGTCCCTTGGGTCCGCCAGCAGCGGCGGGGATGCAGCCGATGTCGCCCGGCGCAAGTCCCCGGTCGCGGATCTGCCGCAGGGCGCCAGGGCCGGCGCGAAGTTCAAACGGGCGAGAGCGGTCGATCATGCGGGACGCGATGCTAGCAGTTCGCACGACGGATCCGCAGCGGTGCGCTACGATGATTCGCAGCAGCCATGGAAACGCTGCAGGGAGTGTTCGTTGGGCGCTGGAGTATCGATCCTGGTCTGCACGCTGGCTGTTGCGGCGCTGCTCGTTGCGGAGCGCCGTGAGTCGCGACGTGGCAAGTGGCTCGCCAAGCCCATCGCGTCCGCGGCTTTCATGGCCACGGCCCTGTTTACCGGAGCGCTCGATTCCGACTATGGCCGTCTCGTCCTGCTCGGGCTTGCGCTGTGCCTGCTAGGCGACTTGTTGCTGATCCCCACCGGCCGCATAGCCATCTTCCGGGCCGGGTTGTTTGCGTTCCTCGCAGGACACGTTGCCTACGGCGCAGCGTTCCTCACGCAGCCGTTGAGTCTCGCCTGGCTCGCATTCGCTGCAGCTGCGCTGGTCGTCGGGCTGCTGCAGATCTGGCGTTGGTTGCAGCCTGCGCTGCCGGCCGACATGCGCCTGCCCGTGCAGGCTTACTTCATCGTGATCGGAGCGATGGCGGCACTTGCGTGCGCCGTGACCGGTGCCGGTGGCCCTGCCATCGTGGCCGCGGGCGCGCTCGCGTTCGCGGCATCGGACGTTGCCGTCGCGCGCGATCGCTTCGTGCGCCCGGGTTTCCTGAACCGCGCCTGGGGCTTGCCGCTGTATTACCTTGCACAGTTGCTGCTGGCCCTGAGTCCCGCGGCGATCGCTTGACGAACGGGCGGAAACCCGATGCTGCAGCCGAACGAATCCTTGCCCGACGTGCCCCGTGTGCCTGCGCCGTGGTCGCTGCGTGGACACGCATGGATGGTGCTGCTGCGCCTGCCCGCGGGGGACCCTGCACGAACTGCCTTCGTCCCGGCGGGTCTGCGCGAGACCGTGAAGTCGGCATTCTCGGTGTTGATGTGCGTCGCCTACGACGAGGCACCCTGTGGTCCGTACCGCGAGCTGCTGTTCATCCCCGGCACCATGAGTTTCGGCGACGGGCGCTTTCCGTCGATCAGCCGCATCGTCGTTTCGACCTGGGAGAGTGTCGTCAACGGCCGCCTCAACTGGGGCATTCCGAAGGACCGCGCCACCTTCGACTGGTCGACTGCCGACGGTGTCGATCGCTGGCGGATAGAGGACGATGGACGCGAACTCTGTTCGCTCGAATTCTCCGAGCCGACAGGACTGCGACTTCCGCTGCGCACTTCCTGGGTGCCCGGGAGCCTGGGCACGATGGCGCAGCAGTTCGACGGGCGGACCTACTACTACCGGCCCGCAGCGACAGGGGACCTCAGGCTGTGCCGGTTGCGGCACTGGCGCTTCGATGCGTCGCTGTTTCCGGACCTGTCGCGCGCAACGGTCCTGACGACGCTGCGCGTCGAGGGTTTCAACATGGTGTTTCCGCTGGCGCGGATCACCAGTTAGCGCGCGGCCTCAACCGAACGCTTGAACCGACACAGGGCGGGTCGCTTCCCTGTGAGCCCGCCCTGAATCGATCACCCACCTCGTCCAGTCAGCCGACGCGCCTCGACGCACCGGTGGCATGCAGCGCCTGCAGTTCGCGGCTGCCGACCTTCTCGACTGCCTTGTCCAGCGCGCTGTCGTAGCACGCGCGATACTGCAGCTGGCGCTGCAGGCCCTGGACCTTCGGCGCATTGCCACACGCGCGCTCGGCCGCAGCCGACAGGCGCGCATACAGCACCTTGTTGCCGGCCGCGCTGTTCAGGTCCAGGTCCGCATAGTCCACGGCGACGCTGCCGTGCCTTGCCGCCGTCGTGCCTGCTTCGCCCGCCTGTGCCGCCGAGGCGAGGCCCAGCGTCGCCGCCATCGCGGCCAGCGTGACGAGCATCCGATTGTTCCGTGTGTGTGCTTGCATGACGATCTCTCCTGAGTGTTGGTTCGAGCGCTTCCATTCACCGCGCAGACAGTCTGCTGCAGCAGGGCGCGTAACGGTTGTCGCTTCGTCGCGCTTCACGGGCGACTCGTCGCAGTCCGGTCTGCTAAGGTAAATGCGCCGCCCCCGCGGCCGGTGTGGACCCATGCTCACGTTCAAGATTGCGTACACGGCGTTCGTGCTGCTGGTGGCCGTGATCTGGTGGCGTCACTACAGCTGGCGCAACTTCCTCTGGTTCTCCGACATCGCCTTCATCGGCGCGGTGCCGGCCATGTGGCTCGAGAGTTCCGCTCTCGCCAGCGTGCTCACCGTCGCGGTGCTGCTGCCGGAGATGCTCTGGAACGTCGACTTCGTCCTGCGGTTGCTGCTGCGGCGTCGCGTCACGGGGCTCACGGACTACATGTTTGAGCCCGAACGGCCGCGGCTGTTGCGCGGGCTGTCCCTTTTCCACGTTCCGCTGCCGCTGGTGTTGCTGTGGATGGTGCGCGAGTACGGTTACGATGCGCGCGCCGGGCTGGCCGGAGCCGTACTGCTGGCCGCCGTGGTCCTGCCCTGGAGCCGGGCGGTGAGCACCCCGGAACGCAACATCAACTGGACGTACGGTCTCGGCGCCCGGCGCTCGCCGCTCGCCCCGGCGACTTACGTGGCGATGCTTTTCGCCGCGTTCGTGCTGCTGGTATTCATCCCGACACACTACCTGCTGGCAGCGCTCTACGGCCCGCAGCCCTGAAAGGGGCGCATTGGGGAAAACACGGACCTTGGCAGTCGCGCGCCGTCGGCTATACTTCGTTCCAGCATCAAGACAGGGCGTTCGCGCCCAGGCCAACCTGCCTTCCCGGGCAAGGTGGCTCGCACCGCAAGGTGCGGATGCGGCCGGCAGGCAACGAAGCGGGTGCAAACTCACTGGACCCTCCGGCGCGTCATGCGGCGGAGGGTTTTTCGTTTCTCGACCTCCGCTCCTGGCGCGCCTCGCTGCACCGGCCAGGTGGCAACGCCCTCGGGCCTGGAGGTTTTCGGAAAATGTCGACACTGACCCTGCACGCCGCCGCGACGCCGGCGGTGATTCCCACACCGGCCGCAACTGGCGTTGCGTTCGAACACGTCTTCCCGGCATTGCTTGCCTGCGGGCGGCGTGGCGTGGCGCATCAGGCGCTGACACTCGCGCTGGTGAAGTACTGGCAATGCCTTGCAAGCAGTACCGCGCAGCAGAGGAGGTCCCTGGCCGAACGTCTGCGTGCAGCGATTCGCGCCGGCGAGACCACGCCTCGCGCGTGGATTCCGGTTGCGCTCGGCGATCACGATTCGACCATCGTCAGCGAGGCCGTGCTCGGCTATCTAGGGGGAGCCCCTGTGAGCGTCGAGCGCCGCGAGCATGCACTTGCGGATGCGCTCGAATGGATCCGGCGCGACTTGTCGCTCAATCGCGTGGCGGTATTCGTCACGCTGCTGCAGCAGCAGGACGTCACCCTCAACGAGCGGTTGGCGAGCCTGCGTGGGCGGCTGTCGGACGCGCAGGCGAATGCGGTCTGTAGCGCTCTTGCAGCCAGCGAGGACGCGGCCACCCGCGAGTTCATCGCCGAGTGGCAGGCCGGCACCGTTGCCTGTTCCGCCAGCGATGACGGCGAGTCAACGATTGCCTGAGGCGGTCTCGCTGGGAGCGGGGCGGACCGAACGCAGCCAATCGGCTACGTCCTGCGGCTTGCGGTCGGCGAGCCAGCCGAACACCAGCGCATGCCACGCCACGCGCTGCACGTACGCGCGCGTTTCATTGAACGGGATGTTCTCGGTCCACACGTCGAGTTCCAGCGGTTCAGGCGGCAGCCAGCGTCGTGCGGCGTTCGGCCCGGCGTTGTACCCGGCCGTGGCGAGCGCCGTCTCGCCGTCGAAGCGCTGCACGAGGCTCGCGAGAAACTCGGAGCCGAGCGGGATGTTCACGGCGGGCAACGTGAGTTGTGCGCGAGTCGGCGCGGGCAGCCCGGCCCGGCGCGCGGTCGTCCGAGCGGTTTCGGGCAGCAATTGCATCAGGCCGACGGCGCCCGCGCTGGAAGCGGCATCCGCCCGGAACAGGCTCTCCTGCCGGATGATCGCGTAGATCAGGTCCCCCGGCAGGCCGGTGCGGCGGCTGGCGCTGCGAACATCGGCATCGAAGGGCTTTGGATAGAGCACGTCGTAGTCGTTGAAGAGTTTCTGGCGCGCGGCGGCAGCGATGGCCTGGTGATGCCAACCCCAGCGCGAGGCCAGTCCCACGGCCTGCACCTGCCGCGCCGCGGTCAGTTCGTCGTAGGCGGCCCGCCATTCCGCCGAGGCCTCCGCGTCCATTTCACACAGCAGCAGCTCGCGCGTCCGGATGAACGCGGGCTCCGCGGCGAGTGACTGGATTTCCTTTTCGCTGAGCGCCAGCGGCTCGAGCCGCGGCGCAAACTTGTTGCCCAGACGCGAGGCGGCGTGCGCCGCATACCAGTTATCCGTCGGGACGACACCCGCGTACAACTCGCGTGCCCTGGCGACGTCACCGAGTTGCTCGCTCGAGCGGGCCGACCAGTATTGCCATCGCGCCTGGCCGCGCAGGGCATCGGGCATCGCTGCAATGGCGCGCGCAGCTTCGCGCCAGTCGCCCGCCCAGAGCGCAGCGCGCGCGTGCCATTCGTGGGCGCGTTCATCGAAGTCGTCCTCGTGCACCGCCTGGAAGAACTCCAGCGCGCGTGGATGACGGCTCCAGGACAGCGCGAGCGCCACTGACAGCGCAAACGGGCTCGCCGAGCGCACGTCGAGACTGCGCGACTGCACGAATGCCGGGAATGCGGCGGCAGCGCCTTCGGCATCGGCTCGCGAAAACCTCTGCCAGCCGTCGTCCAGCGCCTGGCGCTCGACGGGCCGCGCCGGCTGCGCGATCAGCGCCTGGATTTCGCGCGTGGGCTGCTCGATCAGCGCGGCCCACTGCAGTAGCGGCGCAGCGCGCTCGGCCGGCAGCGACTTCGCAAGGAAGCGCGCGAGTCCGGCTTCGCCGGCCTCGAGCGCGAGGCGAGCACGCCGCTCCGTGAGGGTGGCCCCCGGACCGCCACGTGCCTTCCACCATGCTAATGCCGGGTCGCATGCGTCCGGCAGGCTCTTCGGCGTAAGCCACGTCGCGGTCAGCTCATCGGTGAGTCCGTCGGTCTGGCCGAGCGCGACGCGAGCTGCAAGCGCGTGGCAGCGCAATGCCGGTTGCGTGTCACGGTCCTGGCGGTATTGCTCAAGGTACGTGCTCCAGTCCTTGCGCGCCGCCAGGCTGCCGAGCCAGTTGGAGCGCAATGCCCGCGCGACCGGCTTGTCGCCCTGCTGCGCAAGGAACGCGGCGATGTCGCGGTCGAGTGGCAGGCGGGCATCGCTGGCCTGTGCCGCGGAAGGGTTCGTGAGCGCGAGTTGCCGGTTCAGCCGCGCAGCCTGCAGGTACGGATACAGCGGATAGCGCTGCAGCACCTCCGGATCACCGCCTGGCGGCGCGAAAGGCGAGGCGTAGACCGATGCCATGGCGTCGACGAACACTGGCCGCACGGCGGCTCGTGCAGCCTCGTCCTGGGCGCGCGCGTACGGGCTCAGCAGGAGCAGGACGACGAGCAGGGACGCGGTTGGCCGTAACGCGAGGCGCATGGGACTCCAGCGGGGTGCGGCCGCAAGTTACCGCATTGCAACTGGAATTTGGCCGGATCCATCTTGAGATTCAGGTGGGCCGTCTCTAAGCAGCTGAATCTATTGGATATAGATCAGGGGCGGCTCGCCGGATATGAAGCGCGGCGGCGGACCCGCGTCGGTATCGCGCGCCGAGCGAAACCACTCCGGCCCCGGCAGGAGAAGTGCAGAGAACCCCCATTACAAAAAATTTTGCAGTGCCGCAAAATCAGGGGGTTCGGTCGTGCCCGTTCCCCCGGGCGCCGCCACGTTTCTCGGAACCTGATTTAGGGAGAGACTCATGCTGTACACGGGACCCGCCTTCAGTGCCGCGGCACTGGGCGATGGCGTCGTCGAACTCAAGTTCGACCTTGCCGGCGAATCTGTCAACAAGCTGAACCAGGTGGCGCTGCGGGATTTTGCTGCAGCAACGCAGGCGATCGCAAAGGACGGCGGCGTCAAGGGCGTCGTCGTCACGTCAGGCAAGCCCGTGTTCATCGTGGGCGCCGACATCACCGAGTTCGGCGCGATGTTCGCCGCCGGTGAGGAGGCCATCGCGAAGTCGGTGCTCGAAGTGAACCGCATGCTGTCTGCGTTCGAGGACCTGCCGGTCCCGACCGTCGTGGCCATCAACGGTGTCTGCCTCGGCGGTGGACTCGAACTCGCGCTCGCCGCGGACTACCGCGTGATGTCCACTGCAGCCTCGGTTGGCTTCCCGGAAGTGAAGCTTGGCATCTTCCCGGGCTTTGGCGGCTCGGTGCGCATGCCGCGCATCATCGGCGTCGACAACGCAGTCGAGTGGATTTGCTCTGGAGCCGACAAGAAGCCCGACGCCGCCCTCAAGGACGGAGCCGTGGACGCGGTGGTCGCGCCCGAGCAGCTCCGTGACGCCGCGATCGCAATGCTGAAGCAGTGCATCGCGGGCAAGCTCGACTGGAAGGGCCGCCGCGCCACGAAACTCGCGCCCATCAAGCTCAACAAGATGGAAATGACGATGGCGTTTACGTCGTCGATGGCGGTCGTGGGCGCGCAGGCGGGCCCCAACTACCCCGCGCCGATGCTGGCCATCAAGAACATGCAGGAAGCCGCCACGCTCGGCCGTGACGCCGCGCTCGAGGTCGAGGCGAAGTACTTCGCCAAGGCGGCGTTGACGCCGCAGGCCAACGCGCTGATCGGCGTCTTCCTCGCCGATCAAGGCGTGAAGAAGGCGGCGGGCGCGTGGGAAAAGAAGAGCAAGAAGGAGATCAAGCAGGCGGCCGTGCTCGGTGCCGGCATCATGGGCGGCGGAATCGCCTACCAGGCGGCCTACAAGGGCACGCCGATCGTCATGAAGGACATTCGCGATGACGCGCTCGCCCTCGGCATGAACGAAGCCGGCAAGCTGCTCTCGAAGCAGGTCGAGAAGGGCAGGATGACGCCCGCCAAGATGAGCGAGACGCTCAGCCGCATCCGGCCGACGCTGAATTACGGCGACTTCGGCGGTGTCGACATCATCATCGAGGCGGTCGTCGAGAACCCGAAAGTCAAGAAGGCGGTGTTCGCGGAAGTCGAGGGTCTCGTGCGCGACGACACGATCATCGCGTCGAACACGTCGACGATCTCGATCAGCCTGCTGGCCGAAGGCCTCAAGCGGCCGCAGAACTTCGTCGGCATGCACTTCTTCAACCCGGTGAACATGATGCCGCTGGTGGAAGTCATCCGCGGCAAGCAGTCGTCCGAGGAAGCGGTCGCTGCGACGGTGAAGCTGGCGAGCAGGATGGGCAAGACGCCCGTGGTCGTGAATGACTGCCCGGGATTCTTCGTCAACCGCGTGCTGTTCCCGTACTTCGCTGGCTTCCACATGCTGCTGCGCGACGGCGCCGACTTCCAGGCCGTCGACAAGGCGATGGAGAAATTCGGCTGGCCGATGGGCCCGGCGTACCTCATGGACGTGGTCGGCATGGACACCGCAGTGCACGCGGCGGCCGTGATGGCGGAGGGCTTCCCCGACCGCATGAGCCACGACTGGAAGAACACGACGCAGGTGCTGGTCGCGAACCAGCGCTTCGGCCAGAAGAACGGCAAGGGCTACTACGTGTACGCGCCGGACAAGAAGGGCAAGCCCAAGAAGAGCGTGGACCCGGCCACCTACGACCTGATCAAGGACGTGGTTGCGCCGCGCAGGGAGTTCACGCCCGAGGAGATCGTCGCGCGCTGCATGGTGCCGATGGTCAACGAAGTGGCGCGCTGCCTCGAGGAGAAGATCGTCGCCTCGCCGTACGAGGCCGACATGTCGCTGCTCTACGGCATCGGCTTCCCGCCGTTCCGCGGTGGCGCCTGCCGGTACGTCGACCAGTCCGGCGCCGCGAACTTCGTCGCGACGGCCGACAAGCTTGCCTCGCTCGGCAAGCTGTACGAGGCGCCGAAGCTGCTGCGCGACATGGCCGCCTCCGGCAAGAAGTTCTTCGGCTGACCACGGCCCCCACGGAATACACGGAGAGATCAAGATGAGTCTCAATCCCCGCGATGTCGTCATCGTCGATGGCGTCCGCACCGCCATGGGCCGCTCGAAGGGCGGCATGTTCCGCAACGTCCGCGCCGAGGTGCTCTCGGCCGAGTTGATCAAGGCACTGTTCCGGCGCAATCCCGCCGCGGACATGAACGAAGTCGAGGACGTGATCTGGGGCTGCGTGAACCAGACGCTCGAGCAGGGCATGAACGTGGCCCGCAACGCGCTGCTGCTCGCCGGCCTGCCGCACACGGTGCCCGGCCAGACGGTGAACCGCCTCTGCGGTTCGTCCATGCAGGCGCTGCACACGGCCGCCGCGCAGATCATGACGGGGCAGGGCGACGTGTTCGTGATCGGCGGCGTGGAACACATGGGCCACGTCGGCATGATGCACGGCATCGACCTGAACCCGTCCGCGTCCACGCAGTATGCCAAGGCGTCGAACATGATGGGCCTGACCGCCGAGATGCTCGGGCGCATGCACGGCATCACGCGCGAGATGCAGGACAAGTTCGCTGCGCGCTCGCACGCCAAGGCCTGGGAAGCCACCCAGACCGGCCGCTTCAAGAACGAGATCGTCGGCATCGAGGGCCACGATGCGATGGGCGCCCGCGTGCTGTGCGAGATCGACGAGGTGATCCGTCCCGAAACGACCGTGGAAGCGCTGGCCGCGCTGGCGCCCGCGTTCGATCCCAAGGGTGGCACCGTCACCGCGGGCTCGTCGTCGGCGATTTCGGACGGCGCCTCCGCGATGCTGGTGATGAGCTACGAACGCGCCAAGGCGCTTGGCTTGAAGCCGCGCGCGAAGATCCGGGCGATGGCGGTGGCGGGCTGCGACCCGGCAATCATGGGTTACGGCCCCGTGCCCGCGACGAAGAAGGCGCTCAAGCGCGCTGGCCTGAAGATGGAAGACATCCAGGTCGCGGAGCTCAACGAGGCGTTCGCCGCGCAGTCGCTGCCGGTCATCAAGGACCTCGGGCTGATGGACACCTTCGACGGGAAGGTGAACCTGAACGGCGGCGCGATTGCGCTGGGCCACCCGCTCGGTTGTTCGGGCGCCCGCATCACCACGGCGCTCGTCAACGTCATGGAACAGAAGAACGCGACGTTCGGCGTCTCGACGATGTGCATCGGCCTCGGCCAGGGCATCACCACGATCCTGGAGAGGCCGCAGGGCTGAGTTCCGCAGACGCGGATGCCGGCCGGCCCCGTGGCCTGGCCGGCATGCTCAGCGGAGCAGGCTGCGCGCTTTCTGCGCGTAGAGACCCAGCGCGAGCCCGCGGCTGACCAGGGACAGCGCCCGGGCCGGACCAAGCGCCAGCAGGACGCCGGCGCCGGCAATCACGAGCAGCGGCGTCAGGCGCCGCACAGTCCCGATCACCCGGTCGACACGCGTCGTGCCAGCGGTGATTTCGCCGTAGGCTCGTGCGGCGTCGTCGCGCTGCAGCGCGCACTCAGCCTGCAGCGCCGCCCGTCGCGCAGTCAGCGCAACCAGGCGGGAGTTCATGGCTCGCCCCTGAGCACCGTCACGTCGCGGGCGAGTTCAGTGCGCGTCGCATCGAGCAGCCGGGGTTTTTCGTGGAGCCGCTGCCGCGACACCCACGCCGCCACCGCCGCGATCAGCACGAACACGAGCGTGACGCCGACCGCCGCGCCGATGCGGTGCGTGTCCCAGCAATAGACGATGAGCGTGATGCCCGCGAGCAGCACGGCCAGCACACCCGACAGCGCTGCCACGAATCCCCATAGCAGGATGCGTACGCCTCGCTCCAGGTCTTCGCTGACTTCCGTCGTCAGCAACTCGACGCGCGTCTGCGCGGTCGCGAGCAGCGTACCGCCCAGCCGGACCAGCGAGCGCAACAGGTTCGTCGCCGGGCCCTGCGGCTCGTCTTCGTCGCTCATGCGCCGCTCATCGGCGGGCCAGCAGCACGCCGACGATGAGTCCCACGCCGGCAGCGACGCCGACCGACTGCCACGGGTTGCGCTTCACGTACTCCTCGGTCGCCACCACGGCCTCTTCGCCCTGGCGGACTGCCGAGCGCTCGACCTCGAGCAGCCGGCGCTTCGCGCTTTCCAGGGACTCCAGGATCCTGGTCCGGGCTTCGTCCACTTTCTCGCCGCCCTGGCCGGCAGAGGCCTTCATCAAAGCCTCGGCGTCGCGCATTACGTTCGCGAGATCGGTCCTGAGGGCTGCAGTCGTCACGTGTCCTGTCATGTCCTTACTCCTGACGGATTCCGCCTCGAGCAGGCTTGTCCCACCCATGTGCTCGATGCTATGCCCGGGGGCTGCGGTCCACAATCGGGGAAGTCCCGGTCGCGGGGAGCGCCCTTGTGGGAGCATCGCGGGCTGCCCCTATCTGGACTGCACCTTTCCGCAATGTCTCGGGCATATCGATTGGGAGATAGTCATGGCGTTACGCGCACGGCACAGTCGTCCGTCCGGGCGAGGTAGTTGCCTGAGCGCCCGGGATGCCTGTTTCTAATCCGGCCTTGCTAGGGGAGTCACCATGGATACCAAGGCGAAAGACGTTGCAATGCAGATGGCGGAGGACGCGCGCCAGGCAGAGTGGGAGAACGTCAGCTTCACGGCAGAGGTGTTCAAGGGCAGCTTCCGCTGGGACCTCGTGCATCCGTTCCCGGCCCAGTCGCCCGAGGACAGGAAGATCGGTGACGACTACCTGGTGAAGGTGCGCGAGGTGCTCGAGAAGCATGTCGATCCCTACAAGATCGACGAGCAGGGCGAGTATCCCGCCGCAGCGCTCGAGGCGATGGCGGCGATCGGGCTCTTCGGCATGAAGATCCCGCAGGAGTACGGCGGCCTCGGGTTCTCCATCACCAATTACGCGCGCGTGCTGGGCATGATCGGCAGCTATTGCTCCAACACGGTCACCTACCTTTCGGCACACCAGAGCATCGGCGTGCCGCAACCGCTGCGCGAGTTCGGTACCGAGGAGCAGAAGCGCAAGTACCTGCCGCGACTGGCGCGGGGTGAGATTTCCGCGTTCGCGCTGACCGAGCCGGACGTCGGCTCCGACCCGGCGCGCATGAGCACCGTGGCCACGCCCACCGAGGACGGCACGGCGTTCATCCTGAACGGCGACAAGCAGTGGTGCACCAACGTCACGGATCCGAAGACGACGTTGATCGCAGTGCTGGCTCGCACGCCTGACAAGGAACTGCCGAACGGCAAGAAGATTCCCCAGATTTCGTGCTTCGTCGTCGAGACCGCATGGCCGGGCGTCGAGCGGGTTCGACGCTCGACGTTCATGGGCCTGCGCGGCATCGCCAATGGCTCGGTCACGTTCAAGAACGTGCGTGTGCCTGCGGAAAACATGATCGGCAAGCCCGGGGAGGGCCTGAAGATCGCGCTTGCCACCCTGAACGTCGGCCGGCTGGGCCTGCCCGCCGCCGCCATCGGCGTCGGCATGGCCTTCGTCGACGATGCCCGCTGGTGGATCACCACCAGGCAGCAGTGGGGCCAGCCGGTCGGCAAGCACCAGGCCATCGCCAAAATGGTCTCGAGCTACGCCGCGCACCTGTTCGCGATGAAGAGCATGGTGTACCTGACCTGCGCACTGGCCGACCGCAAGAGCGTAGACATCCGGCTGGAGGCTGCGGCGGCCAAGTACTTCTGTTCCGAGACGCTCTACCGGATCCTCGACGATTACCTGCAGGTGCGAGGTGGCCGCGGCTACGAGCGGGCGACTTCGCTCTACGAGCGCGGCGAGCGCCCGACCAGTGTCGAGATGGCGATCCGCGACATGCGCGTCGGACGTATCTTCGAGGGTTCGTCACAGGTCATGCACCTGATCATGGCGCGCGAGGCACTCGACACCCATTTCAAGCTGGTGATGCCGATCCTCCAGCCCAAGCCCGGCCAGAAACTCAGCAAGGGCGAAGCCATGATGAAGGCGGCCGGGTTCTACTCCACGTGGCTGCCGAAACTTTTCATGCCCGAGACCGGCCACCACTTCGAGGCGAGGCACCTCAGTGAGGTGAACCGCAAGCACCTCGCGTACGCTGGCAAGACCAGCAAGCTGCTCGCCCGGCGGCTGTTCGCCACGATGGCCAAGTTCGGTCCGAAGCTCGAGAAGGAACAGCTGATCCTCGGCAACTTCGTCGACGTCGGCGTCGACCTGTTCGTCATGTCGACCACGCTGTCGTATGCGGACCACCTGCTCGGCGAAAACCCAGCCGACCAGAGTCCGCAGGAACTGGCGGACCTGTTCTGCCGCGAGGCGCGGCGGCGCATCGAGGCGAACTTCCGCGCGGTGAAGTCGAACAACAACCGCTCCTATCGCAAGGTCGCCGGGCTGTTCATGGACGGCACGTTAGGCTGGCTCGCCGATGGCTCAATGAACCCGATTCCGCCGCAGTACCGTGACTGGGAGAAGCACGACTACGAGCATCCGGCGCGGGACCTGGCCGCGCGCAAGCCCGAGGAGACGAAGACACCGAAACGCGACGAAGCGGCTTGAGGCAGCGGCCGACCAGAGGCGGCAGCCGGGTCGCAGCGGATGGCGACCCTGACCCTCTCCCGCGTCAGCGGGAGAGGGAGCAGGTTGCGGGGATGCGGTCGCCGTCGCGCGGCTTCCCGCCCATCGCCGCTCCGGACGCGCGCCTGCTGGTCCTCGGCTCGTTGCCCGGACAGGTGTCGCTGGCGCAACGCCAGTACTACGCGCAGCCGCAGAACGCATTCTGGCGAATCATGGGCGAGTTGTTCGGCGCAGGGCCGGACGTTCCGTACGCAGAGCGCGCCGAGCGCCTGCGCGGCAGCCGCATCGCGTTGTGGGACGTGTGCAAGGCGGCGACGCGTCCCGGCAGTCTCGATTCCTCGATCGAGTTCGCGACCGTGGTGACGAACGATTTCGCTCGATTCTTTCGTGATCACGCGCAGATCCAGCACGTGTGCACCAACGGCGCGACGGCCCGGCAACTGTACCTGCGGAGAGTTCGGCCGGGCCTGCCGGCGCGGATCCAGGCCTTGCCGCTGCACCTGCTGCCGTCGACGAGTCCTGCGCACGCGTCACTGCGTTACGAGCAGAAGCTCGAGCGCTGGCGCCTGCTCGAGCAACTGCTGGCGCAGTGAGCCGGGTCCCGCCTGGCAGGTGGCTAAGCGCGGGAGGTCTCAGCGTCCGACGACGGGCGCTTCGCGCGCGATGCGCACGACCTCCTCGGCGGTCTCTGCGAGACGCAGGAACTCCAGTTCCGTGCGCGTGATCGTGCCTTCGCGGACCAGTGTCCGCTCGAGGAAACTCACCATCTCGCCCCAGAAATCGCGCCCAACCGCGATCAGCGGGAAGCGCTCGATCTTGCCGTTCTGCTCCAGCGTCGCGAGTTCGAACGCTTCGTCGAGCGTGCCGAAGCCGCCCGGCATCACCACGAACGCGCACGAGTACTTCACCAGCATCACCTTGCGCACGAAGAAATGCTCGAACGGTATGAAGCGGTCGAGGTATGCGTTGGGCTTCTGTTCACGCGGCAGCCGGATGTTGCAGCCCAGGCTGAGGCCGCCGGCCTCGCGTGCGCCGCGATTGGCCGCTTCCATGATGCCCGAGCCGCCGCCCGTCATGACTGCGAATCCCGCTTGCGCGAGTCCGTAGCCGATTTCGCGCGCGAGCTGGTAATAGCGGTGACCTTCCGGGAAGCGCGCGGAACCGAAGACCGTGACGCAGGGCCGGTCGAACTCGAAGCTCTCGAAGCCATGCAGGAACTCGAGGAAGAAGCGCACCGCGCTCTCGAGATCGGCCGCGCGGTTGCGGCGGCCGGCGAGAAACAGCTTCTCGGTGCCCTCGATCTGCTGCAGCAGGGAGGCTTCGTGCTTTCCTTCGGGGTTGTCCGTCACGCAGAATCTCCCGGCGCGCGGTCCGCCAATGCCGGACAGACCGACACGTCAATGATACCCAAGGGAGGGTGCTGCCATGATCGGATATGTCACGCTTGGCTCGAACGACATCCCGCGAGCCGCGGCGTTTTACGACGAACTGCTGAAATTGCTTGGCGCGGGCCGGTTCATGGAGTCCGAAACCATGATTGCGTGGGCGGTGTCTGCGGACAAGCCGGCGCTGGGCGTCATCAAGCCCCATGACGGCAAGGCGGCCAGCGTCGGCAACGGCGTGATGATCGCGCTGGTCGTCGACAGCAACGAGAAGGTGGACCAGGTCCATGGCAAGGCCATCGCACTCGGCGCGAAAGACGAAGGCGCACCCGGGCCGCGCGGCCTTGATGGCTTTTACGCCGCGTACTTCCGGGACCTCGATGGCCACAAGCTCAATTGCTTCTGCTGGAAGCCCGGGTGATCGTGAGCGGGCGCCGCGCCGGATGAGAAGGTTCACCTTCGCCACCGGCCAATTCGGCGGCGCGCTGATCGTCGCTCTGGCATTGGCGGCGTGCGTCGGCGTGACCGCGCCGCCCGCGCCCTCGTCGCTGCCGGCACTGGCGGAGGCGAGCCTGCGCGTCTACGCCGTCGGCGACATCGCCGATTGCGGCAGACGTCGACCCGAAGATTCCGCAGCCGCGCTCACCACCGGGCTCGTGCCTGCCGGCGCACTCGTGCTCGGGCTTGGCGACATGACCTATCCCTATGCGGACGCGCAGACATTGGCGTCGTGCTACGAGCCGACCTGGGGTCGGCATCGAGCCGCGACGATCGCGACACCCGGCAACCACGACTACGTCAATGGCAGCGCGCAGGGCTTCCTGCAGTACTTCAGTATCCCGCCCGCACACGAGGCCGGATTCGTCGCCTTCACGCGCCGGCTGACGGATGAGTGGCTGTTGATTGCGCTCGACAGCAACGTCACCGGGAGTGCGCTGCAGAAGCAGTATGAGTGGCTGGAACAGACGCTCGAGCGCGAATGGGATGTGTCCCAGGGCGTGGAGCCCCGCGAGTCGCAACGCTGCCTGCTCGTCATGTGGCATGCGCCGCTGTATTCGTCGGGGTTTCACCGTGGCTCGGGCGAGCACATGAGGCCTTCATGGCAACTGCTCGACGCGCATGGCGCCGACCTGGTGCTGAGCGGGCACGAGCACTTCTATGAACAGTTCGGGCCGCTGGATGCCGACGGCAACCGACGTGAGGGCGATTCCGGGCTGCGGCAGTTCGTTGTCGGCACCGGCGGAGCGCGCCTCCATGGCTTCTGGAGACCGCCCTACCTGAGCCGCGCGCGCGTGCTGGATCACGGTGTGCTGCAACTTTCGCTCGAGCCGGGCCGATACTCCTGGCAGTTCATCGACGTCGCAGGACGCGTGCGCGACGCGGGCACCGCACGCTGTCGCACTGCAGTGAACTAGGGTACCGTTGCGGCCACGTCAAGGCGGGCCCGCACCGCCTGCGACGATTGCGCGCACAGGGGAGCCGATGACGACCTTTACCGAGTGGATGAACAGCCTCAACGCCATCGTCTGGGGTCCGGCGATGCTCGTGCTGATCCTTGGCACGGGCCTGTACCTGCAGGTGCGGCTCGGCGGCATGCCGGTCCGGCGGATCGCCGCCGGCTTGCGACTGGTCTGGCGTGGCCGCGGCGGCGACGAGGCGCATGGCGAAGTGAGCCCCTACGCGGCGCTTATGACCTGTCTCGCTGCCACGATCGGTGTCGGCAACATCGCGGGCGTCGCCACGGCAGTGGCGCTCGGCGGCCCGGGGGCCGTGTTCTGGATGTGGATGACGGCCCTCGTCGGCATGGCCACCAAGTACGCTGAAGTCCTGCTGGCGGTGCATTTCCGCGAGCGTGACGAGAAAGGTCGCTTTGTCGGTGGCCCGATGTACGCGATCCGCAACGGTCTGGGTCCGCGCTGGGCCTGGCTCGGCGTTGCCTTCGCCGTGTTCGGCGGCGTGGCGGGTTTCGGCATCGGTAACATGGTGCAGGCGAACAGCATCGCCGCGGCGCTGCAGAACTCGTTCGATCTCAGTCCGGTGATCACCGGCATCGTGTTGACGCTCATCACCGGCGCGGTCATCCTCGGCGGCATCAAGCGCATCGCGGCCGTCTCGAACTGGCTGGTGCCGTTCATGGCGATCGGTTACGTCATCGCCGCGCTGTTCGTGCTGGCATTCCACTGGCGCGAGATCCCGCACGCCTTCGCCCTGATTTTCGAGACTGCCTTCACCGGTACTGCGGCCATCGGCGGTTTCACCGGTGCGGCGATGATCGCGGCAATCCGCTACGGCGTCGCGCGCGGCATCTTCTCCAACGAGGCCGGTCTCGGCACTGCCGGCATCGCACAGGCGGCGGGCATGAGCAACGATCCGGTGCGCAGCGGGCTGATCGGCATGATGGGCACGTTCTTCGACACCATCGTCGTCTGCAGCATGACGGGCCTCGCAATCGTGGTCTCGGGCGTGTGGCAGTCGGGCAAGACCGGTGCGGAACTGACGCAGCTCGCGTTCCAGTCAGCCATGCCGGGCATCGGCGGCGAAGTCGTGGCGATCGCGCTCGCCATCTTTGCGCTCACGACGATCCTCGGCTGGTCGTACTACGGCGAGCGCTGCTGGCAGTTCCTGGTGGGCGACTGGACCATCATGCCGTACCGCATGCTGTGGACGATCATGGTGTTCTTCGGTGCCATCACCCACCTCGATCTCGCGTGGACCATTGCGGACACGCTGAACGCCCTGATGGCGATCCCGAACCTGGTTGCGCTGCTGGCCTTGTCACCGGTGGTCGTGCAGCTCACGCGCGCGGGGCTGGCAAAGGCGTTGCGGGACTGACCACGCCGCGGGCCTATACTGGGGCTTGATGACCCTGGGTCCTGGCCGGAGTGCTGGACAATGACCGTTACGCTGCCGGTGCCTTTCTGCTCGTCGCGGCTGCTGGCGCAGAACGACCCGCTGCTTGGCGGGCGTGGCGTCGCGCTCGACATCGTGGGCGTGGAGCTTGAAGACACGCTCGATGCCGGTTGGCGTCGCCGCGTGCAGCGAGTGGCGGCTCGCCTCGGCTGGCCCGCACCCCGGTTCGTGATCGGCCGCGGCGAGAACGGCTCCACGCTCGGCTTCACTGCGCCCTGCGATCAACTGCTCACCGCGCGTGAGGCCAATGAATGGGCGATCTGCGCCGCCTTGCTTGAACGCGATCCGGGCCATTGGGGTGCGCTGCGTGAGGCTCTGCGGGACGGTACGATTGCCGCCGCTCGCACGGATTCAACCCGGCCGAACCCCGCCAAGTCGATCGAGGAGCGGGCGGCGCTAGCCCACCTGCAGCGCATCGGTTGCGACGAGGCCCGGCAGGATCAATCGAGCCGCTGAGCGCTCACTGCGGGCGCCAGACGCCCTCGCGTCGCGGATCCGCCGCGGCTTCGAACGCGGCAGGGTTGCCGCGCACCGCCACGCCGTGCAGTCCCGACTCCTCGCCGCGTCCCGACTTGAGCGCGACGCCGCGTTCCGCGAGTTGCGAGGCCAGTTCCGGCGCAATGCGGGGCATCTCGCCGTAGAAGTCGCTGCCGCGCGCGATCACGTTCGGCAGGTCGAACGCCTGCTGCAGTGGCAGGTCCCACGCGAGCAGGCCGATGAGCGCCTTGGCGTTGTAGGCGAGGATCGCCGAACCACCCGGTGAACCCAGTGCGGCAACGAACGCGCCGCTGTCGCGCCGCAACACGATCACCGGCGACATTGACGAACGCGGTCGTTTGCCACCCGCCACCGCATTGGCGACGGCGTGGCCGGATTCGTCCACCGCGCGGAACGAGAAGTCCGTGAGCTGGTTGTTCAGGAAGAATCCGCCGACCGCGCGGCCCGAACCGAACAACGACTCGACCGAGGTCGTCATGGAGACGACGTCGCCCTGGTCGTCGACGATCACGAAGTGGCTGGTGCCTGGAATGTCCCGAGTGGCGTCAATACCGGCGTGCGTCATGACGGCGCCCGGCGGAGTACCCGGTTCAGGCGCGGCAGCCGCCGCACGTGCGCCGATGAGTCGCGCCCGGTCGTCAAGATAGCGCGTGTCGAGCAGGCCCTCGACCGGTACGGCAACGAAGCGCGGATCCGCGACGTAGCGGTCCCGGTCTGCGTACATCAGCCGGCTCGCCTCGGCGAAGAGCAGCCATGCCTGCGGGTCGCTCGGCCCGCGCTGCGCGATGTCGGTGCGTTCGAGCAGGCCCAGCAATTGCAGCAGGCCGACCCCGCTCGACGGTGGCGGCGGAACGCACACCAGGTAAACGCGGAAGGGGCGGCAGAGCGGGGCGGATTCCGCCGGGCGGTATGCCGCCAGGTCCTCGAGCGTCAGCGTGCCGGGGCGTGGTTCGGCATGCGTGCGCGCAACAATCTGTTCCGCGAGCGGACCCTCCAGCAGCGCGCGCGGACCGCGTTCGGCCACGGCGCGCAGCGTTGCGGCGTACGCCGGATTGCGCAGCGTGTCGCCGGCCTTGATCAGCGTGCCGTCGGGCTTCGTGAACAACGTGCGCGCATCCGGCAGCGTAGCCTGCGTGAACGTGCTGTTGGCAAAGCGTCCGAGTCGTTGCGGTACTGTGAATCCCTGCTCGGCCGCGTCGATCGGCGCGCCGAACAGGTCCTTCCACGGCAGCCTGCCGTACCGCGAATGCACGATGCCCAGCATTGCCACCGCGCCGGGTGCGCCGGTCGAACGGCCGCTGGTCACGGCATCGGAATAGGACAACGGCGCGCCCTTGTCGTCGAGGAACATGTCCGGCGTCGCGCCTGCCGGCGCCGTCTCGCGGCCGTCGAAGGCGGTGATCGTTCCAGTCTGTGCATCGTAGTACAGCAGGAACGCTCCGCCGCCGAGGCCGGAACTCTGCGGTTCCACGAGACCAAGGGCAGCCTGGACCGCGACAGCAGCGTCGGCCGCTCCGCCGCCTGCCCGCAGCACCTCGAGCCCGGCTTCGACTGCGATCGGGTTGGCCGCGGTGACGCCGGGAGACAAGACCGCTGCGGGGGGCGATGCGCCCAGCGCGCGGTCGGAGGCCGGAGTTCGCGCCTGGCCCCCGTCGGCCGTGACCGGTGCGTTGCGGCAACCGGTCGCAAACACACTCGGCAGGGCCAGCAGGATGAGCAGCGCCGCGCGCGCGCGTAGGCGGTAGGAAGGGTGCATTGCGTGGCGGGCGTGGACGTTGCGAGGGCCACGACAATAGACTGTCCGGCCTCCCGCCGTCGAGACTGGCCAAACCATGACGTCCAATGTATCCCGCGTGTTGCCTTTCGTGCTCGCGATCTGCCTGGCTGCAGCTGGCGCTGCACGGGCCGCTGATCCTGCCCCCGCGCCGGTCGCCGCTGCGGCGCCCCAGAGCGTTGTCGTGGTGCATGCGGGGCGGCTGCTCGACCGTCCCGGCCGCGCGCCGCGCGGACCGAGCACGATCGTCATCCGGGACGGGCGCATCAGCGAGGTCCGCGACGGCTTCGTCGACGTTCCGGGCAGCCAGCGCGTGATCGACCAGCGCGCGCGCTTCGTGCTGCCCGGGCTCATCGACAGCCACGTTCACCTCGTTTCCGACACCGGGGGCCAGCTGGGCCAGCTCGAGGACGTGCAGGTCGAGGACGCCGCGCTCGCGTACAACGCGCTGGTCAATGCGCGCAAGACCTTGAGCGCGGGTTTTACCACCGTGCGCAACCTCGGTGACGGAGAAGGCGTCACGCTTGCGCTGCGTAATGCGATCCGGGCCGGGAAGGTGATCGGACCCAACATCGTCGATGCCGGCCGCTCGATCTCGACCACGTCGGGCCACATGGACTCGGCCCTCGGCTATCGCGAAGACTTTCGCGAGGTGCTGCACGCCCACGACAACCTCTGCGACAGCGCCGAATCGTGTCGTCGCGCGGTACGGATCCAGGTCGGGCGCGGCGTCGACGTCATCAAGATCGCGACAACCGGCGGCGTGAACAGCCAGGTCGGTGCCGGGCTCGGCAAGCAGATGTTCGACGACGAAGCGCGCGCCGTTGTCGAGGCCGCGAAGCTCTATGGCAAGAAGGTCGCGGTGCACGCGCACGGCGCCGACGGCATCAAGGTTGCACTCGCCGCGGGCGTGGATTCGATCGAGCACGGGACCATGCTGGATGACGAAGGCATCGCGTTGTTCCTGAAGTCGGGTGCGTACTACGTGCCGACGCTCTCGACCGTGAATGGCTACATCGAGCGGCTGGCGGCGAACCCGGGGGCGTATTCGCCCGAAGTGCGCGCGAAGATCGAATGGCGCATCAAGGTCACGGGCGAGTCGCTGCGCAAGGCCGTGCCGAAGGGCGTCAAGATCGCCTTCGGCACCGATGCGGGCGTGAGCAAGCACGGCCGCAATGCCGACGAGTTCGAGCTCATGGTCAAGTACGGCATGACGCCAGCCGCTGCATTGCAGGCTGCGACCGTAAACGCGGCGGACCTGCTGGGACTGCAGGCCGAGGTCGGCACGATCGAACCCGGCAAGCGCGCGGACCTCATCGCCGTGGACGGCGACCCGCTCGTCGACGTCACCGTGTTGAAGCGCGTGCCGTTCGTCATGAAGGACGGTCGCGAGTTCACGGGCGGCCCGGGTTGAAGCCGCCGCAATGGAACGGCGCCCGCCCGCGTTCGTCCAGCCGCTGCCGTTCTCGGAGGCCTGCGAGCGCAACAAGGGGCCGATCCTCGAGGTCCTGACGCACCGGCTCGGCAGACTGGCCGGCATCGTGCTGGAGATCGGTTCGGGCACCGGGCAGCACGCGGTGCATTTCGCGCGAGGACTGCCGCGCTGCAGCTGGCAGCCGACAGAACGGCTGGAACACCTGGCCGCGCTCACGGCCCGAATCGACGTTGAAGGGCCGCCCAACCTGCTGGCGCCGGTCGAACTCGACGTGAACCAGGCGCACTGGCCCTGCGAAGCCGACAGCGTCGATGCCGTGTTCAGTGCGAACACGCTGCACATCGTGTCGTGGCCAGAGGTGCAGGCGTTCTTCCGTGGCGTCGGTCGCGTACTGCGGGACGATGGCTTCCTCGTCGTCTACGGCCCGTTCCGTTATGGCGGGCAGTTCACCGCGCACAGCAATGCGGTATTCGATGAGGCGCTGCGGTCGCGCGATCCGCTGAGCGGCATCCGCGATTTCGAAGCCGTCGCGGCGCTGGCGGCGGCGCAGGAGCTGGTGCTGGTGGAGGACCGCGCCATGCCGGCGAACAACCAGACGCTCGTTTGGCGGAAGACGCGGAGCTGAGCGCCGCCGCCGGGGAACCTTTCGGCGGGCGGACAGCATAGAATCGCGCGCTTCGACCCGTCTGCCAGGAGTGACCGATGCGTTTTTCGATGTTCGGATTGCTGGGAGTGTCCGGCTTCGCCCTCGTCGTCCAGGCCCATGCCGCGCCCGTCATGGCGCTGCAGTGCGGCAACGTGTTCGACTCGAAGTCAGCGCGCCTCGTCGGTGAACGCACGATCGTCACGGGTGCCGATGGCCGCATCCAGGCCGTGTTGCCGGGAAAGGTGACCGCACCAGGCGCGACGGTCGTTGACCTGTCGGGCCAGACCTGCATGCCGGGCTGGATCGACCTGCACGTGCACCTCGGTCAGGAATCGAACCCGAAGTCCTACGAAGAGCGGTTCCGCCTCGACGACATCGACTTCGGCTACCGCGCGCTCGTCTACGCGGACCGCACGCTCAAGGCCGGGTTCACGACCGTGCGCGATCTCGGCGGCGAGGTCACGCCGCACCTGCGCGACGCCATCAACCAGGGTTACGTGCAGGGTCCGCGCATCTACGCGGCCGGCAAGTCGATCGCGACGACGGGCGGGCACGGCGATCCGCGCAACGGACTCAACGCCGAACTCGCGCACCTCTTAGGGCCGCCGGGCCCGGCGGACGGTGTCATCAACAGCGTCGACGATGCGCGGCAGGCCGTGCGCCAGCGCTACAAGGAAGGCTCGGACGTCATCAAGATCACCGCGACGGGCGGCGTGCTGAGCTATGCGAAGAGCGGGGATGCGCCGCAGTTCACCGTCGACGAGGTGAAGGCAGTGGTCGAGACCGCGAAGGATTACGGCTACAAAGTCGCGGCGCACGCGCACGGCAAGGAAGGCATCCGTCGCGCGGTCGAAGGCGGCGTGACGTCGATCGAGCACGGCACCTACATGGACGACGAGATCTTCGTGCTGATGAAACAGCACGGCACCTGGTACGTGCCGACGATCTCGGCCGGCAAGTTCGTGGCGGAGAAGGCGAAGATCGACGGCTATTATCCCGAGATCGTCCGTCCCAAGGCCGCGCGCATCGGCGGCCAGATCCAGGATACGTTCGCGAAGGCCTACAAGGCCGGCGTGAAAATCGGCTTCGGCACCGACCAGGGCGTGGCGCCCCATGGCGAGAACGCGAAAGAGTTCGGCTACATGGTCGAAGCGGGCATGCCGGCAGCGGCTGCGATCCAGGCCGCGACCTTTAATGCCGCCGAAGTGCTCGGCGCTGCCGATCTCGGGCAACTCGTACAGGGGTTCCGCGCCGACGTGGTCGCCGTGCCCGGCAACCCGCTCGACGACATCGCGCTCACCAGCAAGGTGAGTTTCGTCATGAAGGACGGCAACGTCTACGTGGGCGCGGACGGGCGCTGAACCCGCGCCGTCGCGGTCGACGGCCCGCTCTCAATAGCGCGGGTCGTACATCTCCGACCGGATGGCGTGCTCGATGTCCTCGGGACGGTCCAGCGCGGCGATGCCGTCGCGGAACGCGATTTCGGCGACGTCGACGGCGATGCGTACCGAGACGTCGCGCACCCCGGCCAACGGCGGATACAGGCTCCCCTGCGCGAGGTCCGCTGCCGTGGTGCACCTTGCAAGCGTGCGCGCCGCCGCCAGGAACATCGTGTCGGTCACCCGTGTGGCGCCGACGACCACGAGCGCGAGGCCCAAGCCCGGGAAGATGTAGGAGTTGTTGCCCTGGCGCGGTACGAAGTGCCGGCCGTCAGCCAGTGTCACCGGATCGAAGGGGCTGCCCGACGCGTACAGGGCGCGGCCGTCGGACCACTCGTACGCCTGCTGCGCCGTGCACTCCGCCTTCGACGTCGGATTCGAGAGCGCGAAGACGATCGGTCGCTGGTTGATGCGCGCCATCTCGCGCACGACTTCTTCCGTGAACGTGCCGGGCACCGCGCCGACGCCGATGATCGCCGTCGGTCGCAGGGCCCGCACCGCGCCGAGGAAGTCCGGCACTGGCGCATGCAAGTGCGCATAGGGCCGCTTGTGTTCGGCGAGTTCGCCGCGGCTGGCCACCACGAGTCCTTTCGAGTCCACCATCCAGCAGCGCGCGCGGGCCGCGTCGGCGGCAAGACCGTCCTCGACCATGGCGTTCACGAGCAGGTCGGAAATGCCGGTCGCGGCCTCGCCAGCTCCAAGACACAGGATCGTCTGTTCCGACATGCGCCGTTGCGTGATGCGCAGCGCCGACAGGATGCCCGCTACCGCGACGGCGGCCGTGCCCTGGATGTCGTCGTTGAAGCAACTCACCCGGTCGCGGTAGCGGCGCAGCAGGCGGAATGCGTTGTGGTTCGCGAAATCCTCGAACTGCACAATCACGCCGGGGAAGACCTCCTGCGTGGCCGCAACGAATTCCTCGACGAGTTCATCGTATGCAGCGCCGGTGATCCGGCGCTGGCGCAGGCCGAGGTACAAGGGGTCTGCCAGCAGCGTCTCGTTGTTGGTGCCCACGTCGAGCATGACCGGCAGGCACTTCCACGGGTGCAGTCCCGCGCACGCGGTGTACAGGGAGAGCTTGCCGATCGGGATCCCCATGCCGTTCGCGCCGAGATCGCCGAGGCCGAGGATGCGCTCGCCATCGGTGACGACGATCATCGCCGCCTCGCGATGCGGCCAGTTGCGCATGACCTGCGACATGCGCCCGCGATCCGCCGCCGAGACGAACAGACCGCGCGGGCGGCGGTAGATGTGGCCGAACTGCTGGCAGGCCAGTCCGACCGTCGGCGTGTAGATGATCGGCATCATCGTGTCCGCGTAGTCCATCACGACGCGGAAGAAGAGGGCTTCGTTGCGGTCGAGCAGGCTCGACAACATGATGTACTTGGCGAGCGGCGTCTGCAGCCGGTGGAAGTTCTCGAGCACGCGCGCCAGTTGTTCGTCCTGGGTTGCGACCTGCGGCGGCAGCAGCCCGCGCAACCCGAGCACGTCGCGTTCGTGCTCGCTGAAGGCGGTGCCCTTGTTCAGGGTCGGGTCGCGCAGCAGCGCGGTGCCGCGCGGGTACCACTCGGGCAGGGGGGGAAGGGAACGTTTCGTCATCGGCGTGTCCGTAGTCCAGACACGCGCGATGCTAGTGGGCGCATTGCGCCCGTCAACGAGGAAAAGTCCTTAGGCCGGTCGCGTCAGGACGCCGATTTCATCTGCGACTGGCAGTAGTTCGGCAGGCCGACCCGGTCGATGAGCTGCAGCTGGGTCTCGAGGAAGTCGATGTGCTCTTCCTCGGATTCCAGGATGTCCTCGAGCAGCTCGCGGCTGACGTAGTCGCCCACTTTCTCGCAATGAGCGACCGCGGCCTTGAGGTCCGGGTGCGCGATGTGCTCGAGCTTGAGGTCGCACTCCAGCACCTCGCGCACGTCCTCGCCGATCATGAGCTTGCCGAGACTCTGCAGGTTGGGCAGGCCCTCGAGGAACAGGATCCGCTCGATGAGCCTGTCGGCGTGCTTCATCTCGTCGATCGACTCGTGGTGCGTGTGCTCGCCGAGCTGGCCGAGTCCCCAGTTCTTCAGCATGCGCGCATGCAGGAAATACTGGTTGATCGCGGTCAGTTCGTTCTTGAGGATCTTGTTGAGGTGCGCGATGACTTCGACGTCGCCCTTCATGGCGTAGGCTCCGGCAGCAGGCTTGAGGGTGCCGCTTGCGCGGCGCTTGGTTCAGGAAGCCTGAGGGGCGGGAGCGGCGGAATCAAGTTTTTCGCTGTCGAGCATCCCGCGCGCGCAAGGCTCGCAGGCGCCGCAGCAGGTCGCCACGCCGGTGCACGACTGCAGTTGCTCGAACGAGCGGGCTCCCTCGTGGATTGCCTGTTGCAGGCGGGTTTCCGAGATGCCGTGGCAGAGACAGACGTACATGGACCGGTACCTCTTCGTGGACAGCATCCTATGCCAAGGCTGGCCTTAATGCAAATGATTCGCATTTAGGTACATTCCGAAACGAGGCCTGCGTGGAACGCAACGGACTCGGCCTGGCCATACCTCGGTTACCAGGGTCGGGGCGACCGCGCGGGCACGCAAAGCCTAGCCGACTGATCCGGGGGACTGGGACGCGCGGCCACCTGCCGAGGCCGGACGATAGAATGAACCGATGAATGACCAGAGTTCCGGATCGCCGCCCGATTTCGACGACGCCAGCGAACCCACGCGCGCAGAGCTGCAGCGCGCCTTCATGGACCGCGCGCGGCGCGCTGTCGATCGCGAACAGGAGAAGGGCCCAAGTCGCTTCGGTCTCAACCTGATCGCGATGCTCGCGGCGGCCGTGCTGGCGCTCACCATGTTCTTTGCCTTCGACGCGTTCCTTACCGGGATGCAGCGAGTCCTGCACCGGCTGCAGCAGCAGGAAGAACTGCAGCAGCAGCGGCAGCAGCAGGAGGAGGCAGAGCGCAGGAAGAAGGAGCCGATTCCCGCCTACGTGGTCCCGTCGGACTGAACGGTCGATCGCCTTCGTCGCCAGGCGTGAATGGCGAGCGACAGCAGCCACACGCCCGCAAACGCGAGCAGTTCCTTGCGCGTCGCCGTCAGCACGGCGATCCAGCCGATGAGCAGGCAGGTCACCACGGGAACGAGCGGGCCGCCCGGCAAGCGCAGCGGCGGCCGGTCGGTGCGGATGTCCTTGCGGCGCAAGGCCAGTACGGCGATCGCGCCGAGCACGTAGACGCAGAGCACCGCCATGCTCGCGAGCACCGCGAGTTGCGCGAACGTGCCGGTCGCCGAGACTGCGATGATCAGCACGCCGTAGACGATGATCGCGGCGTGCGGCGTGTGGTGCTGCGGATGCACGGCTGACAACCAGCGGGGCAGGGAGCCGTCCCGCGACATTGCAAACAGCGTGCGGGGCGCGGCGAGGATCGCGCCCGTCGCCCAACCCAGCATCGAGATCGTCGCGCCCGCGAGCAGCAGTGCCGCGCCTGCATCCCCGGCAAACGTGCGCGCTGCGCTGGCAAGCGGCGCCACGGTGTCCTGCGCCAGCGACGGGCCGAGCAGGCCGATGGCCACTGTCTGCACGGCGAGATACAGCAGCGTCGCGGCGGCCAGTGCCAGCATCGTCGCCAGGGGCACCGTGCGCGAGGCGTCGCGCACTTCGCCCGTCGGCATCAGCGCGGACTCGACGCCGACGAACGCGAAGATGAGCATGCCGGTCGTCGCAGCCAGCTGTGACGCCTCGGGCAATGCTTCGATGCGCAGGCGCGACGGCGTGATGAACCACATGCCGACGAGCACGAAAAACAGCAGCGGCACGAGTTTCGCGGCGGTCGACCACTCGACGATACGGGCGCCGAAGCGCAGGCCGCGCACGTTCGCAAGGACGAGCATCGCGACCAGTGCTGCCGTGAGCGCGAACGGCCACGCGGCATGCTGCAGTCCGAGCAGGCGCGCAGCGGTCTGGCCGAGCAACGCGACGATCGCGCCACCGGAGGCGATCTGCGCCACGTTCAGCAGGATTCCGGCAACCACGCCGAAATAGGGGCCAAGGCCCACTTCGATGTACGCATATGGACCGCCGGTCACGGTCACGCGGCTGCCGGCCTCGGCGAAGATCATGACCACGAACGCCATCACGGCTGCGCAGGCGAGATAGGCCAGCGGCGCCGCCGTGCCGAGTTGCGCGACTGCGATCGCCGGCAGCACGAAGATGCCACTGCCCACGGTGTAGTTGAAGATGTGCGCCGTGAGCTGGCGCAGGCCCAGTTCGCGGACCAGGAGTTGGTCTGGATTCAAGCGCACTCCCCAGCTCGTCAGGAATGGAATTGCGAGTCGTCGTCACCCGGGCCCGCACTCCCGCGGCGCTTGCCGTCGGAATTGCGCTTCATGCGTAGCGGCGTGCCCGGGGTGGCTGTGCTAGAAAGGTGGCACTGTACCCAATGAGACGCGCGGTGATGCAGATCTTCCGCAAAGCCTGCCACGGCCTGCTCCGGCTGGCCGGCTGGAGCAGTTCGCTGACCTGGCCGCCCGAGCCGCGCGGACTGATCATGGTGTACCCGCACACCTCCAACTGGGACTTCCCGATCGGCGTCCTGTTCAAGCTCGCCACCGGTCTGCCCGCGCACTGGATGGGCAAGGACTCGATGTTCCGCTGGCCGTTCCGGCGGCTGCTGCTCGCGCTCGGCGGCTTGCCGATCAACCGCCGCGAAAACACCGGGCTGGTTGCCGCGCTGGCCGCAGACATCCGTAGCCGCGACTGGATCTGGATTGCCGTCGCACCCGAGGGCACGCGCTCGCATGGCGAGTACCTCAAGTCCGGCTTCTACCAGCTGGCGCTCGCGGCCGACCTGCCGATCGGGCTGGGTTACATCGATTACGGTCGCCGACGCGTCGGCATCGACCGTTACGTGCGCATGACCGGCAACGAAGAGCACGACCTGCAGGTGCTCCGGGACTTCTACGCCGGCATAAGGCCCAGGAAACCAGAGAACGCGGGCAAGCTGCGGTTTCGTCCACGTGAGCCCTAAGGGGCATTACGAATGGGCGGCATTGCATCGCCGGCCAAGAATGGTCCTCCTAGGGCCAGGGGGGGCGCGGCGTGACCGCGATGAATCAAGCGCAGTCGGCAGCCGGCGTTGACGCAACGGGCGTCAACCGTTTCGCGTTCATCCTGCACCCGCTGACCATCGACTACCTCGCACAGCATCCACGCTATCGGTGGACCCGGCACCTGCCGCGCAAACTGGTCGAGGCGAGCGCGGCGCACATGCCGGCATCGCTGGTGGGGCACGTCTCCGGCGGCGTCTCGCCCGCGACGGGACAGGCCGTCAGCGGATTGATCTACGCGCTGGGCACCACGCCGCGGCAGATGCTCAGCCGGCCACCTGAATTCACGTACCGACGGCTCGACAGCGCGGTGCGCGATGCCGCGGACCGTGGCGCGCGGATCGTGGGCCTCGGTGCGTTTACCAAGGTCGTCGGCGACGCAGGCGTGACAGTCGCGAGCCGTGCGCGGATCCCGGTCACTACGGGCAACAGCCTGACGATCGCGGCCACGCTGGAAACCGCCAAGCTGACGGCGCTCCGCATGGGCTGGGCCGATCTCGCGCGCGGCAAGGCCATGGTCGTCGGCGCGACGGGCGCCATCGGCTCGGTCTGCTCGCGGCTGCTGGCCGCCGCCGTCCGGGACATCGTGCTGGTGTCGATCGAGCCCGACCGGCTCACGGCGCTCAGGCAGAAGATCCTCGCCGAGACGCCCGATGCCACCGTCGAACTCGATACGTCGTCCCTGCGCTGGGTCGGCGAGTGCGACCTCATCGTCACCGCAACGTCAGCGTTCGGCCAGCGCGTGCTCGATGTCAGCCAGTGCAAGCCTGGCGCCGTCATCCTCGACGTCGCGCTGCCCCCGGACATCTCGGCGGAAGAGGCTGCTGTGCGCCCCGACGTGCTGGTCGTCGAAAGCGGCGAGGTGCTGATTCCGGGGCCGGTCGCGTTCAGCTTCGACATCGGGTTGCCCCCCGGCGTGGCCTACGCGTGCCTCGCCGAGGCCGCGCTGCTGGCGATGGAAGGGCGCTTCGAATGCTTCACGCTCGGACGCGACGTGGCACCCGACAAGGTCAAGGAAATCTACCGGCTGTTCCGCAAGCACGGCTTCCAGATCGCCCCGCTGCGCACGTTCGGCGCGCTGCTGACGGACGGCCTGGTCGCGGAGAAGAATGCCCAGGCCGAGGAATTGCGACGGAATCCGGACCTGCTGCGCCAGGTCAAGGCCGAGGCCGCGGCACGCATCGCCAGGATCCCGCCGCGCGCCAAGGGTGTCGCCGGCGTGACGACTCTGAAAGCCTGAGCGGCGCGAAAGGCTGGCATGCCGGTCCCGGCATGTGTATACGACGCTCACGGTTGCAAGGAAGTCTGGTCATGCATGCAGGTTTCGAAGTCAGGGCCATTGCGGCTGCGTTGCTGTTGTTCATCGCCGGCTGCGTCGCGGTGCCGGAGGGCATCGAGCCGGTGACCGGCTTCGAGGTCGATCGCTACATGGGCCGCTGGTACGAAGTGGCCCGGCTCGACCACCGCTTCGAGCGTGGGATGGAGCAGGTCACGGCTACCTACGCGTTGCGCCCGGACGGCACGGTGTCGGTGCTGAATCGCGGTTTTCGTGCCGACAAGGGTGAATGGAGCGAAGCCAGCGGCACCGCAAAGTTTCTCGGCCAGCCGGACGTCGCGGCGCTCAAGGTTTCTTTCTTCGGCCCGTTCTACGGCGGCTACAACGTCGTCGACCTCGATCCGGAGTACCAGCACGCGCTGATCGTGGGGCCGGACCGTTCGTATCTCTGGATTCTTTCGCGCACGCCAGCGCCACCGAAGGCTGTCGTCGACCGCCTCGTCGCGAAGGCGGCGTCGCTCGGGTTCGATACGTCGTCGCTGATTTACGTCAAGCAATGATCCGGCGGCTGTCCGGATCCACCCCCAGGGAGCGACGACGGTCGTGAGCATTGCGCTGCTGATCTTCATCGCGACCATCGTCGTCAGCCTGGTCGCGCTGTACGCGTCGCCGAAATTGATCGATCGCCTGGCGTTCCGCCCGTACTTCGTGCAGCGGCGCGGCCAGTACTACACGGTGATCACGCACGGGTTCGTGCATGCCGACCTCATGCACCTCATCTTCAACATGATGACGTTCTGGTTCTTCGCGTTCATGCTCGAGGGCAGGGTCGGTGGCGTGGCGTTCGGCGCGCTGTATTTCGGCAGCCTGGCGCTGGCTGTGAGCACGACGTTCCTCAAGCACCGCAACGACCCGGACTATGCGACAGTCGGCGCATCGGGTGCCATCGCGGCCGTGCTGTTTGCGGCCATCGTCTACTTCCCGACCATGAAGCTGTTCATCCTGCCGTTTCCGTTCCCGATTCCGGCGCCCGTGTTCGCAGTCGGGTACGTCGCGTATTCGTGGTACGCGACCGGAGGCGGGCGATTCAGCGGCGGACCCGGTGGCCGCCGCGTCAATCACGACGCGCACCTGATCGGGGCGCTGGTGGGCCTGCTCTTTGTCCTGCTGACCGACCCGGGCGCCTATGTTCAATTACTGCGCACCGTCTTCGGCTGACCGCGGAAACGAGAACTGGGTCCTCCTCCACAGGAGACCCCCGCCTATAGTGCGCAAGTCTGCCGCGTAGATTTCATCTTGCGGCTTTGCCAGCCTCTGGAGGGGTGACATGCGGAACAAAGTTTTCGTTTACGCGCTGTGCCTGGCGCTGCTCAATCTTTCTTCACCGCCGGTCGCCCAGGCCGCGTTGGTCGGCACGCTGCAGGCGGTCGAGTCGGGCACGCGCACGCTGGATCTCGCGCAGGTCAATGCCACACTCGCACGCGACCAGGTGCGGGACCAGATGGTCGCGCTCGGCGTCGACCCGACCGTGGTCGACGCCAGGGTCGCGCGCCTCACGGACTCGGAACTCCGCTCGCTCGCCGAGCGCATGGACCAGATGCCCGCCGGCGGCGACGCGCTGGCCGTCATCGGCATCGTTTTTCTCGTGCTGATCATTCTCGAACTCGTTGGCGTGATCGACATCTTCAAGAAGACCTGACCTTCGCCGGAGGGGCAGGGCGCGCCGTGCTGGCAACGACTCGAATCGACTGGCGGGTCGCCGTCACGCTGGCACTGCTCCTGTTCCTGGTCGGCTGCGCCGGGTCGTCGCGACTGGCGACTTTGCCCGCAGGGTTACCCTCCCGGGCCGAACTCACCGCAACGCCTTTCTACCCGCAGACCGAGCACCAGTGCGGGCCTGCAGCACTCGCCACCGTGCTGAGCGCTGCGGGCCATCCGGTCGAGCCGGGAGCGCTCGCTGCCGAGGTCTACCTGCCGGGGCGCGAGGGCACGTTGCAGCCGGAACTGGCGGCGGCCGTTCGCGCGCGAGGACTGCTCGCGTACGAAGTTGGCCCGGGGCTCGACGACATCCTTGCCGAGGTCGCAGCGGGGCGTCCCGTGCTGGTCCTGCAGCGACTCGGTGCGGGACCCTGGCCCGGCTGGCATTACGCCGTCGTCGTCGGCTACGACCAACACCATGGACAGGTGCTGTTGCGGTCAGGCACGAAACAACGCCTGGCGATGCGCGCATCATTGTTCGAAGCCACGTGGGAACGCGGCGGTCGCTGGGCTCTCGTCGTGCTCGAGCCCGGCACACTGCCGGCGCGTCCCGATCTCACGCGCTACATGCAGTCCGCCGCAGCGCTCGAAGCAACGCCCAATCCCGAGGCGGCGGGAAGGTCGTACCAAGCCGCTGCCAGGTTCTGGCCGCAGGAGCCGTTGCCGCGCCTCGGACTCGGCAACGTAGCCGCGGCGCGCGGTGACTGGCGCGAAGCCGAGGGTTGGTACGCCGCGGTGCTGCGTGACGATCCCTCGCAGGCGGCGGCGCTCAACAACCGGGCTGAAGCCCTGCAGCGGCTTGGCTGCGCAGAGGCCGCGCGGTTGTCGCTGCAACAGGGCATGAGCTTCGTGGCGGCCGGCGATCCTCTGCGGCCAGCCCTCGAGCAGGCCGCGCGGGACAATGCCGCGCGGTCAGCCGGGTCGGCGGCCGATCCGGCGGAGTGCACGCAGTTCACAACCCGATGAGGCGGATTGCGGAATTCGCCGCCGTACCGGATTAGACTCGGCCCTCATGACGCTGCGCGAGCGAGTCGAAGAGATCTTTCCGGAATGGGCCCGGTGGTATCCGAGCCTGTTCGATGCCGCCGTGGACCTCGGCGTCATCCGGGCGCGGGTGTGTGACCCGTCGTCGCTGCTGTTGTCCAACCGGCATGCCGGCGTGCGCGCCGCTGCCGAGCTCGAGCACCGCAAGCGCTGGAGCGCCGAGGAGAACGAGCCCGAGGATTGAGGACGACCGGGTTTACTCGACCGCCGCAGCAATGCCGCTCGCGACGCGAGGCCGCCGCGTAAGCCACACCAGCGGCACGAGCGCCAGCGCCAGCCACGTCGACGCCCAGAAGATGTCGAGCGACGACAGCATGTACGACTGCTCGACCATGCCGCGCGTCAGTGCGCCCACTGCCTGGTCGTTCGTGAGTCCTGCGCCTTGCAGTGTTGCCAGGAAATGCTGCAGCGTGGGGTCGTAGATGCTCGAGGATTCCGCGAGCCTGCTCTGGTGCAGGGTCGCGCGGTTGTCCCACGTCGTCGTGGCGATCGACGTGGCGAACGCCGCCGCGGTGATGCGCAGGAAGTTCGAGATGCTGGTGGCGGCCGGGATGCGCTGCGGCGGGATGCCGTCGAGCTGGAGCGTGATGACGGCGACGAAGAAAAAAGCCATGGCAACGCCCTGCACGACCATGGGGATCACGAAGTCGCCAAAGGCGGCCTGGGAATTCAACTGCGCGCGCAGGTAGACGCCAAGGCCCAGCGCGACGAAGGCCACGGAGGCGAACCAGCGCGCATCGTACCGATTGACGAGACGTCCGATGAACGGCGAGAGGATCAAGGCCATCAGGCCGGCCGGGGCCTGCACCAGCCCGGCCCACGTGGCCGTGTAGCCGAGCTGCGTCTGCAGCCAGAGCGGCAGGATGACGACGTTGGCGAAGAAGACGGCGTAGCCCACGCAGGTCAGCAGGACCCCGACCGTGAAGTTGCGATTGCGGAAGAAACTCAGGTCGACGATGGGGTGCTTTTCGTACGCCTGCCAGATCATGAAAGCAGCGAAGCCGACGACGGCGACGATCGACAGCGCGATGATCTGTGTCGAGTCGAACCAGCCTTCGTCCTTGCCCGTGTCGAGCATGATCTGCAGCGCGCCGACCCACACGACGAGCATGGCGAGGCCGATTCCGTCCACTGGCACGCGCTGGGTCGGCGTTTCCTGCCGGTGCAGCGCGCGCCAGCACACGAACGCCGTGAGCAGCCCGAAGGGCACGTTGATCAGGAAGATCCACGGCCACGAATACTCATCTGAGATGTAGCCGCCGAGCAGCGGCCCCATGACCGGGGCAACCAGCGTCGTCATGGACCAGATCGCCAGCGCCATGCCGCGGCGCGACGCAGGAAAAATCGACATCAACAGCGTCTGCGAGCCGGGAATCATCGGCCCCGACACCGCGCCCTGCATGACTCGAAACGCGATCAGCGATTCGAAGCTCCACGCCATGCCGCACAGGAACGAGGCGAGCGTGAACAGGATGACGCTCACGACGAAGGTGCGCACCACGCCGTAGCGCTGCATCAGCCAGCCCGTGAGCGGCACGGAGATGCCGTTCGCCACGGCGAACGAGGTGATGACCCAGGTGCCCTGGTTCGGGCTCACGCCGAGCGAGCCCGCGATCGTGGGCAGCGACACGTTGGCGATGGTCGTGTCGAGCACCTGCATGAACGTGCCGAGCGCGAGCGCGAACGCAGTGAGCCCGCGCGTGCCGGCGGGCAGCTCGATCAGCGGGCGGTTGGCGCCTGCGGTCGGCATCCGGCCGCGAACTCAGCGTCCGGAATTTTCGGCGATGACGCGCGCGATCATCGCTTCGACCAGCTCGTCCCGTTCCGGTCGTGCGGGCATCGTGGCCGCCACCGCGCTCGTCGGTACGGCGAGCACCGGTCCTGACTGGTCGTGCAGGTCGACTTCGGCGTGCATGGAAAGACCGACCCGCAGCGGATGCGCAGCGACTTCCTCCGGTTCCAGCACGATGCGCACCGGCACGCGCTGGACGATCTTGATCCAGTTGCCGGATGCGTTCTGCGCCGGCAGCAGGGCAAATGCCGCGCCGGTGCCCGGCGAGAATCCCTTGATCCGGCCCTGGTAGACGACGTCGTCGCCGTACAGGTCGGACGTGAGCTTGACCGGCTGGCCGATGCGCATGCGCTGCAGCTGCACTTCCTTGAAGTTCGCGTCGACCCAGACGTCGTCGAGTTCAACGATGGCGAGCAGCGGTGTGCCGGCGTTGACTCGCTGCCCCAGCTGCACGCCCTTTTTCGCGACCACGCCGTCGACGGGTGCCGTGACGTGCATCCGCTCCAGCGCAAGCGCCGCCTCGCGCACGCGGGTGGCTGCGCGCATCACCTGGGGATGACGCGACGCTTCGATGCCGCCGGTCTGCGCCAGCGCAACGTTCAGTTCTTCACGCGCCGCGCGCAGTGCCGCTTCGGCGCCGTTGACCACTTCGCGCGCATGGGCCAGTTCTTCTGCCGAGACCGCGCCACCGGCTGCGATCGACTGGCGACGCCGGTAGTCGTCACGCGCCCGGGCGAGGTCGGTCTCGCGCGCCGCGATCTGTGCCTGCAGCCGCCCTGTCTGCGGGTATGCGCCGCGTACCTGGCGCACGGTGGCGCCGAGGTCGGCGATCGCCGCATCCATCGCGATGCGCGCGTCGGCCGGATCGAGTTCGATGAGCGGCTGCCCTGCCGTCACCGACTCGGTCTCGCGCGGATGGATGGTCCGCACCGTCCCGGCCACCTCGGACGTCAACTGGACGACCGTGGCGCCTGCGTAGGCGTCTTCCGTGGACACGTACCAGCGCGCGTGCATGTGCCACCAAGCGAACCACGCTGCGCCTGCCAGCAGAACGACTGCGGCCAGCAGCAGCAGGCCGCGCCGGCGCTTCTGGTTGGGGGTCGCGGCGGACTCCGTTGCCGGTTCTGGCGAATTCATCGGGCGGGCTCCATCGTGAAGTGGCCGCCGAGCGCAACCAGCAGCGCGATGCGCGCAGCGGTGCGGTCGGCCAGCAGCTGGGTACGCTGCCGTCTCGCGGCAAGCACCTGCGTTTCGGCGTTGAGGACGGTGACCTGGCTCGCGAGCCCGGCGGAGTAGCGTTGCGACGCGAGGTCGTAGGCCTGTTCCGCGGCACTCAACGCCCGCAACTGTGCCGCGAGCTGCGTGTCGAACGAGCGCAGTCGCGCCACCTGGTCGGAGGCTTCCCGCACCGCGCGCAGCACGGACTCGTTGTAGCTGGACACGGCCGCATCGAGTTCCGCTCCCGACCGGCGGTATTCCGCCTTGAGCCGACCAGCGTCGAAGACGGGCAGGTGGATTGCCGGCCCGACGCCCCACATGCGCGAATCACCCTGCAGCATTTCCTCGAGACCGATCGCCGCGAGTCCCGCGAACGCGACCAGGTCGACGTTCGGGTAGAAGTTGGCGTGTGCGGCTTTGCGGCCCGCCGTCGCCGCATCGATACGCGACTGCGCGGCGCGCACGTCCGGCCGCCGCGCCAGCAGGTCGACAGGCAGCGCGGCCGGGAGCGGCAAGGCTGCGTCGAAGTCAATGGCCGGCGGCGCCAGGTCGGGTGCCGAGGCCGCGCTCGTTCCAGTCAGCGCGGCGAGCGCATTGCGCGCCATGGTCGCGGCCAGCCGCGCCTGCTCGATTTCCACGGCGCTCTGCTCGAGGTTGCTCTCGGCCGCGCGCAACTCCGCTTGCGAATCGAGCCCTGCGCCGACGCGTTGTCCCGTGAGGTCGAGCAGCGCGCGGCGTTGCGCCTGCGCCTGCAGGGCGACCTGTTCCAGGCGCTGCGCACGTGCAAATTCGAGATAGGCCTGCGCGACGGAGCTCGACAGCATGAGTTCGACGGTGGCTGCGTCGAGCGCTGCAGCGTCGGCACTGCGGCCTGCCTGCTCGACCAGCGCCGCCTGGCGTCCCCAGAAGTCGAGGTGCCAGTTGAGGTTGAAGGCCAGGCGGCCCTCCCAGAACGTCCCGCCGCCGTAGGGTGGCGGGAAGATGTAGTTCTCGCTGAAACGCTGGCGATACTCGAAGCCGTCGAGCGTGACCTGCGGCATCGTGGCCGAACCCGCAACGGTTGCCTGCTCGCGCGCGATCCGCACGCGCGCCAGCGAGACGCCGAGAGTAGGGTTTCGTGCCAGGGCTGTCTCGATCAACTGGTCGAGCTGCGGGTCGTGCAGCGAATGCCACCATGCTGCCGCCGGAACCGGCCGGGCCGGGCCGCTCAGCGCCAGGTCCGCCGCCGCCATGGGCTGCTCGCGTGCGCTCGTGACGGAATCGCTGACGCAGGCTGTGAGCAGGAATGCCGTCGTCGCCACGAAGGCGGCGCAACGTCCACCAGCAAGGGGCCGCCGCATGCTTATCTTGCCTTCGTTGCCCGCTTGCGCCCGGCTCGCGCTGGCCCAGGTTTGCGCGGGACCGCACGCCGGACCATGCCCGCCCGGTCTCGCTGTTGCGCGGTCCCTGCCGCCGGCGCCTGATCAGGCTGCTGCGCGTGATCGAGCAACCGCACGAGGTAGCTGCGCAACTGCACGAACTCGGATTTCGAGAGCGGCGCGAGCGCCGTGTTGGTGTGGTCGACGACGAGCGGCAGCAGTTCGTCGATGATGGCGTGGCCCGCCGGCGTGAGCTTCAGTTCGACCACGCGACGATCCTTCGCGCTGCGGCTGCGCTGCAGGTAACCGCGTCGCTCGAGCTGGTCCACGACCCGCGTCAGCGCGCCGCTGTCGTGACCGAGGTCGTTCGCGATGTCGGATGCGGTGCGCGCGAGCCCGTCGCGGACCTGGATCAGCACGATCCACTGCGTCAGCGTGAAGTCGGCCTGGGCGAGTGCCCCCTCGAAGCGCGCAAGCAGCAGCGTGTACAGCCGCCGGATCAGGTAGCCGACGCTGTCGCGCGAGAGGTAGGTCTGCGGCTGGTAATACTGCTCGGGCATTGGCAGCCTGGGCTGTAACTGCTTAGGCAGCTAATTGTGCGCGGACCCGGGCCGGTGGTCAAACCGGGGCCGTCAGGCCGCGGAGCGGGTCCGTTCTTCCCGGTACAGCCGCAGGATGAACTGGCCGGACGGCCGTGCCCTGAAGCGTGCGACTTCTTCCCGCCAGGCGGGATTGCGGATGTCCTCGAGCGACAGCCGGCGGCCGCCGAGCCGGTTGCCCGGGTACTCGGGCGGCAGCACGGCCAGCGCGCCGAGGCTCGCGAACGTGATGTCCGCAAAGGTCAGGGTCTCGCCGGTCAGGTAGCGCCGTCCGTCCGCCAGCAGCCGGTCCATCTCGTCGAATGCCTCATGCGTGCGTTCCAGCGCACGGGCCCCGCGAGCCGGCGTCACTCCGAGCATCCTGCGCACCGCAAACGCGAGCACCGGCGTCAGCGCGAACAGCACCGCCCGCTGCCAGCCGGGAATCGACTTTTCCTCGATGCCCCATGAACGCAGGCTGAGCGGCCGATCGTGCAGCAGGTTGCTGTACAACCAGACCCGGACGTCATTGCCCAGCCGGCGGTCGAGGCTGGCCTCGAGGTCGAGCGCGGCCGGCGTCGGTTCGAGGAACCAGGTGCGGTCGCCGGGCAGCCGGCCGGCGTATTCGCCCCAGAGATAGCGCAGGATGCGCGGCGAATCGCCGATGCGCGTGAGTCCGGGCGGCACCTCGAGCCACGGCACCGTGCGTCCCGTCAGCAGCACGCCGAGGATGCCGACGTTCTGCACTTCGTCGTACGGCACGCCGAGCCGGTCGAGGCACCAGCGCACTTTTTCCGCGTAGTGCGAAAACGTGATCGTGTGCAGGCGCAGCGGTTGGTCGGGCCGGCGCAGCGCGCGCAGCGAAACGAACAGCCGCGCAGCAATGCCGAGCAGGGCGGCGGCAACGGCCACGCCAATTGCGGCGGCAACGCCCCAGCCGGTGGCCGCGACCACGACCGGCAGCAGGTAGAGGGCGAGCAGGTGAATGACACGGGGATCGCGCAGGCGCATGCGGCCAGTCTACTGGTGCCGTGGCTCGCCGGCGACGCGGCAGGTCGCCGCGACCTGTTCGCGAATGATCTCCACGAGCCGCCGCGTCCCCGGGCCCGCAGCTTCGCGGTCCGCGTACACGAGGTACAGCGTGGCAAAGCGCTCCGCCCCTGCCGTGAGCGGCAGTCGCCTGAGCATGCCCGTGTCGAGTTCCTCGCGGATGTTTTCCTCCGCATACCACGCATAGCCGAGCCCCATGCAGGCTGCGCGGATCGACGTCGCCTTGTTCGAGACGGTCCAGCGCCGCTCGTTGAGCCAGCCGCCCGAGCGGCTGCGCCGCGCGCTCGAGTCGCGCACGACGAGGTGACGGTGCGCGCGGAGGTCTTCGATTTCCACCGGGCGGCCGAGGTGGTGCAGCGCGTGTGAGGGCGCGGCGGCGCACACGAACCGCACCTGCATCAGCGAATCGCCGATGAAGCCGCCAGGCACGAGCGTGCCGATGATGAAGTCGACCCGGCCTTCGGTGAGCGCTTCCTCGATACCGCCGAGCACCGCCTCGATCAGTTCGATGCGGATGTCGGGATGTTCCCGGCCGAACAGGTCGAGCGCACGCAGCAGCAGCCATGTCGGAAAGATGGCGTCGACAGCCAGGCGCACCTCCGGCTCCCAGCCCTGCGCCAGCCCGGAGGCCGAGCGTTCGAGCCGGGTTGCATCGTCGAGCAGGGACTTGCCGCGGCGGTAGAGCACCTGCCCGGCGGGAGTCAGCACGGCCCGACGCCCCTGCAGTTCGAACACCTTCAGGCCGAGCAGGTCTTCGAGCTTCTTGATCGTGTAGGTGACCGTCGATTGGGTGCGATGCAGGTGATCCGAGGCCCGCGCGTACCCCCCTTGCTCGACGACGGCAACCAGGGCGGCCCATTGGTCCAGCGTTATCCTCGGAGTGGGCATGGATCGAACTCATCGATTGATTAGATCGAAAATACCGTCTTTTCAATTGATTGGATAGATGGAAAATGCGGTCCAATAAAGACTACGTGAGCAAGGGCAGAACGATGAAGACCTACCTGCAGTTGAACACCAGCCTTCACGGCGCGCAGGCGCAGTCGACGCGTCTCGCCAGCCAGGATGAAGAAGCCCGTGCTGCGGCACTCGCCGAAGCCGGCAAGCGCATCGAACAATTCGCCGCCTGAGGCGGCATCGACCGACACCCACTCACCTGAGGATTGCACAATGAAGACCTGGGAAAACACCGCGGACCTCGCGGGCCGGATCCTGATCGCGGCCATGTTCCTGATCGCCGGCATCGGCAAGATCTCGGGCTACGCGGGGACGCAGGGCTACATGGCGTCGATGGGCGTGCCCGGCGCGTTGCTGCCGCTCGTGATCGCGCTCGAGGTGCTAGGTGCGGTCGCCATCATGGTGGGTTACCGCACGCGGCTGGTCGCGGCCGCCCTCGCCGCATTCACTGTTGCCGCCGGCCTGATCTTCCATGGCGGAGACGATCAAATGCAGCAGATCATGCTGCTGAAGAACCTCGCCGTCGCCGGCGGGTTCCTGTTCCTCGTGGCGCGTGGCGCGGGCGACTGGTCGCTCGATGCGCGCCGTGATCGCCTCACTTCACCGGATTCGACGATCGCGCGCGCCTGAGTGACACGGCGAGCCTGGCAAGCAATCTCACGACAGGAGCAACCATGACTACGTCCCGCAAACTGCAGGCCGTGATCGAATCCGTGGCCGCCTCCGACGGCGCCGGCGTCAAGCTGCGCCGCAGCCTGGGCAGCCGCCAGAACATGAGGTTCGACCCGTTCCTCATGCTCGACGAGTTCTTCTCCGACAATCCCGACGATTACCTCGCGGGCTTCCCCGCGCACCCGCACCGCGGCTTCGAAACGGTGACCTACATGCTCGACGGGCATATGCGCCACGAAGACAGCTTCGGCAATCGTGGCGACCTCGGTCCCGGCGACGTGCAGTGGATGACGGCCGCACGCGGCATCATCCATTCGGAGATGCCGCAACAGACCGCAGGCCGCATGCGCGGGTTCCAGCTGTGGATCAACCTGCCGGGCAAGGAAAAGATGAAGCCGGCGGCGTACCGCGACATTCCGTCGCGCGAGATTCCGACCGTTCCGCTCGCGGGCGGCGGCGAAGTGCGCGTGATTGCCGGCGAATTCGCGCAGGGCGATGTGAAAGTGTCAGGACCTATCGGCGGCTTGAGTACGCAGCCGTTGTACTTCGACGTGCGGCTGCCGGCCGGCCTCGACGCCTCGATCCCGACGCCGATCTCGCACAATACCTTTCTGTACGTGTACGAGGGCGATGCGGCCGTGGGCGACGACGCAAAGCCGCTGCCGTTCCGGTCGGCCGGGTTGCTCACGCCGGGCGGGTTCGTGCGCATTCATGCAGGCGAGCAGGGCGTGCGGCTGCTGTTGCTGGCGGGCAAGCCGATCGGCGAACCCGTGGTGCAATACGGCCCGTTCGTGATGAACACGACGGAGGAAATCCAGCAGGCCGTGGCCGATTACCAGCGGGGCAAGCTGGCCGTGGCGGGGTAGCTGGCGGAGTCGCGGCGCATGGCGAAATCCGCTTGCGGCGATCCGCAACCGTGATGCGAGTCGATTGGAAGTATGCTCGCGCTACGGTGTCGCCGTCGGGAGGCGCCCATGAGCCACAAGCACGAAAACCTGCTGCGCACGATTTTCCACGACCCGATCAGCGCCAACATCCACTGGCGCGAGATCGAATCGCTGCTGCACCATCTCGCCGCTGAGATCGAGCCTCTCTCTGGTGCGCGCCTGCGCGTGAAGCTGAACGGCGTCGAGGGCATCCTGCACCGGCCGCACCACGGCAACACGCTCGACAAGAGCGCAGTGCGGCACCTGCGCGAGTACCTCGCCCACGCGCGCTGTACGCCATCACAGTACGAGCAGAGTCAGCACTGAAGGGGCGCGTCGCGACTCAGGCCGGCTCTGCGAGCCGCTTGATGTCCTTGGGCTCGACGTCCATCGCGCGGCCGAAACCCGCCACGTACGTGCCGGCCACGAACTGCAGCCGATACAGCGTGAAGTCGCCGAGATTGAAGGTGATGCGGCTGTCCGGGAATCGTGACAGGTAGAGTTCGCGGCCCGCTTCCCATTCGGCGCTCTTGCGCTCGAACGGGTGCACGGTGCAGTCGAACATCAGGCGCTCGATCTGCAGCGGGTCCTTGTCGGGCGCGTCCTGTTCGTGGACCAGGATGCCGGCATGCGCACCCGCCAGCAGTCCCTGCGAATGCCGCGCCATTTTCGACGCGTGCACCAGCACGGCGGAGCGGTCGGGCAGCGGCACGAACGGCAGCAATCCCGCGTAGGGGCCGGTGGGAGTCTGCACGGCGATCGCGAGCACGCGTTGCCCGTCGAGCATTGCCTGCAGTGCGCGTACGGTGGACTTGAGCATGGTGATAAACCTCGGCGCGGCGCGCCGGATCAGCGGGTGAGTCGATGCATCAGCAGCGCCGCGCGCTTCACCTGCAGCGGCAGTGAGTCCAGTTGCAGGTACTCGCCCGGCGCGTGGTCGTTCTCGCCGTCCGCGCCGAGCCCGTCGAGGCAGGCGAGGCGGCCGTCTTCGCAGACGAAGGCGATGTCCCCGGCGCCGCGCTCGGCCGGCGGCTGCGCGACGACGGGACCGGCGCCGAGGTCGCGGCTCACGGCGTCGTAGACCGCAAGCACACGCTCACTGCCGGGGTTCGGCGCCATCGATGGATACTCGTTCTCGACGACGAGTTCCGCCGACGTCCTGGGCAGGCTCGCCGCGACGATCTCCTGCATCTTCCTGCGCGTGGATTCAAACTGGGCAGCGCCGAGATAGCGGACGTCTCCTTCGACGCGGACCTCGCGCGGAATCACGTTGGTCTTGCCCTGCGCGGTGCCGCTCTTGCTCGCCGTGTCGTAAGTCACGTTCGTCCCGCCGACGATGACGGAAGGGTTGTAGGTGAGGTTCGCCTCGCGCAGTTCAGTGCGGAACTGGTCGAGGATGCGGGCTGCCTCGAAAATCGCTCCATACCCGCGCGTCTCGCCGAACACGCCGGACGAATGCCCCTGCACGCCGGTCACCTGCAGCCGCCAGGAGCCGATGCCGCGGCGCCCGATGACCGCCTTGCCGGGCGCGGCGCCTTCGAAGGCGAGCGCGATGTCCGACTCGCGCGCTGCCGCGAGCAGCGACTCGCGTGTCGCGAGCTGCGGCGAGCCGGGATCTTCCTCGTCACCCGTGAAGACGACCGTGACGTTCATGTCGCGCAGTTCCCCGGTTGCGTGCAGGGCGCGCAACGCTTCGAGCACGACCAGGTTGCCGCCCTTCATGTCCGAGCTGCCGGTGCCGTATGCGCGATTGCCGTCACGGCGGAACGGGTCGCCCTGCAGCACCGTGTCGAGGTGACCGATGAGCAGGAGCCGCGGGCCGCGGCCACCCCGATGCGTGGCGACGAAATGTCCGGCGCGTTTCATCTCGACCGGCAGTTCGACCCAGCGCGTCTCAAACCCGAGCGTGCGGAATTCGCGCGCGTAGACGTCGCCGACGGCGCGCACACCCGCCAGGTTCTCGGTCGCGCTCTGCAAGTTCACTGTCTCGGCCAGCAGGTCGAGCGCCGCGTTCGCCCTCTTGTCCACGGCCGCCACGATTCGCTTTTCCACTGCGGACGGCGCCGCGTGCGCGAGCCCGCCGGCCAGCAGCGCGGCCATGGGCACGAGAGACGCGAAGAGAGGTGACGCTGGCCGCACGCGAAAAGCCTTCGGGAAGCGGAGGGTGGGTGGAACGCTGGCGCGCGCGTCGATCAGTGCGGGAGCATCGGCGCCACGCCGAAGAACCGCTGGTGCGCCCAGGCGACCACCACCACGTAGATCGCAAGTCCGACGATCACCGCAATGACGTCGTTGAGTCGCGACGGCGCCGCGGCCGGGATCTTGCGCTGCACGGCGCGCCGGCCGACCGCGATACGGTCTGCGACCGCCCACGCGAGGAAGGCGCCGAACAACAGCACGTCGGCCACGTTGCCGTTGACCAGCAGGTGTGACAGCGCCCACGCCTTGGTGGCCGTGAGCATCGGGTGCTTCACCGCCGCGCTGATTCGCCCCGGCCGGTAGGTCGACACCAGCAGCGGAAACACCGGCAACATCAGGAGCGCGGCGACGTGCCGCATCCAGGCTGGAGGCGTGTAGAGCACCTGCGGATCGGCGCGCGCGATGCCGTAGCCATGCACCAGCATGACGAAGCCGATTACCGAGGCCACCGAGTAGATCGCTTTCCAGGGCGCGTCGCCGAGCCGTGCCGCCATGGCGTCGCGCCAGGCCGGCGCCACGATCGCGATGGAGTGCACGCCGAAGAACAACAGCAGGCCGGCAAGCAGGTAGGTCATGTGGGCTCCCTCGGGTTCTGTGCCAGTCTAGCCGACGCCGGCACCGGCGGTCGTGGTGGCTGCCTGATCCAGCGGCGGACTTCCTCGTTCCAGCGCAGGAGCAGGTCGGCGGCGAAATCCGAGAAGACGCGGACCTTCGCGAGCTGGTGGCCTGCTGAAGGGTACACCAGGGATATCTGCGGACCCGGCACCACGTAGTCCTCGAGGATCAGCTTGAGTTCGCCGCGCGCGACGTACTCCGCCACTACGATGTCCGCCGTGTGCGTGATGCCGAGGCCCGCCGCGGCCGCAATGATCGGCGCTTCCGCGGCGTTGAACAGCATCGCGAACTTGAGGCCCAGGCGTTTTGGCGTGTACGGCGGCGGAAAACCCCACTCGGGTGGCGCGCCCGATGCCGACGTGAGGCCAAGCAGCCGGTGCTGGCGCAGGTCGTCGGGCGTCTGCGGCTCACCGTGGTCCTGCAGGTAGGCTGGCGCTGCGCACGTCACCACGTTCACCTGCGCCACGCGGCGCGCGGCAAGCCCTGCCTGCCGGATGGGCCCGACACGCAGAGCGACGTCGACCTGCTCGGCGACGAGATCGACGATGCGGTCGTTGAGCCGCAGGTCGAGTTCGATCAGCGGGTAGCGTCGCGTGAACTCGGGCAGGGCCGGCAGCAGCAGGTAACGGCCGAACGCCACCGGCACGTCCACGCGCAGCTTGCCCTGCGGCTTGGAGCGCGTGTCCCGCAGCGTTTCCTCCGCGTCGCGCAGCTCCTCGAGGATGCGGCGCGTGCGTCGCAGGAACTCCGTGCCCTCCGCGGTCAGCGAGACGCGTCGCGTCGTGCGGTTCAGCAGCCGCGCTCCGAGGTGCTTTTCAAGCGCGGCGATGTGCGCGCTGGCGGCCGGGCGCGAGATTTCCAGCTCGTCGGCCGCCTGTCCGAACGAGCCACGCTCCGCCACCCGGCTGAAGACCTTCATTGCGAGCAGTTGGTCCATCTGCTGATTGTTCTGAATTACAGAATAGAGTGCAACGGTTATTCGGATTTATCGAATCAAGTCCGGCGCGTACCTTGTGCCACACCAAGCAGGAGGATCGTCATGTTCAACCGCAAGCCGTCCCAGGTCTCTCTCTTCCCCGTGGCCATCGGCACGGGCCTCGTCATCTCAGTCGCGTTCGTGGTCACCGTGCTGGTCGAGGCGGTGTCCGGCATGCAAAGTTTCCTCTGATGTCGGCCGCCGGCCGGTCGGAAACGTTCAATCTGGGGCGTTTCCGACCGGCTTCAGAGCCATAAATTCCAATCGATTCAATCCAGTATATTTACTTGCTGCGACGCAGCAATTTTTGCGATAGGCTGTTCCCCGATCGCCCGGTCGTGAGTCGGTCCGCCGCGTAGCCAGACCCCTCCCCCCTCCAGCGCACGGCAGCCGGCTCCGGCCCCGCGATCCCTGGAGGATCCAATGAACAAATTCCCCATTCCTTATCCCTGGGCCATGGCCCTCTGGCTGGCCGTCGCTGCGGCAGCGGCATTCCTGCTGATTGCGCACGCGCTCACGCACAGCCAGGTCACCCTCTTCTGAAGGGGGCGCGGACTGGCGTCGACGGCGGCCCGTAGTAGGCTGCCCCTGGGCGGGCTTTTCGGACTCGCTCCAGAGGGCATGCCCGTGACCACCAAGCCTCCCGACGAATCCCTCGACCCAACCGACTGGGACGCGCTGAAGCGCCTTGCACACCAGGCGATCGATGACGGCTTCGACTACCTGCAGCGGTCGCGCGAGCGTCCCGTCTGGCAACCCGTGCCCGAAGACGTCGTCACCCGTTTGCGGCAGCCCGCGCCGCGGCTGCCGCAGGGCGCCGCGGCCGCGTACGGCGAGTTCAAGGAACTGGTGATGCCGTATGCGATGGGCAACACCCATCCACGGTTCTGGTCCTGGTTCATGGGCAACGGGACGCCGTTTGCCGCGGTCGGCGATTTCCTGGCCGCCGTGCTCAACCCGAACATGGGGGGCGGCAATCACGCCCCGAACCACGTCGAGGCGCAGGTGGTCGACTGGTGCAAGGAAATCGTTGGCTTCCCGCTGACGTCGAGCGGGTTGCTGGTGAGCGGCGGCTCCATGGCCAACTTCGTCGGCCTCGCGGTCGCGCGCAATTCCCGCGCCGGCGTGGACGTGCGGACCGCAGGCGTCGCCGCCATTGCGCGGCCGCTGGTCACCTATGCGTCGGTCGAAGTGCACAGCTGCGTGCAGAAAGCGATCGAGTCGCTCGGCCTCGGCGCGCGTTCGCTGCGCAAGGTCCCGGTCAACGCGGCGTACGAGATCGACGTCGCAGCGCTCGAGCGCATGATCCGGGAGGACCGCGCCGCGGGCTTGCAGCCGTTCTGCGTGATTGGCAATGCCGCGACGATCAACACCGGCGCGACCGACGACCTGGACGCGCTGGCCACCGTGTGCGAGCGCGAGCAGCTCTGGTTCCACGTCGACGGCGCCATCGGCGCGTTGCTGGCGCTGGCGCCCGCACACCGTCACCTGGTGCGCGGCATGGAGCGTGCCGACTCCGTCACGCTCGACCTGCACAAGTGGCTGCACGTCCCGTTCGAGGCAGCCTGCGTGCTGGTGCGCGACCGCAAGGCGCACCGCGAGGCCTTTGCGCTGACACCCGAGTATCTCGAGCGCACCGAGCGCGGGCTCGCGAGCGGCAGCCTCTGGTTCAGCGAGTATGGCTTGCAGCTGTCGCGCGGCTTCCGCGCGCTCAAGGTCTGGCTGTCGATCAAGGAACACGGGCTCGACCGCTTCGGCCGGCTGATCGACCGCAACATCGCGCAGGCCCACGAACTCGCCGCACTCGTGCGCGCGGAGCCCGACCTGGAACTGCTGGCGCCGGTCGCCACCAACATCGTCTGTTTCCGTTTCAATCCGGGTGGCATGGACGACGCGCAGCTCAATGCGCTCAACGAAGAACTGCTGATCCGGTTGCACGAAAGCGGCATCGCCGCGCCGTCCTACACGACGCTGCACGGGCGCTACTGCCTGCGCGCAGCGATCGTCAACTACCGCACCACGAGCGAGGACCTGCCGATCCTCGTGCGCGCAGTCAAGGAGATCGGGGCGTTGCTGCCGCGTCCGTGAGCGGTACGATGCCCAGCGCGCTCGCATGCAGGCTCTGGACGTAGAGGCGTCCCTCGTGTTCGGTCGCGCCGCTCGTCTCGGGCAGCTTGCCCGCGGGGTCCTGCAGGTCGAGCAGCACGCGCCCGGCTTCGTCGAACGCGATCACGTGTCCATAGGCGGGCGGCACCGGCCACAGCACCCTGGGCAGCCGCAGCGTCAGGGCACGCAGCCATGGCTTGCCGGACATGCCGTCGACCGCGTCGCTGCGCGGCTTGGTGAAGCCCGTCCAGTAGCGGCCGTCCGCGCCGCGCGTGACGTTGTCGGGGAATCCGGGCAGGTTGTCGAGCAGCACCGTCACACCGGCTCCTCGTTCGCGCAACACCTGGCCCGCATCGATGTCCTGGGAGGCCCGCGCGATCTTCAGAATGCGATAGGTGCCGGTCTCGGCGACGAGCAGCGACTGCTCGTCGGCGGTCAGCGCGACGCCGTTCGGAAAGCAGAGGCCCCTCGCGACCACGCGCGTAGTCCCTGCCGCGGGATCGAACTCGAGCACGCGGCCGGTGCACGAGTGCTCGAGGATGTCGAACAGCGCCGCGTCGAAGGTGCCGTACTCCTGTGGCGACAGACGCTGCGACGCATCCGTCAGCAGCATCTTGCCGTCCGTCGCGACCTTCACGGCGTCCGCATAGCGAATCGGGTCGTCGCCGACCCTGTCGGTCAGCACGACGATGCGGCCGTCCGGTTCGAGCGCGAGCAGCCCGCGCATGGCATCCGCGATCACCAGGCGGCCGGACGCGTCGAAGTCGAGGCCCAGGGGGCGGCCGCCCGTGTTCGCTGCGGTCTCGAGCCCGCTGCCGTCCGCATTCATGCGCAGGACGGCGCCTGAAAGCACGCCCGTATAGAGCCTGCCGTCTGGACCGAATGCGATGTGTTCCGGGCCGATTTCCGGCGCAGTCGATATCAAATGGAGTTGCGCGAGTCTCTCGTTGCGCGAGTGCGCCCCGACGTATCCCCCGAACCTCGGCGCATTCCATGCCACCGGCGCGATCGGAACCGGCCAGGCCAGCAGGTAAACGAACAGGAGAGCGAGCGCGGCGGCCACGATCGACAGGAGCTTGCGCATGAAACGTCCCCCTTGCCGGGCCCGGTGGCGGCTACGCGGCCAGGTGCAGCAGCTTGCGCGCTTCGGCGGGCGAAGCGCTGTCGCGTCCCGCAGCGCGGGCAAGGGCAACGATGGCGTCGATCAACTCGCCGTTGCTGCGGGCCTTGCGCCCGTCCGGAAGATAAAAGGTGTCTTCGAGGCCAGTGCGGAGGTTGCCGCCCAGTTCCGCGGTGCGACGGTGCAGCGGCCACACGTTCTCGCGTCCGATCGCCGTGACCTGCCACGTTGCCTGCGCCGGCAACAGTCCGACCAGGATCGGCAGCAGCGCCGGGTCAGCGGGCATGCCGGATTCGACGCCCATGACGAAATTGACGTCGGGGTGGCCGCGGTACAGTCCGGAGCGCACGAACATCTCGACGCTGCGCACGATGCCGACGTCGAAGCACTCGAACTCCGGCAGCGCTCCCGTTTCGTCCATCACCTGCAGAAACGCGGCGACTTTCTCGACCGGATTGTCGAACAGCATCGGCGGCCACGCCCAGCGGCCGTCGCTGCGGACCTTGAGGTAATTGAGCGAGCCGGCGTTGGCGGCCGCGATTTCGGGCCGCACCGCGCGCATGCAGGCGACCGGGCCCGAAATGTCCGGGCCGACGACGCCTGTCGACTGGTTGAAGATGATGCCCGGGCAGGATTCGCGGATTGCCTGCGCGATTTCGAGCGCCACGGCGGGCTCCCACGACGGCAGGTGTCCCTTGCCCGGCGACTGCTGCCGGAAGTGCACGTGCACGACGCTCGCGCCGGCGTCGAACGCGGCGCGCGCCTCGCGCGCCATCTCCTCGGGCGTGACCGGCACGTGATGCTGCGCAGGGTCCGTGAGCACGCCGGTCAGGGCGCAGGTCACGACGACTTTCGACGTCATGCGGGTTCTCCTTCGTAACGGACGAGCATCTGCCCCGGCACCACCTGGTCGCCGGTGCGCACGCCGACGCCCGCGATGCGGCCGGCACGGGCCGCGCGAATTTCGTGTTCCATCTTCATGGCCTCGAGCACCACGAGCCGGTCGCCCTTCGCGACTTCGGCGCCCGGGGTCGCGACGACTTCGACTACGCGGCCGTTGATCGTCGCGCGCACTTCGACGGCATCGGCACCTTCGGCTTGCCCTGCACGCGAGGGTTCGCGCCGGCGGCAGTCGAAGGCGTGATCGCCGTGCGGCGTGTGGATCCACAGCGTCGAGGCGGACCACGCGTAGCGATACTCGAGGCTCTCACCGTCGATCGTCGCTCGCGCAGTTACGCCCGCAGCCGCGGCCGTGCCCTGGATGTCGTGACGCACGGACGCGCTTTCCACGGTTGCGCCGGATGTCGTAACGAACACGCGGCCGCGCTGCTCGGCGACGACGCCCGCGAACGAGCTCGGCGCGTGCCAGCGCAGGCGCCATGGCTGCGGCAGCGGCCGGCCGGTACTCCAGCTGCGCCACGCAGCAGGGGTGCACTCCGCCTCGGGTGCGCCCGCGGCCGAGAGCCACGCGGCCAGGGCCCACTCGCGCGCGGTGGGAGCGTCGTGGCGCGCGCCCGCGTCCGCGAAATGCCGGGCGATGAATGCGGTGGAGACGTCGCGCCCGGCGCGGAACGTGTCGTGGCGCAGGATGCGGGCGAGGAACGCGCGGTTGCTCGGCACGCCCAGCAGCACCGTGCGGTCGAGGGCCGCCGCGAGTCGATCGATGCAGTCCTCGCGCGTCGACGCGTGCGCAATCAGCTTCGCCACCATCGAGTCGTACCACGCCGGCACGTCCACGCCCGCGGCCAGGGCATGATCACAACGCACGCCGGGCGCCGCATACCAGTCCACCACCGTGCCGCTGCCGGGCAGGAAGTCGTCCGCAGGCGCCTCGGCGCAAAGCCGGACCTCGATGGCGTGTCCGCGCAGTTCGACGTCTTCCTGGCGCAGGGGCAGTCGCTCGCCGCCCGCGACGCGCAGCTGTAACTCGACGAGGTCGAGTCCGGTGACGCATTCGGTCACCGGGTGTTCGACCTGCAGGCGGGTGTTCATCTCCATGAAGTAGAAGCGACCGTCAGGGTCGAGCAGGAACTCGACGGTGCCCGCGCCGACGTAGCCGATCTCCCGGGCGACGGCGACCGCGGTCGCGCCCATGCGTGCCCGCAGTCCGGCATCGACGGCGGGCGAGGGCGATTCTTCGACGACCTTCTGGTGCCGTCGCTGCACCGAACAGTCTCGTTCGCCCAGGTGCAGGACAGTGCCGTGGGCGTCGGCGAGGACCTGGATCTCGACGTGACGTGGCTCGACGACCGCACGCTCCAGGATCAGCCGGCCGTCACCGAAAGATTTCGCGGCTTCCGCGGCAGCCGAGCGCAGTGCCTGCGGCAAGTCCGCCGCCGCTGCGACCAGCCGCATGCCGCGGCCACCGCCGCCGGCGGCTGCCTTGACCATCACGGGGTAGCCGATACGTGCCGCCTCGCGCAGCAACGTCGTTTCGTCCTGGGCGTCGCCGTCGTACCCGGGGACGACGGGAATGCCTGCCGCCGCCATGCGCTGCCGGGCGCGGGCCTTGTCGCCCATCGCGGCGATCGCTGCGGGTGGCGGGCCGATGAAGACCAGGCCGGCGTCCGCGACGGCGGTCGCGAACGCGGTGTTCTCCGAGAGAAAGCCGTAACCCGGGTGGATGGCGTCTGCGCCAGCCAGCCGCGCGGCACGCAGCAGTTTGTCGACGCGCAGGTAACTCTCTGCGGCCGAGTGGCCGCCGATCGCCACTGCGTCGTCGCACGCCGCCACGTGCGGACTGCCACGGTCGGCATCCGAGTAGACCGCCACGGTGGCGATGCCCATGCCGCGCGCAGTGCGTGCGACTCGCGTGACGATCTCGCCACGATTGGCAATCAGGACGCGTTGCACGCGCATCAGTCGAACTCCGGCAGGGCAGGCACCTCGGTGTGCCAGGCGGGACGCCGGCGCTCGCGACTCGCCGCGATGCCTTCGCGGGCTGAGCCGGCGCGCAGCAGCGCGGCGAAGTCGAGCGCCGCGGCATCGAGGGCGGCGGCGAGCGGACTCTCCAGGTTGCGCAGGGCGAGGCGCTTGGTCGCGCGCAGCGCCGACGGTTCGGCAACTGCCAGCAGCCGCAACTCCGTCGCCACGAGTCCGGCCACGGCAGGCGCCGCGGCGACGGCATCCGCCAGTCCTTCTGCTCGCGCTGCATTCGCGTCCAGTCGCGCGCCGGTGAGCATCAGCCAGCGGGCCCGCGTGGAGCCGACGCGTCGTGCGACGAACGGCGCGATCTGCGCCGGCGCGACGCCGAGCGTCACTTCGGGCATGGCGAAGACTGCATCGTCCGACGCGATCACGCGGTCCAGTACGGACGCCAGGCCGACGCCGCCGCCCATCGCAGCGCCGCGCACGACGCCGATCGTCGGCACGGGCAGGGACGCAATTCGCTCGAGCACCGTGCCGAACGTGCGATTGTGCGCGACGATCGGGTCCGCGTCGGCGGGCGCAGGGGACGCCATCAGTTCCTGGAAGTGGCCGAAGTCAGCGCCGGCGCAGAAGTGTCCGCCAGCGCCCCAGAGCACCAGCGCGCGTGCGTCGAGGTCGGCGACGACACGCTCGCAGAGCGCCAGCAGTTCGCCCATCAGCGGTTCCGACAGCGCGTTGCGCTTCTCGGGGCGGTTGAGCTGCGCGAACCAGAAGGCGCCGCGCCGTTCGACCTGGACCATCGCATTGGTAGACGCGGGCATCGCCGTCACGCGCCGGGTCGCGAGAGCGTGCCCGCGAGCTTGGCGATGATCGAGAGCATGACTTCGTCGGCGCCGCCGCCAATCGAGCCGAGGCGTCCATCACGGAACAGCCTCGACACGCGATTCTCCCACGTGTAACCCATGCCGCCCCAGAATTGCAGGCACTTGTCCGCGACTTCGCGCGACAGCCGGCCGGCCTTGAGCTTGGCCATCGAGGCCAGCTGCGTGACGTCCTGCCCCGCGACGAACAGCTCGGTCGCGCGATAAACGAGCGCACGCAGCGCCTCGACTTCGGTCTGCAGTTCCGCGAGCGTGAAGTGCACGACCTGGTTGTCGAGCACGGCCCGGCCGAAGATCTGGCGACTGCGCGTGTATTCGATGGTGTCGGCGATTGCGTGGTCGAGGCCGCCGAGCGCATTCGCCGCGCCCCACAGTCGTTCCTCCTGGAACTGCTGCATCTGGTAGGTGAAGCCCATCCCTTCCTCGCCGATGCGGTGGCGCTGCGGCACGCGCACGTCGTCGAAGTGAATCTGCGCGGTGTCGGACGAGTGCATGCCGAGCTTGCGGATCTTGCGCGCGACGGTGACGCCGCGCGTCTTCATCGGCACGACGATCAGCGACTTGTTGCGATGCGGGTTGCCTTCCGACGTCGTCGCGAGGCAGCACATCCAGTCGGCCTGCACGCCGTTGGTGATCCAGAGCTTGCCGCCGTTGATGACGTAGTCGTCGCCGTCCTTGCGGGCCGTGGTGCGGATGGCGGCGACGTCCGAGCCGGCGCCGGGTTCGGACACGCCGATGCACGCGACCATCTCGCCCGCGACGGCAGGCGCGAGGAATTCCCGTTGCAGTTCCGGGCTGCCGAGGCGCGCGAGCGCAGGCGTGGCCATGTCCGTCTGCACGCCGATCGCGAGCGGCACGCCGCCGCACTGGCACGAGCCGAGTGCTTCGGCCAGCACGACGGCGTAGCTGTAATCGAGCGCCGCGCCGCCGACGGATTCGGGCTTGGTCAGGCCGAGCAGGCCGAGTTGGCCCAGCTTGCCGAACACTTCATGCGCGGGAAAGGCGCCGGCGTCCTCCCACTCGTCGACGTGCGGGTTGAGTTCGTCGCGGCAGAACCGTTCGACGGTGCGGCGCAGTTCTGTGTGTTCGTGCGTGAAGAGCATGGTGTCCTCGGATCAGGGTCGCGCGACGCCGAAGGTCAGCGGGCGCAGCGGCAGCGCCTCGGCGCGGCGGAACAGGTGCAGTACCTGCGTGAGTACGCGGCGCGTGTCGCGCGGATCGATGATGCCGTCGTCGAGCAGCCGGCCGGAGGTGTAGAGCGCCGACGTCTGCCGCTCGAACGTCTCGACGATCTTCGCGCGCATGCCGTCGATCTGCGCGCGATCGGGCTCGAGCCCGCGTTCACGCGCCGAAGCTTCCATCACGATCGCCATGGTGCCCGCCGCCTGCTCGGCGCCCATCACCGCGGTGCGCGAGTTGGGCCACGAGAACAGGAAGCGCGGTGCGAAGCCGCGGCCGCACATGCCGTAGTTGCCGGCGCCGAAGGACGCCCCGCAATGCACCGTGACCTGCGGGACCGTCGCGTTGGCCACGGCCTGGATCATCTTCGACCCGTGCTTGATCATGCCGGCGCGCTCGGATTCCCTGCCGACGATGTAGCCGGTCGTGTTCTGCAGGTACACGAGCGGCAGGTCGGACTGGCAGCACTGCTGGATGAAGTGCGTCGCCTTGCTCGAGCCCGCCGGATCGAGCGGGCCGTTGTTGGTCAGGATGCCGACGGGAAAGCCGCCGATCGAGGTGTGCACGCACACGGTGGCGGGACCGTAGGTGTCCTGGAATTCCATGAAGTCGGAGTCGTCGCAGCAGCGCGCGATGACCTCACGCATGTCGACCGGTTTGCGACCGTCCAGGGGCATGAGTCCGAGCAGTTCCTCGGCCGCGAGTTTCGGTTCCCTTGCCGCCGGCAGCGCGGTCTCGTGACGATGCCAGGCGAGGCGCCGCACGTGTTCGCGCAGCGCGCGGATGGCGTCGGCATCGTCCTCGGCCAGGTACTCCGCGAGCCCGGACACGGAGGCGTGCATCAGGGCGCCGCCAAGTTCCTCCTCCGTCGCGATCTCGCCGGTCGCCGCCTTGAGCAGCGGCGGGCCGGCCAGGAAGGCCCGCGCGCGGTCGCGCACCATCACCACGTAGTCGGACATCCCCGGCATGTAGGCGCCGCCCGCCGTGGCGCTGCCGTGCACGATCGTGAGCACCGGAATGCCCGCCGCCGACAGGCGCGCGAGGCGCGCGTAGTGCGAACCGCCGAAGATGAAGTCCTCGACGCGATAGCGCAGCAGGTTGGCGCCGGCCGACTCGACCAGGTGCACCAGCGGCAGCCGGTTCTCGAGCGCCAGCTGCTGGGCGCGCTGGAACTTCTCGAGTCCCATCGGCTGCAGCGCGCCGGCTTCGATGCCCGAATCGTCGGCGACGACGACACAGCGCGTGCCGCTGATCAGCCCGATGCCGGCAATGAGGCCGCCGCCGGGAATCGTCTTCGCGGGGTCCTGGACGTCGAGCAGGTACCCGGCGCAGGCCGAGAGTTCGAGCCAGGGCGCGCCGGCGTCGAGCAGCAGTCCGAGCCGCTCGCGCGGCAGCAACTGCCCGCGCTTGGCGAAACGGGGCCCGGCGCGACCCGAGGCGGCCGCGGTCCGGTCGCGCAACTCGTCATGCTGCGCGATCAACGCGAGCAGGTGTGCGCGATTCTCGGCGTACGCCGCGCTCCCCGTGTCGAGGGACGATTTGAAGACCGGCATGCTCCTACCTCGGGCGACTCCCCGGTGGATCGTAAAGCAAGCGCTTGCTTGAATAAAGGGCCGGCCCTAGGATGTCCGGCGTGGAGCCCCTGCGACTCAATCCGGCACGGCTGACGCCCGAGCACACCGCCTTCCGCGACTCGGTCCGTCGGTTCGTGGCCCGCGAACTCGAGCCGCACGCCGGCCGCTGGGACGAGGCGGGCGGCTTTCCGCGCGGGCTGTACCGCCAGGCGGCCGCGGCCGGGCTGCTCGGTTTGCGCTTTCCCGAGGAATTCGGCGGCACGCCTGACGCCGATTTCCTGCACACGCTGCTCGTCTGCATCGAGATGGCACAGTGCGGGGCGGGCGGCGTGCTGTCGTCCCTGCTGTCGCACTCGATCGCCGCGCCGCCGATCGCCGCGCTCGGCTCGCGCGAGTTGCAGCAACGCACGCTGCCGAAGATCCTCGCCGGCGAATGGATTGCCGCGCTGGCGATCACCGAGCCGTCCGGCGGCTCCGACGTGGCGGCCCTGCGCACGACGGCGCGACGCGACGGCGACGTGTACGTCGTGAACGGCGAGAAGACGTTCATCACCTCGGGGATGCGGGCCGACGTCTATACGGTCGCCGTGCGCACCGATCCGGCAGCGAAGGGAGCCCGCGGCATCTCGCTGCTGCTCATCGATCGCGACACGCCGGGCTTCACGCGCACCCAGCTGGACAAGATGGGCTGGTGGGCATCGGACACCGCGCACCTGCGTTTCGACGAGGCGCGCGTGCCGGCCGGGAACCTGCTGGGTGCGGAAGGCGAGGGCTTTCGCGCGATCATGCACAACTTCACGGCCGAGCGCTTCTCGATGGCGGCGTTTGCGCTCGGCTTTGCCTGGGTGTGCTACGGCGAGGCGCTCGAGTGGGCGCGGCAGCGGCACACGTTCGGGCAGCGGCTGGTCGATCACCAGGTCGTCCGGCACAAGTTCGTGGACATGCTCGCGCAGATCGAAGCGACGCGCGCGCTGCTGGAAGACCTCGCGTGGCGGCTCGACCACGAAGGGGCCGCAGACCCGGCTGTCGTCGCGTCGGTGTGCATGGCCAAGAACACCGCGACGCGCACGCTGCAGTTCTGCGCCGATTCCGCCGTGCAGACGCTCGGCGGCATGGGTTACATGCGCGGCACGAAATCGGAGCGCATCTACCGCGAAGTGAAAGTCAACATGATCGGGGGCGGCGCGGAGGAGATCATGAAGGACCTGGCCGCGCGCCAGCTGGGCCTGTGAGCCCGCCGCAGGTCCGCCGCCCGCGCAAGGGCATTGCCGTCGACGAAGACCACAACCGGCGTGACCAGCTGCTGCGCGCCTCGGCCCGGCTGTTCCGTGAGAAGGGCTACGACGGCACGTCGGTGCGCGACATCGCCCAGGCGACCGGGATGCAGTCCGGCAGCTGGGTGTATCACTTCGCCACCAAGCAGGACATCCTCGAGGCAGTGATGGAGGAAGGCCTCGTCGACGCGCTCGGCCGCATCGAAGCCATCGCCGCGCAGGACCTGCCGCCGCGCCGCAAGTTCGAGCAGCTGGTGCGCACCCACCTCGACACGATCCTCGGGCCCGGCCAGGACTTCATTCCGGTCGTGCTCTACGAATGGCGCTCGCTCGAGCCCGCGGCGCTGCGCAGGGTGACGGTGCCGCTCAAGCGGTACGAGGCCATCTGGCAGGCGGCGATCGCCCGCCTGCAGCAGTCCGGCGAATGGCCGGGCCGGACGCGGATCGACGCGCTGCTGCTGTTCGGCGCGCTCAACTGGATCGCGCGCTGGTACCACCCCGGCGGTCCGCTCGACGTCGACGCGCTGGCCGACGAATGCGTGCGTTTCTTCCTGCGCTCGCCGGTGCCGGCGCGCGCAGCCAGGACGGCCCGGCGCACGCGCGTCGCCCGGACATGAAATCAAGTCAATCAGTCATGGACGCCAATCGACGCGCGACGTAATGTGCCCAAGGGGGGCAGGGGAGACACCGCATGCGGCAATTGTCCGGAACGGACAGCCTTTTCCTGCGCCTCGAGCGCGGTAACCAGCACATGCACGTTGCCGGGCTCGGCATCTACGACCCGTCGACGGCGCCCGATGGCCGGGTCCGCTTCAAGGACGTGCTGGGCTTCTTCCAGGCCCGCCTGGACACGCTGCCGTTCTTCCGCCGCAGGCTGGTCACGGTGCCCTTCGGCCTCGACCGGCCGTACTGGATCGAAGATCCCGACATTGACGTGGAATTCCACGTGCGGCACATCGCGTTGCCGCACCCGGGCGACTGGCGCCAGCTGTGCATCCAGGTCGCGCGCATTCATTCGCGGCCCCTCGATCGCAGCAAGCCGTTGTGGGAGGCCTACGTCATCGAGGGCCTCGATCACATCGAGGGACTGCCGGCCGGCAGTTTCGCGCTCTACCTGAAGCTGCACCACTGCGCCATCGACGGCGAAGCCGGCACCGAGTTGCTGCGCGCCATCCACTCGACGACGGCCGACGACTTCAGTGAGCCGCCGGGCGGTCGGCGCCGCTTCAAGGATCGGATCCCGACCGCGCCGGAGCTGTATGCCAGGGCCCTCGCGCGCGGAGTGAGCCGCGTGCCGGACCTGGCGCGTCTCTCGGCCGAGACCGTCGGCAGGCTTGCCACGGCGGGCGCTGCAATGCCGGGCGGACTCGCCACCTTGCTGAGTTCCAGCGCGACACCAGCCGTGACGCGGGTGGCTGAGGCGCTGCGCAAGCCGCCGGCCACGAGGTTTGCCGGGCGGGTATCGGCGCACCGCGTCGTCGAGATGGTCGGCCTGCCGCTCGCCAGTCTCAAGGCGATTCGCGGCGCCATTCCCGAGGCCACCATCAACGACCTGTTCATGACGACGGTCGGCGGCGCGCTGCGACAATACCTGGCCGCCAAGGACGAACTGCCCGCGGAGACGCTGACCTGCATGGTCCCGATGTCGTTTCGCGGACCGGACAAGGGTGCCGACGTCGGCAACCAGATCGGCATGACGGTGATGCCGTTGCACACTGAACTGCACGACCCGCTGGACCGGCTGCAGGAAATTCGCCGCGGTGCAGCAAAAGCCAAGACGATGGCGGGAGTCGTCGGGCGCGACATGGCGGCACGGCTGTTCGACGTGCTGCCGGATGCCGCCAGCGAACTCGCGACGCGGCGGCTGGTGCTGCCGCAAATGAGCATCGTGGTCTCCAACGTGCGCGGACCGGACGTGCCGCTGTTCATGGCCGGCGCGCGGCTGGTCAGCTTTGCCCCGATCAGCATCGCCATCGACGGCCTGGGTCTCAACGTCACGGGATTCAGCTACCACGGCACGCTCTGGCTCTGCACCGTGGCCTGCCGCGACATGCTGCCGGACCCCGCGTTCTTCGCCACCTGCCTGCGCGAGAGCTTCGCTGCGCTGGAACGCGCGGCAGCCGGGACGCCCGCCGCGTCCGCGCCCACTCCGGCACCACGCAGCCGGCAGCAGGGGGGCGCGCCGAAGCGTGCCGTTGCGGCACGAAAACGAGTCGCGAAAGGCCGTGCGCGGACACGCTGAGTTTTGCATGGCAAAAACGCAACGCGCATGGAGGTTGTCTTGCGGCCGAGGCACTGGCAACCTTGCGCAACGGGGAAGATCGATAGTTGTGTTTCGGATACTCACAACTGTGATCGTGGAAGGTCAGGACTAGCCTCACCGGGGTGCACACCCGCGGGTGGTGCGGGCCCGCGAGGGTTTGCGACAGAGAAACAACGACCAGCGGCGCGGCGGTATTGAATGCCGGCACGGCTGCGACATCAGCGGGATCGGACAGGGGGTCCCGAGAGAATCTGCAACTGAGTGGACTCACAGGCAACTGGGGGATTTCTAATGACGAGTGAAATGATGATTCGGGATCGCCGCAGCGCGACCCTTGCCGCGGTGATCGGGACGGTGCTCGCTTCCTATGCGGGCAGCGCGGCGGCCATCGAATTCGAATTCGAAAACGGCGCCAAGCTCAACTGGAACACCACGATTTCCGCGGGCGCCAGCTTCCGCACCAACGACCCCAGCCGCCTGCTCTACACCAAGGCCGACGGTTCGCTGCTCGGCATCGGCTCCGGTCCGCGTCCCCCCGGCACCGGTGTTGGGCCGGGCGACGGCCTCGCCGGCAACCAGGCGGCCAGCAGCGCGAACCTGAACTACGGGTCGGGCGACATGTTCTCGGCGCCGCTCAAGCTCGTCACCGACGTCGAGTACAAGCAGGGCAACTACGGTTTCCTGGTCCGCGCCAAGGCCTGGTACGACTACGCAACCAGCGATACCGACGTGCGCATGGGCAACCAGGCCAACAATTACAACGGCGGGCGTCCAGACCTGTCCGCGCCGAATTACGGCATTCCGGGCTCGTACCCGGCGTGCGTCGGCGCCAACGCCAACAACACCGTACCAGTCTGCATGCCGCTCGACGGCCGGTGGCCGAAGGCCAAGCTCAGCGACGAGGGCTTCGAGACCGAGCAGAAGTTCTCGAACGCCATGTTGCTCGACGCCTATGTCTACGGCTCGTTCGACCTGCAGGACACCAACCTCCAGGTCCGGCTCGGCAACCAGGTCGTGAACTGGGGCGAGAGCGTCTTCATCCAGGGCGTCAACCAGATCAATCCGATCGACGTGCCGGCCGCGCGCCGTCCGGGCACCGAACTCAAGGAAATCCTGCTGCCGGTGTGGATGGCGTACGCGAACTGGGGCTTCGACTGGGGCTCGATCGAAGCGTTCTACCAGCTCGAGTGGCAGAACACCTCGATCGACGGCTGCGGCACGTACTGGGCCGTCACCGAGAACAACATCTCGGTCGACCCGGGCCGGTGCACGAGCGCCACCGTCATCACGTCGGTCATCGGCGGCGCGCTCCCCGGCACGACCTCGCCGCTCTATCCGCAGCTCGGGTCCAACCCTTACTCGCAGGCCAACGGCCTGAACGTGCCGCTGGTGAAGGGCAAGGAAGCGCGCGACAACGGCCAGGTCGGCATCGCGCTGCGGTTTCCGGTCGAGAAGCTCGACACCGAATTCGGCCTGTATGCCGAGCGCATCCATTCGCGCCTGCCGATCATCTCGGGTCTCGCCGGTTCGCTGCCGACCGAGTTGCCGGGCGGCGCGTGGGTGCTGCCGCCGGGCACGCTGAGCCCGCTGCAGACCAGCCCGTACCCGGTCGCCTTCATGAGCGCCGGCCTGCCCGTGTGGCGCGTGCCGGGCTCGGGTGCCAACCCGCTCGATCCGAACGACGACACCGTGCTGCGTGGTCCCGCTGCGGCGCACGCCGCATTGGGCGCAAAGCTCGGCGTTCCGGTCACTCCCGGCCGTTCGTTCTGGGAATACCCGGAGGACCTGCAGATCTTCGGCCTCAGCGCGGCGACCAACATCATGTCGTGGTCGGTGTCCGCCGAATTGAGCTACCAGGAGGACATCCCGGTCCAGGTCAACGGCAACGACCTGCTGAACGGCCTGCTGTCCTTCGTCGGCCCGAACGCGAAGGAAGGCCTCGCGGCCGCGCAGCAGGGCGCCGGCGGCTATGCCCGCGGTTACGACCTGTTCGTGAAGCGGCAGTTCCAGGTCAACGCCGTCAAGACGTACAGCAACGTGCTTGGCGCCGAAAACGTGCTGTTCGTGGGCGAAGTGGGCGCGCAGTCGAACAACGTGCCGGACTACACCAAGGGTCACGTGCGTTACGGCCGCGGCTTCATGTTCGGCTTCGGCTCGAACCAGCAGCTCGCGCAGAACCCTGCCCCGCGGCTAGTCCGGCGGCAACACGTGTTCGCCCACGTTCGTGAACGCCCCGGTGCCGGTGGCGAGCCCGGTCTACAACCCGCAACCCGACGGCTGCAAGAACGACGGCTACGTGACGGACTTCGCCTGGGGCTACCGCCTGCGAGTGAACGCGGACTACAACAACGTGTTCAACACCGGCGTGACGGTGACGCCGAGCGTGTTCTGGGCGCACGACGTCGAGGGTGTCTCGATGGATCCGACCTTCAACGACGGCCGCCAGACGCTCGGCCTCGGCCTCAAGTTCAGCCTTAACAAGCGCTACACGCTCGAAGCCAACTACGTGGACTACAACCAGGCGGCCTACGATCCGCTCGGCGACCGCGACTTCTACTCGGTCAGCGCCAGCGTGACCTTCTGATCGGAACCAGGAGACTGCAGACGATGAAGACCATGAATAAGGTGCTTGCCACTGCGATCGCAGCGGCAGGCCTGTTCGGCACGGCGCTGCCTGCGTACGCGAGGCTCACGGACGCCGAAGCTGCGCGCCTCGGGGCGGACCTCACGCCCGTGGGCGCGGAGAAGGCCGGCAACAAGGACGGCACGATTCCCGCATGGACCGGCGGGCTGTGCTCGCCCCCCGCGGGCTGGACGGCCGCCAAGGGCTATGTCGACCCGTTCCCGGGCGACAAGGCCAAGTTCACGATCACCGCAGCCAACGCGGAGCAGTACAAAGAAAGCCTGACTCCGGGCACGCTCGCGATGCTGAAGAAGTACAACAACTTCAAGATGCCGGTGTACGAGACCCGCCGCACCGCCTGCTATCCGCAGGAGGTGTACGCGGAGATCAAGAGCATGGCGACCAAGCTCGAGCTGCAGGGCTTCGCCATTGCGGGTGGCCGGTCGGCCGTGCCGTTCCCGATCCCGAAGACCGGCCTCGAGGTCATGTGGAACCACCAGCAACGCTACCTGGGCGGCGGCGTGAGCCGCGACTACCACAGCTTCCCGGTCCGCGCGGGCGGCGACTTCTACAAGATCGGCGCGCACGAGTACCGCATCTTCAACCAGAACCTGGACCAGCCGCAGGACAACCTGCTGCTCGCGTTCCTGTCGTATTTCACGGCGCCCGCGACGCTCGAGGGTACCGTGTTCCTCGTGCACGAGCCGCTCGACCAGGTCAAGCAGACGCGTTCGGCGTGGATCTACAACGCCGGCCAGCGCCGCGTCCGGCGCGCCCCCGATCTCGCGTACGACAACGTGAACGACGGCACGGAAGGCATCCGCGTCACGGACCAGTTCGACGCCTGGAACGGCGCACCGGACCGTTACGACTGGAAGCTCGTCGGCAAGAAGGAAGTCTACATCCCGTATAACTCGTTCAGGCTGGGCAACAAGGCCCTCAAGTACAAGGAAGACCTGATCCGCCCGAACACGCCCAATCCCGACCACATGCGTTACGAACTGCATCGCGTGTGGGTGGTGGACGGCACGCTCAAGGCGGGCAGCAAGCACATCTACGGCCGGCGCACGTTCTATCTCGACGAGGACACCTGGACCGTGGTGTACGAGGACGCCTACGACACGCGCAAGAACCTCTGGCGCGTCGCGATCCACCCGATGATCCAGTTCTACGACGCCAAGGTGCCGTGGTACCGCTCGAACATCTGGCACGACCTCAACAACCAGAGTTACCTGTTCTCGCTGCTCGACAACGAAGTCAAGACGCCCTGGAAGTTCGGCGAGAAGGGCAAGTGGGGCGATTTCCAGCCTGACTCGCTGCGCCGCATCGGCACCAAGTAGGCCGGGACGGATGAGGCACTCAGGCCTCGGTTGACCTGACGATGGCCGGCTCCGGCGCTGCCGGGGTCGGCCGTTTTGCGGCAGGGGAGTCCCGCCGCGGGGGAATTTTCATGATGTACCGGGCTGGAATTGCCTGTGCCTTGCTGGGCGCGAGCCTGTGCCTCGCGGCGCCGGCCAGGGCTGAAGAACAGGCTGCCAAGGCGCAACCGACGCCGAAGTCGGGCGTGGTCGTCGACGTGCGCAGCAACCGCATCGTGCTGATGGACATCGCGCAGGTCGGCAATCGGCTGATCGCCGTGGGAGAACGCGGCTTCACGCTGGTCTCCGACGACGGCGGCAAGACCTGGAAGGGCAGCCAGACCGCGGTCAATCGCCAGCTCACGGGGCTAGCGTTCCGGGACGACAAGGTCGGCGTCGCCGTCGGTCACGGCGGCTCCTTCGTGCGCACCGAGGACGGCGGCGCCAGCTGGTCGCGGGTCACGGTGGACGAAGCCGGGGAAGACTCGCTGCTCGGCGTCACGCACCTCGGCGGCGACCACTTCATTGCCTACGGCGCCTTCGGGCTCTACTTCGATTCGCAGGACGCCGGCAAGACCTGGCAGCGTGCGACCGTGCTGTCGGAAGACTTCGACCGGCACATCTCGCAGGTCATAGCGGTCGGCACGTCGCTGCTGCTGGTGGCGGAATCGGGGACGCTGGCTCGTTCCGACGATGGCGGCGCAACCTGGATCGCGCTGACCTCGCCCTACCAGGGCTCGTATTTCGGCGCACTCGCGGTGAAGGACGGCAGCGTCCTCGCGTTCGGCATGCGCGGCAACGTCTACCGTTCGCTGGACCTCGGCGCAACCTGGCAGAAGATCGAGACCGGCACGACCACCTCACTGATGTCGGGGCGGCAGCTGGCCGACGGACGCGTCATGCTGGTCGGCAATTCCGGGCTGATCGCGGAAAGCGCCGACAACGGCCAGAGCTTCGTGTTGCACTCGGCCCCGCCGGGCAAGGGTTTCGCCGCGCTGGTGGAGAAGGCGGGCGGCGGCATCATCCTCGCGGGCGAGAGCGGGATCACACCGCTCGACCCGGCCTGGCTCAAGAGCCGCTGACGGCACCGTCCAAGGACAATGAACATGGCGCATGACGTAAAGCCCGGCCTGAATGCCGACGATGCCGAGATCGAGAAGCAGGTATTCACTGCGGACTGGGTCGGCAAGATCTCCTACTGGATCTTCCACCACCGCAAGCCGCTGCTGATCCTGTTCATCCTGATCACGATCCTGCTGGGCGCGATGGCGAGCCAGCTGCGCGTGCAGGCGGCGTTCACCAAGATGATCCCGCTCAAGCACCCGTACATGGCGACCTTCCTGGAGTACCAGTCGGACTTCGGCGGCGCCAACAAGGTGCTGGTCGCGCTGCAGAACAAGAAAGGCACCATCTACGACAAGCAGTTCATGGACTCGCTGCGCAAGGCGACGGAGGAGGTCTTCTACGTCCCCGGCGTCGAGCGCAGTTCCGTCACGTCGCTGTTCACGTCGAACGTGCGCTACAACGAGGTGGTCGAGGACGGCTTCCGCGGCGGCAACGTCGTGTCCGCGGACTTCGCGGGCACGCCCGAGCAGATGGCGAAGGTGCAGGAGAACCTGCTCAAGTCCGACTGGGTCGGCCGCATCGTCTCCAACGACCAGTCCGCGGCGATGATCGTCGCCACGCTGATGGAGAACGACCCGGAGACGGGCCAGCGCCTCGACCTGCAGGCGGTCGCGGCGCAGCTCGAGGGGATCCGCGCCAAGTACGAGAACGAGAACACCGGCGTCCACATCATCGGCTTCGCCAAGGCGGTGGGCGACATCGCGAAGGGCGCGGCCGGCGTGCTCGTGTTCTTCGGCATCGCGTTCGTGATTACGGCGCTGCTGCTGTACTGGTACTCGGGCTCGTTGATGATCACGGCGCTCGCGCTCATCTGCGCGATCGTGCCGGTCATCTGGCTGCTCGGCCTGCTGCCGGTCTTCGGGCTCGGGCTCGACCCGATGTCGATCCTGGTGCCGTTCCTGATCTTCTCCATCGCCGTGTCGCACGCGGTGCAGATGACGAACGCATGGCGGCTCGAGACGCTGCACGGCGCGGACGGCATCACGGCTTCCACGCATTCGTTCCAGAAGCTGTTCATCCCGGGCGCGATGGCGCTGCTGGCGAATGCGCTCGGCTTCATGGTGATCGCGTTCGTCGAGATCGAGATCGTGCGCGAGCTCGCCTTCACGGCGACGATCGGCGTCACGGTGATGATCATCACCAACAAGATGCTGCTGCCGATCCTGCTGTCGTACTACAAGTTCACGCCCGAGCAGGCCTCGAAGCTGGCCGGCAAGGAAACGGCGGGCGACTGGTTCTGGGAGCGCATCGGCCCGCTGGCGACGAAGAAAGTCGCGTGGTTGCCGATCCTGATCGGCCTGGCCCTGCTGGCCTTCGGCATCTCCCAGGCCAGGCACCTGCACATTGGCGACCTGGGCAGGGGCGTGCCGGAGCTGCGGCCCGACTCGCGCTACAACCAGGACGTGGAGATGGTCACCAGCCATTTCGCGATCGGCGTGGACCTGCTGCAGGTCATTGCCGAGGCGAAGCCGGCGGACGACGAAGACTCGCCCTGCGTCGATCGCGAGGTCATGGACAAGATCGAGGACTTCGAGTTCCAGATGCGGCAGGTCGAGGGCGTGGCGACGGTGCGCAGCCTCGCGGGCTTCGTCAAGTCGATGACGCAGTCGTTCGCGGAGACCTTCGCCAAGTGGCGCATGCTGCCGGAGAGCCGCGCGCAGATCGCGCAAGGCGTGGGCTACGCCACGCGCCTCGGCAACGAGTTCATGAACTCGCGCTGCACGGCGATGCCGATCAGCATCTACACCTCCGACCACCAGGCGACGACCATCGAGAAGATCGTCGACGAGGTGAAGCAGTTCAAGGCGGCCGGCGGCGACACGGAGCGCGTCACGTTCCGCCTCGCCAGCGGCAACGTCGGCGTGATGGCGGCAACCAACGAAGCCGTGCACGCGGCGGACAAGTGGGTCAACCTCGCGCTGTTCGCTTCGGTGGCGCTGCTGTGCCTGATCACCTTCCGTTCGTTCCCGATCACGCTCTGCATCATCCTGCCGCTCGCGCTGGTGACGATCCTGTGCAACGCGCTGATGGCGATACTCGGGATCGGCGTCAAGGTGAACACGTTGCCGGTCGTGGCGCTGGGCGTCGGCGTCGGCGTCGACTACGGCATCTACCTGTTCGAGCGCATGAAGCACGAGATGGAGGACAACGGCCTCAAGCTCAAGGACGCGTTCGTCGAGGCGCTCAAGCAGCGCGGCACGGCGTCGGTGTTCACGGCCGTGACCATGACCATCTCGGTGGCGACGTGGACGTTCTCGGCGCTGAAGTTCCAGGCCGACATGGGCATCCTGCTGAGCTTCATGTTCCTGGTGAACATGTTCGGCGCGATCCTGTTGCTGCCGGCGCTCGCGGCCTACTTCGTGGGCGATCGCAAGGTGCCCGCCAAGGCGAAGGTCAAGGTGGCGTAAACGAAGACCGGGCCTCGCGGCCCGGTCGTCAGGACGGCGCGAGCTGGACCCGGCCGGTGCCGGGTCCGGACGGCTCAGCGGGTACGACGTTCCTGCACGAGCTGGTCGAGGCGTTCGATGAACCGGCGCTCTTTCTCGCTCACGAGCTCGCCGCCGATGCCCATCACGTCGCCTTCACGGGCCGCGCGCGCCACGCGCATCGCCAGCGACATGACGAACTCGCCGTAATGCATCAGGTCTTCCGCGCTGCCATGCGTGCCCAGTGCTTCGAGCGCGTGCTTCGCGGTCTCGAGGGCTTTGTCCTGCAGCCGGTCCGGCGTGCGGTGGCTCTCATCCAGCGTGTAGAACCACTTACGCACGTCGTCCTGCGCATGCATGATGTGCGTGCTGCCGGCGATCTCGCTGACCAGCGGGTGAGTGCTGTTGAGCGCGTCGACGATCCCCTGCAGGCCCGCGGAGCGCTCGAGCATTTCGTCGAAGGCGCTGCCGCCCGACGACGATACCGCGATGATCACGTGATGTGGCGTGTTGCGCACCGCCTGCCATTGCACCACCGTCAATTTGTCCATGGTCAGCATCTGAATCCTCCGCCCCGTATTCTGATTGTGCCGGCGCGGGACGCCGGGCGCGCCCGCGCACGTGGTTCGACGGATCATACCCCGCCGCGGGGAGAGGTTAAACGATGGACGTGCTGACACAGCCCCTGCGCTTGCCCTGCGGCGCGGTCCTGCCGAACCGCCTGGCCAAGGCGGCCATGACCGAGGGGCTGGCTGACCCCTGGCTGCGCGCAACGCCCGCGCTCGAGCGCCTGTACCGGACCTGGAGCGAGGGCGGGGCCGGACTGCTGATCACCGGCAACGTGCAGGTCGACCGCTTCGACCTCGAGCGACCGGGCAACGTGGCCGTCGACCTGACCGAGTCACGCACCTTCGACGCCGAGGCCCGTGCACGTCTTGCCGCGTGGGCCAGGGCTGGCACCGTCAACGGCAACCAGTTCTGGGTACAGGTATCGCATGCGGGCCGCCAGACGCCGCGCTACGTCACGGGCCGTCCGCTGGCGCCTTCCGCGGTGCAACTTGACCTGCTGGGCAACTACGCGCGGCCGCGGGCCCTGACCGAGGCGGAAATCCTCGACCTCATCCGGCGCTTTGCCCATGCGGGCCGGGTCGTTCGCGAGGCCGGATTCACCGGCGTGCAGGTGCACGGCGCGCATGGGTACCTGATCAGCTCGTTCCTGTCGCCGGTCACCAACCAGCGCACGGACGCGTGGGGCGGGACGCTAGCGAACCGCGCGCGCTTCCTGCTCGAAACCCTGCGTGCCGTGCGACAGGCAGTGGGTCCCGACTTTCCGGTCGCGTTGAAACTCAACTCCGACGATTTCCGCAAGGGCGGCTTCACGCACGAGGAATGCCTGCAGGTCGTCGCCTGGCTCAACGACGAAGCGGTCGACCTGCTCGAGGTCTCGGGCGGCACCTACGAACAGCCGCGGCTCATCGGCTTCGAAGGTCGCAGCGAGGACGCGATGCCGGTGCGGCGCAGCACCCGTGCGCGCGAAGCGTACTTTCTCGATTACGCGACCGCGATCCGCCGGGTCGCGCGCATGCCGCTGATGGTGACGGGCGGTTTCCGCACACGCGACGGCATGACGGCTGCGATCGGCGACGGGGCCGGTTCGGGTGACTGCGACGTGATCGGGCTGGGGCGGCCGCTCTGCTGGATGCCCGATTTCCCGCGCCAGTTGCTGGCCGGGGCAAAGGATGGGATCGAAGACCTCGACGATCGCCTGCGATTGCGGAACGCGCGGGTGGTTGTCACCGCAGGGCAAAGGTGTCGCCGCCAAGGCACTCAACGCGTTCGCGGCGCAATCCTGGTACTACTGCCAGATCTTCGCGCTGGCGAAGGGGCAACCCGCGGACATTTCACGCGGCGTGCTGTCGACGTTGCGTGAATACCTGGGCGCGGAGCTGAGGGCGGCGTATGCGACGCGTCGCGTCTACCCGAGAAGGAGCTAGTGGCGCCCAAACCAGTCGAGCGCGAGCTCTGCGACGCGTTCCGGCTGTTCGAGCGGCAACCAGTGTCCCGCGCGTTCGATGCGCTCGTAGCGCCAGGCGCCGTCCATCTGCCGTTCCGACAGGCGCATCTGGTCTTCGGCGAGGAAATGATCGCCACTGCTCCACACGCCGAGCGTCGGCACCGAGCACTTGTCCCAGGAGCCGAGCAGCACGCGGCGCAGGTTCGCGCGATACCAGTTGAGGCCGGCCGTGAGCCTGCCCGGGCGGGACATGTCGCGAATGCACGCATCGACCTGCGGATGCTGGCGTGCCCAGCCGCGCAGGCCGGCGTAGTTGCGCTGGGCCAGCCAGCGTTCGGCGACGCCGGGAAACTGCCATGCCAGCGTGTAGAGCCCCTTGAGCTTCTGCTCGGGTCCCGCCACGGCGTACTGGCGCGGGTGACCGACCGAAAGTGCGACCTGCGCGCGCACGAGCTGCGGATGTTCGAGCGCCAGGCACCACGCCGCCACGGCACCCCAGTCGTGGCCGATGACGCGGACGGGCTCGTCCCCCGCCAGCCGGTTGATCAGCGTGCGGAGGTCGGCGACCACGTGGCCGATGGCGTATTCGCCGACGCGGCCGGGAGCATCGGACTGGCCGAAGCCCCGCAGGTCGGGGGCGATCACCCGGTATCCGGCTGACGCCAGCCGCGGCATGACTTCGTTCCAGAGCTCGCAGGAATCGGGAAATCCGTGCAGCAGCAGCACGACGGGGCCTTTTCCACCTTGCCGAACGCGCAGGACTACGCCGCTTGCGGGCAATCGGGCATCGGTCCATCCGGACATCGCGCTGCCTCCACGTCTGCAACGGGAGATTCACCGACTGCGGCAGCTTACCTCAGGCGGCGTCAAAGATGTGCCCGGGTGACCTTTCTACCGGCTGCCGGGCGAGGCATGATTCCGCATCCGCATTAACCGGACATTACAGGGTTTCAGGATGAATCTTCGCAAGCCATTGCTGGCCTCCGCGCTGGCGCTGCTCGTTGCGGCCTGCGCGACCAGCCCGACCGGACGCAGGCAGCTCATGCTCGTCTCCGAGGACCAGGCGATCAGCTCGTCGCGCCAGGCGTATGCGCAGGAGATGGGCAAGTACCAGAAGGAGGGCAAGCTGGTCACCGATCCGCAGGTGCTCAAGCGCGTGGCCGTGATCACCGAGCGCCTCGTCGCGCAGGCAGTCAAGATGCGGCCGGACAGCGCGCAGTGGCAGTGGAGCGTGCAGGTCATCGACGAGCCCAAGACCGTCAATGCCTGGTGCATGGCCGGCGGTCGCATGGCGATCTACACGGGCCTGATCAAGCAGGTGGACCCGACCGACGATGAACTCGCGCAGGTCATGGGTCACGAGATCGCGCATGCGCTGGCAAACCACACGGCGGAACGCATGTCGACGGCGATGGCGGCCAATGCCGGCATCATCGCGGCCGGCCTGCTGTCCGACAAGCCGGGCCAGACCATGGCGCTGGCCGCGGCGGCGGCGACCGTCGCGATCAAGCTGCCGAACAGCCGCACGTCCGAGAACGAGGCCGACCAGATTGGCATTGAACTCGCGGCCAAGGCGGGTTACGACCCGCGCGCGGCCGTCACGCTGTGGCAGAAGATGGCCAAGGTCGGCGGCAGCTCGCCGCCCGAGTTCATGAGCACACATCCCAGTGACGAGACGCGACAGCAGCGCCTCGGCGCGCTCGCGCCGAAAATGATGCCGTACTATCAGGCGCAGGCCGCCAGGCCGACCTATCCGGTGCGCATGGGACCGGCCGGCGTCTGATGCGGGACACATGAGCAAAGGAACGCTCCCGCCGCCGGTTGCCGCGGTCCGCCCGCACGAAGTCCGCTCGCCGCACGGCGTCCGCAGCGACGACTACTACTGGCTGCGCGACGACACGCGCAGTGCGCAGGACGTGCTCGACTACCTGCACGCGGAGAACGCCTATCGCGAGGCGATGACCTCGCAGCTGCGCGCACTCGAGCACGCGTTGTACGACGAAATCGTTGGCCGCATCGAGCAGGACGACACGAGCGTGCCGTACCGCGACAACGGGTACTGGTACTGCAGCCGGTACCACGCCGGCGACGAGTATCCCGTGCACGTGCGCCGTGCCGGCAGCGCGGACGGTCCCGAGCAGGTGCTGATCGACGTGCGGGAGAACGCGCGCGGCCTCGACTATTACGACGTCGGCTCGCTCGAGGTCAGCCACGACAACCGGCTGCTCGCGTACACGGAAGACGCGGTCGGCCGGCGCCAGTACACGCTGCGTTTCAAGTCGCTCGAGACCGGCGAGCTGTTGCCCGACGCGGTGCCCAACGTCGAGGAGGCCGTCGTGTGGGCGGCGGACAATCGCCGCGTCCTGTACGTCGAGAAGGATCCGGTCACCCTGCTCGGGCTGCGCGTGCGCGTGCACGAACTCGGCACCGATCCGGCGTCGGATCCCGTCGTTCACCAAGAAGCGGATGAGTCGTATTACACCTCGGTCGGCATGACCAGGGACCGGCGCTACCTGCTGATCGAATCCAGCAGCACGGTCACGTCGGAGGTCCGCTACGCGCGCATCGACGACCCCGGGCTGGAGTTCCGCGTCCTGCTGCCGCGCCGGCGCGGCCACGAGTATTCCGCAGATCACGCCGGCGGACGCTGGGTGATCCGCAGCAACTGGCGCGCACGCAACTTCCGCATCCTCGAAGCCACGACGGAGGAGGCTGGCGACCGCGAGCGCTGGCGCGAAGTGATCGGCCACCGCGAAGACGTGCTGATTGCGGGCTTCGAGGTGTTCGCGCGTTTCCTGGCGGTCGAGGAGCGCGCGGCCGGGTTGCGCAAGGTGCGCATCAAGTCCTGGGACGGCGGGCACGAGTTCCACCTGGATTCCGACGAGCCCGCGTACCGTGCGGCGCTCGGCGCCAATGAGGAACTGGACAGCGACGTGGTGCGCTACACCTACACGTCGCTCACGACGCCACGCACCACCTACGACTACGACGTGCGGACCGGTGAACGCAGGCTGCTGAAGCAAGAGGCTGTCGTCGGTGATTTTGATCCGGCACGCTATGCGACCGAGTACCTCTGGGTGCCCGCGCGCGACGGCGAGCAGGTGCCCGTTGCGATCGTGTACCGCCGGGACGCTTTCCGGCGCGATGGCACGGCGCCGCTGCTGCAGTACGGCTACGGCGCCTACGGCATTTCGTCCGATCCGGTGTTCTCGTCCAGCCTGCTCACGCTGCTCGATCGCGGCTTCGTCTACGCCATCGCGCAGGTGCGTGGTGGCCAGGAACTCGGCCGGCGCTGGTACGAGTCGGGCCGGTTGCTCGACAAGCGGCACACGTTCGAGGATTTCGTCGACGTCACCAGGCACCTGGTCGCTGCGGGATACTCGGACCCACGGCGCGTCTTCGCGCGCGGCGGCAGCGCGGGTGGATTGCTCGTTGCGGCCGTTGCCAACATGGCACCCGAGCTCTATCGCGCGATCGTCGCGCACGTGCCCTTCGTCGACATCGTCACGACGATGCTGGACGAGAGCATCCCGCTCACGACCAACGAGTACGACGAGTGGGGCAACCCGAACGAGCGGGAGTTCTACGACTGCATGCTCGGGTATTCGCCGTACGACAACGTCCGCGAGCAGGCGTATCCGGCGATGTACGTCACGACCGGGTTATGGGACAGCCAGGTGCAGTACTTTGAGCCTGCGAAATGGGTGGCGCGACTGCGGCGGTTGAAGACCGACGACAACCCGTTGCTGCTGCGGACCAACATGGAGGCCGGGCACGGCGGCAAGTCGGGCCGGTTCGAGCACCTGCGCGAACTCGCCGAGGAATACGCGTTCATCCTCGACCAGGCACAACCTGGTCGAGGATGAAGTGACTTACTTCGCGCCCGCCGCGGTCGCCGGCGCGGCCGGCGGAACCGGGAAGCCGCGCTTGCGCATCAGCGCCGCGATGCCGGGATCCCGGCCGCGGAACTGGCGGTAGCCGTCGGCCGGGTCGATCGTGTTGCCGACCGAGAACACGTTGTCGCGCAGGCGCTTCGCGACCGCCTTGTCCCAGGGGCCACCGGCCTCGGTGAACGCTTCCCACGCGTCGGAGGTCAGCGTGTCCGACCACAGGTAGCTGTAGTAGCCGGCGGAGTAGCCGTCACCCGAGAACACGTGGTTGAACTGCGGCGTGCGGTGGCGCATCACGATCTCCGACGGCATGCCCAGCGCAGTGAGCGTCTCACGCTCGAACTTGTCGGCATCGATCTTCTGGTCGCCGGCGAGGTGCAGCTTCATGTCGACCAGCGCGCTCGACAGGTACTCGACCGTCTTGAAGCCCTGGTTGAAGGTGTCTGCGGCCTCGATCTTCGCGACCAGCTCGCGCGGGATCGGCTTGCCCGTCTGGTAGTGCAGCGCGTACTTGTTCAGGACCTCCGGCGTCGGCAACCAATGCTCGAGCAGCTGCGACGGGAACTCGACGTAGTCGCGCGCAACCGCGGTGCCGGCCACCGACGGGTAGTTCACGTTCGAGCTCAAGCCGTGCAGCGCATGACCGAACTCGTGGAACAGCGTGCGGGCGTCTTCCCAGCTGATCAGCACCGGCTCGCCCGGCTTGCCCTTCACGAAGTTCGAGTTGTTAGAGACGATCGTCTTCACGTCGCCGTCGAACCGCTCCTGGTTGCGATACGCGTTCATCCAGGCGCCCGAGCGCTTGCCCTTGCGCGCGTACGGGTCGAAGTACCAGAGGCCGACGAGCGCGCCCTTGGGGTCGGTGACTTCCCAGACGCGCACGTCGGGGTGGTAGACCGGCACCTTCCCGGCGTCGACCGGCTTGAAGTGGAAGCCGAACAGTTCCTGCGCCATGTAGAACATGCCTTCGCGCAGGTTCTCGAGTTGCAGGTACGGCGTGACCTGGGTCTCGTCGAGGTCGTACTTCGCCTTGCGCACCTTTTCGGCGTAGTAGCGGTAGTCCCACGGCTCGATCTTGATGCCGGCCTTTTCGGCGTCGGCGATCTTCTGCATGTCCGCGACTTCCTCGTGGACGCGCGCGACGGCCGGCGTCCACACGGCTTCCATGAGTTCCATGGCGCGGTCCGGTGTCTTCGCCATCGCGTTCTCGAGGCGCCAGTGCGCGTGCGTCGGGAAGCCGAGCAGCTTCGCGCGCTCGGCCCGGAGCTGCAGGATCTGCGAGATCGTCGCGTTGTTGTCGGTCGCGCCGCCGTTGTCGCCGCGGTTCACGAACATGCGCCAGGCCTGTTCGCGCAGCGCGCGATTGTCCGCATAGGTCAGGAACGGCTCGACGCTCGAGCGCGTGTTGGCGATGGCCCACTTGCCCTTCTGGCCGCGGCCTTCGGCGCCCTGCGCCATGCCGTCGCGCACGCCCTGGGGCAGTCCCGCGAGGTCGGCCTCGTTCTCGATGAAGATCACGCCGTCGTTCTCGTCCTTGAGGACGTTCTGGCCGAACTGCGTGAAGAGCTTCGCCAGTTCCTGGTTGATCTCGGACATGCGCTTCTTGGCAGCGCCGTCGAGCTTGGCGCCCGCCCGCACGAAGTTCGTGTAGTACACCCAGGTCAGGCGCTGCTGCTCGGGCGTCAGGCCGGAAGTCATGCGAGTGTCGTAGACCTTCGAGATACGCTCGAACAGCTGCGGGTTCTGCGTGATCTGGTCGCTGAACGCGGCCAGCTTCGGCGCCATCTCGCGCTCGACGGCCTGCACGGCGTCGTCGTTCAGCGTCGAGCTGTAGATGCCATACACGGTGCCGACGCGGTCGAGCGTGCGGCCGGTGCGTTCCATGGCCGCGATCGTGTTCTCGAACGTCGGTGCGGCCGGGTCGTTCGCGATGCGGTCGATTTCGGCGAGCTGCTGCGCCATGCCGGCCTCGAGCGCCGGCTGCAGGTCGGGGACCTTGACCTTGTCGAACGGCGGCACGCCGCCGTACGGGCCCACCCACGGCGCGAGCAGGGCGCTGGCAGGAGCAGCAGGGGTGTCGGGTGGCATCTTTTCGTTGGCACTGGTGATGGAGGCAGTGAGCAGCGCGCAAGCGCCAGCGGCGGTGGCCAGCAAGGTCTTCATAGACGCGTCGGTCCTCGAGAGGGGGGTTCGTGCCCGGGCACGGGGGCGCCAAGGTTACCCGACCTGGCCCTCGGCCCCAACCCGGAGACAGGTCGCCTCGCCGCAAAGACGGCACCGACTGGCGCGCCAGCGTGTCAGCTGCTGGCTTTACCCGGCAGGCGGAAGTGCGCCCTGAGCGTCGGGTGCTGGACTACGGCGGCCGCTAGCGCGGTCAGGAGGGTAACGGCGCCCAGGATCGCGACCAGGCGCAGGTAGGGCTGGTCATGCTGTGCCCGCAGCTGGGCCAGGGAGAACGTCGTCCGCACCCATTCAACCGCGGCGATCGCGAGCACGACCTGCAGCGTCCGCGCAGCCCAGGGCCGGGGTACCGCCAGCAGGCCGGTGAGCAGGACGGCCAGTGCCGCCATGGGCATCCAGCCGGCGTGGGCGAGGTGCGCTGCAAGCAGGAGCAGGGCGAGCACCGGGATCGCCAGGAACGCGAAAAGCCGCACGGATGGGCGGCCTCAGGCCCTTTCCCACATCAGGTCAGATTTCTGCCTGATGGCCGTTGCGATCATGTCGATGAGGGGCACGGCCCGCACTCGCAGCTTGACCGGGCGCTCGCGCGGCTCGTCCTCGTCTTCCTCGCTGATTCCGGGCTCTCTGGCGGGTGGCGGTGGCGACAACTGGTCCCCCTGCAATTCGAGGCCAGCCTGCAGCTTCGCCAGGAATCCCGGGAGGTCCGCCTCCAGCACGGCACTCGGCACCGCGCCCGAGTGACCGCCCAGCTTGACCAGCGCCACTGCCGGTTCGCCCTGCATCACGAGGTGGCCGAATTTGGTCGAAAACTTGACGAGCATGACGGCAACTGCCTCTGCAGGATTGGACGGGCAAGGTACGACGTCGGTCCCCGCAAATAGTATGCCGATTTTTCCGCTTGATTCGCCCCCCGCACCCTGTAGATTTTCACCTATGGAACCAACAGCAACAGCTGTGACTGCGGCGTCGCATGGCGTGGCTGCCCTGGCAGTCCTGCTGGCTGCCGTTCCGGTCCTGGCGGCGGATCCACCCGCGCCCGCCAAGCCCCCGCGCACCATGGGCGAAGTCCTGGAGGCCACCACGCCTGCAGACTGGCGGCCCCTGGATCCCGAGAACACGCTCTACCTGCAGCTGCCGCAAGGCAGGGTGGTCATCGAGCTGGCCCCGGCCTTCGCGCCCCTGCACGCCGCCAACCTGCGGACGCTCGCCCGGCAGAAATATTTCGATGGCCTCGCGATCGTTCGTTCGCAGGATAACTTCGTGGTCCAGTGGGGCGATCCGGAGGGCAAGCGCAGCCTCGGTGATGCCCGGGCCAGGCTGCCGCCGGAGTTCACGGTCAAGGCCACCCCCGGCCTGCCGTTCGAGCCGCTCGCGGACCGCGACGGTTACGCGCCCGAGGTGGGGTTCAGCCAGGGTTTCCCGGCGGCCCGCGATCCGGCCACAGGCGAAGCCTGGCTCGCCCACTGCTATGCGATGGTGGGGGCCGGACGCGGCAATGAGCCCGACAGCGGCAACGGCGCCGAGCTTTACGTTGTCTCCGGCCACGCGCCCCGGCAGCTCGACCGCAACATCGCGCTCGTCGGGCGTGTCGTAAAGGGCATGGAACTGCTGGCAACGCAGCCCCGTGGATCCGGTCCCATGGGTTTCTACGAAAAGCCGGAACAGTACGTCTCGATCTCGAGCGTCCGCGTGGCGGCGGACGTTCCGGTGGCAGAGCGCGAGAACCTCGAGGTCATGCGCACCGACACCGCCAGTTTCCGCCAGCTGGTTGAGGTGCGGCGCAATCGCCGCGACGACTGGTACCTGGTGCCGGCCGGCTACATCGATCTCTGCAACGTGCCGATTGTCGCCCGGCCACGGCCGTAACGCGGGTCGGCGACGATCATTTTCGGGGGAAGAAACATGGAACGGATCTGGTTGAAGCACTACCCGCCCGGCGTCCCCCACGACGTCGATCTCACTCAGTACTCATCTCTGGTCGAGCTGATCGACGAAGGCTTCCGCCAGCACGCGTCGCGCAATGCGTACGCGTACATGGACAAGTTCTTCACGTTCGGCGAGATCGACCGCTACTCGGCAGCGTTCGGGGCCTGGCTGCAGTCGCAGGGCCTGGCCCGCGGCGCGCGCGTGGCGATCATGATGCCGAACGTCGTGCAGTACCCGATCGCGCTCGCGGGCGTCCTGCGCGCAGGATACGTTGTCGTCAACGTCAACCCGCTCTATACGCCGCGCGAGCTCGAACACCAGCTCAAGGATTCCGGCGCCGAGGCGATCGTCATCCTGGAGAATTTCGCGGCGACCCTGCAGCAGGTCATTGCGCGCACGGCGGTGAAGAAAGTGATCATCGCCTCGCTCGGCGAAATGCTTGGCTTTCCGAAGAGCGCGATCGTCAATTTCGCGGTGCGCCGGGTCAAGAAGATGGTGCCGGCGTATTCGCTGCCCGGTCACGTCAGGTTCACGGAAACGCTCGACGCCGGCGCGCGCCGCACGCTCGAGCGCGTGTCCGTCACGCAGCAGGACACCGCTTTCCTGCAGTACACGGGCGGCACCACCGGCGTGTCGAAGGGCGCCACGCTGACGCACGGCAACCTCGTCGCCAACGTGCTGCAGATGGAAGCGTGGATCGTGCCGGCGCTGCAGGACACGTCGCGCGGCCCGGTGCCGGAGCAGTTCGTCTACATCTGCGCGCTGCCGCTCTACCACGTGTTCGCGCTGGTCGTGAACTGCCTGTTCGGCATGCGCATCGGCACGCTCAACGTGCTCATCACCAATCCGCGCGACATCCCGGGCTTCGTCAAGGAGCTTGGCAAGTACAAGTTCAACGTGCTGCCCGGCGTCAACACGCTCTACAACGCACTCGCCGAGAACGAGGAGTTCCGCAAGCTCGATTTCTCGAGCCTGCGCGTCGCCAACGGCGGCGGCATGGCGGTGCAGAAGGCGACCAGCGAGAAGTGGCTCGCGCTCACGGGCGTGCCGATCATCGAAGGGTATGGCCTGTCCGAAACGTCGCCGGTCGCCACCTGCAACCCGATCCTGAACCGCGAGTACAACGGCACGATCGGCCTGCCGTTCCCGAACACCGAGATCGACATCCTCGATGACGCCGGGCAGCCCGTGCCGCTCGGCCAGCCGGGCGAGATCGCGATCCGCGGTCCGCAGGTGATGGCCGGTTACTGGAACCGTCCCGACGAGACAGCCAAGGTCATGACGCCCGACGGCTTCTTCAAGTCGGGCGACGTCGGCATCATGGACGAGCGCGGCTACATCCGCATCGTCGACCGCAAGAAGGACATGATCCTGGTGTCGGGTTTCAACGTCTACCCGAACGAGATCGAACAGGTCATCGCGACGCACCCCGGCGTGGTCGAATGCGCCGTGGTCGGCGTGCCGGACGAGAAGTCGGGCGAGGCGGTCAAGGTGTTCGTGGTGCGCAAGGATCCGGCGCTCACCGCCGAGCAGCTCATGGAGTTCTGCAAGGAGAACTTCACGGGCTACAAGAAGCCGAAGTACATCGAGTTCCGCGACGAGCTGCCGAAGACCAACGTCGGCAAGATCCTGCGGCGCGAGTTGCGGGACGCCGCGGTCGCGGCCCAGGCAAAAAGTGCGTGATCGACACCTCTCCCGCTCAGCGGGAGACGGGGCCGATCATTGGCCGCGGAAAGTCGGCGGGCGTCGCTGCATGAACGCCTGCATGGCCTCGCCGAGATCGTCGGAGTGCAGGAAGGCGGCATTCCACAGCGCGACGTAATCCAGGTTCGTGTCTACCTCGCGGCGCGAGGCGAATCCAAGCACCTGCTTCGAGCCCTGCACGGCCAGCGGTGAATTCGCAGCGATCGCCGCCGCGAGTTCGCGCGCGCGGGCCGAGAGCGCCGCGGGGTCCGGCAGCACTTCGTTCAGCAACTGGATTTCGCGGGCGCGCTGCGCGGAGTAGTCGGCGCCCGTGAAGATCCATTCGCGGGCGTGGCCGTCACCCACGACGCGGGGCAGTCGCTGCAGCGAGCCCACGTCCGCGACCATCGCGATGCGCGTCTCGCGCACGGAGAACGTCGCTTCGGCCGAGGCGAGGCGGATGTCGCACGCGGTGATGAGGTCCATGCCGGCACCGATGCAGGCGCCATGCACCGCGGCGATGACGGGCTTGTTGGTGTCGGCGAAGCTCGAGCACGTGCGCTGGTAGGCCCGGATGTCGTCGTAGAGCTGGCGGCGCTTCGCGACCGCCGAGCCTTCGGTGCCCGACAGCGAGCCGCCGCCGAGACCGGGCGCGTGATCCATCAGGTCGATGCCGGCGCAGAATGCCTTGCCCCTGCCGGCGAGCACGATGACGCGGACCTCCGGGTCGGTGTCGAGTGCCGCGACGGCCTGGGGTATCGAATGCCAGAGTGCGCGGTTCAGCGCGTTGAGCTTCTCAGGACGGTCGAGGAACAGCGTGGCGACGCCGCCATCGCGCTCGATGGTGAGGTTGGCAAAGGTCTCGGGCATGGTCGGTTTTCTTCCGTGCGGTGGATCGGCTGCAATCGGCCTAGCTGGCGCGCCGCCTGCTCGAGCGGCGTGCGACGTTCATCATGCCGCGCACGAGCCTGTCGGTGGCTCCTGGCGTGAGCGAGGCGAGCTTCTCGAGCAGCGCGCCGCCCGGCGGCACGGCGACCTCGGCGAGCTTGAGTCGCACTGCCGCGAAGATGGCCCAGACGACCCACGACGTCGGCATGTTCAGCGACTTGGGCCAGAAACCCTCCGTCGCCGGATCGACTGCAGCGGCCTCGGCCATCGGCGTGTCGATGACCCCGGGCAAGACCAGCGAAACGCCGACGTTCTCGCCGAGCAGTTCGGTGCGCAGGGTCTCCGTGAGGCCGACGAGCGCGAACTTGGTGGCGCAGTAGCCGCCCAGCGGCGAAAAGCCGCGGCGGCCCGCGAGCGATGCCACGTTCACGATGTGACCACCGCCCGGCTGCGCGCGCATCTGCTTTACGGCCGCCTGCATGACGTGCAGGGCGCCGACCAGGTTCACCTCGAGCATGCGCTGCAGGTCGGCGGGATCGATATCGACGACCTTCGCCGGCAACATCACGCCCGCGTTGTTCACGACGATGTCCACCTGGCCGAAGCGCTGCACGGCCTTGCGAAAGCAGGCGGCGACAGCGGCCGGGCGTGTCACGTCGGTGGCGACCGTGAGGGCTTTCGCACCGGTCGCGCGCGCCTGCGCAGCGACCTTGGCCAGCTCCGCGGCCCGTCGCGCGACCAGCACGACGTTGGCGCCGGCATTGGCAAAGGCGAGCGCCGTCTCACGGCCGATGCCGCTGGAGGCGCCCGTGACGAGGACGGTCTTGCCGTCGAACCGCAAGGCAGGGAGTTGCATGCGCGAAGCCTAGCGCGTTCGCGCGGCGGCTCCTAGGAGTCGCCATGTCCGGTCGGCAGTGGACCAGGTCTCAGGCCGCCAGTGGCGCCGCCGTTGCACCACGCAATTGCGCGAGCAGTTCGGCTTCGCGGTGCCGCACGGCCTCGAGATGCTGCAGCTTGACGTGCCCGAAGCCCTTGATCTGCTCCGGCAGCGCCGCGAGTTCGACGGCCACGGCATGGTTGCCGGTGCTCAGCCGGGTCAGGACCTCGTCGACGAGCTGTTCGTATTCGCCGATCAGTCGGCGCTCGAGCTTGCGGTCCGCCAGCCGGCCGAACGGATCGAGCGCAGTGCCGCGCAGGTTCTTCATGCGTGCCAGCAGGCGGAAGACGCCAAGTACCCAGGGTCCGAACTCGCGCTTGTGGACTTCTCCCGTGCGCGGATCGGGCCGCGTGAGCAGCGGCGGGGCGAGGTGGAACCGCAGCTTGTAGGCGCCTTCGAACGTGCGCTCGACCTGCTGCTGGAATGCCGGTGAGGTGTGCAGACGGGCCACCTCGTATTCGTCCTTGTAGGCGAGCAGCTTGAAATAGTTGCGGGCCACGGCATCGGCCAGGCCCTCCAGGCCGTGCGCGCGCACCCGCTCGGCGTCGCGCACGCTCTGCACCAGCCGTGTGTAGCGATCGGCATAGGCCTGGTCCTGGTACTCGACCAGATACTCCGCACGACGATGCACCACGGCATCGAGCGTCTGCGCCGCAGGGATTTGCGGCGTTGAGGTCGGTGCAGCGGCATCGAGCAGCCTGTCGATGGCCGCCGGATCGTGTGCAGCCAGCCGTCCCAGCGCGAGGGCACGCTTGTTGAAATCGACGGCCTGGCCGTTCATCTCGATCGCGCGTTCGATGGCGGCCAGCGAAAGCGGCAATCCGCCCGCCTGCAGCGCGTACCCCACGAGCAGGAAATTGGCGCCGATGGTGTTGCCGAGCAGCGTCTGGGCGAGCGTCGTCGCGTCCAGTGCGTGCAGCCTTTCGGCTGCGACACCAGCGCGGAGCGGACGCAATTCGGCGTCGAGGTCGAGCCGCAGGTTCGGGTCGAGCTGGAACTGTGCCGTGGGTTGCAGCCACGAGTTGACGACGGCGCGGGTACGCCGACGGTCCAGCGTGAAGACGGAATCCTTTTCGGCCGCAGTCACCAGGTCGCAGCCGAGCAGCAGGTCGGCTTCGGCCAGTCCCACGCGCGCGGTCAACGGCTTCGCGGCCGCATCGGCCAGGCGCAGGTGGCTCCACACGGCGCCGTTCTTCTGTGCGAGGCCGGTCATGTCGATGACGCTCGCGCGCTTGCCTTCAAGGTGCGCCGCCATTGCCAGCACGGAGCCGACGGTCACGACACCCGTGCCGCCGATGCCGGCGATCAGCACGTTCCAGCCCTGCGGGCCCGGCGTCGGATGCGGTGCGGCAGGCAGTCCCGCGAACACGGAGAGGTCGACGCCCGCCGTCTTCGGCTTGCGCAACTGGCCACCGTGGACGGTGACGAACGAAGGACAGAAGCCCTTGACGCAGCTGTAGTCCTTGTTGCAGTTCGACTGGTCGATTGCGCGCTTGCGGCCGAACTCGGTGTCCTGCGGCAGGATCGACACGCAGTTGGCCTGTGTGGAGCAGTCGCCGCAGCCTTCACACACGGCCGCGTTGATCAGCACGCGCTTGGCCGGGTCGGGGAACTCGCCGCGCTTGCGGCGGCGGCGTTTCTCCGCAGCGCAGGTCTGCTCGTAAACGATCGCCGTGACGCCAGGCGTCTCGCGCATCTGCATCTGCACGGCCATCAGGTTGTCGCGGTGGTGGATCGAGACCTCGGCCGGCACGCCCATGGCCGGTGCGCGGAACTTGTCCGGGTCGTCGGAAACGATTGCTACGCGCTTGACTCGCTCTGCGAGGAGCTGGCGGCAGATTTCGACCGGTGAGAGGTGTCCCTCGACCTGCTGGCCGCCCGTCATCGCGACGGCGTCGTTGTAGAGCACCTTGTAGGTGATGTTGACGCCAGACTGCACGGCGCCGCGCACGGCGAGCAGGCCCGAGTGGAAGTACGTGCCGTCGCCCAGATTCTGGAAGACGTGTGGCATGACGGTGAACGGCGCGATGCCGGTCCAGTTGAGGCCTTCGCCTCCCATCTGCGTCGGCATCAGCGTGCGGCGGTTCATGCTGCCCGCCATCGTGTGGCAACCGATGCCCGCGAGCGCGAGGCTGCCTTCGGGGATCCTGGTCGACGTGTTGTGCGGACAGCCCGAGCAGAAATACGGCGTGCGCAGCGCCGGGCCGGGCGCGTTCTCGAGCACGAGCGCCTGCCGCGACTGCAGCAGCCCGACGCGTTCCGCGAGCGGCGTGTCGAGCAGCCCCATGCGTTCGAGGCGGTGCGCGATCACGAGCGCAACGTCGGCAAACTGCAGTTGCTGGTCGCGCGGCAGCAGCGGCTGGCCTTTCTCGTCGAACTTGCCGGTCAGTCGCGGCCGCTGCGCCGTCGGCAGGTTGAAGAGGATGTGAGCCGCCTGCTCCTCGACGAAAGCCGCCTTCTCTTCGACGAACAGCAGTTCCTCGTGCCCGCTCGCGAACTCGCGCAGTCCCTGCGGCTCGACCGGCCAGATCATGCCGATCTTGTACAGCCGCAGGCCGAGCGCCGCGGCGCGTGCGTCGTCGATGCCCAGCACCTGCAGTGCCTGCTGCACGTCGGCGTAACCCTTGCCGGTGGCAACGATGCCGAGCCGGCGCCGGTCGCCGTCGATCACCGTGCGGTCGATGCCATTGGCGCGCGCAAACGCGTGCGCCGCGGGAATGCGATAGCGCGTGACCAGCATCTCGTCCGCTTCGCGCAGCACCATCGGTCGCGGGTTGGTGTTGAGCCCGGTGGGCGGAACCGGAACCTCCGGCTGCACGTACTGGCAGCGGGAGGGATCGATGTCGACCGTCGACGTGCCTTCGACCGTTTCGTTCGTGCACTTGAGGCCGACCCAGAGGCCGGAGAAGCGCGAGAGCGCCCAGCCCAGCATCCCGTATTCGAGCAGCTCCTGCACGGAGGAGGGGAACAGCACCGGGATGTGGTTTGCCGCGAGCGCCTGCTCGCTCTGGTGCGAAACGGTGGAGGACTTGCCGGGATGGTCGTCGCCCGCGCAGACGAGCACACCCCCGAACTTCGACGCGCCCTGGCGATTGCCGTGCTTCAACACGTCGCCGCTGCGGTCGACGCCGGGCCCCTTGCCGTACCAGATCGCGAAGACGCCGTCGTACTTTGCGCCCGGCAGCAACGGCGCCTGCTGGGTGCCCCAGACGGCGGTCGCGGCCAGGTCTTCGTTCACGCCGGGGCGGAACACGATGTGCGACGCCTTGAGGCGTTCGGCCTCGCCCCACAGTTCCATGTCGTACATGCCGAGCGGGGAGCCGCGGTAGCCGGTGATGAAGCCCGCGGTGTTGCGGCCCAGCGCCTGGTCCACCGCTCGCTGCAGCAGCGGCAGGCGGACCAGCACTTGCGTGCCGCTCATCAGGACCCGCCCGGAGACGAGGTCGTACTTGTCGTCGAGGGAGACGCTGGCCAGTGCGACGGCGGACATGTTCAGCTCCTCGGACGGGAAGCCCCGGAGCGGAATCGTAACAGGCACGCGGGCTCCCTCACCCGCGCAGTGCGCGACCTCTCCCACGAGCACGTGGGAGAGGTGGGAGTCAGACCTCTCCCACGAACGTGGGAGAGGTGCGGGTCAGGCCTACTTCAGGACGTCGGCCACCGGCACGTAGGCATAGCCGAGATCCCGCGCGACTGCGGCATTCGTGATCTTGCCCTCGTGCACGTTCAGGCCGTTCGCCAGGTGCGGGTCGGCCTGCAGCGCCTTCTTCCAGCCGAGGTCGGCCAGCCGGCGGGCGAAAGGCAGCGTTGCGTTGTTGAGCGCGAACGTCGAGGTGCGCGGCACCGCGCCCGGCATGTTGGCGACGCAGTAGTGGATCACGTCGTCCACGACGTAGGTCGGGTCGGCATGCGTAGTCGCCTTGCTGGTCTCGAAGCAGCCGCCCTGGTCGATCGAGATGTCGACCAGCACCGAGCCCGGCTTCATGCGGCGGACCATGTCACGCGTCACGAGCTTGGGTGCCGCAGCGCCGGCGATCAGCACCGCGCCGATCACGAGGTCGGCGTCCATGACGAGCGTGTCGATGTGCTCCTGGGTCGAGTACTCGGTGCGCAGCGTCGCGCCGAAGATCGACGACAGTTCGCGCAGGCGCTTCATGGAGCGGTCCACGACCGTGACGTCCGCGCGCAGGCCTACGGCCATTTCCGCCGCGTGCGTACCAGAGACTCCACCGCCGAGGATGACGACCTTCGCCGCCGCCACGCCCGGCACGCCGCCGAGCAGGATGCCGCGGCCGCCGTTCGCCTTCTGCAGGCAGTACGCGCCGACCTGCACCGACATGCGGCCCGCGACTTCGCTCATCGGCGTGAGCAGCGGCAGCGAGCCGTCCGGCGCGGTGACGGTTTCGTACGCGATGCAGGTGGCGCCCGACTTCACCAGCGCTTCGGTCTGCTTCGGGTCCGGCGCGAGGTGCAGGTAGGTGTAGAGCACCTGGCCCTTGCGCAGCATCGCGCATTCCTGCGGCTGCGGTTCCTTGACCTTCACGATCATCTCGCTCGAGGCGAAGATTTCTGCGGCCGTCGCGGCGATCTTCGCGCCCACGCGCTGGTAGTCGGCATCCGCAAAGCCGATGCCCGTCGCGGCCCCCGTCTCCACGACGACTTCGTGTCCGGCTTCGATCAGCTCGCGTACCGCCGCCGGCACGAGGCCGACCCGGTATTCGTGGACCTTGATTTCCTTGGGCACGCCGATGCGCATGACTGTCTCCCCGCGTTGATTGTGTAGGGCGCCGCTGGCGCGACGCGTCCGGCAAGAATAGGTGGCAGGCCGCCGTGAAATCGTGCAAAGTCGGCCGTAAAATCGTATCTATACGCAAGTTATTGCCGGCCATGGCCGACTTCAAAGCAGAAAGTGCGAAAATGAAGCTTGACCGGGTTGACAACCAGATTCTCGCGGCACTGCAGCTCGACGGCCGCATCAGCAATCGCGACCTGGCCGAGAAGGTGCACTTGAGCGAATCCGCCTGCCTGCGGCGCATGCGTGCGCTGGAAGAGGCGGGTGTCATCGACCGCTATGCCGCGCTCGTGAACCAGGCCAGGGTGGGCTTGCCCGGCAACGTGTTCGTGAGCATCACGCTCAATCGCCAGGAACAGGCCGACCTCGCCGCGTTCGAGGAAGCCGTCAAACGAGTCCCTGAAGTGATGGAGTGCTACCTGATGACGGGCCAGCAGGATTACCTCCTGCGCGTGGTCGTGTCCGATCCGGCCGACTTCGAGCGCCTGCACAGCCAGCACCTGACCCGCCTGCCGGGCGTGGCGCGCGTGCAATCGAGTTTTGCCCTGCGCACCGTGCGCAAAGGCAACGAACTGCCGCTGCGGCAGGAACCCTAGCCAACCCCGGAGTACGTCAGCGCATGAGCCTCGTCGCGAAACTGGTGCTGGTCGCCGGCCTCATCATGGCCGCGCTGTTCATCCTTGCGTGGCGGCGCATCGAGCGCGCCAACGTCACGGCGGGACGATCGCCGCCCACGCAGCCGCCAACCGCGGACGGCGTCGGGATCGGTTTCGTCGCGAATTTCTTCGACACGCTCGGCATCGGGTCATTCGCCTCCACCACGGCCTACGTGAAGTTCCGCAACCTCGTCCGCGACGAGTTGTTGCCTGGCACGCTGAACGTGGGGCACGCATTGCCCACCATCGCGCAGGCCATCATCTTCACCACGGCCATCGCGGTCGCGCCGCTGACGTTGGTCTCGATGGTCGCTGCCGCCGTTGCCGGGGGCTATCTCGGCGCGGGCGTGGTCTCGAAGCTGCCGCGGCGCTCGATCCAGCTCGGCATGGGCATCGCGCTGCTCGTCGCTGCCGCGATCTTCGTCATGAAGGTCACGGGTGTGCTGCCGCCCGGCGGCAACGCGCTCGGGCTGAGCGGCGGCGTGCTCGTGTTCGCCGTGGTCGTGAATTTCCTGCTCGGTGCGTTGATGCAGCTCGGCATCGGCCTGTATGCGCCGTGCCTGATGCTGGTGAGCCTGCTCGGCATGAACCCGATCGCCGCGTTTCCGATCATGATGGCTTCCTGCGCGTGCCTGATGCCGGTCAGCAGCGTCAAGTTCATCCGCGAAGGCAGGTACGACAAGCGTTTGGGCGTCGGCCTCGCCCTCGGCGGCATTCCGGGCGTATTCGTCGCCGCATTCATCGTGAAGTCGCTGCCGCTGCAGTGGCTCTACTGGCTGGTCGTGGTGGTCGTGGTGTACGCGGCGCTCCTGATGCTGCGTTCGGCCATGCAGCCGCAACCGCACGACGATGCCGCCGCGGGGGACGCGGTCGTGAAACCGCGGCGATGACCTGCCGGAGCACGCAGCATGGCACCGATGCTCCGTCCCTCCCGCAGTGAATACGGCCCGCACTGGACGCTGAGCCCGGACGTCACGTTCCTGAACCACGGTTCGTTCGGCGCATGCCCGCAGGTCGTGCTCGAGGAGCAGAGCCGGCTGCGTACGCTGCTCGAATCCGACCCGATGGCGTTCTATTTCGAGATCGGGCCCGCGCTCTGGCGCGAGTCACGGGTGGCGCTCGCGGCGTTCCTGAATGCCGACGTCGCAGGCCTGAACTTCGTGCCGAACGCGAGCACCGGTGTGAACACCGTGCTGCGCAGCCTGCGCTTCGAGCTGGGTGAGGAAATCCTCGTGCTCGATCACGCCTACCAGGCCTGCCGCAACGCCGTCGAACAGGCGTGTGTCCGCGGTGGCGCGCGCACTGTGGTCGTCAAGGTGCCGTTTCCACCCGAGAGCGACGAGCAGGTCGTCGAACTCGTGCTGGCCGCGGTGACCCGGCGAACGCGACTGGCGATGATCGATACCGTCACCAGTCCGACCGCCGTGCTGTTGCCGTTCGAGCGATTGACGCGCGAACTGCAGGGACGGGGCGTGGACGTGCTGGTCGACGCGGCGCATGGGGCGGGACTCATCCCGCTCGACCTGCAGCGCCTCGGGGCGGCTTACGTCGCCGGCAACTGCCACAAGTGGCTGTGTACGCCGAAAGGCTCCGCGTTCCTGCACGTGCGCGCCGACCGCCGCCAACTGATCGAGCCGCTCATCACCAGCCACGGCTACTCGGCGCCGGTCTCGCCGGAGGAGAAGCTCCGTCTCGAGTTCGACTGGCAGGGCACGCAGGATACGACCCCGTGGCTCTGCATCCCGGGTGCAATCGAAATGATTGCTGCGTTCGTCCCCGGCGGCTGGCCCGCGATCATGGCGCGCAACCGTGCGCTCGCCGTCGCGGCTCGCAACGTCCTCGCCGCTGGCCTCGGCGTCCGCGCGCGAGTTCCGGACTCGATGCTTGCCGCCATGGCGACGCTGCCGATCCCGGTCGACCGTGCTGCGCAGTTCACGACGGCGCTCGCGGGCGATCCGCTCATGCGCCAGCTTCATGCCGAGTTCGGCATCCAGGCCGTCGTGTTTGCCTGGCCGCAACACGACGCGCGCTACCTGCGGGTGTCGGCGGCCCTGTATAACGCCAGCGAGGAATACGAATACCTCGCCGAGGCCCTGCGCCGCCTGGGCATTTCCTGGAGGAACGCATGACTCGTCCCGCCCGACTCGACGCCGCCGCCGCCAGCGCCCTCGCAGCTTCGCTTCCCGGCTGGGCGCTCTCCGCCGACGGCAAGGCGCTCAGCCGCCGCTTCAGGTTTGCGGACTTCGAGGCGACGATGTCGTACGTGAACCGGCTCGCGGCCGTCGCGAACCGGCACGACCATCACCCGGATCTCAAGGTCGGTTACAACTACTGCGAAGTGCTGTTCACGACGCACGACGCGGACGGGCTCACCGAGCTCGACGCCACCTGCGTGCGTGCGGCCCAGCAACTCGGCGAAGACGCTGCAGCGCCGCGCGAGGCTCGCAAGTACGCATGGAGCGACGTGACCGCCGAGCAGTTGAACCCGTCGATGGTGCGCCGCATGCTCCACGGCGACCGCATCCTCGTCGCCAGCATGCAGCTCAAGGACGGCTTCGTGGTGCCGCTGCACCAGCACGTGAACGAGCAGGTGACGCTCGTGAAGTCGGGAATCATCCGCTTCCGTCTCGGCGCCGACCGCAGCCAGGTCATCGACGTGCACCCGGGCGAAGTGCTGGTGATCCCGTCGAGCCTGCCGCACGAGGCGCAGATGATCGGCGACGTCGAGGAAATGGACGTGTTCACGCCGTTGCGCGAGGACTGGCTGGGCGGCACGGACGACTACCTGCGGCGTTGAGGCAGCCGGATGGGGCACGCGCGACTGGCAATCGCCGACCAAGAGACAGGTCCGCGCGACGAGTCCCATTGAACCCCGGCACTGGTCGTGCTGTCCTACAGAGCATGAGTGCGCGCCGCGCCGCCGCCTTGATCCTGTTGCTCTGGGGCGCCAGCGCTTCCGCGCATGCCACGGAACCGGCACCTGCAGCGCCGATGCCGGAGGCGGCAAAGCCGCAGCCCCTGTACGCCGCGCCCACGCAGGCAGATCGCAGCGGTCGCATCATCGCCAACGTCGAAATCAATGGCCGCGGCCCGTATCGCTTCATCATCGATACCGGCGCGAATCGCTCGGCGGTCTCGCCTGGACTGGTGGCGGATCTCGGCCTCGTCCCATCGCTGGCAGGCCTGCTGCAGACTCACGGCGTCACAGGTGAAGCGCCATTGCCCGCTGTCGACGTCGACGAAATCCGCGCTGGCGACCTGGTTTACGACCCCGGCCCGCTGCCAGTGCTCGCAGGACTCGTGCTCGGCGACACCGACGGCATCCTTGGAACAGAAGGGCTGGCCGGTGCCAGGGTCGACGTCGATTTCACCACCGACTCCGTCAGCATCACGCGTTCGGACGGCAAGCGCGCAGCCAACGGCTACTTCGTGGTGCCTGCGCGCAGTTATCGCGGGCTGCTGCTGGTGGAAGGCAAGGCGGGCCGCATCCCGATTCACGCGATCATCGACACCGGGGCCGAGCGCACGCTCGGCAATGCACTGCTGCGCGACGCGCTGATCGGCAAGGTGCGCCGCGAAGGCAAATCCCGGTCGCGCGTCGTCGGCGCGACCGACGCCGGTTACGACGGCATGTCGTTCCGTGTGCCGGCACTGCGCATCGGTGCCGCCAGCCTGTACAACATGCCCGTCACGTTCGGCGACATGCACGTGTTCGACGTCTGGGGACTGGCGGACGAACCGGCCGTGCTGATCGGCATGGACATGATCGGCCAGCTGCGCCGCTTCGTCGTCGATTACCGGCGCTGGGAGATCCACCTGATGCCGACCGGCCCCCGCCAGTCCACGGTGAAGAAGTGCGGGCCGACCGAGTGTCGCTCCCGCATCCCTGAGCCCGACAGCACCTGAGGCCGCGGTCAGGCGGCCGGAACGTCCCGCACGCCGTGGCGCACCAGCGAGTCGCGCAGTGGTCCCAGGAATTTTCCATACCTTCGCCAGGCGCCGACGCCGTCGCTGTTCAGCGGGCGGCGGACCTGCAGCTGGCTCGACGTGATCACGGCGCCTTTGCGTTCGTGGAACGTCCGCCAGTCTTCCGGCCGCTCCAGGCCGACGAAGTTGAAGAGGCGGGCGGTCTGAGCCTCGGCATCGCTCACGAGCTGCTCGAACTCGACCGTCAGGATCCGGCCCGGCAGGACCTCGTTCCAATGGTCCATGGTGTCCTGGTACACGCGCAGGAACGCCGCGATCGACTCGAAGTGGTAGCTCCACGCGAGCCCGCTGTGAAAGCGCCGGCGGAAGCACGACCATGCCACGTCCATGGGATCGCGACGCACGTGCACGATGCGCGCCTGCGGCAGGCCCATCGCCAGCGCGCCGACGTACAGGTAATTGACGAGACCCTTGTCGATCGTGCCGTCGGCCGTGCCGAAGCGGGCCTGCAATTTGTGGACATACGTCTGTGCGACGCGCTCCCAGGCGGCCTGTTCGCCGCCCGCCGACTCGACGAAACGGGCCACGCGTTCTGGTGACGGCGGCGTGAAGGCGAGACACGCGAGCCGCAGCAGCTTGAGTTCGCCGCCCGAGACGGCCCCTGGGCTGGTGGCGAGGATTCGTTCGACCAGCGTCGTGCCCGAACGCGGGCAACCGAGCACGAGAATCGGACGCTCCGCGCGAGCGTGCGACTGGCCTGACGCAATTCTGTCGGCCGGGAACGCGGCGCGGACGTCTGCCGCCTCCTGGAAGAACGAGTCCATGCGCGGCAGGCGCTTGCCGAGGATGCGCGCGCTGCCGCGTGCGAACCAGTGCAACGCGTGCTCGTAGTCGCCGACGTCGTCGTAAGCCTTGCCCAGTGCGTACGCCAGGCCCGCCGTTTCCGGCTGATCCGGTGAACGCGCGGCGAGCGACCGCAGTTCCTGCAGCAACGGGTCGTCCGGCTTGAAGGTCTTCAGGTTCGCCAGGATCTCCCACGCCAGCGGATTCTCCGGGGCGCGGCGCATTGCCGTGCGCAACGCGCGGACGGCTTCCTCGTCCCGCCCGAGCCGGCCCAGCAGCACCGCGCAGGACAGCGTCAGCAGCGGATCCGTCGGCCGCTCGTCCTCCAGTTTGCGGGCGAGCGTGAGCGCATCGCGCACGGCGCCCGTCTCCCCCAGCAACTCGCGCAAGACCAGCCTATGCCGCAGGTCTTTCGGGGCGAGCCTGACGAGTTCGCGTGCGGCCTGCAGGGCCACGTCGTCGTCGCCGATGCGGCCCGCGATGTCGCGCACCTGCTGCCAGTGCATGAGATCCTGGGTCGAAAGTGTGGCGGCGCGCTCCAGTGGAGCGAGGATGTCGCCGAAGCGCTGTTCCGCAAGCGCGGTCGCGGCGTTGGTCAGTTCGCTCGACAAGGTCTTGCACCCCGTGGTGGTGATCGGGAGGGACGGCAGGCCGCCTGTCACCGGGAATGGCCGGGCGGGCTGGTATATTCGGTGCCCATGGCACGGCCACTTCGGCCCGCCGCAGCATGGACATGACTATGACTCTTCGCCGGTATTTTATCGCCAGCTCGTTGCTCGGACTCAACATTGCGGCCGGCACGGCCCAGGGCGCCGACACGGCCGCCTCGCACCCTTGCGCAGGCATCGGTGAGGACAGTGCGCGACTGGCATGTTACGACCGGGCCTTCGGCCGTGGCCCCGCGCCGGCGCCGATGTCCGCGCCCGCATCCGCCAAGCCAGTGGCGGCCGCGCCAGTCGCCGCTGCGGCAGGCACTGCTGCCGTGGTTCCCGCGGTCGACGCAGCCGAAAAGGTACAGCGCGAGTTCGGCCTGAGCGAGGCGGACAAACGGGCCCTGGACAACAACAAGAGCGTCCCGCAGGAACCGGAAAGCCTCACGGCCACCGTGAAGAGCGCGTCTCGACGGCCAACGGGGGAGCAGGTCTTCGTGCTCGAGAACGGGCAGGTCTGGGTGGAGACTGCGACCTTTACCGCGGCACGAGTGCAGCCGGGTGATGAAGTCACCGTGCGCAAGGGCGCGCTCGGTTCGTACCTGCTGGTGACGCCAAAGCGCGTGGCGACCCACGTCCGCCGGGTGAAGTAAGAACCCAAAAAAAAGACGGCGGGCCGAAGCCCGCCGTCCAGTTCCGGAACTCGTCGTTCCGAACGTTCCGATCTGGATCAGAACTTCGCGGTCACACCCATGAACAGGTAGCGGCCGAGGGCATCGTACACCTGCGGATAGGTGTTGCCGTTGCCCGCGCCCGCGCCGACCTGCGAGCTCAAGGGAGGATCGTCGTCCATCACGTTGTTGATACCGAAGCGGACTTCATAGCTCTCCATGATGGTCCAGCTTGCAGCGAGGTCGATGTAGTTCTGGGCATCCAGTTCCTTGTCGACTTCGTTGTAGGGGCCGGTGATCAACGGCTGGCTGTCAGCATTGTCGATCGTCACGGAGTCGAAGTAGCGCCAGCCCAGTGACAGGCCGACGTTCCACGGCGTGTTCCAGGTCACGCGCGCGGTGTGACGCCATTCCGGGTTCGGCGTACCGCAATCCGAGCCATAGAGCCCGGCGCAGTCGTAGTCGCCGATCGAGCCTGAACCCGCGATGGGTTCCGTCGTCAGCTCCATCAGGTACGTGCCGACCAGGCTGAAGCTCAGGGACCCCATGTTGCCGATATCGGTGCCGTATCGGGCGTCGACGTCAACGCCGTTGGTCGAGAGACCGCCGATGTTGATGTTCTGCGCCGAGATGAACGCATCGTTCGACGCCCAGAGGGTGCCGCGAGAGTCGCGCTGGATCAGGTCGCAGAACTGCGAATTGCCCGTGTTGAGGCACTCGTTCAGCGAGATCGTCGGCGGGACCGTGCCGATGACGTCGTCGACCTGGATGTCGAAGTAGTCAACCGTCAGGCTGAAGCCGTCGAGGAAGCCCGGCTGGAACACGAAACCGACCGTGTACGAGTCGGCCGTTTCCGGCTCCAGCAAGGTGCTGCCGCCGAACAGGCCGTTGTACTGACCGGCCACGTTGTCGAGGATGTTGCCGTACTGCGACGCGGTGACGCCGGTGTTGGCGCACTGGGCCAGCGTGGCGACAGGCACCGGACCCGCGCACGGGTCGAAGTCGTTGTCGTAGAGACCCAGTGACGTGGCTGCATACAGCTCGATGATGCTCGGGGCGCGTACGGCGTGCTGGAAGCTGCCGCGGAGCTTGAGCGCAGCGATCGGCGCCCACTCGAGGCCAATGCCGTAGGTGTTGGTCGACTCGTCGATCGGGCTGCTGTAATCCGAGAAGCGGTAGCTCGCGTTGATGAGCAGGCTGTCCGCCAGGAACATGTCCTGCAGCACCGGGATGCGCATTTCCGCGAACGCTTCCGTCGTGTTGTAGCCGCCGGACTGGCCGATCGTCGGGCCGCCCTGGCCGGCGCCGTCGCCCGACGCATAGTTCGGGTCGGTGGTGTAATCCAGCGCCTGCTCGACGTAACCCACGCCGAACGCCACGCCGATGCCGTCGGTGGCGCCCGGGCTCTTGAGCCCGTAAGCGCCGAGGTCCGCGGCCATCGTCGCAGTGACCGTGCGGAGCTCCGTGTCGCCACGGGCGAACAGCGGAATCTGCAGGTAGTTGAGGGCTTCCGGCGTCACGCCGTTGAGGGCCCAGATGTTGTACGGAACGCAGTTCGGATCCGTGCCGTCGACCACCGAGCGGCAGACCGGGTTGCCGTCGGCACCACGCACGACGTCCATCGCCTTCGCGCCGCGCGAGACGGAGAAGTCGTTGTAGTACGTCTGCGCCAGGACCACCGTGCTGTACGACGCGCTGACGTCGTAGTTCCAGTTCTCCCACACGTCGCCCTTGACGCCGACGACGCCGCGGTACGAGGTGTGGCGCAGGTCTTCCTGGCGGCCACCGCCTTCCACGTTGCGGCGCGCGAGGCCGACTTCCTGCGTGCCCGTCGTCGACGTGCCGCAGATGGCGCTCTGCCAGCCGGCGGTGATCAGCGGGTTGCTGCCATCGCAGGGCACGTTGATGAACTGGAACGCGAACAGGCCCGAGGGGGCGATCTGCGAGTTGGTGCGGTCGTCGTGGAACATGAATTCCGTGTAGACCGTGGCGCTGTCAGTGACGTCGTAGTGCAGGAACGCCGAGGCGCTCCAGCGTTCGGCCGGACGCTGCCAGTAGTTCAGCGGGCCGAAGTTGTACGCGTCACGCGCGGTAACGAAAGGAATCACGGCGCCGGTGGTCTGATCGAGCGTGCGGCTGGCGCCGCTCGGCATCAGGAAACGGCCCGGGTAGCTGGTGGACGAACCGCCGCAGTTGAATCCAGCAGCGGTCGAACCAAGCGCACAAGAGCTGTAGTCGCGCTCGGACTGCAGCAGGGCGTCCGTCTCGCGGTAGCCGAAGAACACGGTCGCGTTGCCGCGGCCGTCGGCGAAGTTGGAGCCCGCCAGCAGGCTGAGTTCGTACGCGCTGCCGTCGTTGAAACGGTTGCCCGGCACCGGGAAGCCGCGAGCGCGGACGATGTCGGCGACGTCGTTGCCCTGGTTGTGGAAGTAGGACGAGTAGTTGGCGTCGAGCTGCACGCCTTCGAAGTTGTCCTTCATGATGAAGTTGACGACGCCCGCGACTGCGTCCGAGCCGTAAACGGCCGACGCGCCGCCGGTGAGCACTTCGACGCGCTCGATCAGCGGGGCAGGAATCTGGTTCAAGTCAGGAGCTTCGGGACCGCCCGGGCTGCCCGCCACCATGCGGCGGCCGTTGAGCAGGACCAGCGTGCGCGCGCTGCCGAGACCACGCAGGTCGACGGTGGCCGTGCCGGACGCGCCGTTCGAGTAGTTGCCGCCCTGGCCGGCGAACACCTGAGGCATGTTGTTGATCAGGTCTTCGACCTGCTGCACGCCTTGCACCCTGATGTCCGCATTGGTGATCAGGGAGACCGGGCTGGTGCCCTCGATGTTGGGTTGCGGAATGCGCGAACCGGTGACGATCACCTGTTCGAGTTCGGCATCCTGTGCAACGGAAGCAGTGCCGTAGAAGGCACTGCCAGCGCTCGCCGCGAGCAACGCGACGCGCACTGCGCGCTTGAGATTGGGATTGGCCATCAGTTGACTCCTGAGAGTTCTTGGACTCATGAACGAAAGGTTGCAGCGACCGGCCCCTTGCAACCCGCTGGTTGCTCGACCGCCACACGAACTATCGGATCGTTCCCATGCCTTGGAAGCGCTGGTCCAGATCGCGAGTGCGCGGATCATACCAATGGTGTGAGCCCTTCGGAAAGCCCGTTGTGCGATCCGGGCAACGCGTACGTAACCGTGTTTTTCGGGGTCAGGTCGCTATTTGGTGCAGGAACGGGGGTCCGTGTAGCGTCTGGGCAACGCCAGACCAGGGCTTTTTGTTGTATTGCAGCAACGATTGCTCAGGGCTCGGCCCGATAGTAGTCCCGGACCCCGTTCATCAATCCCGCCACAAGTTCCCGTTCCGCGGGGGACAGCAGCGGGTTCCAGACGTCGAAAATCAGCACGGCGCGCAGCTCGTCGCTGCCGTTGCGCGCCTCGTGCTCGATGGAATCGTCGAACACGAACGCTTCGCCGTACTTCCATTCGCGGGTCTGGTGACCCACGCGGAACGAGCAGTTGGCCGGAATTATCAAAGGCAAGTGCACAATGAGCCGCGTATTCGTTTCGCCGGTGTGCGGCGGGATCACCGTCCGGGGTTCCAGGCACGAAAACATCGCCGTCGGCGAGAAATTGGGCAGCCGCGCCATTGGCACGACGTTCTCGAGGACGGCCGTGGTCTTCGGGCAGCGCTCGCAATGCTCGTCGTTGCGCCGGCCGCTTTCCCAGAGGAAGTAGGTACTCCAGCGCGGCGAGTAGTTGAGTTCGGCCCACTGGTTGACCGGCGCGCCGGGCGGGTACTGGATGTACGGGCGGAAGTCGGGCCGGCTTTCGGCCAGGACCTGGATGAGCTCGGCACGGATGTCGTCGGAGTGCGCCTCCAGCTCCGGGAGCCACGGGAACAAAGCGCGGTCATGGAACTGGAGCGGCGGCAGGTCCGCGTAATGCAGTGCGATCGGCTCCGGCTGGTACATCTTCTTCCGGCCGAGCATCACGTCCACCGAGCGCTCGAACCGGTCGACGCTGCGACCGTGCTTCTGCCGCAGCTCAGCGAGCGCCGCGTCGAGGTGTTGCTCCAGCGATTGCTGGTTTTCCGCGACGCTGGCCTCGGCGTGGCGCACGGCTGTCCGGAAGGCTTCGTTGAGCCGTTCGCGCGGCGGCATGATCTTGAGCACGTCGCGGAACACCTGCGCCGCGTTGCGTCGCTTGCCCAGGCGCTCGAGCAGCATGCCCTTGTGCAGCAGGGCGGGGAAAAAATACGGATCGAGGTCGAGGGCCCGGGTGACAGCTGCCATTTCCTCGTCCGCGTTGCCGAGCTGCTTGCAGGCCAGCGCCATGTACAACTCGAGCATCGGGTTGCGCGCAACCGAGGTCTTGAGGAACTCGATCGCGCGGGCGGGCTCGCCCTTCGTGATGGCTGCCATTCCCAGCACCAGCACGGCTTCCGCGTGGCCGGGCGACGCATCGAGCACACGGCGCCAGAGCGCTTCAGCATCGGCCGCCCGGCCCGCTTTCGCCATCTCGCGGGCGTTCTGGATCATCGACTCGAGGGCAGGGTTGGCCTGGGTGTTCATCGGCGCGGTCTCCCGATCGGTGTTCAGCGCAGCCGCGCGGCGCTTGGTGCGGCGCGCATCGTAGCGAAATCAGCGCGGCGCGGTACAGGCGGCCGCATCGGCTGGCCACCCGGCGTCCAGCCGCAGCACGCGGTCGCCGGGCGCGATGTTGTGGGCCGCCACCGTCCCGGCCTTGAGTTCCACCACCAGCTGCACCGGCACGCGCGATTCAATCTGCGCGAGCGAACCGGGTTTCGCGTTCTGCTTGATGGTCACGACACAGCCGCGCGCGTCGACGAACAGCATGTCGAGCGGGAGGAGGGTGTTCTTCATCCACATCGCGACCAGCTCGGGCGGGTCGTAGAGGAAGATCATGGCCTGGTCGGGGCGCACGGCGCTGTCCTCGACGAACATGAAGCCCTGCGCGCGGGTCCGCGGCGAATCGGCGCGCCAGGCCTCGAACATCAGCCGGCGGAAACTCGCGCGTGTTTCGACCGCGATGCGTTCGCGCGGAAACGCGCTGAGCGGCAGCGCGCCATCGGGGGTGGCAGCGGTGGCGAACGGCAGGGGCAGCAGCGCGAGCAGCGCGAGCAGCAGACGTGCAGGCAGGCCGGCGGTCATGGTCAGTCCTTCGGGTACTCGACGAGCGCAGCGACGTCGAAGCGCGTGACCAGCACGGCGCCCGCCTCGCTGTTGCCGAGTGCACGTGCCGGTTGCGTGCAATAGCCGCGCCCCGACAGACGGTATCGACCCTCCTGGCCGCCCACAGGTTCCTGCCGCAGTTCGTCGAGCGCGCACTTGTCGTCGCCCTGGGTGGAAAAGAACGCGCCGGCACCCTCCCGCACGAGCGTGACATTGGCAGCGACGTTGCGCCCGGATTCCCCGGGCCCGACGCCGGCGACCCCGATGACGATCAGCAGCGGGGTATCGTCGACCTTGCCCTTGTACACGAGGCGCAGGCCATCGCCATTCGGGCGCGGACTGCCGAGACACTGCGCAACGCCGGGCGCCGACCAGTCGATCTCGGTGTCGATCGCCCCCTGTAGCCGCGCGCGCAGGAAGCCTTCAGGCGCAGGCGCGCAGAAGACTTCCGCGCCGGGTGCAGGCGCCGATGCAGTCGTTGTGTCCGCCTGGCCGCAACCGGCTGCGAGCAGCGCGCAGCCGGCCGCAATCGCCAGGCGTCGCGCAAGTTCAGGACGCGGACGGTTCGTCCGCGGTGCGCGGTGCTCGGACGAGCAGCGATTTAGCCAGCTGGCCATGAAGATAGCCGATGCCCCGTGCGAGATGCAGGGTGAGGGTAAGCAGCACTATCCCCAAGATTGAAATCAGAGGCAACAACGCCGGGTGCGGCGATTCGAGCACGACATCGTCGATGGTGACGAAACCGGCACCGTGCAGGAGCATCACGACCGGCGCGAGGGTCAGTGCCAGCGAACACGCGATGCCGACCAGGACGAACGTGAAATAGAACAGCCCCAGCGGCAGCATCAGCAGCAGGTACAGCAGCGTGCCCCAGGTACGTGGGTCCTTCAGCATGTCGAGTATCCGTTCCTTCCAGCCGACCTGCGGGCCGGGATGGACGGGGCGCCGCGGCATGCGGGTGCCGAGCAGCGATTCGACGATGCGGCCTTCCGCCAGCGCGAGCACGCGCGTCGTGCCGACAAAGAGCAGGAAGAACGGAATGCCGATGATCAGGATTGCAAAGCTGGCCGAGAGCGACAGGCCCGTGATGGCGAACGTGAAGTAGAAGATGCCGGTGGCGAGCGCGAGCAGCATGTACGCCATGCTCAGGTACGCGCGCGGGTCGGAGTAGACGCCGAAAAAGCGCCCGAGCGCCGAATGCTTCGGCTGCGGCCGTGGCGTGCGCAATGCGGCCTGCACCCGGGTCTCGTTCGACCGGTACGCGTCGGCGACTTCGCCCGGTGCGCCGTAACTCGCCACGATCTGGCCAAGCATGGTCTCCTCCGTTGCGTCCGGGTGCTGCGCAAGCTCCGCGCGCAGGTGTTCTTCCGCGTCGTAGAGCGCGTCCTGCACGAGCGCCCGGTCGGCCCCTTCCAGTTCGGTCCGGAGCAGGTCGAGGTACTGCTCGACGGTGCGGGGTGTCGCGGCCGTCATGACGGCATCTCCTGTGCGGCGGATGGTTGGATGATGGTGTCGACGAAAGTGCGCGTGCTGACCCAGGTGTCGCGCCAGGCGGCGAGAACCTCGCGGCCAAGCGGCGTGATCCGGTAGTAGCGGCGGGGCGGCCCGGAGTAGGACGGTACGACACGGCTCGACAGCAGGCCCGCGCCGCTCATGTTGCGCAGTACGGGATACAGCGCGCCCTGCTTGAAAGGTGCCGCCGGCAGCGCCTCGTTGCTGAGTCGTCGCGCGATCTCGTAACCGTAGAGGTCCGTGTCCGCTTCGGCCAGGACCGACAGCAGCACGAGCGAGGTCAGGCCGGCGCTCAGTTCGCGCTGGAACTTGCGGGCCTGTGCCTCCGCCGGCGTCTCGTCCGACGGCAGTGGCGTGCCGGTTTCGTCGTCGTCCCGCAGCATGCGGTCCAGCTCCTTGGTAAGTAGGTGATAGTAGGCATCAACTACTAGTATGAAGTCAATACTAATGTGCGGTGCCCTATACTGATGCACCGCAGCACGGTTATTAACGGCGTGGCGACTCTGTAACATCGAGCCGAGGGCAGGTTGCCGTTGCCGGAGAACTGTCGGATGTCGACCGAACAACAACGTGTAGGTGCTCCGCGTCGCTACCTGAGCCGCCTTACGCGCGGCACGCTGGCCGTGATCATGGCCGGCGGCCGGGGCGAGCGCCTCAAGCAACTCACGGAAGACCGCTGCAAGCCTGCTGCACCGTTCGGCGGCAAGTTCCGCATCATCGACTTCGTGCTGTCGAACTGCCTGAACTCAGGCATCCGGCAGATCTCGGTGCTGACGCAGTACAAGGCGCACTCGCTGATCCAGCACATCGGCAAGGGCTGGGGTTTCCTGCGCGGCGAATTCGGCGAGTTCATCGAGATCATTCCCGCGCAGCAGCGCCGCGGACCCGACTGGTACCAGGGCACCGCGGACGCGCTGTGGCAGAACATGGAACTGATCCGCGCGCACCGTCCGCTGCACGTGCTGGTGCTCGCGGGCGACCACATCTACAAGATGGACTACGGCCCGATGATCGGCTTCCACGTCGAGAAGGAAGCGGACATCACCGTCGGCGTGGTCGAAGTGCCGATCGATCGCGCGCGCGAATTCGGCGTGCTGGCGATCGATGAAGGCAATCGCGTGCTCGGCTTCCAGGAAAAGCCGAGTAATCCGCAGCCGATGCCGGGCCGGCCGGATGTTGCGCTCGCGTCCATGGGCATCTACGTGTTCAATCCGCGGCTGCTCGAGCGGCTGCTGCGCGCTGACGCGGAAGATCCCGGCTCCGCGCACGACTTCGGCAAGAACATCATTCCGCAGGCCATCGAAAACCTGCGCGTGTTCGCCTATCCGTTCGAGGACGTGCGCAGCAAGGCGCAGCATTACTGGCGCGACGTCGGCACGATCGACGCGTACTACGAAGCCAACATGGAGCTGGTGCGCGTCTCGCCCGAACTCAACATCTACGACGAGCAGTGGCCGATCTGGACCTACCAGGAGCAGCTGCCGCCCGCCAAGTTCGTCTTTGACGACGCGGACCGTCGCGGCTGCGCCATCGACTCCATGGTGTCGGGCGGCTGCATCATCTCGGGCTCGCGCGTCTCGAATTCGCTGCTGTTCTCGCAGGTGCGCGTGCACGACTACTCGACGGTGGATCGCTCGGTGATCCTGCCGCGCGTGCACATCGGCGAGCACTGCGAGATCCGCAACGCTATCATCGACGAGGGCGCGGTCGTGCCCGACGGCGCGACGATCGGCGTCGACCCGGTGCAGGATCGCGAGCGCTTCTACGTGAGCGAGAACGGCGTTACGCTCGTCACGGCCGCCATGCTGCGCGCCGCGCCGCGCGGCGCCTGACCGTTGCTGCCGAGGATTGCGAAGATGCTGCGAATCGTGCTGTTGAGGCTCACCGGCCTGCTCGCCATGCTGGCGACCGTGGCGGGCTGCTCCACGCTCGGCCAGAACCTCGTGGCGCCGGAGCTGAACCTCGTCGGCATCCAGATGCTCTCCACCGACATGTTCGCGCAGCGCTTCAAGGTGCGCGTGCTGGTGAAGAATCCGAACGACGTGGAGATTCCGGTGCGCGGAATCGAATACACGATCATCCTGATGGGCGACAGCTTCGCCGAAGGCGAAACCACCGACCAGTTCCTGCTGCCCGCGAAAGGCGAGGCCGAGTTCGACATGCTGGTGACCACGAATTTCGTCAGCAGTTTCGGTCGCCTGCTGAGCCGCGTCGGCGGCGGCAAGCTGCAGGACCTGCACTACGAGGTTGCCGGCAAGCTGCACCTCGACAAAGGCGTGATGCGGACTATCCCGTTCAACCACCAGGGAACGGTCGACATCTCGCGCGCGCTGGGGCAGAAGAGCGGGGCGACCTAGAGCCGTTCGTAGAGCGACTCGTAGTCCCCGACGCGCGCCTCCCAGGAAAAGTCCTGCTGCATGCCGTTCTGCACCAGCCGGCGCCAGATGCTCGGCCAGCCGAACCACTCGAGCGCCGTGTCGAGCGCCCAGCGCAAGCCGCCCGCGTCGAAGTCGTTGAACACCACGCCGGTGCCCTTGCCGGTCGCCGGGTCGAAGTGCTGCACGCTGTCGGCGAGGCCGCCGGTGCGGCGCACGACCGGCACCGTGCCGTACTTGAGGCTGTACATCTGGTTGAGGCCGCACGGCTCGTACAGCGACGGCATCAGGAAGATGTCCGCCGCGGCCTCGATGAAGTGCGCAAGTTCCTCGCTGTAGCCGCTGTAGAACACGGCGCGTCCCGGGAACTGCAGCTGCAGGTCGTGCATGAAGCGCTCATACCGCGGCTCGCCGCTGCCGAGGGCGACGAAGCGGAAATCACGCTGGCGCAGCAGTTGCGGCAGCGTGTCGAACAGCAGGTCGATGCCCTTCTGCCGGGTGAGGCGCGTGACCATGCCGACGAGCGGCACCGACGCGGGCGCCGGCATGCGCAGCAGGTCGAGCAGCGCCTCCTTGTTGCGGGCCTTCCCGGTGAGGTCGCCCGCGTCGTACTGGAACGGCAGGTAGCGGTCGGTAGAGGGATTCCAGTCGTCGTAATCGACGCCGTTCAGGATCCCGCTCACCGAGTCGTGGCGCGCGCGCAGGTCGGCGTCGAGGCCATGGCCACCCTCGGGCGTGCGGATCTCGTACGCGTACGTCGGGCTGACGGTGGTCACGGCGTCGGCATAGAGGATGCCGTGACGCATCGGGTTGATGCGGCCATGGCCCAGGTCGGCCTGGTGGAAGGCCTCGATGCTCACGCCCGGCCCCACGTCGGCCGCGGCGCTCGCCGAGAACGCGCCCTGGTAGCCGATGTTGTGGATCGTGAACACGCTGCGCGTCGCGCCGAAGACCTGCTGGTCCCAGGCGTAGGCTGTCCGCAGCAGCAGCGGCGCGAAGGCCGTGTGCCAGTCGTTGCAATGCACGATGTCCGGTGCGAAGCCCAGCCGCTGGCAGCATTCGAGCGCGGCTCGCGTCAGCATGAGGTAGCGCAAGTGCTCGTCGTGCGCGTCGGAATAGATGAACGGACGGTCGAAGACCGTGGGACAGTCGATGAGCTGCACCCACAGGTCGGAGCCCGGCAGCCGCGCCTCGCGCACGTCGTAGCGGAATTCGTTGGTGCCCACCGTGACGGAGCGACCCTGCAGCATCTCGACGGGCCGCTGCTCGCAGCCCTGGAGGTCGGACAGCGCGTGGAGCGGCACGAACACGCGGACGTCGTGGCCCCGCCGGTGCAGGTGCCGCGACAGAGCGGACGCGACGTCGCCGAGCCCGCCCGTCTTGGCGATAGGCGAAATCTCGGCGCTCAGGAAACAGATGCGCTTGGGTGCCATGGGCCCGCTAGTTTGCCACAGGCCCTCGCCGGGTCAGCACGATCCGGGTGGCTGGCGCCTGGAGCGTCGGTATCCTTTACGACATGAAAGCAACTGCCCCAGCCGGGGACCCGACACCGCCCGAGTTCCAGCGGATCGCCCGCGCCATCGAGTTCGTCGCGGACCGCGTCCAGGAGCAGCCGTCGCTGGCGGACATCGCCGCCGCCGCCCACTGGAGTGAGTATCACTTCGCCCGCGAGTTCCGGCGCTGGACCGGCATCTCGCCGAAGCAGCTGCTGCAGCAGTTGTCATTGACCGCGGCCAAGCAGGCGCTCGACGATGAGCGTTCGGTGCTGCAGGCGGCGCTCGATGCTGGACTCTCTGGCGCAGGCCGTCTGCACGACCTGTTCGTGTCGCTCGAAGCAGTGACGCCCGGCGAGTACAAGTCGCGTGGCCGCGGCATGACGCTGCGGCACGGCACGGCGGAGACGCCTTTCGGCACGGCGCTCATCGTGCAGACCGGGCGTGGGATCGCCTTCCTGGCGTTTGCGGACGACACGGGAAACTTCGACGGCTTCGATGATTTTCGCGCCACGTGGCGCGAGGCGGCCTGGGAGCGCGACGATGCGGCAGCAAAACGTGTCGCCACGACGATCTGGCATGCGACGCCCGCGACGGGACGCAAGCTCACGCTCTGGGTGCACGGCAGCAACTTCCAGCTCCAGGTCTGGCGTGCGTTGCTCGCGGCGGGGCAGCGCCACACGCTGAGTTACGCGGCGCTGGCGCAGGCCATCGGCCGCGAGTCCGCTTGTCGCGCGGTCGGTTCCGCCGTTGGCGCCAACCCGGTCGCATGGCTGATTCCGTGCCACCACGTGCTGCGCGCGAACGGCGCGCTCGGCGGCTATCGCTGGGGACTGGAGCGCAAGCGCGCGATGCTCGCGTGGGAGCTCGCGCGGTCGATCAGGACCGCTTCTCGTCGTCGTCCTTCGACTTGTCGCGCTTCGGCAGGATCGCGCTGAGCATCGATTCCTGCATCTTGGCGAGCGCCTCGAGGTTCTGGCGCGTGAGGTCCGCGACCGTGGCGAGCGGAGTGATTGCGACGATCTTGGAGATCTGCGCCTGCAGCGATTCCTGCTGGTGCAGGAACGTCTCGACGCTCTTCTCGAGGAACCCGGCGAGGAAGCCCTGCATCGGGTTGCCGTAGAAGCGGATGATCGATTCGAGCACCGTCGTGCTCAGGATCGGCCGGCCGAACTGTTCCTGCTCGGCGATGACCTGCAGCAGGATGTGGCGCGTGATGTCGTGGCCCGTCTTGTCCTCGACGATGCGCACCTTCTCGCCCTTGACGATCAGTCCGCGGATGTCGTCGAGCGTGATGTGCCGGCTCTGCGAAGCGTCGTAAAGACGGCGGTTCGCGTACTTCTTGATCAGGCGTTCCTGGCTCATGGGCGGAAGTTTACCTGAGCTGTTGTGCGGCGCACTAAATGCGGCGCAAAAACGACAACAGGGCGGCGCCTCCATCCGGGGAGGCCACCGCCCTGCGGGCGAACGTTATTGGAGGATCAGGCGGCCTTGCCTGACGCCAGCGCCGTCGCGTCCTCGACCCACTTGGCCAGCCCGGCCTGCGACTCGGTCGCCATCTCGGCCAGCACCTGCTGCCGGGAGGTCGCCTTTTCGGCGAACTTCGTGGCGATTTCGCGCTGCTTGGAGAGCAGCGTCGGCAGGTCCTTCGCCTTGACGGTGGCGTGCATCTGGTCGAGGGCAAACTGCATCAGGTCGCCCGCCACTTCGTACTGGAAGCGGGCAACACGCTCGATGTTGCCGACCATGACTTCGTTGAGGCGGATCGCGGGGGCGAAAGCGCGCTTGGAAAAATCCGTGTAGTCCGTCGTCGTCTTCGTGGCGGCCATGGTGGTGCGTCCTCGTTGGCGGGTGGTGCGTTTCATCGGGCGCCATACTAACAGCGGGTATTTTGCGATGCAAGAAGATTTGACAAGCCATTTTACAGGTCTTTTCCGATTAATTTGTGCAGCGCAAGAAGCTGACTCAAGAACGGGCGACGGGCGCCCCGAGGCGCGCGATACACTCGCGCCCAGCAACCAGCGGGGGCGGCGAAAATGAACGAACAGTCGGCGGTGCAACGGGTGCTGACGGCCCTGCAGCCGAAAATCGGGCAGGAGATCCATTGCAGCGACTGGCTCGAGGTCTCCCAGCAGCGGATCAACGAGTTCGCACAGGCCACCGGCGACCAGCAGTGGATCCACACCGACCCCGTCCGGGCGGCCCGGGAATCGCCCTGGCAAAGCACCATTGCGCACGGCTACCTGACGCTGTCCCTTTACCCGGCGCTGCGCGGCCTCGTCGAGGCCGAAAAGCCGCTGTTCCCCGGCGTCACGCGGGTCATCAATTACGGGCTCGACAAGCTGCGGTTCCCGAACGCCGTCAAGGCGGGCAGTCGCGTGCGCGCCCACTGCGTGCTGCTGAAGGTCGAGGAAGTCCAGGGCGGCCTGCAGCTTTCCGAGCAGTACACGGTCGAGATTGAGGGCGAGACCAAGCCCGCGTGCGTCGCCGAGGCGATCATGCGGGCCTACTTCTGACGGCAACAGGCGGGCGCCGCTGTCCCCGGGCAGGTCGGTTCTGCCGTGATTCCTGCACGGCATGAGCCGCGCGGCGCAGGTTCGTTATAGTCTCCCGCACCAGGGCATCGCCACAGGGCGCGAAGGATCCACTCATGATTTACGACAGCATCCTGCACACCATCGGCCGCACGCCGATCGTGCGCGTCAACCACCTCGCGCCGAAGCACGTGACGATCTACGTCAAGTGCGAGTTCTTCAATCCGCTGAGCTCGGTGAAGGATCGCCTCGCGATCGCGATCATCGAGGATGCGGAGAAGAGTGGTGCGCTGCAGCCCGGGCAAACCGTCGTCGAGGCGACGTCTGGCAACACCGGCATCGCGCTGGCGATGGTCTGCGCGGCAAAGGGGTACCCGTTCGTCGCGGTCATGGTCGAGACGTTCTCCATCGAGCGCCGCAAGATCATGCGCATGCTGGGCGCCAAGGTAATCCTCACGCCGGCCGCCGAGCGCGGCAGCGGCATGGTGCGCAAGGCCGAGGAACTCGCGAAGAAGCACGGCTGGTTCCTGGCGCGCCAGTTCGAAAACCCGGCCAACCCGGCGTATCACCGCCAGACGACCGGTCCGGAAATCCTCAGTGATTTTGCCGGCAAGCGCCTCGACTTCTTCGTGAGCGGCTGGGGCACCGGCGGCACGCTGACGGGCGCCGGCGAGATGATCCGTCTCGCCCGACCGGACGTGCGCATCGTCGCGACCGAACCCGCGGGCGCGGCGCTGCTGTCGGGCGCGGAGTTCAAGCCGCACAAGATCCAGGGCTGGACGCCGGATTTCGTGCCGAAGGTGCTGAACCGCTCGGTGCCGCACGAGATCATCCCGGTGACGGACGATGAGTCGATTGCGGCTTCGCGCGCACTGGCCGGCAAGGAAGGCATCTTCTGCGGCATCTCGTCGGGCGGCAATTTCGCCGCCGCGCTCAAGGTCGCCGAGAAGGCGCCCGAAGGCTCGGTCATCCTGACGATGCTGGCCGATACGGCCGAACGCTATCTCTCGACGGTATTGTTCGAGGGCATCGCCGAGGGCTCCGACCCGGAGCCTTGAGCAACGCCGGGTCATGCCGGCTTCGCATCCGCGAGCGACGATCGCACGAATAGGGGATAATCGCGGGCTTATCCCGTCTCGTGCCGTCGTGCCAGCAATAACCGATGCCTGACTCCCTGCGAAAGGTGCTGCTCGGCACCCTGATCGGTGCCCTCGTCGTCGGCTTCGCCTGGCATCTCGCGGGTGAACGCGCGAAGCGCGCCCCAGCGTCGATGGGCGGCCCTCCCGGCGCGTCCATGCCGGGCGGCGGCAAGCCCGGCGGCGCTGCCGGCAAGCCGGGTGGTGGTGGCGCAGGCGGCGGCCCCGTCATCCCCGTCGTGGCGACTCCGTCGCGTACCGAACACCTCTCGCTCGAAGTCGAAGCGCTCGGCACGGCACGCGCCAGCGAATCCATCGACGTCACGGCCAAGGTTTCGAACCTCGTCACCGCGATCCGCTTCACCGAGGGCCAGCAGGTCCGCAAGGGCGACGTTCTCGTCGAACTCGACGGTGCGCAGGCCCGTGCCGATCTCGCTGTGGCCGATGCCGCGTTGAAGGAAAGTGCGAGCCAGTTGAAGCGCAGCCGCGAGCTGTACGAAACGAAGGTGCTCTCCGACCAGCAGATCGAGCAGATCGAGTCGACGTACTCGGCAAACCTGGCACGCGTCGCCGCGGCGCGGTCGCGCCTGGCTGACACGGTCATCCGTGCGCCGTTCAATGGCCGGGTCGGCCTGCGCCGCGTCAGCGTCGGGGGACTCGTTGCCCCCGGCACCGTCATCACCACGCTCGACGACACCAGCACGATCAAGCTCGATTTCACCGTGCCCGAGCGTGTCGTGGCAGCGATGAAGCCCGGCCTTACGCTCGAAGCCAAGAGCGTCGCCTACCCGGGCCAGGTGTTCGAGGGCAAGGTCGCGAGCGTCGACTCGCGCGTCGATCCCAGTACGCGGTCGGTGACCGTTCGCGCCATCATCCCGAACGACAAGGGCCTGCTGAAGCCCGGCATGTTCATGAATGTGCGTCTCTCTCGCGGCACGGCCGACGTGCTGGTGGTGCCCGAGGAATCGCTGCTGCCGGAGCAGGGTGACGTGTTCGTCTACGTCGTGCAGGACGGCAAGGTGAGCAAGCGCAAGATCCAGACTGGCCAGCGCAGCGTCGGCAGCGTGCAGGTCACCGACGGCCTGCAGGCCGGCGAACTGGTCGTGACGGAAGGCACGCAAAAGCTGCGCGACGGTGCCAGCGTCGAAGTGGTCGATTCCGTGGCCACGCCGAAGCGCACGGTCCCGGCGGCAGAGGACCGCACCGCGCCATGAAGATTTCCGAAGTCTCGGTCAAGCGCCCGGTGTTCGCCGCGGTCATCAGCCTGATGCTGGTGATCCTCGGACTGCTGGCGGCCTCACGCCTGGCCGTGCGCGAATTGCCGGACGTCGAAGCGGCCATCGTCTCGATCGACACCAATTACCTCGGCGCGTCGGCCGACGTCGTCGAGACCAAGATCACGCAGGTGATCGAGGAGCGCGTGGCGGGCCTCGAGGGCATCACCAAGATCACGTCGCAGAGCACCGAAGGGCGGTCGAGCATCAACATCGAATTCGACCCGGGCCGCTCGGTCGACGAAGCCGCGAACGACGTGCGCGATCGTGTCGCGCGTGTCGTGGGCAACCTGCCGCCCGAAGCGGAACCGCCCGAGGTGGGCAAGGTCGATTTCGGTTCCGATCCGGTCATCTGGTTGTCGCTGTCCAGCGACACGATGAACGTGCTCGAACTTACCGATTACGCCGAGCGCGAGCTCGTGGACCGCTTCAGCGTGCTGCCCGGCGTCGCGCGCGTCCGCATGAGCGGCGCACGGCGCTATGCCATGCGCGTCTGGATCGACCGCGAGGCACTGGCTGCGCGCCAGCTCACGGTCGCCGACGTCGAGGCCTCGCTGCGCCGCGAAAACGTGCAGCTGCCGGCGGGCCGGCTCGAATCCTCGCAGCGCGAACTTACGCTGCGCACGGAGACCGGTCTCAACACCGAGCAGGAATTCCGCGAACTCGTGATCGGTCGCGGTGCGGGCGGTTACCTGGTGCGTCTGGGCGAGGTCGCCGACGTCCGGCTCGCCGCGGAGAATGAGCGCACTATCTCGCGCACCAACGGTATCCCCGGTATCAGCATCGGCATCGAGCAGATCTCCAAGGCGAACACGCTCGAGGTCGCCAGGGCCGTGCGCGCGGAGCAGGCCCGGATCATTCCCGACCTGCCGCAGGGCACCCGGCTGGAGGTCAACCTCGACCGGTCCGTCTACATCGAGTCCTCGATGCTCGAGGTGGTCCGGGCGCTCGTGATCGCGATGATCCTCGTGATCGCGGTGATCTACCTGTTCCTCGGCAACCTGCGCGCCACGCTGGTGCCGGCCGTAACGATCCCGGTGTCGATCATCGCCGCGTTCATCGTCATGGCCGCGCTCGGGTTCTCGATCAATACGCTGACGCTGCTCGGACTCGTCCTGGCCATCGGACTTGTCGTGGACGACGCGATCGTCGTGCTGGAGAACATCTACCGGCGCATGGAAAACGGCGAACCCGCCCTGATCGCGTCTGTCGACGGCGCGCGCGAGATCGGCTTTGCCGTGGTGGCGACCACGATGGTGCTGGTCGCGGTGTTCCTGCCCATGTCGTTCCTGCAGGGCAACGTCGGCAAGCTGTTCCGCGAATTCGGCTTCACTATCGCCGCGGCCGTCGCGTTTTCCTCGCTCATCGCGCTGACGCTCACGCCGATGATGACGTCCAAGCTCTTCGCGGGCGGCGCGCACCGCTCGCGCATGGCCGTCGCCGTCGACGCCTTCTTCCAGCGGCTTGCGGAGTGGTACGACCGCGGCCTGCGCCGCGCGATGCGTCGGCCGTGGCTCGTGATTGGTGGAACGATCGCGGCCACGGCGCTGGCGGCAGTGCTGCTCAAGGCCCTGCCGAGCGAACTGGCGCCGGTCGAGGACCGCGGCTTCGTCTTCATCGGCATGAACGGGCCGGAAGGCTCGTCGCTCGAGTACATGGACCGACACGTCCGGCTGCTCGAAGCCATGGCCGCGAAGGAGATCGAGACCGGTGACGTCGTGCGCGTCAGCGCGCGGGTGCCGGGTGGCTTCGGTGGCGCCGGCAGCCAGGTCAACGAGGCGCGCGGCTTCCTGCTGCTGGCACCCTGGGGTGAGCGCGAACGTACGGCGGACCAGATCGCGCATTCGCTGCGCGGACCGCTCAGCCAGATTCCGGGCGTGCGCGGTTTCGTGACGGTGCCGGGCGGCTTCGGCGGCGGCGGCGCGCCGGTGCAGGTCGTGCTGCAGGGCACGGAGTATTCCGACCTCACCCAGTGGCGCGACCTGCTGATGCAGCGCATGGGCGACAATCCGGGCCTGACCAACATCCAGTCGAATTACGAGGAGCGCAAACCGCAGCTGCGCGTTGCCGTTGACCGTGATCGCGCGGCCGACCTCGGCATCTCGCTGCAGACGGTGTCGCGCACGCTGGAGACCGTGCTCGGCTCACGCATCGTCACGACGTTCATCGACCGCGACCGCGAGTACAACGTGATCCTGCAGGGTCGCGCCGAAGATCGCGCTACACCCACCGACCTCGACAACCTCTATGTGCGTTCCGACCGCACCGGCGAGCTCGTGCCGCTCTCGAACCTGGTGCAGCTCACCGAGCTCGCGGGTCCGACCCGCCTGAACCGCTTCGACCGGCTGCGTTCGATTACGGTGAGTGCCGCGCTTACGCCAGGCTACGCGCTCGGCGACGCGCTGCGTTACGTCGAGGGTGTCGTCGAGAAAGAGATTCCACCGTCCATCAAACTTGCGTTCGACGGCCCCTCGCGCGAGTTCAAGCAGTCGGGCACGCAGCTCTACTGGATGTTCGTGCTCACGCTGGTGGTCGTGTTCCTGGTGCTGGCGGCGCTTTTCGAGAGCTTCCTGCACCCATTCATCATCATTACCACGGTGCCGCTCGCCGTCATCGGCGCGCTCGTCGGGCTCTGGATGTACGGTATGTCGATCAACGTCTACAGCCAGATCGCGGCGATCATGCTGGTGGGACTCGCGGCGAAGAACGGCATCCTGATCGTCGAGTTCGCCAACCAGCTGCGTGACCGCGGCCTGGAATACACCGAGGCCGTGATCGAGGCCGCGGCGATCCGGCTGCGCCCCGTGCTCATGACCAGCTTCTGCACCGCGTTCGGCGCGCTGCCGCTGATGCTGGCGGCGGGCGCCGGCGCCGGGTCACTTCAGGCAATTGGCGTAGTAGTCTTCTATGGCGTCGTGATCTCGGTGCTGATGACCCTGGTCGTCGTCCCGGCCGTCTATGCGCTGGTCGCCCGCAACACTGGTTCTCCTGGAGAGGTGGCGCACCGGCTCGAGCAGATGCGCCAGAAGTTCGCTCCTGGCCGTCCGGCGGAAGGCACGCAACCCGCTGAGTAATATGTAAAAAATGGCGCCCGGCCGGGTCGGGCCGCCACTGGCGCAGGGGCTTGCTACAATCCTTGCCCGACCCCGGGGCAACTTTCACCGCGCGCTGCGCGGCCTCTCCTGCACCTGCGGGAGAGTGCGGGAACGTCCGCGACCGGCCATGGCACAAAGTCCTTACCAGCAACTCGAGCAGGAATTCCGCCGGCTGCACGCTTTCCGCGGCGCGGTCAGCCTGCTGCGCTGGGATTCGGCGGTCATGATGCCGCGTGGCAGCGCCGACGTCCGCGGCGAGCAGCTCGCCGTGCTCGATTCCGAATGCCACGCGCTGCTCACGTCGCCGAAGGTCTCGCGGCTCATCGACCGCGCACAGGCCAACCAGTCGCAGCTCGAAGACTGGCAGCTCGCCAACCTGCGCGAGATGCGGCGCGAGCGCGATCACGCCATCGCCACGCCGCTGTTGCTGATCACGCGCCTGGCACGGGCCACGTCGCACGCGGAAGTGCGCTGGCTCGAAGCGCGGCAGGAAGACAATTTCGCGCTGTTCGCACCGCACCTCGAGGAGGTCGTGGCGCTGACGCGAGACAAGGCGCAGGTGCTCTCGCAGTCGCTGGGGCTCGCACCTTATGACGCGCTCATCGACGGGTTCAGCCCCGGCTTCCTGAGCAAGGACATCGACCAGCTGTTCAAGGTCGTGATCCGCCGCCTGCCAAACCTGATCCGCGAAGCGATCGAGTTGCAGGCCGAGCGTCCGCCGCTGCCGATCGTCGGGAAGGTCGGTGTGTCGAAGCAGCGTTCGCTCGCGCTCGAAGTGATGCGCGTCATCGGCTTCCCGTTCGACCGCGGCCGGCTCGACGAGAGCAGCCGCGCGTTCACCGAAGGCGTCTGGGGCGACGTGCGCATCGCGACCCGTTACGACGTCAACGAGCCGTTCCACGGGCTCATGGGCGTGCTGCACGAAACCGGCCAGGCGATGTACGACCTGGGCCTGCCCGAGGCGTGGCGCGACCAGCCCGTCGGGCGGGACCGCGGCATGGCGCTCGAGGAAAGCCAGTCGCTGCTGCTCGAGATGATCATCGGCCGCAGCCGCCCGTTCCTTACCTGGCTGCGTCCGCTGCTGGAGAAGCATTTCGGCTGCAACGGGCCGGCGTGGGAGGTCGAGAACCTCTATCGCACGCTGATTCGCGTGCGGCGCAGTGCCATCCGCGCCGACGCCGACGAACTCACGTACCCCGTGCACATCATGCTGCGCTACGACCTGGAAAAGCAGATCTTCGAGGGCACGATGCCCGTGCGGGATCTGCCGGAGGCCTGGCGTGCGGGCTTCGATCGGCGGCTCGGCTTGCGGCCGTCGAGCGACACCGATGGCTGCCTGCAGGATCCGCACTGGGCGCTCGGGCAGTTCGGCTATTTCCCCTCGTACGCGCTCGGCTCGTTCATTGCCGCGCAGATTTACGAGACCCTGCGTACCGATAGCGAGCACTTCGACGCGGAGATCGCCGCGGGCCGGTTCGGCGGCCTGTTCGAGTGGCTGCGGCAGAACGTGCACGGCCTTGGCGCGAGCGTCGGCGCGCAGGAACTGATCAAGGATGCGACGGGCAAGACCCTGTCCGCGGCGCCCTGGCTGCGCTATGCGGAAGCGAAGTATCTCGAGCGGGAAGCCCCCGGTCCGGAAGAGCAGGCGTCAGCGAGCGGGCAGCCAGCCGCGGAGACGGCGAACTGACATGAGCGCCGTGATCGTTCCCCCACCGGCGTCGTCACGCGCCCGGCCGGCCACCTCGTCCTCGACCTTCAAGCGCCTGCAGGCGCGGTTGCGCAGCCTGGTCGGCAAGGCCATCGAAGACTTCCGCATGATCGAGGACGGCGATCGCGTCATGGTCTGTCTTTCGGGCGGCAAGGATTCGTACACGCTGCTCGACATCCTGCTCTCGCTGCAGCGGAGCGCTCCCGTGCGCTTCGACCTCGTCGCGGTGAACCTCGACCAGAAGCAGCCCGGCTTCCCGGAGCACGTGCTGCCCGAATACCTGACCGCGCTCGGCGTGCCGTTCCACGTCATCGAGCAGGACACGTACCGCGTCGTGAAACGCGTGATCCCGGAAGGCCGGACGATGTGCGGCCTGTGCTCGCGGCTGCGCCGCGGCGCGCTGTACCGGTACGCGTCGGAGAACGGCATCACCAAGGTGGCGCTGGGCCATCATCGCGACGACATCGTCGAAACGATGTTCCTGAACATGTTCTTCGGCGGGCGCATGAAGGCGATGCCGCCCAAGCTGCTCTCGGAGGACGGCCGGCACATCGTGATCCGGCCGATGGCCTATGTGCCGGAGCGTGAGATCGAGCGCTACTCGCGGGCGCGCGGCGTTTCCGATCATTCCGTGCACGCTGTGCGGGTCGCAGGACCAGTTGCAGCGCGTGACGGTGAAGAAAATGCTGGCCGACTGGGAGCGCGAGTTCCCCGGGCGCACGGAAGCAATTTTCTCGTCGCTCTGCAACGTGTCGACCGTCGCACCTGGCGGACCCGCAGGCGTTCGATTTCGCCGGCCTCGAAGCTCGCCGCGTCGCGGCGGTCAGCCGACCTGCAGCGGGCTTCGACCTGCAGGTGTCGATGGCGCCGATGCAGCTGCGACGCCGATTGCAGCGGGGCGTGAGCCCTGGGAAGAGGTGTAGCGCTGCGGCTTTTCTTGTCGCCTTCATTGCGCCGGTTGGTTTTGCGCTGTGGCCGGAGAGAGCCAGAGGGGCAGCCCCTGGCGGCCGATCCAGTCGTTCTTCCCGAGCGCGGAAAGGCAGACACGCGCTCGGGAAGAACGACTGGATCGACCGCCTGATACGCGGCGCCTGGGCTCGTCTTCGGCGCGCCGAAAACATTGCACGGCGCAGGTGAAGTCGTGGCGTGAAAACCGCTGCGCCAGATGAAATCTGATGGCTGCCAAGCAGAAATGCCGCTGCCAGTCGGCACCTGTAGGACTATTCCTGGCACAAAAACGGAGTTCGGACCTGGCCCCGCGACCGAAGGGTGCTCGCATCTTCCGGCCGCGCCCTAACCCAGTGGAGCAGCCCCAGAGGGTCGGCGTTGGGTCGTTTTTCACCGTGCAGCGTCCGCAATCGGGAACTGGATTTCGGTCGTTGCCGGGGGCCGAGGGAAAGCGGGCACTTGTGTACGCGTAAAGTCGGCCACAAGCAGTCGTACGAGGGGCGTGCCAACTGCAGTCGCTGCTCGAGAATCCCGGCGCGTTCTCAGCCGGAATCCGCGATGTCACGCAGTCGCGCAGGGTCGTTCACGGTCAGCGACCTGTAGTCGAGGGTCACGAGTCGACGTCTCGAGAACTCTCGCACCACGCGGCTGAACGTATTCCTGGAGACGTTGCCCAGCATCGCGAGCTCCGTTTGCGAAGCCGGAATCTCGGACGGCAGGTCGGCATCCGTAGCCGACGCCGAACGCCGGCCGGCCAGGCGCAGCAGGACGGCCGCGCAACGCGCCGAGGCATCGCGGATCAGCAGGTCGGCAGCGATCTGCATGGCGAGGTCGATGGTGTAGATCGGTTCGCGCCCGAGCTCGGCGAACCACTCCGGGCGACGTCGAAGCAGTGCCCGTAGCTCGTCGCCCGGAACGCGCAGGAGGTTCACGTCGGTTCTGGCGACAGTGGTGACGACACGACTCCGCTCGAGAAGCACTGGCACGGTGCCGAACCAATCTCCGGGCCGCAGCATGTGCAGCAGCACCGCGTCCGGATGGGTGAACTTGCTCTGCACGGTGACCACACCGGAGCTGATACCGAAGACGTCCTGCCCGACGTCGTCCGCCTGATAGATCACGCTGCCGGCTGCGTAGAACTTCGGGCGCCCCAGCGCGAGGAACTCGCGCTTGAAGCGCGGCGTGCAGTCCGCGAACCACCCACGGATCGGGAGGCAGGATTCGACGGTCGCACCGCTGGACTTGGCCATATCGATGGCAACTGTACCATTTTGTGCAAAGTGCACCCCGGGGTCGTGGTATCTGGCTGCAGTGAAAGCGCACAGTGACGCGCCGCGTGTACCGAACCCCGAAGGACCAGCCATGACCAACCGTATTCTCTTGATCCTGGCCTGTGCATTAACTGCATTGGCACCGTCGCTCGGCGCCCGCGCCCAATCGACGGAACGCGCCACCGCACAACCGGCGGCATCCTGGAGCAGCCGCTCGCTGACCATGGAGACGGTCACCGGTCCTAACGGAGTCATCACGACCGACACGGCGCTCACCGCCAACGCGCGAATGGGCATTACGGATTCGAAAGTCGCCGAGCAGGTCGCCGCGGGCGTCTATGCACTGAGAGGCTGGGGCATCGCGCACAGCTTCGCCATCGAAGCGCCGAACGGATGGATCATCGTCGACACCGGCGATTCCACCCGCGCCGCGGCCGAAATGCGCGAGACGCTCGAGCAGACGCTCGGCCACAAGATCAAGGTGGCCGCGATCCTGCTCACGCACTGGCACTACGCCGACGGCACCGGTGCGTGGCTCGACGACGGCACGGAGATCTGGGGACATGAATACCTGGACCGCAACCGCAGTGCCTCCGGCGGGGTCAACGTCCTGGGCGGCGTCACCCAGTCGCGGGCGATCGCGCAGTTTGGCGTCTTTCACCCCACGACGGGTCCCGACGCATTCCCGAACGCGATGAGTTTCACGCCAGAGAAGTTCCTGGCCGTGTCGAGCTACCAACCGCCGACGAAGCTCTTCCCGGACGGCAAGGTCGTTGACGTCGTGATCGCCGGCGAGCCGGTCCAGGTCGCGCCAGCTCGCACGGACACGACGGACAGCGTCGCGTTCTATTTCCCGCAGCGGCGCCTGCTCGTGACCAACTTCCTGGTGATCGACACCATCTTCAACATCTACACGCTGCGCGGCGGCACGTATCGAAATCCCGAGATCCTGGTCAATGACGCCCGCTGGGTCGAGTCCAAGAACGCGGAGATCCTGCTGGACATCCACGGGCCGACGCACAAGGGTGAGAAGGCCGTGCGGGAGGCGGTCGAGCGCTCCGTCGACTCGGTGCAGATCATTCACGACCAGACGCTGCGCCTGATCGCCAGCGGCCTCGGCCCCCGGGAGGCGGCCGAGACGCTGTACATGCCGCGCCGCCTGCGCGAAGGGCGCGAGGCGTACGGGCAGGTCGAGAGTCACGTTCGGCAGGTCTATAACGGCAATCTCGGCTGGTTCGACGGCGACGTCTACCAGATCAATCCGCTGTCGGTCCGGGAAGAAGCGGAACGCACGGTGCAGGCGATGGGCGGCCGCGCCGCGGTGCAGAAGATGGCCACGCAGGCGGTCGCCGACGGCGGGTTCGCCGGCTGGCGCTGGGGGCTCAAGCTCACCTCGATGCTGCTGACGCTGGACCCCGCCGATGCGGCGGCCCAAAAGACACGCGCGACGGCCGCCCGCGCCCTCGGCCAGCGCACTGACTCCGCCAACGCGCGGGGCTTCTACATCACGGAGGCGCTGCAGATGGAGGGTAAGCTTCTGATGCAGGGGCAGCCGGTCACGCTGGATGCGATCCGGACGTTCCTGAATACGCCGCGCGCTGACCAGTTGGCGCGCGCCTCCCTCGACCAGAACCTGCAGTTCGTCCGCTACCTCGTCGATCCGCGCAAGGCCGAGGGCCAGCGTCTCGTCTTCACTATCGCAGCCGAGGGCGATCCGCAGATCAGGCAGGTCGAATTGCGCAACAGTGTACTCGTGATCTCCCCGGTCGCGTCCCGGGGCGCTCGTCACGTCGACGTGACGCGGAGCGAGTTGGCCGACTTTGTGCTCGGCAAGGGCGCCCCGGCGAGGGGCGGCGACGCGCTGGCCGAACTGGATCGCGTGCTGGATCGAAGCCGGATGCTGCCTGCAACGACGGCCACGCCGGAGCTGCTCGGTGCGAAAGGTGACCTGAAATACAACGACGGCCTGGAGCACTGACCGCGCTTCGTACGTGTGCGCCAGTGGCGGTGGTCGCGGAGTCCGGGGCAGTCAGTTGCAAACCATCAGAGGATCGACCATGACCGAGGTACGCAGGGCAGTTCTGGCAGGCTCAGCGACGGCTGCATTCGCTGCGACAGCCCTCATCGCCAGCACCGCCCAGGCGGACGAGGCGTACGAGACCAGCCTCGCGATGCAGCTGTCGAACCCGGTCGCAGCGCTGATCAGCGTGCCGCTGCAACTGAACTACGACCAGGACATCGGCCCGGCCGACGACGGCGACCGCTGGCTGCTCAACGTGCAGCCAGTCATCCCTCTTGACCTGAACGACGAGTGGAACCTGATCTCGCGCACTATCCTGCCGGTGGTGCGGCAGTCGGACATCTTCCCGGGCGCCGGAACGCAAACTGGGACCGGCGACGTGGTCCAGAGCATCTTCTTCTCGCCCAAGGCGCCGACGGCTTCGGGCTGGATCTGGGGCGCCGGCCCGGTGCTGCTGCTGCCGACCGGCTCGAACGACCTGCTGACGACCGACAAGTGGGGCGCGGGCCCGACGGCCGTGGTGCTGAAGCAATCGAACGGCTGGACGCGCGGCGTGCTCGCCAACCACCTCTGGTCGTTCGCGGGTGACGGCGATCGTGCCGACGTCAACGCGACCTTCCTGCAGCCGTTCCTCACCTACACCACGCCGACACAGTGGACGTTCGCCGTCAACACCGAGTCGAGCTACGACTGGGAGAACGAGCAGTGGTCGGTGCCAGTCAACGCCAGCGTCTCAAGGCTGATGCGTTTTGGCACCCAGCTGGTCAGCCTGGGCGGCGGCGTGCGGTACTGGCTCGAAAGCCCCGACAGCGGCCCGGAAGGCTTCGGGCTCCGCTTCACGATGACGCTGCTGTTCCCGCGCTAGTCTCTGGTCCACGAGTATTTGATCTGCGTGTCCGATCGCGTTCACGATTGCGTCCGGTTCAGTCAGTTGCAAACCATCAGAGGATCGATCATGACCGAGGTACGCAGGGCAGTTCTGGCAGGCTCATTGGCGGCTGCATTCGCGGCGACAGCCCTCATCGCCAGCACCGCCCAGGCCGGCGGGCTGCTGCTCTACGAATTCGGCACGGCCGAACCGGGTCTGGCGGCGGCGGGCTATGCCGCACGCGCGCAGGACGCCTCCACCGCGTTCACGAATCCGGCCGGCATGACGCGCCTCGACGGTACGCAGGTGCTCGTCGGCGGCCAACTGATGTGGCTGAACACGCAGTTCGCGATCGATGGCGCCACCTCGCCGGGCTTGGGCAGTGGCGACGGCGGCCGCGCCATCGGCTCGAACGGGTACGTCCCGGGCGGCGGCGCCTTCCTGACGCATCGCGTGTCGCCCGATCTCGCGCTGGGCTTCGCCGTGGCTGGCAACTTCGGTTCCATGCTGGACTACGAAGACGACTGGGTGGGTCGCTACCGCGTGCAGGTCGGCGACCTCGTCGGCGTGTCCGTCATGCCGTCGATCGCGTATCGCGTGAACGACAAGCTGTCGCTCGGCGCGGGCATCAACGGCATGTACGGCATGTTCGACCAGCAGGTAGCGATCAACAACGCGGTGCCGTCGCTGAGCGACGGGCGGCTCGAGATCGACGACAACACCTGGGGCTGGGGCGGCAATGTCGGCGTGCTGTACGAGCCGGTGCCGGGCACGCGCCTGGGGCTCACGTACACGTCGCAGATCGACCTCGATTTCAGCGGCCGTGCGAAATTCTCGGGGACCGGCCCGATCCTGACCGCGCTGCTGCAGTCGCGTGGCCTGCTCGATGCACGCGTGGCTGTCGGCGCCAAGGTGCCGCAGCAGGTGATGGGGAGCGTGTACACGGAGATCAGCGACCGCTGGGCCCTCATGGGCAACGTCGGCTGGCAGGACTGGTCGGAGTTCGGCGAGGTCGAGATCGGCATCGACAACACGCAGAACCCGCTCAGCCTCACCAACCCACTGTCGTTTGACGACACCTGGCACGTCGCGGTGGGCGCCCAGTACCGCACGAACAGCCAGTGGAAAGTGAACGCCGGCCTCGCCTACGACTCCGGGTTCCAGGACGGCAAAGACGTCTCGCCGCTGTTCCCGGTCAACTCAACGTGGCGGCTTGGTGCCGGCGGCGAACGCCAGGCCAGCGAATCATTCAAGTGGGGCTTCACGGGCGAGCTGCTCTACGGCGGCAACATCGACGTGGACAAGCGCAGCACGCTGCCCCCGGTGCTCGGCGGGCGCGGCAACCTGGTGGGTGGGTACGACCAGACGCTGTCCGTCGTGCTGACCGTGTACGGCAACTGGGCCTTGTGACCGGACGCCGTCCGCAGGGCACCGTTCGAATCTGTGCGCTCGCGTCGCTCGCCTGGGCAGCGCGGTCAGGAGCTTCGAGCGGACCGCCGACAAGCTGCGCCTGCCGGTTCGCTCCGTGCTTCGCGCTACGCCGGCGCCTCAATTGGACTTTGAGCGCCTGCTTTGTAGCGCGACGAACTTCTGCTGTGGGTCGAGGCCGTGTGAAGACGCGCTCCACTCGCGCGAGACGCATGGTCCACCGTCAATTTCGCGGTCGTAGATTCGATGCTTCTCGATTCGGGTAGAAAGAGTCACAAAGAATGCCACTGTCGTGAATTTGGCTTGGCGTTTTCACACGGCCTCGGTCGTTAACGGGCCTAGAGGGTCTGCTTTCGGCACGCAGGTTATGGATCCGGCGTCGGCGAAGAAGTGCCAACGCAATTTGGCGGCAGAGCTTTGGGTCTTGCCCGCGGCCTTGCCGCTACTTCTGCGGTCCTGCATTCCACCGACGGTCATGCAACTGACTGCGCGTCTCACTGTCCGTAGGCGCATCTGCAACGCTGCTTGCGCCGTGCAATTTTCCGGCGTGCCGGGAAATTGCTCAGGCGCTGAATCGCGAGCGGTCGGTCCGGGGCCTTTCCCAGAGCGCGTGTCTGCCTTTCCAAGCTCTGGGAAAGGCCCCGGATCGACCGCCCGCTACCACTCCTGACGCACACTTCCCGCACATCCGCAAAAAGCAAAGCGCCCAGCAGCGACGAACAGCCGCCACCGGACGCTGCAGGCGCGCAGGTCAGACCTGCTGCCGGATCCGCGAATGCTTGTAGCCGTACAGGAAGTAGATGAGGAAACCGATAGCCGTCCACACCGCCAGCCGGATCCACGTGTCGTGCGGCAGGAAGGCCGTCATGGCGAGGCAGACGAACACGCCAGCCACGCCAGTGAACGTGGCGAACGGCACGCGGAACGGACGCGGCGTGTCGGGCTGCGTGCGACGCAGCACGACGACGCCGGCGCACACGGCGGTGAACGCGAGCAGGATGCCGATCGAGATCAGCTCGCCGAGCACGTCGAGCGGAAAGACGCCGGCGAAGAACGCGGCCACCACGCCCGTGACGATCGTCGCCACGTGCGGCGTGCGGTATTTCGGGTGCACTTTCTGCATCGCCGGCGGCAGCAGGCCGTCGCGCGACATCGCCATGAAAATGCGTGGCTGGCCGAGCAGCGACATGAGGATCACCGACGTGAGGCCCACGATCGCGCCGATCTTGACCGGCAGTCCGAGCCACTTCAGTTCCGGATGCGCGTCGAGCGCGACGGCGACCGGCGCGGCGACGTTCAGTTCCGTGTACGACACCATGCCCGTCATCACGGCAGACATCGTTACATACAGCGTCGTCGAGATGATCAGCGCGGCGATGATGCCCCACGGCACGTCGCGCTGCGGATTGCGCGCTTCCTGCGCCGTCGTCGCGGCCTGGTCGAAGCCGATGTAGGCGAAGAAGATGATCGCGGCGCCCTGCATGATGCCGCTGAATCCGAAATGTCCCGAGGTGCCGGTGTTGGCGGGAAGGTAGGGCTGCCAGAGGTCAGGTGACACGTACTTGATGCCGACCGCGATGAACAGGACGATGATCAGGACCTTGATGATCACCATCACGTTGTTGACGCGGGTCGAATGCTTCACGCCGATGTAGCAGACCCACGTGAGCAGCGCGACGATGAGCACGGCCGGCACGTTGACCAGGGCACCCGTCGTCACCAGGTGATTGTCTGTGCCCTTGCCGAGCGGCGCATTGGTGAGCGCGTCGGGCAGATGGAGGCCGAACTCGGCGAGCAGGTTGACGACGTAGCCTGACCATCCGACGGCGACGGCCGCACCCGACATCACGTATTCCAGTGCGAGGTTCCAGCCGACGAACCAGGCCACGCCTTCGCCAAGCGTCGCGTAGGTGTAGCTGTAGGCGCTGCCCGAAATCGGGATCATCGAGGCCAGTTCGGCGTAGCAGAGGGCCGCCAGGCCGCAGCCGATGGCGGCCACGAGGAAGGCGAGGGTGACGGCGGGGCCCGTGTGCTGGGCGGCCACGGTGCCCGTCAGGACGAATATGCCGCTGCCGATCATCGACCCCAGGCCGACCGAGGTCAGCGCTCGACGGTCCAGTACGCGGTTCAGCTTGGGCCCGGACTCGATCTCGCGGTTGATCGCAGCCACGGACTTGCGGGCTGCCAGCTGTTTCAGCAACGGAGTTCTCCCCTGGAACGTTGACCCAAGTCTCTCACAGCCGCACCGGAGGTCGCACCCCGTTGCAGGGGCCCGTTGAATTATCATGGCAGGGTGACACCGACACCCATCAACGACCCTGAGCTGTCGCCGTCGAGGCCCGTCAAGGCGTCGTACTGGGTCGTTCCCGGGCGGCTGCTGGTCGGCGAGCATCCTGGTTCGCGCTCGCGCGCCGAGGCGATGGACCGCCTGCGCCGGTTCCTGGAGTCGGGCATAACGTGCTTCATCGACCTCACGGCAGTGGACGAGACGCCTGCGTACGAAATGCTGCTGCCGTTCGAGACCCCGGCCGGACTCCGGGTCGAATACCTGCGCGAACCGATCCTGGACCACGGCGTCCCGGCCGAACGCGAAACCATGGGGCGCATCCTTGCCATGATCGATGGCGCGCTCGACGCGGGCCACAGCGTGTACATGCACTGTCGTGCGGGCATCGGCCGCAGTTCGATGGCTGCGGGATGCTGGCTGGCCGAGCGCAATCCAGGAGGCGGCGCCGCCGCACTCGATGAGCTCGCCGATTTCTGGCGGCAGTCATCGCGTTCGAGTGTGTGGCCGTGCGTGCCCGAGACGGAAGAACAAACCGAGTTCGTGCGCACGTGGGCGCCATTGCAGCCCGGGTTCGCGCGCCGGCTGCCTGGCGGCCCGTTGCGCCTCGCTGCAACGCAGGGGGCGCAAGGTGCCACCGGCGGCGTATCGCTCGCGGAACGCGTGCGCGGCGGCTGGCACGGTTTGGCGCTCGGCGATGCACTGGGCGCGGCGCGGGCCGCTGCCGCAGGCAAGGCATCGAGCCTCGTCTGGACCCAGCACACGGCGTTGACGCTCGGACTGGCCGCAAGCCTGTTCACGGTCGGGCGCTGCGACGCGCGCGACCAGATCGAACGGTACTGGCGCTGGTACAAGGACGGCGAACTGACGGCGACCGGCGAGCCCGGCGAAGCCGGCGCGGCAGCCGACGTCGCCAGGGCACTTGCCACGTATCGGTGGCGCGGCCTGCCGATGGCCGGTTCGCACGATCCGAAAGACGCCTCGGCCACGAGCCTGCCGCGCGTGCTGGCGGCGGCGCTGTATGCGGGCAACGATCCCGCGGCTGCCATCGCGTTGGCGGCTGAATGTTCGCGCACCACGCACCAGTCGCCGCTGGTGCTCGACACCTGCCGTTTCTATGCCGCGATGCTGGTCTGTGCGCTGCAGGGCCAGTCCGCGCAGTCCTGGTTGCAGGCTGTGCCGGAGCCCGCGCCGGGCTGCTGGGACGCCAGGCCCCTGCGCAGCGATGTGCGGGCGGAAGCCACTGCAACCGTCGTCGTCGACAAGGGTGGGAGCACGAAAGACGTGCTGCACGTCCTGGCCACGGCGCGGCGCATCGTGCTCGATGCGGCCGACTTCGACTCGGCGATCGAGCAGGGCCGGCGCAGCATGCGCGAAGGTGCCGCGCTGGTCACGGCGCTCGTGGGCACGATGTACGGGTTGCGCCACGGGTTCTCCGCATTGCCCGCCGACCAGCTCGACAAGCTGGCGGCGCGGGAGAAGCTGGAAGCCGTCGCGAGCCTGTGCCTGGCGCACCTCGCGTCCCCCGGAGCGACGGCGTGAAGCGTCGTCGTCGGCGTGAGCCGGCCTGGACCCGGCTCGACGACGAAGCACTGCTCGACCTGCGCTTCTGCGACCTCCGCCTGTCGCTGGCACGGTCTGGCCTCGACCTGGCGATCGAGCGTCTCTACGAGGAATTGCGGCTCAAGGACATCCGTTTCCGGCCGCACCTCTGGCTGTCGGAGGAATGGTTTTCTCCCGACGGCATTCCCGGCATCGCCATTCCGTTCTACCTCGCGCATCCGCGGCTGCAGCGGCTGGAACGCCGCTTCATGCACGAAGTGGAGGGCGGCAACGACAAGTGGCTGATGCGCATCCTGCGCCACGAGACGGGGCACGCGATCGACACGGCCTTTGCGCTGCGCCGGCGCAAGTCGTGGCGCGAAACGTTCGGCAAGGCGTCGCGCCGTTACCCGACACGGTATTCGCCGCGCCCGGGCAGCCGTCGTTTCGTGCTGCACCTCGGCCACTGGTATGCGCAGAGCCACCCGACGGAGGATTTCGCCGAGACCTTCGCCGTGTGGCTGCCGCGCTATTCGCGCTGGCGCAGCCAGTACGCGGGCTGGTCCGCGCTGCGCAAGCTCGAGTACGTCGACTCGACGATCCGCAACCTCCAGGGCAGGCGCGCGGTGTGCCTCAGCCGCGACGTCATCGAGCCGCTCTCGGAAAACACGCGCACGCTGCGCGAGCACTACCGGCGCAAGCAGCGCCGCTACGAGGTCGACACGGCCCGTTCGTACGACCGCCGGCTGCTGCGGGTGTTCGGGTCCGTGGAGGACTATCCCGATGCGCCGCAGGCGAGCCGTTTCCTGCGCAAGGTGCAGCCGCAGGTCGAGCGGCTCATGATCCGGCGTGCGAGAATGCACCCCTACCTGGTCCAGCACGTGCTCAAGACTGCAACACAGCGCGCACGGCTCATGAAACTGCGGCTCCGTCACAATCAGCGTGACACCAAGCGTGAGGTTCTGGTCATGCTCGAGCGGATCATGCTCGACATGCTGCTGCGGGACCGTGAGAACTACGCCCTATGACCAAGAAACCCCTGCGCGTGCTCGTGCTGGTGCACGAAACGCTGGTCCCGCCGGCGCACACCGCAGGCTACTCCCAGCAGGAAATCGACGAGTGGCGCACCGAGTACGACGTCACCACGTCGCTCGGGGCCATGGGGCACGAAGTCAGGGTGCTTGGCATGGGGGACAACCTCGCCGAACTGCGCTCGACGATCATGGAGTGGAAGCCCGACGTCGCGTTCAACCTGCTCGAGGAATTCCAGGGGATCGTCACCTATGACCAGTACGTGGTCGCGTTCCTCGAGCTGATGCGCCTGCCGTACACGGGCTGCAACCCGCGCGGCATGATGATCTCGCGCGACAAGGTGTTGTCGAAGCAGATTCTCGCCTACCACCGGATCCCGACCGCGCGTTACGCGCTGCTGCCGCGCAAGCGCCGCTACCATGAGCCGCGCAAGCTCAAGTTCCCGCTGTTCGTGAAGTCCGCCACCGAGGACGCGTCGCTCGGCATCTCGCAGGCCTCGATCGTGCATGACGGGCAGAAGCTGCGCGAGCGCGTCGAGTTCATCCACGAGCAGACGAATTCCGATGCGCTGGTCGAGGAGTACATCGAGGGGCGCGAGCTCTACATCGGCGTCATGGGCAACGACCGCCTGACGACGTTGCCCGTGTGGGAGCTGAGTTTCGGGACGCTGCCGGACGTCATGTCGATCGCGACCCGCAAGGTGAAGTGGGATCGCAACTACCAGACGCGACACGGCATCGCCACCGGCCCGGCCCGCGACCTGCAGGCAGGCCTGCCGCTGCGGCTCGCGGCCGTTGCGCGGCGGATCTACCGTGCGCTTTCGCTGAGCGGTTACGCGCGCATCGACCTGCGGCTCAAGCCGGACGGCAGCCTGTACGTGCTCGAGGCCAACGCCAACCCGAACCTTGCGCAGATCGAGGATTTCGCCACGTCGGCGCTGGCTGCGGGGATGGGCTACGACACCGTGCTGGAGCGGATCATGCAGTACGGCCAGAACTACGACGCTGCGTGGCGCGAGACTTAGCCGGACACAGGTGTCCCCTGTCTCCGCTACAGCGTGTGGCCGAACTTCTGGAAGTGCGTCCGCTCGTAGAGGGTCTGGCAATCGATGCAACGCGGGGCGTGCGGCGTGGCTTCGAGCCGCCTGATGTCGATCGGTTTCTCACAGACTCCGCAGGTTCCGTAGCTGCCGTCGGCCATGCGCAGCTGCGCCGCCTCGATCGCGCGCAGCTCTTCCAGGTCGCGGTCGATCTCCGCCAGGCTCACGTCCACCATCAGGTCGGCGAAGGATTCGTCCTCGAGGTCGCGTACCGAATCCGCGATCTGCAGGTAATGCTCCGAGTCGCTCTTCAGCAGCGTCTGGCGGATCTCCTCGCGCAGCTGGGCGGCCCGCTCGCGCATCGCCGTCCGCAACGACTCAACCTGTTTCGAATCGAGGTGCCTGGTCATCGCATTCTTCCGTGAGTGACCGCCCAAGGATCGACCGCGCCCCGCGCGACATAAATAGGGGAGTTGCGCAATCGACTGCGCTAAATGCAGCCGGGGTTGCGGCCGGTCGCCTCAGTCGGGCGGCAGGGTGCCGGGGTCCGGGAAGAGTTCGGCCTCGAAGCCGAAACGGCGCATGTCCGTGACTCGCATCGGGTACAGGATGCCGTCGAGGTGGTCCACCTCGTGCTGGACGACCCGCGCGTGAAAGCCCGCGACGGTGCGGTCGATCGGCCGGCCCTCCGGGTCGACGCCGCGGTAGCGCACCTGCGAATGGCGCTCGACCACGCCGCGCAGGCCGGGGACCGACAGGCAGCCTTCCCAGGCCTCGTCCCGTTCCTCGCCGAGTGGCTCCAGCACCGGGTTCACCAGCACCGTCCAGGGCACGGGCTCGGCCTGCGGATAGCGCGGGTTGCGCGTGATCTCGAACATGACGACGCGCAGCGACACCCCGATCTGCGGAGCCGCGATGCCCGCGCCGTTGAGCGCGCGCATGGTGTCGTCCATGTCCGCCACGAGTTCGCGCAGTTCGGGCGTGCCGAAGCGTTCGACGGGGGCGGCAACCTGCTGCAGCAGCGGGTGACCCATGCGGAGGACGGTGCGAACAGCCATGCGGGATTCCACGAGCCGGGGCTGCAAGCGTAATCGACTCCAGCCGATTGACAAGGCGGGGAGGGGAGCGTAGCTAGGGCGCGATCTTTCCCAGGAGCGCCGCATGACTGTCTTGCATCTTCCGCGCGCCGTGCTGGCCGGGCTGGTCCTTGCCTCGGCGGCGACGCAACCCTGAGGCTGCGGCGATGGACAACGGACTGCGCTGCTGGAAATGCGGGGCATCGCTTGCGGATTATTCGCTGCCGCTGCGGCGGCTCGAGGAATGCCGGACCTGCCATGCGGAGCTGCACGTCTGTCGCATGTGCGAGTTCTACGACACGTCCAAGGCCAAGCACTGCCGCGAGACCATCGCCGAGGAAGTGAAGGACAAGCAGGCCGCGAATTTCTGCGATTACTTCCGGCCGACCCCCACGGCCTACCGACCCGAGGCCCTGAGCGCGGCCGACAAGGCGAAAGCCGAACTCGAAGCGCTGTTTGGCCGCAAATAGACCTCCAGGAGACGAGATGATGACCATACGACATGCGGTGCTGGCCGGCATCGCTGGCTTGACGATCTGTGGCGGCGCGGCCGCAGCCGGAGAAGCAGCAATGCAGAGGGATACCAGCGTGACGCCGGCTGTCGTGCCCGCGCGGCCGGAGATCTACTCACCGTTCACGCTCAGCGCCGACCTGTCCGGCCTCACGGACAACGAGCGCCGCATGCTCGGGCTCTTCATCGACGCCGCCGACATCATGGATGGGCTGTTCTGGAAGCAGGCCTACGGCGACCGCAAGACGCTGCTGGAGACCCTCTCCAAAAATGCGCAGCAGCAGCGCTTTGCCCAGCTCAATTACGGTCCCTGGGACCGCCTGGCGGACAACGCCCCGTTCGTGCCCGGTGCCGGTGCCAAGCCGGCTGGCGCGCAGTTCTACCCGCTCGACATGACCAAGGACGAATTCGAGCGCGCCAACCTGCCGGCATCGCGCAGCGAGTACACGGTGTTGCGCCGCGACGCGAAAGGCGCGCTGGTGACGGTGCCGTACCACGTCGAACATGCGGCGGACGTCCAGAAGGCCGCCGGCCTGCTTGAACAGGCTGCGGCGCTCGCCGAGGACGCAGGGCTGAAGCGCTACCTGCAACTGCGCGCCAGTGCGCTGCGCACGGACGATTATCGCGAGAGCGACCGCGCCTGGCTCGACATGAAGACCAATCGCATCGACCTCGTGATCGGCCCGATCGAGACCTACGAGGACCAGCTGTTCGGCTACAAGGCCGCGTACGAGGCCTACGTTCTGGTGAAGGACATGGAATGGAGCAAGCGGCTCGCGCGCTACGCCGCCATGCTGCCCGAACTGCAGCAGGGCCTGCCGGTGGCAGCGGCATACAAGGCCGAAAAGCCCGGCACCGACTCCGACCTCAACGCATACGACGTCCTCTACTACGCGGGCGACTGCAATGCCGGCTCGAAGACCATCGCGATCAACCTGCCCAACGACGAGCAGGTGCAGCTCGAGAAGGGCACGCGCCGGTTGCAGCTCAAGAACGCCATGCGCGCCAAGTTCGACAAGATAATGGTGCCGATCGCCGACGAGTTGATCGTGCCTGAACAGCGCAAGCACGTCACGTTCGACGCCTTCTTCGCCGATACCATGTTTCACGAAGTGGCGCACGGCCTCGGCATCAAGAACACGATCGACGGCAAGGGCACCGTGCGCGACGCACTCAAGGAACTCGGCAGCGGGCTCGAGGAGGGCAAGGCCGACATCCTTGGTCTCTACATGATCACCAGGCTGCACGAGCAGGGCGAAGTCAGCGGTTCGCTGGAAGACTACTACGTCACCTTCATGACAGGTATCTTCCGCTCCGTGCGTTTTGGCGCCGCTTCCGCGCACGGCCGCGCAAACATGCTGCGCTTCAACTTCTTCGCCGACCGCGGCGCCTTCACGCGCGATGCCAGCGGCCGTTACCGCGTGGACATGGCGAAGACCAGGCAGGCGATGGACGAACTGTCCGCGCTGATCCTGAAACTGCAGGGCGACGGTGACTACGCCGGAGTGGACAAGCTGGCGAAGGAACTCGGCGTGATCCGGCCGGACCTCGCGACGGATCTTGCTCGTCTCGCGGCGCGCAACATCCCGGTGGACGTAACGTTCAACCAGGGCAAGTCCGTGCTGGGGCTCAAGTAGGGCGCCGGCATGTCCAGCACCGTCCAGCAGGTCATCGAGCCGCGGCCGCGCGACCTCGGCGATTTTGCCGTGCGTCGCGTGTTGCCCGCGCCCGGCCTGCAGACGGTCGGCCCGTTCATATTCTTCGATCACATGGGTCCGGCGGAGTTCGGGCCGCAGCAGGGCGTCAACGTGCGACCGCACCCGCACATCGGGCTCGCCACCGTGACGTACCTGTTCGAAGGCGCGTTCCTGCATCGCGACAGTCTCGGCACGGCGCAGGTGATCCGGCCGGGCGACGTCAACTGGATGGTGGCAGGCCGCGGCATCGTGCACTCGGAGCGCACGCCGCCCGAGGTACGCGATGCTGCCGGCCGCACGCGGGCGCATGGCATCCAGACCTGGGTGGCCTTGCCGCGTGCCGAGGAAGAGCGCGAGCCGTCCTTTGCGCATCACGCTGCAGCCAGCCTGCCGCGCGTCGAGCGGGCCGGCGTGACGTTGACGGTGATCCTGGGCACGGCCTACGGCCGGCGCTCGCCGGTCGACGTGTTCTCGCCGACTCTTTACGTGGACGCTCTGCTTGCTGCCGGCGCGGCGATCGACGTGGACGCCGAGCACGAGCAGCGCGCCTGCTACGTCGCGCAGGGTTGCGTTGAAATCGACGGCGAGCGCTTCGCCGAGGGACAGTTCGTCGTGCTCGCGCCCGGCTCGGTGGCGGTGCGGGCCGTCGAGCCTTCGCGTCTCATGCTGGCGGGCGGTGCGCCGCTCGACGGCCCGCGTCACATCTACTGGAACTTCGTATCGAGTTCACGCGAGCGCATCGAAACCGCGAAGCGCGACTGGCGGGAGCGCCGGTTCGCGTCGGTGCCCGGTGACCCGGAGCGAATCCCGCTGCCCGACGAGTGACGCCGCGCGTCGACGGCGCAACCCCGGCTCGGTTGCCTTACCTGGCGTTGAGCCGCGAACCGCAACCTCGCAACGTCCGCCCGCCGGATTCGACCGTCGCGACGTGGTCGAACTCGACTTCGCCGTCGTCGATACAGCGCTCCGCCTTGATGGTCGCCTTGATCGAGTCAGCGCCCTGCTGCGCGGTAAAGACGACCGCGCCGTCGGCCAGCGTGGCCGCCTGGGCCTGGTCGAAATCGTAGCGATCCTGGCCCCAGTTGGTCACCCAGCTCAGTTTGCCGGCCGGCCCCACCTCGAGAATCCAGCCCGGTTCGTTGCCGAGCGCGCGATAGACGACGCCGCGCAGCCTCGCGTCCTCGCGCAGCGACTCGGCGCGCCGCTCCTCGCACGTCACCGCTGGCGCGCCCTGGCGTTCGAGCGTGGCCGTGCTGCCCTTGGTCCAGAACACGACGACGCTGTCCGCATAGCGCGCGCCCGAGGCGCTGACTGTCTGGTCGAGGCGGCGCGTGCCATCGTGGAAATCGATGGCGATGGCCTTTTCGCGGAACAGGTTGCGCATGACGAGCTTCTGCCCGTCCTGGCACTGCCACACGTAGGCGCGCAGCACGCCTTCGGGCACGTCGTCCGCCGCAGGAGCAGGCGCCGCGGCCGGGGCGGGCGTTGCCGCCGGCGCCGCTGGCTGGGATTCCACTGCTGCCGTCGCCGGCGGTTCCTTGCGCTGGCATGCGGTCGTCGCGAACAGCGCGAGGCAGGCCAGCGCCGCCAGGCGCAGGGCCGAGGGCATCGTGGGCAGGGAATTCATGCTGGGACCACCTTGCTGCGCGCATACGTCGTCATGCCGCGCTTCAGCCCCCGATTCTACACAAGCACGTCAGCAGTCGGCCTCCTGCAGCCGGGCTTTCGCCTCGCGCCAGCGGTCCCAGAGCCGCCCGGCTTCGCGCGCGGAGTAGCCGGAGCGCATGCGCGAATCGATCTGCAGCGACCGCAGCCTCGAGTTTTCGGCACTTCTCGGCGTGTTTCATCGCCGTGTTGGCAGGCTCCTCGTCGTCATGTTCCTTGGCGGTGGTGCGAGGACCCGGCGCATCCTTGTGCTTTGCCACGGTCGGGGCCCCGCCCGAGGGCGGCGGCCCGGGCGCGTCCAGCTTCAGTTCCCGCACATCAGGTGACGGTCCACACGGCCGGTCCGAGAACGTTACCAGTCCCGGTGAGACACAGCTGAAGACGCGGCGGCGCGACGGCACAGCGCGCTCTTTGACCGGCTCGAGCACTACCGAGCCGCCGCCGCCCGACGGCGTGTCGACCTCAGGCAGTGGCAGCACTCGAGCCGGTTGGGCCTGCTGCGCGCCCAGCGCCAGGAACACCGGCGAGGCGAGCAGCACGAAGCGGATGTTGAGGTGAGGCACGACGAACCCTCCGGTACTGGAGGGGCATGCTCGCGCTGCTGGGTGCCGGCGTCGCGCTCGATTCGTCGCGCAAACGCGCAGTTACGCGTCAGGCGCGCCCGACGTTCGAATCGGTCGGGGAATGGAAGTACTGGCTCTCTTCCGAGAACTGCTCGATGAGGCGGCGCAACTCAGCGACGCGAGCTTCTGCGGTGCCGATGGCCAGGCAGTCCTCGCAGTGCGGGTCGCCACAGGGCTGCCGCGTGTACAGCCAGTACTGCACGGCGCCCGCGAGCAGGCCGTCCGCGATGTCCCACAGGTCGGCCTTGTCGTCGCCGTCGGCGATCTGGTTGCCGAGATCGACGGCGCGGCTGAACGCCTCGTCAAAGGCCTGAGCGTCTTCGGTTTGTGTGTTGGCGGTCACGGTGCAGATGCGATCAGTTGGCAAACCGCGATGATACCAGACAGGCCCGCCCGGCCGGGCTCCTGGGGCCTGGAAATTACTTATAAATCAGTCAATTCGCGAGATTCAGATGCCGGCCTTGGCGAGCGCGTCGGCCAGCGAACGCAGGGCTCCGGCGAGTCCGGGGTGCCCGACTTCCAGCCGTACGGCGGCCCCTTCCAGGGCGTCGGCCGGTGCCGCGGCCGGACCGGCTTCCGGCGCGCTCGTCTGCTCCAGCGCCTGCTGGATGTCGCCAATCGCCGCTTCCAGCATGGCACGGTCGCTGGGATCGAGTTGCCGTGCGTCCGCAAGTTCGCGGTGCAGTTCACGCAGCGTCTGTTGCAGGTCGCTCATTGCATCCTCCGGCGATTCACGCCTTCCACGAGGAGTGTAGCAGTGGCCGGTGTGGACACGGGTGTGGAAAAACCGGACTCCGCCGCGCTGCCGGCAACTAGAATGCCGAAGTTGGAACAATCGCGGGAGACACCATGATTTCGATGCTCCGGTCCGTTGCCCCCCTGCTTGCGGCGACCGCGCTGCTCGCGACGTCCGCCGTCGTGCGGGCCGAGTCGCCGGTATTCGAATTCACTCCGTTCGTCGGTGCGCGCATGGGGGGCGGCTTCGACGTCACCAACGCCGAAGGCAACGACAGCTCCGTAGACCTCGGATCGGGCGCGAGCTTCGGGCTCGACCTCGGGCTCTACCGCGACAGGCAGTCGTTCTACGAACTCCTGTACTCGTCGCAGACGAGTGAGCTCGACTCGAACGATCCTGCGCTCCGCGGAGTGGACGTGCGCGTCGACTACCTGCAGTTCGGCGGCACGGCGTTCTTCCCGCAGGAGAATGACCGCTTCGTGCCGTACCTGTCACTGACGATCGGCGCCACGCTCATGGAGCCCGACCGGGGCGGTTACGATTCCGAGACGAAGTTCTCCGGCAGCCTCGGCGGCGGCATGCGCTTTCCGTTCAATGACAACGTCGCGTTGAACCTCGGCCTGCGCGGTTACCTGACATTCATTGACTCCGACACCAGCCTGTTCTGCGTGAGCGATTCGCAGCAAGCTGGCTGCCTCTTGAAATCGTCGGGCAGCACGTTCTTCCAGGCGGAAGCATTGCTCGGTCTCAGCGTGACGTTCTAGGTGCCGATGACGCGGCAGAAAAGAGCGCTCTGCGAATGCGAATACTTCTATGTATCAAAGCGTTATGTCGAACGAATTGACACTTGAGAGTCTTCATTTGCGCCAGCAGCGCTGACGCATCCGTCAGATCAATGGCTTGGCTGGCAGGCCCACATCTTGCATATGTTAAAGACGTCTGCTTGATCGTGGAGTCACCGAGCCATGACGAAGGGAACTCGATCGGCACTGGGCTTTGCCTGCGCCGCAGTGCTTTACAGCGCATCCACTCCCGCTGTAACGGTCAGTTGGAGCAACGGCACCGGTTTCTGGGATCTCGTCGCCAACTGGAGCCCGAGCCAGTTGCCCACCTCTGGCGACGACGTCGTAATTAACGTCGCCGGCCAGCAGACGATCACGCATCGCACCGGCAACACCCAGATCCGCAGTATCGCCAACACCGGCGATGAAATCGTGGCGATCACGAGCGGCTCGAGCCTGACCGTTGCCGCCAACGCCCTCAGTCCCAGCACCAACGCCGGGACCCTGCGCGTCACCGGCACTGGCAGCCGACTGCGATTCTCGGGCAGCACGCTCAACAACGCCGGCGGCACGCTCGACGCGCAGGACGGCGGCCTGGTGGAACTGCTGCAGGGAACGATCATCGGCGGCACGCTGACCACCTCGGGCAGCGGCGTGATTCGCGCGCTGGCGGGCTCGTACGGAACGCTCGACGGCGTCACCCTGAACGGCACCTATCTGGTCGGCGACGGTTCGGCCAACTCGAACTCGTACCTGCGCAACAGCCTCGTGAATAACGGCACGCTGGCGCTGAGTTCGGGTGCTGCCGGCAGCCTCGCCACCACGCTGCTGCTCGGCACCGACGTCACGATCAGCGGCACCGGCTCGCTGACGATGTCCGATTCCGCCAACAACACCGTTCGTGGCAACACGGGAACTGAACGGCTGACCAACGCCGCCGGGCATACGATCCAGGGCTCGGGCAGCCTTGGCTTCGGCGGCTTTCTGGCCATAACCAATCAGGGCACCATCTCCGCCAATCAGAGCACGCCGCTCATCTTCCGGACGAATGCAGACGGCGTCCTGAATACCGGCACGATACAAGCCCGTGACGGCGGGACTGCTGCAGATTCTCGCCAGCCCAATCACGAACTTCGAAGGCTCCGCGAACGGCGTCATTCAAGCCCTTGACGGCTCGACGATCGACCTTCGCAGTAGCGCCCGGATCGCTGGCGGCATCCTGTCGACCTCCGGCAGCGGCCTCATCCGTAATCGGATGAACGCCACGCTCGATGGTGTGACCAACAACGGCGTATTCGAGGCGGGCGACGGCTCGAGCAACTTCACGACCAACCTGCTCAACGTCATCACCAACAATGGCACGCTGCGGATGAATTCGGGCGTTGGAGGCGCTCTCGCGACCAGCATCGCGTTGGGGAATGATGTCACCCTGGCGGGTAGCGGCGTGCTGGCGATGTCCAATTCGGCCAACAACACGATCTATGGTTCGCCCTCGAGCTTCCGCCTGACCAACAGCGCGACCCATACAATCGCCGGCAGCGGCAACGTCGGTGTCGCGCAGATGGCGCTCACGAACCAGGGCCTCATCGTCGCCACGCAGCCTACGCCCCTGATCGTCCAGCCGAACAGCAGCGGCGTCATCAATACGGGCACGCTGCGCGCCGATGGCGGCACGCTCGACCTGCGCGGCACTGTTTTACAACACGGGTGGCACGCTCGATGCGCGCAACAGCTCCATCGCTGCAGTTGTCCGGCGCTACGGTCGCAGGTGGCACGTTCACCATCGTCCACCGGAGGACTGCTGCGCACCGCTCCCGGTCCAGCTCGGCCGGCTCGACGGCGTGACGCTGAACGGCACGTACGTCGCGGGAGACGGTAGCTCCAACACGACGACGCAGCTGGTCGGCACCATCACCAACAACGGCACGCTGGCGATGAACTCAGCGTGAGCGGCAACCTCTTGACGAACCTGGTGCTCTACCAGTCGGACGTGACGCTCGCAGGCAGCGGCGTGCTGACCATGGCCAACGGAACCGGTAACGTCATCTCGGGCTATAACAACAACGAGCGCCTGACCAACAGCGTGACCCACACAATCGCCGGCAGCGGCAACATCGGCAATGCGCGCATGACCTTGACCAACCAGGGCCTCATCGTCGCTACGCAGGCGACGCCCCTGATCATCCAGCCGAACAGCAGCGGCGTCATCAACACCGGCACGTTGCGTGCCAGCGGCGGCACTCTCGACCTGCGCGGCATGTTTTACAACGCGGGCGGCACGCTCGAAGCGGTCAACGGCTCCGTCCTTCAGCTGTACGGCGCCACGGTCGCCGGTGGCACGCTCACCTCTTCCAGCGGCGGCCTGCTGCGGACCGCCTCCGGGCCAGCTCGGCCGGCTCGACGGCGTGACCTTGAACGGCACGTACGTTGCGGGCGACGGCAGCTCCAACACGACCACGCAGCTGGTGGGCACCATCACCAACAATGGCACGCTGGCGATGAACTCGAGCGTCGGCGGCAACCTCGCGACGGACCTGGTGCTGTACCAGTCGGACGTGACCCTGGCGGGCAGCGGTGTGCTGACGATGGCCAATGCGGCCAACAATAGCATCAGCGGCTTCAACGGCAACGAGCGCCTGACCAACAGCGCGACTCACACGATCGCCGGCAGCGGCAACATCGGTGGGGCAGCGATGTCGCTCACCAACCAGGGCCTCATCGTTGCCACGCAGACGACGCCCCTGATCATGCAGCCGAACAGCAGCGGCGTGATCAACACCGGCACGCTGCGCGCCGACGGCGGCACGCTCGACCTGCGCGGCATGTTCTACAATACGGGCGGCACGCTTGACGCGCGCAACGGCTCGATCCTGCAGTTGACCAACGCGACCGTCGCGGGCGGCACGCTGACGACATCGGCCAATGGCCTCATGCTGACCACTCCCGGCACGGTCGGCGCGCTGGACGGCGTGACCCTGAACGGCACCTATGTCGCGGGTGACGGCAGCTCGAACACGACAACCACGGCTGCTCAACACCATCACCAACAACGGCACGCTGGCGATGAACTCGAGCGTCGGCGGTGGTCTCGCGACGGACGTCATTCTGTACGGAACCGACGTGACGCTCGCCGGTACCGGCACGCTGGCGATGGCCAACGCTGCCAATAACCGCATCAGCGGGCTCAATGGCAACGAAGTGTTGACCAACAGCAGCCAGCGCACACCATCCAGGGTGCTGGGCAGATCCTGGTGAACCTGCAGAACGCAGGCACGGTGCGGGCCAGCGGCAGCGCTGGGCTGCTGGCCAACCGCGGCATCGTCGGGCCGAGCGGAACGGTCGAGAGTTGCGCCGGATGGCATCCTCACGCTCGCGGCGGCCAGCTCGGCCGGCACACTGCTCCACAATGGTTCTGGCGCCGGCAGCCTCGCGCTCGGCGCGAACAGCGTCACGGTGCACGGCGACTACAACAACGCGAACTTCGGCATCGGCAACGCCTTCAATCGCGCGCGCCAACGTCTCGGGCACCGGTCAGATCCTGGCTGCGGGCAACACGGCGCAGGCAATCACGGGCGCGAGCATCACGAACGGCACGAGCGCGACTCCCGACGCTGACGATCGGCAACCTGCGGGTCGGCGCCAACGCGTTCGACTTCCAGGTCGCCAACACCGGCACGACCGGCCCGAGCCTGCGCGGCGCGATCCAGACGTCCGTGAATGGCGGCAACATCACCGATGCAAGGCTGCTGGTCGACACCGCAGAACTTCGGGCCGTTGACGCCGGGCAGCGCCAGCGCCAACATCGGCGTGACTTTCAACGTCGCAGTCGGCCGGTTCGATCGCGCCCCTTTCGGGCCAGGCGATTCACGTCGCCAACAACTTCGGCAACGTGCCGAGCCAGACGATCAGCCTCGTGCTCGGCTCGAATGCTGCGGCCTACAACCTGGCTTCCGGCAGTGCTTCGCCGACTCCGGTGACGTTTGCGAACCAGCGCGTGGGCGGGACGCTGACGCAGGCGCTGACGGTCAGCAACACGGCGCCGGCGGGATCGTTCACTGAAGTGCTGAACGCGAGCTTTGGTGCGAACACGGGATTCGCGACCAACAACGGCGGCTCGATCAGCGGCGGGCTGAACGCCGGTGGCGTGGCTGCCGGTGGCCCAGCGAACACCACAGCGATGAGCGTGGGTCTGGACACGAGCGTTGCCGGGGCGAGGACCGGCTCGGTCACGCTGAACTACGTGTCGAACGGCACGGGCACCAGCGGCCTGGCGCCGGTCGGCGTCGGCTCGCAGACGATCAACGTCTCGGGCAACGTCTACCAGGCGGCGATCGGGCAGTTGAACACGCCGGCACTGAACTTCGGCACGGTGCAGGTGGGGCAGAGCGTGAGCCAGACGCTCAGCATCTCCAACATCGCCACGGGCGCTGCGGGCTTCGTCGAGGATCTCAACGCGCGCTTCGGCGTCGCGACGGGCGTGGGCTCGAGCCTGATCACCGGCACCGGCTCGATCAGCGGCCTGCTGGCCGGGGCCACCAATGCGAGCGGCATGGTGGTGGGGGTCAACACCTCCGCGGCCGGCACGGTCAACGGTGCGATCCCCGTCAACTTCTACACGGCGGGCGCGGTCAACGGCGCGAGCAACGGGCTGGGCGAGTCGGCCGTCGGCTCGGCCGACTTCGGGGTCGTCGGCATCATCCAGGCCATCGCGCAGGTGGTGGACCAGGCGCGGCCGGTGATCAACAACCCGGTCATCGACCTCGGCAACGTGCGCATCAACACGGCCTCGCCGACGCAGTACGTCAGCGTGACGAACCAGGCGACGGGCAACCCGCAGGCGGCGCTCAACGCCAGCATCAGCGCGGGGGCGCCGGTCACCGCGAGCGGGTCGTTCAACCTGCTGGCGCCGGGCGGCACGAACGCCAACACGCTGCAGGTGGGGCTGAACACCAGCACGGCCGGTGCGCGCAACGGCACCGCCACGGTGGCGTTCGTCTCCGACGCGAGCAACGTGGGCAACTGCGAGCCGAACTGCCAGCTCACGCTGGCCTCGCAGAACGTCACCGTGCAGGGCAACGTCTATCGGCTGGCGCAGGGCCAGGCGACTGACCCGGTCACATTGGCGAACTTCCGCGTCGGCAGTTCGATCCACCGGAGCGCTCACCGTCACCAATGCGGCGGCGAACGACGGCTACTCCGAGCGACTCAATGCGAGCGTCTCGGGCAACAGCGGAGCGGTGACGGCGACGAGCGGCAGCGTCAGCCTGCTGAACGCCGGCAGCGCGAGCAACGCCATCAGTGCCACGATCGGCAGCGGCGTGGCGGGCCTCAACACCGGGTCCGTGACTCTCAGTTATCAGTCGGACGGTGCCGGCACCACTGGCGCATCGGCCATCGGGGTCGGCACCCAGACGGTCAATGTGCAGGCTACCGGTTACAACCTTGCGGCGGGGAGCACCTCGCCGAGTCCGGTCACGTTCGCGAACCAGCGCGTCGGCGGCACGCTGACGCAGGCGCTGACGGTCAGCAACACGGCGCCGGCGGGATCGTTCACTGAAGTGCTGAACGCGAGCTTTGGTGCGAACACGGGATTCGCGACCAACAACGGCGGCTCGATCAGCGGCGGGCTGAACGCCGGTGGCGTGGCTGCCAGTGGCCCAGCGAACACCACAGCGATGAGCGTGGGTCTGGACACGAGCGTTGCCGGGGCGAGGACCGGCTCGGTCACGCTGAACTACGTGTCGAACGGCACGGGCACCAGCGGCCTGGCGCCGGTCGGCGTCGGCTCGCAGACGATCAACGTCTCGGGCAACGTCTACCAGGCGGCGATCGGGCAGTTGAACACGCCGGCACTGAACTTCGGCACGGTGCAGGTGGGGCAGAGCGTGAGCCAGACGCTCAGCATCTCCAACATCGCCACGGGCGCTGCGGGCTTCGTCGAGGATCTCAACGCGCGCTTCGGCGTCGCGACGGGCGTGGGCTCGAGCCTGATCACCGGCACCGGCTCGATCAGCGGCCTGCTGGCCGGGGCCACCAATGCGAGCGGCATGGTGGTGGGGGTCAACACCTCCGCGGCCGGCACGGTCAACGGTGCGATCCCCGTCAACTTCTACACGGCGGGCGCGGTCAACGGCGCGAGCAACGGGCTGGGCGAGTCGGCCGTCGGCTCGGCCGACTTCGGGGTCGTCGGCATCATCCAGGCCATCGCGCAGGTGGTGGACCAGGCGCGGCCGGTGATCAACAACCCGGTCATCGACCTCGGCAACGTGCGCATCAACACGGCCTCGCCGACGCAGTACGTCAGCGTGACGAACCAGGCGACGGGCAACCCGCAGGCGGCGCTCAACGCCAGCATCAGCGCGGGGGCGCCGGTCACCGCGAGCGGGTCGTTCAACCTGCTGGCGCCGGGCGGCACGAACGCCAACACGCTGCAGGTGGGGCTGAACACCAGCACGGCCGGTGCGCGCAACGGCACCGCCACGGTCGCGTTCGTCTCCGACGCCAGCAACGTGGGCAACTGCGAGCCGAACTGCCAGCTCACGCTGGCCTCGCAGAACGTCACCGTGCAGGGCAACGTCTACCGGCTGGCCAACCCCGTACTCGGCACACTATCGGTGGTGGTCGCCGGCCGAGTGGGCGACTCGGCACCGAGCACAGGCGTCAGCATTACGAACAGTTCGCCTGACTCGTACACGGAGGGGCTCAACGCCGCGATCGCTACGGGTGCGACGGGCTTCAACGCGAGCGGCACAGTCAGCAACCTCGTGGCCGGTGCGACCAACGCGTCAACGCTTCGTGTCGGCCTGAACACGAGCACGGCCGGCACGTACTCGGGTGCCGCGACGGTCACGCTCGCTTCGACGGGTTCGGGCACCACCGGCGCCCCGGACCTCGCATTGCCGGATCAGAACGTGAGCCTCACCGGCCGCGTCTACACGCCGGCGGTGGCCCAGGTCGCCGATCCGTCGGTCAATTTCGGCATCGTGCACGTGGGCGATGCCGTCGCGGCTCGAGGCGTGAGTGTCACCAATGCTGCGGCCGTGACCGCGCTGAACGACGTGCTGCGCGGCTCGCTTGGCGGCGCCACCGGCGCGTTCAGCGCCAGTGGTACGCTCGGCGCCGGGGTCGCGGCCGGCCAGACCGACTCGTCGAGCCTCACTGTCCGTCTCGATACTTCGACCGCCGGTGTGTACAGCGGCAGCGCCACCGCGAGCTTCGTGAGCCATGACGCGGACCTGAGCGATCTCGGCCTGGGCTCGACCAGCATTTCGCTCGCCGGTCAGGTCAACAACTACGCCGATCCGCGGTTCGTACAGAACGCTGGTGCGGGCACGTTGTCTTCCGTCGGCATGCTCTATGAGTTCAGCTTTGGCTCCGTGACCGTGGGGTCCGGTCCGCTCGAGGCGTTCCTGTCATTGCAGAACGCAGCGTCCGGTCCGGCCGACCTGCTGCGCGGCTCGTTCCAGTTCGACTTCGGGGCGAGCCAGGACTTCGGGCTGTTCGGCTTCGAGTCCTTCAGCGGGCTCGAGGCTGGCCAGGGTTTGAGCGGCCTGCGAATCGCGTTCGACCCGTCGCGACTCGGGCTCGGCGATTTCGACGACACGGTCCAGCTGCTCGCAATGGGTTATAACAGCAGTGGCTATGAGGGCGGGTTCAGCCCGATCCTGTTGCGTGTGAATGGTCGGGTCACGTCAACGCCGGTACCCGAGCCGGGCACCCTGTTGCTGATGCTCCTCGGACTCGGCGGTATCGCGGCGGTGCGGGTGCGGGTGCGCGGCCGCACCCGGCACTGATCGTTCGGAGGTCTGCAGGACATATGCTCACCCGTTGGCAATTCTGGCTCCTCACCGGACTCGCGGTACTCAATCTGCTGGTGGGCGCGCTGAACGCGAGCCTGTTCGTCGGGAACCGCAACCTGCAGGGCGAGGTCGCAGGCCGCCAGCAATTCATACTGCAATCCATGCAGCTGCAGGGCCTGTACACCGAGATCGCACAGGCACTTGCCGACCTCTCGACTCGCGCGAACGACGAGGACCTGCGGCGTATCCTCGAGGCCCGAGGTATCACGATCTCCGTGATGCCAGCGGCCCCGGCGAAGGTTCCTGAGCGCGGCAAGGAAGGTCGCTGACGCCATGCACGAACCAGTCGAACGCGGTCAGGGCGTTTTCCTGCCGGTCCTGTTGCTGACGATCACCTCGCTAGGGTGGTTCCTGTTCCAGGCCACCCAACTTCTTGCCGAACGGAACACCCTGCAGCAGTCTCGCGAGGCGCAACAGGCGCAGGTGCAGCAGTCGCAGAAGCTGCGTGATTCGCTCGATGGTTTGGCCAGCGATACTGCCCGCCTGGCCGAGCAGGGGAACCGGAACGCGAAACTGGTGGTGGATGAACTGCGCAAGCGTGGCGTGACGATCAATACCACTGCGGCACCGCCCGCTTCACCGAAGTGAGCACATGCGGTTCCCGAACTCAGGGCCGCTGCCTTGGTCGGAGATCACTGCGCATTGATCTCGTGATTGCCGAGCAGGCACTGCGCCGTCCACGTCGCCGATGATGTCCACGGCTCCAGCGAACACCAAGCTCACCCGCGGTGACGCGGAGGGCCCGGTCGCGATCCAGCTCATAACGCGGGCACTGCGCTGGCGTCTTCAAGTTCTGGCGGCGATTCCGTAAACAGGATGCGCAGGCGCAAGCCCACCTGTTCCTGCGGCGTAAGCCCATTGCGGTCACGCATGACGCGCACCAAGGCGGCGGGATCGTCGGTGATGACGTTGTCCACGTCGCGCTCGATCATGCGCAGCATGACTTCGGGCTTGTTCACGGTCCAGACGTGAACCTGCTTTCCGGCGGCCTTGGCCTGGGTGACTAGACTGGACCGGGCCCTGGCCGAATTGAGGCTGACGAAATCGGTGTCGGTCTTCAATACGTTGCCGACCGCCGCCGTCACGATCAGGCCGGTGTCGAGGCTCGGCTGGATCTGCTCGACCTGCCGCAGTGCTGCGTGATCGAGCGAGGTGATGACCACCTGGTCGAGAAAGTCCGAATCGCGCAGCAGGGCCACGACGGCCGGCGCAAGCGTCACGTCCGGCACGTTGTATTTGAGCTCGATGTTGATGCGGAACTTGCCGCGCGCGTAGTCGATGACCTGTGCCAGCGTCGGCACGCGCTCGCCAGCGTACTGCGCTCCCTTTTTCGCGCCGATGTCCAGCGCCTGGATCTCGGCGAGCGACAGGTCCTTCACCTTGCGCGGATCGCCCGCCATGCGCAGCAGGTCGCCGTCGTGAATGACGACGATCGCGCCGTCGCGCGTGCGCTGCACGTCGAGCTCGACGAAATCGGTGCCGGCCTCGTAAGCCTCGCGGAACGCGGCCATGGAATTCTCTGGAGCCCGCAGCGACGCGCCGCGGTGCGCGGTCACCAGCACGTCCTCGCGCACGTCCAGCCGGCCGAACAGGAAGTAGCCGATGGCCGCCACCAGGCCTGCGAGTGCGAGCAGGCCGATCACGACCGGCCGGCCAAGGCGCCGGCCCCGCGCCTCGGCGCTGGCCTGTACCTTCGGGCCGAGCCAGAGCGGGCTCTCCTTGCGTTCCGCATACATGCGCGTGGCGAGGAACTGGTGTCCCGCGAACTGCAGCGTCGAGTACAGGAAAGCGAAGCTGATCGTCACGGCCATGAACAGCGTGACCAGCGGCAGCACGCGCCGCGGATCGATCCCGGCCCAGCCGAAAGCCGCGTCCGTAAACTGGCGGCCGACGCGGAAGCTGAGCCAGGCGAGGCCCGCGATCAGCAGAAACCAGAGCAGCAACGGCAGCACGGACTTGACCAGGCGGCCCTCGAGCATGCGCTCGCTCGCCCGCAGCACGTCGCCGGGCGCGAGGTCGTGAAACATGGCGATCGGCATCGCAAAGATCCAGCGTGCGAACTGGGCGAGCAGCACGAACGCGAACCCGGCCGCCGCGACCATGGCAGCGAGCTTGGCGCGGCGCCATTCCGGCGGCTGTTCCGCGAGGTAGTAGTTGATGTCGTGGCCGGCGAGCGTCGTGAACCAGACGATGGCGAGGATCGCGGCAAAGGGCAGGGCGAGCACCACCACGCGCAGGAAAACACGCACGCCGAGCCGCACCAGCACGTCGAGTCTCACGGCGACGGCGCCGAGCGTGCCGAGCAGCGTGACCGGCTGCTTCTCGATGGAGTGCCCTGAGATCCACGCGTACCCGGCGAGTTGCGCAATGTAATAGGTGATCGCGATGCCGACCGCGATCAGCACGAAGGCCACGCCCAGCGGCGAGAGTACGAAGCGCGCGATGTCGTAGTTGCTGATGACGCCGGAACCGGAGCGGGCGACGATGCGGTCGGTCAGCCAGCCCGCGAGCGGCGTGATTGCGATGAAGCCGAGCAGCTGCACCAGCAGCTGCCAGCCAATCACCACCCGCCAGCGCCGGGAGAAGTCACCGCGCGTGCGGTTGGCGAGTCCAGTCAGATCCATGCGCGGTGCCTTCCTGGTCGAGGTGTTCGCAACGCGGAACCCCCGCCTTGCCTCAGACGAGGACCCGTTCGATGCCGCCCGCGTTGGCCTGCTGCACATAGGTTTCGAGCCAGGCGGGGCCCAGCAGGTGCCGCGCCATCTCGACCACGATGTAGTCGGCGCCGGTGCCCGCGTCGTCATCGTACCGCGACAGGCCCTGCAGGCAAGAAGGGCACGAGGTCAGAACCTTCACTTCTCCCTTGAAGCCATCGGCGCGCAGCCGGTCGGCGCCCTGTTCCATCTCGCGTTGCTTGCGGAAGCGGACTTGAGTAGCGATGTCCGGCCGCGCCACGGCAAAGGTGCCGGATTCGCCGCAGCACCGGTCGTTCTTCTCGACCTTGTCGCTGCCTGCGGTGTGCAGCAGCGCATTCACGACCTGGAGCGGGTCGTGCGTCTTCATCGGCGAATGGCAGGGGTCGTGGTACATGTAGCGCACGCCCGTCGCGCTCTCCAGGCGGATGCCCTTCTCGAGCAGGAACTCGTGGATGTCGAGGATGCGCGAGCCCGGGAAGATCTCCTCGAACTTGTAGCCCTGCAACTGGTCGTGACAGGTGCCGCAGCTCACCACGACGGTCTTGATGTCGAGGTAGTTGAGCGTGTTCGCCACGCGATGGAACAGCACGCGGTTGTCGGTGATGATCTTCTCGGCCTGGTCGAACTGGCCCGCGCCCCGCTGCGGGTAGCCGCAGCACAGGTAGCCGGGCGGCAACACGGTCTGCACGCCGGCGTGCCAGAGCATGGCCTGGGTCGCGAGTCCGACCTGCGAAAACAGCCGTTCGGAGCCGCAGCCCGGGAAATAGAAGACGGCCTCGGAATCGCTGTTGGTGCGGGCGGGATCCCGGATGATCGGCACGTAGTTGCGGTCCTCGACGTCGAGCAGCGCGCGCGCCGTCTTCTTCGGCAGCCCGCCCGGCATCTTCTTGTTGATGAAGTGCAGCACCTGCTCGCGGACCGGCGGCCGCCCGCCCGTGGTTGCCGGTGGCCGCTTCGTCTGCGCCGCGCCCAGCTTGCCGAGCGTCCGGTGGCCGAGGCGCTGTGCCTTGTAGCCCCAGTCGATCATGAGCTTGCGCGTCAACTTGATCGTGCCCGGGTCGTTGGTGTTCAGGAAAAACATGGCCGCGGACTTCGCCGGATTGCCGCGGGTATTGCCGAGCCGCCGCAGCACGTCGCGCATGGCCATGGATACGTCGCCGAAATCGATGTCGACGGGACAGGGCGCTTCGCACTTGTGGCAGACGGTGCAGTGATCGGCCACGTCGCCGAACTCGTCCCAGTGCTGCAGCGACACGCCGCGGCGCGTCTGCTCCTCGTACAGGAAGGCCTCGATCAGCATCGAGGTCGCGAGGATCTTGTTGCGCGGCGAATAGAGCAGGTTGGCGCCCGGCACGTGCGTGCTGCACACCGGCTTGCACTTGCCGCAGCGCAGGCAGTCCTTGATGGCGTCGCTGATGCCCGCGATGTCCGACTGCTGCATGATCAGGGATTCGTGGCCGAGCAGGTTGAAGCTCGGCGTGTAGGCGTTGCGCAGGTCCGCGCCGGGCAGCAGCTTGCCCGCGTTGAAGCGGCCTTCCGGGTCGACTCGAGCCTTGTAGTCGCGGAAGCCGCGCGTTTCTTCGTCGGTGAGGTACTCGAGCTTGGTGATGCCGATGCCGTGCTCGCCCGAGATCACACCGCCGAGGTCGCGCGCGACGCGCATGATGCGGGCGACCGCGCGGTTGGCGGCCTGCAGCATTTCGTAGTCGTCGGAGTTGACCGGGATGTTGGTGTGCACGTTGCCGTCGCCCGCGTGCATGTGCAGCGCGACGAACACGCGGCCGTGCAGCACGCGCTGGTGGATCGCCTCGAGGTCGGCGAGCAGCGGCACGAACGGCCCGCCGGCGAAGATGCGCCTGAACTCCGCGCGCAGCTCGTGCTTCCATGACACGCGCAGCGAGCGGTCCTGCAGCAGGTCGAACAGACGCAGCGCCGGTTCGGCGGCGAGCCTGCGCGGGGCGGCCGCGGCCACGTCGTCGGGCGCGAAGCGATGCAGGTCGTCGAGCACGCCGGCCAGGGGGCGGTCCATGTTCGTCGCCAGCCACGACCAGCGGGTCCGGCACCGTGCGATTGCGCCCAGCCCCTGCTCGAGCCGGGCGCCGAGGACTTCCTCGCGCGGCATGCGATCGAGGTCGGCATCGCCGGTCTTGCCGAGCTTCGGCTCGCCGCGCAGGTAGGCATCCAGCGCATCGAGCAGCTGCAGTTTGTTTTCGAGCGAGTATTCGATGTTGATGCGCTCGATCGCGTCCGTGTACTCGCCGAGCCGCTCGAGCGGGATCACGACGTCTTCGTTGATCTTGAACGCATTGGTGTGCCGGGCGATGGCGGCCGTGCGGGCGCGGTCGCGCCAGAAGGCCTTGCGGGCCTCGGCGCCGGCGGCCGTAAAGCCCTCGCCATGCCGCGCGTTCGCGATGCGGACCACGTCCGACGTGCAGCGGGACACGGCGGCTTCGTCGTCGCCCACGATGTCGCCGATCAGCACCATCTTCGGCAACGCGCCGCGCTTCGACTTGGTCGAGTAACCGACGGCCTTGAGGTAGCGCTCGTCGAGGTGCTCGAGACCCGCCAGCTGCACCCCCGTCTCGCGTCCCTGGCGAGTGAGTTCGTCGCGGATCTCGACGATGGCCGGAATGGCGTCGCGGGCCTGGCCGAAGAACTCGAGGCACACGGTGCGGATGTGCGCCGGCATGCGGTGCACGACCCAGCGCGCCGAAGTGATGATGCCGTCGCAGCCTTCCTTCTGGATGCCCGGCAGGCCGCCGAGGAACTTGTCGGTGACGTCCTTGCCGAGACCCGTCTTGCGGAACGTGGCGCCCGGGATCTCGAGCCGCGTCGTGCGCAGCACCTTCGCGGTGCCCGGGGCCTGACGACCGTCCTTCCAGGCGAGGTCGAAAACGGCGGTGGCGATGTCGTGAATCTTGCCGAGATTGTGGCCGACGCGGGTCACCTCGAGCCAGTTGCCCTGCGGATCGACCATGCGCCACCACGCGAGATTGTCGAGCGCGGTGCCCCACAGCACGGCCTTCTTGCCTCCCGCGTTCATGGCGATGTTGCCGCCGACGACGGACGCATCGGCAGAAGTAGGATCCACGGCGAACACGAAGCCCGCCTGGTGCGCGGCTTCCTCGACGCGGCGGGTCACCACGCCGGCCTCGGTGAACAGCGTCGGCACGAGGCGTTCCAGGCCGGGCAGCGCCTGCGGCTCGACCTTGCCGATGCGTTCGAGTTTCTCCGTGTTGATGACGGCAGCGAACGGCGTCAGCGGCACGGCGCTGCCGGTGTAGCCGGTGCCGCCGCCGCGCGGAATGACGGTGAGGCCGGATTCGATGCAGGCGCGCACCAGGCCGGGAATTTCGTCCTCGCTGTCCGGTGTCAGCACGACGAAGGGTGTCTCGACGCGCCAGTCCGTGGCGTCGGTCGCATGCGCAACTCGGGCGTAGGCGTCGAAGCACACGTTGTCGCTGCGGGTGTGGGACGCGAAAGCCTTGCGGGCCCGGCGCCGCATCGTCTCGATCTTCTCGAACGAGTTAGCAAAATCGAGCACGGCTGCGCGCGCAAATTCCAGCAGCCTGCCAACCTTGACGTCGCGCGCGGCATCGCTCGTGTCGCGCCGCTTCTCGATGTCGGCAAGCCGGTGGTGCAATGCCTCGACCAGCAGGTCGCGGCGCTTCGGGTTGTCAAGCAGGTCCTGCTCGAGGTACGCGTTACGGCGTACGACCCAGATGTCGCCGAGGACTTCATACAGCATGCGCGCCGAGCGGCCCGTACGGCGTTCAGCGCGGAGGTCGTCGAGCAACGACCAGCCTGCGGGGCCCAGCAGCCGGATCACGATCTCGCGATCGGAGAACGAGGTGTAGTTGTACGGGATCTCACGCAACCGGGCCGGCGGATCGAGCGGGTGTTCAGGCCCGGCGGGGGCAACAGGGGAGTGCGGAACGGCGTTCACGGCGCGGCGGACATCCAGCGTGGGGGACGCGGTCATTGTCGCCCGAGCAGGCCGGCGAATGCCATCGGGGTCAGTGGCCTGCGCCATCGGAGAAGTCCGGATGCAAAGGTGCAATCACGGAAACGCGACGTGTATGCTGTCGCAGGCGCAGGTTGCAGCCGAACCGATGCGCCGGTCTTGGCGGTCGCGGCCCATTCCATGAGGCAAGCCCCCGGCGCATTGCTGGCCGGAGACAATACGCGGACCACGCTCGAGCTGATTCGCAGGCACGATCTGCCGATGACGGTCCTGCTGGGAATCTGGCTCGACGCCGGGGTCGAGCGAGGGGTCGAACTCGCGCGGCTATATCGGTGACATCGTGGTTGCCGTCAACGCCGGTAGCGAAACTACTGTTCGACTGGAACGACCACATGGTTCCGCGCGGGAAGGACATCGTTCAGCTACGCCGTCGACGAGGCGCTTGCCTGCACCGTGGCGAACATCGAGGAAGTGTGTGCAGCCCTGCCGGGTAATCCACTCGGTGCCGGGAAGCACTGGGGACTGTTCAAGGTTGATCGCACGGCCAAGGAAGCGATGACATGACGACGGCAAGATACCCGAACAATTCACCGGCGAAGATTCGCGCACGCTGGGCGTTGGCTATCCTGCTGGGGCCTCTGGCCTCGTGTGGCGGCGGCTCCGGCTCCGGGCAACCGGTCGCCACCCCGCCACCCCTGCCACCGCCGCCGCCGTCACCTCCGCCCGTGAACGTGAACGTGAACATCAGTAACCCGACGTTGACGGCGGCCAGTAATTCCCCGGTGGCTCCGGGACGCGCTCTGACGCTGGTATGGAGCGACGAGTTCAACCTCGCGCAACTCGACCCGAAAACCTGGTACTTCGAAAGCGGCGACGGCAGCCTGTACGGTATCCCCGGCTGGGGCAACAACGAGCTGCAGTGGTACCTGCCGGACAGCGCCGAATTGCGCAACGGCTATCTGGTCATCACGGCCCGCAAGGAATCAAAGCAAGGCAAGGACTACACGTCGGCCAGGATCAACACACGTGATCGCTTCGCGTTTCGCTACGGGCGTATCGAAGCGCGCATGAAGCTGCCGAAGGGGCAGGGTCTATGGCCGGCGTTCTGGCTGCTGCCCCAGGACAACGCCTACGGCACCTGGGCCGCCTCCGGCGAGATCGACATCGTCGAGGCGAGGAACCCCGGGTCGAGCGGCGGCAATACCATCTACGGGACGATCCACTACGGCGGACAATCTCCGAATAACGTCTACAGCGGCGAACAATACGCCGTGGCGGCGGACGTCACTGCGGACTTCCACGTCTTTGCGCTCGAGTGGGACCCGGCCGAAATCCGCTGGTACGTGGACGGCATCCTGTATGCGGTCCGGAACACGTGGTTTACGACCGCGGCGCCTTTTGCGGCCCCCTTCGACAAGCCGTTCTACATACTCCTCAACGTCGCGGTTGGCGGCAATTTTCCGGGATCGCCGGCTGCAAGCACGGTGTTCCCGGTGACGATGGAGATCGACTACGTGCGGGTCTACTCGGGCAAGCCCTGAGGCCGGCATCGTCGCAGTCCCAGGTCAGCCGGCCGCCACGTCGTCGCTGGCCGCGAAGATTGCGGTCGGCGGGTCCTTGGGCTTCATGAGCCTGTCACCCGCGGCCTCACCGGAGCCAAACGAGTTGTCGCCGTTCTCGACCGCATTGTGGCTTGGATGTCCTTTGATGAAGGCGATCCTGCCGTGCCCCAGGGACGCGAGGTAGCGGGTCATCCTCCCAGCAGCGCTTCCGCGGTAAATTCCAGCGCAATCTGGCGTACGTGGCCGCTGCGCCGGAACAGCTCCGAACTCAATTGCGCCGGCAGCGAAAGCTGCGGCAGAGCGTGGTGGGTGCCGTCCTGCAGCGTAATTGTCACCGTGGGGTGACCCTCGCTGCGCAGACGATAAACGATCGGCACCTGGCACCAGGTGAAGGCCAGCCCCGACGCCGGAACCGTCAGTTCCTGCCATTGGCCGTGGACGTCGAGATATCGGAACGGCCGGGTGTCAGTCGAGAATTCGCGTGCGCGAAGCAGCCTCGGATCGAAGCGGACTTTGCCGCCGGCGATCCGCAGGCCCAGTTCACCAAAGCGGGACAACACCTCTTCCTTGACCTGGCCGGTCATCCCGGGCTGCTGGGCGCCGCCATGCCCGGGCGTGTGCGAATAGGGGTCCGTCGGGAAGGCGCCATACTCGGCCGGCGTCTTGTTGAAGCCGATGCCTTCGCGTACCCGGTAGTACAAACCGCCGAGGCGCTGGCAAACCTCGGCCCCTGCATTGCCATCGACCGCCGCGAAGAAATTCTCCTGAATCGCCAGGAGCAGTTTCGACACCATGTGCCAGTAGATGCAACCGAGGCCCTCGAAGCCGAACATGCTGCCGGAACGACCGGTGAACTCGCGGTGCCTGAAGACTGTTTCATAAAGGGCGCGCAGTGGCTCGCGTGCGGCTTCGATGTCGTCACCGTAGAGTCCGGACAAGGCATTGAGCCGTGCATCCAGATCGCCGACGTTGGTGAAATCGGCATTGAAGCGAAAGCAGCCGTCGGCGTCGCGCGAGACGATCCGGTCATCGTTTGCGGCGCTCATGCGCTGCAGCAGGACAATTTCATCGACGCTGCCGGCAGGAATGCGGTTCTTCTCGAGAAAGCCCGGCAGAGCACGGTCGGGATACAGCATGAAGGAGCGCTGATCGGCCCGGTAGATGTCGCTCTCGAACAGGGTCTCCACCAGCTCTGCGGCCGCCTGCGGCGCGATCGCGCCGGAGCTGAGGGCGGCGACCTGCCCTTCGAGCATGAGATACAGCGAGTCGACGCCGACCTCGCCCTCCTTCACGTCAAGCAGGTTGTACGCGTTGTAGGCGCCATTCTCGCGACGGTTGCCGCGGATGCTGTGGTCGATCGCCGCGAGGGTGTCTGCAAGCAGGTCCATGACCTGCCCGAGCGGTCGATCGACCTTTCCCGAGAAGGGATAGTCGCCGTACACGGATTGCCTGTAGCGGCTGGCCGCCAGGCCCAGTTCCTGCATCGAGCTGCCAACGCTGGTCCGGGCTGATCGGGTCGTTCCCCAGGAACGGGCGGATGCTTGCGAGCGCGGCGGGACGTGTCGGCCAGCCATTCACCGACTTCTGCTGACAACTCGACAGTTCCCGGTTCCCCGGCCAGCAGCTCCTGCAGGAAGCGCACGTATCGCCGCATGTAGTACAGCGTGACCATCGAGACACCATGGCCGACCAGCGCGTTGTTCGCGTCGTTCCACTCCGGTCGCTGCGTGTTGAGCCAGATACCGCCATCGACGACGAGATTGCCGAGCTTGGCCAGCAAGGGCACCAGCAGTTTCTCCAGCAGGTTGACCTGGTAGACGTCTCCGCCGCGTGTCGAGGACCAGCTTGCCGTCTGCGCCGATCGCGGCGACGCGGTCCGTTATTCGCGCTTCCAGCGCACGGTCATAGTCCACGGTCGCCTTGGGGTCGGCGACGAGTTCGGCGAAGCTCCTGATCCGGTAAGGGACGTTCGCATAACTGAAGATGGGCCGGTACAGAAGCTCGCTGAGGCGGGCCGGATGAAACCGGCTGGATTGTTCCAGGAATTTCAGCAGATAGATGATCTGGTGGTCGCCCCAGTAGCCGATGTGACTCCATGGATCGCCCGGGTCCTCGACTTCCCAGTCGATTCCTTCCCGGGCGATGCGATACGGGTTGTATCCATCCACGGTCGAAGCGTTGACGAACTTGGCGATGACGCACTCGACGAACTCAGGGAAGCTGAAGGTCAGCGCCTCCCAGTTCTGGAAGATGTCCCGCCAGTTGCCTTCATAAGACAACAACCGTTCACCGCGCGCGTCCTTGAGCTTGATCGTGAACCTGTTCCAGGGGCGGCTCGGATCGCCATGGCGGCGACCGAAGCTGAGCGGGAGGTACTCGTAGCTGAGTCGTTCCAGCTGCGGGTCGCCAGTCTGTTTCGCTGCGGACTGCAGGTCCTCCATCGCAAGTGTCGCGGGCAGGCTGTCCAGCAGCGCAGCGTGACGCTGGTGGACGCGCGAATTGAAATGGCGGACGTTCAGCGCGAAGTCGGCGGTCGACACGCTGTACTGGTCGTGGAAAGTTCCGCCGCGGAGGACGTTGAACAGGACGTTGGCGTAGTGATGCGCCGTCACCGACTCCTCGGCCGTGGACTGGAATCCGTCCGCGGCAGCCATGATGCGCGCCAGTTCTTCGCAGCCCGAGTCGACGGCGTGCGCCACGGCGCAGTGCCGCAGCGGCCGGATCCGCGAGCTGCCGGATGATGTCGACCACCTGCGCCTGGGTTCGCCCGACATCGGCCACGATCTGCCATCGTTGTGACTCGCGCCGCGGCAGCACGAAGCTGGCTCCCAGGAAATAGGCGCCGCGGATGCCACGCTTGCGGACTTCCTGCACCACGGGCTGGCCGTGGCGAAAGCCTTCGAGCTGCAGCGACGAGAGCAGCACCCTGGGGGCGTCCAGGCCGAGGCCGTAAACGACATTGGCCCTCAGGGATTCACACGGTTCGGCGCGATCGGATATCCCGGAGTAAAGCGCATACATCGCCAGCCCGGTACCCGCGTCGAGCTCGGTCCACTTGTACGCGTCCACCAGGTTGCTCGAATTCGTCTGGACGGGCAACGGCGTGCCGGCGGGCAGGATGTTCTGCAGGCCATCGACGAGTTCGACCGGCAACGGCTCGTCGCCGAGGTTCTGCAGTTCGCACTGGCGCACGAAGCCGTGCTGGTCACTCGTGGCCCAGGTGTAGCGGAAGGCGAGGGCCAGGTCATGATTGACCTCCTCGAAGCAGAGCTTGTTGCCCGGCACGCTCTTGTAGAGATTGCGGCTGGTCTTGAAACGGCCGTCATGCTCCCGGTTGAATGGCTCCCAGGTGACCTGCCGGCCTTGCGCATCGACCCGCAGGATCGTCTTGCAGCCGGTGTGAGGATTGCTCTCGTGAACCCTGTCTACAGGAAGGTATGGAAACAACGCGGTTTCCGGCGAGACCCGGCCCGCGGTCAGGCCTCCGGATGAAGAAACGAAGAGCCAGTGGTCGGCGCTGGAAATGACGCTGACGAAGAACGGCGGCATCCTGTCGACATTGCGAATGGCGTAATAGCGCTCGCCGTCGACGTCGACGAATCCTCCGGAGACCGGATCCGGGCTTGCCATGCCGGCTGTATCATTCCGCACGTTCGGCCCCATGGCGGCGCATCCAGGCCGCAGCGCGGTCTCGTATTGCCTGGCGCCCGCTGCAGCGTCGGCTCGAGCGCGACCTTGCGAAAGCGCTTTCAGAATTGAATCTACCACAGCCGTTCTTGGTCCCGCCAATCAGGCGGCTCGGAGCAGAATTGCTGCGGCGCGACAAGCAATTCGGGCCCGGTTGCACGGTCACGGGTCCCGACGCCACACGCGGCAAAGATGGCCCGATGATCAAAGGAGTGCGCCGAAAGCAGGGGCTAGTTGCGCAAGGGACGGGTCGAATCGCGGATCGCGAGCGTCGGTGAAGGAACCTTGGCGCGTGGAGTGCGGCGCTCGACCAGATCGATCATCGCCTCGGCAGCTCCCTCGCCGATCTCGTCGATGGACCTGTGCACGGTGGTGAGCGGCGGGATCATGAAAGCCGACGCTGGCAGGTCATCGAATCCAACCAGGGACACGTCCTGCGGCACCTTGAGGCCGCGGCGGTGCAGCGCGAGCATCGCGCCATGCGCGGTCTGGTCGTTCGCAGCAAAAACGGCGGTGAAATCCACCCGCGAGTCGAGCAGCGCATCGATCGCGGCGTGTCCGCCCAGCTCCGAGTAATCACCGGCGGCCACCAGCTTGCTGGCGAAAGGGATCTTGCCGGCAACCAGCGCGGCCTTGTAGCCATTGAGCCGCTGCAACGCATCCGGATGATTGGCCGGGCCCGAGATGAACGCAATCCGGCGGTGCCCCAGCCCGATCAGGTAGTCGGTCGCGAGGCGTGCACCCATCGTGCTGTCCACGTCCAGGCTGTAAACCCGCTCCCCGTGGACACGACGACCGGTCACGACCAGCGGCACGCTTCGCGAAAGGTTGACGAGTTCCTGGTCCGGCAGGCAACTCGTCAGCAGGATGATGCCTTCCACTCGTCGGCTCAGCAGGTGATCGACGCAACGACGCTCGTCGCCCTCGCGCCAGTGACCGCTGACGAAGAGCGGGGAATAGTTGCCGCGCAACAGGCCCTTCTCGATCGCAGCCAGCGCCTCGCCATAGAAAGGGCTGTCGATGGACTGCGTCACGACGCCGATGCTCATCGACTTGCCGCCCGCAAGCGAGCGAGCCACGGGGTTCGGCATGAACTGGAGCTTGGCGATGGCGGCCTCGACGGCCCGCACCTTCGCATCGCGGACGCGTGCGGTCCCGTTGAGGATGCGCGAAACGGTGCTCGGCGACACGCCGGCTTCCTTCGCCACCATCTCGAGCGTCACTGCCGAGCCGTTCGCGGCCGCGGCCGCGCGACGTTCCAGTTCCGATCGGCGCATTCTTCGATTCCTTGGCTGTTCGTGGCGCTTGTGCTGCCGGCTTCTCCAGGGAGAAGTTTGCCGCGCCGCAACACAATACACACGTAGATGAGTACCGGATGGGGCAGCGATTGACAAGGGTGCCGGGGGTCCGCTAGTTTCTGCAAGCGCTTTCATAGCGTTCACGGTCGCCAGGGAGTGCGCCACTCGGCGTCTCGACCCGCAACGGACCGGAGCCGCGCGGCAAGTGGGGGATGCAGATGAGCCGGACAGAACTACCAGCTGCACGAGGCCTCGTCCGGCCATCCGGGCAGCACGCGCGATCAGAATCATTTATCCAGGACAAGCAAGCGGTGAACATCATGCGGACCGTCGCGTCGACACTGTGTTCGTTACGGCGCATCGCCGTGCTCGGCATGTCTCTCGCGCTCGCAGCGTGCGGCTCGAGCCAGAACTGGGACGGCGACTCCCAGTTCGTGACGATTCGCGGCGGGGTCTCGGGCTTCACCGGGGGCGACCTGGCCCTGTGGAACAATGGTCGCGACAGGCTTGCCATTTCCGGGAACGGCTCGTTCACGTTTCCGTTGCAGATTGCGAGTGGCAGCAACTACGCAGTTGTTGTCGCGAACCAGCCAGCAGGGCAGACCTGCACCGTGACGAACGGCACCGGCACGGCGCCGGGCATCGACGTCACCAGCGTGACGGTGACCTGTGTGCCGTACACCTTCACCCGGCGGCCGCTGCCTGCGATCTACAGCACGGGCAAGGCCGTCAACTACAGCCCGTATCGGACCGCTGGTGGACCCATTACATCAGAGGTGCCCAGCGACGCCGAGATTCTGCAGGACCTCACGCTGCTGGACCTGGCCGGCTTCAACTTGCTGCGGCTGTTCGGCGCCAAGGCCCCGTCGACCGATGTGGTGGCCGAGAAGATCCTGCGCGTCGCAGCGCAGAACTTCCCGGACATGAAGTTTCAGCTCGGGCTCGACCTGAAGGGCCTCACCTCATGCAGCGATCCGGCGAACGACTTCAACATCGCCTACCTGATCAGCAATCTGTCCAAGTACCCGAACGTCGTCACGATCAGCGTCGGCAACGAGACGTCGTTCTTCTCGAAGTTCATGCCCCTGCCCTGCCTCGAAGGCTACATCCGCACGATCCGCAGCCAGGTGAAGCAGCCGGTCACCGCCGATGACGACTGGACCTTCTATGCCGGCAAGTCGGGCGGCGGCGGCGACCGGGTCCCGGTCAAGCCGGACACGATCCTGCCGTTGCTCGATTTCGCGGCGATCCACATGTATCCGTTCAGCTACACGGTCTGGGACTGGCAGCAGACCGGCGTCCCCGCGGGGCCGGCCCGCGCGAAGGCCATGATGGAGACTTCGCTCGTCGCCCTGAAGGAGTGGTACGGCGAGGTCGTGGCCTACCGTTATGTCGGCGCGAACGGCGTCACGGTGAGCGTCGGCGACTCGATGCCGATCGTGGTAGGCGAGACCGGCTGGAAGGCCCGCCAGACCAACCCTGCGGCGGAGATCGAGCAGTTCGCGGCGCTGCCCCCGAACGCGAAGTGGTACTTCGACCTGCTGTACGGCAATCCAGGCGGGTATCCCTCCTGGCAGGGTTCGGCCGGCGGCCCGCCCACGATTTTCTATTTCCAGGCTTTCGACGAGCAGTGGAAAGGCATCGACGACGGCTGGGGCCTGTGGGACATCGGGCGGCGCGCGCGTTACGCACTGTGTGGCCTGCCGGCCGGCCCCGCCTGCAATAGCGACCTGTACGCCGGTGCCGGCTATTTCAACCCGCCGCCGTTTTCCACGGTGACCTTCGACTCGCCTTCCATCAACTACGCGCTGGTTGGTTTCGGGGGCGCCGAGGATTCCCAGGTCGTGGCGGATCCGGCCGGTGGAGCCAACAGGGTGGCGCGGGTCAACCGCGCGGCGACGGCCGAATCCTTTGCCGGAACCGTCGTCGGTACCGCCGGCCTGACCGTCGGGACCATACCGTTCGACGCGACCAACACGCGCATGACCGTGCGCGTTTACTCGCCCGCCGCGGGCATCCGCGTGCGACTCAAGGTCGAGGACTCGGCGAACGCGGCGCGCTCCGTGGAGACCGAGGCAGTCACCACGAGAGCCAACGCGTGGGAGACGCTGACCTTCGACTTCGCCAATCCGGTCAGCGGCACGCCCGCCTTGAACCCGGGCTTCGCCTACAACCGGGTGATCATCTTCTTCAACTTCGGCGTGACCGGCGCCACGGCCGGCGCCCAGACATACTACTTCGACGACATCGCGTTCATCGGCGGTGGCGGTCTTCCCGTCGGCCCGTTCAGCGACCTCAGCTTCGACTCCGCCGGTGTCGTCTACACGCTGACCGGCTTCGGCGGCGCGGAGGATTCATCGCTGCAGCCCGATCCAACCAGCGTCGCCAACACGGTGGTCCGGGTCAACCGTTCGTCCACCGCCGAGACGTTCGCTGGAACGGTCGTGTCCACGGGACCAAGCCTGACGGTCGGCACGATCCCGTTCACCGCGACGAACACGAGAATGACGGTACGGGTGTATTCGCCCGCTGCCGGTATCCGCGTGCGGCTCAAGGTCGAGAGCATCCAGGACACGAGTCGCTCGGTCGAGACCGAAGCGGTGACCACCGTGGCCAACGCCTGGGAGACTCTGACCTTCGACTTCGCCAACCAGGTCAGCGGCACTCCCGCCCTGAACCCGGCCTACAACTACAACCGCCTGATCATCTTCTTCGATTTCGGCCAGGCCGGTTCGGCCGTCGGAGCCCGCACGTACTACTTCGATGACATGAAGTTTGTCGCCGGCACCAGCGGACCCTCTGGCAACACCGGGACCTGCAGCGCGCCGTGCATCGACTTCTCGAGCGCCAGCGTCAAGTACGAGCCGTTCGAGGGCCTGGTGTCTGCGGCGCAGGCCGACGACCCGGTCGATGCGACCAACAAGGTGGCGAAGTTCGTCAAGGGCCCGACCGGCCAGCCATGGGCCGGTGCCACGATCTACACCGTCGACGCGGACAGGTCGGTGCCGAGGTTCGACCTCTCGACGAACAAGGTGGTGACGCTGCGCGTCTACGCGCCGGCGGCCGGCTTGTCGGTTCGCCTGAAGCTGGAAGACGCCGCGAACAACGCCGTCTACCTGGAGAAGGACGCCCTGACGACCAGGGCGAACGAGTGGGAGACGCTGTCGTTCGACTTTGCGACGCCGGTCAACGGGGTCTACAACCCGGCCAACACCTACAACAAGGTGAGCTTGTTCCCGGTGTTCTCGACCACCGCGCCGCCGGCCAGCAACCTGACTTTCTACTTCGACGAGTTGAAGTACACGACTGGCAGCGTCAGTGGCGGTCCGATCGTCTTCGCCTCCGGCTTCGCGTCCAACAACCGTACGGTCGAAGGTGGCGAGTGGGGCTTCTACAGCGGGAACTTCACCAATTACACCAACACCTACGCGGGTGGTGGGTTCGTCGATGGCGCCGGGGCAGTCCCCGCGGCGGATTCCTACATCTACCTCGTCGTCGCCACCTCAGCTCCCACCACCGACGGCTACATGGGCATCTTCACGGCCGCACCCGGCTACACCATTGCGGCGCCGAACGCGGGAGTGACGCTCAACGGCCAGGCCAACCTCAAGATCGAACTCGGGATGGCCGCGGAGTGGTTCCAGCAGGCGACCAACAAGGCACTGACCGTGCGCCTCATCGGCAGCCAGGTCTACGCGAACGGCTCCGGTGGGTTCTGCCAGATTCTCGTGGAAAAGCCGCTGACGCCGACCACGGCCGATTTGACGCAGTACACGGTCGCCTTGAACACGATGGTCCTCGCCCAGGCCTGCAATGGCGGCGGCTTCAGCTCCGGGGTCACTACCCTGGCGGAAGCACTGGCCAAGCCGATAGGCGAAGTCCACGTGCAGGCGATCTTCCCGCAGGTGAATACCACGGTGAGGGTCGGCACCGAGTACGCGACCGGCTTCACTCGTGGCTCCGTCTCGTTCGAGTGAGCCGTCCCATGCCGCACACAATGACGACTTCAAACAGTTGCTTCGGGAGACCGCTGTGAATACCTACGCTCTCAGTCGATCCCTGGCGGTCGCTACGGTGCTGCTCGCTGCCCCGGCGCTGGCGGCTCAGTACGGTCCTTTCGAGATCGTGGGATTCGTCAAGGACGAGTACTCCCTCTGCGACAACTGTTCCGCAGGCCTGGTGAACAGGTCACCCTACGATCCGCGCGGCGTGCTGTCGCCACCGGACCCGATGCTGAACCAGGGCGGCGACTCGGAAACCACGGGCCGCAACCTGTTCCTCATGCAGCTCACGCTCGGCGCGTCTCACGAGTTCGACAATGCCGTGAAGATCGAGGCGAAGACCAGCGGCCGGATGCGCAACACGGATGCGGACATCTTTGACAACTGGATGACCGACCTCTACGCAGGCGCGTCGCACCCGCAATACGGCACGCTGCAGGTCGGCAAGTTTTCCTCTCGCTCGTGGACGCGCACCGACTCGTTCGCGTATCCGCTCGGTCTCTCGAGCCCCTGGGCGGAGTCGGGTGCCGGCTATGGTGTCTACCCGGAAGCCATCCGCTACGGGACCAAGGAGTTCGAGTTCCCGCTCGGCAAGATCCGCTTCGAGGCGAGTTACGCGCAAGCCGACGAACGCAAGCCGCTGAATCCCGAGTCGCTGCTGGAAGGCCCGCCCGACCCGAAGCTGTACGAGATCTTCATCCAGTACTCGAACGAGAAGAATCTGGTTGAACTGATCTACCAGGACAGCGACGGCGGGCGCCAGAGCTCGTTCTCGAAAGGCGCGTTCTACGGTGCGCAGGGCAATACCAACGGCCAGGTCTCCTCGCCGGAGTACGAAGATCCGTCCGAGAACGTGCTGATCCTGCAGGGCAACTACTGGATGAACGAGAAGTGGAAGTTTACCTACGGCCTGAAGCGCAGCGAATGGTCCGGCCAGGCGCAGCAGTGCGACTTCGGTCCGGTATCGACAGTGGAGAGCCAGTGCTTCTGGGACCAACCGGGGTTCAACTATTCCGACGAACTGGACGCGGTGTACGACGCGGTCGTGTACGACGTGATGCTCGGCGCGGCCTACACGCGCGGCAAGTGGGTCTACACCGCCGGTGGCGTGTACATGAACAAGGCAAGTACCGACAATCCGGTGGAGTGGGGCCAGGACAACACCGCGCTGTTCCTGAACCTTGGCATCTACCGTGACATGCCCGATTTCTCCCTCGCCGGCGCGCTGTTCAAGACGGAGGTCTACGGCGGTCTCGGCCGGGTGATGTACGGACGCCAGGGCCCGGCGCCGTTGAGCATGCCCAGCAACATTGCCTTTGGCGGCGTGGATCCGCGCACCAGCGAGTCGGGCAATTTCCTCACCATCGGTGTGAATCTCAACTTCTGAGGGTGGACGTCATGCACATGAGCCACGCGATTTCTCGGGGCCGGCGGCTCATGATGTTCGCGAGGTCCGCGGCGCTCGTTGCCGGCGGACTGACGTTGCTGGGCAGCGCGGGCGTTAGCTGGGCCGCGGACCCGGACGCCAGAATCGGACTCGGCGGCTACCACACCAAGTTGAAGGGCGGCGATGGACCTCTGCCGGTCGCGGAGTTCGTCAGCGGCGAGGCGGTCGGGAAGGCCGCGCCCACCAACCAGTGGTATTCGTCGGTGATGTTCCAGCGCTGGTCCCAGGTCATCCACGCCCATCCGATGACCTACCGTGCGACCGAGGCAGGATTCGAGATCGGCTTGCCGAGCAAGCGATTCGCCAACGAGGGCGGCAGCCTCGAGCTCAGTTACCCGCATGTGCCTGCGATCGTCGTCTCGCCGGTCGGCTTCAAGCCTAAGGACGCCCGGTTGTCGAAGTTTTCTGACTGGCTTGCGCAGGTCAGCATGGCTGCTGGCCAGGGCGAATCACTCACTGCCACGGTTCTGCACGGCAGTCCCTTCAGCTACTACGAGTCCAGCACCGGCGATGTGCGCTTCAGTTTCGCGTCCAAGCCGGAGATCTTTTCGAACCCGACGGACGCGGCGCGTGACAAGCGGGTCGTTGGAGTCACGGTCGCCGGCAAGTCCTACGCGATATTCGCGCCCACCGGAGCGACCTGGGAGTGGTCGCAGCCGACCGAGCTGGTGCTGCGCCTGCCGGCCGCCGCGCGTTACTTCTCGGTGGCCGGGCTCCCGGACGCGAGTGACACGACGCTCAGCGACTTCCTCGCCGTCGCCTATGCGTTTCCGACCGACACCCGCGTGGAGTGGTCCTACGATGAGGCCGCCAGCAAGGTTCGATCGGTCTACCGCGTGCAGACGGTGGCCAAGGAAGGCGAGAACCTGACGACGTTGATGGGTCTCTATCCCCATCATTGGTCGAGTGTCGTCTCCGATCATCCTTCGAAGCACGGGTACGACACGGTCCGCGGCCGCATCCGCCTGGTGCCGGGCAACAGCTTCACTCTCGAGCGCGCCTACAAGGGCTTCGTCCCCATGTGGGCCGGCCTGCAGGACCCGGCGAACAAGGAGGACGTCGGCAGCCTACTGGTCGGAGACATGGCCAAGGCTCCTCAGCTCTTCAACAAGAATGGTCGCGGCACCTACTATGTCGGCAAGGGTCTCGGGGCGACTGCGCAGCTGATGAGCGTGGCCGAGGCCGAGGGCAAGACCAAGATGCGCGACGACCTCCTCGCGCTGCTCAAGAAGCGCCTGGAGTCCTGGTTCGACGGACGGGGATCCACGTACTTCGCCCAGGACTCCACGCTGGGAACATTCGTCGGTGTCCCCGAGGAGTTCGGCAGCATCAAGGCCATGAACGACCATCACTTCCACTACGGCTACTGGCTGATGGGCGCGGCGCACGTCGCACTCCGTGACCCCGACTGGGCGTCACAGCAGAAGTGGGGTGGCATGGTCGGCAAGATCATCGCGGACATCGCCACCGACGAGCGCGGCCGGGCGGACTTCCCGTTCCTGCGCAACTTTGACCCCTACGAGGGCCATTCGTGGGCTTCGGGTGATGCGAACTTCGATGCCGGCAACAACCAGGAGTCGTCGTCCGAGGCGGTGAACGCCTGGGCGGGCTTGATGCTCTGGGGCGAGGCGACCGGCGACCGCAAGCTGCGCGATCTCGGTGCCTTCCTGCTGACGAGCGAGATCGCCTCCGTCAACCAGTACTGGTTCGACCTGGACCGGCAGGTGCTGGCGCCGGAATACGGCAAGCCGTTTGCCAGCATGGTGTTCGGCGGCAAGTACGCCTACAACACCTGGTGGACCCAGGAACCGCGGCAGATCTTCGGCATCAACCTGCTGCCGATCACGCCGGCCTCGACTTACCTGGGCGCGAAGCCCGAATACGTCAAGAGCGTCGTGGACGCGCTGCCGGCCGAGGTCAAGGCGTACCAAGCGCGCGGCGTGAGCGACGGCACGCCTGCGGACATCTGGCAGGACATCGTAGCTTCGTACGCCGCACTCGGCGATCCTGAGGCTGGCTTCGCACTCTGGAACCGCAAGGGCAACGTCGAATGGGGCGAGACCCGCTCGCACACCGCGTACTGGCTTGCGAGTCTCAGGGAGATGGGCACGCCCGATTTGTCGGTCACGGCCGACACGCCCCTGTACGCGGTGTTCAAGGACAAGAGCGGCGCGCGGACCTACCTCGCCTACAACGCACGGAGCTCGCCCATAAAAGTGACGTTCAGCACCGGCAAGTCCGTCGATGTCGCGCCGCGGTCACTGGTACGAACCCGCTGAGAGTATCGGCAGTCGGGTCAGAAGACCAGCACCATCACGAGCAGCATCTAAGCGATCTGCGGTTCGCTGACAGCCGTGGCCGCCTCGCCAGCAACTCGACCGCCCCGCCGAACGCCGCGAATGACACCATGCTGATGAAAGCAGACGAGCACCCGGGCAAGGCAGTGATCGGCCCTGAAGCTAGCGCCCTCGCGCAGCGCTTTCCGCAGAATTTCGTCTGGGGAGTGGCGACGAGCGCTTACCAGATCGAGGGAGCCGTACACGAGGACGGACGCGGGGACTCGATCTGGGATGAGTTCTGCCGCCGGCCTGGTGCGATCAAGGACGGCAGCAGCGGCGAGCGCGCTTGCGATCATTACCACCGCGTCCGCGAGGACATCGCGTTGATCGCGAGCCTCGGCGTAAAGGCCTACCGGTTCTCGCTCGCGTGGCCGCGGGTCCAGCCGCTCGGCGCGGGGGAGTGGAACGAGAAGGGCTTCGACTTCTACGATCGCCTCATCGACGGGCTGCTCGAGCAGGGCGTCGCGCCCTACCTCACGCTGTACCACTGGGACCTGCCGCAGGCACTGCAGGAAAGCGGTGGCTGGATGAATCGCGATACGGTCGGCCGGTTCGCCGACTATGCAGCAGAGGTTGCGCGCCGCTTTGGGAACCGCGCGGCCTCGATCGCCACGCACAATGAACCTTGGGTCGTGGCGGTCCTCGGCCACGAGGCCGGGATCTTCGCGCCCGGCCTGAAGAGCCAGAAGTCGGCGATGCAGGTCTCGCATCATTTGCTGTTGAGTCACGGCGTCGCCGTGCAGGCGCTGCGCGCGCAGCACTGCTCTGCACCGCTGGGCATCGTGCTGAACCAAGCGCCCATTCATGCGGCCACGGATTCGGCGGAGGACCTTGCCAAGGCGCGTCTTGATGACGGGCTGACGATCCGGTGGTACATGGATGCGCTCCTGCGCGGAACCTATCCGGAAGATGTGCTGGAATTCCTGGGCCGGGACGCGCCGCAGATTGCGCCGGGGGACATGGCGGCGATCCGGCAGCCGCTGGACTTCCTCGGCATCAATTACTACACGCGCAACCTCTCCGGCACCGGAGCGCCGCTCGACCCCATCGGCTCCGGCAAGGAAGTCACCGACATGGGTTGGGAAGTATTCCCGGCCGGATTGACCGAGTTGCTGCTGCGTCTGAAGGCCGACTATCGCCTGCCGCCAATCTATGTCACGGAAAACGGCGCCGCCTATCGGGATCGCCTGGTGGACGGACGCGTCGCCGACGCCGATCGAATTCGCTACCTGCATCGGCACATTGCCGCGATGGCGGACGCGATCGAGAGCGGGGTCGACGTGCGCGGCTACTTCGTCTGGAGCCTGCTCGATAATTTCGAGTGGGCCGACGGCTACAGCAAGCGCTTCGGGCTCGTCTACGTCGATTACGCCACTCAGCGCAGGACGCTCAAGGACAGCGCGCTCTGGTACCGGGCGTTCTGTTCCAGGGCCATGGCCGGGACTTCCGGACCGTGGCGGCGCGCGAGTGGCGATGGGGTCGGACCATGAAAGGCGCGAGCAGGCGATGGAAGCTCGTCTGGAGCGACGAGTTCGACGGTGGTCAGCTCGACGCGACGAAGTGGGACTTCGAACTCGGCAACGGCTTCTTCGACTACAAGAACCACCAGTGGGTGCCCGGGTGGGGCAACGAGGAACTGCAGTACTACACGCGTGAGCCGGACAACGTCTCCGTCCGTGACAGCCTGCTGTACATCCGCGCCTTGAAGGAGCCGCTGCACGGTTGCGGCTATACGTCGGCGCGGATCAGGACGCGCAAACGCGACGGTACGCCGCTGTTCAGCAAACGCTACGGCAAGTTCGAATTCCGCGCCAGGGTGCCGCATGGCAAGGGCCTGTGGCCCGCGATCTGGCTGCTGCCGCAGGACGACAAGTACGGCGGCTGGGCGGCTTCCGGCGAAATCGACGTAATGGAAATCGTCGGCGAGAAGCCGCACCAGTACCTCGGCACGGTTCATTTCGGGTCGACTTTCCCGAAGCGCGAACTCGTCACGCATGTGCACCAGTTCCCGCCCGGACAGTCGGTGGGGGAGTTCCACGTCTATGCCGTGGAGTGGGAGCCGGGCGAGATCCGCTGGTCGGTGGACGGCGAGGTCTGGGCGACGCAGACCTTCTGGTGGAGCTGCAGCACGCTGCGCGGCGGCAAGGGGATCGTCGCGCGGAGCAGTGCGGACTTGAATCCGTGGCCTGCGCCGTTCGACCAGCCGTTCTACATCGTGATGAACGTCGCCGTCGGCGGCAATTTTCCGGGCGTGCCGAATCCAGTGACGCAGTTCCCCGCGGAACTGGTCGTCGACTACGTGCGCGTCTACGACCGCGTGGGCGGTTACGGCGAGCCCGTGCCGCGCGGCAAGGGCCGGCTGCCATATCAGAAGAAGCGCTGAAGACGATGCGTCGCGTACGGCGCCTCGGGGGGGGACCATGACAACTGAAAACCACAAGCTTTCCGTGACCGAGAAATTCGGCTACGGGCTCGGCGACCTCGCGTCGAACATGTTCTGGCAGATGTTCGCGATCTTCATGGCGAAGTTCTATACGGACGTGTTCCTGCTCGGTGCGGCCACGATGGGCACGATGATGCTGGTGACCCGCATCGCCGATGCGTTCTTCGACCCGATCATCGGCACCATCGCCGACCGCACCGAGACCCGCTGGGGACACTTCCGGCCGTACCTGGTGTGGATGGCCATCCCGATGGCGGTGACCGCCGTCCTCGCGTTCTCGGCGCCGAGTTTCGGCGGCACGGCACGAATCGTCTACGCCTACGTCACCCTGATGCTGATGATGTTCGCGTACTCGGCCATCAACATCCCGTACTCGGCGCTGCTCGGCGTGCTGACCCCGGACTCCAAGGAGCGTACGAGCGTCACGTCCTACCGCTTCGTGATGGCGCTGATACCGGTGTTCATCATCGTCAACACGGCGATGCCGCTGGTGCGGTACTTCGGTGGCAGCGACACGTCGCCGTACGGCTGGCAGATGACGATGGTTGTCTATTCGGTCTTTGCCGTGCTGCTGTACTTCGCGACGTTCGCCATGACGAAGGAGCGGGTGCAGCCGCCGCCGAAGCAGGAGACGTCGCTCGCGACCGACCTCAGGAACCTGATCCGCAACCGGCCATGGGTCGTGCTGTGCGGCGTCGGTATCGCGGCGCTGACTTTCGGAAACATCCGCAATACCGTCACCATCTATTACTTCGACTACGTGGTGCCGAACGGCGGCGGATACTTCGGTCCGGTGATGACCACCGGGGCGGTCGCGTTCATTCTCGGTGTCATGGCGACATCGCCGCTGGCCAAGCGCTTCGGCAAGCGCAACTTCTACCTGGTCTCGATGTCGGTGACGGCACTGTTGACCATCGGCTTCTATTTCGTCCCGCCCGAGAACATCAAGCTGGTGTGGGCGGCCAACACGATCATCAATTTCTGTGCCGCGCCGACGGCGCCGCTGGTCTGGGCGATGTACGCCGATACGGCCGACTACTCCGAATGGAAGTACGGCCGCCGTGCCACCGGACTGGTGTTCTCGGCCGCGTCCTTCGCGCAGAAGTTCGGCTGGGCCATCGGCGGCGCGGGTGCCGGCTGGCTGCTCGCCTACTTCGGTTACCTGCCGAACGTCGCGCAGAGCCCTCGTACCATTCACGGCATCGTCATGATGATGAGTGTGATCCCGGCGATCGCGGCGATCGCGGCCGTCGCGGCGTTGTGGTTCTACGAGATCGACGAGGAGACCGTGAAGCGCATGTCGGCCGACCTCGAGGCGCGGCGCGGGCCCGAGCCGGTCGAGGGAGTCATGCCGGCGACGCCGGTGCTGCCGACGGCCCTGCCGGCCACTGCGATCGCCGAGCACCCTGAGGTCGTGACGGGCCGCTCCGCTGCGGATGCGACGGATTCAGCACCACCCGCCTCGCGCAGGGGCGCGCCATCGGCGCCGCGGATTCCTGCGCTGGCGGGGGCATACGCGAGTGGCGCAGCCCAGGTGCCGGCGGCACTCTCGTCCCAGGAACTCGCCGATCTGGCGGGTGAGTTCGCCGAAGCACTGCACTCCGGCGTGCACGGCTTGTGTTTCAGCCCGTACCTCGAGGGCCAGTCGCCCGGTTCGCTGGTGGACGAGGCGCAGATACGCGCGCGGTTGGGAATCATCCGGCCGTACACAGGCTGGGTGCGCAGCTTCTCCTGCACGGACGGGCATGAACGCACGCCCCGCATTGCGCACGAGCTCGGCATGAAGACGCTGGTCGGCGCCTGGCTCGGCACCGACCGCGAGATCAACGAGCGCGAGATCGCCGGCGCGATCGAGCTCGCGAGGGCAGGGCACGTCGACATCCTGGCGGTGGGCAACGAGGTCCTGCTGCGCGAGGACATGACCGAGGACGAGCTGCTCGGCTACATACAGCGCGTCAAGCAGGCAGTGCCGCCCGGCGTGCCGGTCGGGTACGTCGACGCGTACTACCTGTTCGAACGTCACCCGCGGATCACGGCGGCCTGCGACGTCGTGCTGACCAACTGCTACCCGTTCTGGGAAGGCTGCGCGCGTGACCAGGCGATCGCCTACATGCAGAGCATGTACCAGCGTACCGTCGCGGTGGCCGGCGGCAAGAAGGTCATCATCAGTGAGACTGGCTGGCCGCACACCGGCACGGCATTCCACGGGGCCGTGCCGTCGGTGGAGGGCGCCATGCGCTACTTCATCGACACCTGCCGCTGGGCACGCCAGGACGGCGTCGAGGTTTTCTACTTCGCCGCGTTCGACGAAGCCTGGAAAGTCGGCCTCGAGGGCGACGTCGGAGCGTACTGGGGGCTGTGGGACAAGCACGGCATGCCGAAGTACGTGTGACCGGCATGCGAACTCACATGCTCAAACTCCCGACCGGCAACGCCATCTGCTACTCCGGCTACCGACGCGGCCAGAGCCCGGCCGAGAAGATCTATCCGTCGGTTGCAGAGATCCGCGAGGATCTCCTGATCCTGCAGAAGAACTGGCGGCTGCTCCGCCTGTACGACTGCAGCCTGCACGCCGAGCGCGTGCTCGACGTGATCCGGCGCGACCGCCTCGATTTCAAGGTCATGCTCGGCGCCCACCTCGCGGCCGAGATGAACAACTTCGGCTGCCCCTGGGGCGCCACCTGCAGCGAAGCGCAGCTGGAAGCCAACGTCGCCGAAAACGACGCCGAGGTGGAACGGCTCATCGATCTCGCGCGGCTCCACGACGACATCGTGTTCTCGGTGGCCGTGGGGAACGAAGCCACGGTCGACTGGACCGACCACTTCGTGCCGGTCGAGCGGATGATCGAACTCGTCCGCCGCGTGAAGCGCGAGGTCCCGCAACCCGTGACCTTCTGCGAAAACTATGTCCCGTGGCAGGAAAAGTTGCGTCCCCTGGTGCGCGAGCTGGATTTCATCTCGCTGCACACGTATCCGGTGTGGGAGTACAAGCACGTGCACGACGCGCTGCATTACTCCAAGGACAACTACCACAGCGTCGCCAGACTGTACCCGGACAAGCCGGTGGTTATCTCGGAGGCTGGCTGGGCCACGAATTCCAACGGCCGCGGCATCTGCCCCGAGAACACGTCCGAGGACCTGCAGGCGATCTATTACGCGGACTTGATGGACTGGACAGGCCGCGAGGGCATCCTGACATTCGTCTTCGAAGCCTTCGATGAGCCATGGAAGGGCTCGCCTGACCCCATGGAGCCCGAAAAGCACTGGGGCCTGTTCACGGTGGATCGGGAGCCCAAGCAGGTCATGCAGTCGCGCTATCCGGAACTGCTGCGGCACCGGCGGACTGCGTAGTGCGGTTGCCGCTTTGCAGCAAAATATTGCCATGCCTGCTTGATTGACATGGGCGGCGCGTGCTGTGTAGATTCGGCCTTGAAAGCGCTTTCGGAAGGGAGCTTTCCCGCGCCAGTCGCACCAGGGGCGCCTCCCTCATTTTTGCATCGGATACCGTAGCGGGAGACGCCACATGACATTCCTCAAGCAGATCTCTCTGCTCGCCCTTGCCGCCTGCCTGGGCCTGGTCCTCGTGGGGTGTCAGCCTTCGGATCCGAACTCACCCAAGGTTCAGGATGTGACCTCCATTGCGGTCACGCCCAATCCGGTGAGCCTGGAGATCGGCGGCGTACAGGCGCTGACAGTCACCGGAACCTTCAGCGATGACTCGACCTTCGTCGTCAACTTCGGGTCGACCTTCGTTTCATCGGCACCGGCCATCGCGAAAGTCGATGCCAGCACGGGGTACGTGACTGCCGTCGCCGCCGGCAACGCGACGATCACGGCAACGCATACCGCATCCGGCAAGACAGCCACGACGGCAGTCACGGTATCCCCGTTGCGCGTGCTCTCGATCGCGGTGACTCCTGCGACGAATACCCTGGCCGTGGGCGCCACCCAGGCGCTGACCGTCACTGCGACGTACAACAATTTGACGACCGGTCCTGTCACCAGCGGGTCCACCTTCGTCTCTTCGAACCCGGCAGTCGCGACGATCGGCGCCACGGGCGTGGTGACCGCAGTCGCCTTGGGATCCGCGACGATCACGGCCACGCATACCGCGTCGGGCAAGACCGGCACGGCCGCAGTTACCGTCAGCGCCACACCCATTGGCGGCGGGTTCAGCGACATCACCTTCGATACGGCTTGGCGTCACCTACACGTTGACGGGCTTCGCCGGCGCCGAGGATTCGACGCTGGTACCCGACCCGGCCGGCGGCAGCAACACGGCAGCGAAGGTGGTGAAGTCGGCGACCGCTGAGTTGTATGCCGGCACGACGGTGTCGACCGGAGCCAACAACTCGGTCGGCAGGATCGGGTTCACGGCGACCAGCACCAGGATGACGGTGCGCGTGTACTCGCCGAAGGCCGGTATCCCGGTGCGGCTCAAGGTGGAAGACGCGGCGGATCCGACCCGTTCGGTCGAGACCGAGGCGTTCACCACCACGGTCAATACCTGGGAGACGTTGACCTTCGACTTTGCCAACCAGGTCAGCGGCACTCCCGCTTTGAACCTGGCCTACACCTACAACAAGGTCACGATCTTCTTCGACTTCGGCAAGACCGGGGCCGCGGGCGGTGCCGGCACGTACCACTTCGATGACATGAAGTTCGTTGCTAGCGGCAGCGCAGGCTCTGGCAACACCGGGACCTGCAGCGCACCGTGCATCGACTTCTCGAGCGCCAGCGTCAAGTACGAGCCGTTCGAGGGCCTGGTGTCGGCCGCGCAGGCGGACGACCCGGTCGATGCGACCAACAAGGTGGCGAAGTTCGTCAAGGGCCCGACCGGCCAGCCGTGGGCCGGTGCCACGATCTACACCGTCGACGCGGACAAGTCGGTGCCGAAGTTCGACCTCTCGACGAACAAGGTGGTGACGCTGCGCGTCTACGCGCCGGCGGCCGGCTTGTCGGTTCGCCTGAAGCTGGAAGACGCCGCGAACAACGCCATCTACCTGGAGAAGGACGCCCTGACCACCAGGGCGAACGAGTGGGAGACGCTGTCGTTCGACTTTGCGACGCCGGTCAACGGGGTCTACAACCCGGCGAACACCTACAACAAGGTGAGCCTGTTCCCGGTGTTCTCGACCACCGCGCCGCCGGCCAGCAACCTGACTTTCTACTTCGACGAGTTGAAGTACACGGCGGTCAGCGCAGGCCCGGGCTCCGGCAGCACCGGGACCTGCACGGCGCCCAACTGCACCGACTTCTCCGCGGCCGGCGTCGGCTTCGGGCCGTTCGAGAACCAGGGCGGCGGCACCGTGGCGATTGCCAACGATCCGAACGATGCCGCCAACAGTGTGGTGAAGTTCGTCAAGAAGGCGGGCGACGGCGACTACTTCGGCACCACGATCACGGGCCTCGCTGGCCCGGCGACGCTCGCGGCCACGGACAAGATCGTCACGCTGCGCGTGTTCTCGCCCGCAGTGGGCACGAACTTCCTGCTCAAGCTGGAAGGGGGGCCGGGCGGGGCCGTCGTTGAAAAGGACATGGTCACGACCGTGGCGGGGGCCTGGGAAACCCTGTCGTTCGACCTGTCGGCCGGCGCAGCCGGAACGTACGCCACGGTCGTCATCTTCCCGAACGGCAGAAGTGCGGTCGCGGCCGACAAGACGATGTACATCGACGAACTCAAGTTCCCCGCGGCCAGCACCGGACCTGGCTCCGGCAGTACCGGGACCTGTACCGGCACCGCCTGTGTCGACTTCTCCGAAGCGGGCATCGGCTTCGGGCCGTTCGAGAACCAGGGCGGCGGCACGGTGGCGATCGTGGACGATCCGAACGATGCGGCCAACAGGGTGGTGAAGTTCGTCAAGAAGGCGGGCGACGGTGATTACTTCGGCACGACCATCACCGGCCTCGGTGGTTCGGTGGTGCTCACCGCGACCGACAAGACCGTCACCATGCGCGTGTACTCGCCAGCCGTGGGCACGAACTTCCTGCTCAAGTTCGAGGGCGGCACCGGTGGGCCCGCCGCAACCGAGAAGGATGCGGCGACGACAACCGCGGGCAGCTGGGAGACCCTGAGCTTCGTCATGCCGGATGCCGGCACCTTCACGACGGTCGTGCTGTTCCCGCATGGCCGCAGCTCCGTCACGGCCGATACGACCATGTACGTCGACGAACTGAAGTTCCCCGCGTTCAGCACCAGCAGCCCGTCGCTGGTTTTCGCCAGCAACTACTCGCAGGTGGATGCCGTCAACTGGAGATCCACCGAAGGGGGCGATGCGGGCACCTACATCGACACCAGTGTCGCCACCCAGTACTGGTGGAACGGCTTTGCTGCGGCCGATGCGACCCCGAGTTTCTACTTCGGGTACGGCATCAACACGAGCGCCAGGCCCTGGGGTTTCGGCGCATTCGTCAAGGCGCCCGGCAACGGCACAGCGGACGTCACGGGCAAGACGAACCTGAAGATAGCGGTCTGGGGCAATGACGAGTTGATGAACACGCGCCCCACGCTGACGTTGATTCTGAAGGGACCTGCGGTCGCCGGATGCACGTCGGAGCTGAAAGGCAGCGTTGCGGTCGCCGCGCCCGGCGTGCAGAACTACACCGTGGCGCTCGGCTCGTTCACCTTGCAGACCGCCTGCGCCTACGCATCGGCCGCCGCGGCCCTCGCCGCTGGCGTCAATGAGGTGCACATCCAGGTGCTGGGCTCCAATGTCCAGTACGTCACGGGCGGCGATGCGGGTGGCAACTATCCAAACGGGTTGAACGTCGGCCCAGTCTCGTTCAACTGAGTCGGCATCCGGACGCAGGGCGGCCCGCCCTGGTGCCTTCGAGGCATCAGGGCAGGGCGGTTCCGGATCCGTCCTGAACGAGGTAACTCGCGATGGATCGCGGCGGCAGTTCCGTCGCGCTCGTGGCATCGTCGATACGAAGCGCGAAGCGCTGCGATTGCCCGGTGCGGTTCATCACCACGACTGCCGACGAACCATCGACGTTGCGGAATGCCGTCGCCTCGATGTCCTGGCGGGATGCGGCGCACAGCACGCGGCGCGCGCCGGGCCGCACGAAACGGGCGAAATGACCAATGTAGTAATACGAGCTCTGCAGCGAGAATCCGTCGGACGCAGCGTTCGTGTGGATGGGTGCGCTGCAGAAGTTGCCGACGTGGTTCGGGCCGCCCTGGTGGTCCAGCAGCAGGTTCCAGTCGATCCAGCCGACCGTCCAGCGGTTCAGGTCATTGATCATCGAGCGCGCGTATCGCTCGCCCAGTTCCCAGGACCCGTGGTGCGGCCCGCCTTCCTGGCAGCCTTCCGTAAACAGCAGTTGCTTGTCGGGCCAGGCATCGTGGACCTGCTGCACGTGATCGAAGCAGTCCTCGCCGTACCAGTGGAAGCCCGTGCCCCAGACGTAGCGCGAGGCCACGGGATCCGAATACACCGCATTCGCCCGTTCAACCATCAGGTCGCGGTTGTGATCCCAGATCACGATCCGCACTCGTCCAAGGCCTGCGGCTTCGAGTTCCGGCCCGAGGAAATCGCGCACGAAATCACGTTCCTCCTCGGCCGTGTACAGGCACGAGTCCCAGCGCTGCGTGGCCATCGGTTCGTTCTGCACCGACACGCCCCAGATCGGCACGCCTTCGGCCTCGTAGGACTCGATGAAGCGGACGTAGCAGCGGGCCCACGCGCGCCGGCACTCCGGGCGCAACTTGCCGCCGTCGTTCATCCGGCCCGTGGTCTTCATCCATCCCGGCGGGCTCCACGGCGAGGCCAGCAGCTTGATCGGCGCACCCGCCACTCGTTGCGCGGCGCGGATGAAGGGCAGCAGCGCCTGCCGGTCGCGATCGATGCTGAAACTCGCAAGCGCCATGTCGTCCGGGACTTCGACATGGGCGTAGTTGCCGAGCGCGAAATCGCAACTGCCCATGTGCACGCGGCACAGCGAATACCCGTGTCCGCGAGCGGGATCGAAATAGGCCTCGAGCACCTCCTGGCGGCGGGCAGTGCCCAGCGCGAGCCAGTTGACCGCCGAGGACTCGGTGAACGCACCACCGAAACCCTCGATCTGCTGGAACCTGCGGCCGGTGTCGACCGTCACGGTCGGCAGCCCGGCCTCGGCTGCCAGCGAAGGGAGCGCCGGCTGTTCGGTCAAGCGGGCACCGGTGTCGCGTGCGGTGAGAAAGCAGCGGATCCGGAGGTTCTGGGTCATGCGCCAACCAGGCTGCGGGCCGCTGCAGTGAACGCTATCACTGAGAACTGATGACGCCTGTACACGACTGCCGTCGCGTGCGATAGAAAATAAGACGATCTAAATCATCAACTTAGAAGCGTTATCTCGAGTATGGGCGAATCAGAACTTCCACACCAGATTGAGCTGGAGGGTGTCGAACGAGGGCGTGCTCGTCGCGTTCTCGAAGTCCATCCAGCGCATGCGGTAAGCGCCGTCGGCCGCGAGGGCGCGGCTGAAGTTGTAACGCATGCCGATGCCCACCTCGTACGCCAGGCCGTCCACGGTTCGCGTGTCCTGCCAGCTGGTGCAGACGTAACCCCACCAGGGATGCCACCAGCAGCCGATCTCGGGCGGCTCGGTCGCAATGTTGGTGTCGACCCAGGCCCAGCCCAGGCCGGCAGCCACGTACGGTGTGATCGGTCCGGTGAGGAACGTGTACTGCACGTCGAACATCAGCGACATCGTGTCCAGGCTGCCCTCGATCGCGTACAACTCGCCGGAATCGTCGCCCGCGACGTCGGCGCTGTAGTCCTTGCTGTCGTAGGTAAAGGTCGAGCCGAACCGCAGGTGGTCGGTGTAGTGATAGCCTGCGCCCAGCGTGAACCCCAGACCGCTGTCGATTTCGGCCGTCGTGCCGCCGTCGAAATCCACGTCGGTGGACATCGCCGCGGAGACTCCGACCGTGGCTTCCCACTGCCCGGCCTGTGCCGGTGCACCGGCTCTCCAGCCGCTGCCGGTGTACCCGGCGGCGTCTTCCGGGCCCGCCGCCGCGAGCGCTGCCGCCGCGGCCGTGTTGGGCAGGTCGGGTACGTTCTCGACGTTGTTGCTGACCCTGATGTCGTCCGCAACCTTAGCCAGGTCGTCCATCCCGAGCTTGCGATACGCCCCCGCCATGATCTTGAGGGCATCGTGGACGGCCGGCGCGCCGTCGTAGCCCTCGACGACACCCTTGGCGCGATTGGCCGCGCCGACGTAGGCGCCGCGCTTCATGTAGTAGCGCGCCACCTCGATTTCGTAATCGGCCAGCCGGTTGCGCAGGTAGACCATGCGCTGACGGGCGTCGGCCGCGTAGGGGCTCTTCGGATACTGCTGCACCAGCATCTGGAAGGCCTGGAACGATTTGCGGGCTTCGCCCGGCGGCCGCTTGGCGATGTCCGCCTTGAACTTGCGCTCGAGCCAGTTCGCGCCTGACTCGAAATACACGAGGCCGCGGATGTAGTAGGCGTAGTCGACGCGCGGGTGCGTCGGGTTCTCGCGGATGAACTGGTCGGCCTGGTCGATCGCGGACTCGGCTGCACGGTTCTTGTAGTAGGCGTAGAGCAGGTCGAGCTGGCCCTGCTTGGCCTGCTCGCTGAACGGATAGCGCGCCTCGAGCATCTCGTACCGGGCGATGGCGGACGGGTAATTGTTGTTGCGGATGTCGCGGATCGCGTCGCGGTAAATCTGCTCCGGCGAGCCCTCGAAGACCTTCTCGTCCTTGTCCTTGTCCCAGAACTTGAGGCTGCTGCAGCCCCCGGCGGCGAGCAGGGCCAGGCCCAGCAGGCCGGTGGCGAGGACGCGTCTGGGGAAAGCACATGCCATGCGGGAGATCCTGGGTCAGACCCTGCGGAGGGGCGTGAAGTATATAGAATTCGTCCCCATGCCGACTTCCACCCTCAGTCTGACCCTGCAGATTCCAGATGCGCTGGCGGGTCAACGCCTAGACCAGGCGCTTGCAACAATGTTCCCGGATTACTCGCGCAGCCGGCTCAAGGCCTGGATCGACGCGGGCGAGGTTCTCGTCGACGGCGCGGTGCGCCGCCCGAGGGACAAGGTCAATGGCGGCGAGGTCGTGGCAATCGCAGCGAGCCTGCCGGAAGCATCCGCGGCGGAACCGCAGGCCATGCCGCTCGCGATAGTGCACGAGGACAAGCACGTGTTCATCGTGAACAAGCCCGCCGGGCTGGTCGTGCACCCGGGTGCGGGCAATCCCGATCGCACGTTGCAGAACGCGCTGCTGTCGCACGACCCGAAGCTCGCCGTGCTGCCGCGGGCCGGCATCGTGCACCGTCTCGACAAGGACACCAGCGGCCTGTTGATCGTCGCGCGCACGCTGCCCGCGCACACGGCGCTGGTGCGCATGCTCGAGGCACGCGAGATTCACCGCGAATACGAGGCCATCTGCCGCGGCGTAATGACCGCAGGCGGCACCGTCGACGCGCCGATCGACCGGCATCCCACCGATCGCGTGCGCATGGCCATCCGCGACGGCGGTCGCGACGCCGTCTCGCACTACCGTGTGATCAAGCGGTTTCGCGCCCACACGCACGTGCGCGTACAGCTCGAGACCGGGCGCACCCACCAGATTCGTGTGCACCTCGCGCACATCGGTTACCCGATCGTCGGCGACAGGGTCTACGGCGGCCGCCTGGCCCAGCCGAAAGGCGCGAGCGAGGAATTGCGCACGGCGCTGCGCGACTTTCCGCGCCAGGCGCTGCACGCAGCCCGTTTGCAGCTGGCACATCCCGTTACCGGCAAGCCGCTCGAGGCCGCAGCCCCCTTGCCGGACGACATGATGCAACTGCTCCGCGTGCTGGCCACGGATGCCGCCGCGGCCAAGGCATGACGCACGGGGTGTCCTCGCCGCAGGGCTCCTGGCTGTCGCCCGACTGGGACGCAGCGCCGCGCGTACGCGCTATTTCCACGTTGCGCGGGGGCGGCCTGAGCGCCGGCGCCTACGCGAGCTTCAACCTCGCCCAGCACGTCGGTGACGACCCGGAACTCGTGCGGGCGAATCGAGCGCTGCTGCGTGCCGCAGCGGAACTGCCCGGCGAGCCGCTCTGGCTGGAGCAGGTGCACGGAATCGACGTCGTCGAGCACCGCGGGGCAGTCGATAGCACTGAGCCGGCGCGTGCAGATGCCGCAGTCACGTTCGCGCCAGGCCGCGTCTGCGTCGTGATGACCGCCGATTGCCTGCCGGTCGTCTTCGCCGACCGCGCGGGCACTCGCGTGGGGGTCGCGCACGCCGGCTGGCGTGGCCTGGTCGGCGGCGTGCTGGAGGCCACCGTGCGTGCCTTGCAGGTGGCGCCGGAGCAGCTAGTTGCGTGGCTCGGGCCCGCCATCGGTCCGTCGGCGTTCGAAGTCGGCGCCGAAGTTCGTGCAGCGTTCGTCGCGCGCGATGCGGAGAACGAGGCGGCGTTCACCCGCAATGCAACGGGTCGGTTCCAGGCTGACCTCTATCGACTGGCGCGGCAGGCATTGCGCCGTGCTGGTGTGACGAGTGTCACCGGCGGCGGTCGCTGCACGAGCAGCGAGACGGCCGAGTTTTTCTCGTTTCGTCGCGATGGCGGGTGCACGGGCCGGATGGCCACGCTCGCCTGGCTCGAACAGGGCCCCCGCGAAGCGCGCGCGGACCGCGTGCTAACCTGAACGACGTACCCGGTTACCCCAGGCAGAACGTTCCTTGAGCATCCTGGCCCTGATCGTCGTGTTCACGGCGCTGAGCGGCGCGTTGAGCGCCCTCGCGGCCGGTGTGTTTCTCGCGCTCGGCGCTCGCTGGCGCGCGGCGGTGCTGCCGCATCTGGTCAGTTTCGCGACCGGCACGCTGCTCGGCGCGGCTTTTCTCGGGCTGATCCCGCACGCGCTCGAAGGCGCGGGACCGGGCGCCAATCACCAGATCGGGCTCGCGCTGCTGGCCGGCATCATGCTGTTTTTCCTGCTGGAAAAGTTCGTACTCTGGCGGCACTGTCATGACGACCCGTGCGAAATGCACTCGCCGAGCCACGAAGCGCGCGACACGGCGTCGGCCAACCTGATCCTCGCCGGCGACACGTTCCACAACCTGCTCGACGGGGTGCTGGTCGCTGCGGCGTTCATGACCAACCCGCAGCTCGGCATCGTCACGGCGCTGGCCGTGTTTGCGCACGAGATCCCGCAGGAAGTCGGCGACCTCGCGATCCTGCTGCAGGGCGGGTTCAGTCGCGCGCGCGCCATGACGCTGAACCTGGTCTCGAGCCTGACGTCGGTGGTGGGCGGCGTGCTCGCGTACTACGCGCTCAACACTGCGCTGGACCTGCTGCCGTACGCGCTGGCGCTGGCGGCCGCCAGTTTCATCTACGTCGCCGTCGCCGACCTGATCCCCGGGCTGCACCGCCGCGTGGACGTCCGCGCGGGCCTCGAGCAGGTCCTGTTCATCGCGCTTGGGGTGGGGCTGGTGTACTTCACGCACCAGGGCATGCATTAGGAAGGGGATCGGGGTCAGGGGTGGTCGGAGGCACGGCCGTGACTGACGGCGTCGTGTAAGAAGCTGACTCGTAAGACTTTTGTTGCTACCCCGTTCGATCCGAAGGGCGCTCCGGCTAACTCCTGGCCCCTAACCGCCGCCCCTTTTTTCTCGCGGCTCTGCCCCCACCTACGGTGGCAACACCCCATCACGGACACGGGTCTAACCCCATGCGCCAGGACAAATTCACCACCAAGTTCACCGCGGCCCTGCAGGAAGCGCAGTCGCTCGCCCTCGGCCGCGACCACCAGATCATCGAGCCCGTGCACCTGATGCAGGCCCTGCTGGACCAGCAGGGCGGCACGGTGCGGCCGTTGCTCGACAAGTGCGGTGCCAACGTGAGTGTGCTGCGCTCGCAATTGCGCGCAGCGCTCGACCGCCTGCCCAAGGTCGAAGGCACCGGCGGCGACGTCCACCTCTCGAACGACCTCGCGCGCCTGCTCAACCTCACCGACAAGATCGCGCAGAAGCGCGGCGACCAGTACATCACCAGCGAACTGTTCGTGCTGGCGGCGCTCGAGGACAAAGGCCCGCTCGCGCAGATCCTGAAGGACGCGGGCGTCATGAAGGCCAGCGTCGAGCGCGCGATCGACGAGATCCGCGGTGGAGCCAAGGTCGACGACCCCAATGTCGAGGAGCAGCGCGGAGCGCTCGATAAGTACACGATCGACCTCACCGAGCGCGCCGAGCAGGGCAAGCTCGACCCGGTCATCGGCCGCGACGACGAGATCCGCCGCACCATCCAGGTGCTGCAGCGTCGCACCAAGAACAACCCGGTGCTGATCGGCGAGCCCGGCGTCGGCAAGACGGCGATCGTCGAAGGTCTCGCGCTGCGCATCGTCAACAAGGAAGTGCCCGAGAGCCTGCGCGACAAGCGCATCCTCGCGCTCGACATGGGCGCACTGATCGCGGGCGCCAAGTTCCGCGGCGAATTCGAGGAGCGCCTCAAGGGCGTGCTGAACGACCTCGCCAAGCAGGAAGGCCGCGTCATCCTGTTCATCGACGAGCTGCACACGATGGTCGGCGCCGGCAAGGCCGAAGGCGCGATGGATGCCGGCAACATGCTGAAGCCCGCGCTTGCGCGGGGCGAGCTGCACTGCGTCGGCGCAACGACGCTCGACGAGTACCGCAAGTACGTCGAAAAGGATGCCGCGCTCGAGCGCCGCTTCCAGAAGGTGCTGGTGAACGAGCCCTCCGTCGAGGACACGATCGCGATCCTGCGCGGCCTGAAAGAACGCTATGCGGTGCACCACCGCGTGGAGATCACCGACCCGGCGATCGTCGCCGCGGCGACGCTCTCGCACCGCTACATCGCGGACCGGCAGCTGCCCGACAAGGCGATCGACCTGATCGACGAGGCCGCGTCGCGCATCCGCATGGAGATGGACTCCAAGCCGGAGGAAATGGACCGGCTCGACCGCCGCATCATCCAGCTCAAGATGGAGCGCGAGGCGCTCAAGAAAGAAAAGGACGAAGCCTCGAAGAAGCGTCTCGAGGCGCTCGACGAGCAGCTCGCGGACCTGGGCAAGGAATATGCCGACCTCGAGGAAATCTGGAAGGCCGAAAAGGCCTCGGCGCAGGGCGCCGCGCAGATCACTCAGGAACTGGAGAATGCGCGGCAGGCGTTCGAGACCGCGCGCCGTGCCGGCGACCTCGCCCGGATGTCAGAGCTGCAGTACGGCAAGATTCCAGAACTCGAGAAGCGGCTCAAGGCGGCGCAGGAAGGCGAGACGCAGGCCCCGACGCTCGTTCGCAACAAGGTGACGGAAGAAGAGATTGCCGAGGTCGTCTCGAAGTGGACCGGCATCCCGGTCTCAAAGATGCTCGAAGGCGAGCGCGAGAAACTTCTGCGCATGGAAGAGGCGCTGGCAAAGCGTGTCGTCGGCCAGGAGGAGGCGGTCAAGGCCGTCTCCGATGCGATCCGACGCTCGCGTGCGGGACTCTCCGATCCCAACCGCCCGAACGGCTCGTTCCTGTTCCTCGGCCCCACGGGCGTCGGCAAGACCGAGCTGTGCAAGGCGCTTGCCGAATTCCTCTTCGACACCGACGAGGCGATGGTGCGCATCGACATGTCGGAGTTCATGGAAAAGCATTCGGTTGCGCGGCTGATCGGCGCGCCTCCGGGCTACGTCGGCTACGAGGAGGGCGGCTACCTGACGGAAGCGGTCCGTCGCCGGCCGTACTCGGTGATCCTGCTCGACGAAGTCGAGAAGGCACACCCGGACGTGTTCAACGTGCTGCTGCAGGTGCTCGACGACGGCCGTCTCACGGACGGCCAGGGCCGCACCGTGGACTTCCGCAACGCGGTCGTGATCATGACCTCGAACCTTGGTTCGCAGGTCATCCAGGAACTGGCGGGCGAGGCGAATTACGCGAAGATGAAGTCGGCGGTCATGGAGATCGTCGGCCAGCACTTCCGCCCCGAGTTCATCAACCGCGTCGACGAAGTCGTGGTGTTCCATCCGCTCGGCCGTGAGCACATCCGCGAGATCGTGGACATCCAGCTCGGTAACCTGCGCAAGCGCCTGGCCGAGCGGGACCTGGGCCTTGAACTCGACGATGCAGCCCGCGACCTGCTTGGAGAAGCCGGTTTCGACCCGGTGTACGGCGCCCGTCCGCTCAAGCGTGCGATCCAGCACCAGCTGGAGAACCCGCTGGCCCAGCGCATCCTGCGGGGCGACTTCGTGCCGGGCGACACGATCCGGGTGACGGTCCGGGACGGCGCGCTCGCGTTCGAGCGCGTCGCGGTCCCGGTATAATCCGCGGCCGGTTCCGTTACTCTACCCACGTCTTCCCGCGCCCGACTCACCATGCCGATCTACGAATACCAGTGCCAGAAGTGCCACCATCACCTCGAGGCGCTGCAGAAGATCTCCGACAAGCCGCTGCGTGAATGCCCCGAATGCGGCAAGCACACGCTGACGCGCCTGATTTCCGCGCCGATGTTCCGCCTCTCGGGCAGTGGCTGGTACGAGACGGACTTCAAGTCGGACAAGGAACAGAAACGCAACCTCACGGGCAAGGATGAGGCGCCGCCGGCCGAGACTTCGTCCGACAAGGGCGAAAAGAAGGTCGAGGAAAAGCCGGCAACGAAGCCCGAGCCGGAGGCCCCGCGGAAGGGCGGGTCGATGAAGAAGACCGCGCCGAAAGCCGTCGCGAAGAGCAGGCCTGGGGCGAAGAAGCCCGCCGCGAAGAAAGCCGCCCGCAAACGTTGACCAGGCCCGGGCGGGACCCCGGCCGGAGTGAAACCGAGTGCCCCTGCAGACGCCCAGCGACGACGTGATCGACGAGAAGACGGGCAAGCCCCACGGTCGGGCGCGGGCCCTGCGCAATTACCTTATCGCGGGCCTGCTGATCTGGATCCCGGTCATGGTGACGGTCTGGGTGATCAGGTTCCTGTCAGGGATCCTCGACCAGTCGCTGCTGTTGCTGCCGCCGGCATGGCGGCCCGAAGCGCTCTTCGGCACGTACGTCCCCGGCGTCGGCATCATCCTCTCGTTCCTGCTGCTGCTCGTGACCGGAATCCTCGTGCGCAACCTGTTCGGCGGCCAGATCGTGGCGGGCTTCGAGGATCTCGTGCGCCGCATCCCGGTGATCGGCGCGGTTTACGGTGGCGCCAAGTCATTCAGCGAGACCGTGCTCACCGACAAGGGCAAGTCGTTCAAGCAGGTGGTGCTGGTGGAATTCCCGCGCAAGGGGCTGTTCAGCATTGGTTTCATCACCTGCGAGGACATGGACGAGGTCCAGGCCCGGACCGAGCAGGACGTGGTCTGCGTCTTCGTTCCGACCACGCCGAATCCGACTACGGGATTCCTGGTGGCCGTCGACCGCAATGAGATCGTCCGGCTGGACATGACCGTGGACGACGCATTCAAGATGCTGCTGACCCTGGGGGTCGTCGTGCCGAGGTGGCAAAAGCCCCCCACTGCGGCCGATCTTGCGCCGCAGCAACCCCCTCCGTAACATTCTCCGGCTCAGCGTTGAGGATCGGCCCAAGCCGGTCCCGGCACCCCTTTTGACGGGATGTTCCCCATGCCCATGCGCACTCACTATTGCGGCGACGTCAACGAGCGCCTCGTCGGATCCACGGTCGAAGTCGCCGGCTGGGTCCACCGTCGTCGCGACCACGGCGGCGTGATCTTCGTCGACCTGCGCGACCGCGACGGACTGCTCCAGGTGGTCTTCGACCCGGATGCGGCCGCCGTCTTCGCCGAGGCCGAGCGGCTGCGCGGCGAGTGGGTGATCAAGGTGACGGGCCTCGTCCGGCCGCGCCCTGCAGGCACCGCCAACGCAAACCTCGCTTCGGGCCAGGTCGAGTTGCTCGCGCGCGGCATCGAGGTGCTCAACCGCTCCGAGCCGATCCCGTTCCAGCTCGACGAGGACGTGAAGGAAGAGACGCGGCTCAAGTACCGCTACATCGACCTGCGCCGCGACGTGATGCAGAAGCGCCTGCGCCAGCGTCACGCGATCACGCGTTCGATGCGCGAGTACCTCGACAGCAACGGTTTCATCGACGTCGAGACGCCGATGCTGACCAAGGCGACTCCGGAAGGCGCGCGCGACTACCTCGTGCCGAGCCGCACGCAGCCGGGCAAGTTCTTCGCGCTGCCGCAGTCGCCGCAGATCTTCAAGCAGCTGCTGATGATGTCGGGCTTCGACCGCTACTACCAGATCGTGCGCTGCTTCCGCGACGAGGATCTGCGCGCCGACCGGCAGCCCGAGTTCACCCAGCTCGACGTCGAGACGTCGTTCCTGACGCGCGACGACATCATGGCGCTGATGGAAGCCCTGGTCCGCAAGCTGTTCCAGGACGTGCTCGGCCAGTCGCTGCCCGAGCCGTTCCCGCGCATGACGTACGCCGAGGCGATGCGCCGTTACGCGTCTGACAAGCCCGACCTGCGCATCCCGCTCGAGCTCGTCGACGTCGCCGATCTCGTCAAGGACTGCGAGTTCAAGGTGTTCTCCGGTCCGTCCGCGGATCCGGAAGGCCGTGTCGCAGCACTGCGCGTGCCGCAGGGCGGCGAGAAGCTCTCGCGCAAGCAGATTGACGACTACGCGGCGTTTGTCGCGCGCTACGGCGCTAAGGGCCTCGCGTACGTGAAGGTGAACGACGTGGCGAAGGGCCGCGACGGCCTGCAGTCGCCGATCCTCAAGTTCCTGTCCGACGCCGCTGTCGCGGGCCTGATGCAGCGCACGGGCGCGCAAACGGGCGACCTGATCTTCTTTGGCGCGGACAAGGCCAAGGTCGTCAACGACGCGATCGGCGCGCTGCGCCTCAAGGTCGGCCAGGACCTCGGCCTCGTTGCCGAGGGTTGGGCTCCGCTCTGGGTCATCGATTTCCCGATGTTCGAGTGGGACCCCGACTCGAAGCGCTGGGCCGCGATGCACCACCCGTTCACTGCGCCAGTCAACGACGATCCGGCCGCGCTCAAGGCGAACCCGGGCCAGGCGCTCGCGCGCGCCTACGACATGGTGCTGAACGGCTCGGAGATCGGCGGCGGCTCGGTGCGTATCCATCGCAACGAGATGCAGTCGACCGTGTTCGAGATGCTCGGTATCGGCGCCGAGGAGGCCGAAAAGAAGTTCGGCTTCCTGCTCGACGCGCTCAAGTTCGGCGCGCCGCCGCACGGCGGCATTGCGTTCGGGCTCGACCGCCTGGCGATGCTGATGGCGGGCGCCGACTCGATCCGTGACGTCATCGCTTTCCCGAAGACGCAGACCGCGACCTGCCCGTTGACCGACGCGCCGACCGAGGTCTCCGAGCAGCAGCTGCGCGACCTGCACATTCGCGTCAAGCTGCCCGTCAAGGAGTGATGGCCGGCGCACGCGATCCGGTCATCCTCGTTCACGGCCTGTGGATGACCGGGCTGGAGTTCGGGGTGCTGCGCCAGCGCCTGCAGACGGGGCACGGCTTCGACGTGCACGTGTTCTCGTACCCGACCATGCACGGCAACGTCGACGAGATCGTGGCGGAGCTCGCTGAACTCGCTCATCAGCTTGCCGCGGGAACGGGCCGGGTCCACTTGGTGGGCCACAGCCTCGGCGGCGCGATCGTCTTTCGCGCGCTGGAGCAGCGTATGCGCGACCTGCCCGGCAATGCCGTGCTCCTTGGCTCACCCCTCAATGGCAGTCGCGCGGCGAGCGGAGTGGGGCGGATCTCCATGCTGCGTCCGCTGGTCGGGCCGCACGCGCTTAGCGAACTGGCGCAACCCTGCGGTCGTTGCTGGCCTGGCGACTGCGGGCGCTCGCTCGGCGCCATCGCCGGGACGCGGCGTCTCGGCACCGGACAGTTCTTCGCGCAATTCGACGAAGACAACGACGGCACCGTCGCGGTGAGCGAGACCGTGATTCCCGGCCTCAACGACCACATCGTCCTGCCGCACAGTCATGTCGGGATGCTGTTCGCGAACGACGTCGCCGCGCAGGTCGGGTATTTCCTGCGGCATGGGTGCTTCGCTTCGGACGAGAAGGCGACACAGGGCGGACGGTAGGTGAGGGCGCCCGTTCCGGGTCTTCTCCGGGCGAGCGGAAAGGCAGACACGCTCGCCCGGAGAAGACCCGGAACGAACGCCTGATCGACCGCGCCTGAGCGACTTCCCGTCAAAGCCCGGGAACTCGCACGGCGCAATCAACGTCGATGCGGTCACATCGCATGATAGTCTGCCGACGATTCGCAGCGAGCAGTGCCCTTGGCTGGATCACCCAATCATGTTGATGAAACTCGTTCTGCTGCGTGCCGTATGCCCACAGCCGCCGGTCAACGGGGAATAACGACCCATATGCGACCCACGTTGCACGCGGAAGCGGACGTTCGCTGACCTGCGGTGACGCAGTTATCGAATCGTTCGACGAGCGCGCCCGCCCGGTGGCTGCTCGTCCCGGGACACCGTGGCTCGCCAGCGGGCCGGGCCGACACCTGCCTGCCGACTGAATGCGCGCGTGAAGACACTCGCGTCCGCATACCCGAGTGCCGAAGCGATCTCGCCGGCGGCCATGCGTGTGTGACGCAGCATCTGGCAGGACGCTTCGAAGCGGACCTCGTCACGAATGCGTCGGAAACTCGCACCCTCGGCCTCGAGGCGACGACGGAACGTACGGCTGTGCAGACCGAAATACCGCGCTGCCGATTCCAGCGAGCATGGTGCGGCGGTGACCTCTGCACGCAGGAAGCGACGCAACTGACCGGTCAGGTCATGGGCTCCTACCTCAAGCAATTGTCGGACGCGATCCTGCATAAGCAGGTGCAACTGCGGGTCCGCGCTGGGCAGCGGCCGGGCCAGCCAGTAGTCGTCGAACACCAGCAGTGTGGCGTCCGCGTCGAAATGCGGCGTCATCCCGAAGTACTTCCGGTAGGGAGTCACGTTCCTCGGTGCGGTGAACGCGAGACGGGCCTCGATCGGCCGCCAGTGCGCACCACACAGACCCTGCAGAACGTTCATCACGATAGCCAGGGCCGCGGCCAGCATCTGGTTCGCATGCGCGGCGTCGGGCGCGGTGATCGCATAGCCAACTGCAGCAAAGCCCTCGCCGTGCTCGACGAGCGCAATGCCGCCCGTGTCGTGGGCGCGCAGCGTCCGAGCGAGGATATCCAGCGCTGTGCCAACGGTCGGTGAACTCTGCATGAGGTAGCCAACCGCCCCGAGCGCGCCCATGCCGGCCCTTTCGCCCACCAGTAGGCCGAAGTACTCGCAGCCCGTGACCTCCGCACAGTAACCAAGGATCCTGCCGATGGTGTCCGAGGGCAGCGTGTTCTCGGGGTTGTCGAAGTAGCCGCGACTGAGCCCGAACTGCTCATGCAGTTCCGCTACGTCACCTCCCAGATCCTTCATCAGCACGGGAATGGCCATCATCGGGCCGATGCGTAGATACGCACCCTGCGATCCGGCGCCTGCGTTCGGTGCCGACGCCGGCGGTAAGGTCTGCGTCGACGCGCGCCGGGGCATACGGGGCCTCCACGAATAGGGTGGCCATAATTATCAATTTATTGTCCACTTGGATCAAGCAAGCAGCCCGACCGATCGGGAGAATCCTCACAGACACCGGACGCTTCGCACCCGGCCAACCGCACGATCGGACATGAACCAGAATTCGGTGATGAAGTCTCGAAAGGCCATTGTCCTCGGAGCGATGGCGCTCATGTGCCTGGTCGCGAATGCAGCGCGAGCGTCCGAGACAGTAACGGTCGACAACTTCGTCCGTGCCGAGACCGACACCACGATGGGGCGCTATGTCGCGCAAGGGGCCTTCGGCAAGTTCCTGCACGTTCGCGGCATGACGCCGATCGACAAGCAGGATGTCATCCGCATGAATCGCGACACGCTGTATTCGTTCGGCGTGTTCGACCTGACGACGCCCGTAACAATCGTCAAGCCAGACCCGGGCAAGCGGTTCCAGTCGATGATGATGATCAGCGAGGATCACTCGATCCTGCCGGTCGAGCATGGCGCGGGCGAGTTCACGCTGACCCGGCAGCAGGTCGGTACGCGTTACGTCATGGTGCTTTTCCGCACCTTCGCCGACCCGAACGATCCTGCCGACATGCAGGCGGCGCACATGCTGCAGGACCGCATCCAGGTCCGGCAAGTTGACCCAGGCAAGTTCGAGGTGCCGGACTGGGAACCGGCATCCCTTGGAACGGTTCGTGACGCACTCAACGTCCTGGCATCAACCAAGACGGACATGACGGTGATGTTTGGCGAGAAGTCGAAGCTCAACCCGATCGACCACTTGCTCGGTGCGGCCTCCGGCTGGGGCGGCAATCCGAAGGAGGCAGCCGTCTATCAGAGCGGCATGCCGAAGCTCAACGATGGCAAGACGCCGTATGTCCTCACGGTGCGTGACGTTCCGGTGGACGGCTTCTGGTCGGTCACCGTCTACAACGCCAAGGGCTACATGGAGCCGAATCCGCAGAACGCCTATTCGGTCAACAACGTCACGGCCGGGCGCAATGCGGATGGCAGCGTCACGATCCACTTCGGCGGCGATCCGGGCGGGCCGAACTACCTGCCGATCGTCCCGGGCTGGAGCTATGTCGCGCGGATGTACCAGCCGCGAAAGGCAGTCGTCGACGGGACGTGGAAGTTTCCGGAGGCGCAGCCCGCAAAGTGAAGGCGAAGCTCGTGTGCCGGGCCGAAGGCCCAGTGCTACGACCGCGCGCATTGAATGGAAGAGTGTCGTTGAACACCGCCATCGAGCGGAAACCAGAGTGAGTAATCCAATGACGATCATGAAGACAATGAAAGCTGCGGTGCTGATGGCCAGCGCTGTGCTGTTGGCGGCACCCGCGCTGCTGGCCTCCGCCGGGGAGGCCGCCGCTACGGGACCTGCAGTCCTGCACGACGGGGACAAAGCCAAGATCATGCGGTTCGATAACATGCACCAGGCACGGTTCATTGAGCTGTTCTTCGCCGTTCGGGATCCGAAGACGGGGAAGCTGGTCGCACCCTGCTTTAATACCATGTACTCGACCAAGGCTATGCCTGCGTCAAAGGACACTTCTCCGCAGGCATTGGTCGAAGGCCTCGACTTGGAGAAGATGGCAAAGGAATACGGTGTCGCCAAGGTGATGCTGAACGGCCCCAAGATCTGGATGCCGGACTGGGTTGAAGTCGCCGTAGGCAATGAAAGGGACTTCAACGGGATGCGCGCCGGCTGGGTAGCCCAGCTCAACCTGCCCGAATCTGGCGATATCGAGGGAGCGCCCTACGAGCCTATGCAGATCGCGCGGACCAGCAAGTGGGGATGGACCAAGGGCACCAAGGTGGCGCTCTTGGACGATGCAGCGGGCAACACCTGGATCCTGAAGGGGTTCCAGCTGGGGCTGCGTCCGACACAGACCTGGGAGGAATTCCTCGCCAAGGGGGCAGCCAACTACAAGAAGCTTCCCTCAGGCTGGAAGCTCCGGGTCATGACGCTGGAGCAGGATGTGATTGAAATTCCGGATAACAACCTCGCCACGATCATGACGGACGAGCTTTTTCACGTGTGGGACAAGACTGGGCCGGGCATGACCAACTACAAGCCGTAGCGGGCTTCGTCAGCAGCGTTACCGCACGGACGGCGCCGATGCGCCGTCCGTGGCGCGTCATGACCGGCTTTCGGCGCGCACCTCATTCGGTTCCAGAAGATCGATGCATCGGCCTCGCCGCGAGGCGTGAGACCACCGAGCAGCTGCATTGCTGGGCAACGATTACATCGCGCCTGGACCAGTATGCCCGCCTTGGACGGGAAATCGACTGACGATGACGGCGGCCGATCGTCCGCTGTGGGCAATCCACGTGGGCGACCGCTTCTGGCCGATCTTACCGTTACTGAAAGCGGACGTCGTACCGGAACAACCGACCCACAGCAGAAGTTTGTCGGTTTGTGTGGGACGACACTCGGCGATTCAGTTCTCCGCAAGTGACCTCTGGATCCAAGCAAATCGGCGTGATTCTGTCAGTATTCTGCCTTGACCTTCTCGAGTTGTTCCTTAGTGACGCCCGGGACGTTGTCGCGGGCGGCGAAGCGATTCACGAACCACGCGCCCTCACCAAGCCAAGCCTTGATCGTCTCCAGGTTCTTGGCGCGCTCGGCCTCAGTGTCCCCGAGGTGCTTGTACATGTTGCCGGGTTTGCCCCCCGTGCTCGTGCCGTCGTCCAGACGCCGCTGCAACGCACCAGTAGCAGGCCACACAACATAGTTCATGAACGTCGTGTACGTGTCCAGGCGCGGGCCCTCCTTCTTGCGCAAGGCGTCGTCCAAGAGCATCCACTCACCGTACTCCCTGCTCTCCGCGTCGTGACAGTCGGCGCAGCGTTGCCTGACGATAGGCTCGATGTCATTGCGCCATGTAAGTTCCTGCGCACTCGCGGTAATGGCGAACGCAGCCAATACTGCGCAGACGAAGATATGGTTTTTCACGCATCGTCTCCAGAACCGTTGGGAAGTGACGTCGCAGCCCGCGTGCCGTTGATCAATCATCGTCGCCGCCTTCGCGTTGCCCGCCCCCTCGCTCACCCGCTCGACCCCCCTCCTGAGGTTCCACGCGTGGATCTCGGTGGCATTCAACGCAGCGCTTGAAGTCGGCGATGCCTTCCTCGACGTGCTCGGCCCGGATATTGGCCTGTGAATGCTCGTGGCACCCATAACAGGTGTACTGGCTGTAGTCGTCGTTCTTGTGGCAGGTGTCGCACGGGGCTTGATGGTCGCGATCGAGCACAAAGTACTTGTTGTGGTCGAAAGTCGCCGGTTCCCATGCCTCGAACGCATGGCACGACTTGCAGTTGCCTTGAATCTGCCGATGCAGTGGGTCGGTAGGCGCGTTGTGACAGCTCTCGCAGCGAGCGAGCGCCGCGCTGCCCAGGAGCGCGTGGTCGAAGTGCGCCGGCTTCCAGGCCTCGCCCTGGTGGCACTTCCCGCACTCGATCTTGAGGTCGCGGTGCACATTGTCCTTGGGCGCCGCGTGGCATGAGGAGCAGCGATCCCGCACCGACTCCTTCAGCCGCGCGTGGGAGAACGGCTTGCGACTGCGCTTGGTGAGCTTGGGCCCCTGGTGGTCGCTGTGGCAGGCCATGCAATCCTGCTCGATGAGTTGCTGATGGAAGGACCCCCTGATTGTGCCCGCGGCAATGGGAACACCTTTGGTTGTTCGCAGGCCGACATCGGCGACAGCGTGGCAACCGATGCATCGCTGGGATGACGCGCCGCGCCAGATCGCATGACAGGCGAAGCAGTCGGTAGCCAGTTCGGAATGTCCCTTGACGAGGGGGCCGGGGCTTACCATCAGGTGGGGGTAGATGAAGGCCAGCGCCACCAGCACGACGAGGTTCAGCGCGATCACGATCATCAGGACCGGGCGCTTCGTCACTTCCAACCCCAGAACAGGAAGATGGCCACGATGTGCGCGGTCGCCAGCACGGCAAAGGCCAGCGTGATCGGAAAGTGAACCACGCGCCACTGCTTGACCACGTCGAATGTAAGGCTGTCCCAGTACAAGCGGTCCGCAAGTTCCTCGTCGCTCAGGCCGCGCTCACGCATGCGCTGCAGGGCCTCTTCCAGGCGTCGGCGCGAACGATCCAGGAGGAACTTACCGGTGAGCCCGCTGCCCACGTTGATCAACATGGCAACGGCGGCGAGCCAGCCGAGGATGGCATTGAAATGCACACCCGCGTGCACCAGGACCAGCAGCGACCCGAGCCAGGCCAATGCCTCGTGCCAGCGCAACAGCTGTGCCGGACTACCGCGCTGGATCAGCTTGCGCTTGCGCAGCGAATAGGCCGTGGAACCGATGATCAGCAACGTACCGGGGATACCCAGCCAGCGACCGACCCACAGGAGGTCAAAGAGGTGCAACAGGCCGTCGATGGCCAGGGCAAAAAGCACCAGCGATGCAAAGCTCGCGAGGAACGGCAGGATCTCCCGGCGCACGAGTCGAGCGGGCCGTGGCATCAGGCCTCCAGCACCAGCGCGGAGGACGGACGACCGACGCAAAGCAGGCAATGACCTGCAGCCACGTCGTGGTCCGGTGCATGGTCGTGCTGGACATCGCCTTCCAGCAGCCGTGTCTCGCAACTGCCGCAGCCGCCGGAGCGGCAGCCGGATTCGACCACGACGCCGTGCCGCTCGGCAAAGTCCAGCAGCGACGTGTCGCTGCCATCCCAGGTGAGGGTGCGACCCGAGCGCTGGAACCTCACCTCGACGCTGGTGGCGCTGTACCCAACGGTTGCGGGAGCACCGGGCAGTTTGATCGATGCGGGGCCGAATGCCTCGAAGCGGATGTCTGCGACCGGTACGCCCCACTCGACGAGTGCCGGCACCAGTGTCTGCATCATTGCCGTCGGACCGCAGACATAGAACTGGTGACGTCCGTGCGGCAGCGTATGTCGCAGTAGCTCGACGTCCACGTGTCCCCGGTGCTGATAGTCGCGCTCCGGGAGGTCGGACTCGCCGGGGCGGCTGTAGACGACGTTCAGTCGCAACGCCGGGTGCGAGACGGCCATCGCTTCGAGCAATTGCTTGAAAGCATGCTCGCCGCCGTTGCGCAGCCCATAGTACAAGTGCACCACGCGTTGCGGCTGGTGGGACACGCACCAGCGCAGCATGCTCACCATCGGCGTGATGCCGATGCCGCCTGCGATCAGAACAACGGGCAGGTTCGGATCCGGGTCGATGAAAAAGTGCCCGGCCGGGGCCTTCACGCGGAGGATGTCGCCTACTCGCACTCGGTCGTGAAAGTGGTTGGACGACCGACCCGGAGCGAATCCTGGATGATCCGGCGGCGCGGGCACCCGTTTGATCGTCACCCGATAGTGGGCTGGATCGGGTCCATCCGACAAGGAGTAGCAACGAGTGATCGCATGCGTGGCGGCAGCCCCGTCGGAGATACGCGGCTCAACATCCGCCGCGAAGGTCAGGAACTGGCCGGGCTTGAATGCCGGCAGGGGCAGGCCGTCGACGGGCTGCAAGTAGAACGAACACTGTGATTGCGTCGCATCCTCGAACGCGCGCTGCGCGATCCTGAACTCCCGCCAACCCTCCCAAGCCACATCTGGCCTGGTACTTGTTGACGCCGGTGTTCCCACTGGAACGACTCGTGTGCTGACGCGACGATTCCACGCCGCCCAGCCGATGCCTGCGACGAGCTGAAGCAGCAGTGCGGCGCAGATGAACGCAAGGAGTTCGGCGGCAGTCATCGGTGCAACAGTGTAAGTGGGCCCCTGCCCGGCGAGTAAGCAACACTTGTGCGTATCCTTCTTGCCGCGGCGACCCGCGATGTTACCCAGCGAAAGCCGAACGGTGCCGGTCGACTGACTTCTGCGATGGGTCGTGACTCCAAAGTAAGACACACACGACGGTCGGTTCTTGCGACTTACATTTTATAAGTAACTCGCCTACGTTCTCGTCGTTCGCCTCATCCGCTGGAGTTGCGCAATGCGTATCGTTTCGATTTCCGCAATCGTTCTGACATCAACTCTATTCTCTGCGTCATTCGCCAATGCAGCCGATACGACCTGGCAGGCCTTGCCCGACGTCGCGCCGGCGCCTGCCGACAATCCGACGACTGCAGCCAAGGTCGAACTCGGCAAGATGCTGTACTTCGATACGCGTCTCTCCTCGAGCGGCAACGTATCGTGTTTCTCGTGCCATAACGTCATGGAGGGCGGCGACGACCACCGGCCTACGTCCATCGGCGTGCACGGCCATGTCGGTGGTCGCAATGCGCCCACAGTGTTCAACGCGGCATTCCTGGGCAGCCAGTTCTGGGACGGTCGCGCGGCGACGCTCGAAGACCAGGCGAAAGGTCCGCCAGCGAACTCGATCGAGATGGGCATGCCCAACCTCGACGCAGTCATGGGTCGCGTGCGCGGCATTCCGGGCTACAAGCCCTATTTCGAACAGGCCTTTGGCGCAGGTGACGTCGTCACCATGGACAACGTGGCGAAGGCCATCGCTGCCTACGAGCGCACTCTCATTACGCCCAACAGCCCTTACGACAAGTACGCCAAGGGCGACACGAAGGCGCTGACGGCGCAGCAGATTCGCGGCCTCGAGACGTTCGCCAGCATCGGCTGCAGCGGATGCCACCAGGGTCCGACCTTCAGCGGCCCGCCGTTGCCCGTCGGGACGGGCTTCTTCATGAAGTTCCCCACCTTCCCGGACAGCCCTTACGTCGCGAAGTACGATTTCCTGAGCGACACGGGACGCGAAAGCGCGACCAAGGACCCGGCGGACAAGAACGTCTGGCGGGTGCCCGGCCTGCGCAACCTGGTGTATACGGCGCCGTATTTCCATAACGGCCTGGTGCATACGATCGACGAGTCGGTGCGGATCATGGCGAGCACGCAGTTGAACCAGCCCCTGAGCGACGCGCAGGTTGCAGACATCGTGTCGTTCCTGGAAGCCCTAACGGGGCCGTTCCCGACCCAGCAGATGCCACGACTGCCGCCGACGCCGGGCGATCTCGTCGACTAGGTTCGGTTGGCGTTGGAACGAGCGGCACTCGCTCCACTGGAGTGCCGCCAATTCTCATGCTTGTGTTGGTCGTCCGCTATTGGCCGGTTGTTCCTGTAGGGGAGTGTCCGTAACCCCGGGGTCAGTCGCAACGCCCCAAATCCCGTTCCCTAAAGCTGACCTTGTAGGCGAAAGAACGACCCGAAGCGGCCGGTCGCATCAACGACTCGTTGCCGGCCCGAGAGCTGGTCGTCACTTCAGGCGAGTACCGCCAGTATCACGCTGGAGGCCTTGAACACTGCAGTGGCGCGAACCCCGGGCGCCAGCCCCATCGCAGCGACGCTCTCCCGCGTGACGATTGCCGCGACGCGTCCGCAACCCGCGACGTCGAGCAGGACATCGGCATTGACGGCGCCGGGCACGACCTCGGCGACGACGCCGGTCAGCTGGTTGCGCGCCGACAGCTTGGCTCCGCCGGGGTCCGACACAAGCATGACGGATGACGCCTTGATGAGCGCGATCGCCGTCGAGCCAATCTGAAGGCCCAGGACTCGGTGCTGTCGCACGTGATGATGGCGACGATCTCGGCACCGCCCGGCAACTCAAGGGCGATCTCGTCGTTGACCGCGCCACGGCGGATGGCCTTCACCTTGCCGACGAACTGATTCCGGGCACTGGTCTTCATGTTGAGGATCCTCAGCAGCGACAACTCGTGATCGAGGTCGAGCGCTTCCTTGCCGAGTTGCTCGATGAACCGACGGTGAATGGCCATGACCTCGGTGAAACGGTCCACCAGCTGGCGACCGCGCTCGGTGAGCCGGGTCGCACCGCCGCCTCGCCCCCCAGTCGCCGTCTCCACGAGAGGCTCTCCGGCGAGGTTGTTCATGGTGTCGATGGCATCCCAGGCGGCCTTGTAGCTCATCCCGAACGCCTTGGCGCCCTGGGTGATGGAGCCGTGCTCGGCGATGGCCTGCAGCAGCGCAATGCGACCACGACCCCCGAGGCTCTCGCCGCCGGCCGAGAGCCAGAGCGCGCCCTCGAGACCAAGCGGGCGGCCGCGCCGCACTCGTCGTCGTGCACTCATGCGAACTCCCTCGACACCGATGTCGCAGCGGAGCATAGCCCAATTCATCCAGGGCTCTCAGGCAGTCAGCGATGTCGTGCCTTGTCCAGAAGACCGGCGCCTGCGTAATATACACTCGTATATAACGCTATCCGGGGGCTTGTCACTTGAAGATCGGCACTTGCAGCCGCTGCGCGGCAGCGGTACGGCATGCCATGGGGTTGACCGCGAGCTGCCTGACCCTTGCCTCGCCCGCCTCCGCATCGGAGGCAACCGGCCCGGAGGCGTTCCCGCTCGGCGTCATTGTGGTGACCGCGACGCGGCTGCCGGAAGCAGGCCTGTCCTCCGATCCGGTCGGCGCGGTCGTGACCTGGAGCGAGATGCAGCAGTTCAACCGCGACACGGTGGGCACGGCGTTGAACCTGCTGCCCGGCGTCACGCTGTCGAACAACTCGCGCAACGAGCAGCTCGTGTACGTACGCGGCTTCGATGCGCGACAGGTACCCCTGTTCATCGACGGCGTCCCTGTGTACGTGCCCTACGACGGTTACGTCGATTTCAACCGCTTCGGCACCTACGACGTTGCGGCGATCCAGCTGGCCAAGGGCTTCAGCTCGATTGCCTATGGACCGAATACACTCGGCGGCGCCATCAACGTCGTCACGCGCAAGCCGGTTGACAAGCTCGAAGGCGATCTCGTGCTCGGCATGGGCAGCGAGAACGCAAGCCAGGCCGGCCTCAACATCGGCACGCAGCAGGAATCCTGGTACGCACAGGCCGGCGCCTCCCATCGCGAAACGGACGGCTTCCGCCTGTCATCGGACTTCCGTCCCACTGCCACCGAGAACGGCGGACGACGCAACAACGCCGACAGCCGTGACACCCGGTGGTCGCTGAAGCTCGGTGTCACCCCGCGCGAGACCGACGAGTACGTGCTGAGCTACTACCGGCAGGACGGCGAGAAAGGACAGCCACCGTCGACCGACCCCGCCGCGGCGCGCTTCTGGCGTTGGCCGTACTGGGACAAGGAGAGCTTCTATTTCAATTCGCGCACGGCCCTCAGTTCAGCGGAATCCGTGGTCGTGCGCCTGTACGTGGATGAGTTCGACAACGAAGTTCGCAGCTACACCGACGACACCTACACCACGCTCAGGACTTCTGGGCGGGGCAGCGTCTCGACGGGCGTCAGTATCTACGATGACCGTACGAAGGGAGGTGCACTCGAATTGCAGTCCGTCCGGTTCGACGGACACTCGCTGCGGCTGGTCGCGCAGCAGAGGCAGGACCGGCACGAGGAGCGCGACGCGACCGATGCGGTCGGCGCGCGGTACGAGGATACGCTGCGATCCATCGGCGTCGAGGACATGATCGCCCTCGGTGACAGGTGGCAGCTCGCGCTGGGCGCTGCCAGGCAGGAACTCGAGCCCGATGAACTCTACAGCGCGAGCAGCGCCTATACGCTGCCGGGCACGACGCGTGCGACCGACTACCAGGCCGGACTGTTCTTCGACGTGTCCACCACTGGACAATGGCACGCAACGATCGCGCGCAAGTCGCGACTGCCAACCATGAAGGACCGCTACTCGCAGCGGCTCGGCAACTACGTCGAGAATCCCGATCTCGGCGCCGAGCAGGCCTTGAACATGGAAATCGGTTACCAGGGCACGCCGCTGTCATGGTTGACCGTCGATGCTGCGGTGTTCCAGAGCGACGTTGACGACAAGATCCAGTCGGTGTTCATCGCCGGCGGTACGAGTTGCAGTCCGGCGACGCCCTGCCAGACGCGCAACGTGGGCGAGGCCCGCTACAGGGGCCTGGAGCTCGGCCTGCACGCAACGGTCGGCGAGCGCTTCGAGGCGGAAGGCAACTTCACGCTGCTCGACCAGAGAACACGTCAGATCCGGACATCCGGCTCACCGGCGT
>CAVOSA010000020.1:0-148036 GCA_963698735.1 uncultured Gammaproteobacteria bacterium | reverse complement strand
CGTGAGGTTGCAGGCCGTCCTCTGGGACGTCGACGGCACGCTCGCCGAAACCGAGCGCGACGGTCACCTCGTCGCGTTCAACGCTGCCTTCGAGCAGCTTGGCATTCCCTGGCGCTGGGACGAACACCGCTACGGCGAGCTGCTGCGCGTCACTGGCGGTGTCGAGCGACTGCTGCACGACATGCAGTCGCAATCGTGGGCACCGCAGGAGCTCGATGAGCGCATCGCGCTGGCCCGGCGCATCCACGAGGCGAAGAACCGGCGCTATGCGGACCTCGTGGCCAGCGGCGCACTGCCGCTTCGTCCTGGCGTTCGGGAACTTTTCGTCGACTGCGCCGCATCCGGCGTGCGCATGGCAATCGTTACGACGAGCAGCGATGGCAACGTTGCAGCCTTGCTCTCAGCGAACCTCGGCCCGCAGTGGCGCGAGCGGTTCGCAGCAATCGTGTGCGCGGAGGACGCGCCGGTCAAGAAGCCCGATCCACAGGCGTATCGGCTGGCACTGCAACGCTTGAAGTTGCCGGCCACGGCCACTGTCGCCATCGAAGACTCGCCTGCCGGACTGCAGGCGGCGAGCGCGCTGCAGATCCCGGTGGTCATCGCCCGCAGCCGCTATTTTGCTGACGATCCCGTACCCGGGGCGTTGGCCGTCGGGCCGGAGCTCGGATGTGGGGAGGGCTGGGCACCACAGCCAGCAGCGGCGGGACGGGTCGGGCTCGCCCAGCTCAATTTGTGGCAAGCCAGTATTGCGGGCGGCGCGGGGTCGGCTCAAGGTTGAGGCGATTCGAAACGATCCGGCTCCCAGCAGGGAATTGTCGGGCGCCTGGATCCTCTGGCCCGCGGAGGGACCATCGCCATGAAACGTCACCCCACGTTGCTCTGGGCGTTGTTGGCTGCAGCGGGGCTCCCCGTAGCCCTCGCTTTTTCTGCGCCGCTCGGCCTGCCGCCGTTGCCCGTGCCTGCCAGCAACCCGATGACGCCCGAGAAGATCGCCCTGGGCAGCACGCTGTTCAATGACAAGCGCTTCAGCTCGACCGGAGAAGTGAGCTGCGCCACCTGCCATGACGCCGGCAAGGCGTTTACCGACAGCCCACTCAAGACCTCCGAAGGCATCAGGAAGCTGACGGGCACCCGCAACGCCCCGACCGTGGTGAACGCCGCGTACTTCGCCCGGCAGTTCTGGGACGGCCGCTCGGCCGACCTCGAGGACCAGTCGCAGCATCCGTTCGTGAACCCGATCGAGATGGGTTTGCCCAATCACGAGCCGATCCTGGCGATCGTGCGAACGGATCCGGCCTACGTCGGGATGTTCCAGAAGGCCTTCGGCGTCGCGCCGGCCGCGATCACGATGGAGCACGTGAAGCAGGCGATCGCCAGCTTCGAGCGCACCCTGGTTGCGGGTGATTCACCGTTCGACAAGTACTATTTCGGGGGCGACAAGACCGCGATGAGCGAGGCCGCGGTGCGCGGCTTCCAGGTGTTCCTGCAGGACGGTCGGTGCGTTTCCTGCCACACCATCGAGCAGGATCACGCGCTCTTCACCGACAACCGCTTCCACAACGTCGGCGTCGGCATCAACCGCATCCAGGACAAGGTGCCGCAGATCGCGCCGAAGTTCCTCGAGGCGAAGGCCAGGGGCATCGACGTGGACAAGGCGGTGCTGTCGGATCCGTCGTCATCCGAACTCGGCCGCTTTGCCGTCACCGACAGCCTCGACGAGCTGGGCGCCTTCAAGACACCGACACTGCGCAATACCGCAGTCACCGCGCCGTACATGCATGACGGCAGCCTCGCGACGCTGCGCGACGTGGTCGTGCACTACAACAATGGCGGCGTGACCAACAAGGGCGAGCGGGTCAATGACTTCCTGAGCGGCGGCATCCGGCCGCTGAACCTCACGGAAGACCAGATCTCCGACCTGGTTGCATTCATGGAGGCGCTGACGAGCCCGCAGCACGCGAAGCCCGCAGCCTCCGCGAGCCTCGTAACAGCAGGAGTGCAGCAATGAGCAACAACTACTCCCGCCGCAGCTTCCTGAAAACGGCTGGCTCCATCGCGGCCGTCAGTGCGTTGCCCGTAACCATGGTGGAACTCGCGTTCGCGGCGCCGTCGCAGAACTTCACGTTTGCCTACATTTCCGACTCGCACATCCAGCACATCCGCGGCACCAAGTTCGTCAACAACTGGGATCGCGGATTGATCCGCGCCGTGGCCGAAGCCAACCTGATGACGCCGAAGCCCGACTTCGTGATGTTCGGCGGCGACCTGGCGCAGCTCGGCAGCAAGCCCGAACTCGACCACGGCAAGGAGATGCTGTCCAAGCTTAACGCGCCGCTCAAGGCCGTGATGGGCGAGCATGACTACTACCTCGACCTCGGCGAGTACTGGAGCAAGCTGTTCGGCCCGCAGCACTACAGTTTCGATCACAAGGGCGTGCATTTCGTGGTGTTGAACAGCATCCTCACCACGGACGAATGGACCCACAAGCGCTGGCCGACGGCCGAGCAGCGGATGCTCGAAATGGCGGGCCTCGACAACCCGAACGGTTCGCCGTTCATGGTTGGCGAGAAGCAGCGCGAGTGGCTGAAGACGGACCTCGCCAACGTGAAGAAGGACACACCGGTCATCGTGTTCTCGCACTCGCCGATCCAGAAGATCTACAAGGGCTGGAACTTCTGGACGGACGATGCCGAGCAGGTGCAGGCATTGCTCGCGCCATTCGACCAGGTGAACGTGGTCTACGGGCACGTGCACCAGATCCAGTACAACCAGATCGGCAACATCAGCTTCAACTCCGTGATGGCAACGGCGTGGCCGTGGCCGTATCCGCAGAGTTACGCGCAGGCCGAGAGCCTGATGCCGAAGCTCACCATCCCGATGAATCGCGCGGACCCGTTCTTCGAGCGCGACGCGACGGGCTGGCAGATGATCAACGTCAACACGGGACGCGTCGGGCTGGCGTACAACCTGTACAACAACAAGTCGCGCACGGTGGCGTTCGATTCGAAACTGGGGCACCCGGTGGACAAGGAACTCCAGGCGCTCGAACTCGAGTCCAACCGGACCCACTACTGACGCACCGCGGAGACAGCATATGAACAAGGCAAACGTTTCCCTGGCCCTGGCTGCGGTCGTCGGTCTCGCGCTTCTTTCCGGAGCAACGACCGTTCGCGCCGACGAGTTCTCGAAGCAGGAGCTGGAGCGCTGGAACGCGCAGTTCATGCAGGTGGTGGCGCAGGGCCGCGCGCTCTGGACCGACGGCAAGCTCGGTACGAACGGCGTGGCCTGCGCGCAATGCCATCCGAATGCCGCGAACACGCACCCCGAGACCTATCCGAAGTTCCAGAAACAGATCGGCAAGGTCATCACCCTGCCCGAGATGATCAACTGGTGCCTGCGTAACCCGCTCGAGGGCCAACCGCTCGCGCTCGACGACCCGAAGATGACGGCCATGGTGGCGTACGTGACGCATGAGCGTCGCGGCGTAAAGCTGGAGGCCGGCAAGCACTGAGTCTAAACTCCCTCTCCCGCGTCTTCGCGGGAGAGCGCTGGGGTGAGGACTCATCATGGCCACGGGTTGGGCCGGCGACGGCGCGGTGCAACAGCAGATCGACGACAGCATCGAGGACGCGATCAAGCGCGCCCGCGCCCAGTTGCCGAGCGGGCCGAGCCTGAGTCACTGCGAGGAATGCAATGATGCGATTCCCGAGCCGCGGCGCCTTGCAGTGCCTGGCGTGCGGCTGTGCCTGGCGTGTCAGGAAGAACGCGATCGGAACCAGGGCGCCGCCAGCCTGTACAACCGGCGCGGGAGCAAAGACAGCCAGTTGCGGTGAAGCTCAGCTGCTCTTCAACAGTTCGAACGTGTCGAGCTTCGCTGCCTTGCGATCAAAGGTGACAGTGCGACTGCAGTCCGCTGTACGGTTGGTCTGCCCGATCAGGCAGTCGGCAAAATCTGCCGGCCCAGCCCTGTACTCGACCAGGGCCGCCGCAACGTCCGTCGATGACTCGATCTGCAGCTGAACGGTCTCCATGATCCGTTCGATCGCATCCGCGATCTGATGTCTCGAGTAGCCGTAGCCTGCGGTGAGCGTCCAGGCGATCTCCGCCAGCACGATGTTCGACACGAATCCGGGATCGCCTGCTGTGCAGCGGTCACGTATGAAGTTACGTGCAGCCGAGGTCTGCCGGGGGTCATCGGCCACGATCAGCCGGACCAGGACATTGGTATCAATCCCGATCATGACGCGAGAACTTCTCTGCGACCGCTCGAGCGATGGCTTCGTCCATTTCCTCGATGGTCAACGCCCGCTTCGGCTTCGGCAGAATGCCAACGAGTTCGCTGATATCCCGCTTGGCAGGCAGGAGCCTCACGCGGCCGTCTGCCTCGACGAGAAACCGGACGCGGTCGCCGGGTTTGAGCCCGAGCTTCAGCCGCACGTCTTTTGGCACCGTGATCTGTCCTTTGCTCGTCATCCTGGCTTCGCTCATGACGCCTTACCAAATTCGATATTCCTTACTTAGTGTAAGGCGAAATTGGGTTGGGCGGGTTCTCGGTCATTCCAAGTCATGCCGTGTGCAGTGGCATCAAGCAAAATTCGCGGATTCATTAGATTTTGGCACCGCCGCTGTCCTTGACGGGGGGAGAGCCCTCGGGTCTAATTTCGGGCTCTCTGCGGGCCGGCGCCCGCCGGATCCTACCGTGGCCAGGTAGCTCAGTTGGTAGAGCAGCGGATTGAAAATCCGCGTGTCGATGGTTCGATTCCGTCCCTGGCCACCACTTCCAACTCATTGAAAACGCACGGGTTCAGGGTATCACCCGCGGACTATTCGCGCCCGGATGGGGCTGACCCGCGGACTATCGGGAAGTAGGTCGGTGGCGAAGTCCCCCGTTTCGATAGCGCCACGGCAATCGACCGCTCGCAGGCCAAGCGTCACGGCGTGACGATCGGGAAGGCGGGATCGGGCCGGTCGAGCAGCGACAGGAAGCCGAGCAGTTTGAGCCGATTGCCCTCAACCCGAAGGTCGTCGGACATCACGAGGTCTTTGAGGCCGGCCTGCCCGGAGCCGAGTTGAATCAACAGGTCACGCGTCAGTCGAACCGTCGCGTCAGTACCCGGCATGGGCTTCTCCAGCCGGCGGTGGTGAAGAACCGCGTTCTCTATCTCCACGATGTGGGTCTCGCGGACGTCCGTGAAGACGAAGTTGAAGGTGTAACGCTTGCCGTCCGCGTCCTCGCCATTGAGTCGCACCGCCATCGACTCGAGAAACCGGTCCACCGGCAAGTCTGCAAGCAATGCGGCCACTCGCCTCGGGTCTGCCACGGACCCGCGCATCTCGGTGCGCAGTTCGTGTGCGGCAGTCAGATAGATGTCGCGCCAGATGCCGGATTCGGCCCGGAATCCGAGTTGGTCGTACACCGTGGCGAGTAGTTCGCGCGCCGAGCGGTTGGCAGGCTCGGCGAACACCAGATGGTTGAGCAAAGTGGCTGCCCAGCGGTCGTCGCCGGCGTCGTGGGCGCCGCGTGCCAGCGCAATCACCTTTTCGCTTCCGCCCATCGCCGTGACGTACTTCGTCGCCTCTTCTTCGGGCGGCAGCGGGTCGAGGTTTGCGGGATTGCCGTCGTACCATCCGAAGTAGAACTGGTAGACCGCCTTGGCGTTGTGGCGGACCGTGCCGTAGTAGCCTCGATTGGCAAAGCGCCCGCGCAGTGTCGCGGGCAGTTTTAACCTTTCGGCGATCTCCCGTGGCGTGTAGCCATGGTTGGCGAGCCGCAGCGTCTGGTCGTGAATGTAGCGATACACGTCGCGCTGCGCCGCGAGGTAGTCGAGCGCCCGTGCGTTGCCCCACACCGGCCAGTGGTGGCTCGCGAACACGACCTCCATGTCGGCGAAGCGGCGCATCGCCTCGTCGATGTAGCCGCTCCACTTCACCGCGTCGCGCACTTTCGCGCCGCGCAGCGTCAGGAGGTTGTGCAGGGTGTGCGAGACGATTTCGGCGCCGCACCAGGCCTTGAAGTCAGGCAGGTAGAAGGTGAGCTCAGCGGGTGCTTCGGATTGCGGCGCGTTCTGGAACACGAACTTCACGCCGTCGATCTCCATTTCCTGCGGCGTGTGCTCCACGATTACCGTGGGCATGCGGAAGCCGACCGAGCCGCCGGGCGTGCCCTTCCCGAGGCCGTTGTCTACGTGCCCGCTCGCGTTGCGCTGCAACGGCACGCCGTGGAAGTAGTAGGTGCGCCGGCCCATCGCCGGACCCGCGAGCAGGTTCTCGCTGATCGCCTCCTCACTGAAGCCCTCGGGCGCGATGATCGGCACTGGCGGTGTCTCGGAGTCCTTCGGCAGCACGCCGTGAATGCCGCCGAAGTGATCGGCATGGCTGTGCGTGAAGATCACAGCGGTGATCGGCCGGTCGCCGAGGTGTTTGCGCGCGAGCGCCAGCGCCGCGGCCGCGGTCTGGGCGGTCGTGAGCGGGTCGACGATGATCCAGCCGTTGCGACCTTGGATCAGCGTCATGTTGGACAGGTCGTACCCACGCACCTGGTAGATCCCTGGCACTACCTTGAACAGTCCGTGGATGTTGTTGAGTTGCGCCTGTCGCCACAGGCTCGGGTTTACGCTGGCCGGCGCGTCGCCCTGCACGAAGTCGTAGGAAGCGAGGTCCCAGTACCTCGTGCCGTCGGGCCCGGCGATCACCAGCGACGGTTCGGAGGCAACGAGCCCGCGACGCGCGTCTTCAAAGTCCTGTGCATCGGACAACGGCAGGGACCACGCGACCTCGCGATTTGCCGCCGCAGTGTGCGGCGAGGCAGCCGACGACGCATGCCCATCCGCCACTTGTTCCCTGCTGCAGGCGGTCGCGAGGATTGCCGCTGTCAGCATCAGTCCGAGTCTCGCCGTCATGGTCGTGCTCCCTGCGTCCACAGGTACCGCCTGCAGCGCTGCTCACCGTCCAACCAGCGCTCGTAAGTTCGAAGTCTAGACCTGCTGGTTGCATGCGGGCAGCGGCGAAGCGTCCTTCGACCTGGTGGCCCGATATCAGGCGCCCGGTTCGGAAGAAGTTCCGTCGTGATGCCGGCAAGTGGTTGACTGTGGTGGGGCTCCGAAAAATCAGGGCGGGTCTTCACGCTTCCGGCTCGGGATAGGTTCGGTCGGCCGAGGCGGATCGGTCGGCCCCGGGAAAACTCGTCGCGGTTCTTCGGCTTAATCGCGCCGATCCGGCCTCTCCGTCGTCTTAAAAATCCGCGTGTCGATGGTTCGATTCCGTCCCTGGCCACCACTTCCATGTCCATGAATTGCATGCGGTTTAGGGCATCACCCGCGGACTATCGGGGGGCGATTTTGCCCCGAAAACGGCTGACCCGCGGACTATCGGTAACTGTGCCATTTGAGCGTCCCGGGGCGGGGCGGTGGGGCTGGCGATCTGGGAACCTGGGAGGCTGGCGGATCAGGTGTCTTTGAACATTGAAGTTGTTGTGGACGGCGGCGTGAGTCGAGAGAAACCGAGTAGTGTCTTCTCCTGCACGTTCTCTCCCGCATGACGTCCGCTGAATGGCGCTGATCGTTCGCAAAGGTCGTGCCAGGACGGTCCCTAATTAGTACTTATTCCCAGCGACGGGCGTCCGGCGTATCAGCACTTCTATCGAACCATTGGGCCTGCCCCACAAGCAGCGCAGGTCACGGTTCGACAGGGGTATCGTCCACGGAGCCAATGGACGACGGAAAATCAATACAAACGACAGAGCGTGAAACATGAAAATCATGCTGACATGGACGATCGCGCCAGAACGCATTGACGACGTCGTAAAGCACTTTCTCGCTGGCAAGGAGAAGATCCCGAAGGGGTTGAAGCTGACCGGCCGCTGGCATTCGGCCGGCGCTGGCTGGGCATTGGTCGAAGCTGACGATGTGCCGACGGTCTACAGGTTCACGGATCAATGGGAATCGATGATCCGATTCGTGGTCACCCCGGTCATGGACGATGCGGAGACGGTGGCCATCCTGCAGTCGAGGTAGGAACGGCTTACAACTGAGGCGTGGCAGGCAGCGGACACGACCGGGAGCACGTCGCCCGCTGCCCAGACGCGGCCATTCGTGACCAACCGAGATCGGGTTGGACTGCGCCCGTCACGGCCATGCCCTTGTTCGGCCAGAACGTGACTATCGACCCGACGCGACGAGCGGCCGCTTACAACTGGCATTCAACCACTCATCGCGCCGCACCGTCCTCGCAGCGGCGTCACTCCACGGTCGAAGGTGGACGCACACTGCTACCGAGGCGCGCCAATTCCTGGTCGGAATGGTGCCGGAACGTGGGCGAGGGGCAGTGGTAGCACAAGCGCAATCAACAAACGGAGCGATCAATGGACAAGCGATTTTCAGGGAAGGTCGCGCTCGTTACCGGCGCTACATCAGGTATTGGTCGGGAGACCGCATTGCAGTTTGCGCGCGAGGGCGCGCGTGTGGCTTTGTCCGGACGCCGCGAACCTCAAGGACGTACCGTGGTGTCCGAAATTGAAGCGGCTGGTGGCCAGGCGCTCTTTGTGCGAACTGATGTCACCGACGCCGAGTCTGTCCATCGCATGGTTGACGCCACCGTTGCGCGCTTCGGGCGGTTGGACTGCGCGTTCAACAACGCCGGGATCGGCGGCGACACGATGAAGCCAACTGCCGATCATTCGCAAGAGAACTGGGACAATGTGATCGCGACGAACCTCACCGGTGTATGGCTTTCCATGAAGTTCGAGATTTCTGCAATGTTGCAGTACGGCGGCGGATCGATCGTGAACAACTCTTCGGGTTATGGGCTTGTGGGTTCAAGTGTCGGGCACGCCCCTTATGCGGCCGCGAAGCATGGGGTCATCGGCCTGACAAGGTCCGCGGCGATTGAGTACGCCACGCAAGGTATTCGGGTGAATGCGGTCTGCCCGGGCTGGACCCACTCAGAGATGGTCGACCCTGCGCTTGCAGCGATGCCGGAGGCCTTTGCGGCGATTCTGAAAAATGAGGTGCCGATGCAGCGAATAGCCGCGGGTGCCGAAATCGCGCGTGCGGTTCTCTGGTTGTGTTCAGACGAAGCAAGCTACGTGACTGGTCATCCACTGGTGGTGGATGGCGGCGCGTTAGCGCGGTAGACCACCATGGCGCCGCGTGCCCATCAGACTCGGCCCAACAGGGGGCGACGTCTTGACCGACGCGACCGAAGGCAAGGGTGAAAGCACCTGGGTCCGGCTGACCCGCCGCAAGGTGGTGCAGTGGGGCATCGCCTATGCCGCCGCGGCCTGGACGCTGCTCCAGGTCATCGAGTACCTCGGCGAGACGTATTCGTGGCCGCCGGCGATCCGCCAGATTGTTACGCCTGCGCTGGCACTCGGATCCCTTCTGGTTCTCGTGCTCGCCTGGTACCACGGCGACAAGGGGGATCAGAAGGTCTCGCGACCCGAGCTCGCGATCCTCGCGACAATCGTCGCGTTGGTCGGCGGCACGCTGTGGTGGTACGTGTCGCGTATCGACCAGAGCGCCTGGGTCGTCGACACCGGCGTGTCCGAAACAGGACACGCGGTTCAGGCTGATGCCGCGTCCATCGCGGTGCTGCCGTTCGTGGACATGAGTCCCGGCAAGGACCAGGAGTACTTTGCCGACGGCATGTCCGAGGAAGTGCTCAACCTCCTCTCGCAGCTCCCGCAGCTGCACGTGATGGCCCGCACATCATCATTCTCATTCAAGGGCAAGGAGGTAGACATCACGACCATCGCGAGGACACTCAACGTCGCGCACGTGCTCGAAGGCAGCGTGCGCAAATCGGGCGACACGGTGAGGATCACCGCGCAGCTCATCCGCGCGTCGGACAGTTCACATCTGTGGTCGCAGACCTACGATCGCAAGCTCGACGACGTGTTCAAGGTGCAGGACGAAATCGCGCGGGCGGTGGTCGCGGCACTGCAGGTGAAGTTGCTGCCGGCGGAACGGGAACGGCTTGCGCCCAAAGCGACGATCAATGCGGAGGCGTACGACGCATATCTGAAGGGCCTGTACCATTGGTACAAGCTGTCGCCCGAAGGGCTCGACGCCGCCGAGCACTATTTTGAACTGGCGCTCGCCAAGGACCCGAAGTACGCGCGTGCCCATGCCGGAATCGCGCTGCTCTGGATGGGGCGGCAACAAATGGGATACGTGCCGCCAGCGGAAGCGGCACCCAAGGCCAAGGCGGCGGCGCTGAAAGCCGTGGAGTTGGACGACACGCTGGCCGATGCGCATTACGCCCTGGCCATCGTCTACACCTGGGCCGACTGGAACTGGCCGGCTGCCGAGCGCGAATTCAGGCGAGCCATCGAGCTCAATCCCGGTTTCGCGGATGCGCACATCTACTATTCGCACTTCCTGAGCATCATGCGCCGCCCCGACGAAGCCATGGCAGAAGCCAAGCGCGCGCTGGAACTCGACCCGTTCAATGGGCTCTTCCGGGCACTGTACGGCGTGGACCTGGGCTTCGTGCACCAGTACGACGCCGCAATTACCGAATTCAACAGGGCGCTCACTGCGGACCCAGGTTCGGCTTTTGCGCTGGGAAATCTGTTCACGCTTCATCATCACACGGGAGACCATGTGCAGGCACTGGGCTTCCTGAAGCGCTATTCGAGCGCGGCGGGATACGTCGAAGTGACGCGCTTCCTGGTGCAGAACGCGACGGACGCGGAATACAGCGAGACGATGCACGGGGCCGCCGAGGCGCTCGAGGCGCGGTCCCGGACGGCGTTCGTGCTGCCCTGGGAACTCGCCAGCTGGTACGCGCTCGCTGGCGATAAGGACCGCTGCCTGGAGTGGCTCGAGCGGGCCTACGAGGTCCGGGACCCCAATTTGCCTTATCTCTGGTATCCGGACTTTGACTCGGTACGCAGCGACCCGCGTTTTCTTGATCTACTGAAGCGGATGAAGTTGCCCGTGAAATGAGGGAGCAAGGACGTGACCGACACGCCCACAGAGCGTGAAGGCGAAGGCCCCTGGACGCGACTGCGCCGCCGCAAGGTGGTGCAGTGGGGCTTGGCGTATGCGGCCGGCGCATGGGCGCTGCTGCAGGGCCTCGAATACGTCAGTGGTCTCTACGATTGGCCACGACAGTTTCAGCAGATCGCGTTGCTGCTGCTCCTGATCGGGTTACCCATAGCGCTCGTGCTCGCCTGGTACCACGGCGACCGCAGCGAGCAACGTATCGGCCGCACCGAACTAGTGATCCTCACGCTGCTGTTCCTGTTCGGCGGCGGCATCTTCTGGCTGTACCAACGTGGTAGCGACGCGCCTATGACCTCAACACGCGAGGCCGCTGCGCCCGCGTCCTCAACAACGACCGCCGAAGTCGGTCCCTCGATCGCCGTGTTGCCCTTTGAGAATCGCAGCGCCAAGCAGGATGACGCCTTCTTCGTCGACGGCATCCACGACGACATCCTGACGCAGCTCTCCAAGGTGAGCGCGCTCAAGGTCATCTCGCGCACGTCTGTCGAGCGCTTCCGTGACACCAAGCTGCCGCTCCAAGACGTGGCGAAGCAACTCGGGGTGAAGAGCATCCTCGAAGGCGGCGTGCAGCGCGCCGGCGACCGGGTGCGGATCAATGTGCAGCTGATCGACACGGGCACGGACGCGCACCTGTGGGCCGAGAGCTACGACCGCGAGCTCACGGCGGCCAACATCTTCGCCGTCCAGAGCGAGGTCGCCGCGGCGATCGCCGGGGCTCTCAATGCCACACTGACCCGGGAGGAGAAGGGCCGGATCGACACCGTTCCGACGCGGAACCTCGAAGCCTGGGAGACCTATCAGCTCGGACGGCAGCGCATGGCGCGGCGTACCAGCGAATCCCTGACCGAGGCCGAGCGGTTCTTCCGCAAGGCGATTGAGCTTGATCCCGGATTCGCGCTTGCCTACGTCGGGCTCGCCGACACGCTGGCACTCCAGACCGAGTACAGCGGAAGGCCGTGGGAGAGCACGCTTGCGCAGGCGGAGGAGGCGGCGTTGAAGGCCCTGACACTGGACCCGAGCCTCGCCGAGGCGTGGACGTCGAGAGGCGGCATCGCGATGAATCGGGGCGACTATCGGCAGGCCGAGGAACTGTTTCGCAATGCGATTGAGCTCAACCCGAATTACGCAACGGCACATCACTGGCTCGGCGCCGCCTTGACACGCAGCGGCCGCCCAAAAAACGGACTCGAACACCTGGAACGGGCGGTTGAACTCGACCCCCTGTCGGCGATCATCAACGTCAACTTGGCTGAATCGCTGCAAAGTATTGGTCGCTTCGACGAGGCCGCGGCGCGCTACGGCCGCGCCATCCAGATCGACTCGGGGTACGCGTTTGCATACGCGAACCTCGCCATTTTTGACGCCTTCGCACGAAACCGATATGTCGATGCGGTGGCGCTTCAGGAGCGGGCGCTCGCTCTTGATCCCGGAAATCCTCTTGCGCGCGCTTGGTTCGCGCTTCTGTGGTTCGACTTGAACGACGACGTGCAGGCAAAGGAACTGATAGGAACTGCGTTACGACTCGGGCCGGACAACGGGTGGGCAAACATCGTCGCGGCGTACATGGCCGAGTGGCTGGGCGACCACGCTGCGGCGGAGGGGTACGCCAGGAAAGTCTTGGCTCAGAACACTCGGGACGCAAGCTCACTCGAAATTCTGGCGTTGGCCGACTTTCGTCGTGGAACCCCGGAGAACGCGCGAGCGCGATATGCATCGGCGTTCCCGGAGCTTCTTGATCCGGCGAGTCCGCGTGTCGATCCAAGCAACGTTGGGGCGGCCATCGCGCTGGCGGCCATCATGCAGAAGACGGGGGAAGCCGAACAGGCCGCGACCCTGCTCGACGCCAGTGAGCGGACCATGGGTGGAATGCCTCGCTTGGGCGCGGGTGGCTTCGGGATCGGGGATGTGTCTGTCCACGCCCTTCGCGGCGACAAGGCCAAGGCACTCGCCAAGTTGCGGGACGCGGAGAAGGCTGGCTGGCGCGTTGTTTGGCGCTACGCCCGCGACGTCGATCCGACGCTTGCCTCGATCCGCGACCAGCCGGAGTTCAAGGCGATCTTCGCGGACATCGAGCGCGACATGGCACGTCAGCGTGCGGAACTCGCGAAGCGGCCGAAGGACGCGCCGCTCGATCCCGGAGAATCCAAGCCGTGACCGCGGGGCCACAGGACGAGGTGGGCGACAACCTCTGGAGCCGACTGCGCCGCCGCAAGGTGGTGCAGTGGGGCATTGCCTATTTGGCCGGCGCCTGGGCGCTGCTGCAGGGGATCGGCTTCGCCGCGGACGCTTTTACCTGGCCCAGCGCGATCAAGCAGGTGGCGCTGCTGCTGCTCCTGATCGGTTTGCCGATCGTCGTCGTCCTTGCGTGGTACCACGGAGACCGCGGCGAGCAGCGAGTCAGCCGCTCTGAACTCGCGATCCTCACGCTGCTGTTCTTGCTCGGAGGTGGTGGGCTCTGGCTCTACGGGCAGCGTAGTCAGCCAACAACCGCCGTCGCTAACTCGGCTAAGCCCCCTGCCACCAGCGATGCCCGGCCCTCGATCGCGGTGCTGCCCTTTGAGAATCGCAGCGCCAAGCAGGATGACGCCTTCTTCGTCGACGGCATCCACGACGACATCCTGACGCAGCTCTCCAAGGTGAGCGCGCTCAAGGTGATCTCGCGCACCTCGGTGGAACAGTTCCGCGACACCAAGCTGCCGACGAAAGCCATCGCGGAGCAGCTCGGTGTGAAGAGCATCCTCGAAGGCGGCGTGCAGCGCGCGGGTGACCGGGTGCGCATCAACGTGCAGCTGATCGACGCCGGCACGGACGCGCACCTCTGGGCCGAGAGCTACGACCGCGAGCTCACGGCGGCCAACATCTTCGCCATCCAGAGCGAGGTGGCTGCGGCGATCGCCGGGGCGCTCAAGGCGACGCTGACCGCCGGCGAAAAAGCGCGCGTGAACGCGGTGCCGACGCAGAACCTGGAGGCTTGGGAAAACTACCAGCTCGGGCGGCAGCGTCTCGCGAAGCGCACCAGCACCGGATTCACGGAGGCGGAGCGGTACTTCCGCAAGGCGATCGAACTGGATCCGAACTTCGCGCTCGCGTACTCGGGGCTGGCGGATTCGCTGGCGGTGAGCTTGGACTACACCGACGCACCCCGCGCTGCCACCCTCGAGCGAGCACAGGCGGCAGTCGACGCGGCGCTGAACCTGGACCCGGGACTCGCGGACGCATGGGCCTCGGCTGGGCTGATCGAGTTCAAAGCGATCACGTTGTCCGTGCCGAGGAGATGTTCCGCCGGGCCATCGAGCTCAATCCGAATCACGCGATGGCGCGTAAGTGGTACGGCGGACTGTTGCAGGATCTTGCTCGATTCGAGGAGAGCGTGACCCAGCTCGAGCAGGCCGCCCGGCTCGACCCGCTGTCGGCCATCGTCCAGCGGAATCTTGGTAGCGCGCTGGAGGCACAGGGGCGTTTCCGGGAAGCGGCATCCCACTATCGAAAGGCGATCGAAATCGATCCCTTGATGCCGAGTCCGTACACGGACTTGGCGTTGCTGGCGGCCCTATGCGATGAACCATTACGCGGTGGCGGTGCCGCTGGCGGAGAAAGCTGTCGCGCTCGACCCGGACAGTCCCTATTGCAACCGTCCTGGTGGTGTGGTTGTACCGGGAGTTGGGGGATGACGCATCCTCCGACCGGATGCTGCGACAGGGGGAAGATCGCTGGCCCGACAACACGTGGTGCAAGGTTTTCTCGCGCTTCGCGACCTGGAAGGCGGTGACAGGAACGGGGCGGCGCGGCGCGCCCGACGCGCACTGGAGGCGAACCCTGGCGACGACTTCGCGCTGTCGGTACTCGGCGTCGTCGATTACCGCGAAGGCCGGTACGCCGAGTCCGTGGCGCGATATCGGAAGGCCTATCCGGAGATGTTCTCGGCTGCACCGCGCATCGGTGCATCGGATTTCACCACGGCGATCGACATGGTCCCGGCTTTGCAGAAGCTGGGCAATACGGAAGAAGCCCTCGCCTTGCTGGCCGGCAGTGAGAAGGTCATGGCCAAGCTGCCGCTGCTCGGGACGGCGACAGGGTTGTCTGGTCGCGCGCCGCACGAAGCACGAGCGTTGGCGCTGCGCGGCCGGAAGCAGGCGGCGCTCACCGCGTTGCGGGCGGCGGAACAGGCAGGTTGGCGCTCGTCATGGCGCTTCCACCGCGACCTCGACCCGGCCTTCGACTCGATCCGCGACGATCCTGAATTCAAGGCCATCTTCGCCGACATCGAGCGCGACATGGTGCGGCAGCGGGCCGAGCTCGCGAAGCGGCCGAAGGACGCGCCGCTCGATCTCGGCGTTGGCGAATGAGGTGCGACGCCGTGCACCCGGTTCGGACGCCGTTCGGTCGTGATGCCCGTAAGGCATTGAACGCGTTGGAGTGCTCAAAAACTAAAGCGGCTTTTCGCGCTTTCGGTTCGGGATAGGCTCGGTCAGGACGGGCGGTTCGGTCGGCCCGTCGAGAACTCGTTCCGCTTCTTCGACTTGCTCGCGCCGAACCGGGCTCTCCGTTGGATTGAAAATCCGCGTGTCGATGGTTCGATTCCGTCCCTGGTCACCATTTCCAACTTCATGATTTGCATGCGGTTTCGGGCATCACCCGCGGACTATCGGAAATCGCGTCGGTGGTTCGAGTCCGCGGTGGACGAGGGCCGGTTGGGCCGGGCCCCGGGATCCTGGGTGTCAACCGGCGTCCACCTTTTTCCGCATTCCGGACCTTGCGATGCGCCCGCTTCATTGATGATATAAATGATGTCATTATTCATCAATTCTGATGAGGCGAGTTCAATATGAGAACGACAATCACGATCGACGATGAGCTCTACCGCAAGGCACTGGAAGTTGCTGATCCAGGAACGGACAAGGCCGATCTCGTCCGTGAAGCGATGAGAGTCTTCGTTCGAGTGCAATCCGGGAAGAGGCTCGCTGCGCTGGGAGCGGCAGCGCCCGACATGAAGAATATTCCCAGGCGGCGTCCGGTGGCACAGGCTCGCAAATGACGCTGGTGCTGGTGGACACGTCGCTCTGGGTCGGACACTTTCGCCGTGCCAACCCGGTCCTGCAATCGCTGCTGGCGATGGACCAGGTTCTCTGCCACCCCTTGATCGTGCTCGAACTCGCGTGCGGAACCCCGCCAGCACCGCGTGAACGAACACTCGGCGATCTCAGGATGCTGCGTCAGGCTGTTGTTGCGACGACCGAAGAAACGCTTGCACTGGTCGAGAAGGAGCGACTCTACGACCCAGGCTGCGGAGCCATCGATGTGGCCTTGCTCGCATCCGTCCTGCTGACACCGGATGCCCGGCTTTGGACGACCGACAGAAGTTTGGATGCTCTGGCGTTACGCTTGGGCGTTGCCTGCAAGCTGTCGGTGGCGAAATCGTAGTCAGGCAGCGATCGGGAGTTCGAACAGGCCCCGGCAGTGCTGCTGCCAACCGTAGTGATCCGGTGCAGCGGGAGCGGTGTGAAAAAGCGTTGAAGTTTGGCCAGGCATTTGGCCTGACAAGCGTCGAAGACTGACCAGGATTCAAGAGACAATTCTCGATGAGCATCGTGAGCTTGTCTCGTTTTTCCATGGTCAACATTGGGCGCTGGTTGCTGGTCAAAGTTGGACGCCGGTTGGCAGTCTGAACTGAATCCTGAATCTCATGCGTTGCCCGGGGGTACTCCATGGCCAGGCGTCCGTCCGATCGATTACTCGGTATGGGTGCGGCCATCACTCGTCGCGACTTCGTGCATGGCGCGATGCTCGGCGCGGGGTTGCTCGCCCTGCCCGGATTGGTCGGCTGTTCCCGTCGCACCCAGCCGTTGGTGCAACCCCTCCAGGATCGGGGCGGCTACTACCCGCCAACGTTGACGGGGTTGCGCGGTAGCCACCCCGGCTCGTTCGAGGCGGCTCATGCCCTGCGCGACGGTAACCCCCCTGCCGAGCGGTTGGATATCGGCGAGGAGTACGACCTCGTCATCGTTGGCAGCGGGATCAGCGGGCTTTCGGCTGCCCTGATCTATCGCAAGGAGCGCCCGAACGCACGCATCCTCATCCTCGATAACCACGATGACTTTGGTGGGCACGCCAAGCGCAACGAGGTATCGATCGACGGCACGATGCGACTCCTGCATGGCGGCACGTATGCGATTGAAAGCCCGCGCCCCTACAGTGCGGTGGCTGACGGCGTACTCCGGGACATCGGTATCGATGCGCCGGCCCTCGCTGAACAGACCCAGAAAGAAGACTTCTACGCGTCCATGGGGCTGACCGAAGGGATCTTCTTCGACCGCGGCACCTTCGGCGCGGACCATCTTGCCGCGGGCTATCGGCAGCGGAGCTGGGCGGAGTTCCTGGAGGGTGCCCCGCTTTCGGCTGCGGCCAAGCGTGACATCGAGCGCGCCGAGATCGGAACGACCGACTATCTCGCCGGCATGGAGCCGCTCGCCAAGAAAGAAAAATTGTTGCGCACGAGCTATTTGAGCTATTTGCGCGACGTCGTCAAAGTCGATTCGTCGGTTCTCGCGGTCTACCAGGCCCTCACGCAGGGATGGTGGGGTGTTGGAATCGATGCGATTAGCGCCCTGGATGCCTGGGGATTGGAGATGCCGGGCTTTAGGGGACTGCGGCTGCCACAGGGATCCATTCCGGGTATGGGCTATACACCGGCCGGCTTCGCCGACACGGGCGGATCCGTCTTCCTGCACTTCCCCGACGGCAATGCGTCTGTCGCGCGTGCCCTGGTGCGCAAACTGGTTCCCTCCGCAGTGCCGGGTTCGACGATCGAGGACCTTGTCACGGCGCGGGTCGACTATCGCTTACTGGATCGCGAAGGTGCGCCGGTTCGCATTCGGCTGAACTCGATCGTCGTCAGTGTGCATCATGACGTGCAGCCGATTGAACGCGCGCGCGGCGTGCGCATCGCCTATCACCGCGATGGGCGGGTGCTTCAGGTGCGCGCGAAGCAGTGCATTCTCGCCTGTTATAACGCCATGATTCCGTACCTCGTGCCGGAGTTGCCGAATCCACAAAAGGCCGCATTGCACGAAGCGATCAAGACGCCGCTCGTGTACACGACGGTGGCGCTGTCGAACTGGCGTTCGTTCCACGAACTCGGGGTGTATTCGATTTATGCGCCGGGTTCCTACCATACGACGGTGGCGCTGAATTCCACGGTCGACATCGGTACTTACCAGAGTCCTCGTTTGCCCGACGAACCGAACCTGCTGGCGATGGTTCGAACTCCCTGCAAGCCGGGCCTTGCGGAGCACGAACAGAACAAGGCTGGCCGCGCGGAGCTGCTCGCGACACCCTTCGAAACCTTCGAACGCGAGATTCGCGACCAGTTGCGCCGCATGCTGGCCGGATCCTCCTTCGATCCTGCACGCGACATCCGGGCCATCATCGTCAATCGCTGGCCGCATGGTTACGCGCCGGAAAACAACTCACTCTTCGACCCCGCCGTCCCGGCGGGCGAGGAGCATTACGTACGAGCGAGAGCCCGATTCGGGCGCATAGCGATCGCCAATTCCGACGCCGGTGCCGGCGCCTACACGGATGTCGCGATCGAGCAGGGACACCGTGCCGTCTACGAACTGCTCGGCGCCTAAGCGGCGTGGTTGCTGTCGCCGACCTGTGGCATGATCATGGCGTGATCGGGCAATTGCGGAGCACAGTCGTCGAGCATGCCTCTGTGAGACCAGTAGGCCATGTTCTCGCTTCCTCTTTGCCTTCCCGCTGTAGTACAACGTTCATGGTGAGACCCGTTTAGGCTCTAACGATCCGCCACTTAGCCTCAACAGGGGTGAACCATGAATCGAAACTTCGTCCTGGCAAACTGCATCCTCTGGGCTTCTGCAATCGTTGCCTCGGCAGTTCTCGGCGCGCCAAGCACGCTGACTCTCGTTTTGCTCCCGTCTCTGGCGGCCGTTTCTTGCTTGGCGTCGCTGAAAGGAGCGCCTCGGAACGACTGCAGGTCTTAGTCTGTGAGCAGGCGTTGAAGTTTGACCGGGATTTCGGCCCAACGGGCGTCGAAGACTGACCAGGCTTCATGAGACATTTCTCGACGAGAATCGTGAGCTTGTCTCTCTTTCGCATGGTCAACATCGGACGCGGGACTGGTCATCCTCGACGCCGGTTTACAGCCTGATCATTCTCGTCGGCCCGGCTGGTCCGGCACAGGGCTATTGAATCCGCCATATGCGAAATAGCCGATGGTGTATGCAACGACCGCTAAATCGACAGCAAAGGGAAGCCAGAAACCAGCGACGAACGGTTGCCTGGCGTTGGCAAGCACGAGCCATACCATGAACGCCTTCTCGAGAACGCTGTAGAGAGCGATCGGGAGGCGCCACGCGGGGAATATCGCCGCCCCCATCATGAACAGGCCCATGAGCCCGACCATGATTCCCCAATGCTGGATGATGATCGTATATTCAACCAGAAAGGGGAGTTTTGCGATGTTTGGCGTGGCCCAGGAAGGGAAGAATGCAAAGATCCCTATAAGTGCCGTTCCCGCACCGGTCAGCAGGTAGAAGGGTCGGAAGGTTCGGGAAAAAAACCCCTCAAGATTTGGCATGTTGAAGCTGCTCCTGCGGCAACGCGGCTGGACCAATCTCACCGGACTGCTCGGCAGCGGCGGCATTTCTTGGCCGGGGACGAAAGCTGACGGCTCGGGTGCGAAGGATAGGTCATTCCGTGCTTGTCCGTCTGCCTCCCAGGCCCAGCACCCATCCTGGAGCAACCGATCGAGACGATATTCACGCACGCGGGCCTGCAGGCCCACGCGAGTGACTGCTTCGAGGCGACGAACTCAGGGCAGTCTCGGTGCCGGTTGGCTTGCATCACGAATGTCTGCCGGCGCCCGTATCGGCGTGATCGAGTGATTGCGGAGCACAGCGGCCGGAAGGGCGGTGCGCAGCAACGCTCGCACCCCACCCCCTGGCCATCGGTACCCCCAGAAAAGCCCTTCGGAAGCGCGCAAGGCAGCGCGGCGCGCGCGGACTGCGTCACACTGCGAAATCGCCACTCACAGACGTCAGATTGCGGAAATTACCGGGTTCCGATAACATGAGTATATGATCGAGAGCTTCGGGAACGGGCTGGCGGAGGACCTATTCTTCGATCGGCAGACGAAGGAAGTGCGGCGATTTCCGGCGGAACTCCGCCGGGCGGCGCGGCGCAAGGTTTTGTATCTGCATGATGCCGCGGAGCTTGTCGACCTGCGGGTACCGCCAGGCAATCGTCTGGAGGCGCTCAAGGGACGCTTGAAAGGGTTCCACTCGATAAGAATCAATGATCAGTGGCGTGTTGTGTTCCGGTGGGAGCACGGCAGTGCGTTTGATGTTGCGGTGGTGGATTACCACTGAGGCTGTGGAGGGTATGAGGATGACCAGGAAGCGATCGTTTCAGCCGGTGAACCCAATTCACCCCGGGGAGATGCTGCTCGAGGAGTTCCTGCGGCCGGCGGGCAAGACGCAGACCGAGTTTACGCGAGAGGTCGGCTGGACGAAGGCGCGGCTCAATGAATTCATCAAGGGAAAGCGTGGCGTCACCGCCGAGGCGGCGCTCGACTTGGCGGAGGCACTTGGTACCTCGCCGCGGCTATGGATGAACCTGCAGGCGACCTTCGACCTTGCCGAGGCGACGCGACGGCGGAAGGCGGCGTAGCGCGCGGTTCGGAAAAGGTTCGGTCGCGATGTGCCTAAGCCCATGAATCGCGTGGGATCGCCGCCGGGCTCGGTCGGTCAGGTCTCGCCGGGGTTCGGCATGGGTTCGGTCGGGGAGGGTGGTTCGGTCGGCGCCGGAGAAACCGTCTAGGTTCTTCGGCTAACTCGCGCCGAACTGGGCTCTCCGTTGGATTGAAAATCCGCGTGTCGATGGTTCGATTCCGTCCCTTGCCACCATTTCCAACTGGTCCATTCCGGACACATGGTTTACGCCTCATTCCGGACACATGGTTGACTGTGTGTCTCCAGGGCATTTGACATCCCAATTAAATGTAGCTACATTTAATTGATGCGCATCACGTGTGACCCGTCGAAGCGGCAGCGCACGCTGGCAGAGCGGGGTCTCGACATGCGCAGGGCGAAGGAGGTCTTTGCGGGCATTCATTTCACCCGCGCCGATGACCGCTTCGACTACGGTGAGCCTCGATTTGTAACGGTCGGGATGCTCGATTCACGATTGGTCGTGTTCGTCTGGACACCGCGCGGTTCGGCCAGGCGCATCATCAGCATGAGGCATTGTCATGAGCGCGAAGCGAAAAGGCTCCGTCCGTACTTCAGGCGGGACGAGTGAGCCGCCGGAGATTTCCGACGAGTGGATCGCCGGTGCCGACTTGTATAGCGGCGAAAAGCTGGTTCGCCGAGGACGCCCGAAGTTGCAGCATCCACGCAGACTGCTGTCGCTGCGATTGCCGCCGGAAGTGATCGCCAACTGGAAGGCGACGGGTCCTGGCTGGCAGACGCGAATGGCCGAGGTACTGGAGAAGTCGACTCCCAAGTCACGTCGGTCCTCTGGCTGACAGCATGCTGCGGTGTTGACGAGTCGAGCCTACGAAAAAGTGTCGGCGAACCGCTCGGAAACAGTTCGGTCGCGATTTGCGTAACGCGTTGAACCGGGTCGGTTTCCAAAGTACGCAATCAGGAATTCAGGATTCCGGTTCGGTATGGGCTCGGTCGGGCGGGGCGGTTCGGTCGGCCAAGGGGAAATCCCTTCCCGGTCTTCGACTTGCTCGCACCGAACCGGGCTCTCCGTCGTCTTGAAAATCCGCGTGTCGATGGTTCGATTCCGTCCCTGGCCACCACTTCCAAGTTGTTGAATTGCATGCGGTTGTCGGCATCACCCGCGGACTATCGGGGGCGATTTTGGCCCGAAATCGGCTGGCCATCGAGCTATTGATCCGCGGGCGTGCCGGCGACAGTCCTCCTCCCAATTTCTATCCGCCGATTGGTCACGCAGCGTGACGACCCGCGGACCTCACCGCGGCCAATGCCTTCGTCTTTTTGAGAGCCTGTCGTGCCTGCCAGAGGTCGTATGCGGTCTGCTGCGCCAGCCACACCTCAGCCGCGCCACCGCGGTCACGCCCGAGCCAGCGCTCGATGCGCAACGCCATTGCGGGGCTGATCGCAGCCCGGCCGTTGAGTACCTTCGAGAGCGTGGTGCGATCCACGCCCAACTGGCCTGCAGCCTCGCCGACCTGCAGGCCGAGTGACGGCAGTACGTCGTCGCGCAGGGTCAAGCCGGGGTGAGGGGGGTTGTACATCTCGCTCATGGCAACCTCAGTGGTAATCCTGGTAATCGACGAGCTCAACCTCGCCGTCGTTGAATGTGAAGGTCAATCGCCAGTTACCACTGACACTCACGCTCCAATGGTTCGCAAGCTTTCCCTTCAGGGGATGCAGTCCCCAGCCGGGAACGTTCATGTCTGACGGCTCGCGGGCAACATTCAGCGCCGCGAGTAGCCGCGCCAATTTCGGCGCGTGCGCGGCCGAAATTCCGGCCTTGCTGCCGGTCTTGAAGAGCTGCTCGACGCCTTTGTGGCGAAAAGACCTTATCACCGAGGAAGTGTAGCGTGTGGCGTCATGCACTACAAGATGTGAACAGGCGTCGAAGTTTGACCAGGACTTTGGCCCAGCGGGCGTCGAAGACTGACTGGAGTTCAAGAGACTCTTGTCGATGAGAATCGTGAGCTCGTCTTCGCGCGGTCAACATTGGACGCCGGTTTGCAGGCCTCACTTGCTTTGACGGCTTGAACTCGCCGACAGCGGACGTCCGGCTGCGTGGGTTAGTGCGCTAGCCCACCCATCATCTTCTCGAACGATCCCATCGTCTCCGGGATACGGTCGATCTTCTTGAACGGCGTCGCGAGAAAACGCTCCACCGTGCTGTTGAACTGCTCGGGGTCATCGTACGGGACCAGGTGCGTCCTGTTTGGGAAGATCGCCTGTGCTCCGCAGATATTCGATCCGGGACCAGCTGACCCCGTCGCGGGACCGTCGCCGAGCTGTGGCATGATCCTGGCGTGATCGCGCTGGCTCGAATGGTCCTTCGGATTTTTTCCCAACTTGGCCGGCCTCGTTGCGTTGCTGATGGCACCAAGGCGATCCGTCGCAGCGGAGAACCCCTTTCTCCGCCGGCAACTGGCGCTATATCGGGAGCGCGGCGCAAAGCCGAGGCGCGTTGACGCCCCGACGCGGGTGTCGCTGGCGGTGCTTTCCCGGCGGTGTTGTCAGGTCTAGTCGCTGGAGAGGCAATGAGCCGGGAGGGAGCGATCGCTCAGGCGGCCGCGGGCGCCTCTGCCCAGGTGCGATCGGCTTCGGCTCGAAAGAGGCGTAGGGTCGCTCGGCTGTGAACAAGCGTTGAAGTCTGATCAGGCTCCTGGCCTGACGGGCGTCGCAGATTGACCACGGTTCAAGAGACATTTCTCGATGAGAATCGTGAACTTGTCTCTTCCTCGCATGGTCAATGCTGCATGCCGGCAGAAGACCCTATGAAAGCACTCGTCACACGCAGAACAGTACAGGCTCTCCTTGTCCTTGCCTTTTTGGCCTTTACTGCGGCATGCGAGACGACGGGAGGCGTCTCCGATGAAGGAGAGCCCGTTTTCGTCGAGCCAGAATCTGCTCTTCGGGGTGCGCCCGGGGTCCCGATGGCGAGAGATCGGGAAGAAGGGGAGGTTCCGCTGGTCGTTGCCGAGTCAGAGCATCCCGCAGGCGTCTCTCCCGGCAAACAGCTCGAGGAGGTGATTGTCGAGGCTCGCCGCGACCGTTACGAAGTAATCCTTGATCTCGTGTCCGAAGCGAAATCCAGACTTCGTGATGTCGAACTCGAGTACGTCTTCACGGGGCAAGGAAACAAGGAAGTGTTGCGCGGGCGGCCTGTCGCCTTTGCCCTGTGGAGCGAGGCGAAGCAGGAATGGTCCATCGTGCACATCGAGATTTCCCGCCCTCCGGTCAAATGGAAGCCCGGAAGGAAACCCTTTCCTTTCATCGTGCGCACGCCAGGAGTCGAGGCATGGCACGTCAAGGGCACGGGTGCCGAACGGCTGATGTTCGCCTTCTCCAAAGACGGCGAGCCGCTGAAGGTCTACGGGAGGAAATTCCCGGTCTTCGACAGTACTCTCGTTGCGAAGAAGAGATGGAGAGCCGTCGTCGAGACTGCGAAGCCAATCGTCTACCTTCCGTCCAACGCAAGACACCCTCGATCCGCTTTTTGTCAGTGGCGGGAAGGAATTCCTCCTCGACACGGCGCGGAAAGCGATCGAGGAGTTGCGTCTCGCCAAGGCACCTTCAGTGGCATTTCCAGGCGTGCTGCTCGCAGACGTGGTACCCGCCGAAGTCCTCACAACCCTGGCGGTGATCGAACAGACGGACGACGCCGACTTCGTCAAAAAGAAGGCCGGTGCGATCGATGAGGTGCTGAGCCACTACGGCCTGAAGCGGGAGGAGGCGTATCGGTACAGTGTCTCAAGCGCAGCTGCCCTCGGTCCCATGCAGTTCACGAACAGGAAGGGGAATGGCACCTATGCACTGGTGGTCAGGCGATGCCCTCAGGCAAAGATTGACCCGGACTTTGAGCGCGGCGCGACGAATCTCCTGAACGCGATGAAGGCGGCGATCTGCCTCTTTGACATCGAGCTGTTTCAGATGCGTTCGGATATCCGCCTGGCGTATCGTGACAACAAGGAGGTGCTTGGCATCTTCCCGGTCGCCGCCTACAACGGTGGACCCAGGAATGTCGCGAAGCTCTACGGCGTCATGAAAAGGATGGGGGTGGAACTCGAAGACCTGCGCCCCCCCGGAGAGCAGCCTCAGGGAAAGCAGGTGACCTGCCCGTGTCTGTGGAAGGAGGAGGCGGCTGGCGTCCGTCCCATTGCGATCCCCAAATACAACAATGAGAATCGTTGGTACATTGAAAAGTACCAGAGCATCCTCAGCGTGTTTGATTGAGAGGACGAGCCGGAGACTGTCTCGTTGGCGGCGCGGCAGCCGCCACGGCAGCCGGAACCGGCAGATCGCCTCGATCTGGAAACCACCCGGGAGTCGTGTCATTCGCACCCTGACCGTCATCGCCCTGGCCATGCTCTGGGCCGGCACGAGCCTCGGCTCCGTTCCCGAATCCACCGCCCGTCCGGGACGGCTGCCCACCGGCATCGTCCCCGTGCACTACGACATCCACGTCGAGCCGGACGCCGTGGCCCTGACGACGCGTGGAACGGTGTCGATCGACGTCGTCGTCGCACGCGCCTCCGACACGGTCGTCCTCAATGCCCTGGAACTTGAGATTCACGGTGCACTGGCCGACGGGGACAACCCGGCGACCGTTCATCTCGATGCGTCCGCGCAGACGGCCACGTTGAAGTTTGCGAAGTCGCTTGCGGCGGGGCCGCATCGCTTGCGCCTCGAGTACACCGGCAAGATCGAGCAGACCGCATCGGGCCTGTTTGCAGTCGACTACCCGGCCGCAGACGGCGAGCGGCGGATGCTGACGACACAGTTCGAAGTAGGGGACGCGCGGCGTTTCGCCCCGATGTGGGACGAGCCATCGGCCAAGGCCACGTTCACGCTCGAAGTCGTGATCCCGGCAGGACAATCCGCGTACTCGAACATGCCGATCGCATCGTCTGCGGAAGCGAACGGCAAGCAGGTCGTCCGGTTCGCGACGTCGCCCAGGATGTCGTCGTACCTGCTGCACCTCACGGCCGGCGATCTCGAACGCATCTCACGCAGGGCGGCGGGCGTCGAGATCGGCATCGTGACGCGCAAGGGCGCCGCGGAGAAAGGACGCTTTGCCCTCGATGCCGCCGCCGAGATCCTGCCCTGGTACAACGACTACTTCGGCACGCCTTACCCGCTCCCCAAGCTCGACATGATCGCCGTGCCCGGCACCAGCCAGTTCTTCGGCGCGATGGAGAACTGGGGCGCCATCATGTACTTCGAGCAGGCGCTGCTGATGGACCCGCAGCTCTCGTCGGAGTCCGACCGGCTCAACGTCTACGACGCCGTGGCCCACGAGGTGGCGCACCAGTGGTTCGGCAACCTGGTCACGATGGAATGGTGGGACGACCTCTGGCTGAACGAGGGCTACGCCACCTGGATGGCCGAGAAGGCGGCATCGACGCTGCGTTCGCAATGGAACGTGCCGCTGCTCACGGTGAAATGGCCGCGCGAATACGCGCTGCAGTCCGACGCGAGCGACGCGACGCACCCGGTCGTCCAGCCCGTGGTGTCCGTGGCTGCAGCCTCCCAGGCCTTCGATTCGATCGCCTACAACAAGGGCAGCGCCGTCATTCGCATGCTCGAAGCGAGCCTGGGCGAGACGGGTTTTCGCGACGGGATCCGTCGCTACGTGCGCAAGCACGCCTACGGCAACGCGGTCACCGACCAGCTCTGGTCGGAACTGGCCACGGCCACGAACCGGCCGGTGATCGACATCGCCCGCGACTTCACCCTGCAGCCGGGCGTCCCGCTGGTGAAGGCCGAGGCGGAGCGCTGCGAATCCGGTCGCACCCGCGTGACGCTGACGCAGGGCCGATTCGAAACAGGCACGCCGTCGGCCGCCCGCCTGACGTGGCGGATCCCGGTGACGCTGCAGGCTGTCGATTCGAAGGCGACCGCGTCGGCACTGCTCGGCAAGGACGGCGCGCCGGTTTCCGTCGAGGTCGGCGGCTGCGGGCCGGTCGTCGTGAATGCCGGGCAGACAGGATACTTTCGCACTCAATACGCGGACGCTGACCTCGCGCGGATCCGCGCGAGCTTCGGCCAGGTCGCCGAAGTGGATCGGCTCGGCCTGCTGAACGACATCGCCGCACTTTCCAAGGCCGGCCGGATCCCGCCGACGAGCTACCTCGACCTGGCCGCGGCGGTCCCCACCGACAGTCACCCCGTGGTCCTGTTGCAGCTTACGGACGAATTCGCCGTGATCGATCGGCTGATGACGGGATCCGCGCACCAGGCCGCCTGGCGCTCGTATGCGCGTGATCGGCTGCGCCCGGTCTTCGAGCGGGTGGGATGGTTGCCCAACGAGGGCGAGATCCAGGCGGTCTCCCTGCTGCGCGAGTCTCTCATCGAAACGCTCGGGCGCCTCGAGGATCCCGTCGTCGTGGCAGGCGCACGCGAGCGCTTTGCCCGCGCCCCGAGCGATCCGGCCGCGATGCCCGCTTCGATTCACGATGCCGTGCTCGAGGTTGTCGCAAAGCACGCGGATCCCGCCACCTGGGACGAAATCCGGTCTCGCGCAAAGTCAGCGCAGGATCCCACGGCGAGGCAGCAGCTGTTCACGGCGCTCGGGAAGCCGTTGGACACGGCACTCGCCACGCGCGCGCTGGACACGGCCCTGGCTCCGGAGACGCCGAGGGTCGCTGCAGCCGGGATCATCGGCAACGTCGCCGTGGATCATCCGCACAGGCTTTCGACTTTGCCGTGCAGCACGAGCAGGCCGTACTCGAGCACGTGGACGGGTCGTCCAAGTGGGCGTACATCCCGCGCCTCGCCGCCACGTCCACCGACCGGGCGATGGCCGACAAGGTCCAGGCCTACACCGAACGCGCTGTCCCGGCCGATGCCCGGGACGCACCGAGGCGGACGATCGCCTATATCCGGCTGCAGGCCGGCATGAAGGATCGGCAGGTGCCCGCGCTGGAGTCCTGGCTGCGCGAGCCGTCGCACTGAAGGCCGCAGCGAGGCCGGCCAGATCGTCGGTCAAGGCAGCCGCGTTCCGAGCGGCACCCATGTCGCCGTGTCGCTCACGCCGGTCTGGTAGCGCCGGCTCGTTCGACACGAGTCACGGAGACATGGGGTACTCGGCCAACGGCATGTTCAACGCGCCCCGCGCCCGATCGTTCTACGACACCGTGCTGGCCGAAATGGGCGTGACACGTCTGATGGAATTCGGCGCCCGCGGATCGGGCTGGGCGGCGGCCATGGACAAACCGATGCTCTGCATCATGACGCCCTACGACGGCCGACCGGCTACGGTTGGAAATGGGGTGATGGCCGGCATCGCCGCCGACTCTCGCGAAACCGTGGATCGGGTCTACAAGAAGGCGCTGGCGCTCGGTGGCACCGACGAAGGCGCGCCCGGCCTGCGCGCCGAGGGCGGTGACGGCTTCTACGCTGCCTACTTCCGGGACCTGGATGGAAACAAGCTGGACGTATTCTGTTACGGCTGAACCGTCGTCTCTTGCCGGAGTCACGACAGCGGACCTCTCACGCTCTTTTCCCGCGGCACTTTGCGTGTCCCGCAAGAGCCTGAAAGCGTTACCCATTCTTGAACGCCGGACGCTGGTCAATCCTCGACGCCGGTTAACATCCGGTCCGTCATTTCGAGGGGGGCTACGCGTGCGATTGATTCCTCCCGCAGCGGACGTCCAACAGCGGTACTGACAAGTTAACTCGCGGGCGCGGGCCGACGCTGCTCAGTCCGGCGCGTACTGCCCCATGACTCGATGACTACGCCTGCAGCAATTCCGGTTTGAGTTGTCCGCGGCACTTCATTCCCGCTTTTCAGCCGGACAATAGTTAACTTTTCGGTGCCGTAACCAATGCACATCCAGCCATTCAACTCGTGGCGATCCATTGACGGATTCGATAAGGACATTGTCGGCCGGGTTACCTCAAGGATAAGTAGCAGTTGAAAGCCCAGAAGAATTCGGAGATCAGAGAGTCGAAGTCAATGCCATCAAGAGAGACGGCACAGGGCGGTAATACACCAGAGGGCGCTCGATATTTTGAGACCGTGATTATCGGTACAGGGTTTTCCGGGCTGCTGGCGGCTATCCGTTTGCAGAAAAAGCACTGTAATGACTTTGTCTTGTTGGAAAGAAGCCCCGAGTTAGGCGGAACCTGGCAGGTCAACTCCTACCCCGGAGCCGAGGTGGATATTCCAACCAGCCTCTATTCCATCTCCTTTATCGCCTACCCGTTCAAGAAAACGTTCTCCCCGCAAAGTGAATTGCTCGAATATACGAACCATGTCATCGACAAGTTCGGCCTGAGAAAGCAGGCAATCGCGAACCAGACGGTCACAAGACTCACTTATGACGAGCGCGCCTGTATCTGGCATGTGGAGACCGAATCGGGCGAGAGCTATTCTGCCCGCTTCGTTATCGACTCCAGTGGTGTGCTGGCGAACCCGCATATTCCCAATATCAAGGGTGCGGAAACCTTCAAGGGACCGGTATTCCACGCCGGACAGTGGGATCACTCTGTCTCTTATGAAGGAAAACGGGTGGCAGTGATCGGTTCGGGATGTTCAGCGGCTCAGATCGTTCCCGCCATTGCCGACAAGGTTTCCAGATTGACGCTGTTGATGGGCAAGGCGCAGTGGATCCTTCCACGTTCAGACCGGCATTACGGTGCAGTAGAGCGATCTGTCCGAACTCTGCCAGGCATTCGGCACCTCATCCGTTCGCTCACCTTCATCTTCTATGACATCAGGTTCGTTGCGTTTCGCCGCTATCCTGGGACCTCGACAATCAGTCAGTTGATGAAAGGCCATTACCGGAGAAAGCTGAAGAAGCATCTCGAAAAATACATCAAGGACGACACGTTACGTCAGCACATGACGCCCGATTACGAATTGGGCTGCCGGCGAGTCATCCCGACGAATGCCTACCTTCCAGCGCTGTCCCGTGAAAATGTCGATGTGGATATCAGCGGAATTGAATGCATCACGCCCCAAGGCATTAGAACGAGAGCTGGCAAGGAGATACCCCTGGATGTCATCGTCTATGCCACGGGATATTTCGCGTATTCGAATATGAGAAAGGCGCTGACGTTCAATGTGTATGGCCTGGGTGGCCGGAACCTCAACAGCGAATGGGAAAAGGAGGCCGTCTCTTACAAAGGCATCACCGTTTCAGGTTTCCCAAATTATTTCAAAGTGAACGGCCCGAACACAGGGACGGGCCACAGCTCGCAAATATCCTATATGGAGGTGGCGACCGACTATATCGTTCAAGCCATTTGCGCTGTGAAACGAGATGGAAGCATCAAAGCCATCGATGCCAGGCGCAATCTTCAGGATGCATACGTCGCCAAAATGAGAGCGAAGATGCAAAAGACCGTCTGGCAAAATGCCACTTGCACTGCTTTCTACAGAAAGAACATGACGGAAGAAGTCACCAGTCTGTCGCCGGAACCGGCGGCTGGTTTCATCTTTTCACGCAAATGGTTTCGCTTGAGTGACTATGTCTCATTGAAGTGAAGTCGGCGATGTCGCGGTGGTGTTGTCAGGTCAGGTGGCTAGAGCTGCAGTCAGCGGGGAGGGAGTGATCGCTCAGGCGGCCGAGGTCGGCGTTCACGCCTTGGGCAGCATATGAACCGGTGCATGCCACGCTCTCGATGATCGGACGCCGGCGGGATATGCCGGGTGAGCGGGAGGTGCGTTGGGTCCTCGTGCAGACCTACGAAGTCCGCTACGAGATCGCCGGCACCGATCTGACCGTGCTGCGGGTATTCCACACGCGCGAAGCTCGTTAGCGAGCAGGCGGTACGTGCCGGTGGTGTCGTGGAAGGGCGCGGTGGAACGTCACAGGTCGTGACCGCAAAGGCTGCGCTTGGGCCCTGAAAAAAAACGAGGGCCGGTTGCCCGGCCCTCGCCGTCACGCCACTGACGGGATCGGAACTGCCATGCGGTGGTCGTCACCGGCACCGACTGCAGGAACGGCTCGCCGCCGCTGACCGGTGTGCTGGCGTGATCGAGTCATTGGGGAGCACAGCCCCGCACCGCTCGGCGTCAGTCTCGTTCAAGGCACGATGCGCAGAATGCTGCCGCCGCCGGGGCCACCGACGGCCCAGTTCGACGTGTACAACGCACCGTCCGGACCGGTCACGAGTCCGTTGGGATAGCTGGCGAAGCCGGGCAGTACCTCCGTCCGCTCGCCGGTCTTGGGATCGAACGCGACGAGGTTGGCTCTGCTCTCCGGTAACCATGCAGCGTCCAAGGGGAAGATCTCGACGCCGAATAGCTTATTGCCGCGCCACGCCAAGCCGACGATCGGGTTGAGGGACTCGAATGGCAGCGAGTAGCCGGCGAAGTTCTTGTCGAACACAGCGAGCTCGGCCGGCCCCCCGTCCTCGCCGAACGTGCCGACGTAGAATTCATTGCCGCGTCGCGCCATCACGATCGGGTTGTGCTCCTTGCTGTCGACCGACATGTCGTACAGCTTCTCGACGATGCGGCTCTTCGGATCGACACGCAGCAGGAAGCCGCGGTTGGTCTCGACCACGTACAGGTATTTGCCCTGCGCGATCATCGAATGGAACACGCCGCCCGGTTCCTGGTCGGTGGTCTCCGGATCCTCGTCCTTGATGTAGTTCGGCGGGTTCGCCGCGTGCCATGCGTTGAGGTTGGCGACGTTGGTCGTCGACCCGTCCTTGTTGACGCGCAGGATCGCGGGCAGGTTGTCGGGCAGCCCATGCGAGCATCCGCCCATTTCGATCAGGACATACAGCTGGTCACCTATGAAGGCGACGTCGGTGGGGCCGTAACCGCCGCCGGTGTTGTCGGTCATGCTCGGCAGGTTCGCGGCAACCGTCTGCTTCTTGCCGTTGGCCAGTACTCGGGTCACGCGACCGCTGTAGCCGGCTTTGTAAGGGCTGTAGATGTTGACGTTGGCCAGGCAGCCAGCCTCGCCAGTTGCCGTCTGATCGCCCCCAGTGCCAGCCTCGGCCACGTAGAGGTGGCCGTCCGGGCCGAATACGAGGCCGCGCGGGTTCGTCAGGCCCGTCGCGTACGGCGTCACGGTCGGCCCGGCGGCCCCGCGTTTACTGCCGTCGGGTCGCGCGGGCGTGTCCGCGTGGAGGACGCCGGCGCCTGCGCAGGCGATCGCGGCGAAAACGGTTGTGGTGAAACGAGTGAAGCGATTCATGACTTGTTGTCCCCTGAGTGATTGTGTTGATTACGTGTGGGCCGCGCGCGGCTTGGCGGGCCGCACGGACTGCTCGAAGTCGCCAGCCGCGACGTCACGGCAGGCGAGCATGTCCAGGATCTGCGCCGAAGAGACGCCCTCGAATCCACTCTCGGCGACGAACTCCTTCGGATTGCGGAAGGTGCCGAAAATGAGGTCGAACAGCGGCAGGTCCGAGAAGTTGTAGTGATGGATGCCGCGCCCGTGATGCACGCTGTGGCTCTCGGGACGCTGCACGATGTAGCCGAGCCACTGCGGCGTGCGGACGTTCGTGTGCTGGAACGTCGCGAGGAACATCGTCGCGTACAGGTACCAGGTGACGGACTGTGCCGGCAGGCCGACCACGGTCAACGCCAGGCTGCTGAGCAGCGCGAAGCCGGCGATGTCGAGCGGACTGAAGTAGAACGCCCCGAAGCTGTCGACCCGTTCCGCGCTGTGGTGCATCTGGTGGAAGGCGCGCCACAGCCAGTGATGCTTGTGCATCGCGCGGTGCCAGACGTACACCAGGAACTCGAAGACCAGGACCCCGACCGCCGCCCCGACCAGCGGGTGCACGGACTCCAGGTCGACCAGCCGGAACGGGGCCACAGCGTCGGCCCACAGAAGCGGCAGGTAGGACGAGAGGAAGAAGTAGACGACGAACACGGCCAGGGCCCGGGCGTGCCAGCCCGGGATCCGGGGCAACGCGCGGGCCGGAAACAGGGCCTCCACGAGGATCAGCGCGCCATAGATGGCCAGCACGGCCAGCGAGACGGGGTCGAGAAGGATCTCCAACGGTGTGGGCATGGCTTTCTCCCTGCGTTGCTGTTTGATCGAGGCGCCGGTATTGTCGAAGTGGAGCGGGGTGCCTGCATGGCCGGACGCTAATGTCTTGCTAATGATTCGGTAACCATTGCCATCAGAAGGGCATCGAATGCGTGCGACGGATGGCAGGAAGTTCCGGATTGGCGATTACGTCGTCGATACGGCCCGCTACCGGATCAGCGTCGGGGACGTCCCCGTCGCCGTCGAGCCCAAGGTCTTCGACCTGCTCGTGCAGCTGATCAGCCATCGCGACCGGGTGCTGACGCGCGAGGAGCTGTTCCAGGCGGTCTGGGACGGGCGCGAGGTCTCCGACGCCACCCTCAGTAATCACGTGGCGAGCGCGCGCAAGGCGCTCGGCGACAGCGGCGAGCTGCAGCAAACCATCCAGACCGTCCGTGGCCGCGGCTACCAGTTCGTCGCACCGGTCATCGAGGTCGTGGACGACGCCGCCAGCGCCGTCGTCGGGCCGCCGCCCGCCCCTGCACCTGCGCCAGCCCTGGCTCCGGCACCGGTGACCGGGAGTCCGGATGAGCCGCCCCGGCGCCCGGCGTCTGGCCCTGCCGCTGGTCGGCGTCGCCCTGATGATGGCTGTCCTGTTAGTCGGGGCGCGATTCCTGATGGCCCCGTCGGCGCCGCCCGAACTCGACCGCCCCTACCTCCTGGTCGTGCCGTTCGGCGTCTCCGACAACGCCACCGAATACCACCGGACGTTCGCGGACCAGGTGACCCGGGAAGTGGTCGACAACCTGCGCAAGATCTCCGGCCTGAGGACGGTGCCGCACGCCTCGGCCTTCCATTTCCGCACCGACAAGACCCGCGAGCACGTCCTCGAAAGCCTGCCGGGCCTCCAGTTCGTGCTGGACGGCGAGGTGATCGTCGCGCCCGACGGCACGCTGCGGATCACGCCGCGGCTCACCGACCTGCGTCGGGACCTGGACGTGTGGAGCAGCCCCTTCACCGTCCGCGTGGACAACCGGGATTTCTTCGAGACGCCCGCCGAGATCGCGCGGGCCGTCGCGCGAGCGCTGAAGGTGGAGATCCTCGGGGACGAGCAGCGCGCGCTGGCCGAACTGCCCCGCATCCCGCAGGCCTACGAACCGTACGCGGCGGGTTGGCGCGAGATGGAGAAGTTCACGCACGAGTCCATGCATCGTGCCGTCGAGTACTTCGACCAGGCGATCGCGCTGGACCCCGATTTCATCGCCGCCTACCAGGCCAAGAGCGATGCGCTGCGCTCGATCTTCGCCTACTTCGAGCCGCCGCAGGAACTGCTGCCGGTGGTGGAGGCGTCCCTGGCCGCGGTGCTCGAGCGCGACCCGGATTCCGCAGAGGCGCTGTCATCCCTCGGACTGACCCAGGTGATGGCCTGGAAATGGCGGGAAGCCTGGCAGAACCTGAACAAGGCGCGGGCGCTCGATCCGACGCTCGCGCAGACCGAGCTCGGGTTCGCGCTCTACTACACCGCGCTCGGCGAGAACGAGAAGGTCAAGGCGTCGCTGGCCCGTGCCGTCGAGCTGGATCCGTTGCACACGGAACTCGCCGACTGGGGAACCTGGGCCCTGTTCATGGTCGGCGAGCAGCAGGCGGCCCGGGACTGGGGCGTGACGCAGATGCGCCAGCATCCGGAGAACGGGTTTGTTTTCTGCGGGGCGGGGTTGCGGCCTACCTGCGCGGCGACGCGGCCGAGGGCGTCGCGCTGCTGGAGAAGGGCGTGGAACTGTACGGGACGGGCGCCCGTTGCGCTGATCATGCTGGCCCAGGGCTATGGGTATGCCGGCCAGAAGGACAAGGTGCTGCCGCTGCTCGAGGAGGCCGAGCGGGCGAATATCTACATGTGCCCATACGAAACGGCCGCGGCCTACCTTTCCCTGGGCGATGAAGCGAGCAGGACGAAGGCCATCGACTTGCTGTACGAGGCCGTCGAAAAGCGTTCCAACTGCCTCATCTTTCTGCGCAACGACCCGCGAATGAAGGTGCTCCGGGACGACCCCCGCCATGCGGGCCGCTTCAAGGAGCTGCTGACCCTGGTAGGACTGGATGACGCGGCGGTGCGGTCGTACAAGAAATAGGCCGATGCGTCAGCCCACTGCGTTGCCTTGACCAAGAACCGTTTGTGAGCGCTGGTTCGAATATCCGTCTTTGGCGCGACGATTACGTGTGCGCGGATTGCTGGCCATGCGGCTGCGCGGCAGCGGCCGCAAGGCGCTGTCAGCGGCTAGCCGACCATGCGCAGGCGACGCTGGATTTCTTCTTCGCGCGCGTCGTCGATCACGATCAGGACGCTGTCCGGATCGACGACGGTGTCGTCGGGCGCGAAGAAGCCGGTCAGTTCGCTGTCCGGTCGCAGTTCGCCCTGCTCGAACAGCGACCACATTTCCCGGGCAAATTCGGTGGCGAGCAACTCCGGTGCGAAGCGACCGAGCGTGGAGCGCAGGTTGTTGACGTCTCGCTCGAGCATCGCCCGCGCCGCGTTGTTGCCGGCGGCGTTGACGGCCTGCGGCAGGTCGATGATCACCGGGCCGTCGGGTGCGACCAGCACGTTGAATTCGGAGAGGTCGCCGTGGATGAGGCCGATGCAGAGCATGCGCACCACCTGCCGGATCAGGAAGCCGTGGTACTCGCGGGCGGTCGCGGGCGAAAGCTCGATCTCGCCCAGGCGTGGCGCCGGGTTGCCGTCGGCGTCGGTCACCAGTTCCATGATCAGGACGCCGTCGAAGTAGCCGTGCGGCCTCGGCACGCGCACGCCGGCGGCGACGAGCTGATAGAGCGCGTCGACCTCGGCGTTCTTCCAGGCGGCTTCCTGTTCGGCGCGACCGAAGCTGGTGCTCTTGCTGATCGCACGGGCCTGGCGGCTGCCACGGACCTTGCGCCCTTCCTGGTACTGGGCGCGCTTCTGGAAGCTGCGCTGGGCCATGTTGCGGTAGACCTTGGCGCAGCGCGCTGCTCACCCGAGCGCACCACGTAGACGGTCGCTTCCTTGCCGCTCTTCAGTGACAGCAGGACTTCGTCGATCACGCCGTCGTCGATCAGGGGTTGCAGTGCTGCTGGGGTTTTCATGGCGTTCGTGGTCGCAGTCCGCGGGGCTGCGGCGTGGTCTGGCGGTGGTGCGCGGAGGGAGGGGTTGCCACGGGGCCGGCGGCGACCGCGGGGCAGCGATCATACCCGGGCGGGAGCGGTCGGGTGGCGGCGAATTGTGGGCGAGGGAGTGGGCGGGCTGTGGAACGTCTCAAGCTTCCCGACGGACTACGGCTCGTAGACGCGTATCTCACCGGGTGTATGGCCCAGGCGCCGTGTTCCGCAATGGCGCCGACGCGGGGCTACGAGCAGAGATCTCCAGCGAGCACACTCCGCGGCAGGACCGAGACCGCCAGGATCGCATCGCGCCTGGCGAGGTCCCGAAAGAAGACGCCAGCCCACTTTCGAGGGCTGGCGTCTGTTCGGGCAGCGGCTCCAGCGGCCGCGCCCTGCGTGGTTGGCGCCGCGAGCGAACCGGGTCGCGGGCAGCGCATCACGCCCTCGTCGCTACTTCAGGGTGTTCGGCGTCTTCGTCACGATCGGGATCGACGCCGCCGCGGCTACGTCGAGCAACGCCTGCGTCTTGTTCTCGACCTGCACGAACTGGAACACCTTCACTTCGGGCAGCTTCTTGTCGAGCTTGCCCGCGTACTTCTCCAGCAGGGACAGGCGGTCATGGCGGAGCTTGAAGAACTCCTTCTGGATCGCCTTGGATTCGGCGTCCGTCATGCCGCCGTAGTCGGCCACGAACAGCCGGTTGCTCAGGTTGGTGGCCTCCGTGTAGAGCTTCTTCATCTCGGCCTGGTACTCGTCGTAGATCGGCGTGAACTTGGCGAGCTGGTCCGGCTCGAGCGCCAGCGTGTTCAGCATGATGGCGCGCTTGTCGGCCTGCAGCTCCTTGATGAGTTCCTGCGTGTTGGCCAGCTCGCTGGCGCCGACCGACTGCGCAAACGTCATCGGGGTCGCGCCAAGAGCCGCGACGCCGGCGAGGGCGATCAAGATCTTCTTCATTTCACTTACCTTCGTGGGTGGACAAACGGGAATTGGATCAACGGATTCAGCACGACCGCGACGATCGAACAGAGGCCGCGTCGCTGATGTCCTGGAAGTGCGACTCGAGCCGGACATGGCGCAGCGCCTTGCCCGGCATCGGGTTCGCGATCTTCGCCGCGCATTATAGGCGTCAAGCGAAAACTCCAAAGCGTTTCGAGCTGCGCCTTAACAGGTCATCTCGCCCCCCCCATGGCGCGCTCGATGACCGCCTTCTTCAACGACCGACAGACCGCCTCGACCTCGTCCTGGGTCATCGGGCACTTCACCACGTGATCCAGCAGGGCCGCCGGGATGTTCAACTCAGGGACAGGCTTCGCCCCGAAGGGCTGCTTGCGCTTGCTTGGCATGCTGACTCCTGTTCGTCCAGACGCCGCGCTTTCTTTCTTCGTCGCTCAACATCGCCACGGCGTTTGCCGCGCCACGGATCTTGCAGGAGTTGGTCGGCTGAAGGTTCTCGAGCTTGAGGCGGATGTCTGGCCCGCCTCGTCCCAGGTCGAGCCTCACCAGCGGCGTGCGCAACACCGTGGCGGCGATACGTGCCTGCGCAGCTTCGATATCGGCAAGCGTGATGGGGCGGATGCGAGCAAGCGACATAGGCGATTGTCACTCTTCGCAACAGCGACGATAAAGCATACTGACGTTCTGCGATTCTGCCCCTGCGTCATCGACTCCGCCATCGGACGCGGCCTCCCGTCCCGCGATCCGGCCGTTCCCGGCCGCGGAAACATCGTATGGACGCTGCGGTCGTCTCAGGTGTAACAGTGCCACTGTGCATGGGCCATCCCGGCCGACCGCAGCTGCCGTGTCCGGCGGGGCGGTGCGCGACCGCGAATACCGAGGGACCGCTGCAATGATCCACAAGAGACTGAACAGACTCGCGCGGCCGGCAGCCGTGCTCGCGGTCCTGGCGCTCGCCGTAGCCGTCGATCCGGCGCGCGCCGCTGACCCGACGCCCGCGCCCGAGGTGTCGGCGCAGGATCAGGCCGCCCGGGCGCTGTTGCTCGGCATGGCTGAATTCATCGCGCGCGCACCCGCAGTCAGCGTGACCATGCGCAGCGACTACGACGCGATCCAGGCGGACGGCCAGCGCATCGAGTTCGGTGAGCGTCGCCGGATCCTGATGCAACGCCCGGACAAGATGCGAGTCGATGTCGAGCGCAGCAACGGCGAGCGTGGAACCGTCGTGTTCGACGGTCGCTGGATTACCGCGTTCAACGCCAGCGAGAACGTCTACGCCCGCGTCGAGAAAGCAGGCCCGTTGGACCAGGCGCTGGTCTACATGGTGCGGGATCTGCGCGCGACATTGCCCCTGGCGCGCATGTTCACGACGGGCTTCCCCGAGGATCTGGACAAGCGTGTCGCGTCCGTCAGGTTCGTCGAAGAGTGCAGCCTGTTCGACGTTCCGACCGACCACGTGGCCGTGCGCTCTGCGGAAGTCGACATGCAGTTGTGGATCGCCAAGGGTCCGGAGCCGCTGCCGCGCCGGGTCGTCATCACCTACAAGAATGCCCCGGGCGAACCGCAGTTCAGGGCGGACCTCGACGAATGGAGCGTGCCGGCGCAGCTGGACGCCGCCGCATTCGCGTTCGTTCCTCCGGCCAACGCCGAGCAGATCATGTACCTCGCACCACGGCCGCCCAAGGACGTGCCGGCCGCGCCCACTGGAGAGCAACGATGAGCCGCCGTCCTGGGTTCCGCGGAGTCTTCATTGCGGTCGCGTGCGCCGCCGGACTGGTGATGGCGGGCTGGCCAGATGCCGATGCCGCCGGCAGGGGCGGTGCTCGTGGCGGAGGCGGAATGTCGCGCGGCAGTCCCGCACGAAGCGGCGGTATGTCCTCGCGCCCGGCGCCACAGCGATCGGCGCAGCCCTCGACTCGGCAGGCCGCCCCAGCCCAGCGGCCGGCATCCCAGCCGACTCGATCGACGACGGCCGGATCGGACCGATCCGCCAAGCAGCAGGGCTCGTCCGCTGATCGCCAGGGAGACAATAAGCAGAGCCAGGGCGATCGACAGGACAATCGCGACGAGGCGCGCGAGGACTGGCAGGAGCATGCCAACGACGCCCGGGAGGATCGGCAGGACTACTACGAGGACTGGGACGGGCACGGTGGGTACTACTACGGCAACGACTGGTACGACGACGATTGGGCCGAAGTAATGGTCGTCGGCGCGACGGTCGGCATGGTCGTCGCCGCGGCGGACGATGACAACGAAACGACCACGGTAACGAACGTTACCAACGTCACCCAGGTCACGGCCTTGGCGTCGCTCCCCTGCGAGGCCCGGATCACGGTTGCGAACGGAGTCAACTTCTACCAGTGCGACTCGAACTGGTACACGCGCGCCTACCAAGGCGATGCAGTCGTCTACGTTCCGAGCGGCCCACCGCCGTCGCAGTAAAGGCAAGGTGAAGGCCCAGCCGCAGGCGTCTCGTCCCCGGTGAAAGGGCAGGGGCGAGTTGGCCGGCTACGCCACGTTTGGCCAATGAGAAGGCCCTTCCCGTCATCGGCCTGCTCGCGCCGAACCGGTCTCTCCATCGTCTCGGAAATCCGCGTGTCGAAGGCTCTGTTCCGTCCCTGGCCACCATTTCCAAGGCAATGAATTGCATGCGGCTATCTGCAGCAGCTCACAGCCTGAGTTGCGGTGGCCAATGACCGGGCAGTTAGTCGACGGAGCGTGTCATGGTAAGGCTGAAGCGCCGACTGGCCGAGAACGCGTATAAGCAACAGCACGATTCGGGATGCGGAGAAGAGCGATGAATCGAATCAACAAGAGTTCTGCGGCAGCACTGGTCGTCGCCTGGGCCGCGAGTAATTTCATATGGTTTACCGCCGACGCTCAGCCAGCGATCAAGGGTGCAGCAGCTGGCGCGGACGCTGCAGCTCGCGTGACCGCGATCGCGGACGCCTACCTTGCGGCATATTTTCAGAACTTCCCCGAATGGGAGACTCTCTACCGGATCGAAGGCGCGAAGCACGACCGGCTGCGGGATAACACTGCGGCTGGCCGCGCTGCCTGGCAGGCGGTGGAGGATGACTCGTTGGCGAAACTGGCCGCGGTGAATGCCGCGGACCTGGAAGGTTCGGCGGCGGCGTTGACCTACGGAGTGCTGCGTGAGCAGCTGGAATCGTCGCGGGAGTCGCGCGTGTGCCGCAACGAGAGTTGGGCAGTCGACCAGGTGTGGGGATGGCAGATTGCGCTCGGCGAGCTGGCCGATGCGCAGCCGGTCGGGACGAAAGAAGAGCGCGCAATGGCGTTGGCGCGCTGGCGGCTCTTGCCCAAGTTCATCGACAACGAGACCCGGAACCTGGCGGAGGGCCTGCGTGCAGGCTACAGCGCGCCACAGCGCAACGTGGACCTCGTCGTGGCGCAGTTGGACGGATTGCTCGCGATGGCGCCGGAGGACTCGCCGTTCTATGCACCGGCGCGAGCGGCCGGCGACGAGGCCCTGGCAGCGCAGTGGCGGCGGCTGTTGCGGGACGAGGTGTACCCGGCAATTGCCCGTCATCGCGATTACCTGCGTACTGATTATCGCAGCGCCGCGCGAACCGCGATTGCAGTCACGGCGAATCCCGAGGGGGAGGCGTGCTATCGGGCATTGATCCGGGCCAGCACCACGTTGCCGTACCTTCCGAGCGAGCTGTTCGAGGCGGGGCAGGAAGCGGTGTCCATGCGCGAGCAGCGAATTGCCGAGATCGGAAAGCGGCTCTATGGCACGAGCGATCTGGCCGAGATTCAGAAGCGGCTGCGTTCGGATTCTTCGAACCGATTTTCGACCCGCGCCGAGCTGCTCGCCTACACGACGGCGGCCATCGGACGTGCGCGGACTGCCGCGCCGCGCTGGTTCAACCAGCTGCCTCAGGCGGACGTCGTGATCAAGCCCATACCGGAATACCAGGAGCAGAGCTCGACCGCGCGTTACATGCCGGGCTCTGACGACCGCAAGCTGCCCGGCACTTACTATGTGAACCTGTTCCAGCCAGAGAAGCAGAGTCGCGGAGAAGTCGAGTCGGTTGCCTTTCACGAGACGTATCCGGGTCACCACCTGCAGATCGCGCTCGCCCAGGAGCGGGTAAATGCACATCCGATACTGCGGTATATCGGCAACTCCGGGTTCAGTGAGGGCTGGGCGCGATACTCCGAGACGCTGGCGGCCGAGATGGGCCTCTACTCGTCGGAACTCAACACGTTGGAAATGCTCTCGGGCCTGCCGACGGGCATGGTGGTCGATCCAGGCATTCACGCGATGGGCTGGACGCGTGAGCAGGCGATTGCGTACACGCTGAGCAAGCAGGTGAACATGACCCCCGAGGAGGCGGGTGCGTACGTTGACCGGATCGTGATCTGGCCGGCCCAGATGGTCACGTACGGCGCGGGTGAGTTGGAAATCGTGCGGCTGCGGCGCGAAGCGGAACGCGCGCTCGGGAAGGAATTCGACGTCCGTGCGTTTCACGATCACGTGCTCGACCACGGGACGGTGACCCTCGGTATGCTGCGCGCCCGAATCGAACAGTGGCTGGCAAAGCAGGGTGCGCCATGACACCGCGCAGGATCGAGTCGGCGTGATCGGGTAATTGCGGAGCACAGCGGGCAAGACCTCAATACCGCCCGACTTGACAGTACCGACGCCGCTCCCGCCGAATACCACGCATGCGTACTGCACTGGCCGCGACCTGGACCCTGCTGCTCGGCATGGCGCTGCTGATGCTTGGCGCCGGCCTGCAGGGAACGCTGGTCGGCCTGCGAGCAAGCCTCGAGGGATTCCCCATCCTGCTCGCGGGCGTCATGCTGGCGGCGTACTACCTTGGGTACATGGCCGGGTCGTTGATGACGCCCGCCCTGGTCCGGTCGGTCGGCCACATCCGCGTCTTCGCCGCGTTTACCTCGCTCGCTTCGGTCCTGATCCTGCTGCAGGGTGTCTTTGTCGCTCCGTTGCCCTGGATGCTGGTTCGCATCGTGTTCGGATTCTGTTTTGCCGGCATCTACATCGTGGCCGAAAGCTGGCTGAACGACCGCGTGGACAACGAGCATCGCGGCCTGCTGTTGTCGCTGTACATGCTGGTCTGCTATGCAGGCCTCGGCCTCGGCCAGCTGCTGCTCAACCTTGCCGATCCGCGCAGCACCGTACTGTTCATCCTGGTATCGATACTGATATCGGTCGCGATGATACCGATGGCACTGACGACGAGTTCGGCGCCCGAGTTCAGCGTGTCGGTGCCGGCGCGCGTGCGCTTGCGTGACCTGTTCCGAAGCTCGCCGCTCGGGGTGGTCGGCGTGGCGATGTCTGGCGCCGTCTCGGGCTGCCTGTTCTCGCTGGGTGCCATCTACGCTGACGGCAACGGGTTCACGACGTTCGAGGTTTCACTGTTCATGGCCGTCGCGATTCTCGCGGGCTGCCTGACCCAATTGCCGGTCGGACGCCTGTCCGACCGGATGGACCGGCGCAAGGTCGTGATCACCGTCTGCCTGCTGGCAGCCCTCGCTGCAAGCGGCGCCTGGGGGCTGGAAGAGATCTCGCGGGCCGGTTTCTTCGCCATGGTGGCGGCGTACGGTGGCATGAGCCTGACGCTGTATTCGCTGAGCTCCGCGCACGTGAACGATCACGTGCCGGCCGATTCGCGGCTTGGCGCGAGCAGCACCCTGATACTCGTCAACGGAGCCGGCGCCTTCATTGCACCGATCCTCGTTGCTGCAATCATGCAGGCGATCGGCAACGACGCTTTCCTTCCGCTGTTAGCCGTCATGCACCTGATGCTCGCCGCCTACGCCACTTTCCGCATGGGTCGGCGCGCGCCCGTTCCGGAGCAGCAGAAGACGCCTTTCGTCGGCACGCCCCCGGGCACGAGTTCCAGCGGTGAACTGCTGGGTCATGCGTCGGATGGGGCGGAGGCAGCCGCCAAGAGCGTCCCGTGAGCGGGTGCGGGTGTGAGCAGGCGCTGAACCTTGACCAGGATCCTGGCTGACAGGCGTCGAAGACTGACCAGGGCCGCTGGTCAATCCTCGATGCCGGTCAACGCGGGCATGGGGGATCTGGATCGGGTTCCGGGTATGTCCCACGGACGAGTTGTTGGCGGATGAGATCCGTGGTTCGGTCGTGGACTGCCACAAGTCCGGATGTCCAGGGTCGGACGACTGCGGCAACATACTCTCGTGAAAGGCGACAGGGCCGGGCAATTGCGCCGGGCGTCCGTTGCCGATGGCGGCCAGCGAACCTCCGCGCGCCCCGGGCCAGGGCACGGAGGGCCGCAAATGAAATTCACGAATTCGATCGGTCGTGTCGCGATGCTCGCAACGGCGAGCGTCGTCCTGGTCGCCTGCGGAGGTGGAGGAGGAGGGGGCGGCGGCGGCGGTGGCAGGCCGCCGGCCAACCTCGTCCCGACAGCCGCCTTCACCGCTACGCCCGCGAAGGGCATGGTGTCGCTCGCGGTTGCGGTCGACGGCGCCGGCTCGAGTGACCGGGACGGTACCATCACCAGCTATCAGTGGAATTTCGGCGACGGCGCGACCGCCACCGGCGTCACCGCGTTGCATACGTACACGAAGCCCGGTCGGTTCCAGATCGAGCTGACCGTGACCGACAGCAAAGGTGCCGTGGACAGCGCCAGGCACGCCGTCGTCTCGATGTCGCCGGTCGCGGCGAAGTCGTACCAGGTGACGGAAATCCCTTCCCTCGGCGGGTGGTACACCGAGCCGCGCAAGGTCAACAATGCAGGAGAGGTGACCGGCTTCTCTTATGTAGCCGCTACGGGTCACGCTCACGCCTTCCTCTACAGCGGCGGTACGATTCGTGACCTCGGCACGCTGGGCGGCGCAACGAGCTATGGGACCGACATCAACGACTCGGGCGACGTAGTCGGGCACTCATTGACGGCCACTGGGGCGGACCGGGCGTTTCTTTACCGCAGCGGCCTGATGCAGGAGTTGCCAACGCTCGGCGGGCCTTACGGACAGGCGTATGCCATCAACAGCAGCGGCACGATCGTCGGCCAGTCCTACGACGCGAACGGCGCTGCACGGGGGTTCATCTACCGGTCCGGGCAGGTGAGCGCCATCGCCACGCTCGGCGGCAACTACGGCGACGCGAATGCGGTGAACGACGCCGGACACGTCGCGGGCCGTTCGATGATTGCCGTCGGCTCGATGCACGCCTACCTGCTGCAGGGTTCGACGCTGGTCGACCTTGCCGCGGGCACGTCGGGTCGGGATTTCACCGTGTACGGGATGAACGACGCGGATGACGTCGTTGGCATGTGGATACCCGGCACCGGCACCAGCCCGACGGGGTTCCTGTATCGCGACGGCGTGCCCGGCGAGATCACGGCCAGATACCACGAGCCGATCGACGTGAACAATGCAGGCGTCGTCGTGGGCTCCGCTCCGTTCGGCAACGAGAACCACGCCTTCGTCTGGGACGAGACGAATGGAATGCAGGACCTCAACGCCCTTATCGACCCGGGTACAGGCCTGACGCTCGTGGTCGTGCAGGGCATCAGCGATGCCGGCCAGATCGTCGGTCATGGCAGCCGCGTTCCGAGCGGCACCCATGTCGCCGTGTCGCTCACGCCGGTCTGGTAGTGCGGCTCGTCCGACACGAGTCGCGGAGTCATGAGGTGCTGGGGAAACGGCATGTTCAACGCGCCCCGGCAGTAGCGCAGGTCAATCCCGTCGGCATCAGGTGACAAGCGTGGACGTCGGCCGGTGGTTCCCGCTCGGGGCGGGCCGTAGCCTGTGCGCCCCGCGTGGTGGTGTTGTATAAATCAATTCATTCCGCACGGAGAACTTTATGATTGGCTACATCGTCCTGGGAACCAATGACCTGCCCCGCGCCCGATCGTTCTACGACACCGTGCTGGCCGAGATGGGCGTGACACGTCTGATGGAATTCGGCGCCCGCGGATCGGGCTGGGCGGCGGCCATGGACAAACCGATGCTCTGCATCATGACGCCCTACGACGGCCGACCGGCTACGGTTGGAAATGGGGTGATGGCCGGCATCGCCGCCGACTCTCGCGAAACCGTAGATCGGGTCTACAAGAAGGCGCTGGCGCTTGGTGGGACCGACGAAGGCGCCCCCGGCCTGCGCGCCGAGGGCGGTGACGGCTTCTACGCTGCCTACTTCCGGGACCTGGATGGAAACAAGCTGGACGTATTCTGTTACGGCTGAACCGTCGCCTCTTGCCGCGGTCACGACAGCGGACCTGTCACGCTCTCTTGCCGCGGCACTTTGCGTATCCCGCAAAAGCCTGGAAGTGTTACCCATGTGACCGGGATGAATTGTCACCCCTCTGCCAGGAAGGGTAACAATAAGTTCCCGGTGCACCCGCTCGCTCCGTGCGCGAAGATTCGCCTACGGCACTTGAAGTGGACGCGCTGGGCGTCGCTCTCAACCAGGACGCTGACGGTAAGCAGTCGAATGATGCAGCACGATTCTTCCGGTCCAGGGTACGGGTCTGCGTCGGCCGCCGGCCGCTCCAATCCACCGCGTGCCTGCGCGCCGGTTTGCTCGCGCGCATACCTATGGGCACTGCTGTTCGCGCAAGCGTGCATGCCGTTCGCCCTGGCGCGCGAATCTCCGCCCGATTCACCGTCCTCCACGGCGATCAAGGCCGCGACCGGTCCGGCGATTGCCATAGGTGGCGCCTTGCGCGACGACAATTCCGCAGTCTGGTCCCGGCTGATCGACCTTGCCGGCGGTCCGGGTGCGCGCTTCGTGGTCCTCGCCACGGCGTCGGGGGATCCGGATGCGGCCGCTCGAGGCACGATCGCCGCGCTGACTGCGCACGGCGCCGTGGCGGAGCACTTGCGCGTCGCCCCGGAATTGAAAGGCGTCGATCTGCGGCAGGCCGTGCGTGACCCGGCGCTCATCGACAAGGTGCGTGCGGCCAACGGGGTGTTCTTCACTGGCGGCGATCAGGCCCGCATCGTGGACACGCTGCGCCCGGGTGGAGTCGAGTCGCCGCTGCTGACCGCGATCCGGGAACTGCAGCAGCGCGGCGGCGTGGTTGCCGGCACGTCGGCGGGCGCTGCCATCATGAGCCGCACGATGTTCCGCGATCCGGCCAGCGTGGTCACGCTGCTGAAGGGGCCGTTGCGACCGGAACAGGATTTTGGAGCCGGGCTCGACTTCGCGCAGTCCGACTTGTTCGTTGATCAGCATTTTTTGCGCCGCGGCCGGCTCGGCCGCATGTTGCCGCTGATGCATGCTCGCGGCATGACGCTTGGGCTTGGGGTCGAGGAAGACTCCGCGGCAGTCCTGCGTGGCGATCAGGTCGAGGTGCTCGGTCCGGGTGGCGCGGTACTGGTCGACCTGGCCGAGGCCGCGACGGACACGAAACTCGGCGCGTTCAACCTGTCGAACGCGAAGCTCACCTACCTTGGCCACGGCGATCGCTACGACCTCCGCACGCACACGCTGACTCCCGCCCGCGCCAAGCTCGACGGCCAGTTCATCGACCCCCGGGCTGCAGACTTCAAGCCGTATTACGAGGACGCGCCGTTCGCGCTCGACGTGCTCGCCGCAGGCGTGGTGCTCGAAAGCATGATCCGCATCGTCGACGGCCGGGCGACGGAGTCGCGGGGACTTGCCTTCGACGCGGGTCCGAATGCGCCCGCGCCGCGCGATCTCGGCTTTGAATTTCGCTTCAGCCGACGCTCCGATACGCTCGGTTGGTACGACCCCGTCGCGAGCGCGGACGCCTATACGCTCGCCAACATCCGTCTCGACGTCGTTCCAGTGCGCGTCGCGCAGCCGCTGTTCGGTCCGTGGCATCGGTAGAGAGACCACAAGCTCCGGTATTACCCGCAGCTGACGCGGCGGAGTTTCACGCCTATCGGAAGGCTATGAGCGTGAACAGGCACTGCAGTTTGACCACGGGCTGGTCAATCCTCGACTGAACCAGCATGGCAGTGGCCGCGGGGTCTGGTACGACCTGCGCTAGCGGGCTGCGCCGGGCCCCGAGTCGACAGGCAAGGGGAAACCCCTTCCCAGCCTTCGGCTTGCTCGCGCTGAACCGCGTTCGCAGTCGGATTGTCCGTCCCTGGCGTCAACGTCCCACTCCATGAACGTCCTGCGGTTTGTGCTGTCACCCGCCGGCCACCTGCAGGGCGTAGTCGTCCGCGTCGTACCAGCCGCGCGATGACCTGACCTTCAGGTGTTCGTCGAGATCCCATTCCTCCCAGCCGCGCACCTCAAGTGGGTTGCCGGTCTGCGCAGCGTGGCCGGTGAAGGTCCAGACATAGACGGCGTGCGAACCGGCGCAACGGATCTCGTCGCACTTCAGTGCAAGGTCGGGAACGTCGGCGAAGAAGCCTGCTGCCATCTCGGCAACCCTTGACCGCCCCCGCCACGGCTCACCGCGGTTGATGACGATCTCGCCGTTTTCCGCAAAGTGCGATGCGACGTTGTCGGGGGACCTGGAATTCCACGCGGCGGTATAGTCCCGCGCTAACCTGGCGACGGATTTCGGGTCGAGCTGCATGATCGTGTTCTCCTCAGTCGTACAGTTGCTCGATCTCCGCCGCGTACTTCTGCAGGATCGGCTTGCGCTTCAGCTTCATGGTGGGCGTGAGCTCATCGCCGCCGGGCAGCCAGTCCGCGTCGACGATTGCGAAGCGCTTGACCTGCTCGACGCGTGACAGCTCGGCGTTGGCCGCGGCCACCGCGGTCGCGATGGTCGACCGGAGCTCGTCCGGCGCACGGCCGGCACACATCTCGCGGTCGAGGGCAATCAGCGCGACGTTGTACGGCCGCCGGTCGCCGATGCACACCGCATGCGCGATCAGCCGGCTCGACGCGCGCAGTTTCAGCTCGATGTTGGCCGGCGACATGTTCTTGCCGGCTGAATTGATGATGATTTCCTTCTTGCGGTCGACGATGCGCACGTAGCCGTCGCCGTCGATCTGCGCGATGTCACCGGTGTGCAGCCAGCCGTCAGCATCGATCGCTTCGGCGGTCTTCTGCGGATCGCCGCGGTAACCCTTCATCACCAGCGGCGCGCGCACCAGCATCTCGCCGTCCTCGGCGATCATGATCTCGACACCAGGCAACGGTTTGCCGACCGTGCCCAGCCGGATGTGGCCGGGCGGATTGACGGTGCCGAAGCACGACGACTCCGACATGCCCCAGCCCTCATTGAGCTCCAGGCCGAGCGCCGCGAAGTACCGCATCACCTCGACCGAAGCCGGCGCCGCCGCCGTGAGCCGCCAGCCGGTCTGGTCGAGCCCGATTTTCGCGCGCACTGCCGCCTTGGCCGGCTCGGGCAGCTTTGCCGGGTCTGTGACGCCGGCCGCCTCGAGCCCGGCCTTGAGCTTCTCCCAGACGCGCGGCACTCCGCCGAACACCGTCGGCCGTACCTCCACCAGGGCGAGGCCGACCTGTCGGTGGTCGGGGATCGACGTGACGCTGTTGCCGAAGCAGAGCGACGCCCCGTAGTGGGTCAGGCACCGGTCGCCGACGTGCGCACTCGGCAGGTAGGAGATGCTGCGGCCGCCCGCCTGCATCCCGAGCATCGCGGCGACGCCCCGGGTCTGGAAAAGCACGCTGCCGTGAGTCAGCTGCACCGCCTTCGACGGCCCGGTGGTTCCAGAGGTATAGATCAGCGTGAGGACGTCGTCGGGTTGCACCGCGCGCCAGGCGGCGTCGAAGTCGAAGCCCGGCACGCGCCGGCGCGCGAGATCCTGCAGCGTGATCGTGCCTGTCGTCGGCGCCATCCACCAGGACGATGTGCTCGATGTCGGGCGTGCGCGACTCCAGTACCCGCGGCAGGAACTGGCGCTCGGTGACGACGATGCGGTTGCCGGCATTGCGGAACAGGTGATTCGTCTGCTCCGCACTCGAAGTGTTGTAGACGGAGAACGCCGTGGCACCGAGGTGCATGACGGCAGCGTCCGCGAGTGAGAACTCCGGTCGGTTGGCGAGCATCAGCGCGACTGTGTCGCCGCGGCCGACGCCCAGAGAATGCAGCCCCTCCGCCAGCGCCCGCACCTGCGCGACGAACTCGGCGTAGGTGATCTCGGTGGCGCCTCCCAGCGTGCGCAACGCGACCTGCTGCGGTCGCTGCGCAGCGGTGATCTGAAATGCCTCGCACAACGTTGAACTGCCGAGTGCTGCAATATCAGGCTGTCGTTGTCTCGTTCATCGGTTCCAGTTCCCCCGTCGCGTTCGTTTCGTCTTGCCGCGCGTTCAGTCGTCGGACTTGCGCCAGCCTGCCAGAGGCCGGCTGGCATCCGGCGCAATCGGCGCGCCGCCGTCGCGCTCCCGCACCGCCTGCTTGAAACCGACTTCCTCTGCGCGACGCTTGAACCACACGCCTTCCGGGCTGTGTCGCGTGATGCCGTCGAACAGGGTGGCGAAGCGCTGCGTATTGGCCAGCCCCATGGCTTCGTACGCCTGGTTGATCATCAGCTTCTGCATCATGAGCTGATTTTTCGGAACCGCCGCAATGCGCTCCGCGACCTGTGCCACGCGCGCGTCTAGCCGCGCACGCGGTACCGCCTCGAGCACCAGGCCGAGGCGCGCGGCCTCGCGGCCGTCCACGAGGTCACCGGTGAACAGCATGCGCTTGGCGCGCTCGGCACCGAGGCGGTACACCCACATCGCGGTGGTCGGGCAGCCCCAGACCCGCGCCGGTGGGTAACCGATCACGGCTTCCTCCGCCATGATCACCAGGTCGCAGCACAGTGCGATGTCGCTGCCGCCCGCTACGGCCGGGCCGTGCACGCGCGCAATGGTCGGCTTGTAGCTGCGCCACAGCGACATGAACTGCTGTGTGAACTCGTACATGCCGAAGAAGTCGGCCATCGGGTCCCAGGGCCGTGAATCGTCTGCGCCCCTCGCGCCTCCAAGCTGCGAGCCCGGCTGCTCACCCGCCGCCTCGGCGAATTCCTTGAGGTCGTAGCCGGAGCAGAATCCGTCACCCGCTCCGGTCAGCACCAGCACGTGCACGGCGTCGTCGCGGTTGGCCCGCTCCACGGCGTCGGCGATCTCGCCCGGCATCGCGAGATTGATCGCGTTCATCCGCTCCGGGCGATTGAGCGTGATCGTTGCCACACGGCCGGCGACCGCGTAGTTCAGGGTCTGGTAGGTCATGTCTCCCCCTGGCCCGACGGCCTGTCGCGGCAATATACCGAGTCGGGCGTTCGGGTTCCGCTCCGGCAGGGCGGGTGCCGGCGCGCAGCGCCGGCAGTTCGATTCAATCGAACAATGACTTCGACGCCTCGAAGTGCGTGTCCGCAATGTCGTCCAGGCCCGGGCGCGGCCGCAGATAACTGAAGTACGCCACCCAGCGCTCCTGCTGGCTGGCGTTGGCGAGGCCCCGGTGCAGGATCCGGTCGTCGAAGATCAGGCAGTCCCCCGCTGCCATCGCCTGCACGGCAGGTTGTTCCGCCGTGTCGCCGTCGTGCCCGGTCTGTCGCAGGATCGCGGGCGTGATCTCCGTCTCCGATTGATACAGCAGGCTGTCGCGGTCCAGCCACGGCCGCTGCAGATGATTCGTCAGCAGGTGCGTGCCGCGCGCAACTTCGGTCGGACCGGCCGCGAGCGGGATATCCGCCAGCGCCAGCAGCACGTTCACCGCATGCGCAGGCCGGGTCTCCGCTGCCTCGTGCGGCGAGTCGATGTGCCACTGCTGCGCGGGCGAGCCGGGACGCGAGAACACGACCCCGCAGAACGACGGCCTGGCGTCGGGCCCCAGCACCGCGCGGACCAGTCCCAGCCACGGTACCTCGGGCGCAGTGGAGCCTTGCGCGCCCCAGATCGGCACCAGGTCCTGTTCGCACATGGGGACGTCAAACCTGCCCGGTGACCGCTGGACCAACTCGTGGTAGCCGTTCCTGCTGCCGATGCCGATTGGCCGGTTGCCGAGCGCTGCCATCACCCGCGTTGCCCGCGCACGCATCACCGCGTTGATCGTGCCGAGCAGCGACGCAGGGACGAGTCCGCGCACCAAAGCGACACCTTCGGCGGCGAACTGCTCGGGGCCAAGCGCCATGTTCATGCAGCTACTCCTGCCACCAGGCATGCAAAGTTCCGCGTTGCCGCGCCGCTGCGCCGGCCCTAGAGTCCGTCTGTCCCGTGCCGGAGTCACTGCCATGAGTATAGTCCCGCCAACCGAAGCCCAGGCCCGCACGGACCTGGCCGCGGCGTTTCGCTGGGCGGCGCGACTGGACTGGCACGAGTCGATCGCCAACCATTTCAGTGTTGCCGTTTCGGAGGACCGCTGCAGTTTCCTGATGAATCCGAACGGGCGGCATTTCTCGCGCGTCCGCGCCAGCGAACTGCTGTTGCTGGACGCGCGCGACGAATCCTCGGTCGCAGGCCCCGACGCTCCCGACCCCACCGCCTGGCATCTGCATGCGCAACTGCACTTACGCCTGCCGCAGGCGCGCTGCATTCTGCACACGCACATGCCGTATGCGACGGCGCTCTGTTGCATCAAGGATTTCGAACTGCTGATGCTGGACCAGAACGCCTGCCGCTTTCATGGGCGCGTCGCCTACGACCGTCACTACGACGGGATGGCGCTCAACGCGTCGGAGGGCGCGCGCGTGGCCGGACTGCTCGCCACAGGCAAGAGCGTGCTGATGATGGGCAATCATGGCGTGCTGGTGGTGGGCGCCTCGGTCGCCGAGGCGTTCGACGATCTCTACTACCTGGAGCGCGCCGCGAAGGTGCAGATCCTGGCGCTGTCGACCGGGCTCGCACCGGCGTTGATACCGGAGGACGTCGCGGCCAGAACCTGCGCGCAATGGCACTCGTACCCCGGCGACTATTCCAGGCGGCACTTCGATGCGCTGAAGGACATCCTCGACGAGGAGGAGCCGGGCTATCGGCAATGACGTTGTCATCGCGCGGAAGAACGCGAAGCAGGCAGCCGGCACGTCTCATTTTGACGTCTACCGGAACCTCCAGGTCAGTCCGAGCACGGCAGAGTCGAAGCGCGCGAACGTGTACACATCGTCGTTGTCCGCACCGCCGTCGAGGATGCGGTACCCGCCTGCGACCGTGATGTGCGGCGTGACGTCGTAGCCAAGCTTCAGCGCTGCATCGATTGCACGACCCTGCGGTGCGGCGAGTCCCTCGAAGTCAAGCAGGCCGTACCAGCCGGGTGCAAAGCGCCACTGGCCTTCGAGCGCCAGCAGGGGCACCACGCCGGTGTTCTTTTCCGCTCGCGTCAGCGTGCCCTGCTGCAGACGAATCTCCGCATCGCGGATATTCAGTGTGGCGCCGCCGGACCACGTCCACCGCTCGCGCTCGTAGAACACGTAGCGATAGCTGGCCCGGTAGGAATCGAACCGGTACTTCACGTTGATCGGGCCGGGCGCGAACGTCGTGTCCTGGAACACGATGGGCTGCGAAGCTGTGCCGGTCTCGTCGATCCCGAGCGGTGCGATGAGGAATCGCAGAAGGTGCTTTTCGTTCAGCGGCCAGTCGAGGACCATGCGTCCGGCCGGAAACGGACCGTCGCCGGTCAGTTCGTCAATCTTGAACCGGGTGTTCGGCGGTTCGTTTGAGACCTGCGCGGTGTTGCGCAGCTGCCAGGCGGCACCCAGTTCGACGGTGAGTGCGGGGGACGGTGGCGCGCGCTCGGCGGCCGGCGCGGCCGCTGGCACCACGGCCGCGAGCGCGGCCAGCCAACCCAGCGGGGAGGCGGGGAGAATTCGATGCAGCATCATATGCGTGATCCTTCGACGGATTATATGCCGTTGCGCCAGGTGATACCGCCGCTACCGCTCCAGCCGCACCAATTGCATCTGCGTCTCCGCCTTTCCCTTGCGGTACTGCACCGCCTGCACCGGGATGTAGCCGAGCGTCGGCGCATGCCACACCTTCATCATTCGATTCGAGCCTTCGCGCTGGCTGGCCCAGACCACCGTGTCGAACTTCCCGAATGGAGTCTCGACGGTCGCGAGTCCTTCCGGCCAGGTGCTGTAGTCACGCAGCTTGTCGCTCGTGACGATGCGCAGGCTGCGCGGTGCCCGTCCGGCCAGCAGGTCGACGATCATCGCGGCTTGCACCGAGGCCGTGTCCTGGGTGCCGGGTGTCACGGCCATTTCGAACGGGCCGTGTCTGGCCTCGCCCCGCAGCACGTTGGTCGACCAGTCGAACACGAAGCGCACGTCCTTGTCCGACGAAGGAGTCCCGTCATCGAAGGCGAATGTCAGTGGCCGCACGCCACTGCCGGAGATCTGCATGGTGCTTCTGGCACGCGCCATCTCGCTGACCGCGAGGCGGCCGAACAGGTTCGGGAGGGGGCGCGTTTCGTAGACCCACTGCCCCGGGGTCGCACCTCGTTTCAGTGAATTCTCGATGTGCCCGCCGACCAGTCCTCGATAGCTCACCTGGTAGCGAGCCGAGTAAGGCATGAGCGCGGTGGCCCCTGACTCCGGCTTGGCCAGCCCCCGCGCGAGTGAAGGGGAGCAGGGAGCGAATGCCGCGCCGAGCGTGAGCGCCAGCAGGGCTGCCCGGAATCCATGCGGGGGCGTCACCCGCGCTTTCCGCGCGCAGCGGTTGTCCAGTCGGCGGACGCCCAACGGCCAATCTGACACGGCCTGCTCATGGCGAGGGGCCACTGTGCATCGTGAGCGAAAAGAAGAGGCCGAAGTCAGGGGTTGCGTCGGAAACCAGGTCCTCGATCATGGCGATCGACAGCCGCGGGCCGCCCTCGCCGAACTGGTGACTGCCGCCAACCGTCAACCTCGTCGAGCTGCCGAGTTGCGTCAGCTGGGTTTCGAAATAGTCACCCTCGAAGTCCACTTGCGCCTGGAGGCTGGTCCGCTCCGTCCACTGCCAGGCGAGGCCGGCGCTGATCAGCGGGACCCAGTCTTTCTGGAGCTCGCTGAGTATGTCGCCGTCGCCCGGCGCAACCAGCCCGATGCGACCGAAGAGGCTCGTCCGCCAGTCGGCAAAGGTGTGCCGGTCCGTGGCATCCAGCGCCAGGGATAGATCGACTGCGCCATTGCCACGCAGGTATTCGGCGTCGCCGGTCGGCAATTCGACCTGGGCGCGCATGGCCAGTGCACGACCATCGCTCTCGGCTAGACTGTATGCGGCCGTCAGACGAACGTCCCCCAGGCCTGCTTCCGGGTCGTCGACGTCGAACCCGGTGACACCGTTGCGTTGATAGAAGAGCCGCAACGTGTTCTGCGGTCCGCTGCGCTCGTGGTTCGAGAGCCCTACGAGGTCATGCCAGCCTTCGATCAAGGGGTCGAGCACCCCTTCCACGTGGGCCACGAGCGGCAGGTCCACGCCCAATTCGAGCTTCGATCCCAGGCCGTAGCGCAGCGAAAGCTCGAGGAAATAGCTCTCTCCGTCCAGCACGACTTCCTCGGCGCTGGTCACGCTCGCGTCGGCATGGTTTGCCACGTTCAACACCCAGCGCTGCGCCAGTGTGCCGTCCGGCGTCAGTTCGCCGCCTTGCATGGCCGGTGCGCCCAGCGTCTGCAGCAGCGGATTCGCATTGCGCAGATAGAGCGGGTCCGGCGCGTCCGCGGCGTCGCACACGACGGCGGCAAGGATGCCTGCCGCCACATTCGCGAATCTAACGCCAAGTCGATGGACCGGCCGCGACGATCCGCTGGTGGTGGTGTGCTGCGTGCCCGCCATACCGCTCCCATGAAACCAGATCGATGCATTCCGTATCAGGGAATGAAGTGCCCCGGAGCACGCCCTGAATTCTCAACGGCTGAAACCTGTGCAAGACTGTCAGGCCGCCAAGAACGATAGCATTGAATTCGCCGTGCCGACGTGACGCCCGGATCCCATTCCGCCCTGGCCGTGGGGCTTTGTCTTGCAGCGGCTGCATTCGCGCCAGCGACTGCGGATGAGCGTCCATTTGAACTGGCACTTGCGGACTCGAATCCACTTCTGGAGTTGACGTCCCCGTCCCCGCCTTATGCTTCGGCCACCGCCGCAGGCTCCCCGGCCACGCCAGACTCGATCGGGGTCGATGCGATTGAAGGCGAGAAACCCTGGTACGCGAGCGGCTATCGATGGCGGGGTCCGCCCGCGGCCGAGATTGACTCGCAGGGCCTCAAGCGCGACACGGCGTATTTCCTTGGCTTCCAGGTCGTCATCGTCGGTGCGCTCTATCTCATGCCGGAGTCGTCCACGAACTGGGACAAGGGTGACCTGCAGAACGGCGAACTGCTGGACCAGTGGTGGGATAACGTCACCAATCCGCAATGGGACAGTGACAGCCTGATGCTCAACTACGTCGCCCATCCGTACTGGGGGGCGACCTACTATGTTCGTGGCCGGGAGCGCGGCCTGGGCAGGGACCAGGCGTTCCTCTATTCGGCGCTCCTTTCTGCACTCTACGAATACACCCTGGAAGCCTTCGCTGAACCGGTATCGATCCAGGACCTGATCTTCACTCCGGTTCTCGGTTCATTGGTGGGCCAGTACTGGTTCGAACCCGTCAGGGAACGAATCCGCGCCAAGCCGGGTGTCTTGTCCCGGTCCGACAAGACCGTGTTGTTTCTGACTGATCCCCTCGGAGTCCTCGGTTCCTGGACCGACCGGAAACTGGGCGTGACCTCTCGAATCACCGTGCAACCGATAGGTCCGGCCAGCACTTGTCGAGGCTACCCCGGTTCGGACTGCAGATTGTCCCCGAGCGATACCGTCGATGCCCGGACTGCTGGACCGTGGGGCATTCACGTCGAGCTGGCATGGTGAAGTCGTCAGCCGCCCGTTGCGTGACGGAGCGCGTGCAGTGCGAGGCAAGCCGCCGCGCCGGCCGCTAGGTCGTCGAGCATGATGCCGAAACCGCCTTTGAAGTTTCGGTCGCACCAGCCGATCGGGCCGGGCTTCCAGATGTCGAACAGGCGAAACATGCCGAAGCCCAGCAGCACCCAGGTCCACGTCGCGGGCATCAGGAACATCGTGATCCAGTAGCCGACGAATTCGTCGAACACGATGCCGCCGTGGTCGTGAACGCGCAGGTCGCTCGACACTGCTTCACAGATCCAGACGCCGAGCGCAAACGCCGCGATCACCGTGATTGCGTACAGCCACGCGGGCAGGTGACTGAGTCCCAGGTAAATCGGGATGGAGAGCAGCGTTCCGAAGGTGCCTGGCGCGTAACGGGCCAGGCCGCTGCCGCAGCCGAACGCCAGGAAATGACGCCAGTCGCTGAATACCTTGCGGTTGATGGCCGGGTCAAACACAGGGGGCGTGGCGGTATTGCGCTTTGGGGAGGGTCGTGAGCTCCGCGGCCAGGAATACTAGCGTACTCCCCGGGATGACGACGATCCGTCGGTCCGGTTCACCGCCGCCGGCTGGAGCTCATCAGCGCGTGCCGCTGGCGATGGCGTCGCGGACGGAATAGCTCATGCCCGGATGATCGCGGCGCGGCCATCCTGCCGTCTAATGCCGGGCGGTAAGTCAGGCGCTCATGCCTGACGCTTCTTTGGGTCAGCCCGCGGCCGAACAGGCCCAGAGTTCGGCTGCCCGGTAGCGGCCGGTGGCGGTGAGGTCGGCATCGGCCTCTTGCTCCGCCCGCAGCTTGGCGCGCTGTGCCATGAACGGCGACTTCGCCACGCCATCGAGCGAGCTTGAAGCCGCAAAAAGGAATCCCTGGCCGGCGACACAGCCGAGGTCGAGCAGGGTCGCCGCCTGGTTCTCATTTTCGATGCCCTCGGCCACCGTCTCGAGCCCGAGTGTCGTCCCGAGCATCACGACCGCGCGGGCCAGTTCCGGGCCGCCGTCCTGTTCGGTCAGCCGGCTCACGAACGCGCGATCGATCTTCAGGATGTCGATGGGGAATCGGTGCAGGTACGACAGTGACGAATACCCGGTGCCGAAGTCGTCGATGGCGAGCCGGACACCGAGTGCCTTCAAGTCGCGGAACCGTTCCAGGTTGGCTTCCGTGTTCTGCATGATCGTGCTCTCGGTCAGCTCGATCACCAGGTTGCCGGGGTCGAGGCCGGAGATCTCGAGCGCGTTACGCACGTCCGCGACCAGGTCGCCCTGCTGCAGATGCCGACCGGAGATGTTGACGGCCACGCGCAAGCCATTGCCGGCGGCTACCGACTCGCTCCACGCGCGGACCTGGGTGCACGCGTCGATCAGGACCCGACGACCGAGCTCGACGATCCGGCCTGACTCCTCGGCGATCGAGATGAAGGCTCCGGGCATGACGATGCCCCGCTGCGGGTGCTGCCACCGCACCAGGGCTTCGACGCCGAGCAGCTCGCGGCTGGTCAGGTCAACGACGGGCTGGAACTCGACGAAGAATTCGTTGCGGGCCAGTGCCAGGTCGATGTCCTGCTGCAGCAGCAGGCGATCGTGCAGTTGTTCCTGCATGTGCGGCTGGAACATCACGCATCGGGCTTTGCCGGATGCCTTCGCGTTGTACATGGCAATGTCGGCGTTGCGCAGCAGCTGTTCAGCGTCGTCGCCGGGCTGCGAGCAGGCAACGCCGATGCTGGCGGACGTGTCGAGGTCCCTGCCATCGAGCAGCAGCGGCCTGTTGAACGCGGCGGTTATCAGCGCGGCGATGCGCTCGACGTCCGTCTCGCTGCGGATGCCTTCCAGGAGGATGGCGAACTCGTCACCGCCGAGGCGCGCCACGGTGTCGGACGGCCGGGTCGCCATAACCAGTCGCTGCGCCGCCGCCTGCAGCAGTCGGTCGCCGGAATCATGTCCGAGCGAGTCATTGACGTTCTTGAAGTTGTCGAGGTCGAGGAACATGACGGCGACGCGCTGCTGTGAGCGATGCGCGAGCGCCAGGGCATGCTCGACGCGGTTCCAGAACAGGCTGCGGTTGGCAAGCAACGTCAACGGGTCGTGGAACGCCAGCTTGCGCAGCTGCTCCTCCAGCACCTTGCGTTCGCTGACGTCGCGGAAGTTCAGTGCCAGTCCCGCAATCGCCGGGTCGTCCACCAGGTTGCTGCCCACGCACTCGAGGATGCTGCGCCGGTCGCCGGTCTCGACGACGAGTTCAACGGGCCCGACGACGCGGTCCCGCGTAACGGCCACTTCGGCGAGGAACGCGGTCAGTCGTTCGCGATCGCCGTCGGCCCAGAAGTCCAGGAGATTTCGCCCGACGAGATCATCCGGGTGAGTTGAAAAAGTGCGTTCGGCGGCCGGCGAGGCAAAGTGCAGCTGTCCTGCGGCGTCGATGATCATGATCACGTCGGAGGCGTTCCTGATCAGGGACGCGTAACGGGCTTCGACGATGCCCGCCGCCCGCTGCTCCCGCAGCAACGCGTCGTCGCGCGAGAGCACGCCCTGGCGCACCATGACCAGCGAGGTCAGCAGGAAAATGATGATCGTCATCGTGTTGACGGGACTCGCCGCCGTGCTGCTCTCGACGTAGACCAGCACCAGGAACGACATCATCATCGCGATGTACGGCATCCCCTGCATGAGGACCGCGCTGAATGCGCCGGGTGCACGTCGCACGGCTGTTGCACCGCGCAGCTGCTCGCGCGCGGCGGCCGCAAGCCACACGTAGCACGACAGGTACATGAGGTCCGAGACGCTGCCAGGAATGTAGCTGCCGTCGACCTTCGACATGGCCCAGACGATGTCGGCCAGGGACATCGACGAGAAGCCGAGCGTGAGCAGCAGCAGTGCCCGGCGCTGGATGGGCGTCGCGCCGGAATGCATCAGCAGGATGCCGCACGCCAGCAGCATGATGCAGTTGAGGGCGATGTAGCTCTGCGCCAGCACGTACTTGAGCACGTCCGGGTCGCGTTGCGCGTCCGACGTGGGCGCGATCACGAAGAACCAGAAGAACGCGCCGAAACCCAGCAGGAGGATCGTTGCGTCGAGCCCGAGCCGGGCCCATTGCACGCGCACGGCGGCGGCGCGGACGACGGTCAGGATCGCCGCGAAGACCAGTGGGTAGAACGCAAGGAAGAACACGTCGCCGAGCGACGGGAACGGATCGACGCCAAACAGCCAGTACGTCGCATGCAGCAGGTTTCCCGCGCTGTAGGCGCCCAGCGCGGCCGTGAGCAGCCACCACGTGCGGCGCGCGGCCGGTTCCGACGAACCCCGCGCTGCGGCCCCGGACAGGATGGCCACGCCGATGCTGGCGATGGAATCGGAGTACAGGTTGAATAGGTCGAGAACCGGCCAGCGGCTGCCGTCGACGAGGATGAGCAGCATCGCTACCGCGATGTAGGCGAACAGCGCCACGCAAACGGCCCCGGTCCAGCCGGAACTGAACCGTTCGCGCTTCGTCATGCCATCGGTCGTTGGCGGCCCTGGCGACATGTTATTAGGCGAGCGTCTCCCACGCGCAGCAACACTTTCTGACCCAACGCATCTAGCCTCAGCCAACCCGGGTCCATCTGTGAACGCCGTGCGAAAACTCCGGCCCGGCACGTGACGTGGTTCACAGTCCTGATCCTGTGCGAAGGGGAGGCGGGGATTCTGGCAGGCGGGGCGCCCGTGCAAACAAAAAGCCGGCGGGTTTTCACCCGCCGGCTTCGTTCCCCGGAAGGGAAAGCGCTGTCGCGATCAGTTCGCGGGGCCGCAGTCCGTGCGGCGGATCGTCACGCGTCGATTCTGCGCACGACCCTCTTCGGTCGCGTTGTCGGCGATCGGCTTGGTCTCGCCCATGCCGATGGCGGTGATGCGGCCCGGGGACACGCCCTGGGCGTAGAGGAAGTCCACCACCGCCTGGGCCCGGCGCTCGGAGAGCTTCTGGTTGTAGGCCTCGTCGCCGACGCTGTCGGTGTGGCCGGTGGCCGTACCGCCGACGAACTCGAGTTCCTTCAGCCGCGCGGCAACCCGCTCGAGCTCGGCCTTGTCTTCCGCCGTCAACTCAGCCGAGTCGAACGCGAAATGGGTGCGGATCGTCACGTCGCAGGAACAGCCATGCGGACCCACGCGGTCGCCGGCCGGCGTGTTCGGGCAGCGGTCGGCCGTGTCGCACACGCCGTCATTGTCCGCGTCCGCGCACTTGGTGGGCGCAGCAGCGACTGCCACAGGGGCTGCAGCCGCGATCGGCGCCATCGGCTCCTCGACCTGCCCGAAGCGATAAACGACGCCCAGGGTGAAACGCTCGACGTCCGTCTTGTCATCACCAAAGGGGCCGCTCGACTCGACCACGTCGTTGACGTTGTCGTACTCGAGCCGGAAGGAGACGCGCTGGTTCCAGGTGTAGCTCACGCCCGCGCCCCACATGAACACGCCGCTGCTGTCGGACTCCGAAAATCTCTGACTGAAAGAGCCGTTGGGAAGGGGAATACCGTTCCGCGTGTCCTGCACATTGAGCCTACCGCTCAACTTGTTGTCGCCGAAGTAGTAGCCGAGGCGCGCATAGATGTTCCAGGCGTCGCCGAGCGGCAGCATGGGCAGCGCCGACAGCACAAAGCCGCTGCTCTCGAACTGCGGATTGATGCTGTAGGTGCCGCCGTTGGGGACGGTTGGGGGTAGCGGGCTGGGGACCACGTCGTAGACGTAGGTGCCTCTGGTGTCGATGTTGGTGTTGCCGAGGTCCATCCAGGACGCTTCGACTGCGAGCCACGGCACGAACTGGTAGCCGATGAACAGGCTGTAGGTGGTGTCGGTGTCGCTGAACTCGTAGTCCGTGCCGGTAACCGTCACATCGCCGGAGAAATCAATTTCATCGGCGACGGCGCTGGTGAGGTTGTCGGCATCCCGCTCGGTCACGTTCCAGTTCGACTGGCCGACGTCGCCACCGATGTAGAAGCCAGTCCGTTCCGCCGCTCCGGCGGAGGTTGCGACCATCACAGCCGCGGCAATCAATGTGAGTCCATTTCTCATTTCCAGCACTCCTTATCGATAGATCGGATGCCGTGCGCCCCCCTTGCTTGCGCGTTGGCATCGCTCGTGAAAGCCGATGTGTCTACACAAGGAATTTTCCGCCTCTGGCGTCGGCCGCGCTGTACGCGATAGTCGCTATCAAGCATCACGCTGCTGACCGGAATTTTGCTCATTTCCCGCGTTTGTGCGTTGCCAGCAACAGCTCCGGTCGCGGCAAGCGCGGGCGTCGAAGGCGGATCACTGCCGAGGACGTGAACCGGCCTCACGCCGTCGGCATTCTTTACAACTGTGCCAGGGCTTGAGATCACGCAAAGGCTCCGCGCTGCGATTTCTGCGCGTCGAACAAGGGGGAAATGACAGTGAAAACAACTCCAAGCAAACTTATCGTTCTCGCCGCGATGTCGGCCCTGGCATCGACTGCCGAAGCGCTGCCGTTGGACCTGTCAGGTTGGTCTGCATTGACGCTGACTTTCCCTGGCGGGCAGCCCGCTGGCAATTGGGTCCTTGAGCCCGGCAACACTGCGGTCAAGCAGGTGGTTAACGCCGACCCATCCTTCTATCTGAACAACGTCAACCAGACGAGCTATTCGATCCAGGGCTCATGGCAGGTCCAGGGCGACACGACCGGCGACGACGATTACATGGGCTTCGTCTTCGGCTACCAGAATTCCAGCAACTTCTATCTGTTCGATTGGAAGCAAGGCACCCAGGGCTATGTCGGCACGACCGCGGCCGAGGGCATGACCGTCAAGAGATTCACGGGCGCGACTGGCAATGGTCTGGTCGACCTGTCCCTGCCGGAGTTCTGGGAGAACCAGGTCAACTATGGCGACATGAGCGTTCTCGCCATGAACCATTCGACCAATGCGGGCTGGGTCGACAACGTCCTTTACGATTTCTTCCTGGATTTCAATGTGACCGCTGGCCAGTTTCACATTGTCGTAATGCAGGGAACGAATGAGTTGTGGAATGTCTTCGTCAGTGACTCGACGTTCACGGCTGGCCAGTTCGGCTTCTATAACAACTCACAGGCAAGCGTGCGGTACGCCGGGTTCGAGCAGGAAGGCGGGGAAGTTGTCGATCCCAATCCCGTGCCGGAACCGGGTTCTCTTGCGTTGCTTGGCATCGGCCTGGCGGGTCTCGGCTTCACGCGCCGGCGCAAAGCCGCGTAGGCGGCACGCCCTACGCGACCGAAGGCCCGGCGGAGTGCCGGGCCTTCTGGATGGTCACGGCGTCATGGCTGAGAAGCTCACGACGCGTCCCTGCGCGTCGAGTCGGAACCGATAAGTGAACAGCCCTTTGTCGGTCTCGAGCAGCGCATCGACGGCCCGCACCGATCCGTCGTCGAGCAGCGCGATCGCTTGCCTGGAGAGTCGGTCAATCCCAAGCACGTGAAACGACCGCGCGGCCTGGAGGCGATCTGCCGTCCGCTGCCGATCGGCGGCTTCCCTGGCGCTTCCCGACGCAGTCTCCGCGAGCGCCTTCGACATGGCGGGTGTGGTGCGGGAACTGCCCCAGGCTTCGAGCACGTCCCGCAGTCCTTCCACCATGTCCGGATCGAAATCAGTCTGCGACTCAGTCGGCGAACGAAGCCTGAGCCCGGGCTCGACGAGCCCGGCAACCTCGTGCGACATCGTTTCCACCGGTGCGGCGGCTGAATTGGCCAGTACCACGACGGCGAGTCGCTGCTCCGGGTAGCGAGTGATGGCGGCCCGGAACCCCTGCCACGAGCCGCCGTGTTCGATCACGGCTTCTCCGCGCTGCTCGGAGAGGGACCAGCCGAAACCGTAGGGGTAGCTGGTGCCATTTGCCAGCCGCACTGGTGTCCACCATGCGGCGAAGCCCTGGGGCCCGAGGAAAGTCCGCGCCTCCAGCGCCTTTTCCCATGCGGCGAGATCGCGAATCGAATAATAGATCGCGCCGTCGGCGCACCGGTTGAAGGTGGGCGCGACCCAGGCCTGGTTCACGACTTCACCATTCTTTTCGAGTTCGTAGCCAGCCGCGCGATGTGGCACGAGGTCGCTCTCGCTGATCACGCGGGTCGTCTTCATTCCAAGCGGCGCGAACAGTCGCTCGGCCTGGAATTCGCCCCAGTGCTTGCCCGCGAGCTGCGTCGTCAGCAGGCCGAGAATCAGGTAGCCGCTGTTGGAATAGCTCCACTGCGTGCCCGGCTCGAATTCCAGCGGCAGCTTGTGCATCACCGCGAGCAATTCCGCGTCCGTGTAATCCTTGCGATAGTCGAACTCGTCCGTGTAGTCCTTGATGCCAGACGTGTGCGTGAGCAGCTGCCGGACCGTGATGCGCTGCCAGTCCGTTGGAGAGCCGGGGAAGTGCTTCGCCAGCGAGTCATCGAGTCCGAGCCTACCGTCCTCGGCGAGCAGCAGGATGCCCGCGGCGGTGAACTGCTTGCCGGTGGATCCCGACTGGAAGATCGTGTCGGGCGTGACCGGCACGTCGTGCTCGAGGTTTGCCCGGCCGTAGCCTTGTTCCCTCACGATCGCGCCGTCTCGCATCACCAGCAGTGCGACGCCGGGAATCTTCTTGGCCGTGAGCTGCGCCGACACGTAGTCGTCGATCGCGTCGGCCGCGGCCGGCGTCGTCGCCAGTGCCGACAGCAGCAACGCGGCCGTTGCCCGGGCAATCCGGGGTCTCTTCATCGTCCTTGCTCCTGTCATTGGCTGCTGCACAACTGAGTCGGCCGGCTGCGACCAGGTCGAGCGTCTAGTTCAGCTTGCTTGCCCGCAGCGCCAGCACACGCGCCGGCGCGCTGCTCGCGCGAGAACGGGACGGCGTCGTTGTCCGACTCGATGAAGTACTGTCGGAATTCCGGGCCGATGGACTCGAGCAGGTAGCGCAGGCGGCCGCTCAATGGGTAGATGCGGCGCAGCGTGCTGTGCGGCTGCAGCAGGTCCGCGATGCCGACAGCGGTGAGGGCGCCGAAGAAGAGGGCGGGGACCAGCCAGTTGCCGGAGGTTCGGTACCCGACGAGGCTCACGGCGAGACCGACGATGGCCAGGGCGAACGGGATGTAGCGGGACGCGAGCCTCAGGTTCATCGGCGATACCCGGTATCTGCGGCTGAAGGCGAACCGTACCACGGAAGCGGAATCCATCGGGCCTGGCGCCGCGTCGGTCTCGCCCATCTGTCCGTAACAGGCCTCCAGCAGGGCCTGGTTGATCGATGCCGTGGGCTGGAGTTGCAGGACTTCCCTGAGCAGCGCCGCCGCTTCCGAAGATCGACCATGGCCGAATCTTGCCAGTGCGATCCCGCTCAGCTGGTACCCGCGATCCGATGAGCAGGGATCGAGGCGCATCGACATCTCGAAGTGCTCGACGTCACGATCGGCGTCCCCGGCCGCGGTGCGCAGCCACCCCCTCATCAGCCAGGCGCGGGACGTGTCCGGATTGATTCAGTGTCGTGCGGCTGGCGAGTGTTTCTGCGATTGAGGTCACATCAACGGGTGAGTGCGGCGGGCTACCGTTCGGCGCGGATCGGGCGCGCGTGGCACGCACCGCGTGAGCGCAAGGAACCCGGGGAGCAGGCGAGACACCTCATGCACTGGAGCAGGACATTTGGGTCCATGAAGCGGGCAGCTTTCCTGCTGGCCGCTCTCGTGCCCGTTGCCGCTTCGGCGGCATCCCAGGACGGAGTACCGGTCCCGCAAGCGCTGCCGCAAGTGCGGTCCAATGCGTTCTACGTCCTCGACGAGTCGAGCTCGGCGGTGCTCGCCGCGCGACACGAGCGCGTTCCCGTGCCGATCGCCTCCATCACCAAGCTGATGACCGCGCTGGTCGTGCTCGAGGCCGGGCAGTCCCTGGACGAGACGCTGACCATCACCGCTGCGGATGTCCACGGCACGGCCGGCAGCGGCTCGCGACTCGCGCCCGGCTTCAGGCTGAGCCGGGAGGACCTGCTGCGCCTCGCGCTGATGTCCTCGGAGAACCGCGCCGCGCACGCACTGTGCCGCAACTATCCGAACGGCTTGTCCGCCTGCGTGCGTGCCATGAACGAGAAGGCCGCAGCGCTCGGCATGACCACCACGCGTTTCGTCGAGCCCACGGGCCTTTCGAGCCGCAATGTCGCGAGCCCCGAAGACCTCGCCAAGCTCGTGCTGGCGACCGCAGGCAATCCGACGATCCGTGAATTCTCAACCGCGGTCGGTCACACCGTGTACGCCAATCGGCAGCGGCTCGAATATCACAGCACCAACCAGCTGGTCGCGAATCCTGCCTGGCGCGTGAACGTGCAGAAGACGGGCTACATCTCGGAAGCCGGCCGCTGCCTCGTGATGCAAGCCGTCATCGATGGCCGCCCCGTCGTGATCGTGCTGCTCAACTCGCTGGGCAAGCTCACGCGGATCGCCGATGCCAAGCGGGTCCGGACCTGGGTCGAGTCGCGACACCGGTTCGCCTCGATCTAGCCGACTCCAGCGTGCCGTGGCGCGCGGCCGCGAGCGGCATGGCCGTGTGGCCAAGGTGTCCGCACGCGTCCATCTGCAGTCTGGCAGCGTGCCGGGTCAGTTGACCAGACTCTGCATTCCCACGGGTGTTCACGACCGCCCCCGCAGGCTAAAGTAACCTCGGGAGCGGACGCATCGGCCGTGCCGCGGCAAGGGAGACAGCGCATGGTTGGCATCGCGGCCCCGATTCGCATGCGTCAGGTTGTCGACTGGCGTGCGGTGTTCTGGGCAGGACTGGCGGCCGGCACCGTCTTCCTGCTGGTGAACCTGTTCGTGGTGCCCGGGCTGATGGAGGGCAAGTTCTGGATCAGCGTGAGGCTGGTCGCGTCGATCCTCCTTGGCAGCGACATCCTGGCCCCACCTGCCACGGCGCACACCGGCGCCCTGGTGGCAGCGATCGCGGTGCACTACGTGCTGGCGATGGCCATGACCGCGGTCATTGCCTACGTGATACACCGTGGTGGCCTGGTTGGAGGCCTTCTCGGCGGCGCGATCCTCGGCGTGTCGTTCTATTTCATCAATTACTACACCCTCAGCTATTTCTACCCGCAGTTCTTCGCGATGAAGCACTGGTCGGTGCTCGCGTCGCACGCCTTGTTCGGCGCGCTCGCAGGCGGCGTGTACGAATTGCTGGAGGACCAGATCTTCGAAGCGGACTTCGCGCCCGCAGGAGGCAACTGACCATGCCGTTCCGTTCCCGGGCGAGGATGGGCTCGCCGCACGGTTACCGCGGACGCGCTGCGCCGCGCCGTGGCAGTTTCATGGGGCCGCGGATGTGGATCGGCTTGGGGCTGGTCGCGTTCGCGTTCCTGTCCTACCAGTGCTCGACCGAATACAACCCCGTGACCGGCGAGGAACAGCACCTATCACTGGCGCCACAGCAGGAGATCGCGCTCGGCCTGCAGGCCATGCCGCAGATGATGCAGCAGTACGGCGGGGAGCATCCGGACCAGGCAGCGCAGGCGCTCGTCGACCGGGTCGGCGAGCGCGTCGTCGCGCAGAGCGACGCGGCTACCACCGACTGGCAGTTCGATTTCCACCTGCTGGCGGACCCGCGCACGGTCAATGCCTTTGCGTTGCCGGGCGGGCAGATTTTCATCACGGCGGCCTTGTTGTCTGAACTCAAGACCGAAGGGCAACTTGCGGGCGTGCTCGGTCACGAAATCGGTCACGTGGTCGCGAGGCACTCCGCGCAGCGTATGGCGAAGCAGCAGCTCACGCAGGGCATTACCGGCGCCGTCGTCGTGGCGGCGGGCGGCGGCGGTGAGGCGCAACTTGCGCAGATGGTCGGCCAGATGGTCAACATGAAATACGGCCGCGAGGACGAACTGCAATCGGACACGCTCGGCGTTCGCTTCATGTCGGAGGCCGGGTACGACCCGCGGGCCATGATCGGCGTGCAGGAAATCCTGGCGCAGCAGAGCGGGGGCGAGGCACCGCCCGAGATCCTTAGCACGCACCCGAGCGCGCCGAACCGCATCCAGACCATCGAGGCGGCGATCGCCGCGGTCTATCCGGGAGGAGTTCCGGCCGGGATGCAGCCCTGACGAGCGATCCGGCGTGAGCAAGCCCAGGGACACACCTTCGATCGTCGGGGTCGCCGTGCGCGACCTCGCGCGGCTGCGCACCATCGCGTTCATCGTGGCCCGGCATGGCTTCGGGCCGCTGCTGATGAAGACGCCGCTCGGCAGGCGGCTGTTCGACAAACCGCCCGAGGGCGATGCAGCCCTGCGCGAGTTGAGTGCGCCGGTACGCTTCGCGAAGCTGCTGGCGGCGCTCGGCCCGACGTACATCAAGCTCGGGCAGATCCTCTCGATGCGCAAGGACCTCCTCGCGCCCGAGTGGATCGAGGCACTCGAGAAGCTGCAGGACGACGCGCCGCGCCTGCCGTTCTCCGCGATCCGCGAGCAGGTCGAGACCAGTCTCGGCGGCACGCTCGAGGAGCTCTACGCATCGTTCGAGCAGGAGCCGCTCGCTACCGCGTCGATCGCGCAGACGCATCGCGCCCGCACCCGGGATGGCGACGAGGTGGTGGTGAAGGTCCAGCGGCCGGGCATCGAGGCGACGATGCGTTCAGACCTGGACCTGCTGTACCTCAGTGCGCAGGTCCTCGAAGCCAGCATCGACGAGATGCAGCTGTTCGGCGCGGTCTCGGTGATCGAGGAGTTCGAGAAGGGGCTGCTGCGGGAACTCAACTTCCACCAGGAACTGTCGAACCTGCTGGAGTTCCAGCGCAACCTCGACCCTGCGCACAAGGTCACGGTGCCCCGTCCGTACCCGGAGCTCTCGACGCGCACCGTGCTGACCATGCAGTTCTTCAAGGGCCGGCCGATCCGCAAGCTCACGCCGAAGAGCCCGGAAGCGCAGGCGGTCGTGAACGAGATCGTGCATGCCGCGCTCAAGCAGGTCCTGGTGGACGGCGTCTTCCACGGCGACCCGCACGCTGGCAACCTGCTCTACGGCGAGGACGGCACCGTCTGCATGATCGACCTCGGCATGGTTGGCCGGGTCTCGCAGGAGCAGCGCGACGACATCGTCACGCTGGCGATCGCCACCATCGCGAACGACTCGACCACGATCGCACGCGTGCTGCTCAAGATGGGCACGCCGACGCAGCGGGTGAACCTGACCGAGCTCAAGGCCGACATCGAGCGCATCCGCACGCAGCATCTCATGGTTGCGAATTTCGGCGAGTACGACTCGGCCGGATTCATCGAGGAATTCGGCAAGGCAGCGGGCCGTTACCGGATCAAGCTCGCCAGGGACATGGCCATCCTGGCCAAGGCGGCCGCGACCCTCGAGGACATCATCCGCACCCTCCACCCCGAGGTCGATCTCGTCGGCATCGCCCGGCCGTTCCTCGACGACATCGTGCAGCGGCGACTCTCGCCGCAACGCATCCTGGGGAACCTCATGAGCGAGGCCTCGGGCATCGGCTCGATGCTGCGCACCGTGCCGGGCCAGGTCGACCAGCTTCTGCACGACTTCGAGACTGGCAACATCATGGTGCGCGCGGTCACGCCGGAGCTCGACGAGGTCCCGCGTCGCCTGCATGCCCTTACCGGACGGCTCACGCTGGCTGCGTTTGCATCGGCGACGACCATCGCCACTGCGATTGCGGTTCCGGAAGACACCACGTCGAAGCTGCGCATGGTCACGGCGGCCGTGCTGGCGCTGGCGGCGGTAATCAGCTGGGGCGTGTTGTTCGTCTGGCACCTGTTCGGCGGCGGCAAGCCGCTGAAGGTGAAGCCGCTGCTGCGTTACTTCAGGCGCTGAGTGGCCTGCAAGTCCTGCGTGCGTGGTGCTTGTGACCGGCACGTGACCAAGTGCCTGTGCGCCGTCCTGATTCAGGTCTTGTAACTCGGATCCATGCGGTCGAGCTTGCGCAGCAAGGCCGGCCAGGCGATCCCTGCGCCGAGCCCCGAGGTTGCCGTCTTCATGACGTGGGCCATGCCCTGCAGGATCGCCGGATTGACCTGGATGAGTTCGCCGCCCGCCTGGGCATCGATCTGGATGCGGCAGGTGCTGTCGAACACGTACATGAACAGGAAGGCATCGGCGACGGTGCGGCCCACGGTCAGCAAACCGTGGTTGCGCAGCATCAGGTAATTGGCCTCGCCCAGGTCGGCCTGCAGGCGTGATTTCTCGTCGTCCCGCAGCGCGACCCCCTCGTAGTCGTGATACGCGAGCGAGCCCAGCACGAACGTCGACTGCTGGCTGATGGGCAGCACCCCGCATTTCTGCGCGCTCACTGCCACGCCGGCGCGCGAATGCGTATGCAGCACGCAGCCGGCGTCGTCGCGCACCTGGTGAATCGCGCTGTGGATGACGAACCCGGCCGGATTGACCGGAAACGGCGAGTCGCTGAGCTTGTTGCAGTCCTGGTCCACTTTCACGAGAGACGAAGCCGTGATCTCCTCGAACAGCAGTCCGTAGGGGTTGATCAGGAAGTGGTGTTCGGGTCCTGGAATGCGCGCACTGACGTGCGTGAACACCAGGTCGGTCCAGCCGTAAGCGGCCACCAGCCGGTAGCACGCGGCAAGATCGCAGCGCAGTTGCCATTCCTCGGCGCTGACTGCGTCCTTGAGCGATTTGACGTGCATGAAGGTCTCTCCGGCAAGGGCGATGACGAATCGGCGACGGTCAGTTTAAGCCGGGGCGGCCGCGCAAGCACCCGTCTGGCAGAGAGTCAGCGGACGGCTGTGCTGACGGCGTCTGCGCCCCCGGCGGAAACCTTGGTTCTTGTGTTGCGGAGCCACGCGGCGCGGATGTTCGCCGCCGTCGGCCCGGTGCCATCCGGCCGCCAGCCCGGCGGGCCGAACACGTAGCCAATCACCTCGCGCAGGCTGCGCGCCCGCCCCAGGTCGCGAAACATCGCGGCCCACTCGTGGAACGCAATGCGGAATGGATTGTAGGTGTTGATGTTCGTGATGAGGCCGTACTTTGGCGGCTCGGCATCCAGCTCGGCTGCAAACGTCCCGAACATGCGGTCCCACACCATGAACACTCCCGCGTAGTTGCGGTCCACGTACCGCGGGTTCGAGGCGTGGTGCACGCGGTGATGCGAAGGCGTGTTGAACAGGTACTCGAACCAGGCCGGCATCCTGCGGATGGCCTCGGTGTGGATCCAGAACTGGTAGAGCAGGTTGAGGCCGCTCTGCAGAAAGATCATCTCCGGCGGAAACCCGATCAACAGCAGCACGAACCAGGGTGCCCAGGTGCCGACGAGCACGCCGGTCCAGGGCTGCCGGATCGCTGTGGAAAGGTTGTACTCCTGCGACGAGTGATGGTTGACGTGGGCGGCCCACCAGAACCGGCACTCGTGGCTGATGCGATGGAACCAGTAGTACGCGAAGTCGTCGAGCACGACGATCGCCGCCCACGCATACGGCGAGCTCATCGAGATGTCGAACAACCGGAACTGGTAGATGTAGGCGAATACAGCGACGGTGGCGCCGGCGAGCGCCACGTTGGTCGCATAGTTGCCTGCCCGCATTCCAATCGACGCGAGCGTGTCCTGCAGCGTGTACCGTCCGCGGACCAGGTGCGCTCGAACCAGCGCCATCTCGAGCAACATCAGCCCGAAGCGCGCCAGCACCAGTACTTGCGCGGTCGTCAGCGCCCTGGTGGACACCAGCGCTCCCCGATGGGACTGCTCGCGCCGCTAACGGTCGTCACCTACGCCGGGCTCACTTGTCGTCGAGTACGAACGTGAGCTTCATGCGGATCTTGTATTCGGTGACCTTGCCGCCCGAGACGGCGACCTCCTGGTCGGCGACCCACGCGCCCGAGATGCCATGGATGGTCTTGCTGGCCCGCTTCAGGCCGTTGGCGATCGCATCCTCGAAGCTCTTCTTGGACGTCGACGTGATTTCCGTGATCTTGGCGACTGACATGCTGCTGCTCCCTTGGTGGTCCCAGGCGCTGCGGAGCCATGCCGGCTCCTGGTCGCCGTAAGGAGAGTCCACGCTACGCGCCAGCCCGGCGCGCGTCAACGCGGCAGCGCGGGCGGCGTGGTCGAACCGAGCGTCCACAGTTCCCGCACGCGCTCGACGACTGCGCCGTGAGCGGCGACGCGCAGCTCGAACTTCGAACCTTCGAACGCCGGCGTCTCGACGACGATCACGGTCCGCGCCGCGGGTCCCGGCACTTTCCTGTCATCGACGAAGACCGTGGTCGCGGCCAGCAACTCGTCGATCGAACCGTCGCGAATCGGCATGCCCTGGTCATCGCGGCTGATGACGCCCTTCACGACCGGCTCGCCGAAGCGGGTCTTCCCGGACTGGCGCAACGGTATGCCCGTTGCCTGCAGCAAGCGGACGATCTCGGCGCCGACAGGGTTGTTCTCGGGCTGGGTGCCCTGCGAGTAGATGTAGCCGCCGTCGGTAGAGAGTTCGTCCTCGTGCAGGTCCAGTACCAGGCGGGGAGGGTATTGTTGTGCCAGGCGCAGCACGTATTGCGTCAGGGCCAGCGTCTCGGGGCCCGACACCGCGGCGGCGCGCGGCTTGCTTCCTTGCTCCAGGTCCGGCAACAGGTATTCCGCGTCGCCGACGCTGTAGCCGCCTTTCTTCCAATCGCGCTCGGCCGTGTTCGGGTAGCGCCAGTTGTGGCGATATGCCTGCGGATTGGCGAGCGGGATCACGACGATCGGCACACCGGATGCCGCCAGCTCCGCAATGACAGCGACGTTGCCGGCAATGGCATTGGGTCCGGCCGGCTCTTCGCCATGGATGCCCGCCAGGATCCACAAGGCCTCGCCGCGATGCGGAGTGCGCCAGGCCTTGATCGCCAGGTCCTTTGCGTCCGGGTAGGCGTAGACGGTTTCGGACCGCCAACCATACCGGGACGACAGCGATTCAAAGCGGCCCATGATTGTTGCGAGCGGCAACCGGCCGTCGGCGATGTAGTCGGCTGCGACCGGCGCCGGAGCAGCCTTCGGTTCATTCGCAGCTACCGCCTGCGCGGTCATTTGACCGGCAAACCCCGACGCCAGCACCAGGGCGGCGGCAAATCCATGCCGGATTTCTGCGCGGTGTACGCGGTGCCGGTTGTCCGATTTTCTTCCGTTCCCGTCAGGCATTGCGGTTCCCATGTCTCTGAATTGTCGCAAGGCGCATCAGGCGCGGCGTCTGCGCATGTACCAGTACAACGGCAGGCCGGCCGCGCCCAGCACAAGCGACCACTGGAACGGTTCGCTGCCGAGCCCGACAAAGGCAAAGACGACGTACGCCGTTCCGACGATGCCCAGTACGAAGAGACTTGCCGGCAGCTTTCGTTCTCCGCGCCGCGCCAGCACGACCAGCGCGATCGCGCACAAAAGGTACAGCGGCAGGTTGGCGGCCGTCACCACCTGCGACAGGAACGTGAATCCGTCCACCATCGACTTGCTGTAATTCATCAGCACCATCACAGTGGCGAGCACGGCAGTCATCACCAGCGCGACGACCGGCGCGCCGCGGGTGTTGAGCCGCTCGCAGGACTTCGGCAGGAAACCATGCCTGCCCATCGACGCCGTGAGTTCGCTCACCAGCAGTGTCCAGCCGTTCAGCGCGCCCAGGCCGCTGATCACGACGAAGACCGACAGCACGCGGCCGTTGCCGTCGCCCACGAACTGGTCCAGCAGGTCGGCGAACGGCGCCGAGGAGTTCGCGAGTTCGTCCTGTCGCAACAGCAGCATCGCGATCGCCGAGACGCCGATGTAGATGACCGCCATCAGCAAGGTGCCGACGAGCGTCGCGCGCGGAATGTTCTTCTCCGGATCGCGCACGCGGCCGGCCGGCACTGCGGCAGATTCGATGCCGAGCATGGCAAACAGCGCGATTGTGGAGGCCGCCATCATGGCCTCCAGCGTGAGCGGAGTCGTGGGTGGATGTCGCGTGAAGACTGACGGCTCAGTGAGCAGCAACCACGCGCCGAGGCCGAGGATGAACAGCATCGGCAGCAGCTTGAGCAGGGTCGTCACGATCTGCACGCTGCCGCCGGTGCGCACGCCCAGCAGGTTGACGCCGACGAACAACCAGATCAGCGCGATGGCGAGCACGACGGGCGACAGCGCTTCGAGTCCCGGCAGCACCTTGCCCAGGTAGCCGACGAGGCCTATCGCGAGCGCGGCGTTGGTGATCCAGCAGGAAACCCAGTAGCACCAGATTGCCACGTAGGCGGGCAGCGGGCCCGTGGTCCGCTCGATGTAGGTGTAGGGACCGTCGGCGGTCGGAAACTCGCGTGCGAGTTGCGCAAACACGCGCGCGAGCACGGTCATGCCGAGCACCGTGATGCCCCAGCCCACCATGGCGTTGAAGCCGTACGGCGCCAGCGACGCCGGCAGCACGAATATGCCCATGCCGATGGTGTTGCCGACCACCAGGGCCGTGCACATCCAGAAGCCGAGTTCCTTCCTGTCCTGCTGCATGTCCCCTCGCTGGTCGGTCAATCGGTGGCGCGCCCGCGGCGCGGAATTCCGTCAAGTCGCGCCACGACTGACCTCAGCTCGCCTTGCCCTGCAATGCTTCGTCGAGTGCGCTGCGCAGCAGCCCAACGGCCTCGTCGACCTCGGCGATGGTGACGCAGAGTGGCGGCATGAAGCGCACGGTGCTGACGCCGCAGGAGAGCAGCAGCAGCCCGTTGTAGTAAGCGCGCGTCACGAGCCGATCGCACAGCGCCCGGGCCGGCGTCCGCTCGGCGTCGTTCTCGATCAGTTCCATGCCGATCATGAGTCCCTTGCCGCGGACCTCGCCGATGCAGGGGTAGTCGCGCATCATGTCGCGCAGGCGGCCCATGAAGTGTTCGCCCACGCGCGCCGCGTTGGCCATGTAGCCGGATTGCACGAGGTCGAGCGTCGCGAGCGCCGCCGCGCAGCTCAAAGGGTTGCCGCCGAACGTGTTGCCGTGCGCGCCGCGCTTCCATTGCTCCATCAGCCGCTTCTTCGCCACGATCGCGCCGATCGGCATGCCGGAACCGAGGCCCTTCGCGCTCGTCAGGATGTCGGGCCGCACGCCCGAGTGCTCGCAGGCGAACATCTTGCCGGTGCGGCCGACGCCAGACTGCACCTCGTCGAAGATCAGCAGGATGCCGTGCTCGTCGCAGAGGGCGCGCAACCCGGTTAGAAAGCCTTCGGGCGGCCACAGGTAGCCGCCTTCGCCCTGCAGCGGCTCGACCAGGATTGCGGCGACTTCCGACGCCGGCACGTTGCGCTCGAACAGCATGCGGATGTAGTCGAGCACTGCCTTGCCCTGGTCCGCCCCCGCGAACAACGGACGGTAGGGATTCGGATACGGCACGTGCGTCACGCCCGGCATCGTCGGCGCGAAACCCTTTTGCTGGGTGTACTTGCTGGATGTGAAGGACAGCGAACCCATCGTGCGCCCGTGGAAGCCTCCCAGGAAGCCGATGAAGCGCGGCCGGCCGGTGACATAGCGCGCGAGCTTGATCGCGCCCTCGACCGACTCGGTGCCGGACTGGCACAGGAAGCTCATCACCGGCTCGCCCATCGGCGCGACTTCGGCAAGCCGCTCGGTCAGCCGGGTCATGTTCTCGTGCCAGTAGTCGCTCGAGACGTGCAGGAACTTGTCTGCGGCCGCCTTGATGGCGTTGACCACCTGCGGGTGCGAGTGGCCCGTGGAGCACACGGCGATGCCCGCGACGAAGTCGAGGAAGCGGTTGCCGTCGACGTCCCAGACCTCAGTGCCGCGACCGTGCGACATCACGAACGGGTAGTCGCGTGGATACGAAGGCGAGGCGACGGGAAAATCGCGCGCCAGCATCGCTTTGGACTTCGGGCCGGGAAGGTCAGTCTTGAGGTGCGGGTTCGACACGGCAGGCTCCTGGGGAAGTGTCCCGCGTCACGCGGGAAGTCGCACGGGGCGCTGGTGCGCCTCGCGGGTGCGCGCGTGCAGTGCGCGCAGGGTTTCGAGTTCGGTGGAGGACGGCGGCGCGACCATTGCAACGTGTGTCGCGACCTTCAGCGGCCAACCCGTGGCGGCGCGTGCCTCTTCGACCGTGGCGCCATGGAAAAGGGCGGTCAACTGCAGTTCGTCGGTGCCTGGCTCCGGGGTGAGCACGCCGTAGTCCGTGATCACCGACTGCGGTCCCGTGCCGCGCATAGTGGTCTTTGCGCGCGCGCCGTGGCCTTCGAGGAAGCCTGCGCTGGTGCGGAAGTCCAGTCTGGACACGAGGCTGCGCGGCGTCGCCTTCAGCATCACGAACGTCTTCTGCGCGTGTGCGGCGATCTCCGTGGCCCCGCCCGCGCCCGGCAGCCGGGTCTTCGGCGAGTCGTAAGGTCCGATCACGGTGCTGTTGAGGTTGCCGAAGCGATCCACCTGCGCGGCGCCAAGGAAGCCGACGTCCACGCGGCCCGCCTGCAGCAGGTAACTGAACACTTCCGGCAGCGCAATGACGCAGGCCGCGGTCTCTGCCAGTTCGCCGTCGCCGATTGAAAGCGGCAGCACTGCGGGGCGTGTGCCGAGCGTGCCGGATTCGTAGACCAGCACGATGTCCGGCGCGTGCGTGAGACGCGCGAGATTGCAGGCCGCGCTGGGCAGTCCGATGCCGACGAAGCACACGCACTCATCCCACAGCAGCCGGGCGGCTGCAACCGTCATCATCTCGTCGCGCGTCCAGTCGCTCATGCGGCCTCGCGCAGGCTGGCGAGGAACGAGGCGTGATCGGGATTGCCGAGCACGTGCCTGTCCATCCACGCGCGGAAACCTTCGCGCTCGCGCGCGATGGCATCCCAGCGCTGGTAGAAGGCGTTGTCGCGCGCGTAGTGATCCTGCACGTACGAGGGATACGCCCCGCCAGGACAGGGCGCGACGGCGCTGACGATCCAATGCGGCAGGACGATGCCGTTCATTGCCGGCGGCAGCGCATCGACGATTTCTTCGACGGTGACGATCAACGCCCGCGCCGCAAAGGCGGCTTCGCGCTGCGCGCCGACGATGCCGTGCAGCGACACATTCCCCTGCCGGTCCGCGCGCTGGGCATGCAGGATCGTGACGTCGGGGTTGATGGCGGGCACGGCGGCCAGCCGCTCGCCGGTGAACGGGCATTCGATGCTGCGGATGCGTGGGTTGACGGAGGGCAGGTCGGTGCCGAGGTAGCCGCGCAGTGTTGCGAACGGCAGGCGCGCAGCGCCCGCACAGTAGGCGGCCGCGACGCCTGCGTGCGTATGCTCGTCGATCTCCAGCGGCGCCGGCCAGCGCTGCTCGACGGCATCTCGCAACCGGTGCAGCGAGCCGACGCCGGGATTGCCTCCCCAGGAGAACGTCAGCCTGCTGGCGCACCCCATGCCGATCATCTGGTCGTAGATCAGATCGGGCGTCATGCGGACGAGGTGCAGGCCGCGGCGGCCCTGGCGGATGATCTCGTGACCTGCCGCGAACGGAATCAGGTGCGTGAAACCCTCGAGCGCGACGCAGGCACCGTCATGGACATGCCGCGCGATCGCATCGTGCAGCGTGGCGACTTTCGGCGTCACGGTTCCACCACGGTGCGCGACTGCTCGCGCTGGTACTGGGCGAGGTAATAGAACGATGCGATCGCCTTGCCCGTGGAACCCGAGCCCTTCCAGCCGCCGAACGGCTGGTAGCCCGGCCACGCGCCGGTCGTGGCGCCCTGCTTGCGGTTGGCGTACGTGACGCCGGCCTCGATCTGTTCGTGGAACCAGGGCACCTCGTCGACGCCGCCATAGAACCCGGCCGTGAGCCCCAGGTCCGAATCATTCGCGAGCCGCATTGCCTCGTCGCGGTTGGCAACCCGGTGCAGCATCAGGATCGGCAGGAACATTTCGTGCTTCCAGAGGCGATGCGCGAGCGGCGCTTCGACCAGCGCGGGATCGACGTAGTGCCCGCGTGCAAGTTCGCCATCGCGCAGTTCACGCCCGCCGGTGACCAGCGTTGCGCCGCCGGCTTGCAGTTCACGCACGTAGCGCACGTGATTCGCCGCTGCATGGGCGTTGATGACGGGACCCAGCCAGTTCTCGCGTCGGCAGGGATCGCCGATCCTGATTGCGTCGATCTGCGCGCGCAGGCGCTCGATCAGTTCGTCCGCCACCTTGCCGTCCACGTAAAGGCGCGAGAGGGCGGAGCACTTCTGGCCGTCCATGCCATAGGCCGAGCGCGCGATGCCGGCTGCGGCATCGTCGAGGTTCGCGTGCGCAGTCACGATGCACGGGTTCTTGCCGCCCATCTCCGCGATGCACGGGCGGGGCCAGGGGCCGGACGCCATCTGACGCAGCAGGTGCGTGCCGACGGCCACCGAGCCAGTGAACGTGATCCCTGCCGTCGCCGGATGCGAGGCCAGCGCTTCGCCGACTTCGCGGCCCGAGCCGGAGAGATAGTGGAATACGCCGGGTGGCAGGCCGGCGTCGCGAATGCAGTCGGCCAGGAGTCGCCCTGCCCACGGCGTGTCGGTGGCGCCCTTGATGACGACGGTGTTGCCGGTGACGAGCGCAGCGGCCGCCGGTCCCCCGGCGAGTGCGAGCGGGAAGTTGAACGGGGCGATCACGACCCAGGCGCCGTACGGTCGCATCACGCTGCGGTTGCGCGAGACGACGTTCGGCAACGGATCGTTCGGCAGCTCGTGCGTGTAGCCGCCGTGCTGCTCGTAGTCGTCGGCGTAATGACGGAAGAAATCCACCGTCTCCTGCGCTTCACCGAGCGCCTCCATGCGGTTCTTGCCGACCTCGAGCGCGAGCGCTGCGGCGATTTCATACACGCGGGCTTCCATCACGTCGGCAACGCGACGCATGAGCCGCGTCCTCTCGGCTGCGGGCGTTGCTCGCCACGCCGGGAACGCTTGCTGCGCCGACTCCATCGCCTGCGCCGCGTCTTCCTGGCTCGCGATGGCGAACTCCCCCAGGTGAATGCCACTGTCGATCGGGCTGGAGCGCGGCGCATGGCGGCTGGCCGCGACATCGGATCCGTTGAGGAACAGTTCGTGACGCCCGCCAAGACGGGAACGCACCCGGTCGAGCGCCGCGTCGAAACGTTCATGCATCTCGGCGGGAGGATCGAACATCGTGGCGTAGGTGAGGCGAAAGCTCATGGGCGTGGCTCAGTCGTGGGTCAGGCGGGGAAGAATCGCGCCAGCAGGCGGTCGAGCAAGGCGAGTGCGCGCGCCAGGTCCTGCTCGTCGATGACGAGTGGCGGCGCGATCAGGATCAGGTTGCCACGTGTGCCGAAGGAGACGCCTTCAGTCATGGCTGCCTTGAGCAGGGCAGTGAGCGCGGGCGGTGTCTGCGGCCAGGGTGCCAGCGGTTCGCGCGACGCGCGGTCTCTGACCAGTTCGAGCACGGCGAACAAGCCATGGCCGCCGCGCACGTCGCCGATGACCGGGTGACGCGCGGCAAGCCTGTCGAGTTCGCGCCGCAGGTCTGCGCCAAGTCTGTGGGAGCGCTCGATCAGCCCCTCGTTGCGATACGCATCGATCGCGGCAACCCCCGCGGCACAGGCAAGCGGGTGACCGCAATAGGTCAGGCCGGTGCCCAGCACCTGGTCGTCGAGCCGGGCGGCGATGTCGCGCGAGATCACCACGGCACCGAGCGGCATCATCGCGCCAGTCAGGCCCTTGGCGAGCGTGATGACGTCGGGCCGCCCCGCGTCACCGTAGCGTTGCCAGGCGAACCACTCGCCACAGCGCCCGAACCCGCTCATGACTTCGTCCGCGATCAGCGGGATGCCGCGTGCCTGCGTGTGGCTGCGGACGGCGGGCCAGTAACTGTCGGGGGCGACGATGCCGTTGGAGCCCGCGTTCGGTTCGACGATGACGGCCGCGACGCGCTCGGCGCCGAACTCGTCGATGCGCTGCCCGATCGCCGCTGCGGCGCGATTGCCGCAGTCCGCGTCGTCGCTGCTGCCGAACGGGCAGCGGTACGCGTACGGCGGCTCGACGTGGGTGACGCCCATGGCGTCGGGGTCGATCATCGCGCGCGTCCGGGAGTCGCCCGAGAGGGCCATCGCGAGGTGCGTCGAACCGTGGTACGAGCGGTCACGCGCGACGACGACGCCCCGCAACTTGCCGCAGGCCTGGCGGATGATCTTCACCGCGTGCTCGTTGGCATCGGCGCCGCCGAGGGTGAAGAACACGCGCCCGCCCTCGAATCCTGCCAGCTCCAGCAGGCGCTCGGCCAGCTCGGCGCGGGGTCTTGCTCCCCACGAATTCGTGACGAAACACAGTTGCTCGGCCTGCGCACGAATGGCGGCCACGACGCGCGGGTGCTGATGGCCGAGGTTGCTGCACTCGGCGAGGCTGCTCATGTCGAGGACGCGTCGGCCATCCTCGAGATGCAGCCACGCGCCGTCGCCACCGACAACCGTCGGTGCGTTCCAGTGCGACTGCGCGCACCAGCTGTGCAGGACCAGCTCTCGCTCTGAACTCACGTTGTCCCCGGTTGGTGTTTGTGACGGATGTGCGATAATCGCACAATCGTTCGCATTGCGAACAATGCTACGAATCACTAAGCTCCGCGTCAAATGGCAGTCCGGGACCCATCTTCCGCTTCGCTCGCGTTCGAGCAAAGCCGTGACTACGTCCAATCACTGGCTCGGGGGCTGGCAGTGCTGACGGTCTTCGACTCGGGGCACCCGACGCTGAGCCTCGCCGATGTGGCTGCGCGCGCCGGAGTGTCGCGAGCGGCGGCCCGGCGGCTGCTGCTCACGCTGCAGCACCTCGGCTACGTGCGCGCGCTCGGGCGCGAGTACGCGCTCAGCCCGCGAGTGCTGGAGCTGGGTTTCGGCGCACTCGGGTCGCTGAAACTCACGGACCTGGCGCAGCCGCTGCTGGAGCAGCTTGCCGAGCGCGTCAACCACAGTTGTTCGATGGCCGTGCTCGACGACCAGTCGATCGTGTACGTGCTGCGTGTGCCGGTGCGGCGCGTGATGACGGTCGCGCTGGGCGTAGGGGCGCGCCTGCCGGCGTATGCCGCTTCGATGGGCCGCGTCCTGCTGGCAGGACTGCCCGACGTCGCGCTCGATGCGTGGCTCGCGGACTGCAGGCCGGCGCGGCTCACGCCGCACACGGTGACCGATACCCGTCGTCTCAAGCGCATCGTGCGCGAGGTCCGCGGCCAGGGTTACGCGTACGTCGAGCAGGAGCTGGAACTCGGCCTGTGCTCGCTGGCTGTCCCCGTGCTTGACCGCGAAGGCCGCGTCATCGCGGCCCTGAACGCAAGCCTGCCGTTCCACGCGGACGCGGCACGTCACGCACAACGCGATGTCCTGCCCGAACTCCGGTCCACCGCGGCCGCGATCGCGCGTTGCCTCCCCGCCAACAGCCTGCCTCCGGTTGCCACCTGACATGACGCAAGCCTATCTCTGCGACGGCATTCGCACGCCCTTCGGCCGGTTCCGCGGCGGCCTGTCCGGCGTCCGCACCGACGATCTCGCCGCGGTCCCGATCCAGCGGCTGCTGGCGCGCCATGCCAGCCTTGATCCGGCGCTGATCGATGACGTCTACCTCGGTTGCGCGAACCAGGCAGGCGAGGACAACCGCAACGTGGCGCGCATGGCTGCATTGCTCGCAGGCCTGCCGGAGTCCGTGCCTGGCGTGACGATCAATCGCCTGTGCGCGTCAGGCCTCGAGGCCGTCGGCCAGGCTGCGCGTGCCTGCGCGCTGGGGGAAGCCGACCTGGTCGTTGCCGGCGGCGTCGAGAGCATGACCCGCGCGCCCTACGTGCTGGGCAAGGCAGACGTGCCGCACTCGCGCGAGCAGAAGCTCGAAGACACCACCTTGGGGTGGCGCTTCGTCAACCCGCGCATGCAGGCGCTGCACGGCGTGGACTCGATGACGCAGACGGCAGAGAACCTCGCGCGCGAGCACGGCATTTCCCGCGAAGACCAGGACGCCTTCGCACTGCGGTCGCAACAGCGCGCGGCTGCGGCCATCGGGCAGGGGTGGTTTTGCGACGAACTTGTGAGCGTGCCCGCCGGATCGAAGACCTCGCCAGTCGAGGCTGACGAACAACCGCGTGCGGACACATCGCTTGCCAGGCTGGCATCGCTGGTGCCGATCCTGGGGCCGGGCACCAGCATCACGGCGGGCAACGCCTCGGGCATCAACGACGGCGCGTGCGCGTTGCTCGTCGCCTCCGCAGCCGGCATGGCGCGCAATGGCCTCGCGCCACGTGCGCGAATTCTCGGCATGGCGGCCTGCGGCGTCGCGCCGCGAGTCATGGGGATCGGGCCGGTTGGCGCCGTGCACAAGCTGCTGGCGCGGCTGCGCCTGCGGCTCGACGACTTCGACGTCATCGAGATCAACGAGGCGTTTGCCGCGCAGGTGCTGGCCGTGACGCGTTCGCTCGGCTTGCCCGACGATGCGCAGCAGGTGAACCCGAATGGCGGCGCAATCGCCCTTGGGCATCCGCTCGGCGCGAGCGGCGCGCGGCTGGCGCTCACGGCGTTGCGTCAGCTCGAGCGAATCGGCGGCCGGCGCGCGCTGGTGACGCTCTGTGTCGGGGTGGGGCAGGGGCTGGCGCTGGCGCTCGAGCGCCCGGGGTAGCTCAACGCGCGCTGCCGCAGCGCTTGATCTGCTGCAGCAGCGCGGTCGGCGACACCGGCCGGCCCAGCAAGTCCTGCATAAGCGTTTGCGTGTCGCGCTCGGAGCCGTAACGCAGCAGTTGTTCGCTGAGCCATGCGTACCATTGCGCGTTGCCGGTATCGAACGGCCCGATCGCGTCGATCGTACGGGCGCGCATCTCGGCAGTCAGCACCGCGCCGAGACCGTAGTTGACCATGTAGCCTGGATTGCCCGCGAGTTGCACGCGCATGGCCCACCACGGCACCTCCGGGTGCGGCACGATGCGCAGGTAGCGATAGGTGATGTCGGTCCAGACTGCGTTCGGGTCCGTGCGTGGGTCCTGCAGCATGCGCATCTCGAACAGCGACCACGCGACGTCGAGCATGACGTTGGCGAACAGTGCCCGCATCGAGTCCGCCTCCGCGACCTCGGCGCCCAGATACCGGCGCTGCCAGGAGGGCTCGTGGACGCTCCAGGACGGCACGTCGGCGAACGCCTCGGTGAACAGCGTATCGGGCCAGTCCATGTAGGCGGGCCGCGTGTGGATGGCGCTGACGTGCACGGCGTGTCCGTTCTCGTGCACCAGTTCGTTGAGCGAGAACAGCCCGCCCGTGGGGTAGGTGCCAAGAACGCGCGCGACCGGCCGCCGCCATTCGCTGCGCACGCTGCGGCCGCGGGCGAGGAAGTCGGAATAGGCGAGCGGCGACTTGTCCGGCCGGGATTCGAGATCGAACACGACGCCAAGCTTGAGCAGGTCCGCGCCAAGGTCGCGATAGAAGCGCTCGTTGACCGGCAGCAGCGTTGCCGCCGGGATTCGGGCCTGCAACTGGCGATTGGCCGCACCGTTGCGGTAGCGGAAATCCCACGGCTCGATCGGATCCGCAGGGTTGGCGTCGCGCCAAGCTTCCAGCACCTGCACGAGCCAGCGCTCGACCTCGGCCGTCTCGACGCCGATCGCGCGCGCCGCCGCGTCGATCTCCGAGCCATGCGTTTTCGCATCGTCCGCCGCCAGCGCGATCATCCTGCGATAGGGGCTGTCGGCCTGGTTGCGTCCATTGAGTGCCGTCCAGAGCGGAATGAAGGCGTCGAAGATCGCCTTGCGCTCCGCGGGGTCGTCCACGACGTGCAGCAACTGCAGCGCCGTGCCGCGATCGATCGTGCCGCCGCCGAACTTGAGCTGGTTGCCGTGCTCGACGTAGCAGCTGACCAGCGCATCGCGCAGTGCCGCGTACTCCAGGCTGCGATCCTGTGCGTCCTGGCAGCCAGGCGTCCGCCCGCCCGGTGTCGTCCCCTCTGCGTCGTGCGCAGCGACCGACTTGCGCATCGATGCGACGGCGCGTTGGTCGCCGGGTGCGAGTCGTCCGGCCTGGATTCTCGCGAGTGCGCCGTTCAGCAACTGCCGACGCTCGTCCAGGGCCTGCTGCCAGGCGGCGAGATCCTTGCCCGCGTAGTTCTGCACGCTCCCGGCCTCGATGAAGCCAGCGGCACCCATGGCATCCAGATAGTCGAGGAACGCGGACTCCGCGGCCGCGACCGCGGCCACGTCTTTCTCCTCCGCGGGAGATGCCGTCGCCGCGAGGCACAGAAACAGGGCCGCGAGCGGATTGGCGAATGGACGCATCACGCAATCATAGCGAACCGGGGCCGGCCCGCACGTGGCCCGACGCGCGGAAGGACAGGATGGCTGGCACCAGGGCCAGCAGCGTGAGCAGCGACGCCACGGCGAAGACCGCCGCGTAGCCGAACCGCTCAGTGAATACACCGCCGAAAGTCGCCGCGACTCCAGTCACCATCACCATCAGTGAGGCCTGCAGCGAGTAGTCGGTGCCCGGTGAATGCGGGCGGCAGCGATCCATCATGATCGTGAACAGCGCAACCGTGGACAGGCCGTCCGCGAACTGCTCAAAGTACACGATCGCGCCCAGCGCATAGACGCTCTGCACCCCGGCCACCACCAACAGGTAGCCGGCGAGGCCCATGGCCTGCAACACGCCGAAGCCGAGCAACGCTTCGCGATGGCCCAGGCGCAGCAAGGAGGCGCCGCCGACGAACGCGCCGAGCACACCCGCCGTTGCGCCCGCAGTCCCGCTGATGACGCCGATCTCCACCAGCGAAAAGCCGCTGTCGGTGAGCAGCGGCCCGGTCATCCGCGAGGCCAGCGAATCGCCGAACTTGTACAGGGCGACGGTCAGCAGCCACCAGCCCAATCCGGGGCGGGCGACAAACTCCTTGAATAACTGCGCGTACCCGCGCAGTCCGTGCCAGGGCGTGTGAGTTGCAGCCTGCTGCACCGGCGTCCGCGCATCTTGCATGAACAATACAGGCACGAGTACGACCAGGATCAGGCCAGCAAGGCCGCCGTAACTCGCCTGCCATCCGTGGTGCGCGACCAGCCACAGCAGTCCGCCGCTGCCCACCACCATGCCGAGTTTGTAGCCGACCACCTGGATGCTGTTGCCGATGCCGCGCCATTCGGGTTTCAGCATGCTGACCGCGTAGCCGTCGGTCGCGATGTCCTGGGTGGCAGAGACCAGGTTGGCGCAGAAGAGCACTGCGAACAGCAACGGCAGCACCTCGATCCACGCGGCGAAGTCGCGCGATGCGACGACCAGCATCAATGCCATCGTCAATGCGTTGAGGGCCAGCAGCCACTGCCGGCGCGAGCCGTAGCGGTCGACGAGGGGAGCCCAGGCGAACTTGAGCGCCCAGGGCAGTGCCAGCATGCTGGTGAAACCGATCGTCGACAGCGATACGCCCTGGTCGCGGAGCAGGGCGGGCAGTGCCTTCGCGATCAGCCCGGAGGGCAGGCCCTGTGCGAAATACAGCAGGGCCAGCAATCCGAACAGACGCCGGGCGCGTGCGATCGGCGCCACGGCTTGCGAAATGCCATCCAGACCTGGCATTTCAGCGGCCGGCTGCAGGTCCGGCAGTGCCCGCCTGGTCCATCCATTCCCGCGGCAGCGATACAACTTCGCCTTCAACGATTGCAGTTGTGGGAACTGCTGTTAACGATCGACTGGTAGCGTCCCTCTGCGGTGACGATCTGGACGCAGCGCCCCGAGGATTTGTTCAGCCAGTAACCGTACTTCTCGTGGCCAGAGGTGGAACCCGTGCGGTACTCGTAGCCCCGTCGCTGCAGTTCACCCTCGGCCTGCCCGCCCTTTGCGCCGACCAGGTCCTGCAGGTCCGGTGGAGTGCCGCCGGATGCGTAGTTCTGAGAGTGCGCCTGGGCGCCGTGACCAGCCGCGAAGGTAACGATGATCTTCCGGTGGTCCCACTTGTATTCCTGGGTATTGGCGCCCGTCGACGTGCGCACGACCTTGTTGCCCTTCTGGTCCTTGAAATGATTCGGCTTGTCCGCGGGCCGGAGTTCGACGTTGTCGCCATTGCGCAGGTTGATCGAGATGTAACCCTGGCGCTGCGAGAAGTCGCACGCTCCCGAGGCGCCTTGCTTCGTTTCGCCTTCCTTGCGGACCTCACACGTCGCTGCGGCAGTGTCCGCCAGCGCTGACTGGCTCCAGGCTGCCACGGCGAGGACGGCGATTGCAGCTGCGAACATTCCTGGCTTGCTCATGTCGATGGGTTTCCTTTTCGGTTCAGAGTGGGCGGGTGCGACCCGGGCGGCCCGCGCGCTCCGGGCACCCATTGTGCCGTCGACTCGGCCCATTTCAACAGGCCCGTCAGACTGCAACGGGCGCCGGCCCGCGACTCCGATCAGGGCAGGCCCGCTCCTGGAGTTCCGACCTGCACCGCCATTACGCGCCCCTGCCGAGAAGCCGATGCCAGGTCCGCGACGGATGTCGGCGCCGTCAGCATGTAGAGCGTGCGCCGGTCCGGGCCGCCAAGCATGCAGGCAAAGCAGGGCTGGTCGGTCTCGACCGCGGCGATGACTTCGCCGCCGGGGGCGAACAGCACGCACTCGGGTGCGATGGCATTGGCAATCCAGACGTGGCCGTCCGCGTCGAGGCAGATGCCGTCCGGGGCGCGCATGCCGACCGGTGCCCACAGCCTGCGATTCGAGAGCGATCCGTCGGCCGCGATATCGAACGCCGTCAGCCGCATGGCCAGCGTCTCGGCGACGATCAGCGTCTTGCCATCCGGTGTGATGACACTGCCGTTCGGAAAATGCATCTCCGCACAGGCAATGTGCACGCTGCCGTCCCGGTCGATGCGCGCGAGCACGGCGGTCGGGTGCTCCGCCAGAACTCCTTCGACGCCGCGCGACTGCAGCGCGTGGTCGAGATCGAAGCCGAAATTGCCGACGTAGGCCCGGCCGTGACGGTCCACGACCATGTCGTTCGTATGAAACGTGGCAATCGCCGACAGATCCGCATGAACCTTGACGCCGTCCGGATCGACGCGCAGCACTTGTCGGCGCCGCATCGACACCACGAGCATGCGTCCGTCGGGCAGCCAGCCGAGGCCGCTCGGCTGGTCGTCGATCTGCAGTTCCGTGCGCACGCCACCGGCGGCGTCCATCGACTTGACGGCGTGGTCGTGGAAGTCGCTGAACCAGAGCCGGCCGTCGTGCCAGCGCGGACCTTCCCCGAAATACAAGCCGTCGGCGATCATTGTTGCGCGTGCCATGTCCCCTCCCGGTTCAATGCCGGACCTTGATCTGCAATTCGTTGCGGCGGTAGTCGATGACCAGTGTATCGAGCGCGCCGAGCACATCCATGCCGATGATCAGCGCGGGCCGCGAAGTGAGCTGCCAGTGGTCGAAGATGTGCAGGTCGCTGAACATGATCTCGGCGTTCCGCACGATCAGTTCGCCGGCCACGATGCTCGGAATCCGCACGCGCGTGGCCGCCTGGATGTCCTCGGTGACGCCGATGACGGCGTCGTTGTACTGGTCGCGTTCGCCGCGCCGGCGAGCCAGGGCCTGACGCAGCGCGAGATTGCCCACCGTCGTCTGGGCGCCCGAGTCGATCAACGCGATGGTCTTGACCGGGCCGACCATGACCTCTGCGCGCATGCCGCGGCTCAGCGCGAACTTGAAGGGCACGACCGAGAATCCCGGCGGCGCGGGCGCCTTGTGGGAGCGCACGATGCTGATCCGGTCCTTCATGAACTCGATGTGGATGCGCTTGTCCTTCATGCCCTCGCCGCCGAGCACGCCGTCCGCCCCGCCGAAGGCGTCGGCGACGATCGGCATCGTCGTGTTCTCGATGAGCAGCTCGCCGAACTCGAGCGTGTCGGCCCGGACGGACGACACGACGGCCGAGCCGGTCACCCCCCGCAACTGGACCGACTTGGCGCGGACGGGCAGTCCAACCTCGTCGACCACGCGCTGGATGACTGCAGAGCGACTGGCGCCAGTATCGAGCACCAGCCGATAGGGTCCCTTGCCGTTGATCAGCACCGGGGCCCAGATGCGGCCGATGCGGTCGCGCGTCGTGGGCGCGACGTAGCGCGGTTCGGGGGCCGCTGACGACGACTTCCTCGAGGCGCGGCGTCGAGGGCGTGATGGGCTGAGGGCGGGCAGGAAGCGGCCCAAGCACAAGGGCGGCGAACAACGGCAATGCGAGTGCGCACTGGCTTCGAGGGGGTAGGCGTCCGGTGGGCATGCGGCAGCTATATCACTCCTCCGGAGGGGTCGGGCAAGGGCATTGAGCGCTGCAGCGTCACGTCTTGCCGCGGCCAGGTCCGCTGCGACGGCCGGTCGCAAGCATGCGGCCGGTCTTTCCGTTAGTATCTGCGCTCGGCCATGGAGTGCAGCACCCTGAAGTCGGTTAGGAGAAATTGGCTCATCTGCTTGGCGTCGATTGCGCTCTTCTTTGCGCAGTCGACCGCGTTGCTGCACCAGATGAGCCATGCCGCGGCCGGTCCTGAACGACCTGCGCCGCCCGGTCAGCATTCGGGCATCTGCATAGACTGCGTCTCGCACGCCCCACTGCTGGCCATGGCCGGCGGTGCGGCAGTGGTCTTCTTCCTTGCGCTCCAGGTCTCGGGGCATGATGTGGCCGTGCGATTTCAGCACGCCCGCCGTACGCGCGGTTCATCGCGCGTATCGTTCGCGCGCTCCTCCTCGCTGAACGGCAGTCTCGCTCGATCTCGTCCGGCTGCATGACAGCTGGCCTGCCTGCCTTCATCGAGGATCATTTCCATGGGACACGCTTCCCGATTCATTGCATCCGTCGCTGTCGCGACGGTACTGCTGCCTGCCGCCGCATACGCGGCGGATGACACCGCCGCGCTGCGCGCGGAAATTGCCGCTCTCAAGGCCGAATATGCCGATCGAGTCACGGCGCTCGAGGCCCGCATCGACCAGCTCGAGTCGGCATCGACCACTGCCGCGACAGTGGCTGCCGAGCCGACACCGCCGCCGCCGGCTGCGGCGCCTGCACGGAATTCGTCGGCCTTCAATCCGGCCATCTCGGTGATCCTGGCCGGCAACTATGCCGATCTGTCGCAGGATCCTGCCGATTACAATTTCGCCGGCTTCATGCCGAGCGGGGGCGAAATCGGCCCTGGCGAGCGCAGCTTCAATCTCGGCGAGTCCGAGATCACGTTTTCTGCCAGCGTCGATCCTTACTTCTCGGCGTACCTCACCGTGGCGCTGTCGCCCGAGAACGAACTCGGCGTCGAGGAAGCGTTCTTCCGCACGACGGCACTTCCGGCAGGGTTCTCCGTCAAGGGCGGAAGGTTCTACTCCGGTTTCGGCTATCTGAACGAGATCCACGCGCACGCGTGGGACTTCGTCGACCAGCCGCTTGCCTACCAGGCGTTCTTCGGCGGCCAGTACGCGCAGGACGGCGTGCAGGTTAAGTGGCTCGCGCCCACCGACCTGTTCCTGGAGTTCGGTGCCGAAACCGGCAATGGCGGCGGGTTCCCCGGCACGCGGCTCGGCCGCAATGGGGTGAACGGCGTCACGCTGTTCGCCCACGCGGGTGGCGACCTCGGCGACACGATCGGCTGGCGAGCCGGGCTGTCGTGGCTCGACCTGGATGCCGAGGACCGTGCGTACGAGGACCTCGACAGCTTCGGGAGTCCGGTCGTCAACGCCTTTACGGGGAGTTCGGAGACCTGGATTGCCGATGCGACCCTGAAGTGGACGCCGACCGGCGATTCGCGACGCCGCGCGCTGAAGCTGCAGGCCGAGTACATGGAACGCACGGAAGACGGCGATCTCGCCTTCGACGTCGACGGCTCCAACCTGCTTGACGGCTACCGCAGCCGGCAGACGGGCTGGTACGTGCAGGGCGTCTACCAGTTCATGCCGCGCTGGCGCGTCGGACTGCGTTACGACGAGATGGACTCTGGCTCGACGCGCATCGGCCTCGTCCGCAGCGGGGAACTGCTGGCGACGGATTTCCCGCTGTTGTTGCCGGGCTCGCCAAGCCGTGTCACCACCATGATCGACTGGAGTCCGAGCGAATTCTCCCGGTTGCGCGCCCAGTACGCCTGGGACGATGCGCGCGATGCGGACACCGACCGGCAACTGCTCATCCAGTACATCTATGCGATCGGCGCGCACGGCGCCCACAAGTTCTAGGAGACGACCATGAATCGATTCATCAAGGGCGTGTGCCTGGCATTGACGCTCGTGGCCGCTCTGCCGGCCCAGGCCGCGATCAAGGTCCTGGCGACCACGGCCGACTGGGGCGCGCTCGCGGCCGAGCTGGGCGGCGACAAGGTGAACGTCTACACCGCGACCAACGCGTTGCAGGACGTGCACCGGGTCGATGCCAAGCCGAGCCTCGTTGCCCGCGCGCGCTCAGCGGACCTGCTGGTCGCCAATGGGGCCGATCTCGAAATTGGCTGGCTGCCAGTGCTGCTGCAGGAGTCCGGTAATTCGAAGATCCGGCCAGGCGCGCCGGGCTTTTTCGAAGCGACGTCGGTGCTGCGGCTGCTCGACATCCCCGTGTCCGTGGACCGCTCGCTGGGCGACGTTCATCCCCTGGGGAATCCACACGCGCACCTGGATCCGCGCAACGTCGCACTCGTTGCGAAGGCGCTGACGGCACGGCTTGCGGTGGTCGATGCGCCGAACGCGAGCTACTACCAGTCGCGCGGTGCCGACTTCCAGGCGCGCTGGCAACAGGCGATGACACGCTGGACTTCACAGGGAGCCGCGCTCAAGGGCGTGCCGGTCGTCGTGATGCACAAGGATCAGACGTATCTCGTGCACTGGCTCGGCATGCAGGAACTCGCAGCGATCGAGCCAAAACCCGGCGTGCCGCCGAGCGCGGGCTACCTGGCGAGCCTGGTTTCGAAGCTGTCGGCCACGCCGCCGCGAATGATCCTGGCCAATGCCTATAATGACCCGAAGGCGGCGCAGTGGCTGTCGGAGCGGGTCAAGGCGAAGGTCGTCACGCTGCCATTCTCGGTGGGCGGCACGCCGGAGGCCAAGGACCTCTTCGGCCTGTTCGACGACACGCTCAACAGACTCACGGCGGCCGCGAAGTGAACGATCTCGCCGGCGACATCAGCATCCTCTGGCCGGCCCTGGTGGCCGGCGTCCTGGTCGTCCTGTCGCACGTGCCGCTCGGGCAGCAGGTGCTGAGGCGCGGCATCGTGTTCATCGATCTCGCAATCGCGCAAGTTGCCGGCCTCGGTGTCATCGCTGCGCATTCCGTCGGCTTCGAATCGCAGGGTTGGATGACCCAGGCCGCCGCGGTCGTGGCGGCATTGCTGGGCGCCTTGCTGCTCACGTGGACCGAGCGCAAGCGGCCGGAAGTGCAGGAAGCGCTGATCGGCGTGCTGTTCGTGCTGGCTTCGACCGCGCAGATCCTGCTGCTCGCCAACAATCCGCACGGAGGGGAGGCGCTCAAGGACCTGCTGGCCGGCCAGATTCTCTGGGTATCGACCGAGCAGCTGGTGCGTGCGGCGGTGTTGACCGCGCTGTTCCTGCTGGTCTGGTTCCGCTGGCGCCAGCGCATCGGCAACGTCGGCTTCTATGTGCTGTTCGCCTTGATGGTGACGACGTCCGTGCAGCTGGTGGGGGTCTATCTCGTGTTCACGACATTGATCGTGCCGGCGCTGGCCACCTACCGGCACGCGCGTGACCGCCAGCTGAGCCTCGGATACCTCGTCGCGCTGGCGAGCTACGTGGTCGGTCTGGCGGTTTCCCTGGTGACCGACCTGCCGTCGAGCCCGGTGATCGTCTGGGCGATGGCGGTGCTCGGGATACTCCTGCACCTCACGGCGCGCGGTGGTGGCGAGACCTTGCGTGCGGACGAGCGTTAGGGCTCCCGCCGACGCGCCCGCAAGATCGGTCCCTGGGCCTGCCTGGCTCGTGTCAACGAACCGGGCGGTGCCGCGTTGAGAGGCATGTACGCACCTCATGCCCTTCACGCAACAAGGATACGAACATGTCTTATGTGAACTTCAACCGTACCGCCAGAGTCATTGGCATCGCGGCGACGCTGCTGCTTTTCGGCGCCGTCGGTTCGGCCGCAAATGCCGGCAGCGGCGGCAAGCACAAGGCCGGTGCAGGCCAGGGCGCCAGTGGCAGCTGGTCGCGTTCAACGCAGGTCCAGCGGACACCGAACGGGCACACGCGACAGGACCAGTGGCAGAACGCGAACGGCCAGTCGGCTTCGCGCAACGTCGTGGTGACCAACGACCAGGCTTCCGGCACTCGCAATCGCAATGCCGTGCGGACCGGTCCGGAAGGCAGAAGCACGACCGTCGACACCATCACCCAGCGCACGGAATCGGGCTACACGCGCGACACGACCGCGACCCGTGAAGACGGCACGACGGCCACGCGCAACACGACGGTGGTCAACGACCGGGCGGCCGGCACGCGCTCGGTGGATTCCACCGCGACCGGGTTCAATGGCCGCACGACGACGTACTCGAGCGATGCGCAGCGCACGGATGATGGTTACACGCGCGATGTCACGCGGACGTTGCCTGACGGCCAGATCAAGGAGCGCGGCGTCGACGTCTCGTGCGACAAGGCGGCGCAGAGCTGCATCAAGACCGTGACCGGCGGCGACGCCGGCTGATTCGCGGCCGAGCTGTGTCAGTGCTGGGGCCCGGCGCGCAGGCGTCGGGCCCTGGTCGCGTCTGGCAGCGCGACTAGGTCAGTACCGCGTACAGCGCGGTCAGCAGCGCGACCGCCAGCACGGTACCGATCGCGAGTCGCGGCCCGAAGCCGCGACTGGTTTGCAGGTCCCCGGGAGCGACGCCGGGCTGCAACTGGGCTGCGTTCCGCGATTCGCTGCTGCCGAAGACTCGCGCCTGCACCACGGGAATCGGGCTGCGTCCCGTCGTCAGCACCTCGGTGATGCGAGCTTCGTAGCGGTAGCCGTCGTCCAGCAAGGGTGCCAGTTGCCGGGCGTCGCCGTCAGGGACGAAACCGATCTCCGCCCCGTTGGAGAGCTTCACGGTAATGGCGACGCCGTTCTCGGGGCCTTCGCGCTGGCGTGCGAGCACGATGACGTCGTTCGGCCTGGCGAGCCGCTCGATGACTTCGGGCCGGCCTTCCTGCCGCACGCCGGCCACCATGAAGGTGACGGTCGCAATGGCCGGGTCGGCCGAGGGGTTTCCCTGCTGCCGCGCTCCACGCTCTTCGCGCGCGGCGGCGGCCGCGGCCGACTCAACCTCCTGCCTTGCGGCGAGTGCTTGCTTCCGCGCTTCGAAGGGCAAGACCGCTTCAACGGCCCTGTAGACCTCGCGGTACTCCTCGGGCGTGATCCTGCCGTCCGCGAGCACGCGCTCGATGGATGTGCGCAGGTACTTCGCCGCAGGAATGTCGGCGGTGTCGGCGTCATGCAGCCACTGCTTCAGCCCGTCGAGCTCTTCCGGGGCAAGGCGGCCATCCGCAGTCACGGACTGGCAGAGCGACAGGAGTTCTGCTCCGAGTGCCGTTCCAAGCTGCGCCTTGGACAGCGAGTACTGGCGCGACAGGTACGTCGGCAGGCCTTGGTCGGTCATGTGAGCACCGTTTCGTTGCCCCGATTGCGCTCAACCGCGCCGCGGCTTGCGGAACACGAAGTACGAGGCGACTACGACCGCCAGCGTCAGCAGGCTGAAGTAGAACTGGCTCGCCAGTTCCGGGGTGACCGCCATCGCGATCATCACGCCGAGCATCGCGGCGATCGTCGCGTAGCTGAGCCACGGAAACAGCCACACGCGCACCGGCTTCGTCTCCGTCTCGGGATGCCGGCGGCGCAGGCGAATGTGGGCGACGGCGGTCATCAGGTAGACGAACAGGATCACCGTGCCGGTGGTGCTCACGAGGAACGCGAACACCCGTGTTGGCGAGGTGATCGCAATGATGACGCCGATGACCCCTACCAGCGAACCGAGCAGGATCGAGCGCGCCGGCACGCGGCGGGAGTTCACCTCAACGAGCCAGCGCGGCGCGTCGCCACTTTCGGCCATCACGTGCAGGACGCGCGAGCAGACGTAGACCGCGGAATTCAGGCAGGAGAGCACGGCGGTGAGGATGATGAAGCTCATCACCGCGCTGCCCCAGCCGAAACCCATCGTGCTGAGCACCAGCGTGAACGGCGATTCGCCCGGCCTGACGGACGGCCACGCCACCACGCTGACGATCAGGAACAGCGACAGCACGTAGAACAGCAGGATGCGCCAGGTGATGGTCGTGGCCATGCGCACGACGGCCTTTTCCGGGTCCTTGGATTCCGCCGCGGCGACGGTCGTGATTTCGGCGCCGACCAGCGAGAAGAACACCGTGGTAACGGTGGCGAGCACGGGCACCCAGCCCTTGGGCGCGAAGCCGCCGTGCGCGGTCAGGTTCGAAAACGTCGCGCCGGCGGGCGAGGTGAACCCGAACGCATAGGCGGCCGTCACCAGGATAAAGGCGATGATCGCGGCGACCTTGATCGACGAGAACCAGAACTCGAACTCGCCGTAGGAACGCGCGGAGAGCAGGTTGACCGCGGTCATGACCGCCATCAGCACCAGCCCGATCTGCCAGACGGGCAAGTCGAACCACAACTGCAGGATCTGGGCGCCTGCGATCGCTTCGATCGGCACCACGACGATCCAGAAGTACCAGTACAGCCAGCCCGCGATGAAGCCGCCCGCGTCACCCAGGCCGGCGCGCGAGAATTCCGTGAACGACCGGATTCCGGGATGCGTGATGGCCATTTCGCCGAGCATGCGCATCACGATGAAGACGATCGTGCCGGCGAGGATGTACGAAATCAGCGCGGCGGGCCCGGCGGCGGCGATCGCGGCGCTGCTGCCGACGAACAGGCCCGCGCCGATCACGCCACCGACGGTGATCATCGTGATGTGACGCGGCAGCAGAGTCCTGCTCAGTTCATGGGGCTTGGCGGCTGCATGCACGACGGGGGAACTCCCAGGGACGGACAGTGGCCGGCACGCTGCTATGCGGGGTGAGCGCTGTCAAGCTGCTATCTTATGGCGCACTCATGGACAACCCGCCCCCGAAGGAATCGCGCTTGAACCGCAGGTCGCTGCTCAAGGCTGCCGTGCTCGGCAGCGGCGCGGCGATCGCCGCGCCTGCCATCTCGAAGGGCCTCATGGAATGGCGCATGGTCACGAGCTGGCCGAAGGGGCTGCCGGGACTTGGCACGGGCGCCGAACGTCTCGCTGCGAACATCACTGCCATGAGTGGTGGCCGCCTGACGGTCAAGGTCTACGCCGCGGGGGAACTCGTGCCCGCGCTCGAGTGCTTCGGCGCGGTGGCGAACGGCACGGCGCAGATGGGCCATGACGCGGCCTACTACCACGCCGGCAAGTCCGAGGGCGCCCCGTTTTTCACGGCCTTTCCCTTCGGTTTCACGACCGGCGAGATGGCGGCCTGGATCAAGCACGGCAATGGGCAGAAGCTCTGGGACGAACTCTATGCGCCGTTCGGAATCCGCGGCTTCCAGGCGGGCAGCACGGGCACGCAGATGTTCGGCTGGTTCCGGCGCGAAATCCGTTCGCTCGAGGACCTCAAGGGGCTCAAGTTCCGCACGCCCGGCAACCAGGGCCGCGTGCTGCAGAAGCTGGGCGTCACTCCGGTTTCGTTGCCTGGCGGCGAGATCTTTCCGGCGCTGCAGTCCGGAGCGATCGACGGCGCAGAGTGGGTCGGCCCGTACAACGACCTGGCGCTCGGCTTCCACCAGGTGTGCCGGTACTACTATTCGCCCGGGTATCACGAGCCGGGTCCCGCGCTGCAGCTCACCGTCAACGAACAGGCCTGGCGCTCGCTCACGCCTGAACTGCAGGCGATCGTGCGGGCGGCCGCGGATTCCACGACAGTGGACATGTACGCGGAATACAACGCGCGGTCGGGTCCCGCGCTGCGTACGCTCGTCAAGGATCACGGCGTGATCGTGCGCGCACTGCCCGAAGACGTGCTGATGGCCTGCGGCGCGAAGTCCAGCGAGGTGCTGAACGAGATTCACGCCGCTGACACGTCGCCGAACCGGATCGTGCGTCGCATCATCGAGGACTTCCTGGCGTTCCGGGAAGACGTCATTCCGTGGACCCGGGTTGGCGAGCAGGCGTTCCTCAATGCGCGGCGGCTGCCGTTCGAGTTCAAGCTGAAATAGCAGCAGGGAACGCCCGCTGATTTCCGGAAACCGCCGAGCGCCCCTTATTCCTGGTCTGCAGTGCCTTCCGGCACCAGGTCCTCGAAATTGTCCAGGTAGGGCGGATTGCGCCCGGGCGCCGGTTCTTCGAACAGGTCACCGAAATCGTCCGCCACGGGCGAGCCCGACGGGGCTGCGGGCGCGCTCGGGCCGGCATCCTCGGCCAGCGGCGCCTCGTGCCCGAACAGCCGGTCCGGCAGGTAGGTCGCCATGCTCGGGAACGCCCAGAGCAATCCCAGCCCGAGCACCTGCAGGGCCACGAACGGCACCACGCCCCGGTAGATCTCGATGGTATTCAGCATCTTCCCCGCCACGCCGCGCAGGTAGAACAGCGCGAACCCGAACGGCGGCGTCAGGAAGCTGGTCTGCAGGTTGACGCCGATCATCACCCCCAGCCAGACCGGATCGACGCCCATCTTGATCAGGGCCGGGGCGGCGATCGGCACGACGACGAAGATGATCTCGAACGTGTCGAGGAAAAAGCCGAGGAAAAAGATCACCAGCATCACGGCCAGCACTGCCGAGAACGTGCCGCCGGGCAGCGACGACAGCGCGTCGTGCACCAGGTTTTCGCCGCCCAGTCCCCTGAACACCAGGCTGAACACGCTGGCGCCCAGCAGGATCACGAACACCATCGAGCTGATCGTGAGCGTGGTGCGCATCACCTCGCGCAGTATCGGCAGGCTGAAACTCCGATTGGCCGCGGAGAGCAGCATGGCGCCGACTGCACCGACGGACGCGGACTCCGTCGGAGTCGCGATGCCGGCGAGGATGGAGCCGAGCACCGCGAGAATCAGCAGCAACGGAGGCGCCAGCGCCTTCACCACGCGCCCGGCCAGGCCGGCGCGGCGTTCGTCGCTCATCTCGAGCGGCGGGCACGACTTCGGATCGAAGATCGACTTCAACAGGATCCAGGCGAGATACAGGCCGACCAGCACCAGGCCGGGAATCATCGCGCCTGCGAACAGCTGTCCCACCGAAATTGGATCCGGCGACAGGTTGCCGAGTTCGAGCTGCGCCTGCTGGTTCGCGCCCTGCAGGATGTCGCCCACGAAAATCAGCACGGTCGACGGCGGAATGATCTGTCCGAGCGTGCCAGCCGCGCAGATCGTGCCGGCTGCGAGCTTCGGGTCGTACCCCGCGCGCATCATCGCCGGCAGAGACAAGAGTCCCATCGTGACCACGGTGGCGCCCACGATGCCGGTGGACGCCGCGAGCAGCGCGCCCACGATCACGACCGAGTACCCCAGCCCGCCGCGCAGTGCGCCGAACAGTTCGCCCATCGTCGTGAGCAGCGCCTCGGCGATCTTCGAGCGCTCGAGCATCACGCCCATGAAGACGAAGAGCGGCACTGCCACCAGCGTCTCGTTGGTCATGGTGCCGAAATAGCGGCCGACCAGCGCAGACAGGATTGCGACGTCGAACACCCCGAGCACGATGCCGAGCGTGGCGAAGACCAGCCCGACGCCGGCCAGCGTGAACGCGACCGGGTAGCCGGCGAGCACGGCGCCGATGGTGGCGGCGAACATCGTCACCGACAGGATCTCACCGATCAGTACGGTGCTCATTGACTGGAGCCCTTGCGGCTGTCGCTCAGAGACGCTCATCGGTCACCTTGTCTTCGTCGTGATCGAGCAGCGGATGACCCGCAAGAAACAACGAGCGCCGCGCGATGAGCGCGAGCCCCTGCAGGAACATCAGGGCGCAGAACACCCAGAGCAGCGACTTGAGCAGGTACAAGGCGGGCATGCCGTCAGCCGTGGCGGAGGCCTCGCGCACACTCCAGGACGACAGCACGAACGGTGCCGAGGTGAAGGCAAGGATCACCAGCCAGGGAAACAGGAAGACGAGCGTGCCGAGGATGTCGATCCAGGCCTTGCCGCGATCGCCGAGCTTGCCGTAGAGCACGTCCACGTTGACGTGACCGCGGTGCAGCATCGTGTAGCCGGCGCCGGCCATGAAGACGGCCGCGTGCTGCCAGACGTAGAGTTCCTGCATCCATGGGAAGCCCATGTTGAAGGCGTAGCGCAACACGACGACGGTGAAGCAGGTGAGCACGCAACCCAGCGTCAGCCAGGCGACCGTGCGGCCGATCCAGTCGTTCAGCACGTCGACGCCCTTGACGAAACGGACGAGGGCGCTCATCGCGTCGAGCAGTGTTCGTGGACGGGCCGGCCGGGTCTCATGGCAGCGGAGGATCGCACAAAAACGGACGATGCAGCGCGGGCGGGCTAGAACATCCCGAGTGCCAGACCCGCTGCAAGAGTGCCGCCCAGTTCGTCGCACCGCTGCAGGTCCGCGGGTTGGATGACCTTCTCGCGCAGGATGTCGGCCGGTGCCTGCGCCTGTGTGATCACCAGCAGCGGCGGCGCGACGGGCTTCAGTCGCCAGCCGAGCGCGATGCGTTCGATTTGCCGGATGGCGCTTTGTCCGTCGCTGCCGGCGCAGACCATGACTGCGTAGGGACGGCCATTGATGCGGTCCAGCGCAGCGTAGTAGGTGCGGTCGAAAAAGTCCTTCATCATGCCGCTCATTGACGCGAGGTTTTCCGGCGTGGCGAAGAGGTAGCCGTCGGCGTCCAGCACGTCGTCGGGCTGCGCGTCGTGGGCACGCAGCAGCCTGGTCCTGACGTCCGGTTCCAGCGCCGCGCCATGCACGGCCGCCTCGGCCATCTGGCGCGTGCCGCCTGTCATCGAGTGGTAGACGATCAACAGGGTTTTCAACGGTGCACCCGGCTTGCCGCGAGGACATGGCGACCGGCTGACCAGGGCCATGCCGTCCGTTGGGGCACTCTAGTCCAGTCCCGTGCAGTTCGCGTAATAGGTGACGGTGGCCGGCCAGTCGCTGAAGACGCCGCGCACATGCGCCTGCCGCGCGAGCACGTCCAGTACCCGGAAGACGTCGCCCTCCTGCCGGATCGCACGGTCGATGGTCTGGTAGTAGAACCCATTGCGGCCGGAGCCGAGTTTCCCGGAGCGTTCCAGTGACCAGGTGATCAGTTCGAGTCCGGCGGCGCGCGCATCGAGGGCGCTCTGCGACGGCACGATCTCTCCGCGCGCATCGAGTGCCAGCAGCGCAAACAGCGGCGGCGCCCAGATTCGCACGCCCTGCGAGTGGAGCCGCGCGAGTTCCGCCGCATCGGGCAGGTTCCGCGGCGAGTCCGCATCGTCCAGGTACACGGCCTGTCTTGCGAACTCCGGTTCGTGGGCGATCCAGTAGAGGATGTCGGGCAGTTCGAACGACTGCAGCCAGACGTCGCCGGGCGGCACGCCAGCGGCCTTGTATTCGTCGATCAGGCGTTGCGCATAGTCCTGCTGGCTCATGCCCTCGAACGGCATGGGCACGACCGGTCGCTTCAACTCGGGAATCATGTGCACGCCCAGTTGCCGGAACAGCGCGATGCTCTCGGCATGCGTCATGAGCGTCCCGGTGGCGGCGCCGACCTTGCTCGGCTCGTCCGGCCTGTTTCCGCCTGCGACGTACTGCTCGACCGTTCGCGCGCGCGGATCGAATCCGTCCTGCTTCCCATGCAGGGTCCGGAACTCCGCCAGCGTGATGTCGCTGGTGCGGCACTCTGCCGTCGCGGCCGCGACCAGGCCGCCCCGGCTGTCGAACTGCGCGGGCCGAAATGGCCTGGAGCAGCGGGCGGCGAGCGGCGTGAGCAGGATGTCGGTCGTCGTGTGCAGGTCGTCCTGCGAGTGCCGGCAGACGAGCTGCTTGTCCCGGGTGAAGGTCACGTCGCATTCGATGATGCCCGCGCCCATTGCAGCCGCGGCGACGTAGGATTCGCGCGTGTGTTCCGGATAGTGGAGCGGGGCGCCACGGTGCGCGATCGAAAACTGCGTGCGGCGGACGGGCTTCCCGGCGCAGGCCGCAAGCTCGGACTTGAGCGGCCCGCTTGCCATGCCGGCGACCAGCGCCAGCGGCCGGTCATCTGCGCGGGGGCTCACGATCTCGCCGGCCAGGGCGTGGCACGAGACGAGGGTCGCAACGATGAAGGCAGCACGTCGATTCAACCTGAGTCTCCTGGGTCGTGCGGTGACCGGCCAGCCTGGGTCGCCAGCATGATCGCATGGACGGCGCGGACCGGTTGCGCTCAGCCCGCAGGTCGGGAAACCCCGGCTGCCGGCCTTGCGCGCTCTCGGTTACTCTCCGCCAGGATTCCACGGGCGGGACTGCAGCATGGCCAAGGCGGTATTGGGGATCATCGGCGGGTCGGGCCTCTATGACTTGCCCGGTATCGAGGACGTGCGCGAACGGCGGCTAGCGACGCCCTGGGGCGACCCTTCCGACGTGCTCCGCGTCGGGCGTGTCGGCGCGACCGAAGTCGTGTTCCTGCCCCGCCACGGGCGGGGCCACCGCATCCCGCCGCACGAGATCAACTACCGCGCCAACATCGACGCCATGAAGCAACTCGGCGTCACCGACCTGGTGTCGTTCTCGGCCTGCGGTTCGTACAAGGAAGCCCTGAGCCCCGGGACCTTCGTGCTGGTCGACAACTTCGTCGACCGTACGGTGCACCGCGCCAGCACGTTCTTCGGCACGGGGTGTGTCGCGCACGTGTCATTGGCGCACCCGGTCGGGCCGGCGTTGCAGGACACCGTCGAGCGTGCGATCAAGGCCGAAGGCATCCCGTACCAGCGCGGCGGCGTCGCCGTGTGCATGGAAGGCCCGCAGTTCTCCACGCTCCCCGAGTCGCTGACGTACCAGCAGCTCGGCTACGACATCATCCACATGACCTCGATGCCCGAGGCCAAGCTCGCGCGCGAGGCCGAGATCACGTACGCGGTCGTCGCGATGGTGACCGACTACGACTGCTGGCACGAAGTGCATGGCGCGGTCGACGTCGCGAGCCTGCTGCGGGTGATGGCGGAGAACAAGGGCAAGGCGCAGCGGGTGTTTGCCCGGCTGGCGCGTGACTTTCCGGCAGAGCGCGTGTCGTGCCCGGTGGGTTCCGATCGCGCCCTCGACGGTGCGATCCTTACGCACCCGGACGTGCGCGACCCTGCGCTCGTCGCGCAGCTGAAGACCGTCGCCGGGCGCGTGCTCTAGCGGGCGCTGGTCGGGTACGCACTGCACATGCGCGTCAACGGCAAAGCATTTCGCACGATCTGGCAGGCCGATGCCGACGGCACGGTCGTGGTCATCGACCAGACGCTGCTGCCGTTCGAGTTCGCAGAGCGGCCGTTGCGCAGCGTCGCCGACGCGGCGGCTGCGATCCGCGACATGGTCGTCCGCGGTGCGCCGCTGATCGGAGTGACGGCTGCCTATGGTGTGGCGCTCGCACTTCGCGACGACTCGAGTGACGCTGGTCTCGCCGCTGCAATCCATGACCTGGCGGTGACGCGGCCGACCGCGGTGAACCTGCGCTGGGCACTGGAGCGGATGCGCCGGTCCGTCCTGCCTCTGCCGCCTGGGCAGCGTGCAGCGAAAGCCTACGCCGAGGCTGCCGCAATTGCCGATGAAGACGTCGCGTCGTGCGCAGCCATCGGGCGTCATGGCCTTGCCCTGCTGCGCTCGATCGCGGAGCGAAAGGCGGGGCAGGCCATCAACGTGCTCACTCACTGCAATGCCGGGTGGCTCGCCTGCGTCGACTGGGGTACCGCGCTCGCGCCCGTTTACGCCGCGCACGAAGCGGGCGTGGCCGTGCACGTGTACGTGGACGAAACACGGCCGCGCAACCAGGGCGCATTCCTGACGGCTTTCGAGCTCGGCGCGCACGGCGTGCCCTGCACGGTCGTGGCCGACAATGCGGGCGGTCACCTCATGCAGCATGGCAACGTGGACATCTGCATCGTCGGCAGCGATCGCACGACCGCAACGGGCGACGTTGCCAACAAGATCGGTACCTACCTCAAGGCCCTCGCGGCGCGCGACAATGACGTGCCGTTCTATGCGGCGCTGCCGTTCTCAACCATCGACTGGTCGATGGACGACGGCGTGCGCGAGGTGCCGATCGAAGAGCGTTCGCCGCGGGAAGTGACGCACGTGCGCGGACGAGGCGCGGACGGCCGCCTGGCCGACGTCGAGATCGTCGCTCCCGGCAGCCGCGTCAGTAACCCGGGGTTCGACGTCACGCCGGCGCGGCTGGTCACGGGTCTCATCACCGAGCGCGGAATTGCCGCAGCGAGCCGCGAAGGCCTGCGCTCACTGTATCCGGAGCAGGGAAGGGCCTGAGATGACTGCGAGCGCACGGGATCACCGCGAAGGGATCATCGCCGTCACGCTGGCGCTCGATGCCGCGGGCATGGTGCCCAACAAGTCCGGCAACGTGTCCTGCCGGAGCGCGGAGGGCTTCGCAATCACGCCGGCCGGGATTCCATACCGGGAGCTGCTGCCGCGGCACATCGTGACAGTCCCGCTCGACGCGCCGGCGCCGACTGCGGACCCGCGACCGTCGTCCGAGTGGCGAATGCACGCAGCGATCTACCGCGCTCGCCCGGACGTCACGGCCATCGTCCACACTCACAGCCCGCGCGCGACGGCGCTCGCCAGTGCGGGCCGCGGCATTCCGCCGTTTCACTACATGATCGCACTTGCCGGTGGCGACGTGCGCTGCACGCCGTATGCGACGTTTGGCACTCCCGAACTTGCCGATTCTGCGGTCCGCGGCCTGCAAGGGCGGCGTGCGTGTCTGCTCGGCAACCACGGTGTCATGGCGGTCGGCAATTCGCTGGCACGTGCCCACGCCGTGGCGATCGAGGTCGAGAACCTCGCGGGTGAGTACCTGTCGCTGCTGGCGGCCGGGCTCGAGCCGCAACTGCTCGACGAGGCCGAACTGCAGCGCGTCATCGCGAAATTCACGGACTACGGCCGTCTCGACTGAGAGTCCTGCCGCGCCCGCCAGGCAGCTGCCGACGAACTGCCCGCCGAAGTATCCCGCGACGAACAGCGGGAACATGCTCCAGCGGAAGGGCAGGCCGAGACCATAACGCAGCGCGATCACCATCGGCACGGCCGCGTGCACGGCCACGAACCATTGCGGTGAGAACTTGTGCGCGCCGGCCCGCCAGAAGCCGAACGGCACGTTGACGACGAATGTCGCTGCGATCGCGATCAAGTAGGCGCTCGTCTCGGTCATCGTGCGAGCGTCACAGTCGCGACCTGCAGGGGCGCATTCAGTGTCCCTTGCGGGACGCGCTGATGCCCTGCGACATGATGCGATCCGTCCAGGCGATGCCGAGAGCGGACAGGATGAACACGGAATGGATGATCGTCTGCCACATGACGCCGGTGGCCGTGACCGTGGTGCAGCCCTTGCCGTTCGAGCCGGCGGCGACCAGCGCCTGGGCCGCATCAATCGCTGCGGGGGTGCCGCAGAGCGGCATGCCGCCAATCATGCCGGCCTCGATGAAGGTCTTGAGCAGGTGGATCGAGCTGATGCCGATGATCGCCATGGCGAGCTTGACCTTCAGCACGCTGGCATTGACGTGGCTGAGCCATTCCGGCTGGTCGGGGTGGCCCGCGAGGTTCAGGCGCGAGACGAAGGTTTCGTAGCCGCCGACGATGACCATCACCAGCAGGTTCGAGATCATCACCACGTCGATCAGGCCCAGCACGATGAGCATGATCGACTGCTCGGTGAGGGTCGGGGCCGCGTGGATCAGGTGCCAGAGTTCCTTGAGGAACAGGAAGACATAGACACCCTGGGCGACGATCAGCCCGAGATAAAGCGGCAGTTGCAGCCAGCGGGAACTGAAGATCAGGGCGGGCAGCGGGCCCATCGAGGGCGGGCGGGTGTCTTGGGTCATTGCGGTCGGGGGAGGGAGCCGGAAGGGCAGCCAGATTAGGGTCCTTGACCGCTGCTGCCAAGCCCCGGCCGGGCCGACATCGGGACAAACACTAATTTGTTTCTCCTGAAAGCTTCGCTACAACCGACTGGCAATCGGGGAACCCAATGCAACACGGACGCAACGAGGCCGGCCTCGAGATCGTGGCCCGGCAGGACTTTTCGGACGTCACCTTCCTGCTCGAGGTGAGTCATCCGATGCTGGCCAGGGCGGCCCGGCCCGGCCAGTTCGTGATCGTGATGTCGCACGCGGAAGGGGAACGCATACCGCTCACGATCGCCGACTACGACCGCGAGCGCGGCACGGTCACGCTCGTCATCCAGGCCGTCGGCAAGACCACCCGTGAGATGCAGCGCGACTGCAAAGCCGGAGGCCGGCTGTTGGCGATGGTCGGACCGATGGGTGTCCCGAGCCACATCGGCAAGGCGCGGAAGGTCATGTGCGTCGGGGGTGGCCTCGGCGTCGCGCCTGTCTATCCGCAGGCCCGCGGCTACAAGGAGAGCGGCGCCTACGTCATCGGTGTCCTGGGGTTCCGCAACCGCGATCTCGTCTTCTGGGACGAGAAATTCGCGGCGTGCTGCGACGAGTTGATCATCTGCACGGACGACGGCTCCGCGGGCATCAAGGGCCTGGTCACCGACGGCATGCGCCTGGCGATGGCGAAGCACCCCGACATCGACGAGTGCGTCGCGATCGGCCCGCCGGTCATGATGAAAGGCTGCGCCGAAGCGACGCGTGCCCGCAACATCCATACCGTCGTCAGCCTGAACCCGGTCATGGTGGATGGCACCGGGATGTGCGGCGGCTGCCGTGTGAAACTCACCGGCGGCATCAAGTTTGCCTGCGTCGACGGACCGGACTTCGACGGCCACCAGGTCGACTTCGACGACCTGATGTTCCGTCTGCGGCGGTACCGGGAAACGGAGGGCGAGGCCTCGCAGCGTTTCGACGACGACTGCCGCATGCGCAGTCTTTCGGCCAAGCCGGTCATCGTGGAGTGACGCGACATGTCCACTCCAGCGGCCAGGCCCCGGAAAAAGACGATTCGCATGATTCCGCAGGCGCGGACCCCTGCGCACGAACAGGATCCGCAGGAGCGCGCGCGTAATTTCGCCGAGGTGAACTGCGGATACCTGGTCGAGGACGCTCAACTCGAGGCTGAGCGCTGCCTGATGTGCCCGGAGCAGCCTTGCGTCGCCGGCTGCCCGGTCAACGTGCCGATCCCGGACTTCATCCAGCGCATCACGGCGCGCGATTACCGCGGCGCGTACGATGTCATCACGTCGACGAACCTGCTGCCCGCGGTCTGCGGTCGCGTTTGTCCGCAGGAAAGCCAGTGCGAAGGCGTCTGCACGGTGGGCGAGTCACTCGAGCCCGTGGCGATCGGGCGCCTGGAGCGGTGGGTGGGCGACCTGGCCATCAAGGAAGGCTGGTCGAACGTGCCCTACATCGAGCCCAGCGGCTTCCGCGTGGGAATCGTGGGCTCAGGTCCGGCGGGCATGGCGTGCGCCGCCGACATGGCCAAGGCCGGCTGCGAGGTCACCGTGTACGAGGCGTTCCACGAGGCGGGCGGCGTGCTGAAGTACGGTATTCCCGACTTCCGCCTGCCGAACGCCGTGGTGGATGCGGAGATCGCCAAGCTGGAGGCGCTCGGCATCCGCTTCGAGTGCAACACGCTGGTCGGCCGCCTGTTCACGATCGAGCAGATGGTCGATGAGATGGGTTTCCACGCGGTGTTCATCGGCACCGGTGCGGGCTACCCGAGTTTCATGGGCATTCCCGGCGAGTCGCTGAACGGTGTGCTGTCGGCCAATGAACTGCTGACGCGCTGCAACCTCATGCACGCGCGTGACTTTCCCAAGTACGACACGCCGCTGCAGCCGGGCAGACGCGTGGTCGTGATCGGCGCGGGCAATACCGCGATGGACGCGCTGCGCGTCTGCCTGCGGCTCGGTGCGGATAACGTGCGTTGCCTCTACCGCCGGAGCAAGGCCGAGGCGCCCGCACGAGCGGAGGAAATCCACCACGCCGAGGAAGAGGGGATCGAGTTCCACTGGCTGGCGAGCCCCGTCGAGATTCTCGGCGACGCGAACCGCAGTGTGCGCGGCGTGCGTTGCGTCAGGATGACCCTCGGCGAGCCCGATGCGTCCGGCCGTCGCCGGCCCGTGCCCGAACCCGGCAGCGAGTTCGAAATCGAGGCGGACATGGTCGTCTACGCGATCGGCACCAACGCCAACCCGATCATCGGGCAGACCTCGAGGCTCAAGCTCGACCAGCGGGGCTACATCGCAACCGACGACGGCCTGGCCACGTCGATTCCCGGGGTTTTCGCCGGCGGCGACATCGTCACGGGTGCCGCGACCGTCATCGAGGCGATGGGCGCCGGGCGCCGTGCGGCCCGCGGCATGAAGTCTTTCCTCGGCCTGCGCGACACAGACCACGTGTACCACGACACGGCGGTCGACGCCGATTCCCGTTTGTTCGGCATCGACCGCGCCGAGCATGGTCATGCCCGTCTCCGGGTGTCGAGGTGATCCAGCGATGAATGCAGTCACTCCGCTCAAACCGCGCAAGACCGTGCAGACGGTCGAGGAGCACGTCGTCGAGATCATGAGCGATTCGGGCGAGGGCGCGCAAAAGTGCGGCCAGTCGTTCGGCTCGATCGCGGCCCGCATGGGCAACGGCGTGTGGACAGTCGAGATCATCCCGGCGGAAATCCAGCCGCCCGCGCGCAGCGTCGCGGGCGCCAGCGGCAACCGCATCCGCATCGGCACCAGGCGCATGACCAACGGCGGCGACGAAGCCGACATCGCCGTCGCGTTCAACGAGCAGGTGCTGCTCGGCCGCGTCAACGCGGGCGAACTCAAGCCGGGCTGCATCATCCTGCTCGAGAGCGTCTGGGCCGAGCACGAGGACCCGAAGATCGCGGCGCAATACGCCGAGACCCGCGACCGGTTGCTCGCGGAAGGCTATCGAGTCTGCGAAGTGCCGATGGAGAAGGAGTGCCGAGCGCTTGTCGCCGACCCGCGCAAGGGCAAGAACATGTTCGTGCTGGGGTTGCTCTGCAACATCTTCAGCCTCGACATGAACCTGGCGCACGAGCAGGTCGCGTTCATCTTCGGCAAGAAGGACCCGAAGGTCGTCAAGTCGAACATCGCGCTGCTCGAGGCGGGCTGGAACTGGGCGGAGGCGAACCTCGACTTCAAGTACCGGGTGCCTGCCGTCCGCGCAGCCGTGCCGCAGGTCGTGATCAACGGCAACACGGCCATCGCCCTGGGCGTGCTCGCGTCGGGCATGGACATCTGCGCGATGTACCCGATCACGCCGGCCACGTCCGCCTCGCACTACCTGAGCGACGTGTTCGAGCGCGCGGGCGGCATCGTGCACCAGGCCGAAGACGAGATCGCGGCCTGCGCGTTCGCAATCGGAGCGTCGTATACGGGCAAGGTGGCGGTCACGATCACCTCCGGTCCCGGGTATTCGCTGAAACAGGAAGGCATCGGCCTTGCCGTGATGGCGGAGATCCCGCTGGTCGTGGTGAACGTCCAGCGCGGCGGCCCAAGCACCGGGCAGCCCACGAAAGTGGAGCAGGGCGACCTGCTCACCGTGATGTTTGGCAGTCATGGCGACGCGCCGAAGGTCGTGATGGCGGTGAGCACGATCGAGGACTGCTTTTACTCGATGATCACCGCGCGGCGTCTCGCCGAGACTCTCAACATGGTCGTCGTGGTGCTCTCCGACGCGAGCCTCTCGACGGCACAACAGCCGTTCACGCGGCCGGAGTTCAGCGAGGACTGGCTGGCCGCGCCCGTTGACCAGAATCCCGTGCCCGAAGGCGCCAAGCCTTACGACTGGGATCCGGTGACCGGCCTCAGCCGGCGCTTCGTGCCGGGCCAGCCGAACGGAATGCACACGCTGACCGGCCTCGCGCACGATCGGGCGAGCCGCGTCGCCTACGACCCGGAGATCAACGAGCAGGGCATGCGCGCGCGCAGCCTGAAGCTGGCCACGCTGCAGAAGATGCTCACGCCGCCGCCGGTCTGCGGCGATCCGACGGGCGACATGCTGGTCGTCGGCTGGGGCGGTACCCGAGGCGCAATCGAGGAGGCCGTCGAGCGGCTGCGCGCCGAAGGCCACAAGGTCTCGTCGACGCACCTGCAGTTCCTGCAGCCCATGCAGCCGGGCATCAAGGAGATCCTGCAGGGGTTCCGCAAGGTGATGACGGTCGAAGGCAACTGGGCGGACGACATGCGCGATCCGCTGATCGACGAATCGAACCGGCGCTATTCCGCGCTCGCGATGCTGCTGCGCGCGCGCTTCCTGGTCGACGTCGATTGCTGGACCGAGGTCCGCGGCCGGCCGATCAAGCCCGGCACCGTTTATGCCGCGATTCGCGAGCGGCTGGCGCAGATCGAGGAGACGCACGCATGAGCACCGCCACGCTTTGCCTGCACCACCTGGTGGAGGAGCGCCACGCGCTGGAGGACTACCAGGGCGGCGTGCCGCGCTGGTGCAAGGGCTGCGGCGACAACGCGATCCTGACGGCGATGCAGCGTCTATGCCGCGACGAAGGGCTGCGGCCGGAGAAGACCGTGTTCGTTTCCGGCATCGGCTGCTCGAGCCGGCTGCCGCATTACATGCGGACGTACGGCTTCCACGGCATCCACGGGCGCGCCATGCCGATCGCGGAAGGCGTCAAGATGGCGCGTCCGGACCTGCACGTATTCGTGAACACCGGCGACGGCGACTGCTGCAGCATCGGTGCCGCGCACTGGATCCATGCGATCCGGTACAACATGAACATCACCGTGCTGCTGCACGACAATCACATCTACGGCCTGACGAAGAAGCAGGCCTCGCCGACCTCGCCGATCGGCACCCGGAGCAACACGACGCCGCGCGGCTCCTACCTCGAGGCGCTCAGCCCGCTCACGGTCACGCTCGGGGTGCAGAACGCCTCGTTCGTCGCGCAGGCGGTCGACTGGATCCCGGAGTCGCTGTTCCAGATCATCACGGCCGCGTACCGCCATCGCGGCTTCTCGTTCGTGCGCATCCTGCAGCGCTGCCCCGAATTCGTGGGCAACATGTACGAACCGTGGGTGCACGACCCGCAGCGCATGCTCATGCTGACCCACGAGAACGGCATCCGCATCAGCCCCGCGCTGCAGAAGATCTACGGCAACCAGCTGGAACATGACCCGTCGAACATCCACCGGGCCCGGGAGGTCGCCTCGAGCGAGGATCCGATCCCGGTGGGAATCCTCTACCGGAACCCCGAGGTGCCCTGCTACGAGGACCTGCGCGGCGCCGGCCAGTTGCGCACGACGGCGGGCATTCGCAGCACGCTCGAGGCCGAGTTCGACAAGTTCACGGTCTGGCCGCAATGATCATGGACAGTCAGTTCAGGTCGCAGGTCGTTTTCCACCTCACCGGTCGCCAGGGCGCCGGCACGGCCGTCGCGTCGCTGCCGCCAGGGTTGCGGCCCGCTTTGCTGGCGCGTTACCGGCACCTCGACGCGATCAGGCACGACTTCCCGGTCGTGTTCGCGGCGGGCGACGGCGAGTACGTGGTGTCGCTGACTGCAGCTGTCGACGGCGCCCTGCGTGCCGTTGCACCGGAGGGAGTGACAGGCGAGGCGATACGCCGGCGGGCGCTGCAGGTCGAACGGCAGATTCGGCGCCGCGTGGCCGCTGGCGCCTGCGGGACACTGCTCGAGTTGTGGCACGCTGCGGTCGACGAGCTGTCGCCCGCGACGGAGCCGGAGCCGTTCCAGCGCGACATGGCCCGGGTGCGTGACGCGCTGCCGGTGAACGGCGAGGTCGCAGGCTGTGATCCCGGGTTGCCCGCGCGGTTCGCGCGTCATGCCTGGTGGATCGTGCAGAAGGAGAAGTCCCGGGCGGCACGCGCGCGGATCGACAACCTGGTCCTCCGGCTTGACGCCATCCTGCGCGCCGACTACTCGCGCTCTCCGGCTGCGTTCGCGGCCGATCACCTGCAGACGACCTTCGGCGTGGCGCATCGTGAGTTGTTCGACTTCGCCGCCATGTCGCGGCTGCTGCACCAGTCGGGGCCACGCGGTGGGCTCGACCCGTCCCGGCGCGAGCGCATCGAGGCAGCACTGTCGGTGCTGCGCGCGCAGGCCTTCTTCACTCGGGAGTTCGAAGCGTCGGCCGGGGGCGGCGCCGGCTTCGTTTTCGACAGCGCTGGCACGGCGCTGGATGCATTCCTGCAGCGCCTGCCCGAGATGGTCGCGCTCTACAAGGCGTTGCAGGTGGCGGAACTGGAGGCGGAAGGGCAGTACGTCGAGGACCTGCACGGCCCGGTCATCGCGGCCGTCGACGAACAGTCACTCGGGGTCGAGGACCTGCAGTTCTTCCCGGATTTCCTCGTGTGCACGTCCGCCGCCACGGCGGGCTCGCATGCCGCCCTGACCGAGGCGTTGTCGGCCGGCGTCCCGCTCAAGGTGATGGTGCAGCTGGATGACCTGCTCGAGCAGGCCGCTCCGGGTCGGGCACGATTCGCGTTCGGCATGCGCGGAATGCAGCTCGCTGCGGCTGCGATGAGCCTGGGTGACGTTTACGTCCTGCAGACATCTTCCTCGAACCTGGTGCAGTTGCGTGATCGAATGCAGCGCGGCCTGCGTCATGCCGGGCCCGCGTTGTTCAGCGTTTTCTCGGCTCCGGTCGACGGCGCGGATGGTATGCCGGGCTATCTCACCGCAGCGGCCGCCATGCAGTCGCGCGCCTTCCCGGCGTTCAGCTACGACCCGGGCGCCGGCGCCGACCTCGCCACCCGGTTTGCGATCGAAAACAATCCGCAGGTCGAGAGGGACTGGCCGATTGAGGCGCTCACGTTCGCGGACCCTGACTTGCAGTCGGTGACGCAGGACATCGCGTTCACGTTCGTCGATTTCGCGCTCTGCGATCCGCGCTACGCAGCGCATTTCTCCGTCGTCCCCCGCGCCGACTGGGAGAGGGGGCTGATTCCGGCCGGGGAGTGGCTGGCATGCCCCCCCGCGGACGCGGCGAGCGCCATTCCCTATGTCGTTGCCGTGGATGATGCGGACCTGCTCTGCCGTCTCGTCGTGGACGACCAGCTGATGCGGGCCGCGCTCCGTTGCCGTGAAACCTGGCACCGCCTGCAGGAACTCGCCGGCATCCATGACTCCCGCGTCGAGCGCGTGCTGGCACAGGAACGCCAGGCATGGGAGGAGCAGCACGCGCGCGAGACGCCGGCCGCAGCGCCTGGCGCGGTCGCTGCCGAGCCCGCGCCCTCATCCGAGGCGGCGCCCGCGGCCCGTGAGTCTCCGGCCGAGCCCGCGCGTAACCCGGACGAGCCGTACGTCGAAACGATCCGCTGCTCCACCTGCAACGAGTGCACGCTCGCGTTCCCGAAGATGTTCGCCTACAACGACGACCAGCAGGCTTACCTCAAGGACGTGAAGGCGGGTACGTATCGCCAGCTCGTCGAGGCGGCGGAGAGCTGCCAGGTGTCGGTCATCCATCCCGGCAAGCCGTGGAATCCGAACGAGCCTGGACTCGACGAACTTCTCGAGCGCGCGAAACCGTTCCTCTAGGCGCCGGCGCCCACTGTGCCCCTTGCGGCTCCGACCTACCTCCGCAGCTCGATTGTCACGACCACGCCTCGACCTGCAGCATCGAGCCCGGAGCCGAACTCGCGATAGCGGCGGTCCCCGATGTTTCCAAACTGCATCGATGCCAGGACGTGTTCGGTCGGCTCCCACGTCGCGCGCAGGTTCCAGGTCGTCCACCCCGGCGTGCCGCCGGGCCTGATGCGCGGATCGATTTCGTCCCGCGGGCTGTAGCGGTCCTGCTGGTCGGCGAAGTTCAGCCAGCCGTCCAGCGTCCAGCCCGGGTGAGGACGCCAGGTGATGCCCGCGCTGCCGTTCAGCGGCGGGATGCGGTCTGCCGGATAGTCCTCACCAGCGAGTGTTTCGTCGCCATGCGTCCAAGTGAGCTGCGTGCGCCACTCCACCGTGTCGGACACGTAATGACGCAGCGAGAACTCGACGCCGTAGATCTCCAGTCTTGCCGCGTTCTGGCTCTGCACGACGAGCCGGCCGGATTCAGTGACGTCGCCGGTGAGTACGCTGGTGATCTTGTCGCGATAGCGCGAGTAGTAGCCGATCAGTTCGCCTTCGAATGCGTCGTCCAGGACTTTCAGGCCAGCGTCGAGTGCAGTCACGCGCTCGGGATCGAGGTCGGGGTTCGGGATGTTGAAGCGGTTGCCCGGCCGGTCGCCGAACGTGCCGAGGTCAAATACGTTGGGCGCACGAAAGCCCTGGCCCAGGTTCGTGACAAACCGCAGGTGTTCGCTGATCGAATATGCGGCGCTGAGATTGCCGGCGAAGCCATCGTCGGTGACCGAGACGGCTTCGGACGTGCCGCTGGCCGGAAGGCGCGTGCGGGCATGGTTCCAGCGGACTGCGCCGAGCACATCGAGCCGTTCGCCGACCGACCAGTCGTCGGCGACGAACGCGCCCGCCTGGAACATCGTCGAACCATCGGGAAAGCGCGGTGCTCGCACGCTGGTCGCGCCGGTGACGATGTTGGTGCGCGTACGAGACGATTCGACCTCGTCGTCGTAGGCGTCCGCGCCATAGGTCAAGTGATGCGAATCGCCCAGGGCCTTGGCGGCCTGGAACGTCAGGCCATCGGTCGTGTCCAGGTTGCGTTCGTGGTCTTCGTTGACCGAGCCGAAATCGCGGGTGCGCCGATCGTCCCGGATCTGCTGCCGGCCGACGTGTGCCTCGGCGCTGTCCCATGCGAACGTCGGACTGCTGCCGCGCCAGCGCAGCTGCATGAAATCACGCCGTTGCGGCTCGAACCAGTAGACCGCCGAGTTCGGCTGGACCTGGCCGTAGCCGGGCGTCAGTTCGTCATAGCGGGGTGTGTGTGGTTGCTCCGCGTACTGCAGCGACAGCGTGAGTTCGTGCCCGTCCTTGATTACGCCACGGAGCTTGGCATCCGCCGCGCGCGCCGTGAAGCGGGTGTAGGGGAGTTCCTCGCCGCCACCGACCCGGCGTTCGTTCACGTCCTGGTACGTTGCGCCGCCACTGACGGCAAGCCGCTCGTGGCCAACGGCACCCTGGATGCGCGACAACGTCGATTCATCCGCGCTGCCGTACATCGAGCGTGCGAGGCCGCGGGTCTGCCAGTCTTCGCCCTCGAAGCGAGGCTCCCATGTGAGCATCTGCACCACGCCGCCCATGGCGTCGCTGCCATACAACGCGGACATCGGGCCGCGCACGGCTTCGATGCGCTCGAGCGACTGGCTGTCGACGAGCGCCACGTACTGGTTCGGCGCGTTGCGGAAGATCGCGTCGTTGAGGCGGAAGCCGTCGACGACGTGCAGCACCTCGGAGCCCTTGAGTCCGCGCAGGATCACGCTGCCCTGCCCGGGTGTCGTCTGCTGCACGTAGGCGCCGGCCTGCCCTCGCAGCGCCTCCATCACTGTCTGGGGTGCGGCCGCGCGAATCTCATCGCGGTCAACGATGCCAGTGGCGATCGGAACGTCGAAGGCCGATTCGGCGCGGCGCGTGGCGGTCACCTGGATCGTTTCCAGTTCCCCAGGGGCGGCGGAGGCCGGCGTGGCTGTCAGCATCAGCGCGGCGCCGGCCAGCAGTGCGGATTGCCCTCGGACCTTGTTTTTCATGAAGTTCGACGCGAAAGGATGCCCGATCATAGCTGCCGTGATCCGCGGCGAGTACGAAAGGCACTTCGTTCCCTGGCGCCACGGTGCGCGCCGTACCGTTCCCGGTCCGCTAGAATGCCGTCTCAAGCTGCCCCGGCAGCCCCGCTCGGGGTCCCAACGTGAAGACCGCCCAGGACATCTACCGCGACCTGCAGTCCAAGCTCGGGGACGTTCTGCCCGACGCCGAACTCTTCATCCATGCCGAGGTCGCTGCCGAGATTCTCCGGCTCAAGGTCGAGCGCGACGCCGTCATCCTCGGCCACAACTACATGGAGCCCGCGCTGTTCCACACGGTGCCGGACTTCCAGGGCGACTCGCTCGAGTTGAGCCGTCGCGCGGCCGAGACCGACAAGTCGGTGATCGTGTTCTGCGGCGTGCGCTTCATGGCCGAGACGGCCAAGATCCTGAACCCGGCCAAGACGGTCCTGCTGCCGACGGAGAAGGGTGGTTGCTCGCTCGCCGAGAGCATTACCGCAGCCGATGTCCGCGCACTGCGCGTAGGCCTATCCGGGCGTGCCGATCGTCACGTACATCAACACCTACGCCGACGTGAAGGCCGAGTGCGACATCTGCTGCACCTCGAGCAATGCGGCCGCCGTGGTCGAATCGCTCAAGTCCGACACCGTCATCTTCCTGCCGGACGAGTTCCTGGCGCGCAACGTGGCGCGCGAGACCGGCCGCCACGTGATCGTGCCGTCGATCCTGCGCAAGGGCGCGATGGCCGCCAACGGCGGCGACGACACGACCGTCGAGCACACGATGGTGGCCTGGAAGGGCCGCTGCGAAGTGCACGAGCTCTTTACGCCCGAAGACGTGGACAACGTCCGCCGGCAGTTCCCGGACGTGATGATCCTCGCCCATCCGGAGTGCAGTCCGGAAGTCACAGCCAAGGCGGACTTTTCCGGCAGCACGACCGCAATGATCAAGGCCGTCGAGAAGTCGAAGGCGAAGCGCTTCCTGCTGCTCACGGAGTGTTCGATGGGCGACAACATCGTCGCGGCGAACCCTGGCAAGGAAATGCTGCGCATGTGCAGCCATCGCTGTCCGCACATGCATGAGATCACGCTCGAGCAGACCCGCGATTCCCTCAAGTTCATGCGCTGGCAGATTGACGTGCCGGAAGACGTTCGCGTCCGCGCGTTGCGCGCCGTGGAGCGCATGCTGGCCGTCGGGCCCAGGATCGATTGAACGAACCCATGCGCAGCGACGTCCTGGTCATCGGCTGCGGCATCGCCGGCGGCACGGCGGCGCTCGAGCTCGCCGAGGCGGGCCTGCAGGTGGTCGTCATCACGCGCGCCGACCGCCCCGAGGAATCCAACACCTACTGGGCACAGGGCGGCATCATCTTTCGTGGCGAGCAGGATTCGCCGGAATCGCTCGCGGCCGACATCATCCACGCGGGTGCCGGGCTCTGCCACGAGCAGGCGGTGCGCACGCTCGCGGTTGAAGGTCCGCTGCTGGTGCAGTCGATCCTGATCGACAAGCTCAAGGTGCCGTTCGACCGCACGCCCGACGGTCGGCTGGCCCTGGGGCGCGAGGGCGGGCATTCGGTCCCGCGCATCGTGCACGCCAAGGATGCCACCGGTCGCGCCATCGAAAGCGCCATCGTCGAATCGCTGCGGCGCCACCCGAACGTCAGGTTGCTCACGCACCACACGGCGGTGGACCTCCTGACGCCCGCGCACCAGGGTCGCGATCGCCGCGCGGTCTACGAGCCGCTGTCGTGTGTCGGCGCCTACGTGCTCGACCAGCGCAGCGGTGAAATCGGCCGCTGCCTCGCGCGCACGACCGTGCTGGCAACGGGCGGGCTCGGACAGATTTTCCTGCGCACGACCAATCCGGCAGGGGCGCGCGGCGACGGGCTGGCGATGGCATACCGTGCGGGCGCGCGGGTGATCAACACCGAGTACGTGCAGTTTCACCCCACGGCGTTCTATCACCGCACGGCGCCGTGCTTCCTGATCACCGAAGCAGTGCGTGGCGCGGGTGCGCGACTGGTGGACGAGCAGCGTCGTCCATTCATGGACCGCTACGACCCCGAATGGAAGGACCTCGCGCCGCGTGACGTGGTCGCGCGCGGCATCCACGCAGAAATGCTGCGGCTGGGCGTGCCCAACGTCTACCTCGACGTCGCGTCGTACGTTCCCGCTGACCGCATTCGCGCCGAGTTTCCCGAGATGTACCGCGGTTGCCTCGAATACGGCATCGACATCACGCGCGACCTGCTGCCCGTGGTGCCAGCCGCGCATTACGCCTGCGGCGGCGTGTGGGTCGACGAAAGCGGCGAGAGCACGGTGCAGCGACTGTTCGCCGTCGGCGAGGTCGCCTGCTCCGGGCTGCACGGCGCCAACCGGCTGGCAAGCACTTCACTGCTCGAAGGGCTGGTGTGGGGACACCGGTCCGCGCTGCGGATCACCGAGCGACTGGCGGCGGGCAACGGGGCGCACTTCGACGACATCCCGCCGTGGAAGGCAACCGGCACGGAACTGCCCGATCCGGCGCTGATCGCGCAGGACATGAGTTCGCTGCGGCACATCATGTGGAACTACGTCGGCCTGGTGCGCACGACGCGCCGGTTGCTGCGCGCGATCGAGGCCCTGCGCAACCTCGAAGTCGAAGTCGAGCGCTTCTATCGTGCGGCCGCGATGACCGACGACCTGATCGGCCTGCGCAACGCGGTGCGTGTCGCACTCATCGTGACGCTGGCGGCCTGGGCCAATCCCGAGAGTCGCGGCTGCCACTACCGCGAGTGACCCTGTAAGAAATCACGGGCCCGGTCCGACCTAGGGTTGTCCGAGCAGCTATCAGCCTGCTTGAACGCACCAGAACCCTCACGACAGGAGCCTGCAGATGAACCCGACCAACGTGCCCAAGCGCCCAGCCGCGACCCTCGCCCTCGGCCTCGCCATCGGTGCCGCGCTCAGCCTTGCCGGCGTCGCCGCCAAGTGCGGCCGATGCTCCCGGCGCCAAGCGCGACAAGTGCTATGGCGTTGCTCTGAAAGGCAAGAACGATTGCGCCGCAGGCGCGAATTCCTGCGCCGGCACTTCGACCGTCGACCACCAGGGCGATGCCTGGAAGTACGTGCCGGCGGGCACTTGCGAGAAGACCGCGTCGCCCACGTCGCCGACAGGATTCGGCCAGCTGGTCGCCTTTAAGCCCGTGAAGAAGGGCTGACGGCGATGAAATCGATCCTGGAACTGTGCGAGCGAATTCCGCACTCGCTGATCGCTCTGCTCGGGCGTTTCTCAATTGCCGCCGTGTTCTGGAAGTCCGGCCAGACCAAGATCGAGGGCTTCGCGCTCGATCCGTTCGGCGGGCAGTTCCAGTTCGATTGGCCACGGCTCGCCGAGTCGACGATCCCGCTGTTCCAGGACGAGTACCACCTGCCGCTGGTTCCGCCGGAGATCGCGGCCTACGCCGCGGCCACGGCGGAGCACGTCTTTCCGGCGCTGCTGCTCGTCGGGTTCGGCACGCGTTTCTCGGCGCTGGCCCTGCTGGTGATGACGCTCACGATCCAGGTGTTCGTCTATCCGTCCGCCTATCCCACGCACGGCGTCTGGGCGACCGTGCTGCTCTATCTCATCGCGCGCGGCCCCGGGGAGTTTTCCCTGGATCACTGGCTCGGATCGCGCTCATCGGCCTCGGGGTGGCGCGCATAGGCGCGCATCGAATCGCGCAGGAAGGCGGCCTGCTGGCGGAATCTGCGGCAGGGCGGGCAGACAGCCAGGTGCACGTTGAGTCCCACCTGCTCGCCGAGCGTAAGGGGCCGCTCCAGCTCCTCTGACATCTTCTGCGTGGCCTCGCGACATTTCATCATGGTGGTGCCGCCTCCTCGCCGAACCAGTGTTGCTGCAGGCAGCTGCGCAGCCGCAGGCGCGCGCGATGCAGGCTGACGTTGAGATTGCTGGTGCTGATGCCCACGGCGCTGCAGATTTCGGGGCTCTCGAGTTCGACGAACTCGCGCATCATGAAGACCCGCGCCTGCTGCCCGGGCAGGTGGTCGAGGCAGGCCTCGAACACGCGCCAGAACTGGGCCTCCCGCATCGACGCGTGGGGGTCGCCCCAGTCGGCCGGTGCGGCGGCGTCGGTCCAGTGCCCGTCCTGCTCGAAGAACCCGTCCGGCATTGGATCCGGCTCCGCGTCCTCGACCGGGGCTGTCGCGTATCGCGTTCTCGCCCGCAGCTGGTCCGCGATCTTGTGCCGCAGGATTCCGAAGACCCAGCTGCGATACGCGGCCCGTCCCGCGAACGAGCCTGAACCCCGCAGCGCCCCGATGAACGCTTCCTGCACCGCATCCTCGGCGAGGTGCGGATCGGAGAGCTGCAGCGTCGCGAAACGCAGCATCCGCCGCCGCAGGTCCTCGACGAACTGCGGATCGTTCAGCGCTTCGGCCGCGCCGGAGGTGTCGCCCACGGGGGTGTCCGGGTTCGCCACGCGCTCGCTGTCCGAGTCAGATCCGGTCTGTCGCCTGGATGAAGCCGACGAGGTCATTGCGGAATTTGCGCATCGACGGCTCGTGCACGTACATCATGTGTCCCGCGTCGTAGTGCTCGACCTGGATGCGCTTGCGTGCCTCGGGCGTGATGTTCAGGTGCTCGAGGTCCATTTTCGTCGCCAGGTAAGGCGTGGCGAGGTCGTACCAGCCCTGCTGCACCAGCACGTGCAGCCCGGGGTTCATCGTCATCGCCATCGCCAGGTCGGGCACGGTGGTGGGCACCGGCGACATCCAGCCGCCCTTGCCTGGCGTCTTGTGCTTCCAGTTCCAGTCGATCTCGAACGCGGAGACCATGTATTCCTCGTCGCGGCCGAACTTCAGTTCCTCGTGCATGTAGTCGAGGAAGGCGGCCGTGTACGCGGGCCCGACGGAGGGAAAGAAGGGATCGTAGTCCATCGCTTCGCCGAGCGGGTTGACCGCGGGGCCGATGAACCGCGAATCGATGCGACCCGCGATCATCCGGTCGTTGCGCTTCAGTTCCTGCAGGAACTGCGGGTGGCTCACGCGCAGGTCGGCGCGCTCCCAGTACTCGGGGGTCGTGCCCGTGTACCGGGCGAGTTTCGCGGCGACTGCCTTCTTCTCGGCTTCGGGCAGGACATAACCCTGCGCGAGCGCCGGGGCGTACTCCTCGCGCGCGAACCGCTCGACTTCGCGCATGTACTCCTCGATCGAAGCGGGCTTGTTCGGGATGAGCCCGTGATACCAGGCCGTCGCCGCGAGCGTCGGGAAGTACGTGACCTGGCCGAGGTCCATGCCCTCGCCGTCGATGCCGGTGGCGGCATTCAGGAACGGCGAGACGAGCACCAGTCCGTTCAGGTTCATGTTCATCGCCGACTGCAGGTAGTACGCGAGGCCAGCGCCACGCATGCCGCCGTAGCTTTCACCGAGCACGTACTTCGGCGAGCCCCAGCGCCCGTTCTCGGAGACATAGCGCTTGATGAACTGCCCGACCGACTTGAGGTCCTCGTCCACGCCGTGGAAGTCGGCGGGCTTGGCTTCTCCGAGCGGCTTGCTGAAACCCGTCCCGACCGGGTCGATCATCACGATGTCGGTGACGTCGAGCGGCGAGTAGGCGTTGTCGACGACCTGCGATGGCGGGGGAGGCGCATAGCCCCCGTCGTTCACGACCACGCGCCGCGGACCCATGATGCCCATGTGCAGCCAGATCGACGACGACCCGGGCCCGCCATTGAACGCGAAGGTGATCGGTCTCTGCGCGAGGTTCTTGGTCCCGTCCAGCGTGTACGCGGTGTAGCCGAAGCGTGCGATCTGCTTGTCCTTCGCATCCTTGAGCACGTACCAGCCGGCAGTCGCGGTGTACTTGACCGTCTTGCCGTCGATGACGGCATGGTGCTTGGTGACCGACGAGGCCGGCTCTGCCGTTGGCAGGTCCGCGGCCGCCTTCGAGTCTTCCTGGTCCGTCGTCGTCGCTTCCTTCGCCCAGCCGGCGACAGGCAGGCCCGCCAGCAATGCCGCCAGCGTGGCGGACACGATCACTTTCCGCATCGAGGATTCTCCTGCGCGACCCGTTTCAGCCGAAGACACGAGCCAGTTCACGCACGGTCATCACGACCAGCACCAGCGACCCGACTGCGAACACGGCAAACCGCACGACCACCTTGTTGATCGTCGACTGGATGAACGAGTGCACGATCCGGCAGGCCACGTAGCCCCACGCCAGCGACAGCATGCCCGGCGAGGCGCCGCCCGTCATGGCCGCGAAGAACATCAGCGCGTAGAAGATCGTGGGTTGTTCGTGCAGGTGGTTGTAGTTGTCGGCGACCGAGCGCGCGTGGAACGGCATCCGGTGCCCATACGTGCCCGGATGCGCGGCCTCTTGCGGATCGATGCCCGCCTTTTTCATCGCCGGCAGGCGGGTGGCGTACAGCCAGAACCACATCACCAGCGTCCAGGCCACGAGCGCCAGCACGGGCGCAAGAAATTCCGTCGTCGATGGCATCGGTTTTCCCCTCGTTTCGTCGTTGGTTATGTATCGAGCACTTCGAATGTCACGCCGGAATGCTGCTGCAGGCGCTCGATGATGCGGTCGCCGAAGATCGTTGCAGGAGTCCAGAACCCTCCGTGCACCTTCTTCTTCGACACGTCCTGCGCCAGGCAGGCTGCGGCCTGGCCCAGCATCTTGGCAGTCGAGCCGTACCCGGGATCGCGGTCGCCGGTGACACGCGCGCGGATGATGCCACCATCCCCGGTCCTGCCGTGAAAACGGAAGTCGAAGCCGCCCTTGAGTTGTGCTTCCGGGCTCGGCCCTTCGCCCGGGGCGGGCAGCACGAACTTCTCCAGCGCCGCGCGCAGCGGCCCGATCGAGCCCGCCGTCATGAAGGCACCGAGTCCCGCGGCGAAGGCCGTCGCCGTCAGGCGTCCGCGCATGCCGCGGCCCATTAGCATCGCCTCGTCGTACCTGAAATCCTGGCCGTACGCGTGGTGTGCGAGCGCATTGGTCCGGTGCACCACGCGCGTGTTGATCGCGCTCATGATGAACGGCGCGACCCAGGCGTCGAAATCCGCGTCGTACTCGGCGAAGCCGACATTGGCCTGTCGCACGCGTTTGCCGCCGCCCGGGGGGCAGATCGAGTAGGGGTCAGCCAGCTCCTTGCGTAGCGCAGGGTTGGCCGAGACTTCCTTGAGCACGTTGAGCAGCGAGGCCACGGTGCCGCCCGAGAAGCTGCCGCGCATCGAGCGCACGCGCATCTTGACGGTCGTGCAGGGCTGGTGGAACCGTTCCTGCGCGCGGCGCTGCAGGAAATGCACGCCGAGGTCCGACGGGATCGAGTCGAAACCGCAGTTGTGGACGATGCGCGCGCCCGAGGCCTGGGCGGCGGATTCGTACTTCGTGATCATGCGCCGCATCCACTGCACCTCGCCGGTGAGGTCGCAGTAGTCCGTGCCGGTCTCCGCGCAGACTCGGACGAGCGGTTCGCCGTACAGTGCGTAGGGCCCCACGGTCGAGACGACCACGCGGGCGTTCTTGCACAGTCGTCGCAGCGACGCCTCGTCGCCGGCATCGGCTTGCAGCAGGGCCAGCTTGCCGCCGCCCCGGCCGAGTGACTTGCGCACTTCTTCGAGCTTGGCGGTGGAGCGGCCCGCCGCGGCCCAGCTGAGGTCTCCCTCCAGCCCGAACTGCTCGAACAGGTAGCGGGTGAGGATCTGGCCCACGAAACTCGTGGCCCCGAAGACGACGACGTCGTATGGCTTGGCGGTCATAGGGCCGCCATCTTAGACCAATGTCTCAGTTCCGCTGCGGGTGGTCCTTGCTAGATTCCACGGCAGTGCCCATCGAACAGGGGGAGAGCTTCATGGCCGCACCGCCCACCGTTGACTGGAACGCCGTCATCAACGATCCGCGTTTCCAGACGCTGCACCGCAAGAAGCAGGGGTTCCTGACCGGGCTCATGATCTTCTCCGTGGTCTTCTACTTCCTGCTGCCGATCGGCGCGGCCTATTTCCAGGACCTGTACAAGGTCAAGGTCTGGGGTGTCGTCAACTTCGGGCTGCTGTTCGCGCTGCTCCAGTTCATCGTTGCCTGGGCGGTCGCGATCTTCTACTCGCGCCGGGCAGGGTCCGAATTCGACCGCCTCGCGCGCGAAATCGCGGCCGACTACGAAAAGAAAGGGAAGGCCTGAGCCATGAACAGCCTGAATCGCAAGACGCTCGCCTGGGGGCTGGTCGGCCTGGTGCCGGTCGTGTGCACGACGGCCTACGCGCAGGGTGCGGTCACCCCGGAATACCGCTGGCTCACCTTCACGGTGTTCGCGGCCATCATCGCACTGACGATGTACGTCACCTACGTCGCCTCCAAGCGGGTGAAGTCGGCAGCCGACTTCTACACGGCGGGCGGCGGCGTGACCGGACTGCAGAACGGCTGGGCCATCGCGGGCGACTACCTGTCCGCCGCGTCGTTCCTCGGCATCGCCGGGCTCATCTCCCAGTACGGCTATGACGGGTTCATGTACTCGGTCGGCTGGCTCGTGGCCTACATCACCGTGCTGCTGGTGATCGCCGAGCCCTGCCGCAACATCGGCCGCTACACGCTCTCCGACATCCTCGCCTATCGCAACAACCCGAAGGCGATGCGCATCGTCGGCGCGCTTTCCGTGATCACGGTCTCCACGTTCTACCTGACCGCGCAGATGGTCGGCGGCGGCGTGCTGGTGAAGACGCTGATCGGCATCGACTACGAAGTCTCCGTGATCGCGGTCGGCGTGCTGATGCTGGCCTACGTGCTGTTCGGCGGCATGGTCGCGACGACCTGGGTGCAGATCATCAAGGCCATCCTGCTGGTCATTGCGTCGCTCGTGCTGGTGATCCTGGTCTGGTCGCCGTACGGGTTCTCGCTGCCGGGCTTCCTGCAGGACGTCGTGGCCGATCCGAAGGTGCAGGCCAGGGTCGCGACGCTGATCGGCGATCCTGCCAAGACGATGACGGCGGCCGAGCTCGGCCAGCGCTTCCTCGAGCCGGGCCTCTACTTCAAGGCGCCGATCGACCAGATCTCGCTGGGCATGGCACTGGTGTTCGGCACCGCGGGTCTGCCGCACATCCTGATGCGCTTCTTCACCGTGCCGACTGCGCAACAGGCGCGCAAGTCGGTCGTGTGGGCGATGGCCATCATCGGCGGCTTCTACGTCCTGACGCTGTTCCTCGGCTTCGGCGCGGCGAAGTTCGTCGGCCCGGCGGCGATCGCGTCGGTCGATGCCGGCGGCAACATGGCGGCGCCGCTGCTGGCCCAGTACCTCGGCGGCGGCCCGAACTCGTTCCTCGGCAATTTCATGCTGGCGTTCGTGTCGGCGGTGGCGTTCGCCACGATCGTCGCGGTGGTGGCGGGGCTGGTGCTCGCGGCGGCGTCCGCGATCGCGCACGACCTCTACGTCGGCGTGTATCACGGCGGCGACACGGTGCCACCGCAGCAGCAGGTGCGCGCTGCGCGCATCGCGACCGTGGTCGTCGGTGCGATGGCGATCGCCATCGGCATCGCCGCCAAGGGCCAGAACGTCGCGCACCTGGTGGCGCTCGCGTTCGCGGTCGCGGCGTCGGCCAACTTCCCGTGCGTACTGCTCACGCTGTACTGGAAGCGGTGCAGCACGGGTGGCATCGTGCTCGGCATGATCGTCGGCACGGTGGTGGCGGTGGGCCTCACGCTGGTCTCGCCGAACGTCACCTACCCGAAAGCGGTGCGTGCGGCGTCGCAGAAGGTGTTCGACGGCGAGGCTGCCAAGCGCTCTGCGATCGAGCAGGCGCTGCTCTCCACCGACGCGACGATCGTCGACCAGGCGAAGATCAACCTGACGGCGCTCGACAAGGCGGTGACCAAGGCGAAGGACGACGTGGCCAAGGTCGAGGGCAAGGAGCGGTCATTCCTCGGCCTCGAGGAGCCGCTCTTCAAGCTCAAGAACCCCGGCATCATCTCGATTCCGCTCGGATTCCTGGCCGTGCTGCTCGGGTCGCTGCTGTTCCGCGACCGGCGGTCGGAAGAGCTCTGGCCGGAGGTGTATGCCCGCCAGAACACCGGCATCCTGGCGTCGAAGGCGTCGGCTCACTGACGTTCGCTCGTCTCTCCCGCCTGCGGGCGGGAGAGGCGCGCGAGCCCGTGAGGGGTTAGGGGTAAGCGGATAGGGGATTGTCGGAACGCGCTTTGCGCGCGGAACGCCATGTCCCTTGCCCGCCAGGTCGATTTTGATCGCGGCGGTTGCGGCACGCCGCAATCGGTTGCTGCCAATTGCCGGGCTACACTTCCGACTAACCCCTAAGCCCTAACCCCTGACCCGTCCTCACGCCGTGAGCACTCCGCCCCTGATCGTCGAAGCGACGGTCCGCTTCCTCAAGGCCCACCTGCCGTTCTCGCGGATGGCGCGGCGTGACCTGGAGTTCGTCGCCGGGCACGCACGGTTGGGATACTTCCCGGCGGGCAGCACGATCGTCGACCCGGCCGGAGGTGTCGCGGAGTACCTGCACATCATCCAGCGCGGACACGTGCGGGTGCGCAACCCGAGCGCCACGGCCGACGACGAAGTGCGTGGCGCTGGCGAGTGCTTTCCGGTCGCGGCGCTCTCGGCCGGCGCGGCGGGCACGCGCACGTTCGAGGCCACCGAGGATGTCTTTTCGCTGATGCTTCCGCGCGCCGACTTCGACGCGCTGCGCGAACGCTCGCCGGAGTTCGCACAGTTCTGCACCGAGGCACTCGCGACGCTGGTGCAGCACTCGCTCGGGCAGCTCCGCCATCATTTCTCGCAGCGCGCGACCGACCAGCAGACGCTGCTCGAACCGCTGAAGGCACTGGTGCGGCGCGAGCCGGTGTACTGCGCCGCGGAGACGCCGGTGCGCCAGGCGCTGCAGCAGATGAGCGAGGAGGGCGTGCGCACCATCGCCGTCGTCGATGCACGGCGTCGGCCGCTTGGCGTCTTCACGCTGCTCGACCTCATGGAGCGCGTCGTACTGCCTGGCGTGCCGCTCGAGACCCCGGTGCAACAGGTCATGACCACGCGGCCGGCGATGCTCGACGAACTCAGCACCGCGCAGGAGGGCCTCGCGCTGATGGCGAGCCGCGGATTCCACCAGCTGCTGGTCGTACGTGGCGGCGAGTTGTCAGGCATGGTCACCGAGCGTGACCTGTTCGGTCTGCAGCGCGTCACGATGCGCAACATCACGCAGTCGGTCCGGCAGGCGCGTGACGTGACTGCCCTGCAGCGCATCGTCGGCGACATTGCGTCTCTGACCGACAACCTGGTCGCGCAGGGCGCGGCGGCCGAGCCGCTGACGCACACGATCACGGCCCTCAACGATGCGCTCACGCAGCGGCTGTTCGAGCTGCTGCTGCCAAAGTATCACCTGGACGACGTCTCCTGGTGCTGGCTCGCGGTCGGCAGCGAAGGGCGGCGCGAGCAGACCGTGGCGACGGACCAGGACAACGCAATCGTCTTCGAGTGCGGCGAGGCCGACCTCGTAACCACCCGCGAACGGCTGCTGGCGTTTGCCCGCGAGGCCAACGGCAGGCTTGCCGAGCTGGGGTTCCCGCTCTGCACCGGCAACATCATGGCCAGCAATCCCGACTGCTGCCTCACCCTGGAAGAATGGCGCGGCCGCTTCGCCGGCTGGATGCGCGAGCCCACGCCGGAGGCCCTGCTCGCGGCCAACATCTTTTTCGACTTCCGACCGCTGGCCGGTAATCACTCACTGGCCGAGAGCCTGCGTGGCTGGCTCGACGCGACCAGCGGCGAGAACCGGCTGTTCCTGCGCATGCTCGTTGCCAACGCGCTGCAGGCGGAACCCCCGCTCGGCTGGATCCGTACCTTCCGTACGGACGAGGGCGAGTTTGCCGGCACCATCGACCTCAAGACCCACGGCACGCGGATTTTCGTCGACGCAGCCCGTGCATTCGCGCTGGCGCTCGGCATCGGCGAAACCAACACCTCGCAACGCATCCGCGTTGCCGGCCGCAGGCTGAACCGGGACGAGCGCGAAATCACCGCGAGCGTGGACGCCTATCATTTCCTGCAACTGCTGCGATTGCGCGCGCAACGCGGAGGACTTGATCCTGCGGCGGAGGATGCCGGCAAGGCAGACCCCCCGCGGCATGCGCTCAACCGCCTGGATCCATACTCGCTGAACGAGATCGACCAGCGCATGTTGCGCGAGGCGTTCCGCCAGGCGCGTGCGCTGCAGACGCATCTCGAACAGGCCGTCGGGCACTAGCAACGGCATGTCCGTCTGGCCGTGGTCCCTGCCGGAAGAGTGGCGAGCCAGACAGGTGCGGCGTGCGTTGCCGCCGTCGGTGCGTGAAAGGCTCAGGCACGTCCGGCTGGGCTTCCTCGACCGGCCGGGGTTGGGGCAGCCGCTCGCGCTGGCGCGGTTCGTGGCGCTCGACCTGGAGACGACCGGACCCCGCATGCTCGAGGACCGCATCATTTCGATCGGCGCGGTGGCCGTGTCCGAACGGATGGTCCGGCACGACGACGCCTACGAGGCGCTGCTGCGGCAGGACCGCTCGAGCGAAGTGGACAACATCCTCATCCACCAGATTGGCGGCCAGGAACAGCTCGCAGGCACGGACCCGGTCGAGGCCCTGGTGGGCTGTCTCGAATTCATCGGTGACTCTCGGGTTGTCGCCTTCCGCGCCGAGTTCGATGCGACCGTGTTCGAGCGCGAGGTCCGCCGGCAACTCGGGTACCGCGCCTGGCCGCGCTTCATCGACCTCGCCGCCCTGCTGCCCGCGATGTTTCCGGGTACGGAGAACGACACGCTCGACGACTGGGTGGCGCATTTTGGCCTGCCGCCGATCGGCCGGCATCATGCGATCGCGGATGCGTACGCCACGGCACAATTGCTGATGATCGTGCTGGAGGCGGCGCCACGCTCGGGGATCGAGACCGCCGCAGACCTGCGCGACGCCGAGCAGGCCCAGCGCTGGCTTGGCCGCAGGCGCTGAACCAGCGGCCTGCCTGCCGCCTCGGCGATACCGGGCTTTACGCGGGGCCGGTCCGGCGGCACCATCGACAGACATGAACGACCATACATTGCGACGGTTGGGAGCGGCGGCCCGGGGCGCCGTGATCATGGGACTCGCGGCCATGGCCTTCGCCGGCTGCGCAAGAAAGAGGCCGCGTCGCCTGCGGCGGCAGAGCCGGCCAAGCCCGTGGCGCCCACGCGCGAGCAACTGCTCGCCGCGAACGTGGCCGGAGTGTTCGAGGCTCCCGTCACGCTGGCCGCGGGCCGCTACGAGGGCCCGCCGGCGGAGCCGGGCGCCGCGTCGAAGCCGATGCTTACCCTGTGGGAATCCACGATCGAGTTCGTGGACCTGGACGGCGCGCCGCCCGAAGAGGGCGTTGCGATATTGACGTCGAGCGGCGGCGGCAGCGGCACGTTCACGCACCTGGGCATCTTCAACGTGCAGGCCGGCAAGGCCAGCACGCTGGGTGTCGCGCCAATCGGCGACCGCGTGCAGGTGTTCCGCCTCTGGCACGAACCGGGCAAGGTGCTGCTGGACGTCGTTGAGCCAGGTCCGAACGACGCGGCTTGCTGCCCGACGCAGGTCTCGCGCAAGAGCTTCGGCTGGAAGGACGGCAAGCTGCAGGAACTGGCGAGCGAGGCAGTCGGCGGGTTGTCGATCAACCTCCTGGCAGCCACTGACTGGATGCTGGTCGAGATGGATGGTCAGCCGCTGGCCCAGGGCGCGATGCCGCCCACGACGCTGATCCAGTACGGCAAGGCGGCAGGCTTCGCGGGCTGCAATCGCTATACCGGTCCCATCACCGAATCGTCCCCTGGCGCCATCAAGCTCGGCGAGATGGCAGTCACGCGCAAGGCCTGCGAGGGTCCCGCCAACGAGATCGAGGCCGCATTCCTCGAGCGGATGCGCGGAGCCACCTCGTATTCATTCCAGGCGGGACGGTTGCTGCTGGTTGCGCCGCAGGGCGGGCAACAGCCGCGTACCCTGCTGTTTTCCCGCTGAACTCACCCTGAACTGAGGACCAACCAACATGGCGAAGCACGAGACAGCCCCCGCGCGCAATGCAGTCCATCAGGTCCTGGGGCTGGCAGCGCTGGTGCTGTCTGCCTTCATCCTGCCGTCCGGCGCAATGGCGGCAGCCGATTGGATTTCCATCGCCAAGACCGATCGCACCGAGGTTTTTGCGAATCCTGCGTCGCTCGGCCGCTCGCCGGCCTCATGGGTGATCGTGCGAACGAAGCAGAACTTCGTCGAGCCACAACCGTCGGCCAAGAAGAACAAGGCGTTCCTCTCGGCGAGGAACGAGTACCGGGTCGATTGCGAGCAGCGGCGGCTGGCCTACCGTGAGATGGAGGCCTTCTCGCTGGCTGACCTGCAGGGCGAGACGGTGCAGAAGACCAAGATCAGCGAAAAGAACCTGAAGTGGATGGACGCGCCGTCGAGCACGGTGTTTGGTGAGATCCTGGACTACGCGTGCAAGAACGTCCCGGCGGGAGTGCCACCGGCCACGAAATAGCGCGTGCCGTTGCGTTCAAATGCAACATCGTGAGTTCACGACGCCCGGCATCGGTGGCCTCGACCTGTACGCGCAGGCCTGGCTGCCCGACGTCGCGCCGCGCACCGTCATCATCGTAGCCCACGGATTGGCGGAACACGGTGGCCGGTACGCCGCGTTCGCCGCCGAACTGGTTGAGCGCGAGTACGCCGTCTATGCGCTCGACCACCGCGGTCACGGCCGTTCGCCCGGTTCACGAGCGAACATCGGGCGCTTCTCGCACCTGGTCTCCGATTTCTGTGCTTTTGCGGGCCGTTGTGCACGCCAGCATCCCGGGGCGCCGGTCTATCTGCTGGGCCACAGCATGGGTGGCGCCGTCGCCTTCGCCAGCGCGCTGCGCTTGCAGGGTTCCCTGCGCGGCCTGGTGTTGTCGGCGCCAGCCCTCGCCGCCGGCGACGCCGTGCCGAGACTGCAGGAGCTTTTCGTGCGGTTGCTGTCGGTCATCGCGCCGAACACCGGCGCGCTGGCGCTGCCCGCGAGCGCGGTCAGTCGCGATCCGTCCGTCGTGGCGCGTTACGAGTCCGATCCTCTCGTGCACCACAAGTCGATCCCGGCGCGCACCCTCGTTGAGCTGCTCGATGCCATGCGCGGCTTTCCTGCGGGCGCCGCGCAGCTGCGCCTGCCGACGTTGATCCTGCACGGCACGGCAGACCAGCTCGTGCCGCTGGCGGCGACGCGTCCGGTGTACCAGGCGCTTGGCTCGCGCCAACGCGTCCTGAAGCTGTACGACGGCCTTTACCACGAGGTCTTCAACGAGCCGGAACGCGGCCAGGTCATGGCCGACCTGTTGCACTGGCTCGACCAGTGAGCGGCCGGTCACAGTTCTGAGATTTTCCGGGGCGACCGGCGGTCAAAGCTGTCGGCCGCGAGTATGGTCGGCGATGCATGCTCGAGCTGCATCAAACCGCCCCGCGTCGAATTGCCGGCCTGCTGGTCGCGGTTGCCGCTTTCGGCGGAGCCGCACGCGCGGAATCGCCGCTGGACTTCACCGCAGCGAGCGTCTCCAACGCGGACGCGCAACCTGTCAACGAAGCCGGGTGGTGGCGCGAGAGCGTTGCCAGGCTGGAGTCGTTGTGGGGCGATACCCGCTCGCGCCTGCGCGACGAGACTCCGGACTGGCCGCATCTCAAGTCCCGGAATGACTCAGTTTCGCCGCTGCCGGCCCATGACGCCGGCCACGCGTACGTCGTGCTGCAGGAAGATCGTCCCGACGGGATGGACCTCGTCACCGTGCGCTACCCCATCGCAGAACAGGGCGCGCTGCGCACGTACGCCGGCGCCGGACTCAATCATGCCCAGTACTTCATGGACGGCGCCGAGGCAGGGCCGACGCTGCTGACCCGCCGCAACCCTCGCAGCGCAGTCGGGCCGGCAGCGGAACTCGGTGCCGAACTCGCATTGAACGACCGGGTCAGCGTCAATGCCGACCTGCGCTGGGCCGATCTCGACGAGCGTGAGAACCTGCTGCGGGGCGCTTACGGTCCCGTCGCGGCGGATCCAGTCACGGTCGGGTTCTCCGTCGGCTACCGGTTCCGCTGACCCGCGTCGATCATGCTGACGGGATGAACTCCTCGTCGCCCTGCTGGATGCGCTCGAACTTCAGGAACTCGTAGTACCCGCACTTGCTGGCATCCGGGTAGATGCGGCAGACCGACGGGCGCGCCACGTACACGGTGCAGCGGCGCTCGTCCTGGTCGAAGAACATGCACGTCGACTTGAACACGTGGTCCTTGCGGTGCCGGAGCAACTGCTCGTCGAGCTCCTTCGTCTGGTAGTGGTACGTGAACTTGAGCCGCGCCGCCGCCTTGCTGATGCCGAAGTGCCGCGCGAGCCGCTCGACGTCGAAATCGCTGATGGCAATCCGCGAGTAGCTGCAGCAGTAGCCGGGGCACTTCGTGCAGTCGTAGGGTGACTTGCGGGCTTTCTTCTTGGTCATCCGGCCAGGTCGTAGCGTTGACGGACGCGAAGTTTAGCGAGGTCGCCTGCCCGGTGCACGGCTAGGTAGTAGCGCGGATTCGCTTGCTCCGTCCGGGCCGGACAATCGGGCCGAGGTCCGCTCGATGGCAATCATCATGGCGACCGCGTCAACGCGCACACCGGAACCCGCGCCTTCGTGGCACGCGCTGTCGCCCGAATCAGCGGCAGCCCTCCTGCAATCCGATGTCTCCCGGGGCCTGGCCGAGTCCGAGGCGGCGGCGCGGTTGCGCGCGGACGGACCGAACCTTCTCCCCGCGCCACGGCCGGCCAGCCCCGCCCGCATCGTACTGCGCCAGTTCCGCAATCCCCTCGTGTACGTCCTGCTTGCGGCAGCCGTGCTGTCGCTCGTGATGGGGCACGTCACTGACGCCGGGTTCATCGGCTTCGTGCTGCTGGTGAACTCGGCGCTCGGCGCATGGCAGGAACTGCAGGCTGCGCGCCAGAGCGCGAGCCTGCAGGGTCTGCTGCAGGTGCGTGCGACGGTCATGCGCGACGGAGCCCTGCGCCAGATGGATGCCGCCGGCCTCGTGCGTGGAGATGTCGTCGCCCTCGAGAGCGGCGACCGTGTGCCCGCGGACCTGCGGCTGCTGGAGACGCAGGGCCTCGAAGTAGATGCGTCGCTGCTTACGGGCGAATCGCTGCCCACGTCGGGCGATGCGTCGTCCGAGTGTGCCGCGGCTACGTCACCCGCCGACCGGACGAACTGCGCCTATGCAGGCACGCTGGTCGTGCGCGGCAGGGCCCGTGGCCTGGTTGTCGCCACCGGTTCAGGCACGGAAGCCGGCCGGGTCGCCCGCACGATGGCGGCCACGACGGCAGGCACCGCGCCGCTCACCGCCCGCATGGAGCGGTTCAGTCACTCCATCGCCATCGTCGTCCTGTCGGCGGCCATCCTGATCGTGTGCGTCGCGGTGCTGGTCCACCACTATCCCGTCTTCACGATGTTCACGTTCGGCGTGGCGCTCGCCGTCTCCGCCATCCCCGAGGGACTCCCGGTCGCCGTGACCGTGGCGCTCGCCATTGCCGCGCGTCGCATGGCCAGCCGTGGCGCCATCGTGCGGCAATTGCCCGCCGTCGAGGGGCTCGGCAGCTGCTCGCTGATCGCCAGCGACAAGACGGGAACGTTGACCTGCAACGAGCTCACGGCCGTCGAGCTTCGCCTGGACGACGGCTCCTGCTGGGAAGTCACCGGCGTCGGTTACCAGCCGGTCGGCGAGATTCGCCGCGTCGGTGGTGCGGCTGCAGCGACGGACGAAGCGAACCTGCACGCTGCGCTGCGCGTCGCGGCAGCGTGCAACGAGGCGACATTGTCCGAACTGGATGGTGTCTGGCACGCGCGGGGCGACCCGACCGATCTTGCACTGCTCGCGCTCGCCGGCAAAGGTGGTGTTGAGCGGGAGGCGCTGCTCGCACAGTACCCGCGCGTCGCGCAGATTGCGTACGAGCCCGAGCACAGGTTTGCCGCCACGTTCCATCGGCAGGCAGCGGGCACGTGGATCGCCGTGAAGGGCGCACCCGAAAGGGTCTTCGAGATGTGCGTGCTCGGGACCGGGCAACTCGAAGCGCTGCAGCGGAGTGTTGCAGCACTGGCCGAGCGAGGCCAGCGGGTGCTGGCGCTTGCGGATGGAGCCGAGGAATCACGGGTCGAAAGTGCTGGCGGGCCTGACGCACCTTCCGGCCTGCGCTTGCGCGCGCTGGTCGGATTGATCGATCCGTTGCGGGAGGGTGCAGTCGAGGCGGTGCGGCGGTGCCGACAAGCAGGCATCCGTGTTGCGATGGTCACGGGCGATCATCCCGTGACGGCGCTGGCCCTGGCGCGCGAACTCGGCATCGCCAGCACGCCCGACGAGGTGATGAGCGGGTCCGAGCTGCAGTGCGCTTCACCCGCGCAGTTGCTGGAAGCAATCGGCAAGGTCACCGTTTTCGCGCGTGTCACGCCGGAGCAGAAGCTCGACATCGTCAGCGCGGCGCAGGCCGCCGGCCACTTCGTGGCCGTCACCGGCGACGGCGTGAACGATGCGCCGGCGCTGCGGCGGGCAAACATCGGCATCGCCATGGGGCGCGGGGGAACTGATGTCGCGCGCGACGCGGCCGACCTGGTGCTGGGCGACGACAACTTCGCAACGATCGTCGCGGGTGTCGAAGAAGGTCGCATTGCCTACCGCAACATCCGCAGCGTCGTGTACCTGCTGACGGCGGCCGGAATCGCGGAGGTGCTCACGGTCGGGATCGCGGTGCTGGCCGGCCTGCCGCTGCCGCTGCTGCCGGTCCAGCTGCTGTGGCTGAACCTCGTCACCAACGGCATTCAGGACGTCGGCCTTGCGTTCGAGCGCGGCAGCGGGGACGAGCTGTCGTCACCACCGCGGCCGAGCCGCGAGCCGATCTTCAATCGCCTGATGCTCCAGCGCGGCGTGCTCGCCGGTCTCTGGATGTCGGCCCTCGGCCTCGCACTCTACGTCTGGATGCTGCAGTCCGGGCGGCCGCTCGACGAAGCGCGCAATGCATTGCTGCTGCTGCTGGTGCTGATGCAGAACATCGACGCCGTCAATGCGCGTTCCGAGACGATGCCGGTGCTGCGGCTGCCCTGGCGCAACAACCCACTGCTGCTGGCCGGGGTCAGTCTTGCGCTCAGCCTGCACATCCTGGCCATGTACCTGCCGTGGCTGCAGCGTGTGCTGGCCGTGCGGCCACCTTCCACGCTGGACTGGATCGCGCTGCCGCTGCTGGCGCTGTCGCTGCTGGCACTGATGGAAGCGCAGAAGCGCTGGCGCAGGATTCGCGCTCAGCGCTCCTGAGCGTCCGGCCACCGTGCGACGCGCAGGCGACCGGGCGCCAGCTGGCCCGGGCCAGAGCGGGTCAGCAGCAGCTCGACCTTGCCGCGGTCGAGGTCGACGTCACCGAGGCGGATCCAGCGCCGGCCCCACGTGGACTGGTTCACCGAGGCAAGCTCCGCAGTCTTGCCGGAGGCAACGATCGAGGCCCTGGCGTCTGGCGTGTTCGCCGGGTCGGCATCGAACCACAAGGCCAGTTCGTAACGGCCGGCTCGTGACGCCCGCCAATGCCAGTGCACCGCATCGGCATCCGCCCGGGCCGGCTCGAGAATCGCAGGCGCACCGTTGCCCGCATTGTCGAGACGCAGCTCGCGCAGCAGGCGCGTCGTAAAGTCGCCGAGCCTGGCGACATCCCACGGCTCGGGCTCGTCCTGGTTCCAGCCGTTGGTGAACGCCGAGACGATCAGGCGTCGGCCATTCGGCAGCTCCGCGTGCATGATGTCCTGCAGCGTGTCGAAGGCGCTGCCGATCTTGTTCTCGTGCAGCGACCCCGGCGGCAGGCCGCCGCCGAGGCTGCTGAAGGCGGAGAACGCAGGCCGGCGCAGCAACGCGCGCATGTAGTCCGTGGCCTGCGGCTCGAGCGTCCCGTAGACCACGCCGAGCATCAGGGCGGAAGCGAGGTCCGTCGTCATGGCGTTGCGTCCCAGTCGTTGCCATGCCAGCAACTCGAGGCCGGCCGGCTCCTCGCCCGAGTTCGTCGGGTACGTCTTGGTGAAAAGTCGTTGCGGTCCCAGCAGTCCGGCGGCTTCGAGCACGCGCTCCGTGTAGCGTCGGCGCTCGATCCAGCTTTCGACGTCGGCACCTTCCGCCGCCGCATTGCCGACGCCACTGACGCGATCGACGACCTCACCCGTCGCGACGTTGTCCGATGCGACGATCATCGGCCGCACGAACTCGTCGAGGCAGTCCGGGGCCTTGCCCTGCTGGTGGCACCAGTGCACGGCACCCACCAGGAACCCGAGCTTGACGCTGCTCGCCGGGTACGCGAGCTGGTCGCCCTCGATCGCGCCGCGGCGCCAGGTGCCGTCGCGATCCTGCAGCAGCACCGTGACATGCATGCGGTCAAAAGACTGTTGGGCAAGGAAATCCGCACGCGCCCGCTCAACGGCACGCTGCACGCGCGCATCGTCGACGATCGTCGCAGGTGCGGCCGCTGCGCTCAGGGCGAAAAAAGCCATGCCGATCGCCGCGGCCTCGATTGCGACCGCGACGTCGATGCGCACGCGCGACTCCATGACGGCGCCCGTGAGCCAGAGCACTGCGATGACCGCAACGGAGCCCGCAATCAGCGGCAGCCCCGCAAGCGCGTCGGTGTACCAGAGCAGCAGCACGGAACCCAGCACCGCCAGCGCGATCTGCGCCAGCGCGAAGACCCGCACGGGCGTGGTCATCGGCGGGTCGTAGGTGCGGACCTGCCGCAAGTCGAAGGCGGGCTTCTGCCAGCCCGCGCCAGCAATCGCCGGCTGCCAGCCCGGCGGCTTCAGCCACACCCGCAGCTTGTCGCCCCAGCGGTCGCATTGGCGCGACTTGCGGGCGAGGTCGGCATAGACCTCGAGGTTCGCCCACAGCGGATTCCACGAATTGAGCGGCGTACGCGTGCCGTACACGCAGCGCTCCGTTTCCTCGACGAACGTGCCGAAGAGCCGGTCCCAGGCCATGAAGATACCGCCGTAGTTGCGGTCGATGTAGCCGTCGTTGACGGCGTGGTGCACGCGGTGGTTCGACGGCGAGGCGAACCAGCGATCGAACGCGCCGAGCTTGCCGATCAGCTCGGTGTGGATCCAGTACTGGTAGAGCAGGTCGACGATGGCGGCGACGGCGAACATCTCCGGCGGGACGCCGGCCACCGCCATCGGCAGGTAGAAAATCCAGCCAAGGAAGGCGCCGCTGCTCGTTTGCCTGAGCGCGGTGGAGAGGTTGTAACGCTGGCTCTGGTGATGCACGACGTGCGCGGCCCAGAAGACTGCGCTCTCGTGGCCGAGCCGGTGATTCCAGTAGTAGCAGAAATCGTAGAAGACGATGGCGAGCAGCCAGGCCCACCAGGCGTGCGGCCAGGTGCCGAGCGCGACATGCTCGAAGACCAGCACGTAGATGCCGTAATTGAACACGCGCACGAAGACACCGACGACCTGGCTCATGACGCCGAGGCTCAGGCTGTTGACGGCGTCGTTGAGCCGGTACACCCCACCCATGCCGCGCGCGCGCGCCACGACGAGTTCGAGCGCGATCAGCAGGAAGAACACCGGGGTTGCGTAGGCGATGGCCTTGCCCATGGCGCGATCCTAGCTCTCGACGTGCCAGTCACGCGAACGCTCGACGGCCTGCGCCCAGCGCCGCAGGCGCGAGTCGGCCTCGTCGCGCGACATCCGGGGTTCGAACCTGCGTTGCGCCCGCCAGTTGGCCGCGACTTCGCCCGGGGACGACCAGAAGCCGGCGCCCAGGCCCGCGAGGTATGCAGCGCCAAGCGCCGTGGTTTCCGTGACTTGCGGCCGGACGACCGGCACGCCGAGCAGGTCGGCCTGGAACTGCATCAGCAGGTCGTTGGCCGTCGCGCCGCCGTCCACGCGCAACTCGACGAGCGGATGGCGCGCGTCGCGTTGCATCGCGAACAGCACTTCCGCGCTCTGGAAAGCGATGGCTTCGAGCGCGGCGCGGGCAATGTGCGCGCGCGTCGTGCCGCGCGACAGCCCGACCATCGTGCCGCGGGCGTACGCGTCCCAATGCGGGCTGCCGAGGCCGGTGAACGCGGGCACCAGGTACACGCCGCCCGAGTCGGGCACGCTGGCGGCCAGGGCTTCGATGTCGGACGAGCGTTCGATGATGCCGAGCCCGTCGCGCAGCCACTGCACGACGGCGCCCCCGACGAACACGGCGCCCTCGAGGGCATACCGCAAGTCGTCCGTGCGCCAGGCAATCGTCGTCAGCAGCCGGTTGGACGATGCGAGCGGCGACGTGCCGGTGTTCATCAGCAGGAAGCAGCCGGTGCCATAGGTGTTCTTTGCCATGCCCGGCTCGAAGCAGGCCTGGCCGAACAGCGCGGCCTGCTGGTCGCCCGCGATGCCGCTGATCGGAACGGCATGGGCGCCGAGCGTTGCCAGCGGCGCGTCATGGCGCAATGACGAGGAGACGACTTGCGGCAGGACCGCTCGCGGGATGCGCAGCCGCTCGAGCAGAAAATCGTCCCACTCGGCGCTCGCGACATTGAGCAGCAGCGTGCGGCTGGCATTGGACACGTCCGTGACGTGGCGCGCGCCATTCGACAGCTTCCATACTAGCCAGCTGTCGATGGTGCCGAAGGCCAGGTCGCCGTTCTCGGCGCGGGCGCGCGCGCCGGGAACGTTGTCCAGCAGCCAGGCGAGCTTCGTGCCGGAGAAATACGGGTCGAGCAGCAGCCCGGTGCGTCGCGCCACCTCCGGTTCGAGCCCTTCCGCCTTGAGTTGCTGGCAGGCGTCGGCCGTGCGCCGGTCCTGCCAGACGATGGCCGGCGCGACCGGCCGGCCGGTCCGGCGGTCCCAGAGGACCGTGGTTTCACGCTGGTTGGTGATTCCCACCGCCGCAATGGCGGCCGGCGTCGTGCGCGCCCGCGCGAGCACCTCGGCGATCGTGGCCGCCTGGGTGGCCCAGATCTCCTCGGCGTCGTGCTCGACCCAGCCGGAGCGCGGGAAATGCTGCGTGAACTCGCGCTGTGCCGTCGCGACGGGGGTGCCCGCGGCGTCGAACAGGATCGAGCGCGAGCTGGTGGTGCCCTGGTCGAGCGCGAGGATGAACTGCGGCATGAGCCTACCCGTCTGCGAAGCGTCGATTCTAGATCAGCCGCCACGCGCATTGCGCCATGCGCGCAGGTTACGAGATGATCCCCCGATGCAGCCTGCCGATGACGTTGCGGAATTCACCGTCAAGGCGGTCGGCATCGGCATCGTGCTCGGCATCGTCTTCGGCGCGGCCAACGCCTATCTGGGCCTGCGCGTCGGCATGACGGTGTCCGCGTCGATCCCGGCCGCCGTGATGACGGTCGCCGCGTTCCGGCTGCTGCGGGCTCGCGGCACGATTCTCGAAGCCAACATGTCGCAGACCGTCGCGTCGGCTTCCACGTCGCTGGCCACCGGTACGATCTTCACGATTCCAGCGCTGTTCCTGTGGGGTGCGGTGCCCCCATACCTGCAGGTGGTCACGCTCGCGTTCCTCGGCGCCTTGCTCGGCATTGCCGCGATGGTGCCCTTGCGGCGCCTGCTGATCGTCAAGGCGCACGACGAGTTGCCGTACCCGGAAGGCACGGCCTGCGCCGAGGTGCTGCGGGCGACGGCCCGGGAATCCGGCGGCGCCGCCAGCGCCAGCGCCTGGATCTTCCGGGGCATGGCCGTCGGCGCGGCCGTCAAGGTCATCATCTCGCTCGCCTACCTGCTGCCGGGCGAAATCGGCTTCGCCTTGCCCGTGCTGCCCAAGGCGGAACTCGCGCTCGAGATCGCGCCGGCCCTGATCGGCGTCGGTTACATCCTGGGCTATCGCCAGTCGGCTGTCTGCGTGGCCGGAGCGTTGATTTCGGCCGTCGTGATCACGCCACTCATCGCGTGGATGGGCGCCGCAATGACGCAGCCGTTGTACCCGGAAACGGAGCGGCTCATCGTCGACATGGACGCGGGCGCCATCTGGTCGCGCTATGTCCGCTACATCGGTGCCGGGGCCGTCGCCACGGCAGGCATCCTGACCGTGCTGCGCGGCCTGCCCACGATGGTCGGTGCGTTCGCAGCCGTCGCGCGGGGCATGCAGGATTCCGACGCCCGCGGCGCCAGCTCGAGCTTGCGCACCGATCGCGACCTGCCGGCCAGCTTCGTCTTCGGCGGCGTGGCGCTGGTCGTGCTGACCGCCGGACTCGTGCCGGGCGTGTTTGCCGGCGAGATGGCGCCGTTGCAGCGGGGAATTCTCGCCTGCGGCGTCGGGCTCTTCGGCGTGCTGTTCGTCGCCGTTGCGGCGCGCATCGTCGGCATCGTGGGCGTGTCTTCCCAGCCCACGTCCGGCATCGCGCTGGTGACGCTCCTCGGCACGGCGTCGGTGTTTGCCGCCGCCGGCTGGGTCGATGCCGATGCGCGTGCCGGCGTGCTCACGGTGGGCACGATCGTCGCGGTCGCCGCGAGCAAGGCGGGCGACATCTCGCAGGATCTCAAGACCGGCTGGCTCGTCGGCGCTACGCCCGCGCGGCAGCAGCTGGGCCAGCTCATCGGCGCGGCTTTCGCCTGCTGGGCCGTCGCGGCCACGGTCATGCTGCTCGGCAACGCGTACGAGTTCGGGTCGAAGGAGATTCCGGCGCCGCAGGCCACGCTGATGAAGACGATCATCGAGGGCGTGCTCGCCGGCGCCTTGCCGTGGGACTTGGTGCTGAGCGGTGCCGGCCTGGCCATCGGCGCGATGCTCTGCGGCGTGTCGGGGCTCGCGTTCGCCATCGGCATTTACCTGCCGCTCGCGACGATGGCGCCGCTGTTCGTCGGCGGCTGCGTGCGTGCGCTCGTCGAGCGCAACCGGACACCGCTGGCCGAAGGGGAAAGCGACACCGGCATCCTCGCGGCGTCGGGACTCGTGGCGGGTGAAGGACTCGCAGGCGTCGCCATCGCGGGACTCGTCGCGGCGGGTATCGCGCCGCGGGCTGTCGATCCCCGGCTCGCGGGACTTGGCGGTGAGGTCGCGGCGCTCGTGATCGCGCTGGCCGTCTGCTTCTTCCTGCTGCGCGGTGGACGGCCGGGTCGCACACCGGCGTAGCGGCACTCGGGCGCGTCCCCCTGCGCACATGGCGTGCTGTATCTGCAACGGCGTGCCTCGGGGACCATGCGGCGCGGCCAACCCGGCTCTCTGCCGCGCTCATGGTCTCGCGCGCAGGTGAATCGCGCGGAGGAACCGCGCGATTCACCGCGAACCTTGTTCGAGCGGCCGCGAGGCGATGGTGCCAGCGGCTGGTCGGATGGATGGATGCCGCCTCGCGACTGCGCTCGAACGGCGGCGCTCGACAAATCGCGCGGCAGAGAGTCAGGTTGGCAGCGCTGCACCCGTTCCTCAGCAGCGCGCGGTAACTATCGGATCTGACGATTTCCGGCGATGTGATTCGCCTGGTGAGCAGGTCGTGCAGGCGGCGCTGCCGCGGCGTCCAGATAGCGGTCGTTCACCGGGCGAGAACGACCCGGAGCAGAAGTTCGTCGCGCCGCGAAGCAGACGCTCAACGTTCAAGGTAAGGGGCGGCCGGAGCGGCGCAGCCGCGGAGGGAACCCGAAGCTCTGCTTCGGGACGTCCCCTTGACCGCGATGTTAGGCCGCTGATTGGTCGCGCTCACGTTGTCTTCCCCCTCCAGTCTTGAATGATGGCTCGCAAGCGCTGGGATGTCGGTGTAAAGGTGGTCGTTCCCTGGGACGGCAACGACATTACTTTCTCCAACCGGAGCGAGGCTGCGAGCTGTGACGCAGTGCCACCTGGATCTTCGGTCTGCTCGAATGAACAGCGTGTTGGCACCTTCGGCGAGTTGCTGAAGGCAGACCAAATCTTGGGGTCGATGGCGCTATATGGAGTCCCGATGAGTACTGCAGAATGCGGGCGAAATTGGGCTTTGAAAAAGCCCTTGCAGCGATAACCGTACCTAGGGATTTGGCTATGACCAGAGCGGGCGAAAGTTGGCAATACGTTTCGCCTCATAATCGGCATCAGCGTCGACGGCGCTGTCCCAGTGCCGATATCGAAGCATGCCATTCGACCGGCAATGCTGCTTCTAACAGGACTGAGCGTAACCACGATCAGTGTGTTGATTGTCGGCCGGGGAGTGCGATGACATTCATAATCTGTGGGTATGGTGAGCAGGCTGCCTAACTTTGAATTGAACGACATGCATGTCGGTTCAATTCCCCGTTGTCGGTATAATATCCGGCCCGTGTCCGTTAAATCGCCACCGATGTCGGTGTAATTTTTCATTTGGACATGCTCGCGCACTCCACGCGGCCGGACAAGCGGCCGAGCTGGGCTAGCTCCGCCCCGGTGCCGAAGGACCGCTCCTGGCCGACAATACGCCTTCGCGAGCGTCTGCTTTTACCCTGACGGGAACGCAAGAACAATCATTCTGGCAGTCACAGCCAGATGCCCGGCCCGCGCCCATGTGATTTCGGCGCCTTGGTGCCGATCCACCGACCGGGCACACGGCGCCGACGATGCAGCCTCTGTCACGCGATTTACCTGCGCGCGAGACCATGAGCGTGGCAGAGGCTGGATTGGCGGCGTTGGGTGCTGGCCGCCGACAGTAACGTGCAGCGCTGCGCTCAACTGCGCGCGAGCCAGGCGTCGAGCGCGGCGACTGCGCCCGGCCCGAGGTGCACGCCGAGCTTGCTGCGCCGGTAGAGGATGTCTTCGGCCGTCCGCGCGAACTCGGCGGTGCGCAGGTATTCGATCTCACGCGCATGCAGGCCTGGCAGCACGGCCTCGCCGAGATCCGTCATGCTGCTGCAGCCGTCGAGCAGGCGTGTCATGCGTGTGCCGTAGGCGCGTGCAAAACGTTGCAGGAGCGCCGGGTCCAGCCAGCCATAGCGCGTGCGCATCTGCGCGACGAAGCGCGCGAAATCGCCATCGGCCATGTCGCCGCCGGGCAGCGGCACGTGCTTCGTCCAGGCGACGGCGCCGCTGCCGAGCACCGGACAGACACTGTCCACGACGTCTTCGGCGAGCTGGCGGTACGTCGTGAGCTTGCCGCCGTAGATCGACAGCAGGGGCGGGCCGCTGCGGTCGAAGTCGATGACGTAGTCGCGAGTCACGCTCTTGGGATCGTCCATGGAGGCAGCCTGACGACCTGGAATCTGCGCCTCGTCGGCACCGTGCGCTTCGGCATCGCCTTCCTCGACCGCGGCACCGTGCTCATCGACATCGCCGGTGCGCGCGCGGCGCTCGACATGGACGACGCGACGGGCGAGATCGTGGGCTTCGCGCCCGGCGGGCTGTACGACGATGCGCGCGCGCGCCGCGTCGCGCGCAGCCTGCGCGAGGCGGGCCTCGCGGGGACACCCGACGCCGCGGGTGCCGGCAGCGCCGCGAACGCGGCGGACGAGTTCGCGCCGGTGGTCATGACGCTGCGCGACCAGGCGGGCCTCGGTCAGGTGCTGGACCTGGCGTCCGCCGTCTCGGGTGCGCTGGTCGGGCTGTTCCTGGTGGTGATGTCGATCGTGCTGTGGAACTCGGGGTTGGTCGCCGGGGTGCGGCGCTACGGAGAGATCGGGCTGCGGCTCGCGCTCGGCGAGTCACGCCGCCACATCTACGGCGCGATGCTGGCGGAGTCCCTCATGGTGGGCGTGATCGGGTCGCTGGCGGGCACCGCGCTGGGGCTGGCCGTGTCGTACCGGCTCGAGGCGGTCGGCCTCGACCTCGGCTCGGTGTTGCGCCACTCGGACATGGTGGCCTCGAGTGTCATGCGCGCCCGCGTCACACCCGCGTCGTGGGTCCTGGGCTTCCTGCCGGGCGTGGGGGCGACACTGCTCGGGACGGCCATCGCGTGGACCGGCGTGTTCCGCCGCCGCACCTCCCAACTGACGAAGGAGTTCGAGGCATGAAGCCAGACCGCCGCCCATCCCACCGCCCCGCCGGACACGCCTGCTCGCGCGCGACGGCAGCGCTCCTCGTGCTGCTGCTCGCCGCCGCGCCCGCACCGCCGGCGCGCGCCCAGACACCCTCCGGCGAGGCCGTGCTGAGGCGCGTGGACGCCAACATCGGCTCCGACACCAAAGCCACGCTCGCGACCATGATCATCCACGGGCGCCGCGGCAGCCGCGAGATCGGCATGCGCTCGTGGATCCAGGGCATGGAGCGCTCGTTCACCGACTACGTGTCCCCGGCGCGCGAGCGTGGCACCCGCATGCTCAAGCTCGACGATCTGCTGTGGACCTACAGCCCCGCGACCGACCGCACCCTCCAGATCTCGGGCCACCTGCTGCGCAACGCGGTGCTCGGCTCGGACCTGTCCTACGAGGACCTCATGGAGGACCCTCGGCTGCTCAACCTCTATACCGCGACGGTCACCGGCAGCGAGACGGTGGACAGTCGCGTGTGCTGGGTGCTCGACCTGCGGGCGCGCGACCCGAGCGTGGCCTACCCGTCGCGGCGCATCCACGTGGACCAGGAGCGCGCCGTGGTGCTGCGCGAGCAGCGCTTCGCCAAGAGCGGGCGGTTGCTCAAGACCACCGAGGTGCGCGAGGTCGCCGCGATGGGCGGACGCTGGGTGCCGACGCGCATGGCGTTCCGCGACGCCAACCGCGACGGTGGTGGCACCGAGTTCGTGGTCCACCGCATGGCGTTCGACGTGCGCATCCCGGAATCGCTGTTCAGCAAGGCGGCGCTGCGTCGCGGTGGGGAGGTGGACGCGCCCGCGCCCTGACCCGATGGCCACCGACCTGCTCTCCCTGGACGCTCCGCGCGCCACCGACCCGGCCCTCACCGGCGGCAAGGCCGCGAGCCTCTCCCGGCTCCGCCGCGCGGGGCTGCCCGTGCCCGCCGGGGTGGTGCTGACCACCGCGGCGTTCCGCCGCGTCGTGCTCGCGTGCGGGGCGCCGCTGCCGCCGCCGGGCGCGCCGTGGACGGCCGAGTCGATGGCCGCGATGCGCGAGCGGCTGATGGGAGGGGACTGGCCGCGGGGGCTCGAGCGCCGCCTGCTCGAGTGCGCCCGCTCGCTGTCGCGCCCTCTCGCCGTGCGCTCCTCGATGGTGTCGGAGGACGCTGCCGCGGCCTCGTGGGCCGGCCAGTTGGAGTCGGTGCTGGACGTCACCGACGACCAGGCGCTGCTCGCCGCGGTACGAAGGTGCGTCGCCTCGCGCTTCGAGGCCCGCGTGCTGGCCTACGCCCGCGAGGCCGGGGGTGCGGCGGGGCTCGACCCGCTCGGGGACGGAGCACTCGCTGTGCTGGTGCAGGAGATGGCGGCGTCGGGCGTGGCCGGGGTCGCGTTCAGCGCCGATCCCCACAGCGGACGCCGTTGCGTCGTCGTCGAGGCGGCCACGGGCCGCGGTGACGGTGTGGTGAGCGGGCACGTGGTCCCCGACCGCTTCGTGGTGGACGAGCGCGGCGTGATCGAGGACAGCCGTCCGGCGCAGCCGGGTGCGCCGGTGCTGCCCGAGGCGGCGTTGTGCGCGCTCGCCGATCTGGTGCGCGAGTGCGAGCGGCTCGCGGGCGCGCCGCAGGACGTCGAGTGGGCGTGGGACGATGCCCGCCCCGTGCTGTTGCAGTCGCGCCCCATCACCACGCTGCTGGGTCACCACGTGTATTCGAACCGTCTCATGCGCGAGTGGACCCCGGGGCTCGTGCCCCCGCTGCTTTGGTCCACCAACAGCCTCGGCATGACGCGCACGGTGTTCCGGCGGGTGTTCACCCACCTGCTGGGGCCCCACGAGTTCGATTACGACACCCTCATCCGGCGCATCCACTCGCGCATCTACGCCGACGTGACGGTCATCGGCGAACTGCTCGAGCGCGCGGGCTTCCCGCCGAACGCGTTCGAGTGGATGGTGCGCGGCGAGCGCGCACGCTTCCGTCCGCCGCGGATGACCCCTCGCCTGGCCCGCTCGGCGGCGCGGTTCGTGCGGTTCGCGTGGCGGCACTCCCGACTCGAGCGCGAGATCGCGGCGTTCGTCGAGGAGCACGCCCGGCACGTCGCGCGGCTGCGCACGACCGACTGGGCGCATACCGCCGACGACGCGCTCGCGGCCGGGACCGACGCGCTGCTGGCGCTTCACGGCCGCACCCAGTGGTACGTGTGGGTGAGCGCCCTCAACCTGCATCTCCGCGCGCGCCTCCTCGAGCGCATGCTCCAACGCCATGCCTCCGCGATCGACGTCAAGGACCTGCTTGCGCGGGCTGCGGGACGCGGCGGGGGCGAGCCCCGAGCGCGAGATGGAGCGGGTCGCGCGCGCCGCGCCCGCGGTGGGCGAGTCGGCGCGCGCGGCAATGCTGGCCGGTGACGACGCCGCGGCGCGGGCGTGCCTGGCCCAGAGCGAGCCCGGGTGCGCCCTGACGCGCGAGGTGGACGCGCTGCTCGAGCGCTTCGGACACCTCAGCGCCAACGGGACCGACTTCTCGCGTCCCACCTGGGCGGAGCGCCCCGGTCAGGTGTGGGCGGCGCTCGCGCGCCACTCGCTCCACGCCGCCGGCCCCATGCCCGCTGCGCCGCCGTGCGACGCAGACATCGTGGCTCGGATGGACGGGCGCTTCGCACCGCTCAAGCGCCGAGTCTTCGCCTCGCTGCTGCGCTCCACCCGGGAGTGGACCACGCTGCGCGAGCGCACCAGCCTGCTGATGTCGCGCGACGCCGCCGAGATGCGGCGCTTGTTCCTCGAGCACGGCCGGCGCCTCGCCGCGAGTCGGGGCGCTCGACGGTCGCGACGACGTGTTCCTGCTCACGCTCGAAGAACTGCGCGACGCCGTGGCGGGCCGGCGCGCCCCCGAGGCGACCTGTGCGCTGGCGCGCCGGAGCCGGCGCGAAATGGAGGAGGACGCGCTCATCGAGCCCGAGGACACGCTGGTCGGGCGAGCAGGCGGCCCGCGCCGCGGAGGCCGCGCCGGCCCACCACGAATACCTGGTCGGGATCGCCGGCCAGTCCCGGCGTGCGTCACGGCACCGCCCGCGTGGTGCGCGACCCCGCCGACGTGCGCGGCGTTCTGACGGTGGACGACGTACTGGTGATGCCGTTCACCGACGCCGGCTGGACGCCGCTGTTCGCCGAGGCCGGCGCCGTCGTGTCGGAAGCGGGCGGGCAGCTTCCCACGCGGCCATCGTGGCGCGCGAGTACGGCCTGCCCGCGGTGGTGAGCGTGCGCGGCGCGCTGTCGCACATCCGCGACGGCCAGCGCATCGTCGTGGACGGCGGGGCCGGTCGAGTCTACCTGCACGACGGTGAACGACGAGGGAGGATCCCATGACGCCTGAGGTCCTGCTGGCGGTGCTCGCCGGCTATCTGCTCGGTTCCATCTCCTTCCGCGCGCCTGGTCACCCGGCTGCCGCCCCGGGCGCGCGCGCGCGCGAAGGCGCCACGCTGCGGCTCGAGGGCAGCGAGCACACCATGACGCCTCGACACCGTGAGCGCCACCTCGGTCTCGCTGCAGGTCGGACCCCGCTTCGGGTTCCTGACCTACGTGCTCGACGTGCTCAAGATCGCCCTGCCGATGGCGCTGGTTCGCACCTGTTCCCCGACCGCTCGCTCCACCTGGTGTGCGGCGCCGCGGCATGGTGGGCCATGTGTGGCCGGTGTGGCACGGATTCCGGGGTGGGCGCGGCATCTCGGTAGCCTACGGCGGCCTGTTCGTCGATCGACCCCATCGGCGTATTCGCCACCTCGCTCGCCGGTATGCTGTTCGGGCTCGTGGTCGCGCGCGATGTCCTCACCGCCTACATGGCGGGCGTCGTGCTCATCCTGCCGTGGGTGTGGCTGCGCACGCACGACCCGGCGGTGATGGTGTGGGCGGTGTTCGTCAACATCATCTTCGCCCTCGCCATGGTGCCGGAGATCCGCCAGTGGGTCCGGATTCGGCGCGAGGACAAGTGGAACGACACCAGTCGAGGTCATGCAGCTCTCGGGCATGCTGCGCGGCATCCTGCGGATGGGCATGGCGCTTGGCCTGGTGAAGAAGCGCGCGGTGCGTGCGCCACGCTCCATGTCGGAGACGGGTGAGGAGAGACAGGTCGAGAGCGACGCGCCCGGAGGCCCCGGCGGAGCCCCACACCGCTGACGGCCTTGATGCGGAGGCTTGCTCTTCGAGTGGACAGCCGCGTTGGCGCGTCGTGCGCGAAGGGGCGCACGACGGTGTCGGACGCCGTGCGCAGGCGGGGGCCGACCCGCCCGTCCCCCACCGGCGCGCCATTCCCGCACTTCTCCTCGTCGAGATGAACCCGGATCTCGTTCGGTCTGGTCGCATCCAACCGCCGGTTTCGGGAGTCGCACGACGCCGATGGCCCCATCGCGGGCGCCGGTTTACCACCCGTGTTCGAGAGGTCCACGCATGGACGTGTTCACCAGCAGCGCCGTGATGGACATGGTCGAAGCTCTGCGCTCAGTCGGGTACCTCGAAGCGCTTACAGCGGGGGTCTTCGGAGCCGCGTTCGCGACCACGTACGTCCTGCTGCGCGGAGCGGTGACGACCGGCGTCGGAGTTCGATGGCGCCCGCTCCTGAGCGTGGGAGCACGGCTCGCTTTGGGAGCCATCTTCTTCGTCATGGGCGGGCTGAATGGGTTCTTCCAGTTCTTCCCCCAGCACCCCTCTTCGCTCAGTCAGCCGTGCGCGGCCTGCGCGGACTTCCTCCAGGGCGTCGTGTCGACCGGCTATCTGTTTCCCTTCATCAAGACGGTCGAACTCGTCGCGGGCGCCCTGCTGCTGGTCGGGCTCTGGGTTCCGCTGGCGAGTGTCCTGCTCGCCCCGATTGCCGTGAACCTCCTTCTCTATCACGTCTTCCTGAATGCCGCGGGGTTGCCGACGCTATCGTGATCACGGTGCTCTACGGCACGGTCGTCTGGAGCCAGCGCAGCTTGTTCACCCCTCTCCTGCGCCCTCGAGTGAGCGCAGCGGCGTCATGACGATCGGGGCGGGCGGGGCGCCGTTGCTGTTGCGTTGGGTGCTCGCGTCGGTCCTCGTGGTCTCCATGGACAGGCCCGCCATCGCGCGCTCGCTTGAGCTTCCGTTGTTCGCCTTCCCGTCGTCCGCCGCGACGGCAGAGTGGCAGACCGTCAACGACGGCGTGATGGGCGGCGTATCCGACGGCCGCTTCCGGATCACCGACCGCCAGACGCTGGAGTTCCATGGGACGCTCTCCCTCGAGAACAACGGGGGATTCGCATCGGTACGCTCGCGTCCCCGGACGCTCGGCCTGCAGACCGCGGATACGCTCCACGCCCGCGTGCGCGGCGACGGGCGGGAGTACCAACTGCATCTCTACACGCCCTCTCGTCGGATGGCTTTCTCGTACCGGGCGCCCGTGCCGACCCGCACGAGCGAATGGACCGAGGTCCGCATCCCGCTGGACCGGTTCGAGGCGACGTCGTTCGGGCGGGTGATGAGGGAGGCCGGGCCGGTGGACCCGGATCGCGTCGCGTCGGTCGGGTTCCTGCTGGCCGATGGGACGCCGGCCGTCCCTCCTGGAGGTGGCTTGGATCCGTGTGAAGCGGGGTTCGGCACGCTGAGGCGCTCGCGTGAGAAGGCTACTGACTTGCCCAAGCGCGCACGGAAGCCATCGCAGCCTGCCCCCGTGGCACCGCAGATCAGACGGACAGAGCAGCGGTTTCGTAGGACGTTCTACGCAAGACGAGCCCGACCACCGAAGTGGTTGTCAAGCAATGCGCCGCTTGCGGTTGACGCAGCGGGCGGGGCTTCGTCTTGTGGTCAGCTGAGGACAGCAAGGGACAGGAGTGGACTTTTAACTGGTGACCAATCGGCGACCAAGACGAAGCCGATGCTCGCCGCCCGCCAAGCGACGTCCGAGGATTGGCTTGCCGCGAATCCACCGCTGCCTGGACTTCTTTGCATGAGTGAGTTTCCCAGGGAGGCATCGGGGAACGAACTGAACCGCCCGGGGTCTCCAGCGCCCTCGTTGCACGGGTGGGGCGCCAGGCGGCACGGGCAGGAGAGCGGTTCGGGCCAACTGCTCCGATTCGACCAACTCGCGCTTAAGATTCGGGCATGTCACCCTTGGTAGCCGATCTTCGTCCGATCACCCGCGGGAGACTCGAGGAACTGGCCGAAGCCGGTTTTGGCGACATGATCAAGGCCGTGGTCGACTGTCGTCGCCGGGTCATGGTCGTGGGCGGCGAGCTCCACGCGGACGAGGAGCAATGGCTGCTGGACGACGGTTCCACGCAGGCGGATCTGTGGGGAATCAACCTCTATCCGGCGGATCCGTCGGAGGACTGGATCGAATTCGACTCGATGATCAACGTGCGGCCGGCGCGGGGCAATCCCAGTCGCGGAGTGGAGAGCGAAGACACTCGAGCGATGATCCGATCCTTCGTCCAGGAGTTGATTCCGGCCATGAGCGCTCATCACGCCGATCTGGCCGCGGGCCGCTGGCACTCCATGTCGCTGATGGAGCAGCTTGGCAACGCCGGCAGCGAGGTGTCGCGTGCGCTCCGGGCGCGCGGCCAAAGGGCACGCCGACAGAGAACGCTCGGCGCTGGAGCGTTTCCTCGATCTCATCGACATGACCATCGCGGACCCCGCCAGAGGGGACGTGGCAAGGAGATCTGCCGCTGCGGAGAATCGTCTGCGATTTATTCGTCGGGGAAAACCTGTACGGTCAACTCGGAATCCCTCGACCGCTACTTCATGCCGTACGCCAAGGCCGCCAGACGGAAGTCGTGGGAAAGCAGGGGGGGGCCGTCGTAGAGCCCAGGACACCGGTTCCATGACGCGAGCCGGGCCCGAAGGGCTACCCCGGCTCTTCATGGTGTCCTCGTCGCTCAGACGGACAGAGCAGCGATCTCCCGGTGTGCGCGGGCAACATCGGTCCACTCACGGAAGTCGATGCCGCGCGAAGCCCCGCCTGCGGTCGCGGCCGCGAGCGGGGCTTCGTCTTGTGTTTCAGGAGGCAACACGCTTCCGGGAACGACCGAGACGAGTGGTCACCGCGCCCCCTTCGGCACACCGGAACGTCCGCGCGCCTCGGCCCTTGCGAGAGCGCCGGAACTGGACGCCAGGGGCTCCTCATTTCCTCAGGAGCACCATCCGACTCGTCGCCGCGGAACCGCCGGCCTCGATCGCGGTAGAAGTCGGAACCCCGAGGTCACCGGCCGCGCTGCTGATCGCGCCCGTTCCAGACCGACGTCTGTGGCGGCCCGCCCGCGATCCGCGTCGAGAGTCGCGACGAGGCGTCCCCGGACATCGTAGACCGCAGGCGCGCATGACCGGCGACCGGCAGCGAGAACGACAGCGTCGTCTCCGGGTTAGAAGGGGTTCGGCGCCGCCGGCGTGCAGGACGACGCGACGCGGGTCGGGCCGGGCCCCGGCGGAGTCGTCCCGGTCAGGAACGGTGACGCCGGCGGCGTTGGAGTGGCCGTTCCGGTCGTCGACGATCGCCTTGAAGCGAAGGGGTGGTGCCGGTCGGGTGGACGCTCGGCGTCGTAGTACACGCGGTAGGGGGCGGTGTCGTCGGTGCCGATCACGGTGAACGGCCGCCGTCCACGGACACCGCGAACGTGACCTCGGCGAACAGGGTAGCGCTCGAGCTCGGCCCGGACCTCGAGCGGCCATAGGCCGGCGCCCCGGCGGTCGAGGCGCGGACCGTGATGCCCGGCGCGCTCGGGCTCGCGGGGATCGCCGACTGCGCCCGGTACACGGCGAAACCGAGGCCGGCGAGGTTCACGCTGAGCTGGCCGTTCGCCCCGGACACGAGCGTCGGGCTCGATACCGGATACACGTCGACGAACGTGGTCGACGGCGAGTCCGTCGGGCACAGTCGCGCCGGCCGGGCTGGTGGAGTTGTTCGCCACGACCAGGTACTCGACCGCTCGCCGTGGCTCGATGCGGGAGAAGGCGTACATGCCCGGCGCCGGGCCGCTGGTGCGGTGGACGTGGGCGCCCGACCGCAGGCGCGGGGTACTGGCTGCGGAGTCTGGTTCAATGTGGAGATGGTCTGGTACAGCGGATGGGTCACGTCGAAGTTGTCGTCGGCGGTCGTGCTGCCCGAA
>CAVOSA010000019.1:0-383837 GCA_963698735.1 uncultured Gammaproteobacteria bacterium | reverse complement strand
CAATCAACGTCGACGCGTCACTCCCTATCACCCGCTACGACCGGGTCGTGACCGGCAATCTCCCTGGCTCAGCCACCACAGTTTGGTGGTGAAACGTCACACTGATCCGTACCGTGCGCCCAAACCAGACGGTGTACGGTGAAAGACGACCCGTTGCAGTCGTTCGGCGACGTTGACCCATCAGGTCTCCGCCTAATCCTGGCCCCTTCCATCCTTCCGTTTCTTGTAGGTGTGGAGAAACCGGCCGAATACCCGATCCTTCTTGCGCCGATCAATGTAGGACAGGTCGTTGAAGTCCGCTTCTTTCTGCAGCTTCAGGAAGTTCCGCAGATGTTCTTCGCTCAGCTCGTGTCGCTCGATTGCGGCACGCACCTCGCAACCGGGCTCGCTGGCATGACGACAGTCGGGATACCGGCAGCCTTGTGCGAGTGCGTTGATATCGGCAAAGGTCTCACCGATGCCTGCGTGGGCGCCGAGCATTCCCAGCTCGCGCATGCCGGGCGTGTCGATCAACAGCCCGCCATGTTCGAGCACGATCAGTTGGCGCCGCGTGGTGGTGTGACGCCCCTCGCCTGTGTGGCTGACCGCGCCGATTTCGAGCGCGCCGCCCCCGATCAGACGGTTGATGAGGGTGGTCTTGCCCACGCCTGACGAGCCCAGCAGGCAGTATGTCCTGCCTGGAGCGATGAGTTCCCGGACCTGTTCGACGCCGGAACCGGTCACGTTGCTGAGGCAGACGATCTGGGCGTTGACCCCTCTGGCTCGGATCCGGCCGAGCAGCTGCTCCCGGGCGTCCGGGGTGACCAGATCGGTCTTGGTTAGCAGCACCACAGGCTCGACGTGGCCGTCCCGGGCCATGACCAGATAGCGCTCCAGCCGCTGGACATTGAAGTCGAAGTGGCAGGACTGCACGATGAACGCCACGTCGATATTGGCCGCAATCATCTGGAACTCGACGTCGCGTCCTGCGGCTCTGCGCCGCAGGAAGGACCGGCGCGGCAGCACGTGATGGATGCTGGCTTGTGCACCGCCATCGCGGTATTGCACGCACACCCAATCGCCCACGCACGGCAGCTCGACGGCAGACTCGGCGAGATGGAGGAACCTGCCCGTCAACTCGGCCGGCACCTCGTCGGCCTCGCCCCGGATCAGGTACCGCCCGCGGTCAACCGCGGTGATTCTCGCAACGGATGAGTCCGGCCCGCACCTTTCAGCGGCCTCGCTGGCCCAGCCATCATCCAGGCCCAAGTCAACAAGTGTCATTCGGTCACTGTCGCAGAAGGAACAAGGCCCGCCAAGCAGTGCGGCCAAGGTCGTGATATCAGGACTTTGACTGACTGCTTCTGGCCTATTCTGTTGAAAAACTCGGTTTCAGCACAGGGGCGAAAAATCTCCCGCGATATGGCGCAATTTGATCGCCAAGTGCCGAGGGGCTACCGCCAGAAAGTGTTCGTCTTACCTGAAACGTCTCTGTTGGGCTCGACGGAAAGTTGCCGGATATTCTCGCTCTTGACACCCTGCAGACGAAAAAACGCTCGTGTCGAAAAGCCGGGTTTTTCAACAGAATAGGCCGAACCCGGAAGTACGGGAACGTCCGCTTCCCAACCCAATTCCGTAGGGCCACTGCAGTCGCCGACTGCGTTCCGACTAACCCCTATTTCGCCGGCGTCCAGCCGCCGCCCAGCGCGCGGTACAGATCGACGTAGCCGACCACGCGAGTGAGGCGCGTCTTGGAGAGGTCGATTTCCGACGCGAACAGCTGGCGCTGGGCGTCGAGTACTTCGAGGTAGCTCGACACGCCGGCCTTGTAGCGCTTCTTCTGCAGCTCGAGCAGGCGCTGCGCCGCATCGCGGCGGATGACGGTTTCGGAAATGATCCCGCGCGTCTTGTCGGTGACGACGAGTGCGTCGGCCGTCTCGCGATACGCCTGCAGCACGCCTCGCCGGTACGCGAGCTCCGACTGCTTCAGCTGTGCCTGCGCCACTTCGACGGTGCCCGTGCCGTAGCCCGACTGGTAGATCGGCATGCTGACGAACGGCCCGACCGAAAACAGCTCCTGCGCGGGATCGTTGCCGTTCAGCAGCTTGCCGAGATCCGGACTGATCACACCGAAGAACGACGTCAGCCCGATCGACAGGTACGGGAAGCGGTTGGCCTCGGCGACCCCTACGTTTGCAGTCGCCGCGTGCAGTTCGTTCTCGAGTTGGCGCAGGTCCGGCCGGCGGGCCAGCAACTGCGCCGGCAAACCAACCGGGATGTCCGCCGGGATGGCGAAGCCGAAAGGCTGGGGACTGCGCGCGACCGGGCCGGGCTCGCTGCCGAGCAGCAGGCGCAACAGGTTCTCGGTCTGCACGCGCGTGAGTTCGGCCTGTGGCAACTGCGCGCGCGTGGCGGCCAGCTGCGACAGCGCCTGCATTTCTTCCGCTGCAGAAGCGACGCCGTTGCGCTTCAGCGATCGGACGAGTTCCAGCGACGCTTCCTGGCTCTCGATGGTGCGCTTGATGATCGCGATTTCCTCGTCGATCTCGCGCAGCCGGAACCACGTCGTGGCGACGTCCGCGACCAGGGCGTTGACCACGCCGTACTGGAAATCCTCCGTCGCCAGCAACTGCGCGCGGGCGGCCTCGCTGGCGCGGCGCAGGCGGCCGAACAGGTCGATTTCCCAGTTGAGCGTGAGGCCGAGCGAGTAGCTGCTGTCGTCCGGCGTTCCGGGCGCGGGCACGGTGTTGCCGCCGAGTGCGATGTTCGGGCCGAGATAGCTACGGGCCACGCGGGCGCGGCCTCGGAATTCCTCGACGCGCGCCGCCGCGATCTTGAGATCGAGGTTGTTGGCGAGCGCGGTCTCGATGACGGCGCGCAGCTCCGGATCGTTGAAGACCTCCGTCCAGGGCAGGTCCGCAAATGACGTGGCATCCTGCGGGGACAACACGCCGCGGTACTCGACCGGCGTGGGCAGTTGCGGGCGTTCGAAATCCGGACCGATCGCGCAACCGCCGATGGCGAGCGCCACGGCCACAGTGAGGACACGTGCCGGGCGCCTCATGCGGAAGCCGCTCCGGCTTCGGTCGTGGCGGGTGGGGCTGCGGGTGGCAGGTCGCCGCCGAAGCGCTCCGACAACCCCTGGATGAGCACGTAGAAGGCAGGCACAGCGAGTGTCGTGAGGAACGTCGCGAAAATCATGCCGCCGAACACCGTGATGCCGACCGAAACCTTCGAGGCCGCGCCCGCGCCGCTTGCGAGCACCAGCGGCACCACGCCGAGGATGAACGCGAACGACGTCATGAGGATCGGCCGCAGGCGCAAGCGCGCCGCATCGAGCGCCGCCTCGAAGATCGGCATGCCCTTCTCGCGGTTCATCTTGGCGAACTCGACGATGAGGATCGCGTTCTTGGCCGACAGGCCCACCAGGGTGACCAAGCCGATCTGGCCGTAGACGTTGAACGGGATGCCTACCATCTTCAGCGCGAACAGCGCGCCCATCAGGCCGAAAGGCGTGGCGAGCAGCACGGCGAACGGCACGGCCCAGCTTTCGTACAGCGCCGCGAGGAACAGGAAGACGACGACGATCGACAGGCCGAGCACGATCGTCGAGGAATTGCCCGCCTCGATCTCCTGCTTGCTCTGTCCCGACCACTCGATGCCATAGCCGTCGGGCAGCGTCGCGGCGGCAACTTCCTCGATCGCGCGGATGGCATCGCCGGAACTCGCTCCCGGGGCCGGCGTGCCGCTGAACGCGGCCGTGCGATACAGGTTGTAGCGCTGCATGAAGCGCGCGCCGGAACTGCGCTGCCACGTCGTCAGCGTGTCGAGCGGCACCATGCCGCCATCCTTGTTGCGCACGAACAGCCGCGCGATGTCGGTCACTTCCTGGCGGAAATCCGACTCGGCCTGCATCGTCACCTTGTAGTTGCGGCCGAAGCGGCTGAAGTCGTTCACCTGGTACCCGCCGAGGAACGTCTGCAGCGTGGCGAAGACGTCGCTCACCGGCACGCCGAGCTTCTTGGCCTTTTCGCGGTCGACGAACAGCTGGTAGTTCGGCGTGCTGGCGCTGAACGTGGTGCTGATGCGGCCGATTTCCGGGCGCTTCTGTGCCTCGGCGATGAAGTCCTGCGCGACCTGCGCCAGCTCCTGCGGCGGCTGGCTCGACTTCGCCTGCAGCATCAGCGAGAAGCCCGACACCGAGCCGAAACCGGGCAGGGCCGGCGGATTGAACGGCATCAGCACCGCTTCGGGTATCCCCTGGCCGAGCGCGTAGAGCTGCATGAGGATCGACCGCACGCCGGTCTCGGGCGTGGTGCGCTCGCCCCACGGCTTCAGCTTGACGATGACCAGCGCGCCGTTCGATGCCGCCGTCCCGGAAAGCAGGTCGTAGCCGGATACGCCGACCACCGAGTCGACGCCCGGGATCGCGCGCGCCAGCGGTTCGACCCGCGCCAGGATGGCGTCCGTGCGCTCTTGCGAAGCCGCGTCGGGCAGCAGCACCTGCATGAACACGGCGCCCTTGTCCTCGTCCGGCACGAAGCCGGTCGGCACTGCCCTGAACAGCCCGAAGGTAACGAAGATCACGATGCCCAGCGTGAGCATGACGAGCAGCGTGCGCCGGGCGAGCATCGCCGCGACGGAACCGTAGCGCGCATTGACGCGGTCGAACCCGGAGTTGAAGGCCTTGAAGAACCGGGCGAGCAGGCTATTGCTTTCCTCGTGCGGCTTCATCAGCAGGATGCAGAGTGTCGGCGTCAGCGTGATGGCGACGACGGCCGAGAACATGGTCGACACGGCGACCGTCACGGCGAACTGCTTGTAGAGCTGCCCGGTGACGCCGGGGATGAACCCCATCGGCACGAACACGGCGGCGAGGATCAGCGCGATGGCCATCACCGGCCCCTGCACTTCCTCCATCGCCTCGATCGTCGCTTCGCGCACGGCGAGGCCGGAGCGCATCTTGTGCTCGACGGCCTCGACCACGACGATCGCGTCGTCGACCACGATGCCGATCGCGAGCACCATGCCGAACAACGACAGCGTGTTGATCGTGAATCCCAGCAGTTGGAACGCCGCGAACGTCGCGAGCAGCGACACCGGTACGGCCAGCATCGGGATCAGCGTGGTGCGCCAGTTCTGCAGGAACAGGAACACGACGATCAGCACGAGGATCAACGCCTCGATGAAGGTATGGATGACTTCTTCGACCGACGCTTCGACGAACTCGGAGGTGTCGTAGACGATCTTGTAGTCGAGGCCCTCCGGGAACTCGCCGGCGAGGCGGGTGATCTGCGACTTCAGCAGGCCGGCCGTCTCCAGGGCGTTGGCGCCGGGGACCAGCGACACGGACACGAGCGCGGCGGGCTTGCCGTCGATCGTCGAGACGTTGCTGTAGCTGCGCGCGCCGAGTTCGACCCGCCCGATGTCCCTGATCCGGATGAACGACCCATCCGGCTTCGAGCCGACGATGATATCGGCGAACTCGTCTGCCTTGACCAGCCGGCCCTTCACGCGCAGCGAGTACTGGTAGCTCTGGCCCCGTGTCGCCGGCGGCTGGCCAACCTGTCCCGCCGGCACCTGGACGTTCTGTTCGCGAATCGCGCCTGCCACGTCGCTCGCGGTGATGCCGAGCGAGGCCATGCGGTCGGGCCGCAGCCAGATGCGCATGCCGAAGTCCGAGCCGAAGACCTTGACGTCGCCCACGCCCTTGACGCGCTTCAGTTCGTCGACGATGTAGACGTAGCCGTAGTTGCTGATGAAGAGCGGGTCGTACGTGCCGTCCGGGGAAAAGATCGCGAAGTACAGCAGGGTGTCGGGCGACTGCTTGCGCACGGTGACGCCGGCGTTGATCACCTCCGACGGCAGTTGCGAGTTGGCCTGTGCCACCCGGTTCTGCACTTCGACTGCGGCCAGGTCGGGATCACGCTCGAGTTCGAACGTCACCGCAATCGACGAGCTGCCGTCGTCGCCGCTCACCGAGCTGATGTACAGCATGTCGGTGGCGCCGTTGATCTGCTGGTCGATGGGCGCGCTGACGGACTCCTCGACGACGTCCGAGCTGGCGCCGAGGTAGAAGCCGTTCACCTGCACCGTGGGCAGGGCGATGTTGGGGAATTCGCCGATCGGCAGGCCGATCAGCGACAGCGTGCCGATGAGCAGCAGGAACAGCGAGATGACGATCGCGAAGACCGGGCGATCGATGAAAAAACGTGACATGCGGGACTGCTCAGTGCGCCGCGGTGGCCGGGGCGGCGGATTCCGCGTTCGTCGCCGCAGGGCGGTCGAATTCCTCGAGCGTCACCGCGACGACTTTCAGTGGCGAGCCGGGCCGCGCCTTCTGCAGTCCCTCCACCACGACGCGAGCGCCGGACTCAATCCCGGAGTTGATGACCTGGCGGTTGCCGAAGCGCGGACCCAGTGTGACCGGCCGCAGCTCGGCCTTGTCCTCCGCGCCGACCACGGTGAGGAAGTACTTGCCGAGTTGCTCCTGCACGGCACGATCCGGCACGACCAGCGCATTGACCGGCTGCCCCGTCGTGGCGCGCACACGCACGAACATGCCGGGAATCAGGCTGTGCTGTGGGTTCGGGAACTCGGCACGGATCTTCAACGTGCCGGTCGTCGGGTCGAGTGCCCGGTCGCCGAAGTTGATCAGACCGGTCTGCGGATAGTCGGAGCCGTCGCTCAGCATCAGCTTCACGATCCGCGCCGGGTCGTCGGCCGGTGGGTCGGCCGTGCCGTGACGCTTGGCGAACGCGAGCATTTCCGTTTCGCTGATCTGGAAATAGACCCAGGCCGGGTCGTCGCTGGAAATGGTGCCGAGCAGCGTCTGGCCGGCCGTGACGAGGTCGCCCGGGAAGATCTGGACCGCGCCAATGCGGCCGGTCAGGGGGGCGCGAATCTGCGCGTACTCGACGCCGAGTCGCGTCTGGTCGAGCGCGGCGCGGCTTGCCGTCACCTGTGCCTCGGCCTGGCGAGCCGCGGCCACGGCATTGTCGTAGACCTGCCGGGCGATCGCTTCGTCGGCCAGCAGTGGCCGGTACCGTTCCACGTCCTGGCGGGAGCGGGAGAGGTTCGCTTCGGCTGACGCCACCTGCGCCTCTGCATTGGCCACTTGCGCGAGGAACTCGCGCGGGTCGACGGAGTACAGCAACTGCCCCTTGTCGACCATGGTGCCGTCGTCGAAGTGCTTCTTGAGCAGGATGCCCGAGACCATCGAACGGATGTCGACTTCCTGCGAGCCCTTCACTTCGCCGACCTTGTCGGCATACATCACCGTCGGGCTCGCCTCGACAGTGACCACCTTTACTTCGACAGGCGCGGCGGGGGGCGCAGCCGGCGGCTTCTTCATGCAGCCTGCGTTCGCAAGCAGCAGCGCGGCGACGCACGAGGCAGCGAACAGGAGCCGGGGACGGGCCATTGTTATTCTCACGCACCAGACTCCCTTGGAAGAACCGGAAGTTTAGCCTCCGTTCGAGGCATCCGGTACTTGGCGTTGAAGGTCACCGGGACAGTTCAAATTGAAAGCCCAGGCACCAGGCAGCATCGCTGGGAACGCAGTTTCTACCTTAGCTGTGCCTTGAGCTTGAAGAGCAGGTCCAGTGCCTCGCGGGGGCTCAGCGAATCGGGGTCGACCCCGGCCAGTGCCTCGAGAGCCGCGACCTCCGCAGTATCGCGGGCCGGGGCAAGGTCCAATTGCTGCTGCGGGGTCGGTGGCTTCGTCGCGTGTTCGCGCCGCTCCAGTTCCTGCAGGTACCGGCGGGCTTCGCCGATGACCGTCTTCGGCACGCCCGCCAGGCGCGCGACCTGCAGTCCGTAGCTCTGGTTGGCCGGGCCTTCCTTCACCGAATGCAGGAAGACGAGTTGGTCGCCGTGCTCAGTGGCGTCGAGGTGGACGTTGGCGCAGGCGGGCAGTTCGTCCGCGAGTGCCGTCAGTTCGAAGTAGTGCGTGGCGAACAGCGTGAACGCGCCGATTTCGCGCCCGAGGTGCCGGGCGCAGGCCCATGCCAGCGAGAGGCCGTCGAACGTGCTGGTGCCGCGGCCGATCTCGTCCATGAGCACCAGGCTTTCGCGGGTCGCGTTGTTGAGGATGTTCGCCGCTTCCGTCATTTCGACCATGAAGGTCGAGCGGCCGCCCGCGAGGTCGTCGGCTGCGCCGATGCGCGTAAAGACTCGGTCCACCGGGCCGATGCGCGCGGACTCCGCGGGCACGTAACTGCCGATGCCCGCCAGGATCACGATCAGCGCTGCCTGCCGCATGTACGTGGACTTTCCGCCCATGTTGGGGCCCGTGACGATCAGCATGCGGCGGCCGTCGCGCAGGTCGAGGTCGTTCGGCACGAAGGGTCCGTCGATGTGCTGTTCGACCACGAGGTGCCGGCCGCCCCGGATGTCGATGCGCGAGTCGTCGCAGAGTTCGGGACGCGTCAGCCGCAGTGTGATCGCGCGCTCGGCGAGGTTGCCCAGCACGTCCAGTGCCGCAAGCGCGCCCGCGGTCGACTGCAAGGCTGGCAATGTGTCGATGAGCGTATCGAGGAGACCCTCGTAGAGCTCGCGCTCGCGGGCCATCGCCCGGTCGCGCGCACCCAGCACTTTGTCTTCGAACGACTTCAGTTCGCTCGTGATGTAGCGTTCGGCGTTCTTGACCGTCTGTCGCCGCACCCAGTCCGCCGGCACGCGATCAGCCTGGCTGCGGCTCACTTCGATGAAGTAGCCCTGCACGCGGTTGTAGCCGAAACGCAGGTTCTGGAAGCCGGTGCGTTCGCGTTCGCGGGCTTCGAGGTCGAGCAGCGCTTCGTCGCTGTGCTCGCTGATGCGGCGCAGTTCGTCGAGGTCGGCATCGAAGCCGGTCGCGAAAACGCCGCCTTCACGCAGCAGCGCAGGCGGAGTCTCGACCAGCGCCTTGGCCAGGTGCGCGTGAATGGCCGGATGCGTGCCAACGCCTGCGGCAAGTCGCTGCAGCAGCGGCGCATCCAGTGCCGTGAGCAGTGCCTGCAGTTCGGGCAGGCAGCCAAGCGCCGCGCGCAATTGCGACAGGTCGCGTGGCCTTGCGGAGCGCAGCGCAACGCGGGCGAGGATGCGCTCGATGTCGCCGACACGGCGCAGCAGGGCGTGCAGCGTGGTGTGCAGTCCAGTATCGATCAGCGTCTCGATGGCTTGCAGGCGCAGCGCGCGTGGTTCGACGCCGCGCAACGGTCGCTGGATCCAGCGCCGCAACTCGCGGCCACCCATCGCGGTTGCGGTGCGGTCGAGCACCCCGATCAGCGTGCTGTCGGTGCGGCCGGACAGGCTGCTGTCGAGTTCGAGGTTGCGGCGCGTGGCTGCGTCGAGCAGCAAAGCGTCCTCGCGCAGTTCGGTGCGGATACCGCGCAAGTGGGGCAGGGCGGACTTCTGCGTTTCGCGCACGTAGTTGAGCAGGCAGCCGGCGGCACCGATGGCGAGCGCCTGGCCCTCGAGGCCAAAGCCCGCAAGGTCGCGTGTTCCGAACTGCTCGCACAGCAGGCGCTCCGCGCTCGCGGCATCAAAGTGCCACGGTGGACGCTGGCGCACGGAGATGTCGGTGCGGCCCTGCAGTCGTTCAAGAGCGCTTTCTGGAACCAGCAATTCGGCTGGGCGCAGGCGTTCGAGTTCGGCTGACAGTGCTTCTTCGCCCGCAGCCTGCAACGCATGGAAGCGGCCGCTCGAGAGTTCGAGCCACGCCAGTCCGAAGCCGTCGGCGCCGGGGCAGATGGCCGCCAGCAGTGTGTCACGCCGCTCGTCCAGCAACGCGTCGTCGGTGACGGTGCCTGGAGTGACGACCCGCACGACCTGGCGTTCGACCGGGCCCTTGGACTTGGCGGGATCCCCGATCTGCTCGCAGATGGCGACCGACTCGCCCTTGCGCACCGCACGGGCAAGGTAGTTGTCGAGGGTCTGAACCGGTACGCCCGCCATCGGAATCGGCTCGCCGCCGGACGTGCCGCGTGCCGTCAAGGTGATGTCGAGCAGGCGCGAGGCCTTGCGCGCATCCTCGAAGAACAGCTCGTAGAAGTCCCCCATCCGGTAGAACAGGAGCACGTCCGGGTACTGCGCCTTGATGCGCAGGTACTGGGTCATGACCGGGGTCTGGGGCGGTTTCGCGCTCGTATCGGTCAATCGGAGCCTCGATCGCTGGCAGGAATGAAAACGCCGGGACCTTGCGGGCCCGGCGTTTCTTCACCCTGCGTACCGCAGGGAGGGGCTACTTCTTCTCGACCGGTGCGACGGGCGTCGCCTGGCCGGCGACGAACGGGTACTTGGCGAAGATTTCAGCGACGGCATTGTTGATGGTGCCCTGTCGGTCCTGCATCATCTTCGACGTGACCACGTCCTCCAGGCCGCCCTGGAACACGGCCTGGCGCTGCTCGCGGTCGATGATGTCCATGACCAGCGTACCGACGTTGTAGCGGCGCGTCGTGACTTCGGTGCCGCCGCCATAGCCGTACGCGCCGTAAGGCGCACCACCCCAGCCGCGGTACCCCCACGTCGGCCCGTAGTACGGCGCCGGCGTCGACTGGATGTCGGTCTTCTCCTCGAGCTTGCCCTTGAAGTTGATGACCAGGTCGGGGTTGTCGGACTTGGTGTAGCCGCGTGCTTCCATCTCGCGCGACGCTGCCTGCTGCATCATCTGCTGGCCGATCGACTGGAACTCGGCGGGATTTCCATCCGTCACGGACAGGAAGTTGTAGGTGCGGTACTTGCCGAAGTCCGCTGCACGGTCATAGTCGCCGCGGACGTCCGGGCCGCTGGCGCAGCCGGCCGCAAGCGCCGCCGCGGCAACCAGGGTAGCCATGAACGGAACGCGTGTTAAGTTCAAAGTGCTCATGGACGAGTACCTCGCGGATTACTTGGCGAGCGGGACGTTCGCGATGGCCGGCAGACTCAACAGCGTATTGAGCTTGTTCTCGATCTGCACGAACCGCAGCACCTTGGTCGTCGGCAGCACCTTGTCTAACTTCTTGGCGTACGTCCTGACCAGCGCCAACTCGTCTTCCTTCAGCTTGAACCAGTCCTTCAGCAGACCCTTGGCGGCTTCGTCGGTCATCGAGCCGAAATTGGACGCATAGGAGTTGATGAGGTCCGTGCCGCGCTGCATGAGCAGTTTGCGCTCGGCCTGGTAGGCGTCGTAGATCGGCGTGAATGCCGCCACCTGCGCGTCGTCCAGCGCCATGGCCTCGAGCACGACCGCGCGCTTGTCGGCCTGGATCTGCGCGATCAGCTGCTGGGTGTCGTCGTAGGTCGACTGCGCCTGCGCGGCGAACGGCGTGGCAATGGCGAGCAGGGCAGTGGCGACGAACGCCGTCTTCAGGTTCTTCATTTGATGAGCTCCGATGGAATGCGGGTGTTACTGCGCGAGCGGGATCAGGCCGTAGACTTCGCGGCGGATCATGTTGTCCAGGCGCGTCTCGATCTGCGCGTAGCGCAGCGCCTTCACCGGCGGCAGCGCCTTGGCAACCTTCTTCGTGTAAGTCTGCTTGAGGTCCTCGCGGTCCTTCTCGATCTGCATCTTCTTCTTGAGCATCGCCGTGGCGTCGGCATCCGTCATCGAGCCGAACTTCGCGGCGTAGTCGTCGACCAGGGCGAGGAACTCGTCGTTGAGCTTCTTGGCCTTGCCTTCGTACTCATCGTAGATCGGCCAGAAGGCGCGGCTCTCGCCTTCCGTGAGCTGCAGGTTCTGCGCGTAGACCGCGCGCTTGTCGGTCATCACCTGCTTGAGGATGATCTGCTCGTCTGCCTTGACGCCAGCCTGGGCGTGGGTCACGACGGGGAACGCAGCGACGGCGAGTGCCACTGCAAGGGAAGCAATTTTCATGAGGTCCTGCCTGTTTGTTGGTTGCCCGAGCCTGGACTTGCAAGATAGCGACGGCGCGCCGTGGCTCGCAAGTGGCCGGTAGAATTGTCGCATGACTGCCCCCACCGATGTTGCCCTGCAGGAACTCGCCCAGGCCGTCGGGGTGCGCCTGGCCGCCTCGGATGAGACGCTGGTCACGGCCGAATCCTGCACCGGGGGGTGGATCGCCAAGGCCTGCACCGACGTCGCCGGCAGTTCGAGCTGGTTCCAGGGTGGCATCGTCGCCTATGCCAATGCCGCGAAAACGGCCTTGCTGGGCGTCCCCGAGGCATTGCTCGCCGAACACGGTGCGGTCAGTGAGCCGGTGGTACGGGCCATGGCGGCCGGGGCCCTGCAGCGGCTCGGCGGCACCATCGCCATCGCCGTGAGCGGGGTGGCCGGGCCGGACGGCGGCACCCCCGGGAAACCGGTAGGTACGGTCTGGCTGGCCTGGGCCCGGCAGGAAGCGAACGGTGCATGCCGCGTCGAATCCGTCCGCGAGCAGTTTCACGGCGGGCGGGAGGACGTCCGGCGCTGGACGGTCGGCCGCGCGCTTGAACACCTGCTCGAGACATGAGCGACCGGCTCTTCTTCGCGCTGTGGCCGGACGAGCCGCTGCGTGCGACCCTGGCCGGCCTGATCGCAACGCTGACCTCTGGTTTCGACGGCAGGTGGCAACGTCCTGACCAGTGGCACGTCACGCTCGAGTTCATCGGTGACGTGCCGCCGCAGCGCCTCGTGTCACTCCATGCGGCCGCTGGCCAGGTTCGCCTGCGCCCGCTGTCCATCGCCTTCGACCGGATCGAGCACTGGCGCAAGCCGCAGGTGCTCTGCCTGGCGGCGAGCAGCGTACCCGACGAACTGGCGGACATCGTTGGCCAGCTGCGCGCTGCGCTCTCACGGGAGGGTTTCAGCCCGGAGCAGCGGCCGTTCCGTCCGCACGTCACGCTGGCGCGCAAGGTGCGATCAGCTGAATCCACGACGTTCGACCAGCCGATCGTCTGGCCGGCAGACAGGTTCGCCCTCGTGCGTTCGATCACCGATCCGGCAGGCTCACGCTATGAGCCTCTGGGCTGGTGGAATTGCACGGTCGAAGGCGGCTGAGAATCCGGCGTTTCCGGGCAATTTTTCGGACCGCGCGCGGGCGGGGCTGTGGAATAATGGCCCCATCCCGCTGATCCCCCTTCACGAACCGGGCTGTCCCGGTTCTCACGCATACAGCACGAGCAACGCAATGGAAGAAAACCGCAAGAAGGCGCTGGTCGCAGCGCTCGGCCAGATCGAGAAGCAGTTCGGCAAGGGCTCGGTCATGCGCCTTGGCGACTCCAACAGCTACGACGTCGAAGTCGTCTCCACCGGTTCACTCGGCCTCGACATCGCGCTGGGAGTGGGCGGCCTGCCGAAGGGCCGCGTCGTCGAGATCTACGGCCCGGAATCGTCGGGCAAGACCACGCTCGCGCTCACGGTCGTCGCGCAGGTGCAGCGCCTCGGCGGCACCGCCGCCTTTGTCGACGCCGAACACGCGCTCGACCCGGCCTATGCGGAAAAGCTAGGGGTGGACGTCAACGAACTGCTGGTGTCGCAGCCGGACAACGGCGAGCAGGCGCTCGAGATCACCGACATGCTGGTGCGCTCCAACGCGGTTGACATCGTCGTGGTCGACTCCGTCGCCGCACTGACTCCCAAGGCCGAAATCGAAGGCGAGATGGGCGACATGCAGATGGGCGCGCAGGCGCGCCTGATGTCGCAGGCGCTGCGCAAGCTCACCGGCAACATCAAGCGCTCGAACACCATCGTCGTCTTCATCAACCAGATCCGCATGAAGATCGGCGTGATGTTCGGCAACCCGGAGACCACCACGGGCGGCAACGCGCTCAAGTTCTACGCCTCCGTGCGCCTCGACATCCGCCGCATCGGCGCGATCAAGTCGGGCGAGGAAGTCGTCGGCAACCAGACGCGCGTCAAGATCGTGAAAAACAAGGTCGCGCCGCCGTTCCGCGAGGCCGAGTTCGAGATCATGTACGGCGTCGGCATCTCGCGCGAAGGCGAGATCATCGAACTCGGCGTGTTGCACAACATCATCGAGAAGTCCGGCTCCTGGTACGCCTACAAGGGCGAGCGCATCGGCCAGGGCAAGGAAAACGTCCGCACCTACCTCGTGCAGCACCCCGACACGGCGCGCGAGATCGAAAACGCCCTGCGGGCGAAGCTGTTGGCCCCGAAGAAGGGCGAGGCGGCCGCAGGTGAGGCGGCAGAAGCCTGATCCGGCAGCGGCGGCGGATGCGGACGAACGCACCGTCCGGATTGCCGCCTATGCGCTGCTGGCGGGCCGCGATTTCAGCCGCCATGAGCTGACCGAGCGCCTGCTCCGCAAGGGGTATGGCGCTGCGGCCGTCGAGGAGGCCATCGCGGTGCTGGTGCAGGAGGGCTTCCTGCGCGAGGAACGTTACGCTGAGCAGTTCGTTACCCAGCACGCCGGCCGGGGCAGGGGCCCCGTGCGCATCCGCATGGAACTCCGCGAGCGCGGAGTCGACGCCGAGACGATCGACCAGGCGCTCGATGAAACGGAGGCGGACTGGGTCCAGGCCGCCCGGGAAGCCCGTCGTCGCAAGTTCGGCATGTCGCCTCCTGCCGACTATCGTGAACGTGCAAAACAGGCACGGTTCCTCCAATATCGCGGGTTTTCTTCGGACCAGATCCGGGCCGCCCTCGGCCCCGGCGAAGACGACCCAGACGCATGACAAGCAAGCCCTCGACCCCCGCCAGGTTCATGACCAGCACGCAGCTGCGCGCGGCCTTTCTCGACTTTTTCAAGGACCGCGGCCACGCCGTCGTGCCGTCGAGCTCGCTCGTCCCGGGCAACGATCCCACGCTGCTCTTCACCAACGCCGGCATGGTCCAGTTCAAGGACCTGTTCCTGGGCAAGGAACAGCGCGGCTACGTGCGCGCCGCCACCTCGCAGCGCTGCGTGCGCGCGGGCGGTAAGCACAACGACCTCGAGAACGTCGGCTACACGTCGCGGCACCACACGTTCTTCGAGATGCTGGGCAACTTCAGCTTCGGCGACTACTTCAAGCAGGACGCGATCCGCTTTGCCTGGGATTTCGTCACCGGCACGCTCGGCATCCCGCCGGCGAAGCTCTGGGTCACCGTCTATGAAGAAGACGACGGCGCGGCCGAGATCTGGCTGAAGGACATCGGCGTCGATCCCGCGCGCCTCACGCGCATGGGCGCCAAGTCCAACTTCTGGGCGATGGGCGACACCGGGCCGTGCGGCCCGTGCACCGAGATCTTCTACGACCACGGTCCCGAGGTCGCGGGTGGCCCGCCCGGATCGCCCGACGAAGACGGCGATCGTTACGTCGAAATCTGGAACCTCGTGTTCATGCAGTTCGACCGGTCGGCCGACGGCACGATGACGCCGTTGCCGAAGCCGTCCGTCGACACCGGCATGGGCCTCGAGCGCGTCGCTGCCGTCATGCAGGGCGTGCACAGCAACTACGAGATCGACCTGTTCCGCCACCTGATCACGGCGGCGGCCAGGGCCACGGGCACGAACAACCTCGAGTCCAATTCGCTGCGCGTGATCGCGGACCACGTGCGCGCCACGTCGTTCCTGATCGCAGACGGCGTGCTGCCGTCGAACGAAGGCCGCGGCTACGTGCTGCGCCGGATCATGCGCCGCGCGATCCGCCATGGCTTCATGCTCGGCCAGCGGCAGCCCTTCTTCCACACGCTCGTCGCCACGCTCGAGCAGGAAATGGGCGTCGCGTACCCCGAACTGACGACGCAGCGCGCGCACATCGAGCGCGTGATCCTGCAGGAAGAAGAGCGCTTCGCGGAGACGCTGGCGCAGGGCATGGGCCTGCTCGACACTGCCATCGGCACGCTCGGCGGCACGAATGTGATTCCCGGCGAGACGGTGTTCCGGCTCTACGATACCTATGGCTTCCCGGTGGACCTCACCAGCGACATCGCGCGCGAGCGCGGCCTGTCCATCGACGAGCCGGGTTTCGAGGCGGCAATGAATGCGCAGCGCACGCGTGCTCGCGCAGCCAGCAAGTTCAACGTCGACCTGCGTGGCGACCTGAGCATTGACACGCAGACCTCGTTCGTCGGTTACGACGGCGAAACCGGCCAGGGTCGAATCGTTGCGCTGTTCCGCGGCAAGGACGCGGTCACCGAACTGCAGGCGGGCGAGGAGGGCCAGGTGGTCCTCGACATCACGCCTTTTTATGCGGAGAGCGGTGGCCAGGTCGGTGACACCGGCGTCATCACGACGGCGTCGGCCCGCTTCGCCGTGGCCGACACGCTGAAGCTCGGCAAGGCACACGTGCACGCCGGCAAGCTCGAGGCCGGCGCACTCAAGATCGGCGAAACCGTCGGCGCAGCGGTGGATGGCGCACGTCGCGACGCCACGCGCGCCAATCATTCGGCAACGCACCTGCTGCACGCAGCGTTGCGCAAGGTGCTCGGCACGCACGTCACGCAGAAAGGTTCGCTGGTGGCGCCCGACCGCCTGCGCTTCGACTTCTCGCACTACTCGGCGATCACACCGGGAGAGTTGCAGCAGATCGAGGCGCTGGTGAATGCGGAAGTGCGCAAGAACGCCGACACCGTGACCAAGGTGATGGATTTCGACGCGGCCGTAGCGGCTGGCGCGATGGCCCTCTTCGGCGAAAAGTACGAAGACAAGGTGCGCGTCCTGCGCATCGGCGAGTTCTCGACCGAGCTTTGCGGCGGCACCCACGTGAGACGGGCGGGCGACATCGGCCTGTTCAAGATCGTAAGCGAAGGTGGCGTGGCTGCCGGCGTGCGGCGCATCGAAGCCGTTACCGGTCAGGGTGCGTACGAGTTCGTGGTCGAGACGGACCACAAGCTGCGCGAGGTCGCGGGACTCCTGCGTGGCTCGCGTGACGATGTCGAAGACAAGGTGCGGCAGCTTCTCGACCGTGCCCGACGCATGGAGAAGGAAATCGCGCAGCTCAGGGACAAGCTCGCGAGCGGCAGTGGACGCGACCTGGCGGCAGACGCGCTCACCATCGGCAAGGGCGTGAAACTCGTCGCGGCCAGCGTCGAAGGCGCCGATGCCGCGGCGCTGCGCACTGCCGTGGATCAGCTTAAAAACAAGCTCGGGAGCGCTATCATCGTGCTCGGTTCGCCGGCAGGCGACGACAAGGTTGCCCTCATCGCAGGCGTCACCGACGACCTCACTTCGCGCGTGAAGGCGGGTGAGATCGTGAACCACGTGGCGAAGCAGGTGGGCGGCAAGGGCGGTGGTCGCGCGGATCTCGCGCAGGCCGGTGGCACCCAGCCAGGCAACCTTGCTGCGGCGCTCGAGGGTCTCGCGGAGTGGCTCGGCCCGCAGGTGTCATAACGGGCCGTCAGGCAAGACTTGAATCGGTAAGCCCGACCGTCAGTCTAGTAAGAAAAGTCTGCGGCACCGATTAGGGTGAATCCCCAGTCAAAGCGTGCTGACATTTGCAGGCACGCGGCGTATCGTTCGTCCACGGAAATGACGCGCACATGTTGCACGTCGCTTTTCCAGGGGTGGTCGAGGGATCGAAGGGACTCGGGTCCGGCGCGGTCCGAAGCCAGGCTGGCCAGGAGATCTAGATGTTGATTCTCACGAGACGCGTGGGCGAGACCGTCATGATCGGCAACGACGTGACCGTCACCATACTGGGCGTCAAGGGCAACCAGGTGCGCGTCGGCGTCAATGCGCCGCGCGACGTGGCAGTGCACCGCGAAGAAATCTTCGAGCGCATCAAGCGGGAAGAGCAGGATGGCGGTGGTTCGTCTGCGCGTCCGTCGATTGCCCGCGATGATGGCCACGCCGGTAACGGCGCGGACAGCGATCCGTATTCCTGATGCCGCAACACGAGCACGCTTCCGCTGATTGCTTGATCGTCTGATTGTCTGGCTCACGTCGCGACCAACCAGGGTCGTGGATGGAACTCTCCTGGCGTCCGCGATAGTCGCCCCGTTTCATTCCTGTGGCCCTGGCGCGCCCGCCAACCCCGGAAAGTCATGCAATCGGCCCTTTTTCCGGCCCGATGCTTTACTGGGCGGGTCCGGACGTTTATCCTTCGCGGCTCTCCGAATAACGGAGAGATGGCCGAGTGGTCGAAGGCGCGCCCCTGCTAAGGGCGTAAGGGTCAAAAGCCCTTCGAGGGTTCGAATCCCTCTCTCTCCGCCAGTACTGCTGCTGAATCACGCGCCCGTAGCTCAGTTGGATAGAGCGTCTGGCTACGAACCAGAAGGTCGGAGGTTCGAATCCTTCCGGGCGCGCCAGTGACATCAAAGGCTTACGTTAACCCGTAGGCCTTTTTTGTTTCTGGCCTAGGGAATTCGTAGAGTCCCGTCCACGACGCCGGTGTCCAGTTGCGCAGATCATTCTGTTTCAGCGCTTGCCGCAGGCGAGTCCCGGGCGTCGCGGCCGCAATGCCAGTGGTTGTCGCGGGCGTGATGTCGACAAACGCCGGATTCGGAGGCGTCGAACTGAACATCGAATCCTTGGGCAGTCTGCCCTCCAGAACTGACCCGACCGGAGAAGACCGCGTCGACGAAGGCGGCCATGGCGTGAGGCCCGGACATCGGAGCCGATGCCGTGACCGTCAGCCCGGCGGACTGCATGGCGCGACCGCCAACCGTTGCGCAACGAATGCGATGCACGGGGATGTCGCAGACGGGTGTCCCGCTGCTCCCGCGCGTCGGGTTCACAACGACGGGCTCCGAGCCCGAATTGCTTTCGCCACAGGCGGTCAGCAGAAGTGCCGTCAGAGCGGGGAGCGCTTTGGCATGAATTCGGCGCATGCGGCAGGACCACTGACAGGCTGCGAAAGCGCAGCGACGCAGGTCTCCGTGACTCTTCATTGCCAGTCGGTACGGTGGCGCACAGGACGCCGGGCAATCGAGTCCTCGCAATGTACGTTGACGCACCGAACATTGCGTCACTTGCGCCTACGCTGACCAGGTGCGAAGAGCTGCCTCCTGGATCGCGCTGCGATCGCAGACGACCGGAGCCATCCGCACGACCGTGTCACGCTTCAAGAGGATTCCCCATGAACCCGTTCGATAATGATGCTTGCGCTGGTTGCAGCGCTGGGTTTGAGTGCTTGTGAACGACAGCCCACCGTCGTCACCGTTCCCGCCCCGGTTGCCGAGCCCGGCCCCGCCGGTCCACAGGGCGAACCCGGTGTCCAGGGCAATACCGGCTACACGGGACAAGCTGGTGCGCAGGGCGATCCGGGCTATACCGGAGAGACCGGCCAGACCGGCCAGACCGGCGAGCCCGGCCAGACGGGCGAAACCGGCAAAACCGGCACCGGAACCACGGTGATCGTCGAACCGTCGCCTCCGCCGACGACGAACTGAGCAGGCCGCAGGCGTCCGAACGTCTCGCGCACGACTTGTGATCAAAGGAGTTCGAACATGCATCAACTCAAGGACCTGATGAGTCGGGACGTCAAGGTCATCAGCCCGGACATGACCATCGGCGACGCGGCACAGACCATGCGCGATGGCGACTTCGGGATGCTGCCCGTCGGCGAACACGACCGCATGATCGGCGCGATTTCGGATCGTGACATTGCGATTCGAGCCGTGGCCGAAGGCAAAGGGCCAGGCACGAAAGTGCGCGAGATCATGTCCGAGGGCATTTGCTGGGCCTACGAAGACGACACCGTGGACCATGCGGCAAAGCTCATGAGTGAGAAACAGATCCGGCGTTTGCCTGTCGTGAATCACGACAAGCGATTGGTGGGCATCGTTGCGCTTGGGGATTTCGCGGTCGACAGCCATGAGATCCAGCCGGCTGCAGCGGCGCTTGCGAGAATCTCGGAACCGTCGTGACAGTTTCAGTAGCGGTCCCACGGCGGGCGAAACCCTCGAACTCCCGTCGCAAGGCGGAAGTCTATGAGGGCCGCCGGTTGCCTCGAACGCTGAAGGCGCGCAGCCGTCCCGCCGACACCACGCTCCAGCGGCACGTGTCTTTCTTTGATGACAACGGCGACCGCTGCGTCGGCCTTGCGGAGTGCGCACGCGGGCTCAGGGCTCTCGGCCTGCCGATCGGCGTGGCAGAGGCGGCCGCGCTCGCCATCGTCGTGCCCTTGAGCCTGCAGACGCGCGGCTCGCTGCTGGCGATGAACGTCGACATCGATAAGATCCAGAAGAGCATGCACGAGGGCGACACCGGAATCCTGGACAAGCAGGGCCGGTTCAACGCCAGGCGCTTCGACAAGGTCTTCGGTGCGCATTCGACGGTGGATCGCAATGGAGACAAGGCATTCACCGCGACCGAGTTGACGAAGATGATCAGGGCGAACCGTGAGACGCTCGCGGGCTATGTGGCGGCGATTGCGGAGTGGCAGCTGTTGCTGATGATTGCGGCCGACACACACGCTGTCGAGGGTGACCATTCGGTGCCCGCCTTGAGCGTTACAAGAATCAAGTCGTTCTACGACGGCACGCTGTTCTACAAGCTGGCAAGAGAACGCGTCTAGATCGCATGCCGCGGCGCTTTCGTGCGCACGCCATTTGCAAGAATCAGGCACTTGGAATCATGTCCGTGCGCTACCGGACAGATTCCCTGCGGTCACGCGCCTAATCTAAAAACGACGGTCAGACACGCAGTTCGACCTGTCACAGAATGCATTCAAGACACCACCGAGGGATCATCATGAGCACCACACATGTCAAAGGCCACGTGAAAGAAGCGGAAGGCAAGATCAAGGAAGTCGCCGGCAAACTCGTCGGCAACGAACGCCTGGAAGAGAAGGGCAAGGCTGAGAAGCTGGCCGGCAAACACCAGGCGGCCCGGGCCGACCTGAAAGACGACATCAAGAAGCTTGCTGACGCATGAATGATGCGTGATTCAACGTCGCAGTAGTTGCGGCTGCAACGGCTCGTGGCGCCGCACCGACGTCGGTCGGCGCCTGCAGGGTTGTGATTTCGCCAAGGTCTGGCGCGAGCCCCCGCCCCGCCATCGAATCGCCGCAGATCGTCAAGCGAGGAGATGCCATGAACAAGAAGCAGATCAAAGGCCGAGTGAAAGCCGTGAAAGGGCGGATCAGGGAAGCGACCGGCAAACTCATCGGCAACAAAGCCATGCAACGCAAGGGTCTGGTCGAGAAGAACGTCGCCGAAAAGAAGGTCCTGTACGAGGACTTGAAGGCAGACTTCAGGAAGTTGGCCTGACGACTTGCGACGGACGGACGCTGTGAACGCGCGACGCGGGGTCCGTGCTGGCCGCCGGTGATGCGCCGCGCGGCCGGGCGGCATGCGTCGCGTCCGCTACACGAGGAGTTCGACATGAGTATTTACCGAACGGTCTTGGCTGCATCTGTGCTCGCTACGACGCTGGTGGCTCTGCCGGCTACGGGGCTGGCGGCCGTTGACCCTTACCCAGGCGGCTGCGTCAGTTGCCACGTGCTCGACAAAGGCAAGGGTGTCGATCATCGCTTGAGCGTCGTACTGAAGGAATGGACCGCCGGCAAGATCGAGCCTGGCCTGCTTGCCAGAAGCAAGGCGGCCGCACCCACCGGACTCACGCTAAAGGGCAAGCATCCTGCGGCGGAAGATTCGCTCGAAGACATCCCGAACGCCTGCCTGGATTGCCACGACGCCGGGTCGAAGAAGGCGCCACCCTTCGTCCGTCTGCTGCATCTCGTGCACCTCGCGGGCGGCGTGAATAACGCCTACGTGACCACGTTCAAGAGCGATTGCATGCACTGCCACAAGCTCAATACCCAGACCGGGGAATGGTCGATGCCGAGCGGCCCGGAGAAGTGACAACGACGCCGGATTTCAGCGAGAGCGCCATACAGAGGCAGGGTTCCTGGCGTGCCAGGCTGCCAAGCGTCGCAATGTGGTGTCGATCTGCGCAAAGGATGCCATGAGACTACGTGAAAGACACATGACACATCGGACGGGCTGGCTCCGTGCCGCTGTTCTTGGCGCGAACGACGGCATCGTTTCCACCGCCAGCCTGGTCCTGGGGGTCGCGGCGGCAGGCGCGAGTTCGAAGAGCATTCTGGTTGCAGGCGTGGCCGGCCTTGTCGCAGGTGCAATGTCGATGGCCGCTGGCGAGTATGTCTCGGTCAGTTCGCAGGCCGACACCGAACGCGCGGACCTGGCGAGGGAGAGTCAGGAGCTGGCTGCGAATCCAGAGCAGGAGCAAGCGGAACTGGCAGCCGTCTATGTCAAGCGTGGACTGGATTCGACGCTGGCCGCGAACGTGGCTACCCAATTGATGCAGCACGACGCACTTGGCGCACATGGACGTGATGAGCTGGGCATATCCGATACCTTGGCTGCGCGACCAGTGCAAGCCGCACTTGCCTCGGCCGGTACGTTTGCCGTGGGCGCTGCGCTACCTCTGCTGATGGTTCTATTGTTTCCAGTGGCCGCGCTCATGTGGGGTGTGGCGGGAAGCTCACTCCTGTTTCTCGCGCTGCTGGGTTTCCTGGCGGCACGCGCAGGGGGGGCACCCGTGATTGCTTCTGTCATGCGCGTCACTTTCTGGGGTGCCTTGGCGATGGCATTGACCGCTGGAGTGGGGGCGCTGTTCGGCGTGGTGGCTTGAGCAGAGCGGCCGCGACCGCAACGCTGCCGCGTGAACGAGCCACGGCGCGCCAGGAGCTTCCAACTGGTCTCCCCCTAATTGCGCCCTCTTCGGAGGGCGCCTTTTTCGCGACTACACTGTAGCTTCGCTGATGGGTCGGGCCATGGACGACGAATCTCGTCGATGCGGCGCGCATAGAGGATGTCTGCATGAGGCGGCTGAAGGCGATGTCCTGTTGGCTGCGAATGACCGGCTTTGTTGCGGTCCTGTCGGCTTGCGTGGGTGCATCGGTGGCAGCGGCCGCAAGGCCTGCAACCGATCCGGCATCGGCACTGCGCGCTCGATATGCGGCCTTGCGCGAGCAACTCGAATACAGTCCGTTCCCGCAGCATCTCCACGTTGAATCCATGGAAGGCCCCGGCGCCTCGCAGGGTGATGTCTATGCTGTCGTCGACTATCCGATCGCCACGGTTAGCGGCGCATTCTCGAGCGCGGCAAACTGGTGCGACGCCCTGATACTGCACCTCAACGTGAAATACTGTCGTCCCGCCTCGCGTGACGGGCGCACGGTGCTCTCAACCGCACTCGGCAGGAATTTCGACCAGCCCTTGAGCAGTACGTATCGAGCCGATTTCGTCTACAGCATCACCGCGTCGCGGCCGGACTACGTGGACGTCGAACTGAAGGCACGCCACGGACCGCTCGGCACCGGAAATTACCGCATCTCCCTCGAGGCTGTGGGCCTGGAGAACGAGCGGGCGTTCGTACATCTGCGGTATGCCTACACCTATGGCTTCGTGGGTCGCCTGGCGATGGAGATGTACCTCTCCACGTCCGGCAGCGACAAGGTCGGCTTCACGGTGATCGAGGGTCCGGGCGACTCGCAACCGGAATTCATCGGCGGCGTCCGCGGTGCGATCGAGCGCAACACCATGCGCTACTACCTGGCCATCGACGCCTATCTCGGCGCGCTCACGACGCCCGCGCCGGCACGCTTCGAACAGAGCCTCGAGCGCTGGTTCAATGCCACCGAGCTCTACCCCCGACAGCTCCGCGAAATTGACCGCGACACCTATTTCGCGATGAAGCGCAGCGAGTACCTGCGTCAGCAGACGGCCCAGTAGCAGCTGGCACGTCTGCCGGCGCCGCCGTTCAATCGCGCGTCATCGCTTCGGGCACGTAGGTGTAGTGCCACGGCGCCGGCGGAGAGGCCTGAGGGCCGACGAATCGGTTACTCGCCTCACGCACGGCTGTGTCGAGTTTCGCCGCCCATCCCGCCGCCGCCCAGTCCGCGGCGATAGTAGCCGTGCTTGGGCCTGCGACGACCCGCCCGCCCTGATGCACCTGAAAGTCGATCGCTCGCATCTGGCCGTGCAACGACAACCCGGGAGCCGCGATCGTCGGCGTCGGCACAGGCTGGTATCCGGACAGGAACGCCTCGAACGCCTCCCCGGCCTGCGCGGGTCGATTCGCTGGAAATCCGGGCGCAAGGATCAGCGCCTGCGCGGCCGCCAGGATCTCCCGGGCCGCTGCCTGCACCGACTCGTTGCTGTTCCAGTGCTCGACTTGCACGTCGAGGCTGCGCACCTGTGAATTCACGTACAGCTCGAAGCCGGGGTTGGCAGCGACGAACGTCGTCCTGACTCTGTCGATCTCCTGTTGCAGGTCGCGTTGCTCCGGGGAGCCCTCGAAGGCTTCGATCTGTTCCTGGGTCCAGCTCCAGCGTTCGGCAAGGTGAGGCGCGCTCCGCAGGTATGAACGCAACGCCAACAACTGCCGGCCGGTGCCGGCGAGCTGCGCCACCGTCTGTGCGACGCGAGGGTCGAGTTGGGCACTGATGGACGTGACGTAAGACGACAGCGGGTCAGTATCAGTAGTAGCCGCCCGTGCGAGGCCGACTACGGTCAGCGCAGGTAGAAGTGCTGCAAAAGTGGCTTGCCAGACGCTTGCGGTCATTTCCACCCTCCGTGCCGACCCTGCAACCCCAGTCTGGCAGCCTGCATACCTGGACCTCAGTACTGGCGGTGAACCGGCGCCTCCGGCTGGACGCGCCATACGACGTTGCCAACGTCGTCCGCGACGAGCAGGGCGCCTGCCCGGTCGATCGCGACGCCGACCGGACGACCCAGGGCATTGCCCTTCGCATCGACGAATCCGGTCAGGACGTCTTCGGGAGCGCCAACGGGATGTCCGTCGGCGAAGGCCACGAATATGACTTTGTAGCCGCTCCGCGGCTGCCGATTCCAGGAGCCGTGCTGGCCGATGAACGCCCCGCCGGAATAGTGCTGCGGCAATAGTGTGCTGCGATAGAACGCCAGCCCGAGCGACGCGGTATGCGCGCCGAGCGCGTAGTCCGGCGCGACGGCGCGAGCGACCAGGTCGGGGCGCTGGGGCTTCACCCGCGTGTCGACGTGAGGACCGTAATAACTGTATGGCCACCCGTAGAAGGCGCCATCCTGCACCGCGGTCATGAAGTCGGGAACCAGGTCGCTGCCAAGCTCATCGCGTTCATTGACGGTGGTCCACAGCGCGCCTGTGTGTGGTTCCCAGTCCAGCCCGTTTGGGTTGCGAAGGCCGGTGGCGAACGGACGCCAGCCGCCGGTTGCGAGATTCACCTCCAGGATCGCGGCTCGATTGGCTTCGTTCTCCATGCCGTTCTCGCCCACGTTGCTGTTCGAGCCGACTGTCACATAGAGACGCGAACCATCGTGGCTGGCAATGATGTTGCGGGTCCAGTGATGGTTGATCGTGCCTGCCGGCAGACTGACGATCTTTACACCCGGTACGCTGATCTGAGTATCGCCCGCTTCGTAGGGAAAGCGCATGACTGAATCCGTGTTGGCGACATAGAGCTTGTTGCCCACGAGTGCCATGCCGAACGGCGAATTCAGATCTCTCAGCAATTCGGATCGATGGTCCGCAGTACCGTCCGCGTCGGTGTCGCGCAGCAAAGTGATCCGGTTGGCGCTTGGCACAGTGGCGCCGGCCTGCTCCATGATCCGGCTCGCCACCCAACCCTTGATGCCGCGCGCGTCATCGGGGCGGGACGGACCATTGCTTTCCGCAACGAGAACGTCGCCGTTCGGCAGCACATACAGCCAGCGGGGGTGATCGAGGCCCGCCGCGTAGGGAGTCACCACCAGCCCGGATGCCGCCACTGGCGTCGCGCCGGAGGGCCAGCCTTTTGCCGGAGCGATCTGCACCGTCGGTATGAGTGTCGGGTGCGGCGGCGGCAATGTCGGCGCCGGACCGAAACCGGCGCTCTCCGGCATGGTCGCCCAGTGGTCACAGCCGGCGAGACCGAGCAGGAGTATTGATGCGACTACAGGACGGAAATTGAACTTGAACATGAGGATCGGGTGTCTCTGTGGCGCTGGTGCGATCACCCCCGCAGGAGAGGCGGTCGGTCAGCCCGATACTTATGGGCCACTGCGCCGGCGCTCTCTGTACGCTGCCGAACGGAAGCGGAGGATCTCGACTTGAGCCTGATGTCAGGCGGTGGAACTCGCGGGCCCTGGCTCGACTCGAGGGTACGGGAGCAAGCGATCGGTTTCTTTCTTGACCACCGCGTAGCACTCGCAGCTCAGCCGTTCCAGCGCGGGCCGGTCCAGGACCGTGATGTGTCCGCGGCTGTGGTTGATCACTCCGAACCTTTGCAGCTTGCCGACTGCCGCGGTCACGCCTTCACGGCGGACGCCGAGCATGTTGGCGATGAGTTCATGGGTCATCGTCAATTCGTTGGACGGCAGGCGGTCCAGGGATAGGAGGAGCCAGCGGCACAATAGTAGTCGGTAAGCGTGGCCGCCACTCTGCACGACAGCCCGGCTTGGCCTCGTTCCACCGCCCATTAACAACGTCAAGCCAAGCGGGCCATCGTTGCCCACGATCGAGATATCTGTCGATGCGCCGTCCTCCAGCACATACAGCTGCGACACGATACAGTCCGTCGGAAAACATGCGTACCGAAGTACATCCCCGGGCTCGTACGCGACCTTCCCGAGTGGCATCTCGAGCAGCTGCAGGTGCGGGTAAATCTGCTCCCGCTCAGTGCCGGCAGCGCAGCCAGCAGGTGATTGCTCTGTGGAATGCGGGAGTCGGGAGTCGAGTGCAGCATGCGGCCATCCTGGGCAGCCGTCAGGCCAACTATGCAAAGGCAATCGATCTACTTTCAATCCGTACTGGACTGGCCGATCAACCGGCAGTTCGCTCTGTAGAACGCCGGGCCGTGATGGCAGCTGCAGGCGCATCCCGCAGTGCCTCGAGGGCGCGCTTGGGACCAGTGCGGAGATGTGGCTCGGCAGCCAGGCGAGTCCCGGCGGCTTCTGGACCACTCAGGCCAGCCAGCGACGGAACCACCGCAGCGCCAGGCCTGCCACCTGTTCAAGCGTGCCTGGCTCTTCGAACAGATGGGTTGCGCCCGGAACGATCTCGAGCCGCGCTTCGCATTGCATTAGTCGTAACGCCTGTTCGTTGAGTTCGATGACGACGGGATCTTGCGAGCCGACGATCAGCAGCGTGGGCGCAGCAACGCGGGGCAGGGCGGCGCCGGCAAGGTCGGGGCGCCCGCCCCTCGACACGATCGCATGCACTTCGCATTCGACACTCGCAGCAAGCGCCGCCGCGGCGCCAGTGCTGGCGCCGAAGTAGCCTCGCCTCAGGTGCGTGGCCCAGGCCTGGAGGCCGAGCCAGCGAGTCACGCCCGCCAGGCGGCGCGTCAGCAGGTCGATGTCGAATCGCAGGCTCGCATCCCGCATGTCGCGCACTTCCTCCTCGGCCGTGAGCAGGTCGAAGAGGAGGGTGCCGAGCCCGCCTTCCACGAGATAGTTGGCGACGTAGCGATTGCGGGTGCTGAAACGGCTGCTGCCGCTGCCGTGGGCAAACAGCACGATGCCTCGCGCATCCTGAGGCAGTACGACGTCGCCTTGCAGCACCGCGTCGCCGGTGTCGATGGTCGCTGGAAACGACCGGAGTTTCGCTTCCTTCATGCGTTGACCCCTCGGAAGGCCCCCCGGATCTCGCGTATCACGACGGTCTCCGCTGCATACTTGGGTCAAACGGAATCCCGGCACATCCGTAGATGTAACGTCGTCAAGCCGGGGGCTCACCTCGATGCCGCAGTCGACCTGCAAGTGGTTCCAAGGGGCTGCAGTACCTGTCTGGTTGCGCAATCAATCACTGGTACGCAGATTCCGTCCGCGCGCGCGATCGGGCATGCCTGCTACCGTTACGCAGTGGGAAGGCCGCGGGAAGGGTCAACATCAATGGGGTGGCGATTTCCTTGCCGCGAGTTCCACCTGCGCCCATGGTCGCGAACCGATGATTGAGTCGCCGAGCGTCGCCGCTCCCCCGAATTCCCTTGCTCGCAGCTGGGCTCGCGCGGTCGTCGTCGTGCTGTTCTGCGCGTCCCTGGCGCTCCTGTTGTCCGTCGACGAGGTCTACGAAAGCCTGCAGCGAGTGCTGGCGGCCGCAGAACCGCTGATTGCCGGGCACCCTTACCTCGGCGCCATCGTGTTCGTGTTGCTCGCCGCCCTGTCGGCAGTCCTCGCTTTTTTCTCCAGTGCGCTCCTGTTGCCTCCGGCCGTGTTCACCTGGGGCAATACGGTCACGCTCGTCCTCCTGTGGCTCGGCTGGCTGCTGGGTGGCATCTTCACCTTTGTGCTGGGTCGCGGGTTGCGTCGGCCGCAGGGAACGGCGCCAAGAACGTCCAGTCAGTTTGATTTCTATCGCCAGCGTGCTCCGAGCGAGTACACGTTCACATGGGTCCTGCTGCTGTGTCTCGCGCTGCCTTCGGAGATCCCCGGGTACCTGTGCGGGTATCTCGGCGTGCGCTTCCGGACATACTTTGCGGCACTGGCCTTGGCGGAACTGCCATACGCGGTCGGCGCCGTTTTGCTTGGTGCTGGCGTAGTCAATCGCCACATCGGCTGGCTGGTAGCCTGCGGCCTCGCCGGCGCTGCGCTCAGCTTGTATGCCTTGCGGATGCTGCATCGGCGGCTTGCTCAGCCATCGTGACTCACATGCAACTTGGCTCGGGAATCCGTGATGCAGGTCCCACCCGCTGCGTCTAGACTTCGGATACGTTTGTCCGTATCGCATGCGGCCGGCTGTGGCCCGGAAATCAGGAGTGTCCGTCATGAAATCCCGAATCGCCCTTGCCATGCTCGCTGGCCTGGCCACGATGCCCGTCCACGCGGCGGACAACCACGGGCTGCACAGTGCATTTGGCTCCACCAGCCCCCTCACGCCCGGCTTCTACTGGGGGTTTGACCTGGGCCAGTCGTCGTTTGGGCTCGACCAGCGCGACCTCGACAACCAACTTGCTGCGGCGCTCGGCGATGTCGGCCTCAGCGTGACCGACAGCAGCTCGGAGACGAGCGAGGACAGCTTCACCTGGGGCATCACGCTTGGCTACCAGGTCATGCGCTATCTCGCCGTGGAGGCAGCGTACCTGGACCTCGGCGAAGCCGAGTACAAGTACAACGCTGACGTCACCGACGGCGTGACTGCGGCCGGGTCGAATTCGACGTTCAACGTCGACAGCGCCGGGCCCGCCCTGTCGCTGCTTGCCACGCTGCCGGTCGGTGCAGGATGGCAGGTCTATGCACGCGCCGGCATGTACTTCGGCAACAACGACGGCTCGGTCGCGACCTCGGTCGACGGCGAACCCGCAGGCTCCTTCAGTGATTCCTCGACGTCACAGTCCTTCCTGTGGGGCGCGGGCCTCGGCTATACGCGCGGGCGCTGGACCTCACGGCTCGACTACCAGCAGTTCACCGACGTCGGCGACGAGAACGGCCTGGGCGAGGTCGACGTCGACCGCATCACGTTCAGTGCGATCTACCGTACTGACTTCGGGTTCCACCGGAGGTCGCATGTCGAGGCGGCGGCACCGGTCGCTGCACCGGTCGCGGTTGCCGCCGCGGCGGCACCTGTGGACAGCGATGGCGACGGCGTCATTGACGCAAACGACCGCTGTCCCAACACGCCGGCGGGCGAACGGGTCGGACCCAATGGGTGTTCCTGCGACGTCAGCGTCCAGCTGCAGTTCGGCTTCGATTCAGCCGAGCTGACCGCAGCGGACCGTGCCGTGCTAGACGGCGTTGCCGCGCGCCTGAAAGAACTGGAGTTCGTTGGCGGAGAGGTGGCTGGCCACACGGACAGCGTCGGCGATGACGCCTACAACCTGGAGCTGTCCAAGCGGCGTGCGCAGGCGGTACTGGATTACCTGGCGGCGCTGGGCGTGGCACCGGGACGCATGACGGCGATCGGCTACGGTGAGTCGATGCCCGTCGCGGACAACGCCACCGAAGAAGGGCGCGCGCTGAACCGTCGCGTAGTCATCCGTCGCACGGATTGTGGTCCTTCACGCTGAGTCCGCAGTCTGCTGACTGCAGATGAATGCTGGGCCGGCAGGAGCGATCCTGCCGGCCCTTTCGTTCTCAGGCCCCTCGTTGCCTCACGTCCACTCGGTCAACGAGCCCTTGTACGTCCGTCCATCCAGGCTGACGACACCGTCTGACTGGAACATGGCGCCGGTCGACGTCCGCAACGTTCCGCGCACGCGCCACTTGTGCTTGCCGCTGTTTTCCCAGAATCCTTCGCTGGTTCCGTAGACCTGGTCACCGTTGTCCAGGTACGCGTCGCCGACCCAGTGGGTCCGGCCGCTCTGCGCGCCCGGAGCGTCGGCATAGAACGAAAGCGTGCCGAGCACCGTGCCGAACCCTGTCGCCGTCCCCTCGAGGTTGATGTGGTTCACGCCGCCGCCGCCCGGGACCACTGCGTACGTGACGCCCGTGGACTTGAACGAAAAATTCACCGCCTTCTTTGCGGTCGCCATGGTGATGTCCCCCAGGATTGAGTTTGGACTCGTCGAGTCCGGCGACCAGCGGTGTCCTTCGTGGTCTGGCGCGGAGGGCAGCCGGCAATCCGCCGGGCTGGGTGTACTCGGCGCTCTCGGTCGGCATACGGCAATACGGGATAATCGATAAAGCGGGGATCGTCTACCCAGTTGCGCCGGACTTCAGTTCCGGGGCGCGCGTTGCAGTGCAACGGCGTAGGGGTGCAGCGTCGCCGTCATGACGCCTGCGATCACGCTCGGGTCGGACTCCATGAACCTGCGCGCCTCATCGTCGTCCGCGGCCTCGAAGATCACGAGGCCCATCGTCTTGTCGCCGGATTCGGTCGTGCGCCCGGCCAGGATGACGCGCCCGGCCGCAGTCGCGGCCTTCAGGTGCTGAAAGTGCCTTGAGACCGCCGCGTTGTCCGCCTCGGTCCACGCGTTGTCGTCGTGCAGGCGCGGCGCCAGCCGCAATACGTAGAGGTATTGTTGCGGCTTCGCGGCATTCGCCGCGGCCGTGACTGGCTGGCCTGAGGGTGGATTCGCGTCGCTGGCGATCGCGCCAAGCGTGACCGTGAATGTGAGCAGGATGCCAAGCATTGCCCTGTACATTGCGGATACCTCCATCTTGTTGCGGATCACGGGATCACGGCCGCATACGCAGCGGCTGCAATCATGTCGCGCTCATCGAGCTTCGTCGCGACCGCGGCCATCGGTTGGCCGAGCGGCGACGCGCGGGCACCGGTCCGAAAGGCCAGCAACTGTCGCACGAGGTAGCTCGGCGATCTTCCCGCCAGCGGCGGGATGAGTCCGACGCCGCGCAGGTCCGGTCCATGGCACGTCGCGCAGGCGACAGCAGCGTCGCCGTTGCCGCTTTCGACAAGACGCTTGCCGCGCGCAATGCTGCCTACAGGAACGTAGGCGCGGTAGGGCGCTGCCGCGTCCCGGAGTTCATGACGGCCGGAATCCACGGGCACCTCGATGATGCGCTCGCCCAGTGGCTCGGTGCCTGCGCCATCGGCCAGCAAGTAAACCCAGCGTGACTCGCGCATGATCGGCACGGTGCTCGTCTCGATCACTTCGGTGCGCCGCGTGAGGCGCAGCCTGGAAAAGTAATCGGCCGCGGCCGCAACCTCGACGCTGGTCGCGTTCTTCGCCAACGCGTGCATCAGGTCATTCGGGGCGTGCGGCCCTTGCCATGCGCTGCGTCGCGCGCCACTGCGCATGTCCGCGACCTGGGCCACGATGTAGGCAGCGGGGAGGCCCGCGAGCGGCGCATTCTCGGGCCGCCCCTGGCCGTCCGGCAGGTGACAGTAGCCGCAGGCCGGCACGGTGGGTTTGCGTCCGTGCGCCACGATTTCCGGCATCGGCGGATGCGATTCCGGATACCAGTCAGGCGTCGAGAACAGATCCGCAATCTGGCCGCGCGTGAACGTGACGCGACTGCCGGGCAAGTGCAGCACTTGATGTTCGTCGAGTGGCTGCGCCGGCACGGCTGGCGGCGTGTTGCCGGGGAATGCCCACGCCGGCACGACCGATGCTGGGTCGGTTGCGATCGCCAGCGCAGGCAAGGCCACTGCGGCCGATGCGACTACCGCGAGTGCTTGAAGTCGCGTCGTTGGCACCCGCTGTCCTACACGGGCAGCTTTCTGACTCGCTTGCCCGTCGCCGCGAACATCGCGTTCACCACTGCAGGCGTCGCTGGCGGCAACCCGGGCTCGCCGATGCCGCCTGGCGCCTCGGTACTCGGCACGATGTGCACCTCGACTATCGGCATTTCGCTCATACGCAGCATCGGGTAGTCGTCGAAGTTCGACTGCTCGACCCGACCATCCTTGAACGTGATCTTTTCGTGCAGTGCGGCGCTCAGGCCATAGACGATCGCGCCCTCGACCTGCCGCTTGATGATCTCCGGATTCACGGTTGCGCCGCAATCGACGGCAGCGACGACGCGATGCACGCGCGGCTTGCCGTTCGCATCCACCGAGACTTCCGCCACCTGCGCGACGAAACTGCCGAACGAACTGGCGACGGCCACGCCTCGATGCCTGCCCGCCGGCAGCGGTGAGCCCCAACCCGCCTTCTGCGCCGCAAGGTCGAGCGCTCCGCGCAGCCGCGGTTGCTTGCCGAGCAGCGAGCGGCGGAACTCCACCGGATCCTTGCCCGCGGCCGCAGCCACTTCGTCGATGAACGATTCGATGAAGTAGGCGTTCTGCGAGTGACCGACCGAACGCCAGAACCACACCGGGATGCCCGGTTCCGTCTGCGCGTACTCGACGCGCAGGTTCGGAAACGCATACGGACAGTCGCTGATGCCTTCAACGGCCGGGTCGTCGATGCCTTTCGGCAGTTCCTTCACGAATCCCGCCGCCACCATCAGCGCCGGCGCCGCGATGCGCGCAAAGAACGACACCGGGTTGCCGTCCTTATCCAGTCCGGCGGTGAAACGCGTAACCGAGGCGGGCCTGTAGAACCAGCCGCGAATGTCGTCCTCGCGCGTGTAGACCAGTTTCACCGGCACGCCGGCAGCCTTGGCGATCAACGTGGCGGAGATGACGAAGTCCGCCGCGAAGCGCCGGCCGAAGCCACCGCCCAGGTAGGTGGTGTGGACCTGCACCTTTTCCGGAGCCAGGCCTGTCAACTGCGCGACGATGCCCTGAGCCGGCCCGGGTCCCTGCGTCGGCGCCCAGATTTCTGCGTCTCCCGCGCGCACCCACGCCGTGCAGTTCATCGGCTCCATGCAGGCGTGCGCGAGGTAGGGCGCCTCGTAGACGGCCTCGACCGTCCGCGCAACGGCTGCGCCCACGTCGCCTTCGTTGCGTGCGACCTTGCCTGGCTTCGTGGTCGCGGCGGTCAGCGACTTCGAGATCGCCTCGGACGACAACGTCCCCAGAGGACCGTCGTCCCACTTGATTACCAGCGCGTCGCGACCTTTCAGTGCGGGCCAGTACCCGTCGGCGAGCACGGCGACGCCTTGCGGAATCTGCACGACCTGCCGCACGCCGGGAATGGCCCTGGCGGCGGCATCGTCGAGCGACACCACCTTCGCGCCCGGCACCGGTGCATGCGCCATCACGGCGGTGAGCAAGCCGGGCAGCTTCACGTCGATGCCGAATCCCGCGCTGCCGTTGACCTTCGCCGGCGTGTCGATGCGCGTGTGGCCCTTGCCGAGGATGCGGAAGTCTTTCGGATCCTTGAGCGGCGGGTCCTGCGGTACCGGCAGCTTCGCCGCCGCCGCGGCGAGTTCGCCGTACCCCAGCGAGCGACCGTCGGCACCGATGACCCGGCCGTTCTCAGTGCGACAGGTCGCCGCGTCGACACCCCACTGCGCAGCCGCCGCCGTGACCAGCATCTGTCGCGCCGCCGCGCCAGCCTTGCGCATCGGCAGGTAGTGGCCGCGGATCGAGGTCGAGCCGCCCGTCGCCTGCATGCCGAACGCCGGATTGGCGTAGGCCTTGTCCGCGGGGGCCTGCTCGAGCCGGATGCTCTTCCAGTCGGCATCGAGTTCCTCGGCGACGAGCGAGGCGATGCCCATGTGCACGCCCTGGCCCATCTCCGACAAACCGCAGACGACCGTGATCTGCCCGTCCGGGGCGATGCGCAGGAAAGCGTTCGGCGCGAAGCTTGCGCCGCTGCCGGTTGCTGCGGCTTCCGCAAAGCGTGATGCGGCGGGAAGCGTGAAACCGATGACCAGCGCGCCGGTCGCGGCCGCCGAGCCCTTGAGGAAATCACGGCGCGTGGTGAATGTGTTGGTGCTCATGACTGTCTCCGTGCCTCAGGCGCCGAGCGCCGTGGCAGCGTCCTTGATGGCGGCGCGGATCTGGTTGTAGGTGCCGCAGCGACACAGGTTCCGGCGCATGGCCTCGTCGATGTCGGCGTCGCTGGGCTTGGGATTCTTCGCCAGCAGCGCAGCGGCGCTCATGATCTGCCCGCTCTGGCAGTAGCCGCACTGCGGCACGTCATTGCGGATCCACGCGGCCTGCAGGGCCTGCCCGATGCGGTTCGAGTCCATTGCCTCGATCGTCGTCACCTGCCTGCCTGCGACCGATTCGATTTTGGTCACGCAGGCGCGGGTAGGCTTGCCGTCCACGTGCACGGTGCACGCGCCGCAGGCAGCGATGCCACAGCCGAACTTGGTGCCGGTATAGCCAAGTTCATCGCGCAGCGCCCAGAGCAGCGGAGTGTCGGGTGTGGCGGACAGTTCGACCGTCTTGCCGTTCAGCGTCAGCGTGATCATCGTGGTTCCCCAAGGCAGGAGTGCATTCGCCGGTGGGCCGGCCTGTTGAATTTAGTATAAAGCCGTACCGTGGACGGATCATTGCACCAATTGCTGCCGCTGTACGAGCGCGCCCGGTCCGGCCGGTGGCCGCTCGTGCTGGCGACGGTCGTCGCCACCCGTGGGTCGACGTACCGCAAGGCCGGGGCGCAGATGCTGATCGCGCCTGGCGGCGGCTACGAGGGGCTCCTGTCCGGTGGCTGCCTGGAGAGCGACCTGGCCGGACACGCAGAGTCCGTATTCGCGACCGGCGCGCCGAAGATGGTGCAGTACAACAACTCGGGCGACGATGACCTGCTGTGGGGATTGGGCGCCGGCTGTGAGGGTGGGATGGACGTCTGGCTCGTCCGCCTCGATCCGGCGGCGGCCTGGGAGCCCTTCGGCACGTTGGCGGCTTGTTTCGGCCAGCGCACTGTCGCGACTTACGGCCTGGTGCTCGAGTCTTCCGTCCCAGGGTTGCCGGCGGGCGCATCCGTCTGGTCGGGGCGTGGGCCGTCACGTCCGACGGGACTGCCGCGACCGGTCGCAGCCTGGCTCGATGAACAGTTGCAGGCCCGCGGGCCTGCGGCGGATTCGCGCATCGTCGAGTTCGGCGCGCCACGGGTGCGCATGTTCGTGACGCCCGTCGTGCTTCCGCGCGAGCTGCTGCTGGTCGGCGGCGGACCCGACGCCCTGCCGGTGGTTGAATTCGCGGCCACGCTTGGTTGGCGCGTAACGGTGGCGGATCATCGTCCGGCCTACGCGGAAGCCGCGCGCTTCCCGCGTGCACGGCGCGTAGCGTTGACCACTCCCGCGGAACTCGCACAACACGTGGATCTCGCGGCGTTCGACGCCGCCGTGATCATGAGTCATCACCTCGCGACCGACCTCGCTGCGCTCAGGACGCTCGCGACGTACTCGATTCCGTACGTAGGACTGCTGGGGCCGGCGTCGCGCCGCAAGCGCTTGCTCGCAGACCTGGGCGCGACGGCGGCCGCGATGTTCGGTGCGCGACTGCATGCGCCCGTGGGGCTCGATCTCGGTGGGCGCGATCCGGCGAGCATCGCGCTCGCCATCGTTGCGGAGATCCAGTCGGCTTTTCATGGGAAGAACGGTGGCGAATTTTCGCGCCCGGGCCCGGCCGGATGACGCCACGCCTGCACGTGGTGCTGCTGGCGGCGGGCAGTTCGTCGCGCTTCGGGTCACCCAAGCAGCTGGCTGCTGTCGGCGGTCGCCCGATGCTGGTACGTGTGCTGGACGCGTTGCTGGAACTCGATGCTCGCGACGCCATCACTGTCGTGCTCGGGGCGAACGCAGATCGGCTCGAGCCCTTGGTGCGCCACGTGTCGGTGAACGTGGTCCTCAATCCGGACTACGCGCAGGGCATGGCGGGTTCCATTCGCGCGGGTCTGGCGGCCGCGCCCGCGGACTCGCGTGGAGTCCTGATTGCACTGGCCGATCAGGTTGCGGTCACGTCCGACGACTTGCGCCAGCTCGTCATGTGCTGGCAGCAGCGGCCCGACCGGATCGTCGCGGCTCAGTACACTGGCACGACCGGTGCGCCAGCGATATTTCCGTCGGAACTGTTCGGGGAACTGGCGGCATTGCAGGGCGACCGTGGCGCGCGTGCTTTGCTGTCGCTGCATGCCGACCGCGTGGTTGCCGTGCCCATGCCTTCCGCGGCGCTGGACGTGGACACGCCGGCGGACCTTGCCAGGGCCTGAGGCCGTTCCTGCGCTGATTCCTCAGCCGCCGCGCGACGCTGTTACGTTCATCCAGTCGATCACTGCCGGCATCTCCTTGCTGACTGGCTTGTAGCGAAACGTCGAGACCCAGCGCCGCAGCGCGTCCTGCACGCATCCATCGCCCGTCGCCGACGCCGCGTGCGTGACGTGCCCATCCGGCTGGACCGTGAACGCCGTGCGATACATCGCGCCCTGGTCGGCCTCGCAACCCTGTGGCATGTCGAGGGTTGCAGCACTGAGCAACTGCAAATCGGGCGCTGGCGTGGGAGGGGCTGTGGCAGTCGACATGCAACCAGTGACCAGCAGGACGATGAGAGACACTCCGCCGCAAAGACGGGCCCGGTCACCGAAAGGCATGGGAAGACACTTCAAGCTTGCGTTCCTCCGTTGACTGTCTGCGCTGCATCGCAACAAAAAGGCGTCGGCAGCGGACGTCGATTTTTACCACGACGGCATCATCCGTGGTGCCAGCAGTCCCAAGGATCGCGGCACTGTGCAAAACTCCACGCTCAGAACGACACATGCAACAGCTGGCCGAGGTCACTGCAGATGACCGGCCTGCATCAGGGGGACGAGACACATGAAGCCCATTGGTGACGTCGCGCGCGCTATCGGCATCGATCCTGCCGTGCTTGAACCTTACGGTCACTACAAGGCCAAGCTGCCGCTGTCCGCGTTCAAGGGCCGGCCCGACCGAGGCAAACTCGTACTGGTCTCGGCCATCACGCCGACGCCGGCAGGCGAGGGCAAGACCACGACGACTATCGGCCTGGTGCAGGGGCTCGCAAAGATCGGCGTACGCAGCGCCGCGGCATTGCGCGAGCCGAGCCTCGGCCCGGTCTTCGGCATGAAGGGCGGCGGCGCGGGCGGTGGCGCGTCCGAGATGCTGCCGATGATGGACATCAACCTGCACTTCAACGGCGATTTCCACGCCGTCTCGAGCGCGCACAACCTGCTCGCGGCGCTCGTCGACAATACCTTGCACAACGCAACCCCTCGCGGCTCGACCCGCGGCGTGTCACCTGGAAGCGCGTCGTCGACATGAACGATCGCGCGCTGCGCGACATCATCATCGGCCTCGGCGGCCGCTCGGAAGGCATTCCGCGCGAGAGCGGCTTCGACATTACCGCCGCCAGCGAAGTCATGGCGATCCTGTGTCTCGCCAGCGACATCCCCGACCTCAAGGCCAGGCTCGGCCGCATCGTCGTCGGCTACACGGCGGATGGCACGGCCGTCACCGCGGGTGAGCTTGGCGCCGTGGGCGCGATGGCTGCGCTCATGAGCCAGGCGATCAAGCCGAACCTCGTGCAGACCACCGAGGGTGCTCCTGCGTTCGTGCACGGGGGGCCGTTTGCCAACATCGCGCACGGCACCAACAGCGTGACTGCAACGCGTGCGGCCCTGTCGTATGCCGACATCGTCGTCACCGAGGCGGGCTTCGCGTTCGAACTCGGCGCCGAGAAGTTCTTCGACATCAACTGCCGATACGGCGGTTTCGCGCCCGCCTGCACCGTGCTGGTGACTACCATCCGCGCCCTGAAGATGCACGGCGGCAAGCCGCTCGCGGAGGTCAGCAAGCCGGACGTCGAGGCGATGACCCGCGGTTTCTCCAACATGGAGAAGCACATCGAGAGCATCCGCAAGTTCGGGCAGTCCTGTGTCGTCGCGATCAACGGCTTCCCGACCGACACGGCGGAGGAAGTGGCCGCGCTGCAGAAGCACTGCGCGAGCCTGGGCGTACCGGCCGTGGCTGCGAACCCCTTCAGCCAGGGTGGCAGTGGTTGCATCGAACTCGCCGAAGTCGTGCGTGACCTCGTCGCGCGCACCGAGCCCGGATTCACGCCGCTCTACGAATGGAGCGATTCGATCGAGCACAAGATCGCGACCGTGGCGCGCGAAATGTACGGCGCTCAGGCGGTGGACTACACGGTGCGGGCGAAGCGTGACCTCGAGCAACTGAAGAAGGCCGGATTCGACAAGCTGCCGATCTGCATCGCGAAGACGCAGCAGTCGCTGTCCGACAACCCGGCCCTGCTCGGGCGACCGAAGGATTTCCTCGTCACCGTGCGCGAGATCCAGCTCGCGGCCGGCGCCGGCTTCGTCATCCCGATCACCGGCGAAATCCTGCGCATGCCGGGCCTGCCGAAGGTGCCGATGTCCAGCCGCTTCGACCTGTCGGACGAGGGCGAGGTGCTGTTCTCGCGGCCCTGATCAGCTGCGTCTGGACGGGGCTGGCGGCCAGGGCGTTCGCTCGCCCGCCGCGGCGGGAGACGGTTGGCGCGAGGGACGGTTCAGCGCGGCCAGCGGGCGCTTCGCTCGACGACATTGAGGTCGAGGTGGTTGCGCATGTATTCGCCGGAGGCGTCACGACGCGGTGTGAACTCCCAGGGCGTGTAGTTTCCCGTGCGCAATGCGCCCATCACGAATCGGCGCCGCGCCTGATCCTGCAGCACCGCCGCATGGAAGTGCGCGAGGTCCCAACGCTGCGCGACCTCGTTGCGGAATTCGCCGACGGTGGGTGCCCACGCCGCGTGGCCAGCCAGGTTGATCCGCTCACCGGGGTCTGCCGCGAGGTCGTACAACTGGTCCGGATCGAGGGGGCAGTGCACGAACTTGAGAGTACCCCGGCGCAGCATGACGATCGGGGCGCAGGCGCCCTCGGCCGCGTACTCGCCGACGACGGTTCGGTCTTCTGCCTTGCCTTCGCACAATGGCAGCAGGGAGCGCCCCGCGAGCGGTTCGACGGCGTCGGCGGCCGAACCGCCGGACAACTCGACGATTGTCGGCAGTACGTCGACCAGCGAGACTGGCGTCGACACGCGACTTGCACGGTAGCGTGCGGGTGCGTGCACGACCAGCGGGATGCGCGTGGACCCTTCGAAGAAGTTCATCTTGTACCAGAGACCACGCTCACCCAGCATGTCGCCGTGGTCGGCGAGCAGGACGACCACTGTATTGTCCGCCAGGCCGAGCGACCCGAGTGTCGCGACGAGCCGGCCGGTCCAGTCGTCGACGTACGAGATGTTCCCGAGGTAAGCGCGCCGTGCACGACGCACGTCGTCGTCGGTGATCGGAGTGCGTTCCATCGCGCAGGCGACGCGCAGCCGCCGGGTGTGCGGGTCGAGCGCTACGTCGGCTGCAGAAACCAGGGGCAGCGGGATGTCGACACCTTCGTATCGGTCCCAGAATTCCTGCCGCGTCACGTACGGGTCGTGTGGGTGCGTAAAGCTGGCGACGTGCAGGAAGGGCCGCCCGTCGTCGGCACGCGCCACATCGTGCAGCGCGCGCACCGCGTTGACGCCGACCTCGTCGTCGAACAACAGCTGGTTGGTGACTTCGGCCACGCCCGCGCCGGTGACGCTCTCCATGTTGTGGTACCACCAGTCGATGCGCTCGTCGGGCGTTCGCCAATCCGGTGTCCAACCGAAGTCCGCCGGATAGATATCCGTCGTGCGGCGCTCTTCGAAGCCGTGCAGCTGGTCGGGGCCGACGAAGTGCATCTTGCCGGAAAGCACTGTGCGATAGCCGGCAGCGCGCGCGTAGTGCGCGAACGTGGGGATCGTGCTGGCCAGGTACGCCGCATTATCGTAGCCACGGGTGGCCGAGGGCAGTTGCCCGGTCATCATGCAGTACCGTGCCGGCGTGCAAAGCGGGCTGTTGGAGTAGGCGGCGTCGAACACCACGCCTGCCGCGGCGAGGCGGTCGATGTGCGGGGACCTGGTAGCGCGGTTGCCGTAGCAGCCTAGCGCTGAAGGAGTCAGCTGGTCGTACATGATGACCAGGACGTTCGGCAAGTCTTTCATGCGACGATCCTAGCATTCGATGGACATTCAGCGCGGCTCGATCCGCGCGCCGTCGCTGACCCGATCGCTCGGATGGACGACGACCACGTCACCCGCTGCAACGCCCTCGAGCACTTCCGCGTCGATCCCGTTCATGTGGCCGACCACGACGGCCTGCACGCGCGCCCGTCCGTCTCGATTCACGAAGACGGCCCATTCTGTGCCCCGGCGGAACAGGGATGATAGCGGCACCTTCAGCACGTCGTTGGCTTCCCACAGGACGATGCGGGGCTCCACGCGATAGCCGTGCCCCAGATTGCGCCAGCGGTCGGCCGGGTCCGTGATGTCGATGATGACCTTCACGCGCTGCTCCTCGACACCGAGGGCCGAAACCTTCGTGAATCCATAGGGCTCCACCCGCCGCACGACTCCTTCGAGCGCATGGTCGCCACCCCAGCCTTCAATGAGCGCGCGCTGCCCGGTCCGCACCTTTACGGCTTCCGTGGACAGCAGGTCCGTGACGACCTCGAGCCTGCCGGGATCGCCGATCTCGACGAGTGGCGTGCCGGACGCAACGATGCCTTCGCTCTCCGCGAGCACCTGCAGGACGTTGCCACTGACCGGCGACCTGACCGTGACGCAGTCGCAGTCGGCGTGTGGATCCGCGCTTTTGCCTGGCGCCATCAGCCGGGCCTTCGCCTGGTCGAGTTCGGATTCACTTACACGCAGTCCCGCCACGGCCTCGTCGACCGCGGCCTCGGCCGTGCGTGCGCGGCGGCGCGCCGATTCGAGGTCGTTCTGCGAAATCGTGCGGCTTGCGGCGAGGCCCTCGTAACGCTTCAGCTCCGTGACCGCGAAATCGCGTTCCGCCTGGGCGCGACGCAGTTCGGCGGCCGCATGCACGCGGGCGGCTTCGCTGGCACGGATGCCGGCCCGGACTTCCGCTTCGCTGCGGCGGTCGAGGAACGACGGATCCGATGGTTCGATGCGCGCGACGATGGTCTCGCCCGCGACGACGCTGTCGCCGGCTTCCAGTTCGATGCGTCGCATGTGTCCGGCCAGGGGCGCCGAGACGACGAACATGTCGCGCACTCGCGTCTCGCCGTCGTCGCTCACGCTGACCTGCAGCGGGCCGCGCGCGACCGTCGCCAGGTCCACCGTCACCGGCTGCGGGCGGAAGAGCCACGCCAGCACGCCCGCGAGCGCGATGAAAGCGGGTAGCCAGAACCAGAGCCTGCGCCAGCTTGCCTGTGTCATAACTTCATTCCCGGGTCTTGAGCACGGCGATGAGGTCGAGCCGGTCGAGCCGCCGGCGCACCAGCAGCACCGAGGCGAGGGTTGCCAGGAACCCGCCGAGGATGGCCCAGCCGAACGTCGACGGCTCGACGACGAACGGCACGCGGTAGAGTTCGGTCTGGAAGGCCCGCACCAGCCACCGTGCGAGCAGCCAGCCGATGCCTGCGCCAAGCGGCAGCGCAACGAAGGTCAACAGGCCGATTTCACCGATGAGGATGTATTCGACTTCGCGCCGCGAGAAGCCGAGCACGCGCATCGTCGCCAGTTCGCGCGCTCGTTCGGCGAGCGCGATGCGGGCTGCGTTGTATGCCACGCCGCACGCCAGCGTCGCCGAGAAGACGATGAAGAACCCGACGTAGATCAGCATGGTCTTTGCCAGTGTCTGGTTGAAGGTCGTCACTGCGGCGCTCCGCAGATTGACGGCGCTGACCTGCGGCATCTGCTTCAGTTCGCGGTACAAGCGGGTTTCGAACAACGGATCCACGCGCAGGTGCACCGCCGTGACGCTGGGCGGCTCGTGCATCGCCCGATTCAGCGCGTCGATGTCGATGTAGGCCGGCCGGCCGATGTAGGTTTCGAACGTCGCAACCACCGGAATCTCGAGCACGGGTCGCCGGCCTTCGAGGACCTCGACGGTGATGGTGTCTCCCGGCCCCACCGCCAGCCGCTCCGCGAGCACCGTGGAGATCACCAGGCCTTCAGGAGGCAGGTCCAGCGCCGTGCCCTGCGCGTCGTACACACGATAGAGCGTCTGGTGGGCGGGAACGCCCTGGACGGCGTCCCGCACCACGCGCGGTCCAGAACGCAGCTTCGCAGCCACCGTGCGCATCGGCTCGACCGCGAGCACGCCAGGCATGCGCGCCAGTTCGCGCACGGCCGCGCTGGAACGCGCTTCGACCAATCCCACCGTGAGGTCCTGGCCCTGCGCCTGCAGGAAGTAGACATCCACGATGCGGTGAATGGCGTCGAGCCACTGCATCGACACGATCAGCACGGCGACCGACATCGCGATACCCATGCTGGTGACGAGCGAACGCAGGGGCCAGCGCGAGGTCTGGCGCAGCACGATGCGAGTGGGTTGGTCGAGCTGCTCGAAGAACCGCGGCAGGGGCAGCCGGTTGCGCCGGAACAGGGGCGGGGCGGGTGGTTGCATCGCGGCAGCGGGCGACAGTGCTGCGGCTCGACGCACGGCTCCGATCGCGCCCAGCAGCGCGGCACCCACGCTTGCACCGGCCGCCAGCAGGAACGGACCGACGTTCGGCCGGAACAGCAGGAACGGGAAGCGATAGAAATCGGCATACATCGTGGTGCTGTAGAGCCCGAGCCAATAGCCGAAGAACCAGCCGAGCAACGTGCCTACGGCGCCGATCGCAAGCACGAGCTTCACGTAATGCCAGGCGATCGCGGTGTTGCCGTAGCCGAAAGCTTTGAGCAGCCCGATCTCTGGACGCTCGACCGCCACCAGCCGGGCGACGACCATGTTCGTCAGGAACGCCGCCACTGCGAGGAAGACGGTAGGGAGGAAACGTGCCATCGTCTCGAGCTGGTCGATTTCGTTGGTCAGGAACCAGTGCGAGGCCTGGTCCGCGCGCGGGTAAGCGCCGCGGCTGCCGTAGCGATCGAGCAATCGGTCCATTTCGTCGACGACCCGCTCGGGATTCGTGCCACGCAACAGGCTGGCGGAGACTTCGTTGAACGCGCCATCGAGGTCGTATGCGGCCTGCAGCGTCTCCCGGCCCATCCACAGCACGCCATAGCGAAGGTCGTCCGGCATCAGCGCGCCCGGCCCGATGGTATAGACGTACTCCGGCGAGAGCGCCACGCCGACCACCACCAGGTTGCGCCAGCGCCCGTTCATGACCGCGCGCAGGCGATCGCCGGGGCCGAGCCTGTGCGCAAGCGCAAACGGCTCCGACAGCACGACTTCGTCCGGCTTGCCGGACTGCGGGTAGCGCCCTTCGCGCAGCGCCAGCCGGTTGAGCCGAGGTTCGCCATTCTCGGGAACGGATACCAGTTGTCCCATGACCGGTTCATCGAAGCCTTCCACGTCGAGTACCGCGCCGCGTACCACGCGAGTCTCGACCGACTGGACACCGTCGATTGCAGCGATGCGCGCCGCCAGGCTTTCGGGCGCGCGCTTGACCTGCGCGAACACATCGGCGAATCGATAACGCTCGTAGTACGCGGCCGACGTGCTCCGCAGCGCCTCGAGCGAGGTCAGGGACATGACGAGCAGGCCGACGCCGGATGCGATGACGAGTCCGATCGCGAGCACCTGTCCCCGCAGGCGCCAGAGGTCACGCAGCAGCTTGCGATCGAGTGGGTGCAGCGTCATCGGGTCACCACGCCAGCTCACGCGCCGGGCGTCGCTGCGGATTGCGCCTTTCCTGCTGGATGCGTCCGTCGCCCAGCACCAGCACGCGATCCGCCATGTCGGCGATGACGGCGTTGTGGGTGATCAGCACGGTCGTCGTGCCGAGTTCGCGGTGAATGCGCTCGATCGCCTCGAGCACCAGTACTCCCGTCTGGCTGTCGAGCGCTCCGGTGGGCTCGTCGCACAACAGGACGTCCGGTTGCTTGGCGATTGCTCGCGCGATCGCGACGCGCTGCTGCTCACCGCCCGAGAGCTGCGCAGGAAAGTGGTGCAGGCGCTCGCCGAGGCCGACGAGCCGCAGTGCGGCCTCGGGCTCCATCGGGCGCGTGGCGATTTCGGTGACGAGGGCGACGTTCTCGAGCGCGGTCAGGCTCGAGATCAGGTTGTAGAACTGGAACACGAAGCCGACGTGCTCGCGGCGATACCGCGTAAGCGCGCGATCGTCCTGGCGGGTGAGGTCGTGGTCTTCGAACCAGGCCTCGCCGCTACTCGCCGAATCGAGTCCGCCGAGGATGTTCAGCAACGTGGACTTGCCGCTGCCCGACGCGCCGAGCAGTACGACCATTTCGCCGGGCCACAGGTCGAGGTCCACGCCGCGCAGCGCGTGCACTTCGACCTCGCCCGTGCGGTAGACCTTGCCGAGGTCGCGCGCGCGGAGCACTGCCCGTTGCGTGCCCGGGGCTGCCATGACCGTGAGGACCTCGCCGGCGAACCCAGTCCTGGGCAAAATGCTGCTCGCCGTCGCCGCGCACGGCAATAAGAGCAGTCACTGAGGCGCCCTGGCCAGCCGACGCAAGCGACTGATTCGCTATTGGTTCGCGTCCAGAACGTACACTGCCGCCCCGATGACGAGCGCCACCAGCGCGACGATGTCCGCCATCACCACGCGACCTACCTGCGGGTTGTAGCCGCCACTCGACCACGCCAGCAGCAGGAATGACAGCACGCTCACGAAGGCGGCGATGAAAGCGAGCGGTTGCAGTGCCGGCCTGAAAGCCGCGAACACCAGGAAAGCGCCGAGCAACCCGAAGAGCACCGCCCGGTGACGCATCAGGATCGACAGGCTGGGCTCGCTGAAGTCGAGCCCATAGAGCGCTGCCAGCCGCTCCGCGCCCAGCAGTCCGGGCAATGGCAGCAGGTGGATGATTCCGGCAAGGATCAGGCTCGCTGATACCAGGTAGCGCATCGTTGCTCCCTCGGTCGCTGCACCGTCAACCGATCCGCGTACGGCGCGTTGTTGCTGGTGTGGGTGACTTTGCACGAAGGAGCGACACTATGAAAGCTTCCAGAACGGCCCGACACGCCGGATCGCTCGCCGCGGGTCTGCTGTGCCTGTTGCAGGCTGTCCCCGCATCGGCCGGCTCGCCGCCGCACTACCCGCCGGGTTGGAGTCATCATCCGCATCACGCCCCGCACCACTATGCGGGCCCGCGCTACGTCGTGGTCGATCGCCTGCCGCGTGGCTGCCGCCACGTGGCCTACCGCGGCCAGCCGTATTACTACCACGGCGGGAACTGGTATCGGCCTTACGGCGTGCGCTTCGTCGCCGTGGCTCCGCCAGTCGGCGTCTTCATCGACGGCCGCGGCGTCACGCTCGCGGCGAGGGTACCGCTCGTCCGCTGGTAACGGTCAGGGGCCCCTGGGTCCTGCGGCGACGCCAGTTGGTCGATAGCGGTCACGCAGTTCTGTTTGCCGCGAGCGCATGGACTGCGGCCGGCCGCCGATCCAGACCTGCTCGGCGACCGAGGTCACCTCGAGCGGGTCCGCGGACCACAGTACGAGGTCCGCAGCCGATCCAGGCATGATGCGGCCCGCTTCGGCGCCCAGGCCGAACACGTCCGCGGGCGTGGACGTCAGTGCCGCCAACGCAGCGTCCCACGGCAGGCCGTGCGCAACGGCCACGCCCGCGCCTTGTCGAACCTTGTGTGCCGTGTTCGTTCCCGCAGAGAAATGCGAAAACATGATCGGCACGCCCGCGCGCTGCAGCAGCGCCGCGTTCTCCATCGAGGCACCGAGCTGGTCGAACGTGCCGGGCAGGTTGAGCAGCGGTTCCAGTACCACGGGTACCTTCGACCTGGCGAGCAGGGCGGCCACCTGCGAGGCCTGTGCACCGCCGATGATCACGGGACGCACGCCGTGCCTGGCAGCGAAGTCGAGCACCTGGCGGATGTCGACCGCACGGTCGACGGCGAACGCAATGCGCCCGCCGCCGAGGTAGCGCGCCAGCACCTCGCGCCCAGTGGGCGTCAGCAGCCGCACGTCGCCAGCCTGCAGCGGCTTGCCTGGCAGCGCCTCGCGCGCTGCCTGCTCCAGCAACATGAATTGCGCGGCGCGGCTGTAACCGACACCGGCTGTGGCCGAGGAGCCCAGGTCGAGGAACTGCGTACGGCTTGCGGCCACGAAGGGATCGGCGCTGCCGTCGAGACGCGCCACGGCTCCCTGCCCAGCGAACAACGTGCCGGAGGCATTCGGGGCGATCATCGCGAACGTGATGCCTTCGATGCGGTTGACGCCGATCGACACGGAATCCGGATTGAAAGCCGGCGTAACGTCGAACTCCGGTCGCGGCACGAAGGCGGGGCCGCTTGCGCCGCCGCCGACCAGTGCGGAGCGGTCGACCGTCGACGACTCCAGTTCGATCTCGACAATGCCGAGCCCCGTGATCCCGCCGAAGAGACCGGGTGTCAGCGGACGGCCATTGGCTTCGATGACCGTCGTGCCGGCCGCGGCAGCGAGACCACTACCTACTTCAACGACGCGTCCGCCGCGCACGAGCACGTCGGCGCGCTCGAGCGTGCCCTTCGCCGTCAGCGTGTGCACCTTCGCGCCGCGGATGAGGACGTCCTGCGCATGCGCGATTCCGCTGCCGTCCAGGCAGGAAACAAGCAGCGCGACGAGCGCAAGCGTGCGACGGCGGTTCATCGTGCGGCTCCAGGCTGGCCGAGCAGGAAATCGGACCGGGGCGCGGCGGGCGGGTGGTTCCGGTCGAATGCCAGTGCGCCGTCGATGTAGACGAGGTCGGCCAGCGCATACACGCTGAAGGGATCGCGGTTCCAGATCACGACATCGGCGATCTTGCCGGGCTCGAGCGTGCCGACCCGGTCGGCGATGCCGAGCGACTTTGCGGCATTCGACGTGATCCAGCGGATGGCACGCTCTGGAGGAATGTCGAGGCCCGCGCGTTGTCCGCGCGACATGGCTTTCGCCGCTTCCTGGTTCAGTCGCTGGATGCCTTCATCCGAGTCCGAGTGAACGATCGCGCAGCCGGTCGGCGGCGCGTCGACAAACGCCAGGTTCTCCCAGATGCCGTCGTAGGCCTCCAGCTTGAAACCCCACCAGTCAGCCCACAGCGCGCCGCAGACACCTTCCTGCGCGAGACGGTCGGCGATCTTGTAGGCCTCGACCCCGTGATGGAACGCTGCGACCTTGAAGCCGTATTCCTTCGCCAGGTCGAGCATCACCGCCATCTCATCCGCGCGGTAACAGTGGATGTGCACCTGCACCTTGCCCTGCATCGCGGCGACGAGCGTGTCGAGCCGGAGGTCGCGCTTTGGTGGCGATGGGCGCTCAGCCGGATCCTTGTCCTTGTCCTTCTTCTTGTCGTACGCCGCGAGTTCGGCTTCGTACTTGTCCCACTGCCGGCGATAGTCCTGCGCATCGGCAAAGGCCTGCCGATACCCGGCAACGTTGCCCATGCGCGTCGACGGCGCCTGCTTGCGCTCGCCGTACACGCGCTTTGGATTCTCGCCGCAAGCCATCTTGAGTCCTTGCGGCGCGTCCGGAAACTTCATCGCCTGGTAGGTGGTCGCCGGTACGTTGCGCAGCGTCACGCCGCGCCCGCCGATCAGGTTGGCTGAACCCGGCAGGATCTGCATCGTCGTCACACCGCCCGCCAGCGCAGCGGCGAAGCCAGGATCCTGCGGCCACACGGAGTGTTCGGCCCACACGCCCGCCGTGACGGGGTCCGTCGCCTCGTTGCCATCCTGCGTCGCGTCCACGCCGGGGCTGGCATAAACGCCGAGGTGCGAATGCACGTCGATGAGTCCGGGGGTAGCCCAACGGCCCTGCGCGTCGATCTCCGTGGCGTCGCCGCGCTCGAGGCCCGGACCGATGCCGACGATCTTGCCGTCGCGGATCAGGACGTCGGCGCCGTCCAGCCGGCGACCTGTCCCATCGAGCACCGTAGCATTGCGAATGAGCACCGCCGCGCCCGGTTTCGCCTGGTAGGTGGACGGATAGGGTTCGGTCGCGGCAATGGCCGCGCAGGAGAACAGGGCGAGCACGGATCCGCCCAGCGATTTCCATGACATCAAGCTCATCCCCCAGCATGCATGGCGCATGCGTTGCATCGCGTCGTATTTTTGCATCGCGGCAGGGTCGCGACGCTCGCTGCGGCAAAGCATAGCGGAACGCACCGGGTGTTACGCAACCGTATACCATCGGCCGACGATTGCGCAGGGGGAGGCGCATCAAGCATGCGTGAATGGATTGCGAGTTTCGCGCGCAGGGCCGGAGACTACGTGCCGGACGCCGCCGCGTCGTCGGTCATCATGCTGTTCGTGCTGGTCGGCACTTCACTCGCCCTCGGCGACAGTTTCCTGGCCAACGTCGACGCCTATTACCGCGGGCTGTGGATGCTGCTGCCGTTCAGCATGCAGATGACGCTGGTCCTCGTGCTGAGTTCGGTGCTCAGCATGACCGACGCCTTCCGGCGTGCGGTGCGCTACATGGCGGACCTGCCGCAGACGGTCACGCAAGTGATCGCGCTGGCTGTCCTGGTGAACTCCGTCCTGAGTTATCTGTACTGGGGCCTGAGCCTGGCAATGGGCCCGCTGATCGCCGTGTACTTCGCCGAGGCGGCGGAGCGCAAGGGCCTGCGTGTCGACTTTCCGTTCCTGGTCGCGACCGTGTTCGCTGCCGGCTCCGTCTGGCAATACGGGCTGTCGTCGTCGGCCGCGCTGCTGATGGCGACGCCGGGGCACTTCCTCGAGAAGCAGACCGGCATCATGGCGCTCGGCACGACGATCGGATCGCTGCCCGCGCTGATGGTCATTGTCGTGTTCCCGCTCGCGCTGATCCTGCTCGCGCGTTTCCTCATGCCGAGGCAGGTGAAGCCGATCTCGACGTTTCCGAATGCGGCCGCGTTGGCGCAGCCCGCTCGCGAGTCGGGCGTGGATCCGGCGCCTGCGGCACCCGGCTTTTCCGGCTGGACCGAGCGCACGTTCCTGTTTCCGTTCCTGCTCTGCGTCGCGCTCGTGACCTGGCTTTACCATCATTTCGTCAACAAGGCCCTCGGGCTCGATCTCAACTCGATGATCACCGTGCTGCTGCTGCTGGCGCTGCTCATGCAGCGCAACTTCGGCGCGTTTTCACGGGCGATGGCCAAAGCCGTGGTGTCGTGCTGGCCGGTGATCGTGCTGTACCAGCTCTACGGCGGCGTGGCGGGGGTGCTGCAGTTCACGCGGGTCGGCACGTGGTTCGCGCAGGTGTTCAGCGATGTCGCGACACCGCTCACTTTTCCGCTGCTGACGGCGATCGGCGCCTCGATCATCGCGATCTTCGTGCCGTCGAGCGGCGGCCAGTGGATCATCCAGGGCTTCGTGACCGTGAGCGCCGCCAACGCACTCGGTGCAACGCCGCAGCAGGGGCTGCTCGCGCTCGGAGTGGGCGACCAGATGGGCAATCTGCTCGCGCCATTCTGGGTCGTGGTGGCTTGTGGTGTCGCGCGGATCGACTTCCGTGAGATTTTCGGTCACGTGGTCGTATACGCAATGCTCTGGTTCGTGATCGGTGTGAGCATCTTCACCTTCGTGCAGTGAGGCGCCTGGGTGCGGCGGTGCTGCGCAAGGCGGCCAGCCTGGGTCGCCGCGGTCAACGGTTCGACGCCGTCGGGCAGGCCGGCGCGGCGCTTACGCATTAGCGCGAAATCACACCCACTATTACGTATTTTGCGCGGGCCGCCATGGCGGTATCTCTGACGTCCGACAGCCCCGATGGGAGGGGCGGCGAGGACCCGCGATGACCACCAGTGCGCCCAAATGGGTATATGCGTTTGCCGAGGGCGACGGCCGCAACAGGATGCTGCTCGGCGGCAAGGGTGCCAACCTTTGCGAGATGACGCGCATCGGACTGAACGTACCGCCCGGATTCGTCATCACGACCGAAGCCTGCCTTGCCTACCTCGGCGACGCCCAGCGCAACCTGCCTGCGGGCCTGCTTGACACTGCGCGCACCGAGATGGCCTCGCTTGAGCGCCAGACCGGCAAGCGCTTCGGCGGCAGCGACGATCCCCTGCTGGTCTCCGTGCGCTCCGGCTCCGCCATGTCCATGCCGGGCATGATGGACACCATCCTCAACCTCGGCCTCAACGAGACGACGCTTGCGGCGCTCATTCGCCACACGGGCAACGAACGCTTCGGTTACGACGCTTGGCGCCGCTTCATCCAGCTGTTCGGCAAGGTGGCGCTGGGCGTGCCGGATGCGCTGTTCGACGAGCAGTTCGAGGCGGTGAAGTCCCGCGTCGGCGTCAAGCAGGACGTGATGCTCGGCGCAGACGAGCTGCGCGAGATCGGCGAGCGCTTCCTGCAGGTGGTGCAGCGGCACACCGGGCAGCCGTTCCCGTCCGATCCGTACGAGCAGCTCGAGATCGCCATCAAGGCTGTCTTCAACTCGTGGATGGGGAAGCGCGCGATCGACTACCGGCGCGAGTTCAAGATCACGCCGGCGATGGCGAACGGCACGGCCGTCAACGTCGTCGCCATGGTCTACGGCAACATGGGTAACGACAGTGCAACCGGAGTCGGCTTCACGCGCAACCCGGCTACGGGTGAGAACCAGCTGTACGGCGAGTACCTGACGAATGCGCAGGGCGAGGACGTGGTCGCCGGTATCCGCACACCCAAGCCGATCGGGGATCTCGCCACCGAAATGCCCGGCCTCTACGTGCAGCTCGTGGAGCTGCGCAACCGGCTCGAGCGGCACTACCGTGAAGTGCAGGACTTCGAGTTCACCATCGAGCGCGGCACGCTCTACTGTCTGCAGACCCGCAACGGCAAGATGAACGCGGCCGCGAGGGTACGTACCTCAGTAGAAATGCACGAGGAAGGGCTGTTGAGCCGCGAAGAAGCCATCACGCGCGTCGACCCTGCACACCTGGAGCAGATGCTGTTCCCGCGCCTCGATCCGCAGCACAAGAGCCAGCCGCTGGCGACCGGGCTGCCGGCGTCCCCCGGCGCGGCCAGCGGCCACGCGGTGTTCGACGCCGACCGCGCAGAGACGCTCGGCAAGCAGGGCACGAAAGTCATCCTGGTGAGGGAGGAAACCAAGCCAGAAGACATCCACGGCTTCTTTGCGTCGCAGGGCATCCTCACCAGCCGCGGCGGCAAGACCTCGCACGCGGCGGTCGTTGCGCGGGGCATGGGCAAGCCCTGCGTGGCCGGAGCCGAGGGCATCCACGTCGACGTAGCCATGCGCGTCGCGTTCGTTGGCGACCAGGTGATCAAGGAAGGTGACGTCGTCACCATCGACGGCAGCACGGGCCGCGTGTTCCGCGGCGAGGTGCCGACAGTTGAGGCCGACTTCTCGGCGGCGCTGGTGAAGCTTCTCGGCTGGGCGGACCAGCACGCGCGACTCGGCGTGCGCGCCAATGCCGACACGCCGCAGGACGCGGCGCGCGCGTTGCGCTACGGCGCGAAGGGCATCGGCCTGTGCCGCACCGAGCGCATGTTCAACGCGGCCGACCGGCTGCCCATCGTCGTGGACATGATCGTGGCCGAGACGCCCGAGGACCGGCGCGCAGCGCTCGATCGCCTGCTGCCGATCCAGCGCGCGGATTTCGTCGGGATCTTCCGCGGCATGGCGCCGCACCCGGTGACGATCCGGCTGCTCGACCCGCCGATCCACGAGTTCCTGCCGACGGAGCGGCAGCTCGAGGACGACATCGCTCGGCTGCACGACCTGCGCGGTGCCGCCCGCGGCATGGAAGTCTTGACGGAAGCCGCACGCTTCGCCGCGGATACGCAGATCCCCGCCGCGTTGCGGGATTTCGGCGAGACGCGGCTGATTGACGCGATCATCGCTCGCAAGGAAGCGGTCCTGCGCAAGGCGCGGGCACTGCGCGAGGTGAACCCCATGCTGGGCCACCGCGGCGTGCGGCTGGGCATCACGTATCCGGAGATCTACACCATGCAGATCCGCGCCGTGCTCGAGGCGGCGGCCGACTGCGTGCGCTCCGGCGTCGAGGTGCAGCCGGAAATCATGGTGCCGCAGGTCTGCACGGCCCAGGAGCTGAACCTCGTGCGCGACTACATGTCCGCCGTGCAGAAACAGGTCGAACTGACCTATGGCGTGCAGGTTCCGTGCAAGTTCGGCACCATGGTGGAAGTGGTGCGCGCCTGCATGCGGGCCGAGAATCTCGCGGAAGTGGCAGAGTTCTTCTCCTTCGGCACCAACGACCTCACCCAGGCGACGTTCTCGTTCTCGCGCGAGGACGCCGAGAACAAGTTCCTGCCGATGTACAACGAACGGGGAATCCTGCAGGACAACCCGTTCGAGGTGCTGGACGTGAAGGGCGTGGGGCGATTGATGGCGCTCGCCGTCGACTGGGGCCGTCGCAGTCGGCCCGGGCTCAAGGTGGGCATCTGCGGCGAGCACGGCGGCCACCCGGCCTCGATATTGTTCTGCGATTCGATCGGGCTGGACTACGTTTCCTGCTCGCCGCCGCGGGTGCCGATCGCGAGGCTCGCCGCCGCGCAGGCCGCGATCAGCAGCGCTGGAGTCATGGACAAGGCGGCGTAAGGTCCCCGGCACGCGGGTACCGCGTCAGGTCAGGCGCTCGACCAGGGCGGCGGCGGCCGGAAACTTTGCCAGCAAGGCGCCGCGCGTGCCGAGTTCAAAGCGGGAGAACTCGAAACCGGGCGCGACAGTGCAGCCGACCAGCGCGTACGGCACGCCTGCAGCCGGAGCTGCGCCGAACCAGCGGCCGGCGGGCACGACGTGCTGGACGCGTTCGCCGCGAGACAGGTCCTTGCCGAGGCGCGTGATGTCCGGCGGCCCGTCGGGGCACGCCTCGTCCAGTTCGAAGATTTCGAGCGCGCCGCCGAGGTAATGATGCCAGCCTTCGTCGGCGTCGATCCGGTGCAGGCGCGAGACGTGGCCGGCCGGCAGCAGGAAATAGATCATGGTGGACGCCGCGCGTCCGTCGCCCACCTGCCGGGCGGCCCGATAGGTCTCGCGATAGAAACCGCCCTCGGGGTGCGGGAGCAGGCCAAGGTCGCGGACGAGGTCTTCCACAGCGGGCAACGACTTCATTTTCTGGCTCCGTGTCGGGCAGTCGCCTATATTGCCAAGCAACGGAGGATCCCATGGCCGAAAGCAAACTGCTCAACCTGCTCGACCTGAGCTTCGTGCTCATGGAAACGCGTCAGACGCCGATGCACGTCGCGGGCCTGCAGACTTTTGTGCTGCCGGCCGGCGCGCCGCGCGATTACCCGCGCAAGGTCTACGACTACCTGCGCAGCTTTCCGGTCACGGCGGCCCCGTTCAATTACCGGCTGCGCGGCATGGGGTCGGGCCGCTTGCGACCCACGTTCGAGGTCGCCGATAAGATCGACCTCGACTATCACCTGCGGCACTCGGCGCTGCCTTATCCCGGCGGCGAGCGCGAACTGGGCATCCTCGTTTCGCGCCTGCACTCGAACCCGATGGACCTCGACCGTCCGCTGTGGGAGATCCACCTGATCGAAGGCCTGCAGGGCGGGCGCTTCGCCCTGTATTGCAAGCTCCATCATTCGCTGGCAGACGGTGTGTCGGGCGTCGGCTTGTTGAATTTCTCGACCGATCCCCATGCCAGCGAGACACCGCCGATCTGGGCGGCTGACCGGCCGCGCAGCGTGCGCACGCCGAAGATTGCGGGCCGGTTCGGCGCTTTCAGCATGCTGCAGGCGGCCTTCGCGAGCCAGGCGAAGGAATTGCCGAGTCTCGTGCAGGGCCTCGCGGGCACGGCCAAGGCTGCGTTCGGCATCAAGCCGAGTGCCGACTTCACTTCGCTGGCCGAAGCGCCCCGCACGATCTTCAACGTCAACGTGACGCCGCAGCGTCGTGTCGCCACCCAGGCCACGAGCCTCGAGCGCCTGAAGAAGATCGGCGAGGCCGCCGGGGGCAGCATCAACGACGTGGTGCTCGCGGCCAGCAGCGCGGCATTGCGCCGCTACCTGCTCGAGATCGGCGAGTTGCCGCGCAAGTCGCTGGTCACGTCGATTCCCGTCGCGCTGCCGCGCGACGCGAACCAGGCGGGCGGCAACGCCATCAGTTTCGCGAACGTGCGCCTTGGCACCGACATCGAGGACGTGCGCGAACGCTTCGAGGTCATCCGTCGCAGCAGCACGGCCGGACGCGACTTCCTGAAGCAGATGAGCACCAAGGCGCTGATGGACTACACGGTGCTGATCAGCTCGCCGCAGATCCTTACGCGCCTGCCGGGCATCGGCTCGCGCGTACCGCCGACCTACAACGTCATCATTTCCAACGTGCCGGGTCCGCGCGCCAAGCTGTACTTCCTCGGTTCGGAGATGGAGGCGTATTACCCCGTCTCTGCGCTCTTCCACGGCCAGGCGCTCAACATCACGGTGTTGAGTTACGCCGGCGGCCTGTACTTCGGCTTCACGGGTTGTGCCGACAAGTTGCCCCACCTGCAGCGCCTGGCCGTGTACACGGGCGAGGCCCTCGACGAACTGGAGCAGGTGTTTGTGCGTGGAGGGGTGAAGACCCGAGCCAAGGCGAAATCGAAAGCCCGGGCCAGAGTCCGCGCCGTCAGGCCGAAGGCGAAGGTCAAGGCGAAGGCGCGCAAGAAGCAAGCGGCCGGTTGAATGGTCGGGCGTCTACCAGCGTTCCGACCAGGGGCGCAGGTCGAGTTCGAACGTCCACGCGTCGCGCGGCTGCGAGTGCAGGAACCAGTACGCGTCCGCGATGTGGTCCGGCGCCAGGATGCCGTCCTCTGCCTTGAGCGCGTAACGGTCCGGGAAGTTGTCGCGGATGAAGGCGGTGTCGATCGCGCCGTCCACGATCACGTGCGCAACGTGCACGTTCAGCGGCCCGAGTTCGCGGGCCATGCTCTGGGCCAGCGCGCGCAGCGCATGCTTGGCGCCCGCGAAGGCGGCGAAACCGGCCGCGCCGCGCAGGCTCGCGGTGGCGCCGGTGAAGATCATGGTGCCGCGACGCCGGCTGGCCATGCGTTTCGCCACGGCCTGGCCAGACAGGAAGCCGGCAAAGCAGGCCATTTCCCAGATCTTGGAATACTTGCGTGCGCTCTCGTCGAGGATGCTGCACGGCACGTTGGCGCCGATGTTGAAGACGAACACATCGATGTCGCCGATCCGCTGCTCGATGTTCGCGACCAGCGCCTCGACTTCGTCCTCCTTGCGCGCGTCGGAACCGAAGCCATGTGCCTCGCCACCCCCCGCGCGGATCGCATCGACGAGCGCCTGTAGTTTGTCAGCGCTGCGGCGCGTGACGCAGGTGACGTAACCCTCGCGCGCAAAGCGGCGCGCGATGGCGCCGCCGGTGGCATCGCCGGCGCCCACGATCAGTGCCACCGGCTTTCGTTGCCCCTGTTCCTGCGTCATGGCGCCCCGGTCAACGCATGAATTTGCCGGCCATGCCGATGATGTCGTCGAGCGGGTTGCCGTCGCCGTCCAGGTCGAGCATGCCGGCGAGGCCCGGCGCCCGCGAGGCGCCGCCCTGGCCAAGCAGGCCACCGAGCAGGCCGCCGAGCCCGCCCGACCCGCTGTCGGCGGGCGTGGCCGGCTGGTTCATGCCCTGCTTCGCCATGAAGCCGGCGAGCAGCATTGCCAGCATCGGCAGCATCTTCTTCAGCAGCGCCGGATCGATGCCCGACGTCATCGATGCGTTCTGCGCGACCGTGCGACTCACGTCGGGCGAGCCGAAAATCTGCCCGAGCACGTCGTTGCCGCGGCCCACGTTCGTCGGCTTCGGGCTCAGCACTTCGTCGAGCAGCCCGCCGCCGCCAAGTCCGCCGAGCAAGCCAGCCAGTCCTTCCAGTCCCGTCGGCTGGGCCTGCGCCTGCTTCTTGAAGCCGCCAAGCAGCGCGGGCATCAGCGCGGCGGCGCCCGCGGTAACCTGCGATTCGCTGACGCCAAGTTCCTTCGCGACCGACTGCAGGCCGCCCATCTGGTTGAGGATGTCCATGATCTGCATTGTTTTTCTCCCGGTGTGCTACAGATTCCTAGCGGAGTGTCAACAGGTGCTCGCCATAGGCGCGCACGTCGTTCCAGTTGGTGTAATCGATGACCGCGTTCGTGTCCGTCGGGCCATGGGTCATCTTCATGATCAGCCGGATCATGAAACGGTCCAGCCACGGCCACGCCGGGTAATCGACCTTGCCGGCGATCACCTTGAGGTCGCGCGGTTGCCACGGTGAGAGCTGCAGGAACTTCTGCATGTAGCGGTTGCCGGCGACGGTCGACTTCTCCGGGACGCGGGCGACGACCGAGACGTTGAAGAAGCTGTTCGGTTTGGCTTCCAGCTGCGCGCGGTGTTGCGCCACGAAGTCGAGCACGCTGCGGTCGTACTTGCCGTACAGCACCGGCGCGCCGAGGACGACGACGTCGTATTGATTCCAGTCCACGCCCTCGTGTCCGGCTTCGACCAGGTCCATCATCACTGCGTGCCCACCGGCGTCGTCGATGCTCTCGCACAGGCGGCGGGCAATGCGGGCGGTGTGTCCGCCGCGGCTCATGTACAGGATCAGGACGTTTGTCATGTCGGCAGGCTGTGGCGTCAGGGGATGAACGCCTATCTTAGTACAGCGCCGGGCAAGTGAAGGATGAGACAATGACGCCCGTAGTTTCCCGCCACGGCAGGCGACGGGACATGACTCCGACGATGTACTCGCAACGCGAAGAGTTCCTGAACTGCGCCGTTCACGTCGTCGGCATCGTGGCCTGCTTTGTGGCGATCCCGCTGCTCGCGATGACGGCGCACCGCACCGGTGATCCGTGGCTGATGGCCAGCGGGCTCGTGTTCGGGCTGAGCGCCCTGCTGATGTTCACGACGTCGGTGCTGTATCACGCAGCGAAGAACCCGGACCTGCGGCTGCGCCTGCGGCGCGTGGATCACGCGGCGATCTACCTGTTGATCGCAGGCACCTACACGCCCTTCACGCTGGGTGCACTGCGGGGGAACTGGGGCTGGACGCTCGCGGCCATCATCTGGACGCTCGCCTTGCTCGGCATCGTCTTCAAGACGACGTCGCTGGGGTTCCGCTTCCACCGCACGTCCGTGGTGCTCTACCTGGTCATGGGCTGGCTGGCCGTCGTCGCGGCCAGGCCGCTGATGCAGCAGCTCTCAGGCCTCGAACTCGGCTGGCTGGTCGCAGGCGGCCTCTGCTACACGGGCGGCGTCGCGTTCTACCTGTGGAAGAGCCGTCCCTACACGCACGCCATCTGGCACGTGTTCGTGCTGGCTGGCGTCGCGTGTCACTTCGTGACGGTGCTGAGCATTGTCGGCGGCTGAGCGCCTTTCGGCCGCAGCTTGAGCCCGAATTCCCTGCGCAAGAGCCACAGGCTGAGCAGCGCCTGCACCGTGGTGGTGGCGATCGACAGCCACCACGCGTGCCGCAGCTGGAACGCCGGCAGCGAGGCGAGCAGCAGCACCGGCAGCGCAAACGTGACCAGCCGGGTCCCGCTGCTGAGCAGCGCGGGCACGGTATTGCCGAGCGCCTGGAACAGGCCGGAGCACGTGAAGATCAGGCCCGTCGCCACGAAGTTCCAGGACATGTAGGTCAGGTATTCGACGCCGACGCCAATCACGCGCGGCTCAGCCGTGAACACCGCGACCAGTCTCGCTGGGGCGACGTGGGCCACGATGCTCATGACGAGCATCAATGCGCTGCCGAAAATGACGGCGAAACGGAAGGTCTCGCGCACGCGGTCGTGCTGGCCCGCGCCGAAGTTCTGGCCGGCCACCGGAGCCACCGCAAACGCGATCGCCATGACCGGCAGGAACATCGCCTGCATCAACCTGAAGCCGATGCCGAACCCGGCCTGTGCCTCGGACCCGAAGCGAGCAATCACGGTGTAGATCACGCCGAGGAAGATGAACATCAGCAGGAACTCGGCTCCCGCAGGCAGGCCGATCCGCAGGATGCGCCGCACCTGAGCGGAGCGGATCGGGACCAGCCTCCGGTCGACCGCGACCGTGTGTTCGAGCCGGTGGAAGTAGTACGTCAGCATGACGACGCCGACTGCCAGCGACAACGTGCTCGCCAGGCCGGCACCGGCGACGCCCAGTGGCCGTCCAGTTACCCAACCTCCGATCAGCACGGGGGCGAGCACGGCGTTCAGGATGATCGTCGCGACCTGCACCAGCATGGTCGGCTTGACGATGCCGGTGCCGCGCAGCGCCGAGGTCATGCCGACGATGGCGAATTGCAGTGCCAGGCCGGGCAGGTACCATGCCAGGTAGGTCGTGCCTGCGGCCGCGGTCCCGGGATCGGCTGCCATCTGTCGCATGTAGGCCGGCGTCAGGGCGTAGCCGATCACGAGCGTGGCCAGGCCCAGGAGGGCCGCCAGGGCGAGGCTCTGGTTGAACACGAGGTTGGCGTCGGCCAGGTCGCGGCGGCCGACCGCCTGCGAGACCAGCGCCACGGTGCCGACCGCCAGCACCTGCGTCAGTGCGAGAACGACGAAAGCCACGTTGCCCGCGGCGCCAACGCCCGCGATCGCGTCGTCGCCCAGTCGGCCGACGAAATAGAGGTCGATCAGGAAGTACAGGGTCTGGAACACCATGCCGATCGCGATCGGCGCGGCCATGGCCAGCACTTGCCTGGAGACGGGTCCCTGGGTCAGGTCGTTCATCGGTCAGTTCACGCGGCGGGGGCCGTCGCGGCGCCCGCGCGCCGAGCCTGGCAGGCGCTATTCCTTGCCGAGCATGCCGAGGCTGCGCAGGTTCATGGGCCGAGAACTCCTGGTTGTTCTGGTGGTGTGGCCGGGCCGGGCATCAGATACGGGAGCCCGCCTGTACTGTCAACCGGACATCCGCTCTGCAACAGGCGGGGGCCGGCTTGCTGCAGGGCCTGCGGTTGCGTGCGGTGGCGAAACGAAGCACAGTTGCCTCTTGCCATGACTGCAACGATTGCGAGTGCGAAGTCGCCTGCCGGCGGCCCAGATGAAGTCGAGGTTGCGATCGTCGGCGCCGGTTTCGGCGGGCTGTGCATGGCCATCCGCCTGCTGCAGCAGGGCGAACGCCGCTTCGTGATCCTCGAGAAGGGCGACGAGGTTGGCGGCACCTGGCGCGACAATTCCTACCCTGGCGCCGAATGCGACGTGCAGTCGCACCTGTATTCCTACTCGTTCGCAGGCAAGCCCGACTGGAGCCAGCGCTACGGTGGCTGGCAGGAAATCCAGCGCTACATCCTCGACACGACCGAGCGCTTCGGCGTGCGCCCCTACGTCCGGCTCCGCCAGTCCGTGACCGGCCTGCACTTCGATGAAGGCGATGCACGCTGGCGCGTGATGCTGGCGTCGGGCCTGGAGCTGCGGGCGCGTCACGTCGTGCTCGCGACCGGCCCGCTGCATGTCCCGCACATTCCGCGCCTGCCGGGCTTGGACAGATTCACTGGCAAGGTATTCCACTCCGCGCAGTGGGACCATGGGTATGAACTCGCCGGCAAGCGCATCGCGTCCATCGGTACCGGCGGCAGCGCCATCCAGTACTGTCCCCGCATCGCGCCTGAGGCGGCCAGGCTGACCGTCTTCCAGCGCACACCGGCCTGGGTGATCCCCCGCGACACGCGCGTGTACAGCGCCCGCGCCAAGCGCTGGTTTGCGCATCACGATCTCTGGCGACGCCTGCATCGAGCGCGCCTGTACTGGACCAATGAATCGCGAGTCTGGCCCATTTTTCATCCGCGGCTCGCGCGAGCGTTGCAACGCGTTGCGCGCTGGAACCTGCGCCGCGCCGTCGGCGACGACGAGCTCGCACGCAAGCTGACGCCCGACTACACGATCGGCTGCAAGCGTGTGCTGATCTCGAACGAGTGGTACCCGATGTTCCGCCGGCCGAACGTCGAACTCGTGACTGCGGGCATTCGTGAAATCCGCGAGCGCTCCATCGTCACCGACGATGGCGCCGAGCATCCGGTCGACTGCATCATTCTTGGCACGGGATTCGTCGTCGACCCGCGCATCTACATGCAGCAGTTCCCGGTCACCGGCCTGCCGGACCACGCGCTGGCGCAGGACTGGAAGGCCGGAGCCGAAGCGTATTACGGGATCTCGGTGACGGGCTACCCGAACCTGCACCAGCTGGTCGGGCCCAACACGGCGCTTGGCCATAATTCGATCATCTTCATGATCGAGGCGCAGGTTCATTACGTGCTTGAATGCATTCGCGCGGTTAAGGAGCGCGGTGCCGACTATCTGGACGTCGATCCCGCGATGCAGGCCCGCTTCAATGAGCGAATTCAACGTGGACTGCAGCACACCGTGTGGAGCACCGGTTGTCGCAGCTGGTACCAGCAGGACGACGGGCGCAATTTCACGATCTGGCCGTACTCCACGTGGCGGTACTGGCTCGAGACGCGCAAGGTGGACCTGCAGCGCTACCGCTTCGGTCGCGCGAAGGGCTCCGCCGCCGCCAGCTTGTCGAGCTGACGGCGACGGGGACGGACCGGTCAGAATGAATACTTGGTCGTGAGCTGCAGGCGGTCGAACGAACCGTCATCGCCATTCTCGAGTTCGCGCACCGCGTGGCGGAACTCGGCGCCGATGTCGAGTTTCGGCAGCGGCGTGTACCAGGTGTTGACCGTCCAGCTTTCGCTCGATTTGTTGACCCTGCCGCCGGTGTAATCGGCGTCGTTGTCGTAGTCGCCCATCGCGAAGTAGACGTTGCTGCGCCACTTGTCGGACCACACGTGGCGATACGCGATGGAGCCCGCGAAGCCGTCGATCGTTTCCAGGTCGGCGCCGCTGCCGTTGCTGGTGAGCACGGCATCTGTCGTGAAGTTCAGGCCGACGTAGCGGCCGAGGTTGCCGCCAAGCAGCATGAAGCGGATGTCGTCCTTGCCGATCATGAACTTGCCCGACAGGCTGCCGGCCATCGACCAGGTGCTCGCATCGATCCCGGCCAGCGTGCTGGTGGCCAGCCGCTCGTATTTGAGTTCGCGCGCAAGGCCTGCGACGGCGACATGGCCCCACGTGCCCTTCCAGGCGTAGCGGGCGGTGAGGTCCGGGATGGAACTGTCGTCGGTCTCAACTATCCAGGCCGTTGAGTTGGGATCCGCCGGGCCACCGAAAGGCGTCATGGTGGTCTGCGGATTCTCGACGGAGAGCGAGAACCCGCCCTTCGTGTAGCGGACCTGCGGCTGCCGCACGAATACCGTGCCGTCCGTCGAGCCGATGAAGTCCACGGAGTCCGGTAGCGCGGCAACGTCCTGGAAGTTCGACCAGGTCTGGCCGACCAGCCACTCGCGCCACTGCACGTACGCGTGGCGCAGGACCGGCGCATAAGTGTTCGTGACCCGTTGGTTGCCCGTGGTCGAGCCGAAGAAGTCGATTTCGAACCGGGTTGAGAGTTTGTCGCCGCCGGCGAGGATGGTGTCAGTGCCGAAGTTGATGCGTGTCTGCTTCGCATGTGCATCGAAGTCCGTGCCCTCGTCCGGCTGGCCGATCGGCGTCGCACCCGGCACGTAGTAGTCGCGGGAAGGTGTGTTTTCGGCGAGTTCGCCGTCCGAGGTGTTGGTCCACAGGCCGTCGACCTTGGCGTAGCCCGTGAGCACGAAGCTCGTGCCAGGCGCCGCGTTAGGCAGGATCGTCCCGGACTGGATGGCCTTCGGGTCGGGCTTTGCCGGAGCAGCTGCGGGCGCTGCCGCTACCGTTCCGGCCGCAGCGGCAGGGGCTGCGACGGCCGTGGGCGCCGCCTTCTTTTCGGCCACCAGTTGCTGCACGAGTTTCTCGAGTTCCGCGACGCGGGCCTCGAGTTCCTTCTCCTTGGCGGTCTGCGCTCCGGCGATCGACGAGGTGCCGATGAGCGCGAATCCCAGTGCGACGGCAACGGAACGGCGCAGCGCGTTCGACAAACGGCGCGGTTGGTGGGCGTGCGACATGGACGGAATCCCCCTGCTGAGTCGTGCCATGCCGCGGATCGTGATCTTTCGCTGCGCGCGCGGATATTCGCCTTTGGTCGCAGTAGCCAGCCGTTGGCCAGACTGAGTCTCGCGTGTAATCTGCGAGTCCGATGTCACGCCAGATCATCGTCGCCGACGACCACCCGCTGTTTCGCGAAGCGATGAAGGCGGCAGTCGGCCGCCTCGATCGCAGCGTCGGCTTCGTCGAGGCCGATTCTGTCGCGACGATGCTTGCCGCGGCCGAGGCCAATCCCGGCGCCGACCTGCTGCTGCTCGACCTGAACATGCCCGGCGCGTACGGATTCAATGCGCTTGCGCACGTGCGTGGCAGCCGGCCGGAATTGCCCGTCGTCATCGTTTCGGCCGACGACGATCCACAGACCATCGCAGCGGCGCTGCGTTTCGGCGCGCAGGGGTTCATTCCAAAATCAACCGAGGCGGGCCAGATCGGCAGGGCCATCGAAAGCGTGCTGGCGGGCGAAATCTATACGCCGCCGGGATTTCATCCGCCGCGCGCGCCCGCATCGTCGGGTGAGGAACTCGAGATCGCGCGCCGCGTGGCCGACCTCACGCCGCAGCAATTCCGCGTGCTCGGCATGCTTTGCGCCGGATTGCTCAACAAGCAGATCGCCTACGACCTCGACGTGTCCGAGGCGACGGTCAAGGCGCACGTGACTGCGATCCTGCGCAAGCTCGGTGTTACGACGCGCACGCAGGCCGTGCTGGCAGCCGGACGCCTTGCAATGGACCGCGCCAGCGTCAAACCGCCGCCGGAAGAGTTCGACTAGCGTCCGCTCTCGCGCCCGGGCAGGGGGGCAGTCCAGGGTCGCCTACCGTCCGACGTTCGCAGACGCGAGCAGCGCGCCGAGCAGGCCGCGCAAAGCTGCTGGCTTCACCGGCTTGCGCAGTACCTTGTAGCCGAGTTCGCGCGCCCGCTCCGCCAGCGCTGTGCCGTGATCGGCGGTGACCAGCGCTGCCGGTGCATGCACCACGCCGCCCACGCGCAAGGACTGCAGTAACTCTAGACCGTCACAGCTGTCGTCGTCGAGACGATAGTCGGCCAGCACGACGTCCGGTGCATGCTCGGTAAACGCGCGCCGCGCCTCATCGGCGGTCCTGGCCCGCAGCACGCGCACGCCCCAGCGTTCGAGCAGCACCTGCATGCCGTCGAGGATTTCCTCTTCGTTGTCGATGCAGAGGACGGTGCCGCCGACGAGGCTTGCCGGCGAGGCGGGTACTGAAGTATCCCCGGTGCCGGGCGCCGCCACAGCGGGTCGCTGCGCGGTTTCGAGGTGCACGCTGAACACTGATCCATGTCCCACGTCGGAACGCAGGCTGAGTTCGAGCTGCAGCACGCGTGCAATGCGGTCGCAGATTGACAGGCCGAGCCCGAGTCCTTTCTCGCCCCACGGTGACGGCCGGTCGAGGCCGCGAAACTCGTCGAAGATAACCTTGCGGTGCTGCTCCGCGATCCCTGGCCCAGTGTCCCAGACCTGGACCTCGACACGTCCGCCACGCGGACGGCACGCAACCAGGACGCCACCGCGCTGCGTATAGCGCAGAGCGTTCGAGACGAGGTTCTGCAGCAGCCGGCGCAGCAAAACACGGTCGCTTCGCACGAACAGGCGAGTGGGTCGGATGCGCAGTCGCAGGTTGCGCCGGGCGGCGACGGGCCCGAACTGGCGTTCGAGGTCGGCGAACACGTCAGCGAGCGCGAAGACCGTCAGCTCGGCGCGCATCGATCCGCTCTCGAGGCGCGCGATGTCGAGCATGTCATCGAGCACTTCCTCCGCCGCCCGCAGTGAACCCTCGATGCGCCCGGCCATCTCCCTCACCGCAGCCGGGTCCGCGGGTGAGTCGCCGAGCGCCGAGGCGAAAAGCCGGGCGGCGTTCAGCGGCTGCAGCAGGTCGTGGCTGGCGGCCGCGACGAATCTTGTCTTGGTCGAATTCGCCTGCTCCGCGGCGAGCTTCGCCTCGGCTTCGGCCGCCAGCGCAATCGACAGTTCCTGCGTGCGTTCCGATACGCGCTGCTCGAGTGTCTGCTTGGCTTCCAGCAACTGCTGCTCGTTGTGCTTGAATTCGGTGATGTCGGTGTACGTCGTGACGTAGCCGCCGTCCGGCATCGGCTGGCCTCGCATCTCATAGACCCGGCCGTTGCGTCGCGTGCGCTGGATGACGTAGCGCGTTCCCGCCCGCAGGTGCGCGATGCGTTTGCGGATCTGTTCCTCCGGATCGGTATCACCGAACTCGCCGCGCTGCGCGTTCCAGCGGATCAAGTCCGCGACGGGGCGCCCGACGCGCGCCATGTCGGCCGGATACCCGAACATTTCGAGATAGCGGCCGTTCCATGCGACGAGCCTGGCCTCGCTGTCGGCTACGGAGATGCCCTGCGCAACGTTCTCCATCGTGGCCTGCAGCAATTGCCGGCTGAAGCGCAGTTCCTGCGACGTCTCGTCGAGCAGTTCCGCCACTTCCTCTGCCGCGAGGCCGCGACCGCGCAGGGCGTGCGTGAACATGAGCCGGGCGGAAGATGCGCCGATCGCACCCGCCAGCACGCGCTCCATGTGCTGCATCAGGCCCCGGTCAGCCGGGTCGGCAGGTCGCGGCAGCGGCCGCAGCGTCTGCATGGCATGTTCGTGAAGCGCAGCTTCGGTCGCCGCGGCACCGACGATGCGTTCGGCGATGGCAAGCACGTCTCCGACCCGCGCGCTGCCGACCGCCGGCGTCGGCACATGCGGCAATGCCGGGCGCACGAACTGCGTGGCAGCCATGCGCTCGCGCAACGAGATGCGACCGAGAAACGAGAGTCCGACGAGCACGATGACGTTGCCGCCCAGCGCGAGCAGTGCTCCGCTGGCGACGGGACTCATGCGCGCGAGTCCGAGCCATTCGTACAGGGGTCGCCAGGGCTCGCCGTGCCCGGGGCCGCCGGGCCCGAGCAGGCCGCCCGGGCTGAAGTTGGGCAGCAGCAACGCGTACGTCCAGAGCGCGAAGCCCGTCGCGAGTCCCCAGAAAACCGCGGTGCGGGTCGCACGTCGCCAGTAGAGGCTGGCCAGGATGGGCGGCGCAAACTGCGCCACCGCGGCGAACGCGAGCAGGCCGATCGAGGCAAGGCTCGCCGGCGTCGCCGTGTTGCGATGGTAGGCGTAGGCGAGCAGGGCGAGCAGCAGGATCGAGACGCGGCGCAACCACAGCACCATGCGGCCGATGTCACGGGTTTCGGTGGGCTTGAGCCAGCGACTGCGCCAGAGCACGGGCATGACGAGGTCGTTCGTGATCATGGTGGCAAGCGCGATACTCGACACGATCACCATTGCCGTTGCGGCGGACAGGCCGCCGAGGAACGCGACGACCGCGAGCACCGGGGCGTCGCTCGTCATCGGCAACGTGAGCACGAAGAAGTCGGGATTGCTGTCGGGTGCAAGGCTCGTGCCCAGGCCCGCGAGCACGATCGGAACGATCAGTACCGTGAAGAAGGCCAGATATGCCGAGAACACCAGGCGCGCGGTGCGCACGTCGCGCGCGTCTGCGCATTCGACGATGCCGACCAGGAACTGTCGCGGCAGGCAGAAGATCGCGGCCGCCGCGAGAGCCGTCGTGACCACGAAGTCGCCGGAAAACGCCTTGCCCAGCGAGCCGAGTTGCGTTGCCGACAATGGCGGCGCCCCATCCAGATGCAGAAACGCGAAGATGCCGACGGCAGCAAAGGCGACCAGCTTGACGACCGACTCAAAGGCGATGGCGAGCATCACGCCTTCATGGTGCTCGGTGGCATCGAGCCGCCGGGTCCCGAACAACATGGCGAATGCCGCCATCATCAGCGCCACCCACAGTGCGGTGTCCGCATACCACGCGGGGTTGGCACCGGCCGACCCCGTGAGCACGTCGATGCTGGTGCCAACGGCCTTGTACTGCAGGGCGAGGTAAGGAACGCCCGCGGTCAGTGCGATGACGGCCACCAGCGCCGCGAGCGTCGGACTCTTGCCGAAGCGGGAGGAGATCAGGTCCGCAATCGAAGTGATGTTGTGTGCGCGGACGATCGCAATCAGGCGTTCGAGAAACGGAGTGGCGAACAGCAGTACCAGCGCCGGACCGAGGTAGATCGGCACGTAGGTCCAGCCGTCGCGCACGGCGGTGCCGACCGCGCCGAAGAACGTCCACGTCGTGCAGTACACGCCGAGGGCGAGGCTGTAGATCCAGGGGCGCAGGCGGGCATGCCCGGGATAGACGGAGCGGCGCTCACCGTAAAACGCCACGCCGAACAGCACCAGCAGGTAGCTGACGGCGAGCGCAGAGAGCAGGAAGCCGGAGACCATCGCGCAACTCTAGGCAGCGCGACGTGTCCGCGACAAGGGGGATGTCCGGTCAGTCGCGCCGCGGGCCAGGAAAGAACGCGTTGGTACGGCGGATGTACTCGGCATAACCGGGGCGCCGGCGGCCAATGTCCCTCTCGAGCAAGGTGACACCCGACACCCGCAGCAGCAGCACGCTCATCAGTACCGGCCCGAGCAGGGCCCACCAGGCGCCGGCGGAGAGCGCGATGAGCCCGAAGCCCCACCAGACACAGAAATCGCCGAAGTAGTTGGGGTGGCGCGTGAGCCCCCACAGGCCCTGGTCCATGACCTGCCCGGCGTTGGCCGGATCGGCCTTGAAGCGGGTGAGCTGCCAGTCGCCGACGGCCTCGAAGTACAGGCCGACCAGCCAGAGCGCGGCGCCCGTGTAGTCGAGCCAGCCCAGCGGGCTCGCATCGCCGGCGATGCCCCCGAGCAGGGGCAGCGAAATGACCCAGGCCAGCACGGCCTGCAGTCCGAACACCAGGTAGAGGCTCTTCCAGGTGAAGCCGGGTTCGTTGCGCTTGCGGATCTTCTGGTAGCGCCGGTCTTCTTCGTGGCCGAAGTTGCGCCGGCCGAGGTAGAGCGCGAGCCGCAGGCCCCAGATGGTCACCAGCACCAGCAGCAGCTGCGCGCGTGGTTCCAGTGGCGTGGTTGAGGCCGCATACACAAAGGCTGCGATGACGAACAGCAGCGACCAGAGCGTGTCGACGATGGTCACGTTGCGCAGGGGCACGCTGACGAGCCAGGTGAGAAAGCCCGCGCCGAGCAGGTAGGGCAGGGCGTGCAGCCAGGTTTGCAGCATGCGGGAAGGCCTCGGTGTGATGCGGACGAGTTCGTTGCGCTCGCGGTGATGGTTTCAATCGGGTATCAGGGCCCGGCGAGGATCTCGGCGAGCAGGGTGTCGTCGATATTTCCGCCCGACAGGGTCAACGCGATCGTGCGTCCACGCACGTCGAGCTTGCCCGCAAGCACGCAGGCGAGGGCCACGGCCCCGCCGGGCTCGACGACGAGCTTGAGCGTACGCGTGGCGTAGGCCACTGCCCGGCGCACGTCTTCGTCCGAGGCTGCGAGTCCGCCGCGCAGCAATGGCCGGTTGATTGCAAACGTGAGTTCGCCCGGCATCGGTGCGAGCAGCGCGTCGCAAATCGAATCCGGCGTGCCGGGTTCGTTGCGCTGGCGACGGCCGCTGGCCAGCGAACGCCGGTGATCGTCATGTGACTCCGGTTCGGCGGTCCAGACACCCGCGCGCGGGGCCAGCTCTGCCATGGCGAGAGCGATGCCCGCCGTCAGTCCGCCGCCGCTGCAGCACACGATGACGTCGTCGAGAGTCCGCCCGAGTTCAGTCGCCTGCTCGGCGATCTCGATCCCCGCCGTGCCTTGTCCGGCAATGATGTCCGGGTCGTCGTACGAAGGCACCAGCGTTGCCCCGCGTTCCGCGGCGAGCTGCGCGGCGATCTGCTCGCGGCTTTCGCGAGCCCTGTCGTACTCGACGATCTCGGCCCCCAGGTCGCGTGTGTTCTGCATCTTCACGCGTGGCGCATCGGACGGCATGACGATCGTGGCGCGAATGCCCAGGCGCCGTGCAGCTTCGGCGACGCCCTGCGCATGGTTGCCCGAGGAAAATGCGACGACGCCCGCGTCGCGCTCCGACGCGTTGAGCTGTACCAGCCGGTTCCAGGCGCCGCGGAACTTGAACGATCCCGTGTGCTGCAGCGTTTCGACCTTGAGCAGGATCCGTCCGCCTGTCAGCCGATCGAGCGGCGTGTCCGCGAGCAGGGGAGTGCGGCGCGCGTGGCCTGCGAGCCGGCCCGCGGCCGCACGAACGTCGTCAAAGACTGGAATCCGGGTCATTTCCCGCAGGTCCCCTGTCGGTGAGCGGCGAATCGTCGCACCATAGGCACGTGAGCGTACATCAATCGTTGCCCGTAGGTTGTGAGCGGGAATGTCGCGGTTGCCGTCACCGCGAGCTGACAGCCGCGGCGAGCCTCGCGCAGAAGGCGGCCTACCTGAAGCGGGTCCTCGCGCCGTGGAATTCGCGTTTGCAGCCTGTGCGTGCCGTGCCCGACTCGCAGCGCCTGGGGTACCGGGACCGCGTCACTCTCAATGCGCGCTTCGACGAGTCGGGCTGGCGATTCGGCCTGATGCGCCGTGACGAACTGGTCGCGATACACGACTGCCCTGTCCATTCCGCGCGTGTGAACCGGCTCGTGGCACTGCTGCGGGCCGCCCTGCCGCCGCACGCCAGGTTTCCCCTTGCCTATCTGCACGTGGCCGGCGGGCAGGCCACATTGATCGTCAAGCAACGGGAGTTCGCGATGGCGGATCTCGAGGCGTTGCGACCAGCCCTGGCGGATTCAGGCATCGACGGACTCTGGGTGCACTGTCATCCTTCGGCTGGCCGCAAGCTGTTCGCGCGTTCCGGCTGGCACCTGGCGTGGGGTGTCGGCGTATCCCGGGACACCGACGGCCTTGAGCATGGTCCTGCCGCATTCCAGCAGCTGCTGCCCGTTCTGCACACGGAGTCTGTCGAGCTTGCCCGCGCGCACCTCCAGCCCGCGCCGGGTGTTGCGGTGCTCGACCTCTACTGCGGCATTGGCTCGACCCTGCGGCACTGGCGCGCCGCCGGCGCTGCGGCTCTCGGTGTGGAGCTCTCAGGCGGTGCTGTCGAGTGCGCGCTACGGAATGCGCCTGGCGCCGTCGTGCTGCGTGGTACTTGCGAGCAGCGACTGCCGCAGGTGTGGGATTGGTGGCGCGAACCGGCGCACGAGCGTCATGCCTGCTACGTCAATCCGCCCCGTTCGGGTCTCGAGGAGGGACTGTGCCAGGCCCTTGCGAACGAGCTGCGTCCCGAGCGGGTCGCTTATCTCTCCTGCAGCGCGGGCACGCTCGCCAGGGACCTGTCGCTGCTGGAAGCGGCCGGATACCTGGTGCAGGCAATCGTGCCGTTCGACTTCTTCCCCGGCACTCACCACGTCGAGTGCCTGGCACTGCTGGAACTCGCGCCTGCCTGAGACGATTGCGCGCGCCTCAGTGGATGCCCGGCAACCAGCGTTCTGCGGCCGACGGTCGCTGCGAGAGCGGGTACGCAGTCGACACGCCCGGCTTCGCCTGCCCGTCGATGTTCGCTGCAATCACGCTGCCGCAGGCGCCGGTGCCGATCCAGTCCAGTGCGGCGCCCGTGAGGCCATCCGCCGGATCGCCCATCTGCGCCGTCAGCGTGTCGCTCGCCGCGCAGGCGAAGCGCATCGTCGACGCGAGACCGTCGTAATAGTCGCCTTCGCCGTTCGAATTGACCGTCTTGAACGTGACCAGGCGCAGACGGTCCGGGCACGCGCCGGACAGGTCGAACGCCAGCTGGCCGACGGGCTTGCCCAGCGTGTCGCTGCCGACGATCGCAGCCTCGACCCAGGGCTTCATCGCGTTGACGTTGATTTCGCTGGCGGAGGCGGTCGCCTCGGTGGTCAGGAACGCGATGCGCACGGGCCGCGTGGACTGTGACAGCGGCTGGAAGCGCGTCGTCGAGTTCTGCCCTGACTTGGCCGGGCTGTAAACGATCGAGTACTGCGTGTCGGCCGACGTGCGATCACCGCCGAGCAGGTTGTCGATCAGCTCGGCTGTGTTGACGAGACCGCCGCCGTTGTAGCGGAGGTCGATGATGAAATCACGCAGGTTCTGCGCACGGAACGTGGCGAAAGCAGCGCGCAGTTGCGGATCTGCCGTGCCGATGTAGCTGCGCAAGTGCAGGTAGCCAACGCCGGTCGTACCTGCGAGCGGCAGGACGCGCGTGCCGAACGAATCCGGTACCGGGTCGATGGTGACCGTCCGCTTGGTCATCCTCACATCCACGGTCGATCCATTGCGTAGCAGCCGCAATCCACGCACGACTCCTGCGTCCGCCGGGCCGAGGAGGTCGGCGAACACGGAGCCATTCACCAGCGACTGCGCGACCGGCACGAAGCCGCTGCCCTGGTCCACGGCGATGACCTCGTCGCCCCGACGCAGGCCGGCCTCGGACGCTGGACTCGCGTCGAACACGTCGAGGACGAGCGGGCGGTTGCCGTCGTCCGTACGGTTGCGGAACCCGAAACCTATGAACTGTCCTTCCCCGAGCAGCGAGTTCTCCGCGTCCTTGGTCGTGAGGTAACTGAAGTACCGGTCCTTGCCCTGCGCACGGGCGGTTGCGGTCAGGTCGTTGAGCAGGTCTTCCGCGGTGGCATAGGACGCGATGTCGACCGACGCCGGCAACAGGTCGGGGAAGAGGTACCACTCGCGGGTCACGTTCAGGACCCACTGCTTGCGCGCGGTCTCGCCGCAGAGTGAAACGCCGCCTCCGCCGCCACCGCCACCACCACCGTCACTGCCCCCACCGCCACAGGCTGCGAGCAGGGTCGTGAGCGCCGTGCACGCTAGGAGAATGTGTGGTCGCGGCGACATGCGGGCGGTGGTCATGGGACATCCGGAGCGGGCTGATGGCGAAGTGTCCCGCACGCCTCGCGCTTCAGCCATAGCCAAGGCTGCAATCAGTCGTCGGCCTTTTTTACATATCATGCCGGGCCGTCAGCGCGAGCCTGCGTAACTCGTTGATTTAAAAAGACTCAACTGGATGGCAAGGCAATTGCAAGACGTGGGTACAAGAACGAAATGATAAGACCACGCGGGGAAGTCTGATCATGATCCTGCGAGTGACGGGCCTTGTTGCGTTGCTGCTGCTGCCAGCCGCGGCTACCTACCTGTCAGGCTACCCGGGGGTGGCCCGCGACCTCGCGCTCGGCTCGGTGCTGGCGTTCCATCTCGGTGTCCTGGCCAGGCCACTTGCCCCCTTCGGCTTTCTCATTGCGGGCGTGTATGCGGCCGCAGCCGTTACGGCGAACTTTACTGACGGCGTGGCGGCCCTGATCGTTGCCACGGCCGCGGCAACCGGAGCCGCGAGTTCACTGGGTTATCACCGCGGCCTGCTCGCGGTGCTGGCGGCCGCGCTGATCGGCTCATTCGAACCCGCTACGGCTGGAGTCGCCGCGTTCCGTGGACTCGCGATGTTTGGCGGGTGCGTGTATGGCTTCCTGATGGTGCGCACGGTCGCGCGCGGGCTGGTGACGCGTCCAGTCGCCGTGCATTCCAAGACCGCGCTCAGCTACTCGGTGCTGCTGGCGGTGCTCGTCCTCGTCGCCTGGTTCACTGCGCGCGCGGCCGGGCTCGAGCAGGCATGGTGGCTCCCGCTGACCGTTGCCGCACTCGGCGAGCCCTGGTTGAGGAGCACGCCCGGCAATGCGGTCACCAAGCTGGCGCTGGCACTCGCCGGCACGCTGCTCGCACTCGCCGTCTTTGACGCCATCACCGAGCCTGTGCTGCGCGCCGCCTGTGCCGCGGTGTTGCTGCTCGTGCTCATGACGCTCGGCCGCGGCCGTGCCGACGTCCAGGATTTCCTGCTGACGCCGGTGCTGGTGCTGCTGGTTGCTGGCGACACGGACTACTCGTCGGGCGTCTACCTGGAAGGCACGCTGCTCGCGTTTGCGATCGTCTCCACGTTCACGGTGCTGGGCAAGTGGGTGCTGTGGACATTGCGGCCCGACACCGGCCACGTGGTTTCGGCCTGACGCCCGCGCAACGCGCCGCGAGCTGTCATTTCTCCAGCATCTGGCGCATCCGCGGGCGGCTCGCGGCGTAGCGTCGGTGCACGTCGACGTAGATGGACTCGTACAGAGCGTCGATCTCGTGCGGCTGGCCGAAGTGCCGCGTGAATCCGGGGCATTCCGGTTCGAGCGCCAGTTCCGCCGCCTGCATCAGGTGCGCCAGCAGCCCACGCGGATCCTCGTCGCCGACGGCGATGCGGATCGTCGTAAGGGAGATGCCGGCTTCATGCAACGCGTCTTCCGACAACTCCGAATGGCTGGTGAGCGCCGGGCAGACGACGACGGTGTTCACCTGGCCGAGCGTCACTTGCAGTCCGAACGCCGGTTCGAGGCAGTCGAAGAAACGCTGGAACGCATGGCGCGAGATGCGCCGGCCCATCTCGGTGTCGAGATCGATCGTAAAGAGCGGGGCAGGCAGTCCCAGGAACATCAGCCGCTCGCGCAGCGCGTAGTTCTCGTTGCCCTCTACCGCCGAGCACTGCACGTTGATGGCCGGATGCGCCGCGAGCGCGCGCGCCAGCACCAGCGTGTTGATGGTCTTGAGCAGCACGCGCACTTCGACCGTGCGCATGCCGTTGATCACCTCGAACGCCTTGTCCGCGTCGAGGAATGCGCCTTTGATGTAGTACACGTTCCAGAAGAGGCTTTCGTCCCAGCGGTACACGCAAGGCTTGCCGTCCGGCGTCGTCGTGGTGACGCTGTCGCCCTTGGGTATGAACATCCGCTCGTTGCGACCGATGCAGACGCCCGCGGTCGTCGTACCGGTGCCCGCCAGGTCCTTGGTGTAGGAATGGATGACGAAGTCGGGGCGTTCCATGGGGTCCTTGCGCTGCAGGACCGGCTGCAGGATCGGAGTGCCGACCGTCGCGTCGCAGATCACCGTAAGCCCGTATTCGTGTGCCGCGCGGCAGATGGCCGGCACGTCCAGAACGTACCCGTGCGGATTGCACGGCGACTCGAGGAAGACGTAGATGCGGCGGCCGCGGTCGAGCCGGTCGCGGTGCCTGTCGAGCGTCGCGTGCAGCGCGCGGCCGAAGTCGTCCACCGTGAAGCCGTCGAACCACTCGACGGCCACGTCGAGGTTGCTCTTCTTGGCGTACCAGTCGTGCAGCAGCTGGTAGGTGCCGCCGTAGACGTTGCGACTGGAGAGCACGACGTCGTTGTAACCGACGAGGTTCGAGAGCGTGGCGTCGATCGCTGCCATCCCCGAGTTGAAGTTCCAGGCGAGGTACTCGCCCGCGAGCGGGCCGGCCTCGAGGTCGACGATGTGGTTGGCGAGGCTGATCGACGTCGGGTTCAGCAGGCGCGAGTAAATCTCGTGCAGCGGCTCACGGCCCTTGAACGCGTCCTCGACCCATTCCGTGCACGCATAAAGGTACGTCGCGGTGCGAGTGATCACCGGCGTCGCGCTGAAGATTGCCGTGACGTTGTCGAAGATGGGGTAGGGACCCTTGATCGCGGACTGGGTCGAATCGTGCAGCAGCGACTGGTACGACTTGCGCAGCGGGTTCTGCAGCGTGTCGAGGATCTTGGCGAGCTGGAAGCAGAGGAAGCGCTTGGCGTTGAAGCGGGCGACCCGGTCGCGTGGATCGAGGTCGGCGAGCTCGCGCAGCGTAACTTCCCACAGCTGGTGCACGGCGGCATTGCCGGCGTACAAATGGGACGCCAGCTCGCCCATGCGGCGGCCGAACTCGGAGTCCGGGTCGATCGAGAAGTGACGCAGCTGCTCGTCGACGAGTTCGGGAAGGGCCGCGGCGCGCGTAGTGTTGCGGCGCGGGCTCAGTTCGCGCACGCGCGCGAAATCCAGCGATGGTTTTTCCATCGCTGGATGGTAACCCAGACTCCCGCTTCCGCTTCCACTCCCTCGCCCGCATCAGCGGATTGTGGCAAGGGTCCGCTCCTACGCCGCCGCCAGCGCCTGATCGAGGTCGGCAAGCAGGTCGTCGATGTGCTCGATGCCGACCGACAGCCGGACCATGTCCGCACTGACGCCCGCTTTCTCCAGCTCGGCCGGGTTCAGCTGACGGTGTGTCGTGCTGGCAGGGTGGCAAGCCAGTGACTTGGCGTCGCCGATGTTGACGAGCCGGACGAAAAGCTTGAGCGCATCCTGGAAGCGCGTGCCGCCGGCAAGGCCGCCCTCGATGCCGAACGTCAGGATGCCCGAGGCCCGGCCGCCCATGTACTTCTGAGCCAGCGCATGGCTCGGGTGGTCCGGCAGGCCGGCATAGTTTACCCACTTCACCTTCGGGTGCTTCTGCAGGTGTTTCGCAACGGCCAGCGCGTTGTCGCAGATACGGTCCATGCGCAGCGCCAGCGTCTCGATGCCCTGCAGAATCAGGAAGGAATTGAAGGGCGAGATGGCCGCGCCCATGTTGCGGAGCGGCACGACCCGCGCCCGGCCGATGAAGGCGGCCGGTCCGAAGGCCTCCGTGTAGACCACGCCGTGATAAGAGACATCCGGCGTGTTGAGGCGCGGAAACTTGTCGGCGTGCTGCGCCCAGGGGAACTTGCCGGAATCGACGAGCGCGCCGCCGATGCTGTTGCCGTGACCGCCGAGATACTTGGTGAGCGAGTGCACCACGATGTCCGCGCCGTGTTCGAAGGGGCGACACAGGTACGGCGACGGCACCGTGTTGTCGACGATCAACGGGATGCCGTGGCGATGCGCGATTTCGGCGAGCGCGGCAAAGTCGGTCACGTTGCCGGCCGGGTTGCCGACCGATTCACAGAAGATCGCGCGAGTGTTCTGGTCAATGAGCTTCTCGAACGACTCCGGCTGGCGATGGTCTGCGAACTTCACCGTCAGGCCGTACTGCGGGAAAGTGTGTGCAAACAGGTTGTAGGTGCCGCCGTACAGGGCGGAGGAGCTGATGACGTTCTGCCCGGCCTCGGTGATCGTCTGCAGCGCGTAGGTGATGGCAGCCTGCCCGGAGGCCAGACCCAGGGCTCCCACGCCGCCTTCGAGCGCCGCGACGCGCTTCTCGAGCACGTCGGTCGTCGGGTTCATGATGCGCGTGTAGATGTTGCCGGCAACCTTGAGGTCGAACAGGTCGGCGCCGTGCTGCGTGTCGTCGAAGGCATAGGACGTCGTCTGGTAGATCGGCACCGCGACGGCCTTGGTGGTCGGATCGGGCGAATAGCCGGCGTGGACGACGAGGGTTTCGAGTTTCATGGGAGGTTCCGGTAAGGAGGGTGGTTCTTGATGGCAATCGGGCCGAGATGCCCCTGGCGACTCTGATCATCCCGCCTGAATGTGTCTGGCCGAGTCGGCGCCCCGCAATGGTATCCGGCATGGCGTCCAAGTCTCATGGGCGATGATTCGGTGGTCACCCCGGACTAGGATTCATTGCCGAGCCGGACTAGGATTCATACGAAAGGCGTCCGGCCAAGAGGCGTCTGCCAGCTTGGTCGGTTGAGACGCAAGAATGCGCCCGCGCGGCGCGGAAATGGGGAGCTTGCGGGGTCATGCAATGGATTGCGCGCTGAATGCCTGGATGCGGCGGGGCCGCTTTGCCGCGTACGCGGTGTGCTTGCTCGTCTCGTGGGTTCCTGGGGTCGAAGCGGCACGCCCCAGGATTTCCGGCACTCCAGCGACGACCGTCGCCGTGGGGCAAGCGTACTCGTTCCAGCCAACCGCAACGGATAGCGACGGTGACAGGCTCACGTTCAGCATCCAAAACAGGCCCGCATGGGCCTCGTTCAGCACGACGACGGGCCGCTTGAGCGGCACGCCGGCCGCGGCGAACGTGGGTACGACATCGGGCATCGTTATCCGGGTCAGCGACGGAAGTTCGACCAGGTCGTTGCCGTCTTTCTCGATTACGGTAACAGCGCCGAATGTCGCACCGACGATTTCCGGTACACCGGCCACCAGTGTCACCGCCGGTCAGGCGTACTCGTTCCAGCCGGCGGCGAGCGATGCGAACAATGACCCGCTGACGTTCAGCATCCAAAGCAGGCCCGCATGGGCCTCGTTCAGCACGACGACAGGCCGCTTGAGCGGCACGCCGACCACTGCGAACGTGGGTACGACGTCTGGCATCGTCATCCGGGTCAGCGATGGCAGAGCGACGACATCGTTACCCTCGTTCGCGATCACGGTGAGCGCGCCACCCAACACGGCGCCCACGATCACGGGAACACCGGCCACCAGTGTCACCGCCGGTCAGGCGTACTCGTTCCAGCCGACGGCGAGCGATGCGGACAATGATCCGTTCACGTTCAGCATCACCGGCATGCCGACCTGGGCCACGTTCAGCACGACGACGGGCCGGCTGAGTGGCACGCCGACCACTGCGAACGTGGGCACGACGTCGGGCATCGTCATCAGCGTGACCGACGGCCGGGCGACCACGTCGCTGCCCTCGTTCGCGATCACGGTGAGCGCGCCACCCAACACGGCGCCCACGATCACGGGAACACCGGCCACCAGTGTCACCGTCGGTCAGGCGTACTCGTTCCAGCCGACGGCGCAGTGACGCTGACAACGATCCGCTCACGTTCAGCATCACGGGCATGCCGGCCTGGGCCACGTTCAGCACGACGACGGGCCGGCTGAGCGGCGCGCCGTCGTCGACCGACGTCGGCACCAGCGGCGCCATCGTCGTCAGTGTGAGTGACGGTCGGGCGACCGCGTCAATGCCTTCGTTCGCGATTACGGTCAGCGCGCCACCCAACACGGCGCCCACCATTACGGGAACACCGGCCACCAGTGTCACCGCCGGTCAAGCGTACTCGTTCCAGCCGACGGCGAGCAGATGCTGACAACGACCCGCTCACGTTCAGCATCCCGGGCATGCCGACCTGGGCCACGTTCAGCACGACGACCGGCCGGTTGAGCGGCGCGCCGTCCACTCGAACGTCGGTACCACGGCTGGCATCGTCATCAGCGTGAACGATGGCCGGGCGACCACGTCGTTGCCGTCGTTCGCGATCACGGTCAGCGCACCGCCCAACACGGCGCCCACCATTACGGGAACACCAGCCACCAGTGTCACCGCCGGTCAGGCCTACTCGTTCCAGCCGACGGCCAGTGACGCCGACAGTGATCCGCTCACGTTCAGCATCACGGGCATGCCGACCTGGGCCACGTTCAACACGACGACGGGCCGGTTGAGCGGCGCGCCGACCACTGCGAACGTGGGTACGACGTCTGGCATCGTCATCCGGGTCAGCGATGGCAGAGCGACGACATCATTGCCCTCGTTCGCGATTACGGTCAGCGCACCACCCAACACGGCGCCCACCATTACGGGAACGCCGGCCACCAGCGTCACCGCCGGTCAGGCGTACTCATTCCAGCCGGCGGCGAGCGATGCGGACAACGACCCGCTCACGTTCAGCATCACCGGCATGCCGACCTGGGCCACGTTCAGCACGACGACGGGCCGGCTGAGTGGCACGCCGACCACTGCGAACGTGGGCACGACGTCGGGCATCGTCATCAGCGTGACCGACGGCCGCGCGATCACGTCGCTGCCCTCGTTTGCGATCACCGTTAACCCGGTCCCGAATGTGGCACCGACGATCTCCGGTATACCGGTCACCGGTGTCACGGCGGGTCAGGCGTATGTGTTCCAGCCGACAGCCAGTGACGTTGACAGTGATCCACTCACGTTCAGCATCACCGGCATGCCGACCTGGGCGACGTTCAGCACGACGACAGGCCGGTTGAGCGGCACGCCCACCACTGCGAACGTGGGCACGACGCCGGCATCGTCATCAGCGTGACCGACGGCCGGGCCACCACGTCACTGCCGTCGTTCGCGATCACGGTGAGCGCGCCACCCAACACGGCGCCCACCATTACGGGAACACCAACCACCAGCGTCACCGCCGGTCAGGCGTACTCATTCCAGCCGGCGGCGAGCGATGCGGACAACGACCCGCTGACGTTCAGCATTCAGGGAAAGCCGGCGTGGGCGCTGTTCAACGCCGTCACGGGTGCGCTCGGGGGAGTGCCCGCGGCCACGGATGTCGGCGCCTCGTCCCCGATCCAGATACGCGTGTCAGATGGCACTGCATCCAGTGCGCTGGCGCCTTTCGTCATCACCGTCGTTGCACCGCAGAACACGCCCCCGACGATTTCGGGAACCCCGGTGACCACGGCCACTGTCGGCCAGCCGTACGCGTTCCAGGCCACGGCCAACGACGGGGACGGCGATAATCTGATCTTCACCATACAGGGGAATCCGCCCTGGACAGCGTTCGCAACGGATTCCGGCGTGCTGTCGGGAGTTCCGGGTGCAACGGACGTGGGCACAACTGGCCAGATCATCGTCGGAGTCTACGATGGTCACGACACAGCGCACCTGCCGGGCTTCACGATCACAATCACGTCGGCCACAGCGCCGGCCCAGGTGCTGACTTGGTCGCGGCCGCTGGTGAATACGGACGGGACTGCGGCCACCAACATCACCGGGTACAAGGTCTTCTATGGTCCAGCTGCGGGTGCTTACGACAGGGTCCTGGAGATTGCCGGTGCCGATTCGACGAGTGTGGTCATCGAAGGGTTGACCCCGGGCACGTGGCACTTCGCCGTCAAGGCCGTCAATAGTTTCGGTGCGGAGAGCGATCACACGAACGATCTGGGCGCGGACCTCTGAGCTGGCTGCGACGCGGGGTGTTCGCCAGTTCAAAACGCTGCTGACAACTGCAGCCAGGCGTGCAATCTGCGCCTGTCGCCGCGGGAAACCATTGATCCAGGTCAATGCTTCTGGCCCGATTGATCCAGGTCATGGTTTCGGCTTCACCCGCGGTCCATCCTGCTTTGGGATGCACCCATCGGTGCATCGACCAGAAGCAGCCCAGGCATGTCCCGATACCCCGGAAAGTCCCCGCATTTTTTCTGTGCCGCCGCCGCAGTGCTGAGTCCATGGGCGGCAGCGGCGTCTGGCCAGCCCGTCGCAGCCGCAGGAGCTGACACGCTCGAGACAATCACGGTCTATGCGCGCCGCTTGACTCCAGTCTCGCGCGTGGCGGCAACCGTCACGGTGATCGACCAGGAGCGCATCGAAACGACGCTTGCGGCGGACATTCGCGAGCTCGTGCGCTACGAGCCCGGCCTCAGCGTCCGGAATGACCCGTTCCGGTTCGGGCTGGACACGATCTCGGTCCGCGGGCTCGGAGGCAACCGGGTAGCGGTCGAGATCGACGGCATCCCGGCCGCAGGCGGCTTTGCGGTGGGCAGCTACGCGGATTCAGGGCGGGCGTACGTCGACACGGCCTTCGTCGACCGGGTCGAATTCCTGCGCGGTCCAGCGTCCTCGCTGTACGGCAGCGACGCCATCGGGGGCGTCGTGGCCATGACGACCCTCACACCGTCCGCGTTGCTGGCCAGGCCGGGCGACGATTTCACGGTCCGCACCGAAGCCGGTTACGACTCCGAGAACGCAGCCTGGCGTGCAGCCGCGTTGATGGCGGGCGAGGTGGGCGGCGCCAGGTGGCTGCTCGGGTATTCGCGGCGCGAGGGGCAGGAAGCAGATACCGCGGCCAGCGTTGAGCCGAACCCGGTCGAATTCACCAGCGATTCCGCGATGTTGAAAGTGATGGGGGACGTGCCGGGCGGTCCGTTGACGCTGACCCTCGAAGGGGGGCGCATCCGGCAATGGACGGCAGTGGACGCGTTCATGGGCGTTGGTCGCTTCGCCAACACGACCGCGCTGGAGGGCGACGACGAGATGCTGCGGTACCGCGCGAGCCTGCGGCAATCGCTCGCCACCGGGAACGCTGCCTTCGACTCCGCCGATTGGAGCATCTACTCGCAGGGTACGGCGACCGATCAGGACACCTATGAAGTACGCAAGGCCGTGCCGCCACGTACTCCGCCCGTGCAGCTCGACCGCGCGTTCGACTTTGACGAAAGCACGCTCGGGTTCGAGATCACGGCACTGAAGACCCTGGGAGCGGGCTCGCTCGTGCACGAAATCGTGTACGGCGTCGAAGCCTCGCGCACCGAGATCGAAGAACTGCGCAACGGTCTGCAGACCAACCTGACGACGGGGGCGACGACGCCGACGATTCTCGGCGAGACCTTTCCGCTGCGTGACCTGCCGCTGTCCACCGTGGTCGAGATCGGGGTCTTCCTGCAGGATGAGATTCGGCTGGAAGACTCGAGCTGGACACTCGTGCCCGCGCTGCGCGTCGACTACTACGATCTCTCGCCCGCGGCGGACCGGATCTACCGCGAGGACAATCCGGCGACTACTCCGGTGGGCGTGGACGAAATCTCGCTGGCGCCCAAGATCGGCGCGATCTATCAGGTCAACGAGCGGCTCGGCATGTTCTTCCAGTATGCGCACGGCTTCCGCTCGCCGCCCCCGGAGGATGTCAACATCGGGCTCGAGATACCCTTGTTCAACGTGCGGGCGATCCCGAATCCGGATCTCCGGCCCGAAACGAGTGATGGCTTCGAAGCCGGCCTGCGGCTGTTGAATTCCCCCGTGTCCATGACGGCCAGCGTGTTCCATACCGAGTACAGCGATTTCATCGAATCCAAGGTGAATCTCGGGGTCGATCCAGCGACTGGCGTCACCTTGTTCCAGTCGCAGAACGTCGCCGATGCGCGCATCTACGGCGTCGAGTGCGACCTGCGCGCGGATGCATCCGCCTGGTCGCCGCGACTGGATGGCTGGACGGCACGGCTCGCGGCTTCGTGGACTCGCGGCGATGACCTCGTGCGCGACAAGCCCCTCAATTCGATCGATCCGCCGCGCCTGGTGCTTGCCGCGAGGTACGACGCGCCTTCGGCGCGCTGGGGATCGGAGCTGGCGCTGACGGCGGTCGAGGCGCAGCGTGACGTCGATCGCAGCCGGGCAGACCTGTATCGCACCGACGGCTACGCGACTCTCGATTGGCTGGCCAACGTCAGCCTCAGCCCGCGGCTGCGGCTGAACGTCGGGTTGTTCAACCTGACGGGCACTGACTACATCGAATGGGCCGACATTCGCGGTCGCGTCGCGAACGATCCCCTGGTGCCTTATTACACGCGTGCCGGCTTCAACGCTTCGGCCAGCCTGCGTTACGAATTCTGATCCTGGCTGGCAGCCGCGGCATCCTGCGGCGATCCGCGATTGAACAGGCGCGGGAGCAATAGCATGGGGAAGAAAGCGGCCCCGCTTCTCAGGAAGCGGGGCCGGCATCGCGCCGCCTGGGGAGCGCGTGCAGGGGAGGATCGTCAGTACACGTCGTCCACCGTGTTGTGCACGTTGAACTTGCCGGTCGGCGTCACGATGCGCGGATCGTCGATCACGGCCTTGAGTTTCAGGGTCTTGTCGTCGACGACGACCAGCGCCGAACGTTGATCCTTGCCGTTCCAGACCGAGAACCACACTTCGTCGCCGGCCGCGTTGAACTCCGGCTGCACCACGCGCTTCGGACCTTCGCCCAGGTTGGCCCATTCGGCGATCGGCAGCACCGTGTACGGCGCGTCGAGGTCGTTGATGTCGAATACCGCGACGCTCTGCGCGATCTTCGGGTCCGGGTTGAGCGGCGTGTCGACGTAGAGGTGCTTCGACTTCGGGTGTGTTTTCACGAACAGGGAGCCGCCGCCCTGGCCCTTCAGTACGCGCACCACCTTCCATGCGTTCGCCTTGTGCTTCTCGGGATCGGTGCCGACTAGAGTGATCTTCTCGTTGCCGAGGGCGCTGGTCGTCCAGACCGGTCCGTTCTTCGGGTCGACGAAATTCGCGCCGCGCCCGGGGTGCGGAATCTTGTCCACGTCGATGAGCGCGGTCAGCTTCTGCTCTTTCGAGTCGACCACCGCGATCTTGTTCGACTGGTTGGCCGCCGTGAGGAAGTAGCGCTTGGTGACGTCCCAGCCGCCGTCGTGCAGGAAGCGTGCGGCGCCGATCGTCGTCGTCTTGAGGTTGTTGATGTCCTCGTAGTTGACGAGCAGGATCTGCCCCGTTTCCTTGACGTTGACGATGAACTCCGGGTGCTCGTGCGAGGCCACGATGGCGGCCACGCGAGGTTCCGGATGGAACTCCTGCGTGTCGACGGTCATGCCGCGGGTCGAGACGACCTTGAGCGGCTCGAGCGTGGCACCGTCCATGATCGTGTACTGCGGCGGCCAGTAGGAGCCGGCGATGGCGTACTTGTCCTCGTAACCCTTGTACTTGGAGGTCTCGACGGAGCGCGCCTCGAGCCCGACCTTGATCTCGGCGACACGATCCGGCATTGGCATGTACAGGTCGATCAGGTCGATCCTGCCGTCCCGGCCGATGGTGTAGACGTAGCGTCCGGAATTGGACAGGCGGGAAATGTGGACGGCGTAGCCGGTCTTGATGACGTTGATGATCTGCTTGGTGTCGCCGTCGACGAGCGCGACCTGGCCCGCGTCACGCAGCGTGACCGCGAAGATGTTGTCGATGTTGAAATCGTTCTGCTTGGTCTTCGGCCGCTGCTCGACCGGAATCAGCACTTTCCACGTGGCCTTGATCTCGGGCATGCCGAATTCCGGCGGCTGCGGCGGTTCGTGCTGGACGAAGCGGGCCATGATGTCCACTTCTTCCTGCGACAGCTCACCGCTCTTGCCCCAGCTCGGCATGCCGGCCGGCGAGCCCTGGTTGATGAACACCTTGAGGTACTCGGTGCCTTTCTTCTGCGTGATGTCGGGCGTCAGCGGCTTGCCGGTCGCACCCTTGCGCAGCACGCCGTGGCAACCCGCGCAGCGCTCGAAGTAGATCTTCTGCGCGCGATCGAACTCCGCCATCGTCATGTCCGGCGCCCCGGGCGTGACGCGGACCTGGGCGCCGGCCGCGCCGACAGGCGAGGGGGCCCCCTGGTACTTCAGTTCCGACGTCGTCGTCGGATGCTGCGTCGGTGAGTCTGCCTTCTTCGGTGCGCTGGCCGCGCGCGCGCGCTCCGCGGCGACTGCCGAGGCCGAGACCGCCCCGCCATTGTTGCCCCAGGAATTGAGCGTGTAGGTCAATGCGTCCGCAATCTCCTGGTCTGAGAGTTGCACCATCGCAGGCATCACGGAATTGAACTTGGTGCCGTTGACGACAACCTCGCCCTGCAGGCCGTTCACGACGACGCCGACGGCGCGTTCCTCGTGGCCCATCAGGTAGTCCGATCCAGCGAGGGGAGGGAACGCACCCGGCAGGCCCTTGCCGTCGGCCTGGTGGCAGGCCAGGCAGACGGTCTGGTAGACCTTCTCACCCGCCTGGACCTGCGCGGGCGTCGGCGGCCGCGCCGGCGACTTCGGCCTGGTGCACCTGGGGCGTGCTGCCACCGGTGGATGGCTGCTGCGCAAGCGCCGCGCCGCCGAGCGCTGCGGTGATCGGGATGGCGAGCCACCATGCTGCCCGCGTGGCAGGCGTGCGATGGGCGTTGGGCATGACTTTCTCCTCGTCGTTTCCCGTGCAGGGAACTGTCCGGTCAATTGATGATCCGGACTGTAGGACCGGGCCGTCGGAAATGCCTTGATCCGGGTCAAGCCGACCCGGCGAGGAGAATCAGACGGTGGTGTCGAGGATCGACAGGAGCTTGTGTCGGCTGGGCACCGCCAGCGTACGGCCGTGGACGGCGATCACGCCGCTGTCGGATAGCGTGCGGAGGATTCGAGACAAGGTCTCGGGTTTCATCGACAGGTGCGAGGCAATCTCCTGCCGCGACTCCTGCAGCATGATTTCGGCCGGCCCGTCCGTGCCCACGGGCAGCCGGCTCTCGATCATGCGCACCAGGCGATGGGTCGCGCTCTCGAGCGTCAGGTACTCGATCTCGCGGATGCGCATGTGCAGGCGCTGGCTCAGGTGCCCAAGCATGCGCAGGCAGGTCTCGGGGCTCTCGCGCAGCATGGCGACGTATTCGATGCTCGAAAACCGTGCGATCCTCGACCTTGATGCCGCCATTGCCGAGACCGGGTAGACGGGGCCCGCCATGAACATGACGGCCTCGGCAAAGCTCTGGCCCGGACCGAGGATGTCGACGATCTTTTCCTCCCCGGTCTTGGAATAGAGGACCAGGTTCACCTGGCCCTCGACCACGACGTAGAAGTGCATGGCCGGCTGGCCGCGGTCGAACAGGAGTTGTCCGGCATCGGTCTCTTCGATACTCGCCGCCGCCAGCAGACGCTGGAGCTGGGGAGGTGACAGGCCGGCGAACAGGTGGTGTGCGCGGATGCCGGCGAGCGCAGCGGTGTCGTTGAGAGTCATTGCCTTTCCGCCACTGAGCAGCAACTGTGAACCATGATGCTGCAGGATGCCACCGAGATCCATGATGTTCCCGTGCACGGTCGATGACGACCGGCAACTGGTGCAGGGAGCCGGCTAGGTTGCATGCGCGGCAAGGATTCCCAGGGGATGGTGGGCCCGGGCCACCGTGACCAGGAAACCGATGGTCAGCAGCGCGCCCACGAGCGCCGCGATGCGGATTGCCCGCGTGCGGCCACGCTTCAGCGCGACGCTGCCCAGCACGATGTAGACCAGCAGCAGGAACACCTTCATCGAGAGCCAGCCGCTGCTGAACGGGTACTGGTGGATGACCGTCGTCAGCATCAGCGCAGCGGTCAGCAACAGCGTGTCGATCACGTAGGACGGGTACTTCAGCCACGCCGCATGGACTTTCGGCGACTCGACCAGCATCAGGCCGCCGCGCAGCAGGAACAGACTCACCGACAGGATCGCGAAGCCGATGTGCGCGTGGCGCAACCCAAGGTAGTACTCCGCCATCAGCCGGGCTTCCCGTCGATGCGCGGCGCGAGGTAGATGCCGCCCACACGCCCGACCCAGACGGCGACCGCGCTCAGCCACAGTGCGACGCTGCCGAGCAGGAACCCCTGCACCGCCACCGGTGCCGTGACGACCTCGCTCAGCACGCGACTGACCGCAGCGAGCTGCAGGGCAATGAAGCAGGCGAGGGTGGTCCGGTCCATGCGCAACGGCCGACCGGAATGCCCCATCGTCACGCGAGTCACCATGGCGACCAGCATGCCGCCGAAGAAGCCCATGCCGAGGGCGTGGATCGGGGCGCGACCAAGGGCCCAGTCGCCGGTCAGCGTGAAGGCGGCATCGCGAATGGTCTGCAGCAGCAGGGCGACGGGCAGCCACGCAAGGCCCGCGTATAGGGTCCAGAGCAACGGGTTGCCGCGTGCGCGCAGTGACGTCCAGCGGAGCGCGCAGGTGGCCGTCAGCACGAACAGCGCCGCATCCACGATGGGCAGCACCGACAGCGCACCCGCCGTTCCCAGCAGCAATCGCGCATAGGCGAGTCCGACGACTGCAACGAGCATCCAGACCGGACGCCACGGTACGTAACCCTGGATCGCGCCCTGCGAGAAGAACGGGATCATGCGGTGGCAGACGGCGAAGAAGACCGGGAGCAATCCACCCCACAACGACGCGCGCACGGCAAAGTGCAGCGCGAAGTCGTTCTGCCCGGCGATGCCGTAGGCGAAGCCCGCAAGTGCCACCAGTTGCACGCAGAGCGCGGCGAGCACGACGACAGCGTGCGATACGACCTGCGGCGCAGCGAGCAGGACACGGAACAGGGCCACCGTGGCGAGCAGCAGACCCGCGCCCGTCGCGAGGCAGGCGAGCAGCAGCAGGGGCGGGCCGACGAACGTGCCTGCCAGCCACAGCGCGGTCCCGGTCACGAGCAGCAAGGCGGTGCCGACGTATTCGGGCCGAGTGATCAGTGGTCCATTCATCCAGCGCGGAAAAACGGTGAACAGGAAGCCGAAGAACATCGTCGGCAAGACGGCAAACAGCATCAGGTAGGAATGCGCCCAGATCGGTGCTGGCTGCAGCGCGAGCGCGAAGGGCGGCGTGCCCGTGTAGCGCGCGACCAGGTGCAGTCCCCACCACGCGCTGGCCGCGAGCAGGCTCAGCAGCCCGGCGAAGAACAGGGTCCGGTGTGGTGCCGCCAGCAGCGGTGTGCCTTGGCCAGGGGTTGGAATTCGGTCGTTCATGCGAGGTATGCAGCGCGGTGGCGTGCCGACAGTCTAAACAGAAGACGGCGGGCGTCCTGGCGAACGCCCGCCTCTGCCCAGGGCAGGGAGCTTGATCCCTCAGGCCAACCGTCGGTCAGGCCTTCACGGTCACCGCCACGGCTTCCTTCGCCTTGCCGACGAACAGCCGGAAGATGAAGAGCGCCAGCATCAACGCGCCCGCCGCGAAGATGATGTCACCCGGCATGCGCAACCAGACGATGGTCTGCAGCAGCGGCTGCTGCAGGAACTCGGCGGAGCGCGCGTACCAGAAGCCGTGCGAAATCGCGGCATGCACCTGGAGCAGGCCCATCGGCAGCAGCGAGAGCAGCGCCATGAGCGCGAGGCCGATGTTCAACGCCCAGAACGACTTCGCCAGCAGCTTTTCATCCCAGTACGCCGTCCGGCTCAGGCCGCGCAGGCAGAACAGCATCAGGCCGATGCCGAGCATCCCGTACACGCCGAAGAGCGCGGTGTGGCCGTGCAGCGGCGTCGTGTTGAGGCCCTGCATGTAGTACAGCGCGAGCGGCGGGTTGATCAGGAAGCCGAACAGCCCTGCGCCGACCAGGTTCCAGAACGCCACTGCCACGAAGAACAGGATCGGCCAGCGATACGCCGCCACCCAGGGCGTCGCATAGCTGTGCTTGTAGTTCTCGAAAGCCTCGAACCCGACCAGCACCAGCGGCACCACCTCGAGCGCGGAGAACACCGAGCCGATCGCGAGCACGCCGGTCGGAGTGCCGGTCCAGTAGAGGTGGTGGAACGTGCCTAGTACGCCGCCGCTCAAGAACACGATCGTGGCGAACAGCACGGCATTGGTCGCCGTCTTCGCGCGCACCAGGCCGAGCTTGGTGAACAGGAAGGCGATGACCGCGGTCGCGAACACCTCGAAGAAGCCCTCGACCCACAGGTGCACGACCCACCAGCGCCAGTACTCGACCATGGCGAGGTGCGTATTGCGGCCCCACATGAGGCCCGCGCCGTAGAAAAGGCCGATTGCGATCGTGGAGAGGAACAGCAGCATCGTGATCGAGCGGCTGTCGTCGCGCGCCTTGAGGGCGGGCCACAACGCGCGGCCGACGAGCAGCAGCCACAGCATCAGGCCGATGAACAGGAAGATCTGCCAGAAGCGGCCGATGTCCGTGAATTCGTAGCCCTGGTGACCGAACCAGAAATTCAAGCCGAGACCCATCTTGTTCATCACGGCCGCCCACTGACCGCCAAGCGCGCCGATCACGATGATGAGCAGGCAGGTGAACAGGAAGTTCACGCCGGCGCGCTGGAACTTCGGTTCGTGCCCCGAGATTGCAGGCGCGATGTAGAGCCCCGTGGCGAGCCATGCCGTCGCGATCCAGAGCACGGCGAGTTGCAGGTGCCAGCTGCGTGCCACGGAGTAGGGCAGGTACTCGGCGAGCGGGATGCCGTAAAACCCCTGACCTTCGACGGCGAAGTGGGCCGTGATGCCGCCGAGCACGATCTGCACGACGATGAGCGCGGTCACCACCCAGAAGTACTTGGCCGTTGCCTTCATCGATGGCGTCGGCTGCAACGCACCGAGCGGGTCCCTGGCCGGAATCTGCGGTGCCGGCTCCTGGCCGTGCGTGGCAACGTAGTACCACGCGAGCGCGCCGACGCCGGCCAGCAGGCCAAAGATGCTGATGAACGTCCAGAGGTAGGTAGCCGTGGTCGGCACGTTGCCGACCAGCGGCTCCGACGGCCAGTTGCTGGTGTAACTGATGTCGCTGTCCGGGCGATTCGTCGAAGCCGACCACGACGTCCAGAAGAAGAACGCCATCATCGCCTGGCGCTGGTCCGGGTCTGGAATCGGGTTCTGCTGGATCGCGTACTGCGCCCGCAGGGTGTTCAGTTCCACGTCCGGCCCGAACAGGCGCAGGTAGTGATCGCTCACCTGGCGGATGGCCAGCGCACGGTCCTCATCGACCGTGATGACGCCGGTCTCCGGGTTGTACGTGTTCGCGCGCAGAGCGGACTGGAGCTTCGCCCGCAGGCCCGCCTGCTGTGCCGCGTCGAGGTCCGCATACGCCTTGCCGGCTTCGCGCTGCGACCAGATTTCGAGCAGGGCCGTGGCTTCACGGTGCAGCCAGTCGGCGGACCAGTCCGGCGCGACGTAGCTGCCGTGACCCCAGATGGAACCCATCTCGTGGCCGCCGACGCGCTGCCAGACCTGACGGCCTGTGTCGTACTGCTCGCGCGTGAAAAGCGTCTCGCCGGCGGTCGTCTTCACGGCAGACGGGATCGGCGGCGCCGACACGTAAATCTCGTGGCCGAAGTACAAGAGGATGCCGAAGGACACCACCAGCAGTGTCCCGAGCACCTTCCACAAGCGACTCGTGTTCGTCATTGCAAGCTCCCAGGCGGCGGTGCTGCCGCTCCTTGGGCGCAATGGTGTGCGCCGCTGCCGCGGGTTGCCTTGACCGAGGTCAAGCGCGACCGTTAGCACTGTAGGGATTAGCCGAAGCGCGCGACATGGCGCTGGTTGCAGGCGACCGATCCGGCGCTATTCACCGAGCTGGGGAAGGGAGGTACGCGCTGGCTGCAAGCGATCGATCCGGGGCCTTTCCCCGAGCTTGGAAAGGCAGACACGCGCTCGTGGAAAGGCCCCGGATCGCTCGCTTGCGGCGCACGGGGTGTCAAGTTCGTTGGCACGCAGACTCGAACCGCAGCGCTCCAATCACCTTGTGTCAGGCTGCATGCGCCGTGCGAGTCGTCGGGCCTGGGATGCTGCCGCGTCTTGGTTCTTTGCTTTTCCGCCCGACGAGTCGCTCAGGCGCCGCGTATCACAAGCAACCGATCGGAGGCCTCCCCCCGAGCGCGTGTCTGCCTTTCCAAGCTCGGGGGGAGGCCTCCGATCGGTTGCTTGCATCGAGTACGTATCTGCCTTTCCAGGCCCGGGAGGAAGCCCCGAATTGGTTGCCTGCATCGAGTACGTGTCCGCCATTCCGGGTGTCGGCCTCGCAACCGAATCCCAACCCCGGCACCCACGGCGCCCCTGGCGCGCTGCCGTTGTGTCACGGTGAGCGGACGCGCTGAGGTCAGATCGCTTTCGAGAACCGTTGTCCCGATGCCTGCACCGATGGCAGGTAGGCGTCGAACGCCATCGCCAGGTGACGCAGCAGCAGGCGCCCGGCCGGCAGCACCCGCAGTCCAGGCGCTGCAAACTCCGCAAGGCCGTCAGCGACCATCGGCTCGAGCGCCGCGATCTCGCTGGCAAAGTACTGGCGGAAGTCGATGCCGTGGCGCGCAGCGGTCGCATCGTAGTCGAGGACACCGTAGCACATGATCTGCTGGATGACGTCGCGGCGGATCGTGTCGTCGCGCGTCATCGTATACCCGCGGTGCACAGGCAGTTCGCCGCGGTCGATCGCGCCGTAGTACTCGGGCAGCGTCTTCAGGTTCTGGATGTAGTTGTCGCCGACCTTGCCGATCGAGCTCACGCCGAGGCCCACCAGGTCGCAGTAGCCGCGCGTCGAGTAACCCTGGAAATTCCGGTACATCGTGCCGTTTTCCTGCGCCAGCACCAGTTCATCGTCGGGCAGCGCAAAGTGGTCCATGCCGATGTAGATGTAGCCTGCGGCCGAAAGCTTTTCGATCGTGAGCCCGAGCAGCTGCAGCCGTGTTTCGGGCGTGGCGAGGTCCTCGATCTTGATCTGCTTCTGCGGCTTGAACATCTGCGGCAGGTGCGCGTACGCATACACCGCGAAGCGGTTCGGCCGCGCCGAAAGCACCGTGTCGAGCGTCTTGGAGAAGCCTGCAACCGATTGCTTCGGCAGGCCGTAGATCAGGTCGACGCTGACCGAATTGAAGCCGAACTCGCGCGCCTCCCGGATGAGGCGCAGGGTGTCCGGCACCGACTGGATGCGGTTCACGGCTTCCTGCACCGCTGGATCGAAATCCTGGATGCCGAGGCTGCAGCGATTGAAGCCGATGCGGTAGAGGTCGCGCAGCGTGTCAGTGGTGATCGTGCGCGGGTCGAGTTCGATCGAGTATTCGCGGCCCTCGTCCGACGACAGCCGGAAATGCTGGCCCAGCTTTTCGACGAGCCGCTCGATCTCGAGCGAGGTCAGGAACGTGGGTGTGCCGCCGCCGAAGTGGAGTTGCTCGACGACGCGGTCGCGGTCGTAGAGCTCGCCCTGCATTTCGACTTCGCGGTGCAGGCGGTAGAGGTACGCCTCCGCCTTCTCGTGGTTGCGGGTGATGACCTTGGTGCAGCCGCAGTAGAAGCACGGGCTCGAGCAGAAGGGGATGTGCACGTACAGCGACAACGGGCGCGGGATCGGGTCCTGGTTGCTGGCCAGCGCGACCGCGCGGTACTCGTCGACACGGAAACGGTCCGAGAACTGCACGGCGGTCGGGTACGAGGTGTACCGCGGGCCCGAGCGATCGTAGCGTCGGACGAGGTCTTCATCGAACCGTATCTGGTGCGAATTCATCAGCGTTCCTGCGTTCCTTCGGTGCGGCGGGCGGGGTCAGTCTGCGGCCTGGCCCGTCCCCCCGCCTTGATATGCGTCAAGGGATGAGAATTTGTCTAAGCTGGCCCGCCGTTTCAAGCCGAGACACCCCCGCGGCTGTCTCGGTAAACCCTGATAGGCGGTCCGGGAACGTCGCGCGTGGCTCGGAGCGCTACCGCGATCCGCTAGAATTCCCGGAGTTTCACGCCGGAGTCCCCTATCTTGACCGTTCCCAGCACCCCCGCCAGCGCCATCGAGACTGACGCCCTGATCATCGGCGCCGGCCCAGCCGGCCTGTTCCAGGTCTTCGAGCTTGGCCTGCTCGGCATCAAGAGCCACATCGTCGATACGCTGCAGCACCCGGGCGGCCAGTGCGCCGAACTGTACCCGGACAAACCAATTTACGACATCCCGGCGCTGCCGGTCTGTGGCGCCCAGGAGCTCGTCGACCGCCTGATGCAGCAGATCGCTCCGATGGGGCCGGTGTTCCATTTCGGCGAGGAAGTGTCCGAGCTGAAGAAGCAGGACGACGGCAGGTTCTTTCTGCGAACAGCCGCGGGCACGGAGTTCGTGGCGAAGACTGTGGTGATCGCGGCCGGGCTCGGCTCGTTCCAGCCGCGGCGACTCGGCGTCGAAGGCTGCGATGCGTTCGAGGACAAGCAGGTCCACTACCGTGTGCGCAGCGCCGCCGACTTCAACGGCCAGCGCCTGGTCATCTTCGGCGGCGGCGACTCCGCGCTCGACTGGGTCATCGACTTGAACGGCAAGGCGAAGAGCATCGTCCACGTGCACCGGCGCAACGAGTTCAAGGCGGCACCGGCGTCGGTCGCCCGCATGAAGGAACTCGTGGCAACGGGCAAGATGGAGTACGTCGAGGGCATCGCCTCTGGCATCAAGGTCGAGGACGGCCGCCTCACTGGCGTCACGATCAAGCGCACCGACGGTGCCTTGCAGGACGTGGTGGCGGATCACCTGCTTGCGTTCTTCGGCCTGCATCCCAAGCTCGGCCCGATCGCCGAGTGGGGTTTCGAGCTCGAGAAAAAGGCCATCAAGGTCGACACCGCGAAGTTCCAGACCAGCGTCCCCGGCATCTTCGCCATCGGCGACATCAACAGCTATCCCGGCAAGAAGAAGCTGATCCTGAGCGGCTTCCACGAAGCGGCGCTGGCCGCGTTTGCGATCGCCGAGCACCTCAACCCGGCCAAGAAAGTGCACCTGCAGTACACGACGACCAGCCCGATCATGCAGAAGCGGCTCGGCGTCAGCGAATGACGCAGGTACTCGCCGACCTCCTGCAACTGCTGGATCTCGAGCGCATCGAGATCAACCTGTTCCGCGGCGAGAGCCGCGACATCGGCAGCCCGCAGGTGTTCGGCGGGCAGGTGCTCGGTCAGGCGCTGATGGCGGCGAGCCGCACCGTGGAGGAGGCGCGCGGCGTCCATTCGCTGCATTCGTATTTCCTGCGGCGGGGCGACTTCAATGCGCCGATCGTCTACGAGGTCGATCGCAGCCGCGACGGCGCGAGCTTTACCAGCCGGCGCGTGGTGGCGATCCAGCACGGCCAGCAGATCTTCCACATGTCGGCGTCGTTTCACGTCGACGAGGAGGGTCCCGATCACCAGGTGCCGGCGCCCGCGGTGACGCCGCCGGAAGACTTGCCGGACCTGACCGCGTCATTGCGACGCAACCTGCATGCGATGCCGGAACAGGCCCGGCGTTTCTGGGAGCGCGACCGGCCGTTCGAGTTTCGCTCGGTCGAAGCCGTTGAAGACGGCAAGCCGCGACCGGGTGTGCGCCACGTCTGGTTCCGCCTGGCGGGTCGCTGCCCCAGCGACGATCCAGTGATGCATCGCAGCCTGCTGGCGTACGTGTCGGATTTTCACCTGCTCGAAACCGCGACGCTGCCGCACGGCCTGTCGTACCGGTCGGGCGACGTGCTGCTCGCCAGCATCGACCACGCGATGTGGTTTCATCGTCCGTTCCGGGTCGACGACTGGCACCTCTACGCGCTGATCAGCCCGAGCAGCAGTGGCGCGCGTGGCCTGGCGTTTGGCCGCATCTTCGACCGGGAAGGCCGGCTGGTCGCGAGCACCGCGCAGGAAGGCTTGATGCGCGTGCGCGGGTCCTGACCCGTCCGGCTACTTCACGGCCAGTTCGAAGCGGACCTGCTGCCCATTCGGCGACACCTTGCCGTTGCCGGCGAGGAAGACTCGTTCGGGCGTCAAGCCTGAATCCATGAGCACGGCGTCCTGCACGGCCTTGCCGCGCTGCTGGCCGAGCTGCTCGAGGTCGCTCGGTTGTGCGGTGGCGCGCTTGCGGCATTCCGCCTCGAGCCAGGCCAGCCTGGCCTGCTCGGCCTGGGCTTTTGCGTCCTTGCGCGCGACGTCGTCTGCGGGCTCGGCGGGTTCCGGCGGCACCGGTGGCGCGCCCGAGAGCTGCGTGTACAGGGCCGTCAGCACTTTCTCCCTGCGATCCGGCGGCAGCGTGTCGAATGCCGGCAGTGCGTCGCCATCACCAGCGACCTTCTTGCCCTGCAGCGTGGCGCGCATCGCCGTCTCCAGTTCACGCTGGTAACGCGCCTGCGCCAGCGCTTCGCCATCGAGCGTGGGGTCGGCGCCGATGGGGATCTCGAGGCGCAGGTCGGCCTTCGGCGCGAGGCTCTTGCCCAGCGCGCCCAGCCGTTCGGCCGCCGCCGGGTCCAGCGCGGCCGACCCGGCCGCGAAATCGACGAACTGCGCTTCCTCAGCGCCCTTGAACAGTGCGCCTAGCGCCTTGAACGGCGCCGTGACCGCCTTGGCGAGGATGTTCTTCACGATCTGCCAGACGATCGGGCCGACGCGGAATGCCGGGTCGTCGAGCGTGCCCGTCACCGGAATCTCGAGGTTGATCACGCCGTCCGCGTCTTTCAACAGCGAGGTCGCGAACTTCACCGGCAAGGTGGCCTCTTCCTTGTTCGCCGTGGCTTCGCCCCACTCGAGCTGGTCGATCCGGATCTTGTGCTGCGCTTCCAGCTGACGGTTGTCGATCTGGTAGTGAAGGTCCGTGAAGAGCTTGCCCTTCGCGATGTTGTAGCCCGCGAACTTGCCCGAGTATGGGTTGAACACCGGTAGCGAGATGTTCTCGAACTTGAACGTGATGTCGGTGTAGCGGTCAAAGGCGAACGGCTGCGTCGTGCCGGAGATCAACACCGGCGAGTACTCCCCGACGTTGCCTTGCGAGATCGACCGTCGCGCGCGAATTCGGGTCGCTCGACATGCCAATGATGCTGCCGTCGAGCGACTCGATTGCGGCGGCAAAGTTCGGCTGCACGTTGAGGTCCGCGAAGTCCATGGTGCCGCTGACGATCTGCACCTCGCGGACGCGGATCGGCATGCCCGTTTCCTTGAGTTCGGGCGGCGGCGCGGCGGCCGCGAGCTTGCGTGCCTTCGCTGCGTCTTCGGTCGCTTTCTTTTCGGCGCGGATTTCGGCGCGCGTCTTCTTGCGTTTCGAGCCGGCTTCCTTTGCGGCTGCGTCCGCCTTGGCCTGGGCGACGGCTGCCGCCGTACCTTGCGGATCGAACACGGCCGACACGTTGAGTACGGCGTCCGGGCTGATGATCACGCGTGCGAACGGCTTCACCACGCGTACGCGGTCGATGCTCAGCGAGTCGGGCGCCAGCGCGAACTTGAGTTTCGACAGTTCGACGCGATCGAAGTTGACGAAGTCCTGTTCGAGCGTGTTGTCGATCGACTTGAAGCCGGCGATCGCGGCGTCGCCGGCGAAGCTTAGCTCCGGGCGTCCTGAATTCGGCGGCGCCAGCGCGAACTTGCCCGCGGCCTCGGCCGTGCCCTGCTTGATGGTAAGGTCGGTCGTGCCGTTGGCGTAGGGTTGCAGTTCCACCAGCGGAAAACCGGCAAGCTTGATGTCGAAGTCGGCGGCGAACGGCTCCGGTATGACCTGTCCGGAACCCTGCAGCTTCGCTGCGCCGTTGATGGACATATCGAACTCGACCGGCAGCGGTTTCGACAGCTCGAGGCTCGCGTTGCTGGCGGTGACGTTGAGCGGAGAGAGCTCGAACCGGGCTGTGGGCATGACGGCGCGGTCCTCGTAGCTTACGGCCGCATTGCGCATGGCGACGTTGCCTACGGTCATGGCCCAGGGATTCGAGGGTGCGGCGGGTGCCGGTGTCGCAGCGGCGGTGGCCGCGGAATCCGGTGGGGCTTTGGCTGGGCTCGTGCCTGCCGCCGGAGTGGAGGCCGGCGCGGGCGCCGCCGGTTGTGCCGCGAACAGCTGGTCGATGTTCAGCGTCCCATCGGGCATCGTCCAGATCTGCGCCTTGACGCCTTCGACCGCGATCGTGCCGAGCGACACCGTGTTGGCCGGCATCGAGACCTTGGTGTCGCTGATGACGACGGTCGGGATTTCGACGTAGTCCTGCTCGAGACCCTGCGCGCGCATCGTCAGCCCGTTGATCTGCATCTGTGGCAGGTGCACGTCGAGCCTCACGGGGTCGCCAAGCGCAACGCTGTACGAGCCGCGGAAGTTCACTTCGCCCTGCGGAATGACGAAGGGCAGGGCGACCCCGGCCACTTCCAGGCCGCCGGGGACGTTGAGGTTCGTCACCGCGAGATCGCCCGACGAGGACACTTGCGGCTCGAGCGCAAACCTGCCGCGCCACTCGAGGAGTTCGGCATTCTGGGTCTTGGCGGTCAGGCCGAAGGCGCCGCCTTCGGGCGTGGTCTTGAAGTTCTCGAGCTTCAGGTTTACGGGAGAGAACTGGCGCTCGAGCGGCACGCGCCGCGCCTGGTCCGCGAACTGCACCGTGCCGTCGCCGAGCACGAACTGCTCGATCCAGATCGCAGGCAACGGCGCATCGTCTTCTTCGTCGTCCGGCAGGGCGAGATCCGCCAGGTTCACGGAGCCGTCTGGACGGATGACCGCGCGCGCGAGCGGCGCGTCCAGCTGCACGTCCTTGAACACGAAGGCCCGCTGCCACAGCGACGAAGCTTCGAAGTCAACGAACAGCCGGCGGAACGCAAGCATCGGCTTGCGGTCCTTGTCGGGCAGCGACAGGTCCTTGATCTCGGCCTGCAGCTTGAGCGGGTTGATCCTGATCTCGCCGATCGAGAGCTCCCGCCCGTACTTTTCGCGGACGAAGTCGACGGCCTGGCTGCGTACGATGCCCGGCGCCACATAAAAGCCGAGTACGACGTACAGCCCGAACAGCAGCAGCAGGGCCGCGAACACCCAGAAGAGCTTCGACTTCAGAATGCTGCCCACCCGCGTCACCTGCTTAGCTGTTCACTGGATCGGCCCTGCGGGTGACACGGCGGCAATTTCGCGCCGGTCACCTGCCGTGCGCCGTTTACCGTTCGTCGCCGAGCCAGCGATAGAGGTAACCGGCGACCAGTGCGCCGATGATCGGCGCTACCCAGAAGAGCCACAACTGCGACAGCGCCCAGTCCTGCACGATAAGTGCGGGGCCGGTGCTGCGCGCCGGGTTCACCGACGTGTTGGTGACCGGGATGCTGATCAGGTGGATCAGCGTGAGGCCGAGGCCGATCGCGATCGGCGCGAACCCGGCAGGTGCGCGGCGGTCGGTGGCGCCCAGGATGATCAGCAGGAACATCAGCGTCATGACGACTTCGGTCGTGAAGCCGGCCGCCAGCGAGTAGCCGCCCGGCGAATGCTCAGCGTAGCCGTTCGACGCGAGGCCGCCGGCCAGGTCGAAACCTGCCTTGCCCGAAGCGATCGAGTACAGGACGAGCGCACCCACGAATCCGCCGATGACCTGCGCGACGATGTAGGGCAGGACTTCGCCCGTCGGATGCCGACCGCCGGCCCACAGGCCCACGGTGACCGCGGGGTTCAGATGGCACCCGGAAATGTGGCCGATGGCGAAAGCCATCGTCAGCACGGTGAGGCCGAACGCGAGCGACACTCCGGCAAGGCCGATTCCGACGTCCGGGAACGCGGCAGCCAGCACGGCGCTGCCGCAGCCTCCGAGCACGAGCCAGAACGTGCCGATGAATTCGGCGGCCAGTTTCTTCGACATGGGCATGTAATCACTCCAGCGTGGGATTGTCGGTATTCGTGTCAGATGCGTATTGATTTGACGGTCGGACGCCTGCGCCCCCGTCGGTTCTCCCGACCGGCACTCTAACGACGAGAGGCGGTCCGTCACAAGCGCAACCCGGGCCGGATCGGGCGCCTGGCTGGCCCGGATATGGCCGTGGGACCCTGGCACCCCATCAGGCAAATGCTATGCGCGAAGAACTTTGCCCGGGTTCAAAATCCCGTTTGGGTCCAGCGCCTGCTTGATCGACCGCATCGTCGCGAGGGCGACCGGGTCCTTGTGCCGCGCGAGCAGGTCGCGCTTGAGCTGGCCAATCCCGTGTTCAGCGCTGATCGATCCGCGGAATTCGCGCACGCAGGCATACACGGCCTCGGCGATGGCGTCCTGCAGTGCAAGGAAAGACTGGCGCTCGCTGCCGCCAGCGGGTTCGCTCAGATTGAAATGCAGGTTGCCATCCCCGACGTGGCCGTAGGCCACCAGGCGTGCCGTCGGCGCGACGCTGGCCACTGCATCGGCGGCCTGCGCCAGGAACGCTGGCAGCGCCGCGACGGGCACCGACACGTCGTGCTTGATGCTGGCTCCCTCGTGGCGTTGCGCTTCCGGCACGGACTCACGCAGTCGCCAGAGCGCCTCGCGTTGCGCGATCGATTCCGCGAACGCAGCTTCGAGCACCTGGCCTCGCTCCATGGCCGTGCCGAGCGCGTCTTCGAGCAGGCCGCGCAACTGCCGATCCTGCCGTGCGGTGGAGACCTCGCACAGCACGTAAGCGGGATACACAGCGCCGAGCGGGTCCGCCACTCCCGGGATGTGGCGCACGGTGAACTCCACCGCGATGCGCGGCAGGTACTCAAAGCTCGTGACGCAGTCGCCCGTTGCCGCGCGGAGGTGGGCGAGCAGTTCGACCGCGGCGGACATGCCTGGCACCGCCACGAAAGCCGTCTCGACCGTGCGCGGTCGCGGGAACAGCTTGAGGCTCGCCGCGGTGATGACGCCGAGCGTGCCTTCCGCGCCGATGAAGAGATCCCGCAGATCGTAGCCCGTGTTGTCCTTGCGCAGGCTGGAAAGGCCGTCGATGACGCGGCCGTCGGCGAGCACGACCTCGAGGCCCAGTACCAGGTCGCGTGCGACGCCGTAACGCACGGCAGCGAGCCCGCCGGCATTGGTGGAGAGATTGCCGCCAACCTGGCAAGTGCCTTCCGAGCCTAAAGAGAGGGGGAACAGGCGGTCCGCGGCCTGCGCTGCAGACTGCACGTCGGCGAGCACGCAGCCCGCCTCGGCCACGAGCGAAAAATTTGCGGCATCCACTTCGCGGATGCGGCTCAGCCGGTGCAGCGACAGGACGACCTCGTCGCCCTGCGCGCTGGGCGTCGCGCCGCCGCAATAGCTGGTGTTGCCGCCTTGTGGCACGACGCCGATGCCGGCGCCGTTGCAGAGGGCCAGGACCTGCGCCACCTCCTTCGTCGTGACAGGGCAGGCCACGAGGGGAGTGGCGCCGCGGTACAGGCCACGAAAGTCGGTTAGAAAGCGTTCCTGAAGGTCGGCTGCTTCGATGCAGCCCGCCTGCCCCAGCAGCGCACGGATGCGTTCCAGCGCGGCGGCACGGGCGTCGGATGGAGCGTTCCTGCATCCGCGCCCGCGACGCTTCAGGCCGTGCGGGGCGCCGCGACCTTCGCCACGACCAGCGAGGCGCCGACCGCCGCGGCCAGTACGAGGATCGAGGCCAGCGCGTTGGTGAGCAGGTTTGGCGCGATGATGAGCACGAGGCCGAAGCCCAGCATCATGAAGCCGGAGATCAGCTTGAGCAGGCGGCCTTCGGACTCGGTCAGCTTGCGTGCGCCCATGGTCCTGGTGAACACCGTTACGATCGCGAGCAGCGGCAACACGTAGATCACATTGTACGCCGCCAGCCACGCATAGCGCTGCCAGGGCTCGAGGTCCGCGAGCGTCAGCGCCCGCGTGTACACCATCGGAAAGCCCGCGGTGCAGAGCAGTTCGTACGAATTGGCGACGATCGCCAGCAGGACGGTGCTGACCAGCATGGGACCCATGCTGCCCGAGGCCACGACGTCGCGCATGCGCTTGAACAGGCCGGGCTTGGCCGAGTCTGGAATGGAGAGGCTCGGTCCCGCCTTGAACCAGAAGTAGTCCTTGATGTTGAGCGCGGCGACCGTCAGCGCGACCAGGCCGGCGATGAACGTGATCACTCGCAGCTCGCCGGCGATCAGGAACACGTTGAGCCACGCGGCCATGAACACGAAGTAGACGATGCCGGAGAACAGCACGAAGGTGCCGCCGATGATCGCCATGCGCGTGCGGCTCTTGGCGTGCACCAGCAGGCTGAGCAGGAACAGCAGCACGAAGAAGGCGCACGGATTGAACGCATCCATGCCGGCAAGCACCAGCGTCAGCACCGGCAGCGAGAGTGCCTTGGCGTCCACGGGGCCGATGAAGGGCACGTTCACGGTGGTGCCGGCCTTTTCTTCGGCCGCAGAAAGCTTCGTGGTGGCACCGGACGCCGTGCCGCCGCCTGCCGCAGGCGCGGGATCCGTTGCGCCGGGATTCGCCAGGCGACGCTCGTGGCAGGCCTGCAGCGCGTCCGCGAGTTCCTTGCCGGTGGTCTCGGCCGAGTCGTAACCGATGATGATCTGCCGGCAGAACACGAGTCCGGGCACCGACAGCGCCTCGACGCCGAGCGTCTGCGCCGTCTCGTAGTAGAACTTCGCGTTGCCACGGTGATCCTTCACCGAGTACCGCTTGACCTCGAGCCACGGATTCTTCGCCTGCAGCTCGGCGATGAACGGCTTCGCTGCCTGGCAGTGCGGGCAGGTGGGCGAGAAGAAGTAATAGAGCCGGACGGTGGGCGTGCCATCTGCGGCGGTGGAGTACCAGAAGGCGTCAGTTTTCGGGTCGCCGGTCTCTGCGCCGGCCAGTCCGGACGCGCAGAGGAGCACCAACAACCACGCCATGCGGATCACGGACATACGGCAGGAAACCTGTGTCTACTGAGGTGCGCGCATGATAGCGGGCCCGCGACCGGGCCCGCTCCGTTCTTCTACCGATGCCGTTAGTGGAACTTGCGTCACTTCGCGCGCGGCTGCAGCCGCGCCGGCGCCGGCGCCGGTGGCGGGGCGAGCCGGCCGGGCTCCGGCGGTGACGCCATTAGCCAATCGGGATTCGGCAGCTCGCTGAAAATCTCGCGCAGCGCCTCGCCCCACCGTTCACGGATGCGCTGGAAATACTCATTGCTCGCGTCGATGTCGACGTGGCTGCTGATCTTGTATTCGTCGCGGCGGACGATCACGAGGTCGAGCGGCAGGCCGACCGACAGGTTCGACCGGATCGTCGAATCCATCGAGATCAGGGCGCACTTGGCGGCCTCGCTCAACGGCATGCTGCGGCGGGTCACGCGGTCGATGATCGGCTTGCCGTATTTCGATTCGCCGATCTGGAAATACGAAGTGTCGGGCGTCGCCTCGACGAAATTGCCGGCGGCATAGATCTGGAAGAGCCGTGGGGACTCGCCCTTGATCTGCCCGCCGAGGATGAACGAAGCGTTGAATTCGATGCCCTGCAGGCGCAAGGCCTCGGCGTCCCGCTGGTGCATCTCGCGCAGCGCGCTGCCGACGCAGCGGGCGGCCTCGAACAGGTTCGGGGCATTCAGCAGGGTCGTCTCGCCGGTCTGGCTCGCAATGCGCTCCGCCAGCAGGTTGAGCGCGCCCTGGGTGATCGCCAGGTTGCCCGCGGACATGAGGACGATGACACGATCGCCCGGTCGTTCGAAGACCGTGGTCTTGCGGAACGTGTTGATCTGGTCGACGCCCGCATTAGTGCGCGAGTCCGACAGGAACACGAGGCCGGCATCCAGCAGCATCGATACGCAGTAGGTCATGGAGATTCCGGGAAAACGCGGTGACAGGGAATGGTAGGCCTACGTCGACGCCCGTGCCAAGCGCGCCGCCGGTTGCCTGTACTCACTGTTGCGCGTGTAACCCGGGTGGTGCAGGCGCGCCGGCGCCCATCGCCGCGAGCTTGACTGCGACGGTCAAATGCTCGCGGCCGCCGCCACGCCGCACGCCCCGTACCGGCGCTGCATCGAGATAGTCGCGGCCCACCGCCAGTCGGCAATGCGCGGCGCCCGTCGCTTCGCCGTGGGACACGTCCAGGCTGAGCCAGCCACCCACGTCGCCGAGCCATGCATCGATCCATGCATGGCTTGCCACCTCGCCGGTGGTGCCCGTGTACACGTAGCCGCTGACATAACGCGCCGGAATGCCGGCCGCCCGGCAGCAGGCGACGTACACGTGCGCCTGGTCCTGGCAGACGCCGACACCGAGGTCCAGTGCCTCGATGGCGGAATGACTCACGTCGGTGATCCCGGGTTCGTAGGCGACGGCGTTGCGCACGCCGGCCACGAGGTCCAGCAGCGTCGCGCGCGTGGGTGGGTGCCGGCCGAGGTGGCGGTCCGCCATCTCGCGGATGGACTGGTTCGCACGGGTCAGATTCGTCGGCGCAAGGAAGGCGAGCGGCGACAATTCGCCGGCCAGCGGCGCGGCCACGCCGGTGCTGTCCTGATCAGCCGCGATGTCTGCGATGCCTTCCACCACGATGCGCATCTCGCGGTGCGGCGTTTCCATCGTCACGAAATGGGTGACGTTGCCGTACGGGTCGATCTGCTCGAGCCGCTCGCCCGGCGTCGTGATGCGCCACGACAGCACCCGTTGGCCCGGCTCGCTGCGCGGCGTGAGCTTGAGCGACTGGATGCTGTAGCTCACCGTCTCTTCGTAGACGTAGCTGGTTTCGTGCCGGATGTGCAGTTGCATGTCGGTTCCCCTGGGCGCGCGCAGCCGGCCGTCAGTCGAGTGCCACGTGGCCGAGGAAGTCCCTGCCGATGCGGTCGCTCAGGTCCGCTACCCGCGCCAGCACGTCCTGCAGGAACGATTCCGCGCCAGCGGCGCCCAGCGTGTCGAGCGTGCCGAAGCGCAGCATCGCGTGCAGAACGCCCGCGCGGCGCACGGTCTCAACCGATTGCGCATTGGCGACCGCCTGCAGGTTGTCGAACACGAGTTCGGCCGAGCGCAGCAGCGAGCGCGGCACGTCGGGCCGGAACGCCGTGAACTCGATCACGTGCATCGGCGTCACGCGGTCGCGCGAGACGCGACGGAAGATTTCGTAGGCCGAGAGTGCCCGCAGCAGCACGGTCCACGGCAGATAGTCGTGCGTGACCGGCTCGCCCGCATTGTCTGTGGCTTCGCAGGCGAGGCGGATCCGCAGCAGCCGCGCGACGCCGTCCGCACGCTCGAGGAACGTGCCGATCTGCATGAAGTGGTAACCCTCGTCGCGCAGCATCGAGCCGAGCACGACGCCGCGGGCCAGGTGGGCGCGGTACTTCACCCATTCGATGAACTCCGCGACGTTGCGCGCCGTGAATCGCGTCGGCGCGTTGCTGCGTGCCTCGAGCCAGGTGGCATTGAACGTCTCCCACATCTCGGACGAAATGGTGCCGCGCACGGCGTGCGCGTTCTCGCGCGCAGACCGCAGGCAGCTCAGGATGCTCGATGGGTTGTCGCGGTCGAACGCGAGGAAGTCGATGGCGCGGTGGGCCTCGAACGCGTCGCCGAAGCGCGCCGTATAGCTGTCGGCCAGGCTGAGCGTAGCCAGCGTGCGGCCCCAGCCCGTGTCCTCGGCGGCCGACGAGCGCGGCAGCAGCGAGAGCCGGTACTGGACGTCGAGCGTGCGCGCGAGGTTCTCCGCGCGTTCGGCGTAGCGGCCGAGCCAGTACACATGGTCTGCGGTGCTGCTCAGCACGCCTCAGCCCTCCAGCACCCAGGTGTCTTTGGTGCCGCCGCCCTGCGACGAGTTCACCACCAGCGAGCCGGCGCGCAGCGCCACGCGCGTGAGCCCGCCCGGCACGATCGTGATTTCCTTGCCGGACAGCACGAATGGCCGCAGGTCGATGTGGCGGGGCGCCACGCCCTGCTCGACGAACGTGGGGCACGTGGAGAGTGCGAGCGTCGGCTGCGCGATGTACTTCTCGGGTGCGGCGAGGATGCGCAGGCGGAAGTCCTCGCGCTCGGCCGTCGAGGCCGTCGGCCCGACCAGCATGCCGTACCCGCCCGCGCCGTGGACCTCCTTGACCACGAGTTCGTCGAGGTGTGCCAGCGCATACGCCAGGTCGTCGGGACGGCGCAGGATGCGGGTCGGCACGTTGGCGAGCAGCGGTTCCTCGCCAAGATAGAAGCGCACCATGTCGGGCACGTAGGGGTAGATCGACTTGTCATCGGCGATGCCCGTGCCGATCGCATTCGCGACGGTGACGCGCCCCGCGCGGTAGGCGGACATCAGCCCCGGCACGCCGAGCACGGAGTCCGGCCGGAATACGAGCGGATCGAGGAAGTCGTCGTCGATCCGGCGGTAGATCACGTCCACGCGTTGCGGGCCGCGCGTGGTGCGCATGTAGACGAAGCCGCTGCGCACGAAAAGGTCCTGGCCCTCGACGAGTTCGACACCCATCTGCTGCGCCAGGAAAGCGTGCTCGAAGTACGCGCTGTTGTGCGCGCCCGGCGTGAGCACCACGACCACGGGATCGGCGACTCCCGCCGGTGCGACGCTCGCGAGGTTCTCGAGCAGCCGATCCGGATAATGCTCGACCGGCGCGACCCGATTGAGCGCGAACAGCTCCGGGAACAACCGCATCATCATCTTGCGGTCCTCGAGCATGTACGACACGCCGGACGGCACGCGCAGGTTGTCCTCCAGCACGTAGAACTCGCCCTGACCGGCCCGCACGATGTCGATGCCGGCGATGTGCGCGTAGATGCCACCAGGCACGTCGAGTCCCTGCATCTCCGGCCGGTACTGGTGGTTGCAGAAGATCTGCTCTGGACCGAGCAGCCCGGCCCGCAGGATGTCCTGGCCATGGTAAATGTCGGCGATGAATGCGTTCAGCGCCTGCACGCGCTGGCGCAATCCAGCGGCGAGCTTGCGCCACTCGTCAGCCGACAGGATGCGCGGCACGATGTCGAAGGGGATCAGGCGCTCGTTGCCGTCCTGCTCGCCGTAGACCGCGAACGTGATGCCGACGCGGTGGAAGAGGCTGTCGGCTTCGGCGCGCTTCTGCCGCAGCACGTCCTCGGGCTGGTGGATCAGCCACTCCGAATACACGCCGTACGGCGGGCGCACCTTGCCGTCGGCGGTGTACATCTCGTCATGCGGCAGGGGGGGCTGGTCTGGGCGGTCCATGGAGGTTGGGCAGCGAAGTCCGTACTGCAGTAGCGAGAATCATGCCAACCCCGGCATGGCCCTTTTTGCGCCGTCGGCTGCGCCGGATCGGTGCGTAAGGTCCGCCGTCACGACCGTGACGACCCAATTCAGTGCGTCGGCGATTCAGTAGCGCCCGTGCGTCTTGTACAGGTAGTTCGTCAGTTCGGCCGTCTGCATCGACAGGCGGCGTTGCAGGTCGTGGACGACCCGCACGATGGCGCGCATCACCCGGTAAACGAGGTGAGGGTTGGTCTCGAGCAGGCCTTCCAGGTCGCCGCGGCTCAGGCCGATCACTCGCGTGCCGCTGAGCGCCACCAGCGACGCGTACCGCGTGGCGCCGTCGAGGAACGACAGTTCGCCGACGACGTCGCCCGGCCGGATGACGTTGAGGGTGACTTCATTGTCGCTGCCGGCGCCAGCTTCCTTGACCACGGCGACGCCTCCGCTGACGACGACGTACAGGTGATCGTCGGTATCGCCTTCGCGCACGATCACCTCGCCCTGTTCGAGGTCGCGCAGCGTCATGACCGCCGCGAGCGCCTTGCGTTGCTCCTCGGTCATCTCGACTGCCAGCTTGGACTTGCTCAGGCCTTCGAGGATGGCGGCTTGGGTCATGGCGGGCTCCGGCGCGTTGGACTGGTTCCGGATTGTCGCGTCAGCGGCGGTGCCCGGCCAGTAGGTGAAACCCGTGCCCCAGCATCCGCCGCGCCCGACGGCCCTTCATGGAGAGCCCCCGGCAGGCAAACGGCAGGGCCCAAGGCCTCGACTCCGCCAGATTGATCCGCGAGGACGCCGAAATCCCGTCCATGGGGGCTCCGGGCGCGAGCGAATCAGACCGGCGCGGGAAGACGGCACCGCGGTTTCGTCAGCAACACCTGGACGTCGCCGATCTGCCGCTCGAGGAAGCCGCCCTCGCAATAGCAGAGATAGAACTCCCACATGCGGATGAAGCTGTCCGGGTAACCCAGCTGGCGGACGTCCGGGAGACGCGCGAAGAAGTTCTCGCGCCACTTGCGCAGCGTCGTCGCGTAGTGCGGGCCGATGTCTTCGAGATGGAATACCTTCATGTCCGTCACGCGGCGGAAGGAATCGGCGATCGCCGTGACCGACGGGATGAAGCTGCCCGGGAAGATGAAGCGCTGGATGAAGTCGACCGACTTCAGCGCCTGCTCGTAGACCTGGTCCTGGATCGTGATCGCCTGCAGCAGCATTGCGCCCTCGGGCTTGAGCAGCGACGAGCACCTGGCCGTGTACGTGTCCAGGTACTGGTGGCCGACTGCCTCGATCATCTCGACCGACACCAGTTTGTCGTACTTGCCCGCAAGGTTTCGATAGTCCTCGAGCAGCAGCGTGACCTGGCCGCTCTGCAACAGTCCAGCCGCCTGGAGCTTCTCCGCGGCCCAGTCGTGCTGCTCGCGAGAAATCGTCGTGGTCGTGACCCTGCAGCCGTAGCGCTGCGCTGCGTGCAGGGCGAGGCCGCCCCAACCGGTGCCGATTTCGGCGAGGTGATCGTTGGGCTTCAGCTGCAGCCGGCGGCAGATGCGGTCGAGTTTCGCGACCTGGGCCTCGTGCAGGCCCATGTCCTCGCGCTCGAACAAGGCGCAGGAATACGTCATCGTCTGGTCGAGAAACAGTGCGAACAGGTCGTTGCCGAGATCGTAGTGCGCGGAGATATTGCGGCGGCTGCCGTCGACGCTGTTGCGGTTGAGCCAGTGCAGCACCCGCCGCACGGGATCGCTGACGTAGGCCGCGGCGCCCTCGAATGACTCCATTGCTTCGCGGTTGGCCACGAACAATCGCACCAGCGCCGTCAGGTCGTCCGCGCGCCACTGGCCGCGGATGTAGGCCTCGCCGCCGCCCACGGTGCCGCCGAACGCCGCGTCGGCGAACGTCTGCGGGTGCAGGATCTCGAGCGTTGCGTGCACGTCACATTGCGGCGTGCGCCGCCCGAATACATGGCGCTCGCCGGTGGCCGGTACGACGACCGTCAGTTCGCCGTGCTGGAACCTGCTGAGCGCATTCAGGAACAGGCGCTTGCCGAGCCGTTGCAGCCCCGTGCCTGCGGTGCCGGCCGCAGGCGGCGGCAAGGTGTCGATCGCGCGGGCGATGGAGGCGGTGGCTGTGCCGGGCTTGTTCATGGCGTCGTCTCCACGGGATCGATCCGGCCGTCGCGGTGTCGATGACCTGCGCCGGTCTTGTCGGGATGGGTGTACACCGGCACGCGCTTGAGCCAGAGCCGCAACGCCTGCCAGTAGATTGCGGCGGTGACCTTCAAAGTGACCAGTGGATGGCGCGCGAGCGACCCGGCGAGCGCCGCGCCGGTGATCGGCTTGCGCCTCAGCGTCATGGTCGCCTCGAACGCCTTGCGCCCTTCGCGCTGGCTTGTCATGTGCACGGCCAGCGCCTGGTCAGGCCGCGTGAAGCGCCAGTCGTACCCCATGTCCATGGGCATGAAGGGTGAGACGTGGAAATCCTTGCCGAACAGGAACTGCAGGCGCTCCGGCGTGCCGCGATTGGCGTGCTGTGGCAGGACGTAGCAGTGCCGCTCGCCCCACGGCGTGTTGTCGACCTCGGCGACGATGGCGACGAGATCGCGATCGGCCGCGTCGAAACAGAAATAGAAGCTCACTGGATTGAAGCCGTAGCCGAAATGCCGCGGATGCGTCAGCAGGCGGATCGGCCCGGCAGCCTCAATGCCCGCGCGCGTGCGCACCAGTTCGCGGATGCACTCGCGCAAGTCGCGCTCCGGATCGCCGTAGTGGTCGGCACGATGCCAGTGCGCGAGCCCCGGCCGCTTTCCTGCCGACCACAGCCAGCGTCCCGCAAACACGGTCCCGGTTTCGTCGAGGTCGAGGTACAGCAGCGCCAGCCGGTAGTGGAACGCATGTCCCGCCGGCTCGAACCGCCGGTGCCTAACCGACCCTTGATAAAGGCAGCTGTGCACGTTCGAGGTCCTCGCCGAAATGCGCCAGCGCCGCCTGCGCGCTGACGACACCGTCTTCATGAAATCCCGAGCGCCAGTACGCGCCGCAGAAGTACGTGCGCCGGGCGCCGTTCAGCTCGCGGTGCCGTGCCTGCGCCGCGACACCGGCCGGCGTGTACACAGGATGCGCGTACCGGAAGGTCCGGAGGATGTGGCGTTCGTCGATCGCGCCGCGGTGATTGAGGGTGACCAGGAAGCGCGCAGGCGCGCCCCGGAGATCCTGCAGCACGTTCATGTCGTACGTCAGCGCAACGGGTTCCTGCGGGTCCCGCAGCAGGTGGTAGTTCCATGCCGCCTGGGCGAGCCTGCGCCGCGGCAGGATGCTGCTGTCCGTGTGCAGGATGGCTTCGTTGGCCGCGTACGGCATGGCGCCGAGGGCTTCGCTCTCGGCGGGGGTGGGCGCTTCGAGCAGCGCGAGCGCCTGGTCCGAATGGCACGCCAGGAACACGTGGTCGAACGCCTCGACGTCACCGGAACGTGTACGCAGCAGCACCTGGTTTGGCAGGCGGCGGATCGATTCCACCGGCGTGGACAGTCGCACGGTGGCCGGTGTGGCCGCGAGCAGCGCGCGCACGTATTCACGGGAGCCGCCGCGCACGGTCTGCCAGACCGGACGGTCGTCGACGTTGAGGAAACCGTGGCGGTCGAAGAAGCCGATGAAGAACCGCGCCGGGAACGACAGCATGGCCGACTCCTCGGCCGACCAGATCGCGCGTCCCATCGGCACCACGTAATGCGCGACGAACTGCTGCGAGTAACCGCCCGCAGCGAGGAACTCGCCGAGCGTGACGTCCGCCGAGCGGGGATCGTGCAGCCAGGCCTTGGCGCGCGCATTGAAGCGCAGGATGTCCGCGATCATGCGCAGGAACGACGGCCGGACGATGTTGCGTCGCTGTGCGAACAGCGAGTTGACCGACGTGCCGTTGTATTCCAGGCCTGACCGCTCGCAGCGCAGGCTGAAACTCATGTTGGAGGGCTGCCACGCCACCCCGAGTTCACCGAGCATTGCGATGAAGTTCGGGTAGGTCCAGTCGTTGAAGACGATGAAACCCGTGTCGATCGCCCAGTGGCGACCGCCGAGTTCGACGTCGACCGTGTTGGTGTGGCCGCCCGCGTAGTCCGCAGCTTCGAACAGCGTCACGTCGTTGGCGGGGGCGAGACGCCAAGCCGCATACAGTCCGGCGATGCCGCTGCCGACGACTGCGATCCTCATGCCGGGCTCGCTGCGCGGACGTCGCGGATGCGCGACGGAACCTGGTTGAGGTCCCAGATCACACCGATCGCTGCCAGGCCGCGCAGAAGGTAATAGGTAATGTCGATCTCCCACCAGTAGAACCCCTGGCGCGCCGCGCTCGGGTAGTGGTGGTGGTTGTTGTGCCAGCCCTCACCGAGCGTGATCAAGGCGAGCAGCGCATTGTTGCGGCTGTCGTCCTTGGTCTGGTAGCGGCGCGAACCCCAGCCGTGACAGAGCGAGTTGATCGTGTAAGTGCCGTGGTAGCAGGCGACCGTCGACACGAAGAAGCCCCACACCAGCAGTTGTCCGCCAGTCGTGCCGAGCTGTGGCGCGAACTGCTCTAGCGCCATGCCGGTGAGCAGCAAGCCAAGTGCGAGCACGAACGGCACCAGGATGTCGAAGCGGTCGAGCCACCGCAGTTCCGGGTATTGCAGCAGGTCGCGGACACGGCGCAGGTCCGGATGGAAGTGATGCTTCGACAGGAACCAGCCCATGTGCGCCCACAGGAAGCCGTCCTGCACCGGCGAATGCGTATCCTGAGGCTTGTCAGAGAAGGCGTGGTGGTGCCGGTGGTGCGCCGCCCACCAGATCGGACCTCGCTGCACAGCCGAAGCACCAAGCAGGGCGAATACGAACTGCGCCGGGCGCGAGGTCCGGAACGACCGGTGGGAGAAGTAGCGGTGATAGAAGCCGGTGATAGCGAACATGCGCACGAGATACATGGCCACGCAGGCGGCGATGGCCGTGGCACTGACGCCGACATAGAGCACAAAGAGACAGGCCAGGTGCATGAGCGCAAACGGCACGATGCGGCCCCAGTCGACCCCGGTCTCGCCGGCCCCCTGCCGAGGCGCGTCGGGATCGGGCTCACCGGAATCGAACCATTGGCGCAGCTTGAGCAGCAGGCCGCCGCTCTCCGGATCGCTCATGTGAATCTCATTCACCGTCTGGCAACGGTGCTTTCTGCGCCAAGCAGCTGCACGCGCAGGTCCCCGACGACGCTGCGCTGGTCCAGCCAGATCGCGAGGAACGACGGCCCGAAGGCCGGATCGTCGATCTGACCCCTGAATCCCTGCTGATCGTAGAAGCGGGTCGCCCGACCCGGCACGACCACCGTAGTGACGTTGTCGCCCGGCCCGACGTCGGACCAGAAGGTCTTCAGCGACGCCAGCCACTGGTCGCGCTGGTCCGGTGGCACGGAGCCCATCAGCCGCCATGCGGTGGCCGTGATCTTGAGCAGTTGCTCCCGCGAGAACTCACGCTGGTACCACAAGCTGAGCGCGACGGGTTCACCTGTCAGGTATCCGCCAAAACTGCCGGCAGTCGTCCACAGGCTCGCCGCGTACACCGGGCGCCCCAGCCAGTTCAGCTGGCCAGCTCCGACCCGCTGCAGCCCGTAGTTGCCCTTGAGGACTGGCTCCGGCAACGTCGACGCGCCCGCATTGCCTGCGACCAGCGCTGCGCAGGCCGCCAGGCTCAGCGCGATCGAGCGGAAAAAGGAATTCGGGCGTGGCATGCCCGACGATTCGGCCCGCCGGCAGGTGCGGATTCAGGGCCGCAGGGAGGGTGCCGGTCCCTTGATCGCGCCGTAGGCGGACAGCGCCGCCTTGCGGCTCACAGGGAAGTCCACGGCAGGGTGCGGGTACGTTTCTCCGAGTGTTACCCCGGCCCTGGCGAGGACGTCGGCGGGTGCCTGCCATGGGCGGTGAATCCAGTTGTCCGGCAGCTGGGCGAGTTCCGGCAGCCAGCGGCGCAGGTAGATTCGAGCCGGATCGTAGCGTTCGGCCTGCAGGACGGGATTGAAGATGCGGAAAAATGGTGCCGCGTCGGCGCCGCAGCCCGCCGTCCACTGCCAGCCCAGCGTGTTGGCGGCGAGGTCCGCATCGACCAGCGTGTCCCAGAACCAGCGTGCGCCGTCGAGCCAGGGCTGCTGCAGGTTTTTCGTGAGCAGCGACGCGACGATCATGCGCACGCGGTTGTGCATCCATCCGGTCGCCCACAGCTCGCGCAGCCCGGCATCGACGAGCGGGTAGCCGGTGCGACCTTGCTGCCATGCTTCGCGCAGGGCGCGGCTTGCAGCCCACGGAAATCGTTCGAAACGATCATCGAGTGGATGCTCGGCGGTGTGCGGAAAATGATGCAGCAGGTGGTGAGCGAACTCGCGCCAGCCGAGCTCGCGGATGAAACTGTCCGCCGACTTGCGCGCGGCAGGCCGATCGGTGACGGCGTTGCGCGCGGCGATTAGGCATTGCCGCGGACTCACCTCGCCGAAATGCAGGTGCGGTGACAGGCGCGAGCTGGCCGGCTGGTCGGGACGGTTGCGTCCGGCGTCGTAGCCGTCGATCCACTCCGCGCAAAAGGCCTGCAGCCGGCGCTGCGCGCCGTCCTCGCCCGGTTCCCAGTGCGCCGTGAAACCCTTGTCCCAGCGGATTCCGGGCAGCAGTTCGAGACTGGCCAGCGGCACGCTGTCCGGGCGGCGCGCAGGTCCGCGCAGACGACGCGGCGGTGCGAGCGGCGCCGGTTGCGCATCGAGTTGCGCCTGGCACGCGCGCCAGAACGGGGTGAAGACGCGATATGGGCCGCCCTGCGCCGTGCGGATTTCCCATGGTTCGTTTAGCAGGCAGGCGTTGTAGCTCTCGCACTCGAGGCCAAGTTCGCGCAGGCCTGCCTTCACTGCCGTATCACGGGCGATAATCGCCGGATCGTACAGCCGATTCCACACGACCCGGGTGGCACCGACCTCGCGCGCGAGTGCTGCGAGCGAGGGCAACGCCGGGCCGCGGCGCACGGTGAGTTCGCTACCGCATGCGCGCAGCGGCGCATCGAGCGCCGCAAGACTGTGATGCAGCCACCAGCGGCTTGCCGCGCCCGGACTCCATGGCGCTTCCTCGTCCGGTGCATGGACGTAGACCGCCACTATTCGGTCGCCGGCAGACGCTGCCTGTGCGAGCGCCGGGTTGTCGGCCAGGCGCAGGTCCCGTCGAAACCAGACGAGTGTGGTCTCAGCCTTCATGCCGGGATTGTCTCATCGCGCCCGTGGTGGCACGCCACTTCGCGCTGCAGGCCAGAACCGGTTCGACTCGGCAGCAAAAAAGCCGCGCTCCCCGACAGGAGCGCGGCTTCCATACCCGCGAAAGTCCGGTCAGCCGGCCGAGTTGCGCAATGCCGCGATGCGGTCTTCGAGCGGCGGGTGCGACATGAACAGTTTCTTCAGGCCGCCGGCCTTTCCGCCCGCGATGCCGAATGCGGCCATCTTGTCGGGCAGGGCGCCGGAATGGCGCTGCTGCAGCCGTTCGAGCGCGCCGATCATGGCCTGGCGACCGGCGAGCGTGGCGCCGCCCGCGTCGGCGCGGAATTCACGCTGCCGCGAGAAGTGCATGACGATCATCGAAGCGAACAGGCCGAACACGAGGTCGGCGACGATCGTGGTGACCCAGTACGCCGGGCCGTGGCCTTCTTCGGTCTTGAAGATCACGCGGTCGACCGTGTGCCCAACCACGCGCGAGAGGAAGATCACGAACGTGTTCACGACACCCTGGATCAGCGTAAGCGTGACCATGTCGCCATTCGCGACGTGGCTCACCTCGTGCGCGAGCACGGCTTCTGCTTCCTTCTGCGACATGCTGTTCAGCAGGCCGGTGCTCACTGCGACCAGCGCCGCGTCACGGCGCGCGCCGGTGGCGAAGGCGTTTGGCTCCGGCGAGTCGAAGATGCCGACTTCCGGCATGCCGATGCTCGCGGCCTGCGCCTGGTGGCGCACGGTGTTGATGAGCCAGGTTTCGGTCTGGTTCGACGGCTGCGTGATCACACGCACTCCCATCATCCTCTTGGCAGACCATTTGGACATCGCCAGCGACACGAACGAGCCCACGAAGCCGACGATGGCGGCAAACACCAGCAGCGCACCGAGATTGAGGTCCACGCCCTGGGCATCGAGAATGCCCTCGAAGCCGATCAGTCGCATGATGATCCCGAGCAGGACCACGACGGCGAGGTTGGTGGCGAGGAACAGCAGAATCCGTTTCATCTTGTCTGGTCTCCAGTGGGCATTCCCATGAGTGCCCATTCGCTTGGGGTGAACCGCCGGGTTTCAATGCCCACCCGCCGCGCAGGGCGTGGCAAGTTACCCCGGCCGGCAGGCATAATAGCAGGAAGATCAAAACCGGAACCTTGCTTCGGACAATCCCAGCCCGCAGAGGTTCCGTTGCGCTCGACCGAGGTGCCCCGATGCCCGTAACCCCGCCCAGGCACTGGACTTTCCTGAGCAACCACGCCCACGTCCTGATCTGCCTGGCGCTCGACCCCGACTCGCGCCTGCGCGACGTGGCGGTCAGCGTCGGCATCACCGAGCGCGCGGTGCAGAAGATCGTCAGCGACCTCGAGGAGGCTGGCGTGATCGCCCGGGAGCGCACAGGGCGGCGCAATTCCTATCGGCTCGACCTGGAGGTGCCGCTGCGGCACGCGCTCGAGTCGCACAAGACCGTGGGCACCCTGCTGACGCTGGTGCTGGACCGTGCCGGGCTCAAACGAGTCCGATCCGCGTAACGGATCCGCGCGGCTGCGCCGGGCGTTCCGCCGGGAACAGCGGGTACTTGCGCGTCATCTGGCGCGATTGGCCGGCACCGACCCAGTGGACGTGCACCAGAGTCGGGTGGCGTGCCGACGACTGCGGTCATACCTGAAGGTATTCAAACCGTTCTTCGAGGACGAGGCCGCGCTCGGCTACCGGAAAATGCTCGGTGCGATTGCCGAATTCGGCAGCGAGTTGCGCGAGCTCGATGTCATCGCGGCTCTGCCCGAACTGCGGCGCGAGCCGTTTGCCGCGGAACTGCGCCAGGCTCGGGTCCGGGCCGTACGCGCCATGCGACGCCGCCTGTCGACCACCGCCAACCAGGCGCGACTGGCCGCCGTCCGCGAAACGGGAATCGGGACACTCGGGTTGTTGCGCGGCGTGCCTTCCGCCGCAGTCCTGCGGCGCGTACGCCGCACGTGGCGGCGCGCCAATGAACTCGTGATCTCCCCGCCCCGCGCTGACGAGACGCTGCACGAGTTGCGCATACGCCTCAAGAACTGCCGCTATGCCATTGAGATAGTTGATGATGTTGTGCCGGAAGCCGCGGATGCTCTGGACCGGCGACTGCGCGAGGTGCAGCAGATCCTGGGCGACCGGCGGGATGCTGCCGCCGCAATCGAGTGGGTGAAATCCTGCAGGGCACCGGCGCCATTGACGCGGCAGGCCATGGCCATGCTGGTCGCCCGGCGCAGGCGCCTGGGAAGAGGGCTCGGACCGTCGCTGCGCAAGCTGGCGGCTGCCGGGAGACGCTGGGACAGGGCGGTTACCCGCTTGATTGATCGAGACTTCGCAGATCCATCTTGATTACCACCAGCCCGCCCGAGTTGGGCTCGGTGTGGACGGAGAAGCCGAAACGCCGGCCCCAGGCCGCGATGCGCTGGTTCTCGGCCAGCGTGGTGCCTTCGAGACAGTCGATGTCCCTGGCCAGCGCCGCCGTCGCGAGCGTGCGCATCAGTTCGGTGCCCAGCCCCAGCCCCTGCCACCCGTCGGCGACCACGATGGCGCACTCGGCCCGCCGGGTACCGGGGATCCGGGCGTAGCGGCTGACGCCGACGATTTCCTCGCCGTCCGCGCCGGCCGCCAACCCCGCGATGGCGAGCTGGTCGTAGTGGTCGAGATCGAGCAGCCTGATGAGGTCACGATCGTTCGGGTGCGCCGCGATGTACTGCAGGCGCAGGTAGAGCGTCTGCGGCGAGAGGGCTTCGACGAACCGGCGCTCGAGCGCCAGGTCGTCGGGGCACAGCGCGCGGATGTGGACGGGTGCAGCGCCAGCGGGTTGCCAGGTGCGTTCCAGCTCCAGCGGATAGCGACCGCGGGCCGCCTCAGGCGTGGGAGACGGTGGCGGGGGTGATCGACTCACTCGCGGTCGCGGTATTCGTCGTCGTCTTCGTCGAGATCGTCATCTTCGTCGTCGTCCCAGTCGTCGTCCTCGTCGTCATCCCAATCGTCCTCGACTTCGTCTTCTTCATCTTCTTCGTCGTCCGCTTCTTCGACGTCGTCGACCCAGCCTTCCGGCGGCAGGGCGAGGTCAAGGTCCATCTCGTTCCACTGGTCGAGGTCGATCTCCTGGATTTCGCGGTCGGGCCACTGGATCCGGATGATTTCCTCGTCCGGATCGACCGCAAGCACCTGGAACGACTCCTCGGTTTCGAGGTCTTCGTACCACTGTCCGGCCTGCGGTTCGTAATCACGGCTCACGGCGGCATCCTCAGCAAAAAACGCCGTCGAAAAACGGCGTTGAAGAGCGGTCAACTATACGGTCGCGTCGTCGGCGCAGGCAACCGTAACACACGGATGCTGCACTGCCGCAAATTCAGCTACACTCAGGTTTGAACCGGGGTTTGCCAGAGGACTCCACCGTGTACACGTACCGCGCACCGCTCCGTGACATCCGTTTCGTCGTCCACGACGTGCTCGACTTCGAGGACAACTACCGGGCCTATGGCCGGGAGGACCTCAACCGGGACTTGCTGGAAGGCATCCTGGAGGAGGGCGCGCGTTTCGCCGAGGACGTGCTGGCCCCCACCAACCGCATCGGCGACGTGCACGGGCTGGGATTCGAGGACGGCAAGGTGACGACGCCGCCCGGTTTCAAGGAAGCCTACGACCGTTACTGCGACGACGGCTGGATAACGATGACGGCCGATCCGGCCTGGGGCGGCCAGGGCCTGCCCGGCGGTTTCTCGCTCGCGTTCGGCGAGATGCTGGTGTCCGGCAACATGGCATGGCGCATGTATTCTGGACTGACCGAGAGTGCTGCGCTGACCATCGCAGCGCACGCGGATGACGCTCTCAAGCAGGTCTACCTGCCGAAAATGATTGCGGGCAAGTGGTCTGGCACGATGTGCCTGACCGAAGCGCACAGCGGCACCGACCTGGGCATGCTCCGCACGAAGGCTGAACCGCGCGCCGACGGCTCCTTTGCGATCACCGGCACCAAGATCTTCATCAGCGCCGGCGAACACGACCTCACGCAGAACATCGTGCACCTGGTGCTCGCGCGACTGCCCGACGCACCCCCGGGCACGCGCGGCATCAGCCTGTTCGTGGTGCCCAAGTTCCTGCCGGACACCAATGGCGATGCCGGCGAACGCAATGGCGTCGTGTGCGGCGCGATCGAGCACAAGATGGGGATCCACGCGTCACCCACCTGCGTCATGCACTTCAACGAGTCGATCGGCTGGCTGCTCGGCAAGCCGAACGAAGGTCTCGCCTGCATGTTCACGATGATGAACCACGCGCGACTGGGCGTCGGCCTGCAGGGCCACGGCCTCTCCGAACTCGCCTGGCAGGCCTCGATCGCCTACGCCAATGATCGCCTGCAGGGCCGCGCCATGACGGGAACGAAAGAACCCGGCAAGCCGGCCGATCCGATCATCGTGCATCCGGACGTGCGCCGCATGCTGCTCACGCAGAAGGCCTTCGTCGAAGGCGGCCGCGTGCTCTGCTTCCTGACGGGACGCGAGATCGACAGCGCGCACCTGAATCCGGACCCTGAGGCACGCAAGCGCTCCACGGAGCTGATCGCGTTCCTGACGCCGATCGTGAAGGGCTTCCTGACCGAAGCCGCGATGGAAGTCACGAGCCTCGCCGTGCAGATTCACGGCGGCCACGGCTTCATCCGCCAGACGGGCGTCGAGCAACTCATGCGCGACGCGCGCATCACGCCGATCTACGAAGGCACCAACGGCGTGCAGGCGCTGGACCTGCTCGGCCGCAAGGTCTTCGGCACCGGCGGCAAGAGCCAGCAGATGGTCTCGGCGCGCATCGTCGATTCGATCCAGAAATTCGGTTCGCTGCCGCAGATCGCGCCGCTGGCAGCCGATCTCGGCAAGCGGCTCGAGCAATGGGGCAGGCTCACTGTCGAACTCGGCAAGGCCGCCCAGCTGAGTCCGGACGAAGTCGGCGCCGCCGCGACCGACTACCTGCACGTCGCGGGCTACATGTGCCTTGGCTGGTGCTGGCTGGTCGCGGCCGGCGTCGCCGCGAAGAAGCTCGCCGCAGACCCGAACGACGACTTCTACAAGGCGAAGCTGGTGACGGCGCAGCACTATTTCTCGCGCATCCTGCCGCGGGTCGATTCGCATTCAGCCGCGGCGCGGGCGGGTGCCACGGGCCTGATGACGCTAACGCCCGATCAGTTCGCGGTCGCATGAGTGCATCCGCGACGGCACGGGGCGGTGCCCGCCTCGCACGTGCAAAGCGGGTCGTCATCAAGATCGGGTCGGCGCTGCTTGTCGAGAAATCGACGGGCCGCGTCAACCGTGCCTGGCTGGAAACGCTCGCCATCGACATCGCGGCGCTGCGCGCCCGCGGCCAGGAAGTCATCATCGTGTCGTCCGGCGCCATTGCGCTCGGTCGCAGGCAGCTCGGGCTCGCGCCCGGCAAGCTCAAGCTGGAGGAGAGCCAGGCCGCGGCGGCCGTCGGCCAGATCCGCCTCGCGCATGCCTGGAAGGAGGTGCTCGAGCAGCACGATTGCTCGGTGGCGCAGATGCTGCTGACGCTCGGCGACACCGAAGAGCGCCGCCGTTATCTCAACGCGCGCGGCACGCTCAACACGCTGCTCAAGCTTGGCGCGATCCCCGTCATCAATGAGAACGACACAGTCGCCACGGCCGAGATCCGCTACGGCGACAACGATCGCCTCGCGGCGCGCGTGGCGCAGATGGCGAGCGCGGATTGCCTCGTGCTGCTGTCCGACGTCGACGGCCTCTACACCGCGGATCCCACGCGCGACGAGAATGCGCGCTTCATTCCCGAAGTTACGGCCATCACGCCCGAGATCGAGGCGATGGCCGGCGGCTCCGCTTCCGACGTCGGTTCCGGCGGCATGGCCACCAAGGTGCTCGCCGGCAAGATTGCGCTCGCCGCCGGTTGCACCATGTGCGTGGCGGCCGGGCGCGAGCAGCATCCGCTGCAGCGCATCGAGGCGGGTGCGCGCTGCACCTGGTTCGTGTCCCGCACCTCGCCCAGGACCGTGCGCAAGCAGTGGATCGCAGGGCTGCTCAAGCCCGCGGGCGTGCTGCACGTCGACGCAGGCGCGGCGCGAGCCCTGCGCGGGGGCAAGAGCCTGCTGCCCGCGGGCGTGACGCGGGTCGAGGGCCGGTTCGACCGCGGCGACGCCGTGCTGGTCCGCGACGCGGATGGAACCGAGATCGCACGCGGACTGAGCGCGTATTCGAGCGAGGACGCGCGGCGCGCCAGCGGTCGCCGCAGCCATGAGCTGGAAGCGATTCTCGGGTATCGTGGCCGCGACGAGCTGATCCACCGCGATGACCTGGTACTGACGTGACGGATGCCGCAACGCTGACAGCGACGATGCAGCAGCTCGGCCGCGATGCGGTCGCGGCGCAGGGCGTCCTGTCGATTGCGAGCGGCGAGCAGCGCAATCGCGCGCTGCAGGCGATGGCTGCCGCACTGCGCGCACGCCAGCCTGAGATCCTCGCGGCCAACCAGCGCGACATGAGCGCGGCGGTGGCGGCAGGACTCGGTCGTGCCGGGCTCGATCGCCTGCAGCTCGATGCCGCGCGCATCGAAGCCATGGCGCGCGGCGTCGAAGAGATTGCCGCCCTGGCGGATCCGATCGGCACGGTCATCGCCGAATGGACCCGGCCCAACGGTTTGCGCTTCCAGCGTGTCCGCGTGCCGCTCGGCGTCATCGGCATCATTTACGAAAGCCGTCCGAACGTCACCTGTGATGCCGGCGCGCTGTGCCTGAAGTCGGCCAACGCCGCCATCCTGCGCGGCGGCAGCGAGAGCCATCACTCGAGCGTTGCGATCCATGAATGCCTGGTGGCAGGCCTGCGTGCCGCCGGCCTGCCCGGCGCATGCATCCAGCTCGTGCCGACCACCGATCGCGCGGCCGTGGGGCACATGCTCGCCGGCATGACGGAGTTCATCGACGTGATCGTGCCGCGTGGCGGCAAGAGCCTGGTCGCGCGCGTGCAGCAGGAAGCGCGGGTGCCGGTCATCGGTCACCTCGAGGGCATCTGCCACGTCTACGTGGATCGTGCCGCGAACCTGGAGATGGCGCGTTCGATCGTACTCAATGCCAAGCTGCGGCGCACTGGCGTGTGCGGCGCTGCGGAGACGCTGCTGGTCGATGCCGCTGCGGAGCGCACGCACCTGGGGCTGCTGGTGCGCGAGTTGCTCGATGCTGGCTGCGAAGTCCGGGGTGACGCCGCGACTTGCGCGGTGGATCCGCGCGTGAAGGCGGCGACGGAAGCTGACTGGCGCACCGAGTACCTGGACGCGATCATCGCGGTCAAGCTCGTCGACGGCGTCGATGGCGCCATCGTGCACATCGCCCGGTACGGCTCGGATCACACGGAATCGATCGTCACCGACGACGCAGCCACGGCCGAGCGCTTCCTGTCACGCGTGGACAGCGCGATCGTGCTGCACAACGCGTCGACGCAGTTTGCGGACGGCGGCGAGTTCGGGATGGGCGCCGAGATCGGCATCTCGACCGACCGCTTCCATGCGCGCGGGCCGGTCGGCGTCGAGCAGCTGACGAGCTACAAGTACGTCGTTCGCGGCAGTGGACAGGTCAGGCCCTGACGCTCAGTCGGATACGGCCGCGAGTCCACCCACCAGCGAGTAGACGGCAGGGTAGCCCAGCGAGTGCAGGTGCTCCGCCAGCGCCAGGCTGCGCACCCCGTGCGCGCACACGATGAGGTAACGGCCGTCGGGCGGCAGGGCCGTCGCGCCCTGCATGAAGGCGCTCAACGGCAGGTGCCACTCGATCTGGCGCTCCGGGTCGTCCATGGCGCGTTCCCATGCCTCGCGGATGTCGACCAGCGTCAGGCCGGAGGCGAGCGCGGCGTCGAGCGTCGGGAACTCGATCTCGAGGCCCGCCGGAGCGATGGCGGCTGACTGCAACTCGCGCGGCGTGTGATCGCACGCGGGATTACGCGACGCCTTGATCGTACGCCAGTGCATGCCCAGCAGGTCGAACACGTGCAGCGCGGGTGAGTTGTCGACGGGCAATCCGAGCAGAATCTTGAGTGCCTGCATCGCCTGCATGGCGCCGAGCGCTGCCGGCACTGGGCCGAGCACGCCTGCTTCGGCGCAGTTGCCGACCAGGCCATCGCGCGGCGCTTCCGGCCACAGGCAACGCAGGCAGGGCCAGTCCTCCCGCGGCAGGTAGACCTGCAGCTGGCCCTCGTACTGGTAGACGCTGGCAAACACCGCCGGCTTGCCGAGACTCACTGCGGCATCATTGACGAGAAACTTGGTGGCGAAGTTGTCGCTGCAGTCGACGACGAGATCGTACCGGCCGAGCCAATCGGCGAGATTGCCCGCGACCGCACGCTCGGCGTGCATCTCGACGGCGGCGTCGGGATTCAGTTCCCGCAGCCGCGTCGCCGCAACGGCTGCCTTCGACTTGCCGATGTCGCTGACGCCGTAGAGCGGCTGCCGGTGCAGGTTGCTGGCCTCGATGACGTCGCCGTCGGCAATGCCGATGCGCCCGACGCCCGCGGCAGCGAGGTACTGCAGGACCGGCACCCCGAGGCCGCCCGCGCCGATGACCAGCACCGAGCCACCGCGCAGCCGCTGCTGCCCGGCAGCGCCGACTTCCGGCAGCGCCATCTGGCGCGAGAAGTCGGGTCGCAATGAGTTCGCAGTGGTGCTCGAAGCGCCGCGGTCGTGCGGATGCCGGTGGCCGGCCGCGACCTGGTGTCCGTGCTGGTGCTCATGCGGAGCGGGGTTGTCGTGGCCGGCAGGGAGCGCACAACGCTCGCAGTTCACCCAGCCCGAATCGCCGTCGACGTAGTGCTCCTTCTTCCAGATCGGCACCCGGTGCTTCACCTCGTCGATGATGTAGCGGCAGGCGGCGAACGCCTCCGCGCGATGCGCCGAGCTCACGCCGACCCACACCGCCATCTCGCCAAGTCCGAGGTCGCCGATCCGGTGCACGCAGGCCGCATGCTGGACGCCAAAGCGAGTGATCGCCTCGGCAACGATGCGTTCGCCTTCGCGTTCGGCGAGCGCCGCGAACGCCTCGTACTCCAGGCGGTGCACCTCGCGTCCCTCGTTGTGGTCGCGCACCCAGCCTTCAAACGTCGCGTAGCCGCCGCACTCAGGGTCGGACAGCACCGCGCGGCCGCGGGCCGTGTCGATCGGCTCGGTGCTGAACGAGAACGGACGCATCAGCCCCCCGCGACGGGCGGAATGAAGACCACGCGATCGTTCGCCTGCAGCGGCCACGACCAGTCGCGGAATTCCTCGTTGACGGCGACGCGCAGCATCGACTGCGGCAGCTTGAACCCGTGCCGGGCGCGGACCTGCTCGTAGAGCTCGGCGGGAGTCGCCGCGGCAGTTTCCAGGTGTTCCTCGCTGCAGCCGGCCTGTTCGCGCAACACGGCGAAATACTGGAGCGTGATCTTCTTCATGGGTTCGCCGGCCCGCGGAGCTGCCCGCGCACGCGTTGCAGTTCGTCCGGCGTATTCACGTTGTCGAGCGCCGCGGGATCGAGTTGCTGGAGCAGTGCGACGCCCGCGCCGAGAATGAACTTGCGCGGGCAGTTCCTGCCCGACTCGATCGCGGCGAGAACGCCGGCGCGCGAGGCAGGTTCGTAGATCGCGCACAGCGGCTCCGGCAGCCCATCGTGGCTGCTCGCATACGCGACCACGTGCCGGCCGTCGCGACGGCTGACCAGATTCGCAATGCACGCATCGTCGACGAAGGGCAGGTCGCACGCGAGGACCAGCCACGCATGGTCCGGCCACTGCGCCTGCGCCGCTGCAATGCCGGCAATCGGTCCGATGCCGTCGTGAGCGTCGACGATCACCGGCTGCCCTCGCCGGACAGGATCGTCCTGCTGGTCGGCGCGAATCGAGGTGAAGACCTGCGCACAGTGGCGTGCCAGCAGGTCGCGGGCCCACTCGAGCTGCGGCCGGCCGTGGTAGGCGAGGGCGGCCTTGTCGTGACCCATGCGCCGGCTGGCGCCGCCGGCAAGCACCAGTCCGTGCAGCGGGGCAGGCGTGGCATTCATCGCGCGACACCTTCCCGCACGTCGCGCTTGCCGCCCTGCTTTTCCAGCAGGCGCGTTGCGGCGATGACGATGTCGTGCGACAGCGCCTTGCACATGTCGTAGATCGTGAGTGCGGCGATCGAGGCCCCGGTGAGGGCCTCCATCTCGACGCCGGTCCTGTGGTGCACCGACACCGCGCAACGCACCACGGCCTCGTTCGCGGCATCCATCTCGATCGTGACATCACAGCGCTCGAGGCCGAGCGGGTGGCAGAACGGGATCAACTCGTGCGTGCGCTTGGCGGCCATGACGCCGGCGACGATCGCGGTATGAAACACGGGGCCTTTCTTCGTCGCAAAGCCTGCGTCACGCAACGCCCGCGCGACTTCCGGCGGGAAACGGACCCGCGATTCCGCCACGGCAGTGCGCAGGCTCACGACCTTGCCGCTCACGTCCACCATCGTGGGCCGGCCTTCGGCATCGACATGGCTCAATTCGGTCACGATCCTCACCCGCCGATGTAATGCATTTCGACCTTGCGCAGCGGCGACTCGCGGCCGCGCAGTTCGCTGCGCAGTTCGCTGTAGCGGTCCGTGCGCTGTGACCATGCGCTGCGCATCATCTCCAGCAACTCTTCATCCGACGCGCCGGCCCGTGATGGCGCGCGCAGGTCGAGTCCGTGCGTGGCGAACAGGCACGTGTACAGGACGCCTTCGGACGACAGCCGCGCGCGATTGCAGTCGCCGCAGAATGGCGCGCTCACGGACGACACGAACCCGATCTCGCCGGCGCCGTCGTCATAGCGGTAGCGGGCCGCGACCTCCCCGCGATAGCGCCCGGGCTCGCCCGTGACAGGCCACCGCGACTGGATCCGCCCGAGCAGTTCAGCCGAGGGGACGACCTGTGACGGTTCCCAGGCATTGCGGTTGCCGACGTCCATGTACTCGATCAGCCGCACGGTGACGCCCGTGCCGCGGAAGCGTTCAAGCAGGTCGAGCACGGTGTGGTCGTTACGGCCGCGCTGCACCACCGTGTTGATTTTCAAGGGCCGCAGTCCGGCGGCGAGCGCCGCTTCGACGCCCTCGAGTACCTGCGGCAGTCCGCCGAAGCCGCCGCTCATGTCGGCAAAGACCGCTTCGTCCAGCGAGTCGAGGCTGACGGTTACGCGATGCAGTCCGTTGCCCTTGAGTTCCGCCGCGTGCTGCGCGAGCAGCACGCCGTTGGTGGTGAGCGCGAGATCCTCGACGCCTTCGATGGCCGACAGGTCGGCGACCAGGTCGGGCAGGCCGCCGCGCAACAGCGGTTCGCCTCCAGTCAACCGCACCTTGCGCACGCCAAGTCGCGCAGCGAGCCTGACCAGGCGGGCAATCTCCTCGAAAGTCAGCCGCTCCTGCGCGCGCAGGAAGCGGTACTTTGCGTCGAACGTCGACTGCGGCATGCAGTAGGGGCAACGGAAATTGCAGCGGTCCATCACCGAGACGCGCAGGTCGTGGACCGGCCGGCCGAGCCGATCGACGACCGCGCTGGCCTGGCCCAGCGGGACAACGTCGGCGAGGTTGCGCGGCGCGCTCATGTCAGTTCACCAGCGGTACAGCGGCGCGAGGTGGCCGCAGGGAAAGTCGCGCGGTCCGGGTGGCAATTCGACGAAACCGTCGGTACCGAGCAGCGAGATGAAATCGCCGGAACCGCGCGTGAGCCGTGGCATCGCAACCAGACCAAGCGTCGGGCTGTGCTCGACCTGCACCGGCAGGAAATAGGCGAGTTCCGGCTTGACCTTGAAGGCCGCCCCTAGCGGCACGTGTTCGGCAAGTCGCGGCCGTGCGGTCTGCATCGCGCCCAGCGCCGGCACCACGTAGCGCAGCAGGCACACCAGCGACGACACCGGATTGCCCGGCAGTCCAAACACGGTCTGGCCAGCTGGCCCGATGCCGAACCAGATCGGCTTGCCCGGCCGTTGGGCAACCTTGTGGAACACTTCGGTGACGCCAAGCTGGCGCAGCACGCTCGGCACGTGATCGTAGCGTCCCATCGACACGCCGCCCGTCAACACGATCACGTCGTGGGTCGCGAGGTGGGCGGCGAGGCGGTCCGCCAGCACGGCATGATCGTCCGGCAAGTGGTCTTCCGCGACGCGCTGGTAACCCCGCAGGCTCAGCGCGCCACGAAGCGCATAGCTGTTGGACCGGCGCACCTGCCAGGCGGCGATCGGTTCGTCGGGTGCGACCAGTTCGTCGCCCGTTGCGACGATCACGATCCGCGGTTCGGCGCGGACGTCCGCACGCGGCATGCCAGCGGAAGCCAGCACCGCAATTTCGGGTGCGCCGAGCCGCGTGCCGCGGGCCAGCAGCAGGTCACCCTCGCGCGCATCCAGTCCGCGCGTGTGGACGTTGAGGAAAGATTCGACGGGTACGTCGTCCTCGATGGTCGCGATGCCGTCCTCGACGCGCAGCCGCTCGACCGGCACGACGCAGTCACAGCCGTGAGGTAGCACTGCGCCGGTCATTGCTTCGAGGCACTCGGCCGGGTCGGCCAGGTGCAACGGCGGCTGGCCCGCCGCCTGCGTGCCTGCAACGCGGAAACTGCGCCGCCCGTCGCGCCAGGCCTGCGAGGCGAATGCGATGCCGTCCATCGTCACCCGGTCGAAAGGTGGCTGGTCGCGTTCGGAGCGGACCGACTGCGCGAGCACCGCTCCAGCCAGGGACTCGAGCGGGCGCGATTCGACGGGCAGTGGCTGCACGCGTTCGCGCACGAGGGCCTCCGCTTCGCCCGGGGTCGGCAGGGCCGACGCGCCAGTCGTCATGCGGAGGAGACCCTCGGGCGAACGTACAGCGTCACTTGGCGGCCTTCTCCGAGAACGCCTTCTTCTCGACGTTCCAGCGGTCCACCAGCGCCTGCAACTCGTCGAGTGCCGAGTTGTGCTTCTTGGCGTGGATCGACTCGACGGCCACCTTCTTCTCGGCAAGCTGCGGGTCGGCCGGATCGATCGCGGCGAGTTGCTCGGCCTGGTCCTGGTCGAGGCACGGCAGGTAGGTCTCCTGCACGTTCTTGGCATACTCCTTCACCAGGCCCTGGGCTGCCAGCATCTCTTCCTTGGTCGCGGAAGCGCCGTTTGGCAGGCTCTGCGGGGCCTGGGGATACACACAGGTGGCGGCCTCGGCGGCAGCGCTCATGGCCAGCAGGGCCGGGATGGACGCAAGGACGGTCAGCATCTTCATGTCGTTGGAACCTCGAAAGTGCCAGTGGGCGCGCGGCCGGCCAGGGTGGCCGACGGGTCGCGGACGGGCACTATACCGCAGCCTATGTGCGGTCCGGACTGGGTCGAGGCGGTCCCAGCCGGGCCAGGGCTGCAGGGGACCGGGCGTTCCTGTCGGGAAACGGGGTTGGCAGGGTGACGGGGGTTCGTGTCCAATGCGCCCTCCGCCCGACCGGACCCGCCTGGAATCCCCGAGATGAACCTCCTGAAACCAACTGCCGCCGTCATGCCTGCTCTCGACCATGGCCACTTCATCGGTGGTCGCGAAGTCGCGGGACTGTCGGGTCGCAAAGGCCCGGTGCACAACCCGGCGACCGGTGAGCTGCGGGGCCAGGTGGCGTTCGCCAGCGCCGACGAGACCCGGACGGCGATCGCTGCGGCCGAAGCCGCGCTGCCGGCCTGGTCGGCAACGCCCCCGTTGCAGCGTGCCCGGATCATGTTCAAGTTCAAGGCCCTGCTCGAGCAGCACCTCGACGAGCTGGCGCGGCTGATCACGGTCGAGCACGGCAAGGTGTTCTCGGATGCGCGCGGCGAAGTGATCCGTGGCACCGAAGTCGTCGAGTTCGCCTGCGGCATTCCGCAGATGCTCAAGGGCGAGTTCAGCGAAAGCGTCGGCACCGGCGTGGACAGCTGGTCGCAGCGCCAGCCGGTCGGCGTCTGCGCCGGCATCACGCCGTTCAATTTCCCGGCGATGGTCCCGATGTGGATGTTCCCGGTGGCCATCGCCTGCGGCAACACGTTCGTGCTGAAGCCGTCCGAGAAGGATCCGAGCTGCCCGATGCGCGTCGCGCAGTTGCTGAAGGAAGCGGGCCTCCCGGACGGCGTCTTCAACGTGGTCAACGGCGATCGCGAAGCCGTGGACACGCTGTTGACGGACCCGCGCGTGGGCGCGGTGAGTTTCGTCGGCTCGACGCCCGTCGCCGAGTACATCTATCGCACGGCTTCCACGCACGGCAAACGCGTTCAGGCGCTGGGCGGCGCGAAGAACCACATGGTCGTGATGCCCGACGCCGACACCGAGAATGCGGCGAGCGCGCTGATCGGCGCTGCGTACGGGTCGGCTGGCGAGCGATGCATGGCGATCTCGGTGGCCGTTGCGGTGGGCGACGCCGCTGATCCGCTGGTCGTGGCGCTGCAGCGCCAGCTGCAACAGCTCAAAGTCGGCTCGGGACTGGAGGACGCAGCCGAGATGGGTCCGCTGGTGACGAAGGAGCACCGTGACCGCGTCAGCGGCTACGTGGACCTGGGTGTGCAGGAAGGCGCGAGGCTCGTCGTGGACGGACGCGGCCTGCGCGTGAAGGGGTTCGAGGATGGCTACTTCATCGGCCCTTGCCTGTTTGACGGCGTCGAGCCGCAGATGCGAATTTACAAGGAAGAGATTTTCGGGCCCGTGCTCTGCGTCGTCCGCGTGCCGGACCTCGCCACGGCGACCCGCCTCGTCAACGAGCACGAGTTCGGAAACGGAACGGCCATCTTTACTGCGAGCGGCGAAGCCGCGCGGACGTTCACCCAGGGCGTGCAGGCGGGCATGGTTGGAATCAACGTTCCGATCCCGGTGCCGATGGCGTTCCATTCCTTCGGCGGCTGGAAGCGCTCGTTGTTCGGCGCATTGCACGTCCACGGCCCGGACGGCGTGCGTTTCTATACGCGGCTGAAAACCGTCACCTCGCGCTGGCCTACCGCGCGCCGGGAGAGCGCGCAATTCGTCATGCCAACGATGAAGTGACGGTAAACTTCGCCTACCTTACGCGCGGCCGTAGCTCAGTTGGATAGAGCATCAGGCTTCGAACCTGAGGGTCGGGGGTTCGAATCCCTCCGGCCGCGCCACCGAATCCACTCGGGGACTTGTTCCCCAGACCGCCGGGGTCGCAACCCCGGCGAAGCCTTGAGAGCGCACGATGCACAAGACGCAAACACGTTCGACCCTGCTGCGGGCCGCTATTGCCCTGCAGCTTTTCCCGGTGCTGGCCCTGGCGGACGCTGCCGCCACCGGCTCGCAGAGCGCTGGCCTGGAGGTGATCACCGTCACCGCGCAGAAGGTCGCCGAGGATCTGCAGAAGACGGCGGCCGCGGTCACGGTCCTGTCCGGTGATGTTCTGGTTGCCGCGGGCGTGTATGACATCCGCGCCGTGCAGAACCTGATGCCGTCAGTGCGGTTCCAGGCCGAGAACGCTTCCACCGAACTCTATATCCGCGGCGTCGGCTCGACGCTGGACCTGCCCAACATCGAGCCGCCGAACGCTTTCAATTTCAACGGCGTGTACATTCCGCGCGAAGGCACCAGCGTCGGACTTTTCGATATCGCATCCATCGAGCTGCTGCCGGGCCCGCAGGGCACGCTGTATGGGCGCGCGGCGCTCGGCGGCGCGGTCAACGTCGAGTTCAACCGGCCAACGCAGGAACTCGAGACCAGCGGCCTGCTGGAGGTCGGCGACTACTCGCTCGTGCATGGCACGATCGTGCAGAACCTGCCGGTGTCGGAGCACCTCGCCCTGCGCGGCGCGTTCGACTACATCCAGCACGACGGCTACCTGAAGACCGGTGCGGACTCCAGGGAAGACTACGCGGGGCGACTCTCCGCGCTCTACACGCCGACCGACGATCTCGACATCCATGTCTGGCTGCACGGCGCGAAGAAGGATGGCAAGTCGCCTAACCTGGTGCGACGCGGTTACAACGATGGCACGTTCGACGGCAATCCGAATGCCTTCAACACCAGCGATCCGTGGGACGACCGCATCGATCCGGGCGCGCCGACGGCCTCGCCGCAGGATTTCGAGAACATGGTGCTCGGCGCGCAGGCCGACTGGGACCTGGGCGACGTCAAGCTGACGTACATCCCCGGCTATTTCTATCTCGACTGGACCGCGGACTACTGGCTCGAGAACATTCCTGCGCTGCTCACCGCGCACTACAACCAGGTCACCAACGAGTTGCGTGTCGCCAGCGACACCGACTCGAAGCTGCGGTGGCTCGGCGGCCTGTATGCATACCAGGTGACGAATTCCGGCGATTTCATTGCCGGCGGCTTCCCGCTTTCGCAGATTTCGCGCAACCGGCTCGAAGGCTATGCGGCCTTCGGCGAAGCGACGTACTCGTTGACGGATGAGCTGCGCCTGACGGCGGGCGGTCGCTTCAGCTGGGACCAGCGGGAAGGCGCTGGCCAGACCGCGTTCGGCCAGCCATTCTCGGCGGACGAAGATTACGACAACTTCGACTGGAAGCTGGGCGTGGAAATGGACCTGGGTGTGGCCGCGATGGCGTACGCGACGATCCAGACCGGTTACCAGCCGGGCACGTACAACGCGTTCCCCGCGACTCCCGAGCAGTCGAACCTCGTGGAGTCGGCGACGATGACGGCCTGGACGGCCGGCATCAAGAGCCGCTTCCTCGACGATCGCCTGCAGGTCAACGACGAAGTCTTCTACTATGACTACGAAGACCTGCTGGTGCAGTCTTTCAACCTGAACACTGCGCTGCTAACGACCTTCAATGCTGCCCAGACGACAATCTGGGGCAACCAGTTCGACCTGCTGTTCCTGCCGACGGGACGCGACCGGTTGAACCTCTCGGTCGGTTATCTCAATGCCGAGTACGACGATTTCGTCGTGCCCGACGGCGTGAATATCGGGATTCCCAATCGCGACTTCGGCGGTTACCCGCTGCAGAACGCGCCGGAGTGGACGGTGTCGGCAGGCTACCAGCACGAGTTCCAAGTCGGTCCGGGGCGGCTGCTGGCCCGCATCGAGACGCGCTACGAGGATTCGTTCTGGGGCACGTTCGCGCAGTTCCGCGGCACCGAGCAGCAGGATTACTTCAAGTCCGATGCAGCAGTCACGTATTACGCGCCCGACGACCGCTGGAGCGTGGGGCTGTGGGTCAAGAACATCGAGAACGAGGCGGTGCTTGCGGCGGCGACGACCGGCCAGTTCGGGCCGTACGCCAACGTCTTCCTCGAGCCGCCGCGGACTTTCGGCGCGCGCTTCACCTTCAAGCTCTGAGGTCCTGCTCCCTCGCCCGCCGCAGCCCTGGAGCTGACACTCGTGGACTGCGACAGGCGATCGGGAGCCGGTGGTCGATCGGGTGGCCGCGTCAGAACTTCATGCTGACACTCGCATAAATCGAACGGCCTGCCCCGGGTACGGGAGTGCCCCATTGCGGTTGATTGGGCACGGGCGGGATGGTCATCGTCGTGCCCTGACCGACGTAGGCGCCGCCCAGCGGCAGTTCGTAGAAGCGGTCGAACAGGTTCTCGATGCCGATTTCCGCGCTCCAGGTGGCTCGCTCGTAGCGGCTGCGCAGGTGAGCAAGGCCGTAGCCCGCGGTCTGCATTTCGTTGCGCACGGCGGAGACATCATCCTTCGCCGCCACGAACTCACCCTCCAGTGAATTGCGCCACGAACCAAGTTCATGCGTCAGGGCCAGCTTGGCGTGCAGCGGCATGATGTTGTAAAGGTTGCCGTCCGTGTCCTCGTTTGTGCCCCGGGTGTAGCTCGCCACGAGTTGGGCCGAGAATTTGCCGTAGTCCGTCGTGCCCGTCAGCCGGTAGTCCGCCGCGAGGTCCGCGCCGTAGAGGCGGGCGGACTGGTTTACGTACCTGAGCACGGTGAAGTTGCCGACCACCGGCACGGCGCGAGGCGCGTTCGCCGCGGCGTCCCACTGCACCGCGTCGATGTAGTCCTGCACGTCCGTGTAGTACGGCGTCACCTTGACACTCCAGTGCTCCGAGCCGGCATCGTGCCAGTCGGCCGTGACGCTCACCGTGCGAGCCACCTCGGGCTTCAGGTTCACGTCGCCCACGTAGCCATTGCCGTCGCCGACGAAGTTGTTCATGAACGCCGCCATCTGCCAGGTGGACCAGGTGTAGCGCTCGTACAGGTTGGGCGAGCGGGTCTTCTGCGCCAGGCCGATCTCGTAGGTCTGGGTATCCGCCGGCGTGAAGCGAGCGAGCCAGGACAGGTCCCAGTTGTCGTCCGACTTGCCGCGTGACTCAGTGTTGAAGAGCGCCGCGTCCCGCGTCTGGTTGCCCATGCCGCCGCTCCGCTGGTCGGGAAAGGAGTTCGTGTTGTAGCCGTGCACGGGGCCGGCATCCATGTCCACGGTTTCAAAGCGGATGCCCAGGATGTGCGTCCAGCGTTCCTTGCTGATCTCCCATTCCCCATAGGCGGCATAACGGTCACGCTGCCCGTCGTTCAGGTTCAGGAAGTCGTAGGGCCACATGCCTGCGCCGGAGGGCGGCCACCAGTCGTCCAGCCGATTTTCCTGATACTCGCCGCCGACGCGCAGCAGGCTCTGCTCGGCCAGCGGGATCGCGGCGCTGACCGTGACTCCCGTGTTCTTGCCGTCGGTCTTCATCGGCATGCCGGCGGCGCAACCGACCATCTGGCCGCTCACCATCATTGAGCCGGAAATCGGCGAGCACGGTGTGCCGTTTACGGCCGTGTCCCCGCCCGAGCCGCTGGGCGGTTGCCCGGGGCCATACCAGAACCGCTTGTCGTCGCCGAAATCCATTTCGTGCTCGGTATGCTGGTAATAGGCCCGCGCCTGCAGGGTTCCCCAGCCGAGGCTGCCGGTGTAGGCAAGATTGAACTGGTCGCTCTGGTTCTCCGTCATGTCCATGCGCTGGTTGGCATAGCCCTCGTACGGAATGTCCTGGACACCGTAGGTGAAGTCCAGCAGGTGACTGCCACTGCGCCAGGCGAGCCGGACAGCCTGGTTGCTGGATTCATAGGCGGAGGACCCCACTTCGTCCGTCGGCAGCGTGTGGCCCTGTCGACCCGTGAACGTGTAGTTCTTGAAGTTATCGGCGGTCGTGTAGTTGTCGGATTGGGTGTAGGCGCCGGTGTAATTGAGGCTCAGGCTTTCGGTGGCGAACGTGCCGGAGAGATTCCCGCCCCAGCCATCGTTGTTGCTGCGATAGAACGTACCGGCTTCACCCTTCAGGAGATGAGCGCCGGGCTGCGCGAACGCCGGGTCCGCCGAGCGCACCACGATGCTGCCGCCGATGCTGTCGCCGCCGACGCTCACCGGCGTGACGCCGGCGTACACGTCGACGTTGGCCACGGCCGTGGGGTCGATGTAGGAGAGCGGTGAGTTCATGTGATTGGGGCAGGCGGCCACGAGGTCCATGCCGTCCACTTGGGTGCGCAGGCGATCGTCCGCGAGACCACGGATGACCGGCAGGCTGGACACCCCTCCGGCGCCATAGACGCTCACCCCGGGCAGGTCCGCAAGCAGACGGGCGGTGTCGCTGGTGCGGGCGCGTTTTCGCGCAATCTCGGCGCTGTCGAGACCCATGGCGCCGAAGCCGGGGGTGAGAATCCGGCGGGCCGTGACGAGGATTTCTTCGAGGGCTGTGCCATTGTCCGCCGCCACACCTTGGGCAGCGTAGAGGGCCAGGAATACGGCAACTGTGATCTGACGAGGTCGCATGTCTTCAAACTCCGGAATCAAAATGGGTAATGAGCGCCGTGGCGAAACCCCGCCGGCTCGACGTCAAGCGCAGTCCGACGCTGAAGTGATCCGAACGTCACCGGTTCATCGCGATGCCATGCGCAATACGTGACGGTCGCCAACGATGCGGGCGGCCGCGACAGGTTTGCGAGCAAGACTTCTTGATACCCAACGGTCAGCTGCCGGCACGCCAGTGACGGCGTCCAACGTCGCTCGGGCAGTCGAGCCCTATGCGGGGCTGACGATGGGAGGAGGCGCCCTCGGCGAGTGGGCGCGATGCAGGGTCCGGTAGAAAACGGCGGGTTCCGGCTGCGACGGCACGGCGTCTGGCGTCGCCGGACCGTCGAGCATCGGCAACGAGATCGTCGGCGGCGCACCCGTGCCGGCGGCCGCGAAGACACAGGGTGCCTCGTGATGCGTACGATTGCTGGGCGTCTGTCCATCGCCCTTGGCAGGCGACTGTGTGCCCTGCGGCAGCGGCCCGGCACCATGGCACATCTGCATGGTGGGCGAGTGATCTGCGCCCGTGCCCGGCATGAAGCCGGGCGGCATCAGCAGACGGCACGCCAGGGCCGGCAATAGTAGCAGCGTGACCCAGAGGTGGGTCCTGCGGCTTCGTGTCCAGCGGACGTTCATGAAACGAGTCTAGATCAGGTCGCGTGCTCCGCGACCTTCGGTTATCCGCAATTCACCGCGGTCCTGTCCCGCAGACGGGAGACCTGCGCCCCTATGCGGCGAGCGCGTTACAGGTCTTGGCGCACGCGAGGCATGCTTCGCGACAGTCCTTGCACTCGGCGTGGTGTGCGGCGTGTGGTTCGCACGCTGCGGCGCACGTGTCGCAGAACCGCGCGCAGGTCATGGCGAGGGACCGGATGTTCGCAGGTGTTGCATTGGCGAAACTGGCCACGTCGGCCATGGCCCCGACGACGGACAACATGTTCATCACGGCGCGCTGACAATCCGCCATGGTGTCCATTCCGGCGGCTAGATGGTCGGTACAGCGTGCGAGGCACACGCGGCCGGCGCGCAGGCACTCCGCGGTCGAATCGACGACGGCCTTGTGCTGGGCCGAGAGGGGTGCCGGCGTCGGCGCAACTTTCCCGGCAGGCGCGGACTGCGCGGGGGTCGCGGCACTCGTCAGGGCGGCCCCCAGGCCGGCCAATCCCGCGATGACCTCGCGGCGTTGCAAACGGCTCTCTGTGGGCATGTAGACCTCCATCGTTACTGCAGGAAGGCGTGAGTTGTAATCATCACACGTGCCGCGGCGTCCCGGCAAAGACGCGACTCCCACAACGGATGGCGACTCCGTCCGGTGCCCTCTGATGATGCATGAATATGAATCACGCCCTTAGCATCGTCGCTGCTTGCGTACGCCGAGGGCGTGCACCGACAACATTTCCGTCAGCACCCGCAACACAGATCGAACAGACCGCTCGAGGACCAACGATCGAACGCCATGCCGCGCGACCGCTGCGGTAAGTACCAGTCCGCCGCATGGATCATGCCAGTAAGAATATTGTATAAATAAGCCCTACGCTGGGGCTGCTGGCGGCCTCAGCTAGAGCTTCAACGCCCGGCGCGTTCACGGAGAGCGCTCGATGCACATGGCCGATGCACTGCTGTCGCCCGCGGTCGGCGGAACGATGTGGGCTGCAACCGCGGTCACGGTCGCGTATTGCTCGCGCCGGCTGCGCCATGAGGCGGACGACCGTCGTGTGCCATTGATGGGCGTGCTCGGCGCGTTCCTGTTTGCCGCGCAGATGATCAATTTCAGCATCCCCGGCACCGGATCCAGTGGCCACCTTGGCGGCGGCTTGTTGCTCGCGATCCTGCTCGGCCCGCACGCCGCCTTCCTCGTCATGGCCTCGGTGCTCATCGTGCAGGCGCTGTTCTTTGCCGACGGCGGGCTACTCGCACTCGGCTGCAACATCTTCAATCTCGGCTTCTTTCCGGCGTTCGTCGGCTATCCACTCTACCGACGCCTGGCCGGGGAAGCGCCCGGTACGGCTCGCGCCACGGTTGCCGCCGTGATTGCGGCGGTACTCTCACTGCAACTGGGCGCATTCGCGGTCGTACTGCAGACCGTAGCCTCGGGCATTTCGGCCCTGCCGTTCGGCACGTTCCTCACGTTCATGCTGCCGATCCATCTCGCGATCGGCATCGTCGAGGGTGTGGTCACCGCTGCCGTCATCTCCTTCGTTCGCGCTGCACGTCCCGGCATATTGCCGACGGCTGTGCGTTCCGGGCACCCCGTGCGCGGCATCGCGTCGGCTTTCCTTGTCGTCGCGCTTGCGTTGGGTGGCGTTGGCGCCTGGTTCGCATCGAAGAACCCGGACGGACTCGAATGGTCAGTCGCCAGAGTCACCGGTGCACGGGAACCCGAATCACCCCAGACCGGCGTCCAGGCTGCACTGGGTCGCCTGCAACAGCGGACGGCGATACTGCCTGGCTACGGGTTTCGGCACGAGACGGCCAGAGCCACGGAGAAGAATGAGGCGCCGAACGGGATCACCAATAGCTGGGACAGCGATCGGCTCGGCAAGTCCATGGCCGGCGTGGTCGGCGGTTCAATCGCCCTTGCGCTCGCATTGCTCGTCGGCTTCGCCTTGCAACGGTGGGTGGGGCGGCGCTGATCCCGTGTCCTCGCCCGCAGTCCTCACCAGCCTTCTCGACTTCCGGCGCCTCGATCTGCTGGCGACCGGCGACTCCGCGCTGCATCGTCTCGACGCCCGCGCCAAGGTCCTCGTCACGCTGGTCTTCATCGTTTGCACGATGTCATTCCACCGCTACGCGGTGGCGTCGCTCGTCCCGTTCTTCGTGTTCCCGCTGGCGGTCACCGCGGCGGCCCGGTTGCCGATCGCATTCCTGTTGCGCAAGGTCACCCTCGTGCTGCCGGTGGCGCTGCTGATCGGACTGCCGAACCCGTGGTTTGATCGTGAGGTGCTGGTACAGTTGGGCGGATTGCAAATAAGCGGCGGCTGGATCTCGCTGCTTTCGATCGTGATGCGATCGTTGCTGGCGACGGCCGCCGCCATTGCGCTGGTCGCGGTCACGGGATTTCCGGCGATCTGCGGTGCACTGGAGCGGATGGGCATGCCTCGCTCGCTGGCGGTTCAACTACTCTTCCTCTATCGCTACCTGGCCGTTCTCGGCGAGGAGGCCGCCCGGATGACGGTCGCCCGTGAGCAGCGCGGCGGCGGCCGTCCGCTGTCGATTCGGCTCTATGGAACGCTCGTCGGTCGACTGTTGTTGAGGACATGGGATCGGGCAGAACGGATCTACCTTGCGATGTGCGCCCGTGGCTTCACCGGGGACTTCCGCAGCGGCCCGCCGTCACGACTCGGCCGCCCGGACATCGCCTACGTGGCAGGGTGGTGCGGGCTCTTCCTGCTGCTTCGCACTCACGACGTGACGCAGTGGCTCGGCACGGCGGCGCTCGGTGTGCTGCGATGAGCCACCACCTGGTCGAAGCCCGCGGACTGTCGCACGTCTATGAGGACGGCACCGTCGCGCTGAAGGACGTGTCCTTCCGGATCACCCACGGCGAGTCGGTTGCCATCATCGGTGCCAACGGTGCGGGCAAGTCCACGCTGCTCATGCATCTCAACGGTCATCTCAGCCCGACGAGCGGTGAGGTCCGTGTCGGGGACACTCCGCTGACGAAGGAGACGTTGCCGGCGATTCGTCGCACGGTCGGCCTGGTCTTCCAGGACCCCGACGATCAACTGTTCATGCCGACGGTTTACGACGACGTCGCGTTCGGCCCGCGCAACCAGGGCTTGCCTGAAGCCGAAGTCGACCGGAGGGTTCACGCGGCGCTGCAGCAGGTCGGGGCCTGGCACGTGCGCACCAAGTCCCCGTACCGATTGTCCGGCGGCGAGAAAAAGCGCGCGGCAATCGCCGGCGTGCTGGCAATGGCGCCGGACATCCTGGTGATGGATGAGCCCACGAGTGGGCTCGACCCGCACGCACGCCGCCAACTGATCGGACTGCTCGGCGAGTTCCGTCACACACGGATCTTCACGAGCCATGACCTGGACATGGTCCTCGATCTCTGTCCACGCACGATCGTCCTGCTCGAAGGTGCGATCATGGTCGACGGACCGACTCGGGACGTCTTCGGGGACGATGCCCTGCTGGAGAAATGCCGGCTTGAGCGCCCACTGGCGCTGCAGGCGTGTCCGGTCTGTGGATCCAAGCACGACTGAGAGGGGAGAGCGCATGGAACGAATCACGATGTCGATCGACGAGGAACTCGCCACGGCCTTCGACGAGTTGATCGCGGCCCGGGGCTACACGAGTCGATCGGAGGCGATGCGCGACCTGTTGCGCCGCGAGGTGGCGACGCACCGTGCCAGCGACAAGCCTCGCACCCAATGCGTGGCCAGCCTGTCCTATGTCTACAACCATCACGTGCGTGACCTGGCGGAGCGGCTGACGGCCGCGCAGCACGCGCAGCACAGCCTCGTCGTCGCGACGACGCACCTGCACCTGGATCATGAATACTGCCTGGAGAACGTGTTCCTCAAGGGGCCGACTGTGGCCGTACGTGCGTTCGCAGATAGCATTCGTGCCGAGCGTGGGGTTGCGTACGGCCAGATCAATCTCATCACCGTGGAGAGCGGCGACAAGCACCCGCTCGCCGCCCCCCACCAGCACTACGGGCACATGCACCTGACGCCTGTCGCCTGACGCTGCGGCGCCCGCAGCGGGGGCTGAGTACTTGCCACGAGTAGGCACAACATAGTTATATTGCCTACCATTGCGTCGCATTGCGGTTCGAGCCGTTTCAATCCTTGGTGGGACTCTGCTTCCCCCACCGAACCTGATGAGTGGGGCTTGTCATGAAAGCGGATACACGCACACTCCTGGTCGCTGCAGCATGCGTCACTGCGGCAACACCCGCGTTCGGCTCGGGCATTCCAACCGGAACTCCGCTTGAAGAGATCGTAGTCACCGCCCAGCGCATCGGACTGATCGGCGAGTCACGGGCCGCGAGCGAAGGCATCGTCACCAGCGTGCAGCTCCAGGGCCGGCCGATCCTGCGACCCGGCGAGGTGCTCGAGGTCGTGCCGGGCCTGGTCGTCACGCAGCACAGTGGCGACGGCAAGGCGAACCAGTATTTCCTGCGCGGCTTCAACCTCGATCACGGCACCGACTTTGCGAGCTACGTGGACGGCGTGCCGGTGAACATGCCCACCCACGCGCACGGCCAGGGCTATGCCGACATCAATTTCCTCATCCACGAGCTGGTGGACACCGTGCACTACCGCAAGGGCCCCTACTTTGCGGAGGAGGGAAACTTCTCGGCGGCCGGGGCAGCGCGCATTTCCTACGTGGGCGACAGCGGCGCTCCGACGCTGGGCCTGACGGTGGGCGAGGACAATTACTACCGCCTGTTCGCCAGCGCGTCGCCGCAGGTGGCGGGCGGGACGCTGCTCCTGGGCCTCGACTGGTCGCAGACCGACGGGCCATGGACGCTGCCGGAGGATTTCCAGAAGACCAGCGGGGTCATCAAGTTCAGTCGCGGCACCAACGAGGCCGGGTTCTCCGTCACGGGCATGGGCTACGACGGCAGCTGGGACAGCACCGACCAGATTCCGCAACGGGCCGTCGATGCCGGGCTGATCCCACGCTTCGGGCACGTGGACCCGACCACGGGCGGTGAGTCGCATCGCTACAGCCTGTCGGTCGACGCGTGGTCCCGCCACGACGGGCGCGGCTGGGCGGCGTTGGCGTACGCCATCGACTACCACCTCGACCTGATCTCGAACTTCACGTACGCGCTCGACCAGGACAACGGCGACCAGTTCGAGCAGTACGACAGTCGTCGGGTGTACGGGGGGCACTTCGAGTACGACCTGCCGGCCTCGTTGAACAGCCTGGACGGCGCGCTGCGCGCCGGCGTCGAGTTACGCCAGGACGACATTCAACCCGTTGCCCTGTATCTGACACAGGCCCGCGAGCGGTTCGAAACGATTCGCCGGGACGACGTGCGCCAGACGCAGTACGCGGCCTATGTCTCCCATGACCAGCGCTGGACCGACTGGCTGCGCACCGAGGCAGGTCTGCGCTTCGATTACCTGGACTTCTCCGTCGACAGCGATCTCCCGGCCAACTCCGGCGACGAGACCGATTCGATCGTAGGGCCAAAACTCACGGTCGTGCTGGGTCCCTGGGCGGAAACGGAGTTCTTCCTGAATGCGGGCCGCGGATTCCACACCAACGACGCACGAGGCACGACGATTCGAGTCGACCCGACCGACGGGTCGACGCCCGTCCAACCCGTCGATCCGATCGTGCCGGCCATCGGGTATGAAGTCGGGTTCCGGACAGCGGCCGTGCCGAAGGCGCAGTTCTCGGCCGCCTTGTGGAACCTCGACATCGACTCGGAGTTGCTGTTCGTCGGTGACGGCGGCATCACCGAGCCGAGCCGCGCGACCCGTCGCTATGGCGTCGAACTCGGCGCGTACTGGACGCCGCTCGAAGCGGTGATCGTGGATGCCGACTATTCGTGGTCACATGCCCGGTTCACCGAGTCCGACCCCGCCGGCGACTACATCCCAGGTGCGGTAGAGACGGTCGTGTCGGTCGGTCTCAGCGTCCAGCGCGACACGGGCTGGTTCGGTGGAGCCCGCTGGCGTTACTTCGGCCCGGCACCGCTCATCGAGGACAACAGCGTGCGCTCGAACTCGACCTCGACCGTCAATGCGCAGGCCGGCTATCGCTTCTCGCCGCGTCTGAGCGTGATGGCGTCGGTCTTCAACCTGTTCGATGCCGAGGCCAACGACATCAGTTACTTCTACGAATCGCAGCTGCCCGGAGAGTCGCAGCCTGTCGCCGACATTCACTTCCATCCGGCCGAGCCGCGAACGCTGCGAGTTGCGGCGACCTTGCGGTTTTGAGGTTCAACGTGATCTGATCCGTCTGGCATCGCGCAGGTCGGGCATGCTGTAACGAACTGGCGAGGGAGGATAGATCATGGCGCACGATCACGACCATCCAAAGAAGCACAGCCACGTGCACGGCCACCAGCATGCGCATGAGCACGTGCATGCCCACGAGCACACGCATCAGCACGGCGATCTGGTGCATTCGCATCCGCACGATCATGCCCATGCGCACCCGCACGAACATCAGCATGAGCACGAGCACGACTCATCGGCGCACCAGCATCCAGAGTCCCCGCATTTCGTGCCGGTGGAGAAGGACGCCCACGAGGATCACCTGCACCTGGATCTCGGCGGGGAGTCACACGAGACCGAGCCGCACGACCACGATCACTGACGCGCGGTCCCGCGCAGCGCACTGAATTGCGGGCGTTTGACCCAGACACCTCTGTGGCGACCTGCCTCCGAAAGCAGACGGGGAGATCAGTCCGCTAACGCCGTCGAATGACTGGCATCGGCGACGGCCCCCGGCTTGCGGCCGAACTCTCTCGCCGCAGCAGGAGAGGCAAAAAAAGAAAGGGCGGGTCGTTGCCAACCCGCCCTTGCTCAGCGCCGTCCTGGCCCGAGACCGATCAGAACTCCTGCGAGAACCTGATCCCGATCGTCCGCGGACGGATCGGCACGACGTAGACCTCAGAGCCGCAGACCGCTTCGGCGCATTGCGCGAAGCGCGAGACCTGCCCGTTTTCGTCGAAGGCATTGGTCAGGAACAGCTCCGCCCGCCAGCCATCCTTGCCGAAGCCCGCCGCGAAGTCAGCGGTAGTGTAGCTGGGCATGTTGCCAATGATGTCGTTCTCGGCGACGCGCAGGTCGGTCCTGCGCTCATCCACGTAGACCACTGCAGCCTGCGCGTAGCTGTCGAACGAGGCCACGGGGAACTCGTAGCGCGCGGTCAGGTTCCCCTTCAGCTCGGGCGTGACGGGCAGCTGTGTACCCTTCGGCGCCTGCGGATCGCTGAACACCGTGTTGCCGTCCTCGTCCAGGCTCGGGCAGTTGCTGCGCGTTTCCGGGTTGCCGTTCTCGTTGACGAAGCCGCAATAGTTCTCGGTCAGCTCCGAGTCGAGGTACGCGAAGCCCGCGGAAATCCCGAGCTGGTCGGTGACCGCCCAGCTCACGTCCATTTCCACGCCATCGATCTGCGCCGCGCCGGCGTTGTTGATCTCGGTCAGGCCGTTGGCGCCGAGCAGCGAAAACTGGAAGTCGTCCCACTCCTGCGAAAAGACTGCGCCATTCCAGCGCAGCCGATTGTCGAACCACGTGGTCTTCCAGCCGAACTCGTAGTTGGTGAGCCAGTCTGCTTCGTACGGCGGCAGCGTGCCGCGGCGGTTGATGCCGCCCGGACGGAAGCCTTCCGAGTACGTGGCATACACCATCGCTTCGTCCGTGAACTTGTAGGTCAGGTTCACGCGGGGCGTGACGCCATCTTCTTGCGTTGACTTGTCGAAGACCTTGCAGGGCGCACCCTTGAAATCCGGCGCCGTAGTGTGGTCGCCACCCGGGCAGGCCGCCTCGCCCGTGCGGCTGCTGTAGCCCTCGCTGAAGCCGAAGAAGCCCTCGAGCGAATTGTCAGAATCGAAGTAGCGCCCGCCAATGGTGCCGGTGAGGTTGTCGGTGAAGTCGTAGGTGAATTCCCCGAACACGGCGAAGTCCTCGTCCACGCGCAACTGCTTGGTCAGCCAGAGCGTATCGTCCCAGCCCGTCACCGAGATCTGCGAGCCGAGGCCGTCGATCTTGTAACGCTGCTGGATGTCGTGCTCCTGGCGCTGCAGGAACGCACCCGCGACGAAGCGGAAGCGGTTCGACGCATCCGACGAGAAGCGGAGTTCGTGCGTGTAGCGGTCGTAGCGGTCCTTGCCCTGGATGTACTGCGACGGGTCGATCGGCACGTTGTTGTCGTCGACCCAGTAGGCGCCATAACCGTAGAGTGTGTCGTACCAGTACGAGTAATCGGCATAGTCCGACTCGGTGTCAACATCACGCGTGAGGTACGAGCCCGCGTAGACCATGTCGAAGTTCGAGACCTTGCCTTCGACGGTGAGGGCGGCCTGGACCCAGCTGTCGTCCGAGGTCTCCGGAAAACCATGGGCGATCTTGAGATCGCCGACGGTGGTGTCGTAGGCCCAGCTGCCGTTGGTCTCCTGCCTCTGGGCCATGACCTGCGGGGTGATGGTCCAGTTCTCGGTCAGGTCGAGACGCAGGGCGGCGCGGGCACCGGTAGTGTCGGCTTCGTTGTAGTCGTCCTCTACGAAGTCGGCATTGTTGACCGTGATGCCCGAGGTGGGGAACGTGCGCTCGCGATAGACGTTGTCGATATAGCCGGCGTCGTGGCGGTGCCAGCCGACCAGGCGGACCGCGGTGCGGTCGTTGATCGGCAGGTTGACCATGCCCTCAGCCAGGTAGCCGATATCGCCGCCGTCGACCGAGTTCACTTCGAGCCCGTAGGCCGCGTCAAACTCGGCGGGATCCGGTCTGTTGGTGATGATGCGGATCGTGCCTGCCTGCGAACTGGCGCCGTACAAGGTGCCTTGCGGGCCCGCGAGCGCTTCGACCCGCGCGATGTCATACAGGTGGATGTCCAGGGCGCCCTGGATCGTCGTGATCGGCTGTTCGTCCAGGTAGATGCCCACGCTCGGCAGCGAGGCCGAATGGTTGCCGTCGCCGCCGCTCGCCACGCCGCGCATGTAGACCGCCGCAAAGCCCGGGCCCAACGTCTGGTACGAGACGCTCGGCAGGAACCTCACGTAGTCGTCGAACCTCTGCACGTTCAGCTCCTGCAGCCGCTGCGTGCCGAAAGCCTGGATGCTGAGCGGCACGGACTGCAGGTCTTCACTGCGCTTCTGCGCGGTGACGACGATCTCTTCGAGACCGCCGGAGGTGGTCTGGGCGTAGGCTGCGGACATACCGGCGAGCAGCGTCGGCACGCCGGCCGCCAGGGCGCGCATGGCAGTGTGCCCACCATTCAGGCGCTGCAGTTTGCGTTTACGGCTACGGGTCATTTTGGATCGGTCTCCCTGAGTGAAGCACCCGCTGTCGGGCGCGTGAATACGTTCATTGCAACGGCGGTGCGGCCGGGTAGGTGTCGAGCACCGGTCCGAGAGCGGACTTGAGCGGGTCCAGCCACGGCTCGTAGTGACGCCACTGGTCTACCGCGTCGCGGAAAATGGGTTTGCGCACCTGCTCCGAACTTGCCGTGCGCACGGCACGCTCGTTCTCGTAGAAGCGCAGGCAGGCGTCTTCGAACGGCAATCCACAATACTCGAGCAGGCGGCGAACCTCGCTCTCGGTGTCGTCCACCATGCGCTCGTAGATCACGCGGTGAATGCGGCCCGGGAGCACGGCGTCGAAGTGCGCCATCAAGGTGACGTAGTCGGCGTAATAGCGGCCGATGTCGTCGAGCGAGTAGGTGAAATTCTGCCCGCGGGCAAAGTGCTGCTTGAAGCCCGAGAAACAGCAGCTCAACGGATGCCGACGCGCGTCGATGATCTTCGCGTTCGGCAGCATCAGGTGGATGAGCCCCGTGTGGGCCCAGTTGTTCGGCATCTTGTCGATGAAGTACGGCGCATCGGTCTTGCGTTGGATGCGGGTCTGCTGCAGGTAGCGTTCACCGAGCGCGCGCAGTTCGTCGGGCGCGAGTGATTCCAGCACCTCAGGGTACTTCGAGACTTCCGAGCGCCGGCTGCGGCCACTCAGTTCCTTGACGATGCCGATGACGTCGGGCAGCTCCATGGTGCCCTCGATGGCCGAATGGCTCGACAGGATCTGCTCTACGAGCGTCGAACCGGCACGCGGCAAACCGACGATGAAGATCGGGTCCGGCGCCGCGCAGCCAAGACCACTGCGCGCAGCAAAGAATTCCCGCGTGAACAGTGCGCGCGAGCGGCGCACGTTCGCCGCGATGTCGGCGCTGTCGTACGGCACCACTTCCTTGCGCAGCCGGTTGCCTTCCGCGTAGTGGCGGAACGAGTCGGCGTATTCCAGCGCATCCTCGGCAGCCTTGCCGAGCGAGAAGTGGAAATGGAAGCGGTCCTCCTGGGTCAGGTCGGTGCGCTCGAGCTGCGCGCGCATGGCCGCGATGTCCGGTTCCGAGAAGCGGAACGTCTTGAGGTTAGCGAGGCTCCAGTAGGCCTCGCCCAGCCGCGGTTCGAGCTCGATCGACTTGCGATAGGCTGCGATGGAGTCGTCCTGCCGGCCCGCCGTCTTGAGCGCATGGCCGTAGCTCAGCCATACCTTCGCCTGCAGCGTGTACTCCTGCAGCAACTGCTCGTAGATGCGGATCGCCTCGTCGTACTCGCCGATGCGCGCCAGCACCGCTGCCCGCAGGTTGCGGAAGCTCGGGCTGCGGGGATCAACCTTCAGCAGCTCGTCGATCTGTGCGAGCGATTCGAGCGGCTTGTTATTGCGGTGCAGGACGACCGCGTAGTTGTGGCGGGCCGCCTTGAAACCGGGTGCGAGTTCGAGGCAGCGTGTCAGCAGGTTCTCGGCATCGGGGTAGCGCCCGATGCGGGAGGCGACTTCCGCGAGCATGCGGATCGCGGCGACGTCGGTCGGGAACTGCTTGAGGTGATTGCGCAGCAGCGGTTCCGCGACCGCGATGCGGCCCTCGACCAGGGCGAGGGCGGGTTCCATGAGTCGCGGATCGCGCGTCGAGTTGCGGATGTGGTTGGCGTAGGCGAGGTCGGCGCCCTCGCTGTCGCCCATCGCAAACAGATGGTCGCCCAGTGCCCGCCAGGCGTCGGCCATCGTGGGCTGCAGCCGTACCGCGGTGCGCAGGGCGGCGACGGCCTGTTCGCCACGGCCGGCGTCGCCGAGCGCCAACCCCAGTTCGCGCTGTGCGGCCGCCCAGCGCGGCTGGGATGCCACGAGCGGCTCGAGGATGCGCAATGCTTCAGTCGAGTCGTTGGTCCGCCGGTGCGCCATCGCCAGCAGCAGGCGCGCGGCAGGATGATTCGGCACGGCGCCAAGGATCTCCCGGGCCTGCTCGGCGGCGAGGCGCGGTTGCGAGACGAGCAGCTTTTCGGCGTGAGCCAATGCCACGTCGAGAGTTCCCACGGGTTCCGGCCCGCTCGTCATCCAGTTTCCCCGTGTTTTGACACCACAGCGGTCGAATGAAAGACTGCCGCGCACCTAAAGTCAAACCCCGCGTGGGCGTCCGCGCCCGGCTGTTGTATCGAGGCGACGAAAAGATGATGGACGCGATTTTTTCTGCACTTCCATGTCGCGTCGATGCGGCTCGCGCACCATCGGGGCGCCCGCGGCTGGCCCGAACCAGCGCCGCCCTGCTGGCTGCCCTGGTGTCCGTTCCGGCTGTAGCGGGGACGCAAACAGTGGTCGTGCCGGGGGTTCCCTACCAGCCGGATTCCGGAACGGTTGCCGTCCGGTGCGGGCGACTGATCGACGGTGTCGCGGGCGAGGCGAGGGGCAGTGCAATCGTCTTCATCCGGGACGGCCGCATCGACTCCGTCGTTGCCGGCGGCCAGGCCCCCAGGGACACCGCCCTGCTGGACCTGTCGCAGTACACGTGCCTGCCGGGTCTGATCGACATGCACACGCACCTGACGGACGGCTCCCACGAAACCGCCGACCTCAGCATCTATTACCGCCGCACGGCGGCGGAGCAGGGCGTCATCGCGCGGGAGAGCGCCCGAGACACACTGCTGGCCGGCTTCACGAGCGTGCGTGACGTCGGCACCTACATCGCCTGGGTCGACCGCGACCTGCGCGACGCAATCAACCAGGGCGCCGCGACCGGACCACGCATGCAGGTGGCGGGCTATTACCTGACCATTCCGGCAGGTGGTGGCGATCTCGTGATCCCGGGGCACGCCGAATCGGAGATTCCTCCTGCGGTGCGCATGGGTGTCGCACGCGGGCCCGAGCAGTTCCGCCAGAAGGCAGAGCAGGCCGTCGCCGGTGGTGCCGACCTGTTGAAGGTCATCGCGTCTGGCGCCGTGCTCGCGTTTGGCGGCGTGCCGGGCGAGCGCGAGATGACCCCCGAGGAGATCAAGGCGGTGGTCGACGTGGGCCACGCGCACGGCATCAAGGTGGCGGCGCACGCGCACGGCGCGCAGTCGATCAAGGACGCGATCCTCGCGGGCGCCGACACGATTGAGCACGCCTCGCTGATCGACGACGAGGGCATTGAACTCGCGCGCCAGCATGGCGTGGCACTGTCGATGGACATCTACAACGGCGACTACATCGACACCGTCGGCCGCGAGGAAAAGTGGCCCGAGGAGTTCCTGCGCAAGAACATCGAGACGACCGAGGCGCAGCGGCAGGGTTTCACCAGGGCCCATCGCGCTGGCGTCGACATCGTCTACGGCACCGACGCCGCCGTCTATCCGCATGGCCTGAACGCACGGCAGTTCCCGATCATGGTCCAGCGTGGCATGACGCCGATGCAGGCGATCCAGGCCGCGACGTCCGTGGCGGCCCGGCACATGGGGTGGGACGAGAAGGTTGGTAGCCTGCAGCCGGGACGTTACGGCGACCTGATCGCGGTCATGGGCGATCCGCTCACGGACGTGACGCGGCTGCGGGACGTGGCGGTGGTCATCAAGGGCGGCCTCGCCTTCAAGCTGCCGGCAGAGTAAAGCCGTGGCGGTCGAGTCTGCGTCCGACCTGTTGGCGCCCGCCGAAACCGGCGGCGTGCGGCGGCTCGCGCCGAACCTGCTGCGGCTCGTGGCGCCCAATCCCAGCCCATTGACCGGGCCGGGCACCAATACCTACGTCGTCGGACTCGGCCCGCATTACGTGGTGATCGATCCGGGCCCCGACGATACGACTCACGTCGACCGCATCCTGGCGGCGACGAGCGCGGGCATCAGCCACGTGCTGTGCACGCATTCGCACCCGGACCATTCGCCGGGTGCGGCGGCGCTCAAGTCGCTCACTGCAGCGCTGGTGCTGGGCCGGCCGGCTCCGCACGACGGCTACCAGGACGAGTCGTACCGGCCGGACGGTACGCTCGAGGACGGCGACGCGATCGACGTGCCGGGCGCCAGGATCCGGGCATTGCACACGCCCGGCCATGCCTCGAACCACGTCTGCCTGCTGCTCGAGCCAGAAGGCTGGTTGCTGACGGGCGACCACCTCATGAACGGTTCGACGGTCGTCATCCTGCCGCCGGACGGATCGATGCGTCTGTACCTCGACTCGCTGCGGCGCCTCCGGTCGGCGCCGTTGACCGCGCTCCTGCCGGGCCACGGCGCAGTGATGCCGAACCCGATCGACGAGATCGATCGGGTGATCGCGCATCGCCTGCAGCGCGAAACCAGGGTCCTGGACGGCCTGGCGCAACTCGGCGGCGCGGCTTCGCTCGACGCGCTGGTGCCCATCGTCTACGCGGACACACCGGTCACGCTGCACCCGCTCGCGCGCCATTCGTTGCTCGCCCACCTGCAGAAGCTGCTCGAGGAACGTCGCGTCGCCCGGGACGGTGAGCGCTGGGCATGGCTCGAGGCGTGAGTGCGGCACCGGCTGCGGCTGGCCGGCTCAACCGCATCGAATTGTGCTCGGCGAGCGTTCGACTTGGACGGCACTGGGCGCTGCGCGACGTTTCGCTGGACCTGCGCGCTGGCGAGCGCTGGTTGTTGCTCGGGCCGAACGGTGCGGGCAAGACCGTGCTGCTCAAGCTGCTGCGCGGCGACGTCTGGCCGACGCCGACCGGACGCGAATCCCGCCGCTATCACTTGCGAAGCGGCGACGTGCTCGAGCAGCCGTTGTTTGCCTCTGAACGCATCGCCTACCTCGGTCCGGAACGCCAGGATCGCTACGAGCGCCACGAGTCCACGCTGGACGTCGCGCAGGTCGTGCTCACGGGTTTCGATGATTCAGATTTTCCGCTGCACGCCGCGACGGCCGCGCAACGGCGGCGCATCGCTGCAATGCTCGGGAGCGTCGGACTCGCCGGCCTCGTCGCGCGCAAGTTTCTTTCACTATCCTACGGACAGCGTCGACGGGTATTGCTCGCGCGGGCACTCGTGCGTGAACCGGACGTGCTGCTGCTCGACGAAGCGCTGAACGGACTCGACAGCCGGGGGCGGCAGGCGTTCCTGCGCGCGCTGCGCAGGGCCGCGTCACCACGCACTGCCTGGATCCTCAGCAGTCATCGGCGCAACGATGCGCTGGCGGACGTCACGCACGTCGCGCGCATCGCGCACGGCCGGATCGAAAGCGTCGTCGACGTGCGCGATGGCAGCGAGCGCGGCTTGCGCCTGGCACAAGGGTCGTCGGCCGCCACGCCGGCTGGCAGCAGCATCGCAACGCGCGCCAGGCCCGTGGCCGAAGCACGACGCGGGGCGGCGGCGGAGTCGGCGGGCGGTTCCTCGACCGCATTGCTGCGCCTCGAGCGGGCCGCCGTCTACCGCGACGAGCGGGCTGTCATCGGGGCGTTCGACTGGACGCTCGAGCCCGGCATGCACTGGTGCCTGCGCGGAGCCAATGGCTCCGGCAAGTCGACGCTCATCGCGCTGTTGTACGGCGACCTGTGGCCGGCGCACGGCGGACGCCTGCACCGGCGCTGGCAGGCGGCCGACGACTGGAAGGCCCGGGTGGGGCTCGTGTCGCCCGACTTGCAGGCCCGGTACGCCGCGACCGGTTGCACGGTCGCGCAGATCGTCGCGTCGGGTTTTCACGCCAGCATCGGTCTCAATGAATGGCCGACGGCCGCCGAGTTGCGGCGCGTGCGCCGCGAGCTGCGCGCGTGGGGGCTGGACGCACTCGCCGTCCGTCAGGCGCGCGAACTTTCGTATGGTCAGTTGCGGCTCGTGCTGGCAGCGCGCGCCTTCGTGCGCGCCCGTCGCCTGTACCTGCTCGACGAACCATTCGACGGACTCGATAGTGGCGCACGGGACACGTTGCGCGCGCGTCTCGACGCCGCGGTGGCGAAGGGCGCTACCCTCGTGATGTCCACGCATCACGACGAGGACAGGCCAGCGTACGTGCGCAACGTCCTCAGGCTGCGGCGCGGACGCGCGCCGGTCGTTCAGAGCGGCAGCACGGCCTCGTAGACGATCACTGCGTCCCCGGTCACGCGCACGCCCGAAGCGCGCTTGCCGCTCGCTGTGACAGTCACGTCCACCGTGCCCGGGCGGTCGACGAAGCGACCCTGGAGACCAACGAAGGACGCTTCGCCATCGACCGGAGTGAGCAGGCCGTTGTTGAGCAGGTACACGCCGAGCATGCCATGGGCGTTGCCGCTGACCGGATCCTCGGGTACGCCGATCACCGGGCAGAACATGCGCGATTCGGTGGTCATGGGGTCCGAGCCCGGCTTGACGGCGAAGACGAAGAAGCCGTCCGCGCCCACGTGCGGCGTGAGGTGGATGAGCTGGTCCATCTTCGGCTGCAGCGAATCCAGCGTATCGGGCGATTGCAGGCCGATCAGCAGGCGCGAGTTGGCCGTGCTCATCACCTGCACGGGACAGGCGGGGTGCAGGCTCGATGAGCTGATGCCCAGCGCGTCGAGCACCGGCCCGATGCGTTCTTCCGGCACGATCGGGCCGAAGGTGGCCGGCGTCTGGTCGATCGTTACGCGCAGGTTGGGCGCCTTGCCGCGCACCTCGATGTCGACGATGCCGGCCGCCGACTTCTGGCGCACCTTGCCGCGCGGCACGCCGTCAGTCATTGCCCGCACGTAATGCGCGGCGACCGTGGCATGCCCCACGAAGCCGACTTCGCGACGCGGCGAGAAGAAGCGCAGTTCGACGTCGTAGTCGGGCGATTCCGAGCGCAGCACGAACGCCACCTCATGGCCGGCCATTTCGCGTGCGATGCGCCGCATCTCCTGCTCCTCGAGCACGTCCGCATCGAGCACGACCACGGCGGGATTGCCGCAGTAACGCTCCCGCGTGAAGGCATCGACGAGGAACAGACGGCATTTTCGCTTGGTCATGGCGGCTGGTGGGTTGGCTGCTGGAGGGAGGATGCGCATTAGTCCCCAGCCGGTGCGCCGCGTCAACATTTTCGCGGTGCGGGGCGTGCCAGAGACTATAATTGCGCTCACCTTGGGGTGGCCTGACTGGGCCTGAGATGTCGACCACGGCGCGCGGACCGGCGCTGGCTCATCGACGAACCCGTTGAACCTGATCCGGTTAGTACCGGCGTAGGGAGCAGGTATGCGTCTCGGACTGCCTTCAATTTATTCGTATTCATTTGCCTTGCGCAGTCGCGGTGCGCTCGCGAGCACCGTGCTGCTCGTGGCCTTGTCGCCCGCAGCGGCATGGTGCGATGACTCGATCTCGACAAGGCCTTCGCCGCCGCTCGAGGAGATCATCGTCACCGCGTCCTTGCGCGAGCAATCTGCGACCGAGATTCCGGCCAGTGTCACGGTGCTCGGCGCAGCGACCCTGCAGGCTGCCGGACTGCAGCATTTCGAGGACGTGCTCGGCCTGGTGCCGAACCTGAACTGGTCGGGTGGCACGTCACGGCCCCGGTTCTTCCAGCTGCGCGGCATCGGCGAACTCGAGCAGTACCAGGGCGCACCGAACCCTTCAGTCGGTTTCCTGCTCGACGACATCGACTTGAGCGGCGTCGGCATGCCGGCGACGTTGTTTGACGCCGAGCAGGTGGAAGTCCTGCGCGGGCCACAGGGCACGCGTTACGGCGCCAACGCGCTGGCGGGACTCGTGAAGATCAAGACGCGCGACGCAACCCCGGAGGCCGGGGCGCACGTGGAGGTCACGGCGGGTGATCACGACACGTGGTCGGCGGGCCTTGCCGCGGGGGGTGCCATCGGCGCCGCAGGTTCGGCCTGGCGCCTGGCGGCACAGCAGTTCTCGAGCGACGGTTTCCAGCGCAACGTGTTCCTCGGCCGCGACGACAGCAACGGGCGTGACGAAGCCACGCTGCGCGGCAAGCTGCGGTGGGATATCGCGCCCGGCTGGCGCGCTGATCTCGCGGCGCTGTATGTGGACCTCGACAACGGCTTCGATGCCTTCGCGCCGGACAATTCGCGCCGCACGCTGTCCGACAAGCCCGGTCGCGATGCGCAGCGCACTCGCGGAGTCTCCGCCAACGTGGCTGGCGCCCTGGGCGGGAACACGCTGCGCAGCGTCACGGCCTACGCCTGGTCCGACAGCGTCTACAGCTTCGACGGCGACTGGGGCAACGATGCGTACTGGGGCGAGTACGCGCCTTACGACTACTTTTCGCGCTATGCGCGTGAGCGCTCTACGTTGAGCCAGGACCTGCGCCTCGAAAGCGGCGGCGGTGGGCGCGTCGAGTGGGTGGCCGGCGTCTACGCGCTGCGTCTCGACGAGGACTCACTGCAGCGGGATGAGTTCGCGGGCGAACTGCTGCGGCCGCTGCTCGACACGCAATACTCGGCGACCAGTCTCGCGGGCTATGGCGAGGCGGAATGGACCCTGCCCGCAGGCCTCGCGCTGACCGCCGGGCTGCGGGTTGAGACGCGCTCTGCCGACTATGCCGATTCCGAGGGCGCTCGCTTCGATCCGCGCGATACGATGCTCGGTGGACAGGTGTCGCTGCAGGGGCAGCTGGCGTCGTCGAGCCGTTGGTACGCGACGCTCGCGCGTGGCTTCAAGGCCGGCGGCTTCAACATCGGCCAGTTCGTGCCGGACGACCGGCGCCAGTTCGCGCCCGAGTACCTCTGGAGCGCGGAGGCCGGGCTGCGTTTCGCGGATGCCGGCTCGCGACTGCAGGCCGAAGTCTCGGTGTTCCACATGTGGCGCGAGGAGCAACAGGTCGCGACGTCGTTCCAGCTCGTGCCGGGCGATCCGCTGTCCTACGTGTTCTTCACGGACAACGCCGCGCGCGGGCGCAACTACGGGCTGGAGACATCCGTTTCGTGGCAGGTTCTCGAGCGCGTGAGCCTGGGTGCCACGCTTGGCCTGCTGCATTCCGAGTACCTCGGTTACCAGTACGGCGATCGCGACCTCGACGGCCGCGAGCAGGCGCACGCGCCGGCCTACCAGTACTCGCTCTCCGCGCAGTGGGGCGGCGAGCAGGGCTGGAGGGTGCGCGCCGACCTGAGCGGGACGGACGCCTTCTATTTCGACGCGAGCCACGACCAGCGCTCGAATCCCTATACCTTGCTCAACCTGAAGGCGGGGTACGCGCGCGGACCCTGGTCCGTGCAGGCCTGGATTCGCAACGTCACCGACGAGGACTACGCGGTCCGCGGCTTTTACTTCGGGCTCGAGCCGCCCGATTATGCGAACAAGCTCTACGTCCAGCGGGGCGATGGCCGCCTCGCGGGAATCACGGTGCAGTGGCGGTGGTAGCCGCGCTGCCAGCTCCAGGAGGTCACGCGCATGCGCACTGCTGTCGAAATCAGTCTCTATCCGCTCGACGCGGACTACGTGCCGCCGATCAAGGATTTCATCGAGCGTCTCAACGCCTATCCCGGCCTCGACGTCGTCACCAATGCGATGAGCACGCAGGTCGCAGGTGAGCATGGCCTGCTGTTCTCGGCCCTGGAACACGAAACACGCCGCACGTTTCACGGCGACCAGCGCGCCGTCTTCGTCATGAAGGTGCTCGGCGGCAAGCCGACTTCGGACGAAGGTTGAACCTGCTCGACTCGCTGCTCGCGGCGTTTGCGGCAGTTCCCGCAATCGAATGGGTCGCCGCGGGGTTGGCGCTCGGCTACCTGCTGCTCGCGATCCGCCAGAGTCCGTGGTGCTGGGCGTTCGCCATCGTGAGCGCAGTGCTCTACCTCGTTGTCTTCGCGCGGGTGGGGCTGGTCATGCAGGCCGCACTGCAGGTGTTCTACGTCGGCATGGCGGTCTACGGCTGGCACGCGTGGCGGGGCTCCGAGTCCACGGCACCCGTCGCGATCAGCCGCTGGACGGCGCGTCGGCACCTGCTCGCGTGGACCGTGGTCGGCGCATTTGCCATGGTCAATGGCGCGATCGTCGGGCGGAGTACGGGGGGGGCTGTCGTGCCTTACGTCGATGCTGCAATTGCCTGGGGCAGCGTGCTCACGACGTGGCTGGTCGCGCGCAAGGTACTGGAGAACTGGCTCTACTGGATCGTGCTGGATTTCGCCGCCGCCGTGCTCGCGGCGTGGCAGGGCCTGGCGGCCACGTCGCTGCTGTTCCTGTTGTACACGGCCTTGGCCGCGCAGGGGTACCGTCAATGGCTGCGCGACGAGCGAGCCTCATCGGCCGGGCACGGTGCATGACGTGATCGAGGACTGGCTTCGGGCAGAGGTTCACGCGCGCACTGCGCTCGCCGGTCATCCGGACACGGCGTCGCTCGCTGCCGCATCCTTTCAAACCATCGATGGCAGCCTGAGCAACTTCGCATGGCAGGTCTCGGGGCCCGGCACAAATCGGTTCGTGCGTCTCGCGCGCGGTGGCACGGAACAACTCGGCGCCGACCTTGCTGCGGAACGGGAAGTCGTCGGCCTGGTAGCGGCGGCCGGGCTCGCGCCACCGGTCGTGCGCTGCGACCCGGCGGTGAGGCTGCTCGTCACGCACTGGATCGCTGGCACGGATGGCTCGTTGGGGGTCGATCGCGTGGATTACGTCATCGACCGTGTCGCGGCCTCGCTGCAACGGCTGCACGCGCTCGCCCCGCCACCGGGATTGCGGAAGGTCAGCTTCACGGAGCAGGCGGGCCGATTGCAGGCGAGGCTTCCAGTCGGCGGGCAGGGGCGGGCGTTCGCGGCGTCAATGCCCGAACTGTTCGCGCGGCTCGACGAAGGTTGCCAGCCCCTGGTCGTCTGTCATCACGACGTCCATGCCCAGAACATGATCTTTGACGCTGACGGGCGGCTCTGGCTGGTGGACTGGGAGTACGCCGGGCTCGGCGACCCGGTCTTCGACCTGGCCTCGTTCGCGAGCCAGGCTCGACTTGCAGATTCCGGTGTGCAGCGGCTGATCGAAGCGTATACCCGGTCCGGCGGCTCGATCGACCCGGAGCGGCTGCCACTGGCGCGCTGGGTGTTCGATTACGTGCAGTGGCTCTGGTATCGCACGGTCATGGCGGGAGAGGCGGCCGGTTCGGGCCGCGCCGACGCGCTGCACCGGGCGGCGCGCCTGGAAATCGATCTCCAGGTGCGTGCATCCAGCCTCTTGCGCTGCAATAATCACTGGTTGGGACACAACGACTGACGGGTGCGAGCATGGCGAAGATGGTGGTGACCGACCGCGACGGCAACGTCCATGAGGTCGAGGGACGCAGCGGCGTGAAGCTGATGGAGACGCTGCGCGAGTTCGACTATGGCGTCACGGCCATCTGCGGCGGGCTCTGCTCGTGCGCCACGTGCCACATCTTCATCAAGCCGGAGTGGATGCCGAAGCTGCCGGCGCCGCAGGGCGACGAAAAGGAACTGCTGGTCGAGTTGCAGCACTATGACTCTGCCACCTCGCGCTTGAGCTGCCAGGTGGACTTCACCGACGCGCTCGACGGCCTCGAGCTGAAGATCGCGCCGGACGAGTGATCACGCGACTGGGCGCGGCCCCGTTTCCACGAGGTTGATGCTGCGGCAGGTCCAGGCAATCTCGTTGCGCTGGTTCAGCAGCGTGTAGCGGAATTCGACCACGCCCCGCGTCGGGTCCGAGCCGGAAGGCCGCTTCGCGATGCACTCTGCCTGCGCGCGCAACTTGTCGCCGGCACGCACGGCGACCGGCCACTTCACGTCTTCCCACGCCACGCCGCAGATCCAGGCGATGTCGCCGCTGATCTCGTGATCGAGCTTGCGCCACAATGCCATCGTGTAGATCCCGGAGGCGATCACCTCGCCGAACACGGAGCTACGCGCAGCATCCGGGTCCGCGTGGAAGTACTGCGGATCGTAGGCGCGCGAAAAGGCGAGGAGGGAGTCGAGATCGACGGTCTCCTCATGCGATTCGCGCGCCTGGCCGACGACGAGGTCGTCGTAGTAGCGGCGCGCGCTCACTTCTCGCCGTTGAGGTAGCGGTCGATCTCGCGCTGGTAGTGGCGGATGCGTGATTCCTGCTGGCTCCAGAGCGGGCCGCGGAAGCCGCGCGACTTCTGGCCGCGCTGCACTGCTTCCACCAGGTCCACATCCTGGTTCAGCACGTCGCCCAGGTCGGCGCGCGGGCCGCCGACGAAATGGTGCTCGATGTTCGGTCGGGTGGCCCCGGTGACGTCGGTGTCTTTCGGCAGGCCCATCCAGCCCGGTACGGAGTACTTCGGGTCGTTCACGTAACGGACCAGCGTCATGTTGTCGTAGAAGAAACGCTCCGGATCGGTCGGGTGCGGCTGGAAACGCATGATGAACACGCCTTCCGGGTGCATGCCGATCTGCACGTTGGGGAAATAGCCGGTCGCCCAGCTGTCGGTGAGCTGGCCGTCGGTGAACTTGTCATAGTGGTCCAGGCCGAGGCGCTTTGCGCGCGCGCGCTTGGCCTGCTGCACGGCCACGCGCACTTCCATGGCGGTGCCCTTGAACTCGGCCGGATCCATGCCGGCCTCCATCATCATGTACTGCAGTCCTTCGTTGACGTTGTCGCGGTCGTGCATGCGGTGGCTCGGCGTGCAGATCGGCACGATCATGCGCTGGAAGCCGTTCGGGTAGGTGTCGTACTGCGAGAAGTCCTCCATCACGCCCTGCGTCTGCGGATGGATGTGCGGCAGGTGGTAGGTCTCGTAGAACGCGTCGACGCCGGTCTTCCAGTTCGCCTGCCACTCGGTGCGCACGTGGCGCACGACGTGCATCCTGTCGATCTGGTAATTCTCGATGTAACCCGGCGGCAAGCCGATCCACTCGCCGAGCGGCGGCGCCTTGCCGTCCATGTTGATGAAGATCAGGCCGCCGAGGTGGTCGCATCGCGCCTCGGTGAGGCCCGGGCGGTGCGCGACGAGTTCCTGGTCGAAGCTGTGCTCGTCGGTGATGCAGTCGAGCTTGCCGTCGATGCAGAAGCGCCAGGCATGGAAGGCGCAGGTGAATTTCGCGACGCTGCCACGCTCGTTGAGCGCGATCGGATTCGCGCGGTGCGGGCACGTGTTGTAGAAGGCGCGGATGCCGCCGTCGTCCTGGCGCACGATCACGAAGCTCTCGTGGCCATGGTTGAAGACCGTGTAGTCGCCTGCCTCGGGAATGTCCGACGTCACCCCGGCCAGCAGCCACACGCGCGGCCAGAGGAACTTCCATTCCTTCTCCATGAACTCGCGCGAGTAGTACCGCGACGGATCCGGCACGTCATGGCCGTTGTCGGCCTCCGGCTGCTTGGCTTCGAGCGACCCGGCCGGGGCGCTCAGGTTCATCGGCCAGACGGCCTTCAGATTCGCAGCCATGGACGTTTCCTCGAATCGGCTTGGGCGGGAGCACCCGAATATAGCAAAGGGCTTCGGAAAAGAAACAGACCTGACTGTTTTCCCTGGATCCTGCGTCAGATATTGTTGTTGTGGAAACGCATCAACTAGGTGCACATGCAGGCCAAAGCACTGTATTCGCAGGATTCCCGCGTATAGGTATTTTCATGTTGCGTTGCAAAAATGAAAAACAGTCATGATTGCTTTTTTTTCCAGACTGCTTTAAAAAGCCTCGCACGCTGGACTTAAGAGTGGCCTGGCCCGCCAGTCACCAACCGAGCCGCGCAGGCGGCGACATTCACCAGGGGAAAGCTTCATGACCGTGTTCCGTTCCCGCTCCACGCCGATCGCGCGCATCGTTACCGCCGTTCTCGCCGCCGCTGCCGCTCCCGCCGCGATGGCGCAGGATTCCTCGGGTCTCGAGGAAGTGCTGGTCACTGCAACGCGCGCCGGCATTACCAACCTGCAGCAGACACCGATTTCGGTGTCAGCGGTTACCGCGGAAGACATCGACCGCATGGTGGCCCGCGACATTTCGGGCATCGCGTCATCCGTGCCGGGCTTTTCGGCATCGCGCATCACGGCGTTCAACGCCGCATCGTTCGCCATGCGCGGCGTGGGCCTCACCGACATCATCGTCTACCAGGATTCGCCGGTCGGCGTGACGATGGACGACTTCGTGCTGCCGAGCGTGCAGACCCAGCTGCTCGACACCTTTGACATCGAGAGCGTCGAAGTCCTGCGCGGCCCGCAGGGCACGCTGTTCGGCAAGAACACGACGGGCGGCGCGGTCAACATCCGCAGCAAGCGCCCGGACATGGATGAGCTGGGTGCCGATTTCCGCCTGGCGTATGGCAGCTTCAACGCAGTGCGGGCCCAGGGCTCGATCGACGTGCCGGTCATCGACGACGTGCTCGCGTTGCGCTTCGTCGGTGCGTACTCGAAGTCCGATGGCTACTACAAGCTCGGCGCGAACTACGGGCCGATCAACACGCTGAACATCTTCGGCGGCACGTTCGCACCGTTCAACATCCCGGGCGTCACCGGGACGACTGGCGAGGGCAGGCCGAACAAGAGTTCGGGTGGCGACGACAACCTCAACGGGCGCTTCAAGGCGCAATGGACCCCGACCGACAACCTGAAGTTCCTCGCGCAGTACGAGATCATGCGTGACCGCTCGGATGCCGTACCGGCCTACAACGACACCCCGCGGGGCGGCCCGTATCTCTGGAACGTCCTGGGCTTCACCCGCCCGGGTGGCGACCCGCTCGACAACGTGGGTTCCACGCAGCGGCAGGATTCCCTGCTGAAGATGGCCGATGGCCAGGTCATCGACGTCGACGGCATCTACCTCAACATGGAGTGGGACCTCGGTTACGGCACGGTTTACGCCAACGCCGGCAAGCGCACCCAGGACGAACACCTGCCGAACACGTACACGGGCGCTGCGCCGGTCAACCAGGTGACCGGCGAGGTGATCTCGCTGTTCGACGCGACGCGCGACACCAGCCGCGACACGACGCAGTTCGAAGCGCGCTTCGCCTCGGACTTCGACGGCGCCGTCAATTTCGTCGCTGGCGTGTTCCAGCAGACCAACGACGCCGAGTTCTGCGTCGTGCAGGTGCTCGGGTTCATCGATCTTGCGTTCGACCTCGGCTCCGTCGGCGCCCCGCAGCAGCTCAACAACAGCACGCCGCAGGTGCTGTGCAACCAGCAGGACTCGGACTCGCTCGCCGGCTATGTCGACGCGACCTGGGAAATCACCGACCAGTTCTCGCTGACGGGCGGTTACCGCTTGACGAACGACGAGCGCTCATGGGCGGGCCGCACCCAGGTCGGCTTCGACATCCTTGACGACAACCTCAACAACGGCAGCCTGTCATGGCAGGATTTCAATAATCCGCTGCAGGCCGGTAACTTCAACCGGTACCCGGGCGGCATCATCGTCAATCAGAACACGCCTGGCTTCGAGAACCTGTCGGAGAGCTGGACCGAGCCGAGCTGGCGCATCGTCGGTTCGTACAAGTTCACCGACAAGCTGTTCGGTTATGCGACGATCTCGGAAGGCTACAAGGCCGGCGGCTACAATGACCAGACGGGCACCAGCGGCCTGATGGTTTCCGAACTGACCCGCCCGGTCGATCCGGAGTTCGCCACGAACTACGAGATCGGCATGAAGTGGGAAAGCGAGGACAGCCGCTTCCGCGTCAATCCGACGGTGTTCTTCACCACGTATGACGATGCACAGCGCGCAGTGAACATCCTCACCGTGAACGAGGCCGGGGCCACCTTCCAGGAGACCGTGTTCTACAACGCCGCAGAAGTCGAGGCGAAGGGCCTCGAACTCGAGTTCCAGGCAGCCATCACGGACAACTTCCGCATCCGCGCGCAGGCGTCGTACCTGGATGCCGAGTACAAGGAATTCGTCATCAACCAGCCGGAGATTACGGACCCGGCGACGGGGGCGACGGTCCAGGCGTTCAACGAGGATTTCTCCGGCCTGCCGGTGCCGCGTTCGCCTGAGTTGATGGGCTCGATCCAGGGCATCTACACGTGGGATCTCGCGAGCGGCGGACGCGTCGACTTCGGGGCCGAGTACTATCACGAGGACGAGAACCTGTTCTACATCTCGGCGGCTGGCCGTCAGTACGACGCCTACCTCGACGCGAAGGACCTGATCAACGCCTCGGTGACGTACACCGCGCCGGACGCCAGGTGGTTCGTGCGTGGCTATGGCAAGAACCTGACGGACGAGCGTTATCGCATCGCTTCGCAGTCGGTCGCGACGCTGTGGACGCACTCGCAGTTCGGCGCCCCGATCAACTTCGGCGTCGAGTTCGGCATGGGCTTCGGCAGCAGGCAGTGATACGGGTAGCCGCAACTGGCTGAGGGACGGGGCGGCTTCGGCCGCCCCGTTTCATTTGGGGATCTGATGGTGGAGTCGCGCGCGCCGCCTTCGGGCAGTAGTGCGGGCGCGTCAGGCCGCGGCAGGCGCCGCGAAAGGGCAGTACTCTTCCCTTTCGACGAGGCCGAGCACGAACGAGAGCTTGGCCATCCCTGAAATGATTGCCATGACGGTCCCGAGCTCGAGCAGGTCGGCATCGGAGAAGTACTTGCGCAGCCGCGCATACAGCTCGGGTGACATGCGTCCAGCGGCGTTGGTGAGCGCGACTTCGCCCGCGTAGGCGATGACTGCCTTTTCGGCGTCGGTGAATGGGCCGGACTCGAAGTCTTCCATCGCGTCGACCTGCGCCTGAGTGATCCCGGCCTGCAGTGCACCCGGCACGTTCTGCTTGTTGCAGGTGCGGCAGCCATGCAGCAGCGACAGCTTGAGACGCGCCAGCTGCTTGTAGCGCTGTTCCACGTTGCCGCCAAAGAACAGGCCCGCATAGAAGCGGTTCATCACGAAGTCGAGCATGGCCGGGTTCGAGGCGAATACTTCGACGAAGGCGGGCTCGCCCGTCAGGCCGTTGAGCGTGTCCCACGCGAGGTGAAACTGCTCGGGCAGTTGTGCGCGCGGAGTCCGGGCAAAGGGCGTATCGGCCATGGTGTGTCTCCTGCGTGTCGCGTCGGCTTCAGCCGACGTCGAAGTAGTCGGGTCGTCCGCCGGGCCACTCGGTGTCGCCCCAGGTGCTGTGGCCGCCATCAACGACAATGACTTCGCCAGTCACGAACTTGCCGGAGTCGGCGGCTACATAGACCACCGCCTCGGCGATATCCTGGACGTCGCCCATGCGCTTCAGCGGATTGGTCGTGGCGAAGCGTTCCGGCACGCCGTCCGGGTAGACGTTGAGGCCCTCGGTTGCGATCGCGCCGGGCGCGATGCAGTTCACGCGGATGCCGAGCGGCGCCCATTCCGTCGCGACGGTCTTGCTGAGGTAGATCACGCCGGCGCGCGCGGCACACGTGTGCGCGACCTGCGGCATGCCGCGCCAGATGGTCGCCACGATGTTGACGATGTTGCCGCTCTGGCCGCGGTCGCGCCACTGGCGCGCCGCCGCCTGCATCATGTACCACGTGCCGTTCAGGTTCGTGTCTATGACGGCGTTCCAGCCCTTGACGCTGAAATCGATCGCGGCCTGCGGGAACTGTCCGCCACTGTTGTTGACCAGCACGTCGAGTCGACCGAAGCGCTCGAACGTCGCGGCGATCATGCCCTCGACCTGCTCGGGATCGCGGATCGTCATCGCGTGCGTCGCGATTTCGCGGCCGAGCAGCTTGCGGATGCCGCCCGCGGTTTCCTCGAGCTTGTCAGCGCGGCGCCCGCAGATCATCACGTCGCCGCCGAGGCGTGCCAGCAGGTAGGTGATGCCGCGCCCGATGCCGGAGCCGCCGCCCGAGACGACGAAGACCCTTCCCGCGAGCAGGTCCGGCCGGAATACCGTGGGCCGCGTGGCGAGTTCCTCGTCGGTGAGGCCCCATTGCCGCGGCGCATTGGCTGGCTGCAGGCGCTTGACGCTGTGGTCCACGGTTAACCTCTGTGCAGTCCCAGCACGGACACGCTCGCGACGTTGCGATTCGGTATCCCGCCCAGGTTGTGTGTGAGTCCGAGGGACGGTGCGGCGAGCTGGCGCTCCCCGGCCCGGCCCAGCAGCTGCGTGTAGATCTCGTACGCCATGCGCAGGCCCGACGCGCCGACGGGGTGGCCGAAACATTTCAGGCCGCCATCCGTCTGGCATGGCACGGCGCCGGTGCGGTCGTACCGGCCATCGAGCACGTCGTGTACGGCACGGCCCGGCGCGGAAAACCCGAGGTCCTCCATGAGCACCAGTTCCGTGATCGAGAAACAGTCGTGCACTTCGAGCAGGCTGATTTCCTCGGCAGGCCTCGTGATGCCAGCCTCGCGGTAGGCGCGTTCGGCAGCAAGCCGGGTGGTGAGCGTATGGCTGCCGTCCCAGCTTGCATGTCCCATTTCGACGCCGTTCGATGGTGCCAGCGCGAGCGCCTTGACCGTCACCATGTCACGCCTGCCGAGCGACGCCGCAATCTCCGGTGTGGTGACGATCGCGCAGGCCGCTCCGTCGCTCACACCGCAGCAGTCGAAGAGCCCGAGCGGGTAGGCCACCATCGGTGCAGCCAGGACCTGCTCGATCGTGATGCGGTTGCGCAGGTGCGCTTTCGGGCTCGCGGCGGCGTTTTCATGGCTCTTCCAGGAAACGTGCGCCATAGCGCGCTTCACGTCCTGCATTGAATGACCGTGGCGCGCCGCGTAGGCCGCACCCAGCTGCGCGAACGCGCCGGGCGGCGTGAAGCCCGGTTGCCAAAGGTCCTCGAAGGTGCCCTTGGTGCGTTCCGGCAGTCCCGCGAAACCGGTGTCCTTGAGTTTCTCGACGCCGAAGGCCAGCGCGATGTCCACCGCGCCCGCCGCGACCGCGTAAACGGCTCCGCGCAACGCTTCGGTGCCGGTCGCGCAGAGATTCTCGACCCGGGTGACCGGAACATTCGGCAGTCGGAGCGCCATCGACAGCGGCAGGCCGGAGCGGCTCACGCCCTGGTCCTGGTAGAAGACGCCGAGCCAGGCGGCTTCAATGCGGTCGCGCTCGATGCCGGCGTCGGCGATCGCTTCAGTGAACGCTTCGACGATGAGGTCTTCGGCGCTGCAGTCCCAGCGCTCGCCGAAGCGCGAGCACCCCATGCCGATGATCGCCACCTTGTCCTTGATGCCGGTCGCCACGGTCAGGTCCTCACCGGCACGGCTTTCCAGAAGTAACGGCGGAAGCTGCGGACGGCGTCGAAGTCCTTGATGCGGAATGCGAACCGCACCGGGGAGCCCACGCCGATTTCACCGGGGCGGACGTCCGCGAATTCGATGAACACGTTGCCGCCGCCGTCGAGTTCGACGTTGCCGTAGACGTGCGGCGGGCTGCGCGTGACGGCGAGCCAGTCCTCGGTGAACGTCTTCACGCGGCCGGTAGTCTCCGCCAGCTGGATCGGATCCTGCGTGTCGAAGGCGCGGCACTCTGGATTGACGCACGCGCGCGCACGCGGGAACTGCACCGTGTCGCACTGCCGGCACTTGCCGCCGAAGAAGGCCGTGACGTCGCGATGGCGGCGCCAGGCCGCGGGCTGTGCGGTGCGGTTGTCGCGCTCCGCGCGGATGCCCCAATCGACGTCGACAAGCCCGCTGTTCGACAGGAATCGCAGGTACTCGCGGTTCGACACGCCGGCGGCGAGCGTGCCGCTGCAGCCAAGCCCTGGCGACGATGCGCGACCCGTTGCCCTGAGGACCGCCACGTCGCACCCTTGGCCAAATCCCGCGACCACGATCAGTTCGCCGGCCTGGGCACGTTCGAGTGCGGCACCGAGCAGCAGCAGGGGATGGGCGACGCCCGTGTCGCCGCACTCGGCATGCAGGTCAGGTTGCACGGCCTCCGCGCGCACACCAGCGGCCTTCGCCACGGCGGTCGCGAAGCGGTGCGGGCCCTGCACGACGAGGTGCCGTACGTCATGGGCGCCGACGGATCCCAGCGCGTCCTTGATTGCCCGCGGCACCAGTGCGAGGTAGCCCTCGTCGCGGATCCAGCGTTCTTCGTACGCGTAGTCATAGTCGGCGGTCGAGTCGCGATAGTGATCGACGAAGTCCGCGCGGATCGATGCCTCACTGACATACTCCGCGGCGAGTGCGGTCCCGGTGCCGACCAGCACGGCCGCCGCGCCGTGACCGAACCGCGATTCCTGTTCGCTACCAGCCTTGGCCTTGCGGCATTCCGCCGCGACCAACAGGTTGTGCCTGCCGTCCGCTCGCGAAGCGCGCATCGCCTCGAGCAGGTTGGCCACGCCAGCGCGCTGATGCCCGGCGCAGTCTGCCGTGCGCAGCGCTTCCGGCAGGTCGAGCGCTTCGGCCACGACGCCGGCGTTGCAGCGATCGGCGAACGGATGTGACGTGGATGCGAACGCGAGCGAAGCGACGTGGCTGCGATCCCGTCCGACGAGGCAGTCGCGTGCGGCTTCGACCGCCATGGTCAGGCTGTCTTCGTCCCATGAACAGTAACTGCGGCTGCCCACGGCCTTGCCGCCGCGGAGCCCGGTGGCCCAGCCCATCGCCTCGGCGATTGCCGCGCGCTCTAGGCGCAGGCGCGGCAGGTACGCGCCGAAGCTCAGGATGCCGGGCCCATGCATCGTGCGTCAGGTCTCGTAGTACGGTTCCAGCAGCGGCTGCACGCGCAGGTGCGCCGGGAGGTCGATGCCCGCGCCCTGGATGCGACGATCGAGTTCTTCGTGCCAGTGATAGATGCGGCGCTCCTGGTAGTTGAGCGTCATGCCGCGGAAGCCGGGTGACTCGACCGACTTCTGGATCTTCTCCGCGAACTGCAGATCTTCGTCGAGGATGCGGTCGAAGTTCGCGATGCGGGTGGCCCACAGCGGGTGCGGCTCGCCGCCGCCCCAGTCCGGCGCGAACCAGTGGCACTCGATGCGCATCGAGTCGGGGCCCGTCGGCCAGAACAGGAGGAACGGGCAGCCTGACGGATCGATCGGAGTGACCAGGTTCGGGTAGAGGTTCCAGGACGGGTTGTTGCGGGTCGAAATGACCGTGGCCGTCTCTACGCGACGCATGCCTACGGTGCCGGGATCCACCCAGTCGGGACGCCGGTTCGGCGTGACCATGAGCGAGTGGCCGTGACGGAACAGCGCGATGCTGGTGCCGCGGTGGTCGAGGAAGCGGTCCACCGTGTTCTGGTGGATCGACTTGAGGTGGTAGACCTCGAGGAACGCGTCGAGCAGCACTTTCACGTTGCACTTGAGGTCGTAACCGTGCTTCTCGATGAAACGGAGCTGCTGCGGCTGGAACTGCTCGAGGTGCCCCGGGATCGGGCCGAGGTCTTCGAGCAGCGGTCGCGCGCCGGGGTCCTCGTTGATGAACACCCAGTTGGCGAGCTGCTCGCAGCGCACCGACACCAGCGAGTGCGCGCCCAGGTCGAGCCCGACGAAGTCACGCTTGTCGCGCAGGTTCACGAGCTGACCGTCGAGGGCGTACGTCCAGCCGTGGTAGGAGCAGACGAGACCGTCGCAGCGTCCCGTGTCCGTCTTCACCAGCGGTGCGCCGCGATGGCGGCACGTGTTGTAGAACGCGCGAATCTGCCGGTCCTTGCCACGCACGATCAGGATCGGAGATCCGGTCTTGGTCCAGAGCATGAAACTGCCGGCGTCCGGCAGCTCATCGGTATGGCAGGCATAGAGCCACGTGCGCTTCCAGAGCGCCTGTTGCTCGGCCTGGAAAAACCCTGGGTCGTTGTAGCGGCCACCGGGAATCGGCGGGAACTTCGGGAACCCTGCCGGCGGCGCCTCGCGGCCCGCCTCGTACTGCATTCCGTCGAGGAAGCGGCGGACGAAGGTTTCAGTTGCGGCTGCGTCCATGGCAGGACCCCTCTGATCTGTCGCAGGGAGTATAGGAGTGGGCTCGGACAAAAGAAACAGGCGTGACTGTTTTTTTCTGGACCGAGGCCCTATAGTCATGATCGGCCTTTGCCAGGAGGGAAGACGACGTGAGCGACCTGATCCTGCATCACTTCGACTGGTCCCCGTATGGCGAGAAAGTGCGCGTCCTGCTGGGGCTCAAACGGCTGTCCTGGCGCAGCGTCCAGATACCCATGGTCATGCCGAAGCCTGACCTGACCGCCCTGACCGGGGGCTACCGCAAGACGCCCGTACTGCAGATCGGCGCCGACATTTACTGCGACACCAATTGCATCGCCCGTGAACTGGAGCAGCGGTTTCCACAACCGTCGTTCTTTCCGGACGGCGGTCCGGGGCTGGCGTTTGCGCTCGCTGTGTGGGCGGAGAAGTTTTTCGAGCCTGGGGCCGGCCTGTCGATGGGACTCAACGACCAGCTGCCGGCCGACCTGATGCAGGACCGCCGCGAGTTCTTCAGCCACATGGATTTCGCGAAGTTCGCCGAACGCACGCCGCACATGTTCGCGCAGGTGCTCTCGAATGCGGACCTGGTCGAGGAGCAACTGGCGGACGGGCGTGAATTCCTCACCGGTGGCCAGCCGGGACTGACCGACGCATCCGCGTACTACGTGCTGTGGATGGCGCGCGGCTTCGTGGCGGCGATGAACGGGATGCTCGAGCCCTATCGGCGGGTCGCGCAGTGGGAGGAACGCATGCGCGCGATCGGCCATGGCCAGCGAACCGACATTGAGGCAGCGGCGGCGATCGAGGCCGCGCGGGCCGCAACGCCTCGCCCTGGGCTCGGCGTGGTCGCGGACGATCCGTCGGGCCTGCATTCCGGGCAACGCGTCACCGTCACGCCGGATGACTACGGCAAGGTCCCCGTCGCGGGCGAACTCGTCACGCTCAATCGTCAGCGTGTGTCCGTGCGGCGCAGTGACGAACGCGCGGGTGAAGTCGTCGTGCACTTTCCGCGTCTCGGCTACGTCGTCGCGCCCGCATGATCGACGTTCACTTCTACCCGTCGCCAAACGGACTCAAGATCCCGATGATGCTCGAGGAATGCGGCCTGCCGTACCGGATCGTCGAGGTGAACATCCTGCGCGGTGCGCAGTTCGAGCCGGAATTCCTGCGCATCAGTCCCAACAACCGCATCCCTGCAATCGTCGACCACGATGCGCCGGGCGGGCCGCTGTCGATCTTCGAGTCCGGCGCGATCCTGCAGTATCTCGCGGAAAAGACGGGAATGCTGCTGCCGCGTGACGTGCATGGCCGCTACGCAGTGCTGCAGTGGCTGTACTGGCAGGTCGCGGGACTCGGGCCGATGGCCGGGCAGGCGCATCACTTCCGCGCCTTTGCACCGGAAGTCGTGCCCTACGGCATCAGGCGTTACACGGATGAAGTGAACCGCCTGTACGGCGTGCTGCAGCGGCGGCTCGCTGGCCGTGAGTTCATCGCCGGCGAGTATTCGATCGCCGACATCGCCTGCTGGCCGTGGATCGTTTCGCACGAGCGGCAAGGACAGGCGCTGGAGGACTTTCCCGACGTGCAGCGCTGGTTCGGGGCAGTGCGCGACCGTCCTGCGACGATGCGCGCCTACGCCAGGGGGCACGAGCGCAGTGCGGACGCCGAGGCCTACAAGTTCCTGTACGGGCAGACGGCACAGTTCGTCGAACAGCAGCGAAGGGAGCACGAGCCATGACCGAGCTGATCCTGCATCACTATGACGCCTCGCCCTTCACGCAGCGCGTGCTGCGCATGCTGGGCATCAAGGGGCTCGAGTGGCGTTCGGTCATCACACCCATGATGCCGCCGAAAGACGACCTGCTCGCGCTCACGGGCGGCTACCGCGGCACGCCGGTGCTGCAGATCGGCGCCGACGTCTACATCGATTCGCAGCGCATCGCGCGCGAACTCGAGGCTCGCTGTCCGGAGCCGTCACTGTTTCCCGGCGGCAACGCCGGCATGACCTATGCCGCGGTGAAATGGGCCGACGCATTCTTTCGTGCCGGCCTGCACATGGCCATCGGTGTGACCAGTTCGATGTGGCCGGCGGAGTTTCGCCAGGACCGACAGGGGTTGTTTCCCGACGTGGATTTTGACGGCATCGATCTCGGCCACGCGCGCTCGCAGCTGCGAACGCACGCGGGGTTCATCGAGCAGCAGTTATCGGACGGGCGAGCGTTCCTTTGCGGCAGCTCGCCAGGACTGTTCGACGTGCACGCCTGGACCGTCCCGTGGTTCACGCGGGCGTCTGTGCCCGGAGTGAACGAACTGTTCGGCGCATTCACCCGCATGCAGGCCTGGGAGAACCGGGTGGCGGCGCTCGGCGAAGGACGCCGCATCGAGTGCAGCGCCAGCGAGGCCTTTGCGGTCGCGCGCGCGGCGCAGCCGGCTGCGTGCGCGGTGACCGCCGGCGACGCGCAGGACCTGCAGGCCGGCATGCTCGTCGAAGTTGCACCGGACGATACGCGGCGCGGCGCCGTGCAGGGCAGGCTCGTGTCGCTGGACTGGAACGAGGTTGGCGTGGCTCGTTCGCACGAGCAGTGCGGTGACGTCGTCGTGCACTTCCCGCGGCTGGGTTACAGGGTCACGCGGCTCGATTGACGCCCCATCGCGGGCGCGCTCAGATCACCTGCTTGTCGCGAAGCGCGGCGATTTCTTCCAACGAATAGCCGAGTCCGCCCAGCACTTCGTCTGTGTGCTCGCCGAGCAGCGGCGGGCGCTGCGTAATGCCGCCGCCCGAAACCGACAGCCGGACCGGGAGGTCCGGCACGGCGGCCGGCCGCTGCAGGCCCGGAAAGTCCGTGACCTGTCGCAGGATCTGCATCGCGGCCACCTGCGGGTGGTCGATCGCCTGCTGCAGGTCGTGCACGGGCCCGGACGGCAGGCCAGCCGCCTGCAGTTCCCGCAAAGCCTCCTCAGTCGTGCGCTCCCCGCACCACTGCCGCATGCGCGCGAGAATCTCCTCGCTGTGGTCGCCGCGCGACTGGTCGGACTGGAAGCGCGCGTCACCGATCCAGCGGTCGGCGTCGCCCATCAGCTTCGCCCAGCGCCGGAAGAGCCCGTTGCCGACCGTGTGCGTGAGAACGTGGCCGTCGCGTGTCGCAAAGACGTCGGAAGGCGCGGAGGTCTGCACACGATTTCCCGTCGGCACGCGGTCGATGCCGAGCGCGCTCTGCTCGACCAGGTGCGAGCCGAACACTGACATTGCGGTGCCGAGCAGGCTGGTCTTCACTTCCTGGCCCTGGCCCGTCTGCGCGCGTTGCATCAGCGCCGCGAGCGTGCCGAAGGCCGACAGCACCGCAGTCGAGTAATCGACGTAGGGGGCAGCAGACTTGACTGGATGGCCCGGCATGCCGGTCATGTACATCGCCCCCGACATGGCCTGTCCGACGCCGTCGAATCCGCCGCGCTCACTGAGCGGCCCTGCGTCACCGAACGATGTCTGCGTCACCAGGATGATGTCGGAACGGATCGCGGTCAGGCTCGCATAATCGAGGCCCAGCGACCTGAGTCCCGAGGGCGGCAGGTTCGCAACGACGACGTCCGCGGTCTGCACCAGCCGCCGCACGATCTCACGGCCCTGCGGGCTCGACGGATCGAGCGTGAGCGATTTCTTGTTGCAGGCGGTCTGGAAGAAAACGCCGCCTTCGCCGGATTTGGCGATCGGCGCGATGTAGCGATCCTCGCCGCCGTCCCGTTTCTCGATGCGGATCACCTCCGCGCCGAGGTAGCCCAGCAGCGTCGCGCAGTACGGGCCCGCCACGTAGCGGCCGAAGTCAAGTACCCGCACTCCAGCCAGCACGGACACGGTTCAGCGTCTCTGGTCGAATCGGCGACCGACCATCGCGCCCGCGATGTTGACCTTCTGGATGTCGATCGCGCCGCCCGCGATGCCCCAGCCCCAGGCGTCGCGCAGGCGCCGCTCCATCGGGTACTCGCGCGAGTAGCCGTAGCCACCCATGAGCTGCACCGCGTGGCCGCAGACTTCGCGCGCGATCTCGTTCGCGAAGCACTTGGCCAGCGACGAGTCGAGAATGCTCGGCAGGCCGTCCTGGGCGTTCGATGCGGCGCGGTGGATCAGCAGCCGCGCCGCTTCGACACGCATCTTCATCTCGGCGAGCTTGATCTGCACGCCCTGGAACTCGATGAGATGCTTGCCGAACTGCTCGCGCTCCTGCACGTAGGCGAGCACGTCTTCGAGCGCGCCGGAAGCCTGCGCGAGTCCCATCGTCGCGTTGCCGCAGCGTTCGAGGTCGAACGCTTCCATCAGTTTCTTGAAACCACCCGCAGGCACGACGACGTTGTCGGCAGGCACGGTTGCGTTGTCGAAATAGATGTCGGACGAGGGCACACCGCGGAACCCCATCAGCGATTCCGGCTGGCCGAAGGTGACGCCGGGTGCGTCCTTCTCAACGTAGACGGCGCCGATGCCGCGTGCACCTTCGTCCTTCGACATACGGCAGTACACGACGTAGCCGTCGGCGTGGCCGCCGCCCGAGCACCAGCGCTTGGTGCCGTTCAGCACGACCTTGTCGCCGCGGGTTTCCGCCCGCGTGGTCAGGTCCGTGAGCGCGGATCCGGCCTGTGGCTCCGACATCGACACCGCCACCTGGATCTCACCGCGGCACACGGCCGGCACGATGCGTTGCCTGAGCGACTCCGACGCAAACCGTTCGATCGCGCGCACTGGACCAACGCACGATTCGAACACCGGGAACGCCACGGCGGAGGAAATCTTGCCGAACTCCTCGAGCACCAGCAGCGCTTCGACGTTGCCGAGACCGAGGCCGCCGTAACGCTCGGGCACGTTGACGCCGAGGAAACCCATCTCGGCGAATTCGCGCAGCAGCGCGCGGTCCGGCGCGTGGCCGGTCTCCTCGCACTCCCGGGCGAGGGCCGGCAGTTTCGCCCGTGCGTAGGTGCGCGCGGCTTCCTGCAGCGAGCGCTGTTCCTCGGTCAGCTTGAAGTTCACGCGGGCATCCTCGTTCGCAACGTTTTAGTTTCAGACCTGGACTTCGATGCGCCCGTCCACGACGCGCACCGGGAAACTCCGCAGCGGCGCGTTGGCCGGCGCGCCGAGCACTGCGCCCGTGCGCACGTCGAAGCTCGCGCCGTGCAGCGGGCAGATGACACGGGTGCCGCGCAGCCGGCCTTCGTCCATTTTTGCGTAAGCGTGGCTGCAGACGTTGTGGACGGCGTGCACGCCACCGTCCTTGGTATGGACGATCAGCACCGGTTCGGCGCCGACTTCGACGCAGCGCATCGTGCCGGGCGCCAGCTCGGCAAGCGGGAAGGCAGGCAGGTAAGGTCGCTCGGACAAGACGTGCACCTCGCGCCAGGATTTGCGCGGCTGTGGAAATGTACCGGATCGCGCCAGAAAAGAAACAGGCTTGACTGTTTCTTTCTGGCCGGGCCGGGTGCTACCATCGACCGCCACCACGCCAGCAGAGGGGAGCCTGGATGTCGCGGATTACGTTCATTTCCCGCATGACGGTCAAGCCGGGCCGGGAACAGGATTTCGTGGATGCCTGCAACGAACTCACCGCCAAGGTGAAGGCCAATGAGCCTGGCGTCATCTACTACGAGTTCTTCAAGCTGCGCGAACCGCGGCGTTATGCGGTCCTCGAGTCGTTCCCGACCGAGGAGCTGGAACATGCGCACATGAATTCCGCCTGGCTCGCGGCCATCGGCCCGAAGATCGTCGAGTGCATCGACGGCACTTGGGAGCGCGAGTACCTGGATCCTTTCAAGGCCTGAAGCCACCCACCGCCGCTGCGACGAGGATTGCGCACTCATGACCGTTTTCATCGCCACACTCAAGATCAAGCCGGGCCACGAGGCCGAGTTCGAGCGCCTGCAGGCCGAGCTGTCGGAACTCACGCACGCGAGCGAGCCCGACACCAAGGTCTACGACATCATCCGCTCGCGCGACAACCCGGACACCTACGTGGTCTATGGGCGGTTCAAGGACGATGCCGCGTTCCAGTATCACCAGACGACCGCGTTCCATGACCGGCTGGTGCCGCCGATCCTGGCGACCGTCGCCGGCGACATGGACCTCAAGTTCTTCGACTTCGTCGCCTGAGCAGGTGACGCTGCCCTGCGTTCCTGACTAGGGCGCGCGGGGCGCGAAGACCAGCAGGACGTTGCCGGGCATGTGGAAATACAGCCCGTAGCCCGATGCAGCGAAGACTTTGCCGTGCACGATCATCGGTCCGGCGCCGCCGCCGAACGATCCGCCGCGTGCAACCTCGCCCGACACCGTCTTCCATTCCTGCGTCGTGTCGACTTCCCACACGACCTTGCCCGTCGCTGCGTCATACGCACGCAGCCGGCCGTCCATGTGTCCCGCGAGCACGGCACCGGGCATCGAAGTGATCGTCGCGGAAATGCCCGGGTCGCAGAACTGGCGGCCGGCGCACGCATCGTTGGCGGGAGTCGCCCACAGCTCCTTGCCGGTGCGTGGATCGAGCGCATAGATGCCGGCGCGCGAGGGCGCCTCGTGCTTGCGGCCGTCGTGTTCGTCCTGCATGTCCGAGATCGGCACGAAGAGACGTTCGCCGTCGGTCGCCATGCCGAAGTGCACGCCACCCTGGATGCCGCCGCGCCCAACCTTGTTGCGCCAGACGATCTTGCCGCGCTGCTCCGGATCGACGCCGTAGACGTTGCCCGACTTCTGGCCAGCCAGCAGCAGGTCGCCCTGCCTGGCGTCGCGCAGCAAGATCGTGCTCGCACCGAAGTCGACGTCCGGACCGTTCTCCGGCGGGCAGTTCGGATTGTCGGGCAGCATGCAGGCGACGTTCCAGGCGTCGTTCGCCGTCTTCTGCGCGTGCCAGACCATCGCCCCGTCCATGAGGCGGAACGCGATCAACGCGTCACTGGTGTCATTCGCCGGCGAGGAATAGTTTTCGCCCGTGCCGACGTAGAGCACGCCGCGCCTGGCATCGATCGCCGGCGAGTTCCAGACCGGCGCGCCCGACGGCGCGAGGACGCGCGTGCCGACCCTGGTCCGGCCGGACTCCTTCGGCGGCGTCGGGATCGTGTAGGCCTTCCAGCGGCTCTGCCCCGTCCGGGCGTCGAGCGCAACCACCGAGCCGCGGAAGGTGCAGCATTCGTAGGCGGGGTCCGCGGCGGACGTCACTTCGAGCGAAGACACCGGCACGTACAGCGTGCCTTCGTGCAACGAGGGCGAGCCGGTGATCGTCGCGTTCGGGTGATCGTCGGCCTTGTACGTCCATCGCTGCTCGCCGGTGAACGCATCCACCGCGTAGACGCGCGCGAGCAGGTCGCCGAAGAAGACCAGCGGCGAGCCGTCGTGCTTGCCCGCCAGGGCGGGCGGTTCCACGATGACTGCCGTGCGCACTTCGGCCGGCGCGCGGAACGTCCAGCGGATGCATCCTGTCTCCTCGTCGAGTGCGTACACCGTGCCGTCCTGGCTGCCCACGTAGACGGCGCCATAGGCCACCGCCGGCTGTGAACGCGCGCGCTGCGCGTTCGGGAACGCGAACGCCCACTTGAGTTCGAGGCGCGGCAGGTCGGCTGCAGCCAGGCCTGCGTCGCCCGCGTCGATGTGGCGCGTGTTCTCCGGCGTGATGCCCCAGCCCGAGCCCGCAGGCTTGCGTGTCGCATCGAACGTCGCCGCCTTGCCTTCGCACCGGGGTGCACGCAGTGTCGAGACCGGGTGGTCGCCGCCGAGGTAGGTCGCGACCTGCTGCTTCTGCTCGTCGCTCAACTTCTCGGCGTGGCTGCGCATGATGCCGACGTCGAGCGCGCTGTAGATCGCGTCGGGCGCCATCATCTGCAGGAACATCTTGTGCGGCGCCTTCGGGACTTGCCCGAGGTGACACGATGCGCAGTACTGGTTGAACAACGGTTCACCGAGGTGTGCTACCGCGGTCGCCTTGTTGTCGAAGCGCGGTGCGTTGTCGCCTGCGCCGGCCTTCGGTGCGGCCGGGTCGGCATCGCCAGTGGCCGCCGCGTGGGAAACATTCGCGCCCAGCCCGCAGGCGAGCAGGGCGAACATGGCGGGCAGCGGCAGCGTGCGCTTGAACATCGGGTTCAGTCTCCGGAGGCGGTGTTGGCGACGACGTCCCTGAGCGTGGCGAGAAATGCGGCAGCGTCCGCGCCGTCCACGACGCGGTGATCGCTCGAGAGCGTGACCGTGACACGGTGGCCGATGGCCAGCACGCCAGCGCGAACCACCGGGCGTTCTTCCATGGCGCCGATGGCCAGGATCGCGACCTGCGGCGGATTGATGATCGCATCGAACTGCCGCACGCCGAACATCCCGAGATTGGAAACCGTGAACGTGCCGCCCGTGATTTCCTCTCGCGCCAGCTTGCCGGCGCGGGCTTTGTCGGCCAGTTCGCGCGCGGCAGCCGCAATCTGCGCGACGGAAAGGCCGGCGGCGTCGCGCACGACCGGCGTCACGAGCCCGCCGGGCGTGGCCACGGCCACGGCGAGGTCGACGCAGGTGAACTGCAACAACTCGTCGCCGACGAACTGGGCGTTGATGCGCGGGTGTTGCGGCAACGCCCTCGCAATGGCGTGCAGCAACAGGTCATTGATCGAGACCTTCTGTCCGCCGGCGAGGAGGGCGGCCCGAACACGCAGCATGGCGTCCATGTCGAGGTCGGCGACGAGGCGGTAGTGTGGAATCTCGCGCTTTGACTCGGTGAGGCGTCGCGCGATGGTGGACCGCATCGACGTCAGGCGTTCGCGCTTCGAGGGTTCGGCAGCGGTGGCCGGGGGTGCCGTAGCGGCCGCCGGCGACGCAGGGCTTCCAGGCCGCTGCATGCGCGCGGCATACGCCTCGACGTCTTCTTTCGAGATGCGACCGTTGCGACCGGTTCCTGTGACCTGCGACAGGTCGATGCCCAGCTTTTCCGCGAGACGCCGGGCGATCGGGCTGACGCGGGCTTCGCCGTCGGCACCGGCATCCGCTGCGACGTCGGCGGCAGGTTCAGCCGTGCTCGCGGGCGTGATGGCGGGCGCCGCCGACCCTTCCGCGAACGACGCGTCGAACGGCTTGAAGTTCTGCACGAATGCGTCGATGTCGGAATCCGCGACGTCAGGTTCCGACAGCACCGCGATCAGCGCGCCGACCGGCAGCGTGTCGCCAGTCTCCGCCAGCATCCGTCGCAACGTGCCGCTCGCCGGGCTCTCGACGGAATTGACGATCTTTTCGGTCTCGACATCGAGCAGGGCATCGCCCTTGTCGACGTGACGACCCAGTTCGACCTGCCAGGCAGTGACCGTGCCTTCCTGCATCTCGATGCCCCACTTGGGCATCGTGACCGGGCGGATGCGCTCGGTACTCATCCCTTCATCACCTCGCGGATCGCCGCTTCGATCTTCGTCGGGCCTGGCACGTAGGCACGCTCGAGCTCACGGGCGAAGGGCACGGGCGTGTGCGGCGACGTGACCATGCGCGGCGCGGCCTTGAGCGAACGAAAGCCTTTCTCCGCCACGATCGCGCAGATATCCGCGGCCACGCTGCAACGCGGGTTGGACTCGTCGACGACGACCAGGCGGCCGGTGTTCTCGACGCTTTCGAGGATCGTTTCCTCGTCGAGTGGCGAGGTCGTGCGCGGATCGATCAGGTCGCAGGTGATGCCTTCCTTCGCCAGCGCATCGATGACTTTCTCCGCGAAGACGACCATGCGACCGATCGCGACGACCGTGACGTGCTCGCCCTCGCGCAGCAGGTTGGCCTCGCCGAACGGGATCGTGTAGGCGCCGTCCGGGACTTCGCCCTTGCGCGGGTAGAGCGCCTTGTGCTCGAAGAACATCACGGGATCGTCGTCGCGGATGGCCTGGATGAGCAGGCCCTTCGCGTCATGGGCATTCGACGGCACGACGACCTTGAGGCCCGGCACCGCTGTGAGCAGAGCGTAGATCGACTGCGAGTGCTGCGCGCCCATGTTCATGCCGGCGCCCATCGCCAGCCGCACGACGGCGGGGCAGCGCGTCTTGCCGCCGAACATGTAGCGGAACTTGGCCATCTGGTTGAAGATCTGGTCCATGCTGACGCCGACGAAGTCGGCGAACATCAGCTCGGCCACGGGGCGCATGCCGGCCAGTGCCGCGCCTCCCGCCGCACCGATGATCGCGGACTCGGAAATAGGCGTGTCGATCACGCGGTCGGCGCCGAACCTCGGCAGCAGGCCCTTGGTGACGCCGAAGATGCCGCCCGACGCTTCGCGTTCGCCCGAGGTGCCGCCGGCGCCGCCCGACACGTCTTCGCCGAGCACGATCACCGAGGGGTCGCGTTCCATCTCGAGGTGCAGCGCTTCGTTGAGCGCGTCGCGGAAAGATTTCTGTGGCATGCGCGTCGGCTCAGTAGGAGATGTAGACGTCGGTTTCGAGTTCGGATTCGGCGGGTGGCGCCGCCGCCCGGGCCTTGGCCACGGCCGCGTCGATGAGCTTCAGGACCTGCTCGTCGATCGCATCGAGCGTCCCGGGCACCAGCCAGCCTTCGGCGGTGACGCGCTCACGGAAGTTCCTGAGGCAGTCCATCGATTCGCGCTGCCGCTTGACCTCGTCCTTCGCGCGGTAGAGCTGCGGGTCGCCTTCGAAGTGACCGTAGAAGCGAGTGATCTTCGCCTCGATCGTCGCGGGGCCTGCGCCGCGCCGTGCGCCCTCGATCAGGCGCCCGGCGGTCTCGTAGACGGAAAAGAAGTCGGCGCCGTCGCACTTCTCCGCGGGCATGCCGAAGCCGCGCGAGCGGCCGGCGATGTCGCGCGAGCCGACTGCGTAGTCGACGCCGGTGTGCTCGCTGTAGCCGTTGTTCTCGAAGACGAACAGCGCGGGTGCCTTGAGCACGACGGCCATGTTCATCGCTTCGAAGACCGTGCCCTGGTTGCAGCTGCCGTCGCCGCCGAAGGCGATGCTGACCTTGCCGTTCTTGCGGTTGCGGCAGGCGATCGCCGCACCGACGGCCAGCGGCGGCCCGCCGCCGACGATCGCATTGGCGCCGAGCATGCCCTTGGTCACGTCGGCGATGTGCATCGAGCCGCCTTTGCCCTTGCACAGGCCGTCCCGGCGTCCGTAGATCTCGAGCATCATGCCGGTGACGTCGCAGCCCTTGGCGATGCAGTGACCGTGGCCGCGATGCGTGCTGACGATGTAGTCCGCGTCGTCGAGGTGCTCGCAGATGCCGACCGCCACCGCTTCCTGGCCTGAATAGAGGTGCGTGAAGCCGGGAATCTCGCCGGTGGCGATTTCGACGTGCAGGCGCTCCTCGAATTCGCGGATGGTCTTCATCTGGCGGTAGGCGCGCAGCAGGCGCTCCGCGGAAAGGGGTGCTGTCATGTCGCCTCGATTGGCCTGGTTTGGGGCGTGAGGTTCAAACAGCGCCAGGCGGCTTGCCGCCCGGCCCATAGACGAAATCGTCGATGACCTTGTGGAAATGCCGGATGCGCAGTTCCTGCGCCCCGATCCACAGGCCCTCGAAGGCCGCCGAATGCATGCCGGCCTGCACACCGGGCAGGTTGGCGGCATCCTGGTCGAGCACGAGCCCGATCGACTTCTCGCCGTGCTTGAAGTGCTGGTGGCGCGGGCGCTCCGGCCAGTCCTTGCCGTCCGGCACCAGTTCGAACGTCCAGATGTCGTAGAACATGCGATCCGGATCCGTCGGATGCGGCCGCTGCCGGAACAGCATCAGGTCGTCCGCGTGCACGTTCAGCGTGACGTTCGGGAAGATCAGGTAGTGGTAGTCGTCGGTGAGCTGGTCGTCGTTGAGCTGCGAGTAGTCCTTGCCCTGTGCCGGGCCGTGCCTGCGCTTCCACTGTTGCACGTCCCGACGGATGTTCTCGTAGGGCTCGTCGTAATCGGCCGGGTCCATGCCCGCGGTCTTCATGATCACCTTGATCGGGTCCGGGATCGCCGGGGGGCGGCGCACGCGCGGGCTCCACGTGGCGAACGGGATCAGGTAGCGGTTGTGGCGCTCATAGCAGTCGATCTGGATGTCGAGGTCGTGCAGGTACCACATGAGCTGCGGGTGGATGCCCTGCACGTGGTAGCTCTCGTTGAAAGCGTCGACGGAAGCCTTCCAGTTGCAGTTCCACTCGACCGTGATGTCGCGCGTCAGCGCCATCTTCGGGAAATTGTACGGATCGAGGTGCTTGTGCACCGGATCGAGAAATTCCTCCAACGGGCGCACGTCCGGGTCGAGGCTGAACCAGACGAAGCCGCCCCAGGATTCGCACGGCAGTTCACTGAGCCCGCGGCAGGGCGGGGCGCCCTGCGGGAAGGTGTCGAGATCCGGGATGCGCTTGAACGAGCCGTCGAGCGCGTATTCCCAATGGTGATACTGGCACTTGAACGAGTCGGTGCTGCCTGCGCCCGCGGGACGCAGGCGATTGCCGCGATGCAGGCACACGTTGTAGAAGGCGCGCACGCCGCCATCCACCTGGCGCACGATCAGCACGGACTCGCGACCGATTTCGGTCGCGACGAAGTCGCCGGGTTCGCGCAGGTCGGATTCGATGGCCCCGAGCAGCCAGACCTTCTTCCAGATCCGCTCCCATTCGAGCTGCATGAACTCGGGCGAGGTGTAACGCTCCTTGCGGATCAGTTCGTGCCCGAGTTGCGGGTCCGGTTCCTTGCCCGAGGGCGTGACCGGGCTCTGCTCGGGCGCTACACGCTTGACCTTGCGGTAGGTGGGCGTGCGTGACGCCGCGCGGAAATCGTCGTCCTGGCTGGAACTCATGGCGGGGCCTGCTCAGGCCAGACCGGCAGCCCAGCGCAGGCTGCGCCGCAGCAGTTCGGTGAAGGCCGGCACGGGCCAGCTGCCGCGCTCGACCGTCGGGTACTCGTCCATCATCGGCCGCATGTCGAAATGGCCGCGGGCGTGGCCGAGCGTGAAATACAGCACTTCGCCCGCGCCGACCTTCTTCAGGTACATGACCGGGCGCGGCTCGTCCTTGTTCCAGTCGCGCTCCGCAAAGCCCCTGGCCTCGCCGTGCCACCGCGTGTGCAGCAGCGTCTCGAACGGCGGGTGCAGTTCCATCAGGTACAGCTCGTCGTGCGCGTCGAACGGCTCGATGCCTGCCACCAGCGGATGCGACGGTTGCGTCACCTCGACGCGATACGGCTCGATCGGCGGGTGCGCGACGAACTGGCTGCCCAGCGTCTCCATGAAGGTACGCGCGTCGCGCGGCGCTTCCCAGCCGCGGCCCTTTACGTAGCGCAGGATGGAATTGGTGCCGTGCAGCGCAAGCCAGCGCTTGCCGCCGGCCACGTAATCGCGCAGGCGGGCGGCCGTCGCGTCGTCCGGGACGATGTCGACCGTGTACGTAACGAGAAAGTCGCTGGCCTCGATGGCCGCGATGTCCCGGTAGTCCTCGGCGAGGCGCGTGCGGACGCGCTCGTGTTCGCCAAGCAGGTTCAGCAACTGCAGCCGCGCGTAGTCGATGTCGTGGTACTTGCCGCCACAGACGAAATACGCGTCGATCGCTGCCTTGGCCATGGCGCGGGTGCTAGTACCGCACGCCCTTGGTGTAGCCGTTGTCGGCCACGACGTTGGCGCCGGTGATCAGGCTCGAGGCCGGGCTCGCCAGGAACGCCACGATGCGTGCGACCTCGTCCGGTGTGCCCATGCGGCCGCACGGGATCTGCCGCAGCGTCGAGTCGTAGAACTTCTGGTTCGTGCCCTTGATCATTTCCCAGGCGCCGCCCTCGAAATAGATCGGGCCGGGGCAGAGCGAGTTCACGCGCACGTTGCTCTTGCCGACGAACTGCGACAACTGTTTCGAGTAGGTGATCAGCGCCGCCTTCATGGCGTTGTAGGCCATGGGTGCGGCAAACGTCTCGATCGCATTGGTCGAACTGATGATCACGACCGAGCCCTGGCCGGATTTCTTGAGGTGTTCCATCAGGGCTTCGCAGCCGCGCACCGTGTGGAGGACGTCGATTTCGAAGTTCTTCCACCAGTTCTTTTCGCTGTCCATGCCGCCGCCGGCACTGACGTTGGCAACGAAGACGTCGCAGCCGCCGAGGTCGGTCGCGGTCTGCTCGAGCCAGGCCTTGTAGGCGTCGCCGTCGCGCACGTTCACGGACGCACCGCTCACGTTGACGCCGCGCGCCTTCAGGGCGGCGGTGGTCTCCGTGACTTCGTCCTCGTTGCGCGCGCAGAACCCGATGTCGGCGCCTTCGGCGGCGAGCTGTTCGACGATGGCCCGGCCGATGCCGCGCGTGGCGCCGGTGACGATTGCTTTCTTGCCTCTCAGACCCAGGTCCATGCGCTGCCTCCAGAATGCTCTCGGGCGCGGTCCCGGAGCCGGGACCGCGCCTGGATTATAGGCAGCCGGGGTCCAAAATTAAACAGTCATGACTGTTTTTTTACGTCCCGGTTGCGGATGACCTGCGGCGGGCTTGCCCTCACCGTCACTGCACCGTCAAGGCGTTGTCGATCAGGATCTCGGTGCCGTTGACGTAGCGCGACTCGTCGGAGGCCAGGTAAACGACCAGGTTCGCCACGTCCTCGGGTTTGCCGAGGCCGGTGGGAGTCTGCTCCCAGTACGACATTTCCATGCCGAGGGTCCTGGTCGCGTCGCGCACCATCTGCGTGTCGATCGCGCCGGCGTGGATCGAGTTGCAGCGCACGTTGTACTTGTTCATCTGGCAGTGCACGGCGATTGCCTTGGTCATCGAGCGCACGGCGCCCTTGGCAGCGCTGTAGGCGAAATAGACCGGGTAGCCGATGTGCGAGGCGACCGACGACATGTTGATGATCGAGCCGCCGCCGCTCGCCTTCATGGCGGGCATGGCATGCTTGCAGCCGAGGAACACGCCTTCGGACATCACGGCGTTCTGGAAGCGGAATTCCTCGAGCGTGCAGCTCTCCGGCGTGGCGATCTTCACGACACCCGCGTTGTTCACCAGCACGTGCAGACCGCCGAATTTTTTCACGGTTTCGGCGATGACTTCCTGCCAGCGCGTTTCGTCACGGACGTCCTGGGCGAGGAAGAGGGCAGCGCCGGGATGCCTCCCGTTGATTTCGTCGGCAACCTTGCGGCCGTCCGCCTCGTTGACGTCGGTTACGACGACCTTGGCGCCCTCCCGCGCCAGCGCGATTGCGTCGGCCCGGCCGAGCCCCGCCGAACCGCCCGTCACGATGGCCACCTTTCCGTTCAGTCGTCCCATGTGCATGCTCCCCGCCGCGGTAGTTTATGCCGTGCCAATGCGGCCGGCGCGGCCGAACTTAGCAGTCAGACCTGCCGGTTTCAATCATCTTTGACTTTTCCAGACAGCGCCCACATCCTTGCCTTGGATCTCCACCCGAGGATGCCTGTTCCATGAAGCCCCGCCTGCGCGACGCCGCGGATGCCGCCACCCCGGGCCCGGCCGGATGGCAGGCGCAGAAAAGCGCTTCGACGCGGCTGCAGATCGTCGAATCCGCGCTGCGCTGCGTGGTGGACCTCGGCTACTCCTGCACCACGACGACCGTGATCGCCGAGAAGGCGGGGCTGTCGCGCGGCGCGATGCTGCATCACTTCCCTTCCAAGATCGACATCGTCCGCGCCGCGGTCGAGCACCTGCATTCGAAGCGCCTCAAGGCCTTCCGCAAGGCGATCGACAAGCTGCCACGGGACGAGACGCGCGTCCGTCGAGCACTCGAGGCCTATTTCGAGCACGTCAAGCATCCGATGTACGTTGCGTTCCTGGAACTCTGGATCGCTTCGCGCACTGACCCGGAATTGCAGTCGATCCTCAAGCCCGCGCAGGAAGCCTTCGAGCGCGAGTGGTACAAGACAGCCGTCGACCTGTTCCCGGAATGGGAGGGCTCGGGCGCCAACTTCGACATCGCGCTCGACCTGGTCCACTACGTCATGGACGGGCTGGCCGTGAGCCTGCTCACGCACGAGATCGGCGACCACGAGCGCCGCATGGTGACCTACCTCGAAGACCGGCTGCGCGAACTCGCGAGCAAGCCCGCGGCAGCCACTGCCTGATTTCGCGGCTGCGGTCCGCTGGCGTCAGCTGGCCGGTTTTGGTGGCGCGTGGGCACGCAGGCTTGCGCTGATTTCCTTCTGCGTGGGATTGCGGCGCAACGTCAGCCCACCGTTGACCTGCAGCACCTGCCCGGTCATGAAGCATTCGTCTCCCGCAAGCCACAATGCCGCATCCGCGACGTCCTGCGTCGTGCCGATGCGTCCAAGCGGGTATTCCTTGAGGAACGCTTCCTCGAGTCCCGGCATCTTCACTTCACGCTCGGTCATCGGCGTGGATGTCAGGCCCGGTGCAATGGAGTTCACGCGCACGCCTGCCGTGCCGAACTCGTTCGCAAAGCAGCGCACCAGCGCTTCGCCCGCTGCCTTGGTGCCGATGTACGCTGCGTGATTGTTGAGCAGAGCGTGCACGGATGCTGATGAGACCTGGATCACCGAGCCGCCGCCCGATTTGGCCATGCAGCCGACGAAGGCCTGCAGGAAGAAGTAGGGGCCCTTGAACTGCAGTGCGGCCAGCTGATCGAGTTGCTGTTCAGTCGTGTCCAGCAGCTTGGCCATCAGGCCCCAGCCCGTGCAGTTCACGGCGACATCGACCTTGCCCAACGTGTCCCCGGCGACACTGGCGAGCGCTTCGACGTCGGCCTTCTTCGTGATGTCGCACGTGGCGTAGCGGCCTCCGATCGCATCCGCGATCTCGCGTAACGGTTCTTCGTGACGCCCGGCGACCATGACCCGGGCGCCTTCGCGCGCGAAGGTCCGGGCCATGACCTGGCCCATGTTGTCGCGGCCTGCGGCCCCGAGGATGACGGCGCTCTTGCCTTGCAGTCGTCCCATGGTCGTGCGTCTCCGTTGGCTAGCCGCGCAGACGGCGGACGGGGCGTTCGCCGTCCCAGCCGTCGGAGCATTTGCGGACATGCGCGTAAAAGCGGCGCAGGTCTTCGTTGGGTTCGTACAGTTCGAGCATGTGGCCGAGCGACGCGCTGACGTCGACCATCGCAAAATCCACGCCCGTCTTCGTGCGGGCCTCAAGCGCGATCGCGACGTGCAGCTCGCGGTACCGCTGCAGCTCGGCTGGCAGGTCCGCGACGAAGCAGGCCACATGATGCACGCCGGTTTCCCCAGGCGCGAACAGGTCGCGCAGGGCGGACGGCCCCTCGTTGTGCTGCGTGATCAGCTCGACCATCAGCTCGCCGGCCTGGCCGTAGGCCGAGGTGTGGTCGAATGCCGCGGGCGCGCCACGGTACAGGCTGCGTTCGAGCGGGATGTGTTCCATCAGGAAAAATGGGCCCCAGCCGAAGTCGCGCGCGCAACGCACCGCGGCCGCTTCCGGATCGGGCACGTGGTATGCGACCTGGACCGGTCGCAGCGCGGGCTTCACAGCCGGCGCACCGGCTTGGCTCCGTCCCAACCCTGCGCGGCCTCGCGCACCATTGCAAAAAATCCGTCGATCGCCGGGCCGTGCTCGATCAGTTCGATCATGCCGCCCGGGTGCTGGTCGGTCGAGAGGTAGGCGAAGCGGATGCCGTTGGCCGTCGAACCGAGTTGCACCGGCTCGATGCCGAGCGGGCGCAGCTTGTCGAGGTCGTCCTGCACCGAGCGCGTCATCACGCCGACGTGCTGCAGGCCGCCCTGCGCGCGGTAGGGAAAGTGCGAGTAGATCGAAGGCGAATCGTTGAACTGCTGGATCAGCTCGACCTGCACTTCACCCCACTGCGCGACGGCAACGGAGATGTCGGCATCCGTCGGCTGGCCGCGGTACAGCGCCTCGGCAAACTTGATGTGCTGCATTACGTAGAACGGGCCGACGCCGACGTTGCGCGTCCAGTGCTCCATCGCACGGTCGAGGTCGGGCACGACGAAACCCAGTTGCATCACGGGACCGAAGCGCGGTGTCATCGCTGCATCCTCCGGGAATCAGCCAAGGCCGAGTTCCTTGACCAGCGCATCGCGCAGCCGGAACTTCTGGATCTTGCTGCTCGACATGGGCCACTCGGTCACGAAGCGCACCTGGCGCGGCACCTTGAAGCTCGAAATCTCCTTGCGGCAGAAATCGATCAGTTCCTTCTCGCTGGCCCTGATGCCCGGTTTCAGTTCTACGAACGCGGCGGGCACCTCGACGTATTTCGCGTCTGGAATGCCGACGACCTGGGCCAGCTTGACGGCGGGATGGCGGCCGAGCAGGCCTTCGATTTCAGCGGCCGCCACGTTCTCGCCGCCGACTTTGAGCATGTCCTTGATGCGACCGTGGAACATGATCGTGCCATCGTCGTCGAGCGAGCCGATGTCGCCGGTGTGGAACCAGCCGTCGGCATCGAGCGCCTGGGCGGTCTTCTCGGCGTCCTTGTAGTAGCCCTCGAAGAGCGAGTAGCCGCGGACGAACACCTCGCCGCGCAGGCCGTTCTTCGCGTCGGCGCCGGTCTCGGGGTTGACGATCCGCACCTCGAGCCCGGGCAACGGCCGGCCGAGCCGGGTGATGCGCCGTGCCTCGGCTTCGTCCCAGCCGCCCGTGCATACCGTGCCCGCCGCTTCGGTCATGCCGAAGCTGCCGACCTGCAGCGCCTGCGGCATCGCGGCCATGATCGGCTCGGCTACGCCCGGCGGCTGCACCGCGAAGTTACTGTTCATCAGCTTCACGCGCGACAGGTCGATGTCGTGGAACGTGGGGTGATAGACCAGCCCCTGCATGATCGTGACGAAGCTCGGGTACAGGGCCGTGACCTTGTACTTCTCGAGCATCTCGAGCGCGACGCCCGCGTCGAAGTAACCCATCGTCAGGTACGTGCCGCCGACGTCGAAGATCGCGAGCATCGGCAGCACCGCGGCGATGTGGAACATGGGCAGCGGCGACCACATGCGGTCTTCGTGGGTCAGGCGGTAGCGGTGGCGACCGAGCGCGATACTGTTGCGAACCATCGCTTCGTGCGTGATCAGGCAGCCCTTGGGATTGGCAGTGGTGCCCGATGTATAGAGCATCAGGCCGACGTCGCGCACTCGCACTCGCAGGCGCGCGCGATGAACGTCCATCTCGTCGCCGGCCCTGGCTGCGGCATCGAACTCCTTCTCGGTGAGGAAGCCCGGCGCCTTGCCCTTGCCCAGCAGCACGATGTTGCGCAGCTTCGGCGCGCCCGCGACCTTCAGCGCCCGCGGATCGCGGTTGCGCGCGAGGTCTTTCAGCGCGCCGCCGACCCGTTCGACGAAATTGACGGAGTCAGCGACGGCGTCGGTCGTGACGATCGTGACGAGGTCGCCGTTCTCGATGACGTAGGACAGTTCGTTCGACTTGTAACGGGCGTTGATCGGCACGATCACGCCACCGCAGAACGCAATTGCGAAGAAGGTTTCGACGAATTCCGCACAGGTGTGCATCAGCACGCCGACGTGATCGTGCGGGCGCACGCCGAGCGTCTGCAGCGCGCGGGCGCGGCGCAAGGCGCCGTCGGCGAGCTGCCGATAGGTGAGGGTGCGGTCTGGAAACACCAGCGCGAGCGAGTCCGGGTGACGGTCGGCCGCAGTGAGCAGCAGGTCGCCGATCGTGGTCACGTTGATGCGTGCACGCGCCAGGTCTTCCGGGGGAAGCAGCGCGATGCCCTTGGCGGGCGCGCGGGATTTGCCGGATCGCTTCGCCTTCGCCGCCGGCGCCTTGCTGCGACGCGGGGCGGATTTGCGGGAACGCGCGGGTGCTTTCGCCATGCTGATGCCTCCTGGTGGCCCGGAGGGTAGCACCGCCGGGAGTGAAAAAAAACAAGCAGTACTGTTTCTTTTCGATGAGCGCCGTCCTAGAGTTTGCGCGTTCCCCTAAAGTTCCGGCATTCATCGATACTCGCCGGACAACGGAGGTCACATGAAACTAGGACCGACGCTCGAGGAGCGCGTCCGTCGCCTCGAAGACCGCGCGTCGATTGGCGAACTGATCGCGCGCTATTGCCTGGTGATGGACAACCGCGACGTCGACGCGATCTCGCAACTGTTCACCCCGGACGTGCACATCTGGTCTGCCGACGGCGTGATGGACTCGCGGGGCCGCGAGGCGGCCGTCGCAATGTTCTGCGGGCGCTTCGCGGTGCTCGGCCCCAGCAATCATTTCACGCATGACCGCATCCTCGAGTTTGACCCTGTCGACCACGATCGCGCCACAGGCCTCGTGCTCTCGCACGCGGAGATGCAGCGCAAGGGCCAGCCGATGCTGGCCGCCATTCGCTATCGCGACGTGTACCAGCGCTGCGAGGGCGGCCGCTGGCGCTTCCGCGAACGCGGCCTGTCGTTCATGTACTACGTGCCGACCGCCGAGTACCTCGACGCGTTCGGTCCCGGGATCGACAGCCGCATGCGCGCGTATGATCGCGCGGCGCCGGCCGACTGGCCGGAGAAACTGCCGACCTGGCAGCGCTATTACAGCAAGTAGAGGAATCTTCGATGCCGCTTCCGGCCCAGTTCCGCGACCGTCTGAGCCTTCCGGTCATTGGTTCGCCGCTGTTCATTGCCTCGACTCCCGACCTCGTCATTGGGCAGTGCAAGGCCGGCATCATCGGCTCGTTCCCCGCGCTCAATGCGCGCCCGGCGTCGGCGCTGGACGAATGGCTCACGCGGATCCGGGACGAACTCGACGCGCACGCGGCAGCCAATCCCGGCGCGAGAGTTGCGCCGTTCGCGGTCAACCAGATCGCGCACGCCAGCAACGACCGGCTGCAGCACGACATGGAGGCCTGCGTCCGGCACAAGGTGCCGTTGATCATCACCAGCCTGCGTCCGCCACGCGAGATCGTCGACGCGGCGCACAGCTATGGCGGCCTGGTGTTCCACGACGTCGTCAGCGTGCGTCATGCGAGGAAGGCGGCCGAACAGGGCGTGGACGGCATCATCGTCGTCTGTGCGGGTGCCGGCGGCCACGCCGGCATGGGCAGCCCGTTCGCCCTGGTGCGCGAGATCCGCGAGTTCTTCGACGGCACGCTGGTGCTGGCGGGAGCCATGTCGAGCGGTGCCGACGTGCTGGCGGCCCAGGCGATCGGTGCGGACATGGCCTACATCGGCACGCGTTTCCTCGCGACGACGGAAGCGAACGCGCTGCCGGACTACAAGCAGATGATCGTGGAGTCGAGCGCCGACGACGTTGTCTACACTTCGCTCTTCACCGGGGTGAAGGGCAATTACCTGAAACGCAGCGTTGCCGCCGCCGGCCTCGATCCGGACGACCTGCCCGAGGCCGACAAGTCGAAGATGAACTTCGGCTCGGGCGGCAACATGGAGAAGAAGGCCTGGCGCGACATCTGGAGCGGCGGCCAGGGCATCGGCAACATCCACGACGTCCTGCCGGTGCGCGAGGTCGTCGCGCGCATGATCGAAGAATACGCGGCGGCGCGACGGCGTCTCTGCAGCGGCTGACTTGCACGAGGTCCGAACATGGGAATTTCCTTCGATCTGACGGGGCGCGTCGCGCTCGTGACGGGCGCCAGCCGCGGCATCGGCGAAGCCATTGCCCAGGCGTTCGCGCAGCATGGCGCCGAAGTGATCGTCTCGAGTCGCAAGCAGGAGGCCTGCGACGAGGTGGCCGCCAGGATCGTCGCGGCGGGCGGCAAGGCGCGCGCGATCGCCTGCCACATCGGGGACATGGAGGCGCTGCAGTCGCTGTTCGCGCAGGTCCAGGCCGATTGCGGCCACCTCGACGTGCTGGTCAACAACGCGGCGACGAATCCCTACTACGGGCACGTGCTCGACACCGACCTCGGCGCGTTCCAGAAGACTGTCGACGTGAACATCCGCGGGTATTTCTTCGCATCGGTGCTGGCGGGCCGCATGATGCGGGAGCAGGGGCGCGGTTCGATCATCAATGTCGCGTCCGTCAATGGCGTGAGGCCCGGCCCGAAGCAGGGCATCTACTCGATCACGAAGGGCGCCGTGCTCAACATGACGAAGTCGTTCGCGAAGGAGTGCGGGCCGCACGGCATCCGTTGCAACGCGATCCTGCCCGGGCTCATCCGCACGAAGTTCGCCGGGGCGCTGCTCTCCAACGAAGAACAGCTGCAGCACTACCTCGGCACCAACCCGCTGGGCCGCGTGGGCGAACCGAAAGATATCGCCGGTGCGGCCCTGTTCCTTGCGGCGGACGCGTCCGCATACGTGACGGGGGAGTACCTCGTCGTGGACGGTGGGTTCCTGACCTGAACCCTGACCCCTATTTCTTCTCGGTCTGCTTCGCCACCGCTTCCGCCCGGGCCTTCACGGCTTCCGCATCACCGAGGTAGCGGCTCGACAGCGGCTTCAGCTTGCCGTCGAGTTCGTAGAGCAGCGGCACGCCGGTGGGGATGTTGAGTTCGACGATGTCGGCGTCCGACATGCCATCGAGCATCTTCACCAGTGCGCGCAGGCTGTTGCCGTGCGCCGCGACCAATACGTTGCGACCCGCGGTCAACTCGGGCGCTATGCGCGCATTCCAGAACGGCATCACGCGTGCGAGCGTGTCCTTGAGCGACTCGGCCGAGGGCAGTTCGCCCGCCGGCACCCCGGCATAGCGGCGGTCGAATCGCGGATGGCCTGGATCCGACTGCGGCAGGGGAGGCGGCGGAATGTCGTAGCTGCGGCGCCAGACCTTCACCTGTTCTGCACCGTGCTTCTCGACGGTCTGCGTCTTGTTCAGGCCCTGCAGCGAGCCGTAGTGGCGCTCGTTGAGCCGCCACGTGCGTTCGACCGGCAACCACATCATGTCCATCTCGTCGAGCGCTATCCACAGCGTGCGGATGGCGCGCTTCAGCACGGACGTGAACGCGATGTCGAAAGCGATGCCTTCGTCCCGCAGCAGGCGGCCGGCTTCCTGCGCTTCCTGCCGGCCTTGCTCGGACAGGTCGACGTCGATCCAGCCGGTGAAGAGATTCTCGAGGTTCCAGATGCTCTGGCCGTGGCGCAGGAGCAGAAGTTTGCCGGTGCTCATGTCGGGATCAGCCTGGTGATGATGGGAGTCGTGGCGAACGAAGAAGGGCAGTTCGCGTTATAGCAATCCGGGCGCGGTCCGGCCAGACGCGAAAATGCCGACTGGCTTAACGCGGGAGATGCTGGTCGATGCCGCGCGTGCAGCGTGTGCGACCGCTGCGCACCGTCTCCTGCCAGCGTTCCCGGTTGGCCCGCGCCCCTGCGCGCGATGCAGGCCGATGCGCGAGGTGCCAGGCGATCGCCGCGAAGACCAGCGTCTGCCGCCGGATGCCCGCGTTCGTGAGTCGCGCGCAGAGTTCCTTGTCCTCCGAGCCCCAGCCCGCAAAATCCTCGTCGAACCCGTTGGCCTGCACCAGGTCCGCGCGCCAGAAGGCCTGGTTGCACGACTTTACCGCCACGAAGACATTGGCAGCGCGGCCGAGCGATTCGGTCAGGCGCGGCGCATGCAGCGCGTAGGGGCGGCGTCGCAGGTCCACGCCTGAGGTCCACGGCGAAGGAATGCGCCCGGTGCGCAGCAGTTGTTGCGTGGCTGCTTCGTCGAGCGGAATCCGGACACCTTGCGTCCAGTGCCCGGGTCGCGCGGCGTGCACGTGATCCGCGACGAAGTGCGGGTGCAGCACCATGTCGCCATCGAGCAGCAGGATGTAGTCACACGTGGAGTTGGCGACCGCCAGGTTGCGCATGCGACCCGCGCGGAACCCGGAGTGTTCCTGTCGCACGAACCTGACCGGCACGGGCGAACGCCGGGTGAATGCAGCGACGACCTCCGCCACAGCCGGGCCCGACCCATCGTCCGCGATGACGACCTCGTCCGGCGCCAGCGATTGCGCCTCGACGCTCGCGAGCACTCGCTCGAGAGCATCGGGCCGTTCGTACGTCACGATGACGAGGCCGGCCCGCATCAGGCTGCTGCCACCGCCAGGCGCCGCACGGCCTGCAGTGCGACCGACAGCGAGGCGAAGTCAACCGCCGCGGTTTGCGCCCGGATGTCGTTGATGACGGCGCGGGCATGTTCCGCCGCGGCCTTGTTCCGGTTGAGCCACCTTTCCAGGGCCTTGACCGGATCCGTCTCGCGCGACGACTCCAGCACGCCCTGCGCAAGGGTGCGGTGCACCTCGAACAGGGCTTCGCGCAGGCTGCCTCGCGCCACGGCGTGCCAGTGGCCCTCGATGTCGAGGCCTTCGATGTGCGCGCGCAGCCAGTCCAGGCTGAAGTACCCGCCAATGCCGAAGTAGGCCTTCGCGGCCGCGTCGACAGTGATCTTGCGCGTGTCGGCCAGCTCGACGATGTCCGGGCCGCTGTGCAGCGCATTGCAGGCGGCAATGCGGCGTGACAGCTCTACCGGCACGCCAGCCCTGGCCAGCTCGGCGCCACGGGCTTCGAACGCGCTGCGCTCATCGCCCTGCAGCCAATGCAGCGGAGCACGCGCGAGTTCGCGGATGCCGGGGCGCAGGCGCGCAACCTGCTGCTCGATGCCGAGCGCGGACCGGTGCCGCTGGATCAGCCAGTAGGTCGCCTGCCGGATCAGTCCGATCGTGTCGTGCACCATGCCGTACTGCACGGCGGCAGCCACCTTGTTGTCGAGCCGTTCGATGGCCGTCCACAGTTCGCGAACTTCGAACGCTTCGCGGGCGATGGAATATGCGCGGGCTACGGTGGCGGCATCGGCGCCCGTGTCCTGCTGGGTGCGAGCCACGAAGGTGGGGCCCATGCGGTTGACGATGCTGTTGGTCGTCGCGGTGACGATGATCTCGCGCTTCAGCCGATGCTCGCCGAGCAGCTTGCCGTATCGCTTCGAGAGGCGCGGCGGGAAATAGCGGTCAAGTTCCTGCCCGAGATACGGATCCTCGGGCACGTCGGACTGGATCAGTTGCGCGCTGAGTGCGATCTTCGCGTAGCTCAGCACCATGGCGAGTTCCGGCCGCACGAGGCCCTGGCCGGCCCGTCGCCGGTCTTCGATCTCCTCGGCGCTGGGCAGGTATTCGAGGGCGCGGTCGAGCACGCCGCCGAGTTCGAGCGAGCGGATGAAGTGAGCGTGCTCGCCGAGGCGTTCCGGCGCATTGGCCTGTAGCAGGCTGATCGCCTGGCTCTGCAGGTAGTTGTCGCGCAGGACGAGCTGGCCGACGTCGTCGGTCATGGTCGCCAGCAACCGGTTGCGTTCGGGCGTGGTGAGTCGCGTGCGTTCCTGCACCGTCTTCAGCAGGATCTTGATGTTGACCTCGTGGTCCGAACAATCGACGCCGCCCGAGTTGTCGACGAAGTCAGTGTTCATTCGGCCGCCGCGCAGCGAGTACTCGATGCGGCCGAGTTGTGAGAGCCCGAGGTTGCCGCCTTCGCCGACGACCTTGCAGCGCAGGTCCCGGCCATCGATGCGCACGGCGTCGTTGGTGCGGTCGCCGACTGCGGAGTTCGCTTCCCACGATGCCTTCACGTACGTGCCGATGCCGCCGTTCCAGAGCAGGTCGACGGGCAGCTTGAGGATCGCGCGGATGATCTCCGTCGGCGTGGCCTTGGGTGTTTCGAGCCCAAGCAGGGCTCGTGCCTGTGGTGAAAGCGCAATCTCCTTCGCGTTGCGGGGAAAGACGCCGCCGCCCCTGGAAATGAGCTTCGTGTCGTAGTCGGCCCACGATGAGCGCGGCAGTTTGAACAGGCGCTCGCGTTCCCTGAAGCTGCGCGCCGCGTCGGGCTCCGGGTCGAGGAAGATGTGCTGGTGATTGAACGCGGCCAGCAGCCGGATGTGCGGTGACAGCAGCATGCCGTTGCCGAACACGTCGCCGGCCATGTCGCCGATTCCGGCGACACTGAATTCCTGCGACTGCGTGTCGACGCCGACCTCGCGGAAATGACGCTTGACGCACTCCCAGCCGCCTTTCGCGGTGATCCCCATCTTCTTGTGGTCGTAGCCCGCGGAGCCACCCGAGGCAAACGCGTCGCCGAGCCAGAAGCCGTACTCGGCTGCGAGCGCGTTCGCGGTGTCCGAGAACGTCGCGGTGCCCTTGTCCGCAGCGACGACGAGGTAAGGGTCGTCCGGGTCATAGCGCACTGTGCGTTCCGGCGGGATGACCTTGTCGCCGCGCACGTTGTCGGTGATGTCGAGCAGGGCGCGGATGAAGGTCCGGTAGCATTCCGTGCCTTCCCGTTGCACTTCCTCACGCGTGGCGCCGGCGGGCATCTGCTTGGGCACGAAGCCGCCCTTGGCGCCGACCGGCACGATCAGCGTGTTCTTGACGTTCTGTGCCTTCATCAGGCCGAGAATCTCCGTGCGGAAGTCCTCGCGGCGATCCGACCAGCGCAACCCCCCGCGTGCAACCTTGCCCATGCGCAAATGCACACCTTCTACGCGCGGCGAGTACACCCAGATCTCGAACATCGGGCGTGGCTTGGGCAGCTCGGGCAGCAGCTTCGGATCGAGCTTCAGCGACAGGTAGGGTTTCGGCTTGCCGTCCGCGCCGCGCTGGTAATGGTTCGTGCGCAGCGTCGCCATGATCACGGCGCGGAAGGTGCGCAGGATGCGGTCGTCGTCCGGGCTCGTGACTTTCTCCAGCGCGTCGTCGATGTCCTCGGCGAGGGCGCGCACCTGCGAATTCCGCGTCGCCGGTTTCAGCTCGGGATCGAAGCGCGCTTCGAACGTCCAGGCCAGCCTGGCCGCGATCGACGAATTGCGGGCGAGCACTTCCTCCATGTAGCGCTGGCTGAACGGGATGCCCGTCTGCAGCACGTAACGGCAGACCGCGCGCAGGATCAGGGTCTGGCGCCAGTCGAGTCCAGCGGCGAGCACGAGACGGTTGAAGCCATCGCTTTCCGCCTGGCCATGATGCACTGCGAAGAAGGCCTGCTCGAAGCGACGCCCCTCCTGCAGCGGGTCCAGGGTGCGCCCACCTGCGTGCTTCACCTCGAGGTCCTGGATCCACAACGTCGCGCCGTCCGACGGCGCGACCCGGTAGGGGCGCTCGTTCAGTATGCGCAGGTCGAAGTTTTCGAGCAGCGGCAGGATGTCCGACATCGCGACCGGCTCGCCGCGGCGGTACAGGCGCAGGTGCAGTGCTGCGCTGGCCGGGTCGCCCGGGCGCAGTTCCATGCCCAGCGCCGATGGGGCAGCAGCCAGCGCGGCGAGTTCCTCCAGGTCGCGGATGGCCTCCGCCGGCGGCACGTCTTCCTCGTAGGCGAGCGGGAAGGAGTCCAGGAATCGTTCCGCCAGTGTGTCGGCGGTTGCGGGCGGCAGCCGCGCGTGCAGTTCGTCGCGCAGCTGGTCGGTCCAGGTCCGCAGCGCCGCGGTAATGCGCTGCTCGATGCGTTCGACCGCGGCCGTTGCGCTGCGCGCAGGGTCGGTGCGCACGAGGATCTGCAGGCGGGCCAGCGCTGATTCGGAAATCTGCACCTGTGACTCCAGCGCCACGCCGGCAAGTTCCTCCAGCAGGATGCGCTCGATGCGTTCGCGGGCCTGCGTGTTGTAGTGGTCGCGCGGCACGTACAGCAGGCACGAGAAGAAGCGCTGGTACGGGTCGCGCCGTGCGAACAGGCGCACCCGCTGGCGTTCGTACAGGTTGACGATGCCGCGGGTCGTGCGCACCAGCTCCGGCACGCTCGACTGGAACAGTTCGTCGCGAGGGTACGTTTCCAGCACGTGCATCAGGGCCTTGCCGTCGTGGCTGACCGGCGAGACGCCGATGTGATCCACGACCCGCTGCACCTTGTGCCGCAGGAGCGGAATTTCGCGCGGACTGGTGCTGTAGGTGCTCGAGGTGAAGAGCCCGATGAAGCGGCGTTCGCCGGTGACACGACCGCGCGTGTCGAAGGTCTTGATGCCGACGTAGTCGAGGTACGTCGCGCGATGCACGGTGGAGACCGAATTGGCCTTGGTCACGATCAGCAGCGCGACTTCCCGTGCCATGCGCCGCAGCTCGCCCGTGAGCAACGTCGGCTTCGGTTGCGGCCGTCCGGAGCCAGTCCGGAGCAGCCCGAGTCCCGACCGCGGGACCGGCACCAGACGGTCCATCGCGCGGCCGCGCTCCAGTCGGTACTCGCGATAACCGAGGAAGGTGAAGTGATTTTCCGCCAGCCACTCGAGGAACTCCACCGCCTCGCGCTCTTCGCGGCGGGGAATGGCCGGTACGCCGGCGTTCACTTCGCGCGCGATTTCGAACGCGCGCTTGCGTATTGCCGGCCAGTCGACGACAGCGAGCCGGACGTCCTCCAGCATGCGCAGGATGTTCTGCCGCAAGGCCTCATGCCGCGCGGGGTCGCCGATCCGCGGCACCGCGAAGTGCTGCCACGACTCCATCGTGCCTTGCTCGCCGGCACGGTCTTCCATGCGCAGCAGCCGGCCGCGCCGGTCGCGGGACATACGCAGCACCGGGTGGATCATCAGCTGGATGGGCAGGCGCGAGTCGCCGAGCACGACGCCCAGTGAATCAACCAGGAAGGGCATGTCGTCGGTGACGAGTTCGACGATCGTGTGCGGGGATTCCCAGCCGTCACGACCGGCCTCCGGGTTGAAGACGCGTACCTTGGGCTCACCGGGACGCCGCACCATGCCGAAGCCCAGGTGTCCCGTGGCCGAGGCGGCAAAGTCCGCTGGCTGGCGCAGTTCGAGGTCTTCCTCGCCCACGCCGCGGTAGTACGCCCGCACAAACTCCGGCAGTGGCACCGGCACGCCGCGCAACTTGCGGGTCTGCTTGGCGATGTCGTCGATCAGGTGCTGTCGCGCAGCGGGGATCGTTCCTGGCATGACGTGGCGTCCTTGGTGTGTCGTTCTTTTGCAGTCATCGAAGCGTGGTGCGGCGTGTCTGTGGGCGCCGCGCCTTGCGCATGCGCGGAACCTCGCGGTCCTCGCGCAGCTGCAGCGAAAGGGATTCCGCGCGCCGCGTGAGCAGGCCCAGCAGGCGGTCGAGCGCCGCGCGGTCGGAAGAGGGCAGTGATTCGAGCAGCGAGCGCTCGAACTCGAGGGCGAGCGGCGCGACGTCGCGATAGACGGCCGCCCCGGCCGCGGAAACCTGCAGCACGGACCGGCGACGGTCGTCGGCAGCGACGGCCCGGCGTAAGCGGCCGGCCCGCAGCAGCCGGTTCACGGCCCGGCTGACCGCGACGGCATCCATGCGGCTCTTCTCGGCGACCTCCCGCGCGGAGAGCCCCGGGTAGCGGCTGAGCACGGCGATCACGCGCCATTCCGGGATCGTGAGCCCGAAGCGCTCCTCATACGCGGCGGCAATGGCGTTGCTCGTCACGTTGGCGAGCACGGAGAGCCGGTACGGCAGAAATGACTCGAGTTCGATCAACGGCGAGGCCACGGTGTCGGTACCGGTCGCAACGGATGGTTGCGAGTGTAACGATTTGGCGCCCGGCCGCGCCAGTTCACGGACGGTGCGGCCGTGCCAGGTACTCGTGGGTCTGCATTTCGGACAGGCGGCTGCGGGTGCGCTCGAACTCGAAGCGCAGGCGCTCGCCGGAATACAGTTCTGCAACCGGCGCGTGCGCTGCAACAACGAGCTTGACCCCGCGGTCATAGAATTCGTCCACCAGCGCGATAAACCGGCGCGCCTGGTTGTCCAGGGTGTGGTCCATCCGTGGCACGCCGCTCACGACGACGGTGTGGAATTCGCTTGCGACTTCTACGTAGTCCGCCTGCGACCGCGGACCGTCGCAGATGGCGGCGAAGTCGAACCAGACCACTTCATCGGCCTTGGCGACGAACGGTATCGCGCGTCCCTCGATCTCCAGCGTGCCAGGCGCACAGGCCGCGTCCCCGCCAAGGTCCGCGAACCGCGCCGCGAGCTGGCGGTGGGTGTCCGGTTGCCGTGCGTCGAGGTACAGCGGCGCTTTCTCCAGCTGCCGCAGGCGGTAGTCCTCGCCGGCGTCCACGTGCACGGCCTCGCAGTGGCGCTCGATCAGCGCAATGGCCGGCAGGAAGCGTTGCCGCTGCAGGCCGTCCCGGTACAGTTCGGCGGGCGGCAGGTTTGACGTAAAGACCAGCGTCACCCCGCGCTCGACGAGCCCGGAGAACAGGCCGGCGAGCAGCATCGCGTCGGCGATGTCGCTCACGAACAGTTCATCCAGGCACAGCACGCGCGTGTCGCTCGCAATGTCGGCGGCGATTCGTTCTAGCGGGTCGGGCACGTCGCGAAGCTCCCTTAGCCGCGCGTGCACGTCCTTCATGAGGCGGTGAAAGTGCTCGCGCCGCGCGGGCACGCCGACGTGCGCGTGGAAGAGGTCCATGAGGAACGTCTTGCCGCGGCCGACCCCGCCCCACAGGTAGAGCCCGCCTTCGCCTGCAGGCGCGGTGTCCCTGCCCATGACCTGGTTGAACCAGCGTCCAATCGCGCCAGGCTGCGAGCGTGCGTTTGCTGCTCGCAGTCGTTGCACGAGGTCGTCGAGACGGCTCACGGCATGCAACTGCGACGGGTCGGCGCGGTAACCGTGGGTGGCGAGCGCGGTCTCGTATGCGCGCCTGAGGTCTGTCCGCCGGGTCATGGCTCGCGCCTCAACTGCGCAGTTCGGGGCAGTCGCGAAAATGCTCGAGCGCCGCCGGATTCGCCAGCGCGTCCGTGTTCTTTACCGGCCTGCCATGCACGACTTCGCGCACGGCGAGTTCCACGATCTTGCCGCTGATGGTGCGTGGAATGTCCGGTACGGCGACGATCCTCGCCGGGACGTGCCGCGGGGTCGTGTTGGTGCGGATGACCTCGCGGATGCGCCGCTCGAGCGCTGCGTCGAGCGCGCGCCCGGTGCGCAAGCGAACGAACAAGACGACGCGCACGTCGTTCTCCCACTCCTGCCCGATGGCGATGCTCTCGAGAATCTCGTCGAGTTTCTCGACCTGCCGGTAGATCTCCGCCGTGCCGATGCGCACCCCACCGGGATTCAGCACCGCGTCAGACCGGCCGAGGATGACGAGGCCGCCGCGCTCGGTGAGCAATGCGTAATCGCCGTGGCACCAGACGTTGGGGAAGCGCTCGAAATAGGCGGCGCGGTACCGGCTGCCGTCAGGGTCGTTCCAGAAACAGACCGGCATGGATGGGAAGGGAGCAGTGCAGACGAGTTCGCCTTGCTGGCCCTGCACCGGTTGTCCGTCGTCGTCGTAGACCTCGACGCGCATGCCGAGCCCGCGGCACTGCAATTCGCCGCGATACACCGGCAACGTCGGATTGCCGAGCGCGAAGCACGAGACGATGTCCGTGCCGCCGGAGATCGACGCCAGCTGGATGTCGCTGCCGATCGCATTGCCGACGAAGTCAAACTGCTCGGGGGCCAACGGCGAGCCGGTGGAGACGATGGCGCGCAGGTGCGGCAGCGGGACCTTGTCGACCGGCCGATAGCCGCTTTTCTCGAGCGCGGCGAGATACCTCGGGCTGGTACCGAACAGCGCGATGCGTTCTTCGTCTGCCATGCGCCAGAGCACGCCTTCGTCGGGATGGAACGGCGAGCCGTCGTACAGCACGACCGTGGCCTGCGAGGCCAGCGCGCTCGCGAGCCAGTTCCACATCATCCAGCCGCAGGTCGTGAAGAAGAACAGCCGGTCGCCCGGACGCACGTCCGTATGCAACTGGTGCTCCTTCAGGTGCTGCAGGAGCGTGCCGCCCGCTCCGTGCACGATGCATTTCGGCACGCCCGTGGTGCCGGACGAATACAGGACATAGAGCGGGTGAGCGAACGGCTTCCGTTCGAAGTGTAACGCCGCCCCGACCCTGCCGAATTCCGCAAAATGCGCGGCGAGCGGCAGTCGCGCGAGATCGGGGCGAGCGCTGACGTTCGGCACGACGACGACGCGCTGCACCGATGGCAGGTTCTCGAGAATGCCTGCGATGCGCTCTAGCGAATCGAGCGTCTTGCCTGCGTAGTAGTAACCGTCGGCGGTGAACAGCACTTTCGGCGCAATCTGGCCAAAGCGATCGAGCACGCCCCGGATGCCGAAGTCGGGCGAGCAGGAGGACCACGTCGCGCCAAGACTGGCCGTCGCGAGCATCGCGACAACCGTCTCCGGCACGTTGGGCATGAAACCTGCGACGCGATCGCCGGCCACGACTCCCGCCGCGCGCAGTCCATCTGCAATGCGCGCGACTTCCGCGCGCAGCTCGTCCCGGGAAATCTCGCGGCGCCGGCCGCGTTCGTCCCGAGCAATGAGGGCCGGGTCGCTGCCCGCGTGCCGCAGCAGGTTTTCGGCGAAGTTGAGCTGCATGCCCTGGAACCATTTCGCGCCCGGCATGAGGTGGCCGTCGCTCAGGACCGGCCCGTCGCCCCGGTCGCCGATGACAGCGGTGAATTCGACGAGAGCGTTCCAGAACGCGGCCGGCTCATCCACGGACCATTGCCAGAGCGCAGCGTAATCGCCGGCGGGAGCGCCGCGCCCGCGCGCGAAGTCATGGAACCGGGTCAGCTGGGCTGCGGCGATGCGTTCGGGGGAGGGCGTCCAATGGGGTGTGGCGTCAGTCACGTCACCCATGCTAGCCGCTCGAGCGCGTGCGCACCATCGCCGCGGCCACGAGTTCCGCGATGTCGCGGATGACGACGGTTGCGCTGGCCTCCTTCGCCTTGATTCCGTCGCCCAGCATCACGGCACAGTAGGGGCACGCGGTGGCTATCACGCTCGGACGCAACGGCAGGCCCTGTTCGATGCGAGTCACGTTGATGCGGGTGCCGATGTGCTCCTCCAGCCACATGCGCGCACCGCCGGCGCCGCAGCACATCGACTTCTCGCGGTGCAACGGGAATTCGAGCGGCGAGTCCTTCGTGATGCGGCCGAGCACTGCGCGCGGCGCGTCGAACTCGCCGTTGTGGCGCCCGAGATAGCAGGGGTCGTGTAACAGCACGCGTTCGTGCGTCGGCCGGACGGCTATGCGCCTGTCGGCCAGCAGTTGAGCAATGAGCTGCGTGTGGTGCACGACGTCCCAGTGGCCGCCGAACGCTGGGTATTCGTTGCGCAACGAATTGAAGGCGTGCGGATCGCAGGTGACGATCCGCTGCACGCCGAGGTCGTTCAGGGTCTCGACGAGGGTCGACGCCAGTTGCTGGAACAGCATCTCGTTGCCGGCGCGGCGCACGCATTCGCCGGTCGTGGGTTCCAGCGCGCCCAGGATGCCGAAGCTCACGCCGGCCTCGCGCAGGATCTCGACGAATCCGCGCGCGATCTTCTGCCCGTGCTGGTCGAACGATTCGGCCGAACCCACGTAGAACAACCACTCGACCTGGGCCATGCCCTCGCGGCTCCGGATCAACGGGACGTCGAGCCCCCTGGCCCAGTCGCCGCGAGTGTCCGCCGGCAGCCCCCATGGGTTGGACTGCACTTCATAGGCGTCGAAGACGTTCTTCAGTTCGGCTGGGAACTCGCCCTCCATCATCACGCGGTGCTGGCGCAGCCGGTAGAACTTCGGCAGCAATTCGAGTTCGATCGGGCAGGCGGCTTCGCAGTAGCCGCAGGTCGTGCAGGCCCAGAGCGTGTCCTCGCTGATGACCTTGCCGACGATGGACGGCAGGCTGGCCGCTGCTTCGCCGCCGGCCAGAATGGCCTCGCGGGTCTCGAGCAGGTGTCGCTTCAAGCTGTCGTTCACGCCCTTCATCGACAGCGGCTTGCCCGTCTGGAATGCCGGGCAGGCGTCCTTGCAACGGCCGCACTCGGTGCAGGTGAACGCATCGAGCGCATCTTTCCACATCAGGTCGGCTGCGCTGCGGGCACCCACTTTCAGTTCGCTGGCGTCCGCCGAATCGTCCATGAGCGGGCTCAGGTCGACTGTCGGCACGGTATTGGCCGGCCGGCCGCGGCGGAAGAACAGTGACGGCAGGGCCGTGACGATGTGGAAGTGCTCGCCGAGCGGCATCAGCACCAGGAAGGCGCAGACCATGGTCATCTGCGTCCAGTAGGAAATCGCGGCGGCAATCGCCAGCGCACGCGGCGTCCAGTGTGCAACCAGCGACGAGAGCCAGCCGCCGATCGGCGCGTGGGCCTGCTCGTGCGCGATGGCCGGGACCGAGTCCGCCAGCTGCGCAAACCGGAACGCGTCGAACGCGAGGTCCGTGATCATGATGACGGCGATGAGCCCGAGCACCAGCAGCCCTTCGCGGTTGGGTTCCAATCGCGCGGGCTTGAGCAGCAGCCGGCGGTAGAAAGCGTAGCCGACGGCGAGCAGCACGCCAACTTCGACCAGGTCCTTGCAGACGGTGAAAACGTCCCCCAGCGTACCGGTCAACGCGAATTCTTGGTCGAAGCCGATGACGACGAGCTGCAGCTTGCGCACCAGCAGCGAGACGAAGCCCAGGAAGATGACCGTGTGCATCAGCCCGGGCTTCCATTCGCGCCGGATCATCCGCTGCTGCAGCAGTCCGTTGGTGACGACCGTGCGCAACCGGCTCCACGGGTGGTCCCAGCGGATCTCCGGCTGCAGGGCCGTGACGATGCGCAACTTGCGCGCTGACAGCCAGGCGAAGGCGGTAGACGCGGCGAGCAGCAGGACGACGATTCCGATCGGGCTCAAGTCACGACCCTAAACCTCGCCTGGCGAGCCTTGTGCATGATCACTGCGCCGCACTATCACGAGCGGACTCGCGATGTACAATTCGGGTTTCCACGACAGGCCGCCGCCGGCGGCGCGAGGGCACGGTTCATGCAGCGCGAAGCGATGGAGTTCGACGTGGTCATCGTCGGGGCGGGTCCCGCGGGCCTGGCGGCGGCGATTCGACTGAAACAGCAGGCCACCGCGGCCGGCCGCGAACTCAGCGTTTGTGTACTGGAGAAGGGCTCCGAAGTCGGGGCGCACATCCTCTCGGGCGCAGTGATCGACCCGATCGCGATCGCGGAACTGTTTCCGGACTGGAAAGAGCGCGGCGCACCGCTCGAGACACCCGTCCAGGAAGACCGCTTCATGGTCCTCACCAAGGACAAGGCGCACCGCATCCCGAACTGGCTGCTGCCCCCGCTGATGGACAACCACGGCATGTACATCGCGAGCCTTGGCAACGTCTGCCGCTGGCTTGGACAGCGCGCCGAGGAACTTGGCGTCGAAGTATTCCCGGGCTTTGCTGCCGCCGAAGTATTGTTCAACGACGATGGCTCGGTGCAGGGCGTCGCCACCGGCGACATGGGGATCGGCAAGAACGGTGAGCAGAAGGACTCCTACGCGCAGGGCATGGAACTGCACGCGAAATACACGCTCTTCGCCGAAGGCTGCCGTGGCTCGCTGTCGCAGCAGCTGATGTCGAAGTTCAACCTGCGCGACGGCGTCGATCCGCAGGTGTACGGCCTCGGCGTCAAGGAACTCTGGCAGGTCCCGAAGGAAAAGCACCAGCCGGGACTCGTCGTGCACAGCCAGGGCTGGCCGCTGCCGAACGACGTCGGCGGCGGTTCGTTCCTGTATCACTTCGGTGACGGGCTGATTTCCGTCGGTTTCGTGACGCACCTGAGCTACGCGAACCCGCACCTCTCGCCCTTCGAGGAGATGCAGCGGTTCAAGACGCATCCGGCGATCCGCGGTTACTTCGAGGGCGGTAAGCGCGTTGCATATGGCGCCCGCGCCATCAATGAAGGCGGCCTGCAGTCGATCCCGAAGCTGACGTTCCCGGGCGGCGCGCTGATCGGTTGCACGGCCGGGTTCGTCAACCTGCCGCGCATCAAGGGCTCGCACAACGCGATGAAGAGCGGAATGCTGGCGGCCGAAGCGACGTTTGCCGCCATCACTGCGGGCCGGGCCGGTGACGAGCTCACCGCGTACCCGGAAGCATTCAAGAACTCATGGGCGTATCGCGACCTGCACAAGGTGCGTAACGTAAAGCCTGGCCTGAAGTGGGGCCTGTGGGCGGGCACCGCGCACGGCGGATTGCACATGTGGCTCAACGATCTCGGGCTTGGCGCGCTCGTTGGCTGGACGTTGCGCCTCGGCAAGGCCGACCACGAATGCCTGAAGCCGGCGGCTGAAATGCCGCGCATCGAGTATCCGAAGCCCGACGGCAAGCTCACGTTCGACCGGCTGTCGTCGGTGTTCCTGTCGGGCACCGCGCACGAGGAAGACCAGCCCGTGCACCTGCGCCTGCGCGATGCCTCGGTGCCGGTCGCCTACAACCTGGCGCGTTTCGATGGGCCCGAAAGCCGCTATTGCCCGGCGGGCGTGTACGAGTTCGTGGACGCGGAAGGTGGTGGCAGGCGGCTGCAGATCAACGCGCAGAACTGCGTGCACTGCAAGACCTGCGACATCAAGGACCCGCGGCAGAACATCCACTGGGTCACGCCGGAGGGTGGCGGCGGTCCGAACTACGCTTCGATGTGACCAACGCCGCGGGAAGCGGTGTGCCGCGATCGCAGGGTACGCCGGTCCCTGACTTTGCTTGACCGTTTACCGCAACCTCCAGCGCCGTCGCGGCTGACTTCCGGCTCGTCCGGAAGGACGCCGTAAACCCGTCCATGGGGGCTCCGGGCTCGGCGTCCATGCCTCGCACGGCCTTCCGGACGAGCCGGAAATCAGCCGTGCCGGCGTTGACGGCCGCTTCGCGGCCTCACAGTGTTCGCGTGCTTCGCCGTTTGCTCGCCGCGTTGCTGTCTTCAGCGCGGTGCCATGCGGATCGCGCCATCGAGACGGATGGTCTCGCCGTTCAACATCGGGTTCTCGACGATCTGCCGCACCAGTTGTGCGTACTCGGCGGGTTTGCCGAGCCGCGGCGGGAACGGCACCTGCTTGCCGAGCGAATCCCGCGCTTCTTCGGGCAGTCCCGCCATCATCGGCGTCATGAACAGGCCCGGTGCGATCGTGACCACGCGGATACCGGACGATGCCAGTTCGCGTGCCATCGGCAGCGTCATGCCGACCACGCCTCCCTTCGACGCGGCATAGGCGACCTGCCCGATCTGGCCGTCGAATGCCGCGACCGACGCCGTCATCACCAGCGCGCCGCGCTCACCTTCGGCGTTGGGGGCGTTCTTCTGCATGGCGGCAGCAGCTTCCTTGCAGACGAGCAGCGTGCCGACCAGGTTGATCTCGATGACCTTGCGAAAGAACTCGCCGGGCATCGCACCTTCCTTGCCGACCATGCGCTTCGGCCAGCCGACGCCCGCGCAACTCACGGCGAGGTTGAGACCGCCCATGAGTTCGGTTGCCGCCGCGACGGACGCGGTCACGGCCTGTTCCGAAGTGACGTCCACTTTGTGGAAGCTGGCGGCCGGCCCGAGTGCCCGCACCGCTTCGACGCCGGCCTGGTCGTTGACGTCGAACAGCGCGACCTTGCCGCCCGCCGCAACGACGAGTTCCGCCACGGCGAGGCCGAGGCCGGACGCGCCGCCGGTGACGATCGCGCGCGTAGCGTTGATCAGCATTGGTGATCTCCCCCCGGGGTAAAGACGCAGCTTACAGGCGCAGGCCGCCGTCAACGTCGACGCAGCGGCCAGAGAAGAAGTCGTTCTCGACGATGTACAGCGCGGTGTGCGCGATTTCGTCGGCCAGGCCGAGACGCTTGAGCGGCACGGGCGCCGTCATCTTGTCGAGCATCTCGGGCGGCATGCCGGAGAGAATGTCGGTCTTGATGAAGCCAGGCGCGATCGCGCCGGCGCGGATGCCGAAGCGCGCGAGTTCCTTCGCCCAGGTCGTGGCCAGTGCTGCCACGCCGGCCTTCGCCGCAGAGTAATTGCTCTGGCCCGCGTTGCCCGCGCGCGAGATGCTGGAGATGTTGACGATCACGCCGCCGTTGCCGAGCCCGATCATGCGTTCGGCGGCTTCGCGTCCGCAGAGGAACACGCCGGTGAGGTTGACGTCGATCACGGCCTGCCATTGCGCGAGCGACATCTTGCCGGTGACGGCGCCGTCCTTGACTTTGACCAGCAGCGCGTCCTTGATGATGCCCGCATTGTTCACGAGCACGTCGAGTCGGCCGTGCGTCGCGACCACTTCGTCGAGTGTGCGGATCACGTCTTCTTCCTTCGCGACGTTGAGTGCGTGACCGCTCACCTTGACGCCGCGGGCCGCGAACTCGGCGCACGTCGCGTCCAGGTCGGCCTGGTTGAGGTCCAGCAGCGCGAGCGTCGCGCCACGCCCGGCGAACGCGTTCGCGATTGCCTTGCCTATTCCGCGCGCGCCGCCCGTGACGACCGCGACCTTGCCGTTCAACTGCATGGATGCCTCAGGAAACGAGCGTCAGACGAGTTCGATCGTGACGGCGCAGGCTTCGCCGCCACCGATGCACTGCGACGCGACGCCGCGGCGCAGGCCGCGCTTGCGCAGCGCGTGGAGCAGCGTCGTGATCAGGCGCGCGCCCGTGGCCCCGACCGGATGGCCCATCGCGCACGCGCCGCCGTTCACGTTGACGCGGTCATGGGTCAGGCCGAGGTCCCGCATCGCGGCCATGGCGACGCAGGCGAATGCCTCGTTGATCTCGAACAGGTCGACGTCTGCAACTTTCCAGCCGGCACGTTCGATGGCTTTCTGCATCGAGGGCGCCGGGGCTGTCGTGAACCACTCCGGGGCCTGCGCGTGGCTCGCGTATGAAACGAGCCGGGCCAGCGGCTTGAGCCCAGCCGCCTGCGCCGCGGATTCGCTGGCGATGACGATCGCTGCGGCGCCGTCCGAGATCGACGACGAGGAGGCGGCGGTGACCGTGCCATCCTTGCCGAACGCGGGCTTCAGGCTCGGAATCTTGTCGATGTCGAGCGTGAACGGCGTTTCGTCGGTGGCGACGACGTGGTCGCCCTTGCGCGTCTTGACCGTCACGGGCGCGATCTCGGCAACGAATTCGCCATCCTTCGACGCGCGCTGCGCACGCCGCACGGACTCTGCGGCAAAGGCATCCTGGTCGGCACGCGTGAAGCCGTACTTGACGGAGGTCGCGTCGGCGAAGCATCCCATCGCCTTGCCGTCCCACGGGCTTTGCAGGCCGTCGTAGAACATGTGGTCGTAAATCTCGCCATGACCCATGCGATAGCCCGCGCGCGCCTTGAGCATCAGGTACGGTGCGTTGGTCATCGACTCGAGGCCGCCGGCAAGCATCACGCGAGCAGAGCCGGCGCGGATCTGGTCCGCGGCCATCATCACTGCCTTCATGCCGGAACCGCACATCTTGTTGATCGTCGTGGCGGGCACCCCGAGCGCGATCCCTGCGCCGACGGCGGCTTGCCGGGCCGGGGCCTGGCCGAGGCCCGCGGGCAGCACGCAGCCGAAGATCACTTCGTCGATGGCATCGGGCGCGAGGCCGGCGTCGGCGAGCGCCGCCCTGGCAGCGACGGCGCCAAGTTGTGTGGCGGAGACGGAGGCGAAGACGCCCTGGAACGCGCCGATCGGTGTGCGGCGGGCGGCGGCGATGACGATGGGTTCAGTCATGGGTGTCGTCCTCGAAGGATCGGAGCCAGTGGGCCAAAGTCACCGGAGTGTACGCCCCGATCTTTTTGCGACGCAAGATAATGGCCAGAAAAGTCGCTTCAGGCCTTGGGATTCGGGCGGTTGCGGCGCACACCACCGGGCGACTGGGGCAGACGCGCAGGCGTCGCACGTGGCGCCAGACCGTGTTCGAGGAACTGCACGAATGAGTCGGCGACCTCACCGGAGGACAGGGTGCGGCCGGCGCGGTACCAGTGGGCGATCCAGTTGAGGGCGCCGGCGATGGCGAAGGCGGCCAGCTTGGGGTCGGTGACAGCGATCGAGCCGTCCGCAATGCCAGTCTGCACCAGGCGGCGGATCCCGCGGTCGATCTCCGATTTCAACGAGCGCACCTGCGCGGCCAACTCCGGCCCGAGGTCCTGGTGCTCGGCGCGCACCATGCACCAGCCGTACTCCGACGCGATCGCGACTGCGTAGTCGCGGATGACTTCGCGCAGCCGGTCGCGCCCGGAACCGGGCGCCTGTTCGGCCCGGCGCAAAGCCCCGCGAATAGGCTCGAGGCCGGCACGGAAGCACTCGAACAACAGTTGTTCCTTGTTCGGGACGTAGTAATAGACGGTCGGCTTGGTCACGCCGAGGGCCGCTGCAATGTCGTCGAGCGAGGTGTTGTGGTACCCGCGTTCGTCGAACGCGCGAGCGGCAGTGCGGATCACGGCCTCGCGCTTGTTGCCGTGGTCCTGGCGGCGGCGCCGGCCACGCCAGGCGGCGGCGGGATCGCCGGAGGGCGGGTTCGCTGGAGTGGGGCTGTCGGCCATGCGGGAACCGATTGACGGCGAATGAGGCGGTAATCATACTGCACGGTAATATTCTACTCAATAGTAACTTATGACCGGGACCTGCCCGGTGGCTGGAGGAGTGCACGATGTCCGGACCTTCGACTGCCCGTCGTGACGGTGAATCGCAGCAGGCGGCAGGCGCCGCGAACGAAACCGCGCCGCTGCGCTTCGTGAGCGCTGCCTCGCTCTTCGACGGCCACGACGCCGCGATCAACATCATCCGCCGGCTGCTGCAGGCCCACGGTGCCGAAGTCGTGCACCTCGGCCACAACCGCAGCGTCGCCGACATCGTGCGCGCGGCCCTGCAGGAGGACGCGGACGGGATCGCCTGCAGTTCCTACCAGGGCGGCCACGTCGAGTACTTCAAGTACATGGTCGACATGCTGCGTGACCTCGGCGCGCCGCACATCCGTATCATCGTGGGCGGCGGCGGCACGATCGCGCCGCACGAGATCGAGGAGCTGGAAGCCTACGGCGTCGAACGCATCTACACGCCCGAAGACGGCCGCAAGCTCGGCCTGGACGGCATGATCGACGACGTGTTCGCGCGCGTGAGGAAGGCGACGCGGCCCGGGTTCGAGTTTGGTCCGGTCGGCCCGCGGGACCACCAGCAGATCGCGCGCACGATCTCCGCGCTGGAACGCGGCGAAGCGGCGCCGATCAGCGAGACCCTGCGCCGCGCGGCGACGCGCAGCACGAAGAAGCCGTCGGTCGTCGGCATCACCGGCACGGGTGGGGCGGGCAAGTCGAGCCTGACCGACGAACTGCTGATGCGCTTCGTGCGGCAGTTCCCCGACCGCAACATCGCCGTGGTCGCCATGGACCCGACGCGGCGCCGCAGCGGTGGCGCGCTCCTTGGCGACCGTATCCGCATGAACTCGCTCGCGGCCGAGCAGGTGTTCATGCGGTCGCTCGCGACGCGGCGGCAGAACCTTGCGACCAGCGCGGTGCTGGCCGACGTGCTCAACCTGCTCAAGTACGCGGGTTTCGACCTCATCGTCGTCGAGACGGCGGGCATCGGCCAGAGCGACTCGGAGATCGTCGACCTGGTCGACGTGCCGATGTACGTGATGACGAGCGACTACGGTGCGGCGAGCCAGCTCGAGAAGATCGACATGCTCGACTTCGCCGACCTGGTCGCGCTCAACAAGTTCGAGAAGCGCGGCGCCGAAGATGCGCTGCGCGACGTGCGCAAGCAATGGCGTCGCAACCGGGTCGAGTTCAAGCGGCCCGACGACCAGGTGCCGGTGTTCCCCACGATCGCCAGCCGCTTCAACGACCCGGGCGTCAACCGCCTCTTTGCCGCGCTCTGCGCGCGGCTCGACGAAAAGGCGGGCGGCGGCCAGCGCTGGGTCGTCACCGATCCCGGTCCGACCGAACTGGTCGAGCGCCACGCCCTGGTGCCGGCGACGCGCGCCCGTTACCTCGCCGAGATTGCGACCAACGGTCGTCGGGCGCACGAGGCGGCCGAGCACCGTGCGGAGGCGGCGAGCCGCGCGCAGAGCCTGCACGAGGCGCTGCGCACGCTGGGCGATGCGTCCCTGCCGGAACCGCTCGAACGCTACGGCGCAGCTGCGCTTGCCGACGGCAGCGTGGATGCGGCGCTGTTGCGGTTGCGTGCGGCCTATAACGACGCACTCGAGGCAGTGGGCAGCGAAGGCCTCGCCCTGTTGCGCCAGTGGCCGGCGATGGCGAAGTCGGCCACCGACGACCAGTTCACGTACACCGTGCGTGGCAAGGAGATCCGCGGCGACAATTACGTGCCGACGCTGAGCCACAATCGCGTGCCCAAGCTCGCGGTTCCGCGCTATCGCGACTGGGGCGAGCAGCTGACCTTCCTGTCGAAGGAGAACCTGCCGGGCCAGTTCCCGTACACGGCCGGCGTCTATCCCTATCGTCGCGAGGAAGAGGACCCGACCCGCATGTTTGCGGGCGAGGGCGGTCCGGAGCGCACCAATCGCCGGTTCCATTACGTCGCGGGCGGCCATGGCGCGGCGCGGCTGTCGACCGCGTTCGATTCGACGACGCTGTACGGCGAGGATCCGGACGAGCGTCCGGACATCTACGGGCGCATCGGTAACTCCGGCGTCTCGATCGCGACGCTCGACGACATGAAGAAGCTCTACTCGGGTTTCGATCTCTGCGCGCCGACGACCTCGGTTTCGATGACGATCAACGGCCCGGCGCCAATGATCCTCGCGATGTTCATGAACACCGCGGTCGACCAGCGTGTCGAGAAGCACCTGCGCGCCACCGGCCAGTGGGAAACGGCGCAGAAGAAGATCGCCGTGGTGCTGCAGGATCGCCCGCGCCCGGTCTACAAGGGCGACCTGCCGCCTAACCACGACGGTTCCGGCCTCGGGCTGCTCGGCGTGACCGGCGACCAGCTGCTCGACCCGGAGACCTACCAGAAGATCCGCAAGGAAACGCTGTCGCTGGTGCGCGGCACGGTGCAGGCCGACATTCTCAAGGAGGACCAGGCGCAGAACACCTGCATCTTCTCGACCGAGTTCGCGCTGCGCATGATGGGCGACGTGCAGCAGTTCTTTACCGACAACGACGTCCGCAACTTCTATTCGGTGTCGATCTCCGGGTATCACATCGCCGAAGCCGGCGCGAACCCGGTGTCGCAGCTGGCGTTCACGCTCGCCAACGGCTTCACGATCGCCGAGTACTACCTCGCGCGCGGCATGAAGATCGACGACTTCGCGCCGAACCTGTCGTTCTTTTTCTCGAACGGGATGGATCCGGAGTACGCGGTGATCGGTCGCGTGGCGCGGCGCATCTGGGCGCGCGCGATGCGGGACGTGTACCGCGCCGGGCCGCGTTCGCAGATGCTCAAGTACCACATCCAGACTTCGGGTCGCAGCCTGCACGCGCAGGAAATCCAGTTCAACGACGTGCGCACGACGCTGCAGGCGCTGTACGCACTCTTCGACAACTGCAACAGCCTGCACACGAACGCGTACGACGAGGCGATCACGACGCCGACTGAGGAGTCGGTGCGCCGCGCGGTCGCGATCCAGCTGATCATCGGCAAGGAACTCGGCCTCAACAAGACGCAGAACCCGTGGCAGGGCTCGTTCGCGATCGACCAGCTCACCGACCTCGTCGAGGAAGCGGTCTACCTCGAGTTTGACCGGATCTCGGAGCGCGGCGGCGTGCTCGGCGCGATGGAGACCATGTACCAGCGCGGCAGGATCCAGGAAGAGTCGCTGTATTACGAGCAGCTGAAGCACGACGGCACGCTGCCGATCATCGGCGTCAACACCTACCTCGCGAAAGAGGGCACCGACGACGGGATCCGCAATGCCGAGCTGATTCGCTCGACCGAAGAAGAGAAGCAGGATCAGGTCACCGCGGTGCGGGCGTTCCTCGACCGCAACGCGGAGCGTCGCCCGGCCGCGCTGGCCCGGTTGCAGCAACAGGCGGCGCTCGGTGGCAACGTGTTCGCCGAGCTCATGGAGGCGGTGAAGGTCGCGTCCCTCGGTTCGATCTCCCGCGCGCTGTACCAGGTCGGCGGCCAGTACCGCCGGAGCATGTAAGCCTGCGGGCGCAAAGCTTGTCGAATCGTCGTGCGACGACTGGGGTCCGAGGGAGCGGCGTGCGCGAGGCACCATCCCGAACGGTGACGACTCGGATGTGGGAAGACGTCAGTTCGCGCGGATCGGCGCCGCCGCGAGCGTCGCGAGGTCCGGTTCCCCGAGGCGCGCGAGGATCAGTGCCCGCGCTTCATCGCGGAGTTCGTCCGGCTCGCGCCCGTCGCTGCCGATTGCCGGCAGGATCTCGATGCGGATCCGCCCCGGCAGCGGAGCGAGCGCGCGGTTCGGCAATGAGTGCCGCGCGCCATGAATGATGGAGGGCACCAGCGGCACACCGCCGCGTGCCGACGCGACGAATGCGCCGATGTGGAACCGCTTCAGTCCCACCACTGAATCGAACGTGCCTTCGGGGAAGAACACGAGCGAATGCCCTTGCTCCGCCCGCTTCATTACCCGTCGTGCATCACGCTGCCGGCCACCGTGCGAATGACGGTCCACGAACTCCGACCCGATCCGCCGCAGCAGGAACCCAAGCACCGGCGTCGACGACGCCTCGCGCTTGATCACGAAGCTGAAGCGCGGCGGCAGGCCGGCCTTCATCACGATGCCGTCGAGGTAGCTCGAGTGGTTGACGACGAGCACGCATGAGCCTGGCGGCAGCTGTTCGAGTCCATCCACGTGCAGGCGCAAGCCGACGAGCCATAGCCAGGTCCGTGCCACCCAGCGCGTCGCTTTGCGCCGCCAGGACAGCGTCGGCAGCACCAGCGCGAGAATGGACGCCAGCAGGATCAGGGCGAACAGCAGCGACAGCGAGTAGACGCCGTAGACCGGCCGAAACGCCCGGGCCAGGGCGCCATGGGGCCTGCGCCCAGCGGGCCGCGCTTCAGGGTCGCCGGGCGCAGCGCGAAGGGCGGCGTCGGCTGAGCTGCCGGGCGGCGACGCAGGCGCTGGGGATGACGGGTCGGGATTCGTGCGCAAGCTCGCGGCAATCCGGGCGGCGTTCGGGGAGGATCGTTTCGGTGCAGTGACGTCCGAAGGTGCGAGTCTGCCCCGAGCCCGGCATTCTGTGAATCAGTTCCGGTTATGTTAACGGTACCCACGGAACTGTGAGGGTTGTCACGACGGTGGCTCGCACTCGGCTCGCATACTCCGCGCTACGTAAAACCGCGAGGTTCCATGAGCACTGCAGTCAAGTCGAGCTTCCTGCCCCGTTCGCGCCACGCGCAGCAGCGTGCCGGCGGCGGTGAAGCGCCCGAAGGTCCGGGACCGATCGACCGGTTCCTGGATGCCGTGTGGATGGAACGCGGTCTCTCGCCGAACACGCTCGCGGCCTATCGGGCCGACCTGAGCGCGCTCGAGCGCTGGCTCGACGAACACTCGGGTGACCTCGAGAATGCCCAGCGCGGCGACATCCTGTCGTTCATGGCTTCGCGCGTGCAGGCCGGCGCCCGTCCGCGCTCCACCGCCCGCCAGCTCTCGAGTTTTCGCCGCTTCTATCGTTACCTCGTACGCGAGGGTTCCCTGGCCGAAGATCCCACCGCTCAGATCGCGATGCCCAAGGTGGGCCGTTCCTTGCCGAAATCACTCATGGAGGAGGAAGTCGAGGCCCTGTTGGCCGCTCCCACCGTGAGCGATCCGCTCGGGCATCGCGATCGGACCATGCTCGAGGTGCTCTACGCCACGGGCCTGCGCGTCTCCGAACTCGTCAACCTCAAGCTCGGGCAGGTGAACCTGAACCAGGGCGTGCTGCGCATCGTCGGCAAGGGCGACCGCGAGCGGCTGATTCCACTCGGCGAGGAAGCCGTGCAGTGGGTGCAGCAGTTCCTGCAGGGGCCGCGCGTCGAGATCCTGCTCGAGCGCCAGACCGACTACCTGTTCCCGACGCGCCGCGGTGACCGCATGACCCGCCAGGCGTTCTGGCACATCATCAAGCGTTATGCGCGCAAGGCGACCATCAGCAAGGAACTGTCGCCGCACACGCTGCGTCACGCCTTCGCGACGCATCTGCTGAACCACGGCGCAGACCTGCGCGTGGTGCAGATGCTGCTCGGCCACAGCGACCTGTCGACGACCCAGATCTACACGCACGTCGCTCGCGAACGCCTGAAGGACCTGCACTCGCAGCATCACCCCCGCGGCTGAATCGCGGGCTCTGCTAGACTCCGTCCGCCCCCGCGGGACGGACGGGTTACGGGCGTCGGGAACGAATGAACCTGCGCCCGCGGCGGCTGTCCTAGAACCACCACACCAGGGATAGAACGCCGCATGCGCCGCCGCATTACTGCCCGTCAGCCCATTGCCTGCTCGCTGGCCGCCTGCATGGCCATTTTCGCCGCGTCCGCGACGGCGTTGGCGGCGGGTGAGAAACAGCCCACCGCCGCGGCGCAGAAGCCGGCGGCTCCAGCCGCCGCCAAGCCCGCTGCAGCTGCCGCGCCGATCCCGGCAGATGTCCGGGCCCGCGTCGTTGCGAAGCTGCCGGGCGCCTCGCCGGGGGACGTCGGGCCGTCCCCGGTTCCCGGTCTCTACGAAGTCACGATGGGCGGGTTGATTGCCTACGTCAGTGCAGACGGCAAGTACCTCGTCAGCGGCAACGTGTACGACCTCGACTCGCAGGTGAACCTCACCGAAACGCGGCGCAACGCTGCCCGTGCCAAGGCGCTCGCGGCAGCGTCCGAAAGCAACATGATCGTCTTCGGTCCGCCCAACGCGAAGATGACAGTCACTGTCTTCACCGACATCGATTGCGGGTTCTGCCGCAAGTTTCACAGCCAGATCGCCGACGTGAACAAGGCGGGCGTCCGCGTCCGCTACATGATGTATCCGCGCACCGGCCCCGGCACCGAGTCGTGGACCAAGGCGGAGCAGGTCTGGTGCGCCGCGGACCGCCGCGACGCGCTGACCCGCGCGAAGAAGGACGTGGCCGTGAAGTCGAAGGCGTGCGGCGATGCCGCCATCGCGAAACAGTACGAACTCGGTTCCGACCTCGGCGTGGAGGGCACGCCTGCGATCTTCACGCAGAACGGCGACTACATCGGCGGCTACCTGACGCCGATGGAACTCGTGCAGGCCATCCAGGCATCGCAGAAGACTGCGGTCGCGGCGCGCTGAATCAGCGCTCGAGGTAGCTGAGCTTTCCAGGTCGGCCGTCCCACTCCTTGGCGTCGTCAGGGGCGTCCTTCTTTTCGGTAATCACCGGCCACTGCTTCGCCAGGTCGGCGTTCAACTTGCGGAAGTCCTGCTGGCCGTCCGGCAGCTCCTCTTCCGAGAAGATCGCTTCCGCCGGGCACTCCGGCTCGCACAGCGTGCAGTCGATGCACTCGTCCGGGTCGATGACCAGCATGTTCGGGCCTTCGTGGAAGCAGTCCACCGGGCAGACTTCCACGCAGTCCATGTACTTGCACTTGATGCAATTTTCCGTGACGACAAAGGTCATCGGGACTCTCCGGACGTTGACCAACGGTTACAGGCGATCGTACAGACGGGCGACGGCAGGCGGCGGTGCTGGCCGGCGGGGCGCGTATTCTGCCAAAGCGCCGCCGCAGTGCAAAACGGATCCTACCTAGCCGCGCTGCTTGCGGTAGTCGAGCGCGGTGAAGTAATGGTTCTCCAGGCCCAGGCGCCGGTCGTCAAAATAGCGGCGCAGCGCGAAATCCACGCTGCGGAACGCGATCTCGTCCCACGGGATCTCTGATTCGTCGTACAGCCTGACCTCCAGGCTCTCGTCGCTCGGGCCGAAATGCGCTTCGGGCAGTTTCGCGCGAAACATCACGTGCACCTGGTCGGCGTGCAGGACGTGCACGACTGCGAGCAGCGAACCGATCTCGACCGTGGCCTGGGCTTCTTCCAGCGACTCGCGCCGGGCCCCTTCCTGCGTCGTTTCGCCGTTCTCCATGAAACCCGCCGGAATGGTCCAGAACCCGAGCCTGGGCTCGATCGCGCGGCGGCAAAGCAGGATTCTTCCTGCGTGTTCCGGCACGCAACCCACGATCAGCTTCGGGTTCTGGTAGTGGACGACGCCGCAGGCGTCGCAGATGAAACGCGCGAAGTGGTCCCCGTCTGGCGTGCGCAGGGCGACCGGGTTGCCGCAGTGGGAACAGAACTTCATCGCACCAGCCGCTGATCCCTGATTTGGTGCCGGGAGAGGGAATCGAACCCTCACGATGTCGCCACCGCCGGATTTTGAGTCCGGTGCGTCTACCAGTTCCGCCATCCCGGCATGGGGTTACGAAGCTTACCCGATTGCGCCTCATGAGGTTGGAAAATGAATATAATCAGTTAGTTAGGAACGATTTGGCATGGATTTGCGCAGTTTTGCGGACACGGTCCACCCTTGCGGCCGGGAACTTGGTAGGCTCCCGGCGGTCTGTTGGGCACGCGTCGCCTTTGGGCGGCCATCCCTGACACGGAGACCGACCAAGAAATGCGACGAAGCCTGCGCACGGGCCTGGCGGCCTTTTTCGTTCTGGCGTTTTACGCGACCAGTCCCGCCCATGCCGTCGGTACCCTCTCGGCGGCCCTGTCCGCGGCGGCCCCTGCGGCCAATCCGAAGGTCCTCGAGCTTGCGGCCCGGGCCGCGGAATGCGCACGCAAGCAGGGCAGGCTCGACGGCTTCCGGCATCTCGCCGTCATCGACTACTCCTTGCCGTCCACACAGCCTCGCCTGTGGGTCTTCGACGTCGAGCATGGCCGTCTGTTGTTCCAGGAACTCGTTGCACACGGCCGTAATACCGGCGACGCGAAGGCCGAGCGCTTCTCGAACACCGAAGGCAGCCACATGTCGAGCATCGGGCTCTTCAAGACGCTGGAACCATACTACGGCAGCAACGGCTACTCGTTGCGTCTCAGCGGCCTCGATCCTGGTTTCAACGACAATGCCCTGGCGCGCGCGATCGTCATGCACGGCGCACCCTACGTGAGCGAAGCGATTGCCGAACGCCTGGGCAGGCTCGGTCGCAGTTGGGGTTGCCCCGCAGTCCGCCCCGAAGTGGCGCGGACGGTGATCGATACGCTGAAGGGCGGCGCGCTGCTGTTCGCGTATTACCCGGACCGCAAGTGGCTCAACGAATCGCCGTATTTCCATTGCGACGGCCCGCCGGGCAAGACAGTCGCGTCGGTATCCGCAAAGCCGAACGCCGGCTGAGCACTCGCCGGCCGAACCTGCATTCCGGGTCGGCGCGCGACCTTTTCCGGAGGTCGCGCATCTAACTCCTCGAATGTCTGCTTTTCTCGACACAGCCCTCGATGCCGCCACTCTCGCGCGAGCCCGCGCCGGTGAGGAAGCTGCGTTAGCCGCGATCTACCGGGCGTTCGAAGTGCCCGTGCGCACGCTGGCACGGCGCATCGTCACGCCACGCTCCGCCGCCGAAGACGTGGCCCAGGACGTGTTCGTGGACGTCATTACCCGCCTGCACCAGTTCGAAGGTCGCGGCTCGTTCGCGGGCTGGGTCCGCAGCATCGCCGTCTCGCGCTGCCTGATGCACCTGCGCTCCCCATGGCATCGTGGCCGCCGTTGGCTCGAGGGCGCGGCGCAACCGTCCGCTGACGCGCACGGGGACCGGGACTCGATGGCCGGCGCCGCCGCCGCTGACCATGCCGACGCCATCGATCTCGAACGCTCGCTCGCGCAGCTCGGCGACAACGCGCGGGCTGTCGTCTGGCTGCACGACGTCGAGGGCTACACGCATGCCGAGATCGGTGCGCTGTTCGGCGCGTCGGCCAGCTTCTCCAAGTCGCAACTCGCCCGCGCGCACGAACGTCTGCGGTCGTTGCTGCACGTCGAGGGAGACGGGACCTCATGCATCCCCGTCACGAGCATCACATGAACACGAACCTGGGTGAGCGGCTCCGAACGCTGCCTGCAGTCGAGAGCCGACCCGACGGCTGGCCGGACGTGCAGCGACGCATGGTGGCCAGGCAAGCCTCGGACGCGCGTCGCACGTTCGGTGTCCGACTGGCGGCCGCCGCCTCGATCGCACTCGTCGTGGTCACCGCCGCCTGGCGTGTGAGCGACGTTGCGACCGAACATCCGGGTTCGATGGCCGTGCAGCTCACGCCGCTCACGGCCGAGCAGGCGCTTGCGCTCGACCGCGTTGCACAGCTGCAGACGCAGTCGCAGGCGCTCGACGACATGCTGGTCGAACTCGGCGCGCATCCCGTCGTCGAGCGTGCTGGCACCAGCCTGCCCATCGATACGCTCGAGGCACAGGTGCAGTGGCTCGACCACCAGATCTCCGCCAGCGACGGCGAGCTCGAGCCCGACTCGGCCGAGCGGCTGTGGCGCAGGCGTGTCGAAGCCATGGATTCCCTGGTGCGCCTGCGCTACGTGGAAGCGCAACGCATCGACATGTGACGAACGAGGCAACACTCATGAACCCCATTCGATTCAACCGAGGAGCGCATCGTGTGCTCGGCGCGCTGCTTGCATCCGCACTCGCGCTCGTCGCGACGACGGGCAACGCCGCTCCGCCCGAAACCCAGGACAAGGCCCAGTTGCAGAAGGAACTCGACGCAGCCCGCGGACGGCTCGACGATGCAGCACGCGACGTTGCCGACCTCACGCGCAAGCTCTACGGCGACGAGATGGCGGGCATGCCACTGCCTCCGCATGGCGCGCCGCCACGCGGCGCGATGCTCGGCATCAACATCGGCGGCGGCGCCGACCGTGCCGAAGGTGTCGAGGTCATGGGCGTGAGTCCAGCAGGCCCGGCCGAATCCGCAGGCCTGCGCAAGGGTGACGTGATCGTGGCCGTTGACGGCAAGCCGCTCCGGAAGACCGACGACCGCAGTGCGGGCCGGCAGCTCGTCGACTACCTGCGCGCAGTGCAGCCGGGCCAGAAAGTGAAAGTCGATTACCTGCGCGACGGCAAGCGGCTCTCGACCTCGGTCACGACCGTGGCCGCCGAGCCGCCGATGTTCAAAGTGCTGCGCGAGCGCATGCCGATGCTCGAAGGCATGCCGTTCCCGCCGGACTGGGAAGAGATGATCAATCCGGGTGGCCGCGGTTTCCGTGCGCTCGAGCTCGTGCCGATCACGCCGAAGCTCGGCCAGTACTTCGGCACCGACAAGGGGCTGCTGGTCGTCAAGGCGCCGGGCGCGCCGGGGACGAGCCTGGAGGAGGGCGACGTGATCCTGACGATCGGCGGCCGCACCCCAGAGAGCCCGCGGCATGCCTTCCGTATCCTGGGGTCTTACCAGCCCACGGAGAAGGTGAAGGTCGAGGTCCTGCGCAGTCGCAAGCGCCTCACGCTCGACGTCCAGATGCCGGACGTCGATCCAATGAACCCGGGCTTCCGTCCTGGGTCGGCCCCACGTCCCCCGAAACCCCCGGCGCCACCCGCACCGCCGGCCGTAGCGAAGGGCGGCATCTCATCCTGAGGCTCCAGGGATGAGACGTGGCAGAGGGGTCCGTGCGAGCGGGCCCCTCTGCTAGCATTCGCGCCCCTATGCGGCGCACCGACTTCCATTTCGACCTGCCCGACGTGCTGATCGCACGCCACCCGGTGCCCGAGCGCAGTGGCAGCCGGCTGCTGCATCTCGCTGGCGCGACGGGTGCACTCGTCGATCGCCAGTTCCGTGACCTGCCGCAGTTGCTCCGGCAGGGCGACCTGCTCGTGTTCAACGACACGCGCGTGATTCCGGCCCGGCTGTTCGGCCACAAGCTCGAGAGCGGCGGCCGCGTCGAGATCATGCTCGAGCGGCTGACCGGTGCACGGACGGCAATCGTGCAGTTGCGGGCGAGCAAGCCCGCGCGAACCGGCGCGGTGATTGCACTTGCCGGTGACGACACGCTCACCGTGGTTGATCGCGACGACGACTTCTGGCGCGTCGAGTTCAGCGGCGACGCGCACGAGATCTTCGACCGGCACGGTGAGATGCCGCTGCCGCCGTACGTTGCGCGCGCGGCAGTAGCCGAAGATCGAGAGCGCTACCAGACCGTGTACGCCCGCGAACCCGGCGCGGTGGCTGCGCCGACGGCAGGGCTCCATTTCGACGAGCAGTTGCTGCAGGCATGCCGTGGCGCGGGCGCCGAGTTTGCGTATGTCACGCTGCACGTCGGAGCCGGCACGTTCCAGCCGGTGCGCGTGGACAACGTGGAAGAGCACCGGATGCATTCGGAACTGTGCGTCGTGTCGACCGATACGTGCCAGGCCATCGCGGCTGCGCGCGCGCGCGGCTACCGCGTCATCGCCATCGGCACGACTGCGGTGCGTTCGCTCGAGAGCGCGGCCGCGAACGGCGAGTTGCGGCCTTGCGCCGGCGAAACGCAGCTGTTCATCACACCGGGCAAACGCTTCCGTGTGGTCGATGCAATGGTGACCAATTTTCACCTGCCTGAATCGACCCTGCTGATGCTGGTGAGCGCTTTTGCGGGGCGCGAGCACGTACTGAATGCGTATCGTCACGCCGTCGAGCAGCAGTACCGCTTTTTCAGCTACGGTGATGCGATGTTCGTCGAGCCGGCGCCGGCGGCGCTCGAGCGCGGAGGGATTGCATGAAATTCGAGGTGCTCGGCGCGAACGGCGCGGCGCGACGTGGGCGGCTGCACCTCAATCACGGTGTCGTCGAGACGCCCGTGTTCATGCCGGTGGGCACCTATGGCACGGTCAAGGCGATGACGCCCGAGGAACTCACCAGCCTCGGTGCGCAGATCGTCCTCGGCAACACTTTTCACCTGATGCTGCGGCCGGGCACCGACGTGATCCGTGCCCACGGCGGCCTGCACGGCTTCATGCACTGGTCCGGACCCATCCTCACGGATTCCGGCGGTTTCCAGGTATTCAGCCTCGCGGAACTGCGCAAGCTAACGGAGGAAGGCGTGAATTTCCGCTCGCCGGTCAACGGTGACGCCGTGTTCCTGAGCCCCGAGATCTCGATGCAGGTGCAGGCGGCACTCAATTCGGACATCGTCATGGCGTTCGACGAGTGTCCGCCGTACCCGGCCACCGAGGAGCAGGCGCGAAAGTCGATGGAATTGTCGATGCGCTGGGCGCGCCGCAGCCGCGACGAGTTCGCGCGGCTGGCCAACCCCAACGCGCTCTTCGGCATCGTGCAGGGCGGCACCTACCTGGGCCTGCGGCACGAATCGCTGGGCAAGCTCGTCGACATCGGCTTCGACGGCTACGCAGTGGGCGGACTTGCCGTGGGCGAACCGGCCGCGGAACGCAACGCGGTGCTCGAGGCGCTGGAGCCGGCCCTGCCACGCGACCGCCCGCGCTACCTCATGGGCGTGGGTACGCCGGCCGACATCGTGCAGGCAGTGGCGCGCGGCATCGACATGTTCGACTGCGTGATGCCGACGCGCAACGCGCGCAATGGGCACCTGTTCACCTCGCAGGGCGTGGTGAAGATCCGCAACGCGGCCCACCAGCTGGACACGTCCCCGCTCGACCCGCAGTGCGCCTGCTACACGTGCCGGAACTACAGCCGCGCCTACCTGCGGCACCTCGACCGGTGCAACGAAATCCTCGGTGCAAGGCTCAATTCGATCCATAACCTGCACTATTACCTGGCCCTGATGGCCCGGATCCGGGCTGCCCTCGACGCCGGCCGATTCGAGGCGTTCCAGGCGGAATTCCTTGCCGGCCCGGAAGCGGGCCTCCTGACATCCGGCAGTCCGGCCGACCCTCGGGTATAATCGGCGGTCTTTTTCAGCGTGACCCCCTCCCGGCGAGGGGCTACAGGAGTTCCCGATGGACTGGTTGATTGCGAGCGCCCATGCCCAGGCTGCCGCGGGCGCGCAGCCCAATGCACTGCTGCAGATGCTGCCCCTGCTGCTGATTTTCGTCGTGTTTTACTTCCTGCTGATCCGGCCGCAGGCCAAGCGGGCCAAGGAACACAAGGCCATGGTCGCAGCACTCGGCGTCGGCGACGAAGTCGTCATCGCCGGCGGCATCCTCGGCAAGATCAGCGAGACCGCGGAGCAGTTCCTTACCGTCGAGATCGCGAATGGCGTGCAGGTCAAAGTGCAGCGCCACACGGTCACCAGCGTGCTGCCCAAGGGCACCCTGAAGAGCGCCTGAGCCGTCCCGGAGTCCGCGCATGCACAGTTATCCGGCCTGGAAAATCTGGCTGGTCGTCATCGTCCTGCTCGTAGGCACGCTGCTCGCCCTGCCAAACGTGTTCGGCGAGGCGCCCGCGCTGCAGCTCTCGCGCAATGACCGTACCACGGTCACCGAAGACCAGCGCCAGCAGGTCGTCTCGACGCTGCAGTCGAAAGGCGTGACGGTCGAGAACTCGTACCTCGAGGGTGACCGCCTGGTCCTGCGCTTCGACGACGTCAATGCGCGGCTCAAGGCGCGCGACGTGGTGCAGGAGAGCGTGGGCACGGAATACCTCGCGGCACTGTCGGAAGTGCCGCGCACGCCGGCCTGGATGCGTGCGATTGGCTTGAAGCCGATGAGCCTCGGCCTCGACCTGCGCGGCGGCGTCTATTTCATGTACGAAGTGGACACGCTGGGCGCGGTCAAGCAGTTGCTCACGAGCATGGAAAGCGATTACCGCACGATGCTGCGCAAGGAGCGCATCCCGTTCACCGGCGTCAGCAGCGACGGCGTCGATTCGGTGAAGATCGCTCTACGCAGTGGCGACGACGCGCAGAAGTTTGCGAGCCTGCTGCGCAAGCAGGACCCGAATCTGTCGGTCGACACCGACACGCTCGGCGAGGGCGGTGCCGTCACGGTCAGGCTGAGCCCGGCGCAGATCAAGCAGCGCCAGGACTTCGCGATCCAGCAGAACATCACCACGCTGCGTAATCGCGTCGACGAACTCGGCGTTACCGAGCCGATCGTCGCACGGCAGGGTCTCGACCGCATCGTCGTGCAATTGCCCGGCGTACAGGATCCGAATGAGGCCCTGCGGGTGCTCGGCGCGACGGCCACCCTCGAGTTCCGGCTCGTGGACATCGATGGCGATGTCGCGCTGGCGGATCGCACCAAGCGGGCGCCGCTGGGTTCCAAGCTGTACTACAGCCGCGAAGGCCAGCCGGTGCTGCTGAAGCGCGAGACGATCGTCTCCGGTGAGCAGCTCACGGATGCCAGCTCCGGCTTCCAGCAGGGCGAGCCCGCGGTCATGGTCACGCTCGACGCGCGCGGCGCTTCGAAGATGCTCGAGACGACGCGCCAGAACCTCGGCAAGCCCATGGCAGTCGTGTTCATCGAGAAGAAGCGCGTGACCGAAGGCCAGCCCTGCAAGGGCACCCGCGCGGGCACCGAATGCACCGAGGAGGAGGTCATCAACCAGGCCACCATCCGCGGCGTGTTCGGCAGCAACTTCCAGATCACGGGCGTCATGGCCAACGAAGCGCGCGAACTTGCGCTGCTGTTGCGCGCCGGCTCGCTGGCGGCACCGCTCTACATCGTCGAGCAGCGCACCGTCGGCCCGAGCCTTGGCCAGGACAACATCGAGCGTGGCCGCAACGCGCTCATCCTGGGCCTGCTGGTGACCTTCGTGTTCATGGCCGTCTACTACCAGGCGTTCGGCATGGTGGCCAACGTCGTGCTGCTGACCAACGTCGTGCTGCTGGCGGCGCTGCTCTCGATGCTGCAGGCGTCGCTGTCGCTGCCCGGCATCGCGGGCATCGTGCTCACGGTCGGCATGGCGGTGGACGCCAACATCCTGATCTTCGAGCGCATCCGCGAGGAACTGCGCAACGGCATGAGCCCGCACGCGGCGATCGGCGCCGGTTTCGACAAGGCGTTTTCGGCGATCGCCGACTCCAACATCACCACCCTGATCGCAGGCATCGTGCTCTTCACGTTCGGCACGGGACCGGTGCGGGGTTTCGCGGTCGTCCTGTCCCTCGGCATCGTCACCTCGATGTTTACTGCCCTCGTCGTCAGCCGCGTGCTCATCCACCTGCTCTGGGGACGGAAGAAGAAGCTCGACCGACTTTCGATCGGGATGGGGTACTGACCATGGAATTTTTCCGCAAGAAGACCAGCTATCCGTTCATGGCCACCCGCAGGCGGTGGTACGTGGTTTCAGCCGTGCTGATTCGTCGGTTCGATGCTGGCGCTGGCAGTCCGCGGCCTCAACTTCGGCATCGACTTCACGGGCGGCGTGGTGCTCGAGCTGAGCTTCCCGCAGGCGGCAGAACTCGAGCAGGTGCGCGGCTCGCTGGAGAAGGCGGGCTTCGGCGACGCGGTCGTGCAGAGTTTCGGCACCCCGCGCGACGTGCTCGTGCGCATGCTGCCCGAGGAAGGCACGGACAACAGCGTGCTCGGCCGCAAGGTGCTCGCGGCGATCGAGGCGGACAATCCCGGCGTCGAATTGCGCCGCACCGAGGTCGTGGGCGGCCAGGTCGGCGCAGAACTCGCGGAGAAAGGCGCGCTCGCGGTGCTGTTCACGTTCTTCTTCATCATGCTTTACGTCTGGCTGCGCTTCCAGTGGAAGCTCGGCGTCGGCGCCATCGTGGCGGCGCTGCACGACCCGATCATCATCCTGGGCATTTTCGCGGCCACGCAGCTGACGTTCGACCTGCCTGTGCTGGCGGCGATCCTCGCGGTCATCGGCTACTCGCTCAACGACACGGTCGTGGTCTTCGACCGGATCCGCGAGCGGTTCCTGTCGATGCGCAAGGGGACGCCCGAGCAGGTGATCGACGCCTCGATCAACGAGACGCTGTCGCGCACGATCATGACCAGCTTCACGACGATGCTGACCGTGCTTCGCGCTGCTGTTCTTCGGCGGCGAGATCCTGCGCGGTTTCTCGACCGCGCTCACGATCGGCATCGTGGTAGGCACCTACTCGTCGATCTACGTTGCGAGCGCGCTGGCGCTCGACCTGAAGCTGACTGCGCGCGACCTGCTGCCCGTGCAGAAGGAAACGGACGCCGTGGACGACATGCCCTGAGGGGCCTGTCTTCCACGCATCCGGGTCCGGGCAGGGCAAGAGATGATTGAGCTCGTCTGGTTCGGCTTTTTCGCCCTGTTCCTTGGGCTGCTGATCCTCGACCTCAGCGTCCTGCATCGCGAATCCACGGCGCTCTCGGTCCCGCAGGCGCTGTTCTGGACCGCCGTCTGGATCGGGGTGGCGATGTCCTACGCGGGCGTCATCTACGGTCTCTACGAGTACCGATGGCTGGGCTTCGAGCCGGGACCTGGAGTTGCCGACGGCACTGATGCCGTTATCCAGTACGTCACCGGCTACCTGCTCGAGTGGTCGCTGTCGGTCGACAACATCTTCGTCATCGCACTGATCTTCGCGTACCTGAAGATCCCGGCGCAGTACCAGTATCGCGTGCTGTTCTGGGGCATCGTGGGCGCGATCGTGCTGCGCGGCATGATGATCGCGGCCGGCACCACGCTGCTGCATCACTTCGACTGGATGTTCTACGTCTTCGGCGCGATCCTGCTGCTCTCGGCGCTGCGCATGCTGCGTGGCGGGGAAGATGCGCACAACGTCGGCGACAGTTTCCCGGCGCGTCTCGTGCGCCGTTTCGTGCCGGTCACGCCGGAACTCGAGCGCGCCCGGTTCTTCGTGCGCCGTGATGGCAGGCTCTACGCCACGCCGCTCTTCGTCGCGCTGGTGATGGTCGAACTGACCGACGTGGTGTTCGCGGTGGACTCGATCCCGGCCATCCTGGCGGTCACGCGCGATCCGTTCCTGGTCTTCACGTCCAACGCCTTTGCGATTCTCGGCCTGCGTTCGCTGTATTTCGCCGTGGCGGGCTTGATGGCCATGTTCCGTTACCTGCGCTACAGCCTCGTGCTGATTCTCGCCTTCGTGGGCGTGAAGATGCTGCTCGTCGGTCAGTTCCACGTGCCGAATCTGGTCTCGCTGGGGATCATCCTGGGTACGCTGGCCGCCGGCATCCTGGCATCGGTCTGGGCCACCCGGCGCGATGCCGCCAATGGCGGTCCCGACGCGTCGGTCTAGCCCGTAGCGGTAAGGCCTTCCTGCCCTCACTCGAGCCTTCGCCCGCCAAGGCGGGCGAAGGGGGCGTTTCAGCGACCGCTCTTGCGCAGCGCGCTGTGGCGGAAGCCGTAGAACACGTAGATCAGGAATCCGAACGCGGTCCAGACGCCGAGCCGCAGCCAGGTGTCGTGTGGCAGCGAGATCATCATGGCCGAGCAGATCAGCGCGCCGCCAATGCAGACGATCCACGGGGCGCGAACGCGGAACGGGCGCTTGAGATCGGGGCGCGTGTAGCGCAGCACCAGCACGCCGATGCAGACCGTCGTGAACGCGAGCAGCGTGCCGATCGACACCAGTTCGCCCAGGATCGTCACCGGGAACAAGCCGGCGATCACCGCTGCGAGCGTGCCCGTGATCAGCGTGCCGATGTAGGGCGTCTTGTGCGTCGGGTGGACCTTGCGGAAGAACTTCGGCAGCAGGCCGTCGTGCGACATCGCGTAGAAGATGCGCGGCTGGCCGAGCATCATCACCAGCATCACGGAGGTCATGCCCGCGATGGCGCCGAGCTTGATCCAGCCCGAGAGCCAGGAGAGCTCCGGATGCCGGTCCAGTGCGAGTGCGACCGGCGCTGCCGTGTTGAGTTCGCTGTAGTGCACCATGCCCGTCAGCACCGCCGAGACCATGACGTACAGGATCGTGCAGATCACGAGGCTGCCCATGATGCCCATCGGCATGTCGCGCTGCGGATTCTTCGCTTCCTGCGCCGCGGTCGAGACCGCGTCGAAGCCGATGTAGGCGAAGAAGATGATGCCGGCGGCCTGGAACACGCCGCTCCAGCCAAACTTGCCGAATTCGCCCGTGTTCGGCGGGATGAACGGGTGCCAGTTGGCGCCGTCGATGACCCACATGCCGAAGCCGATGAAGAGGATGATCACCGCGACCTTGATCGCCACGACCACGGCGTTGAAGCGCGCCGACTGGTGGATGCCCACGTAGCAGAGGCAGGTGATCGCCGCGATGACGAGCACCGCAGGCAGGTTGATGATCGCGCCGGTGCGCACGATCTCGAAATGGCCTGCGCCCTTGGTGAACGGCGCGTTGGTGAGCGCGTCCGGCAGGTGGAACCCCAGCTGTTCGACCAGGCTGACCACGTACCCCGACCAGCCGACGGCGACTGTGGCCGCCGCGAACAGGTACTCCAGGATCAGGTTCCAGCCGATGAACCAGGCGACCCCTTCACCGAGCGTCGCGTACGAGTAGGAATACGCGCTGCCGGAGACCGGAATCATCGCTGAGAACTCGGCGTAGCAGAGGCCAGCCAGCGCGCACCCGAGGCCGGCGATGAGGAACGAGATGATGAGCGCCGGACCCGCGTGATTCGCGGCTGCGGTGCCGGTCAATACGAAAATGCCGGTGCCGATGATGGCGCCGATGCCCAGCAGCACCAGCGCGCGTGCGTCGAGCGTGCGGTTCAGTTCGTTGCCTGACTCGTCGGCTTCGTGCCGTTCGCGGATGGGTTGGGTCGAAAACAGGCGATGCGGCATGGGTCGTGCGCTCGAGGTTGGGGCCCGGCCGGGCAATGCCGCCGGACTCTACCGGAGCAACCCTCGTCGGGGTAGGGGAAGGGGCCGTGACCGGGCTTGGGGCCAACCGCTCCCGGCGCTATCGGGAGCGGTAGAGGGTGGTCAGGCGTCGCGGAGGGTCGCCGGGACGTGGGGCCCGATGCACGCGACCAGTTCGTCGAACACTTTCGGCGTGCCCGCGACGACGTGCCCGCCCTGGGTGTAGGGCTGCCCCGTCAGCGTGCCGATGCGCCCGCCCGCCTCGGTGATCAGCAGCGTGCCGGCCGCCGTGTCCCACGGACTCAGGCCGATCTCCCAGAAGCCGTCGACGCGGCCCGCGGCCACGTAGGCGAGGTCGAGCGCAGCGGCCCCGGCACGGCGGACGCCGGCGGTCTGCAGCATCATCGCCTTCAGCATGAGCATGTATTCATCCAGCCAGCGCGAATTGTCGCGTTGCGGGAACCCCGTCGCGACCAGCGCGCCGTCGAGCGTCGTCTGCTTGCTGACGCGGATGCGCCGACCGTCCACCTGCGCGCCGCCGCCGCGCGAAGCCGTGAAGAGTTCCTGGCGCATCGGGTCGTAGACCACGGCGTGCTCGAGCCGGCCGCGGCACTCGACGGCGATCGACACGGCGAAGACGGGGAAACCGTGCAGGAAGTTGGTGGTGCCGTCGAGCGGGTCGATGATCCAGATGAACTCGTCGCCGCCGCTGCGGCCCGATTCCTCGGCAAGGAACCCGTGGTCCGGATGCACGCGCCGCACGGTCTCGATGATGTCGCGTTCGGCCATGCGGTCGATTTCGGAGACGAAATCGTTGCGGCCCTTGGACTGCACGCTGATGGACGGCACCCGGTCGAGGTTGCGCACGATCAGGTCTCCCGCGCGGCGGGCGGCGCGGACGGCGATATTGAGCATCGGCTGCATGTTCATGCGGCTACTCGGCGTTTGCGGGTGGGCAAGAGCGGCGGGAATGCACCCGCCCGAAGGCCGCTAGAATACCAGAGCATGTCGATCCGCATCGTTCTCGTCGGCACCTCGCACCCGGGCAACATCGGCTCATCGGCACGCGCCATGAAGACGATGGGCCTGGATTCCCTGTATCTCGTCGCGCCCGAGCGCTTCCCGGACACCGCAGCCACGGTCATGGCCGCCGGCGCCGACGACGTGCTGCTGAAGGCGCGGGTGGTGCCCGACGTTCGCTCGGCCATCGCCGACTGCGGCTTGGTCGTCGGCACGACCGCGCGTGACCGGCATCTGCCCTGGCGCGTCGTGGAGCCGCGCGAGGCGGCTCTCGAAATCGCCGCCGCCGCGCAGGCGAGCGAAGTCGCGATCCTGTTCGGCGCGGAGCGCACGGGGCTGCACAACGAAGACCTGCAGCTGTGCCACATGCAGCTGACGATCCCGACCGGCAGTGCGTACACGTCGCTCAATCTCGCGATGGCCGTGCAGGTCGTGGCGTACGAAGTCTGCCTCGCATTGCGCGATCGCGGCACGGGCGTCACCCACGGTGAAGGCCCCGTGCCCCTCGCGAGCGCCGCCGAGATGGAGAAGTTCTATGCGCAACTCGAACAGGTGCTCGACGAGATCGAGTTCAGGGACCGCACGGGTTCGGGGCACCTCATGGCGCGAGTGCGCCGGCTGTTCCAGCGCACGGTGCTCGACCAGAACGAAATGAACATCCTGCGCGGCATACTGACGGCCGTGCAGGGCAAGCGCCGGCGCGCCGGCGATCCGCACGTGCGCAAGACAGGGCCGGTGGCATGAACGAACGGGCGATCTATCTCGACAACGCCGCGACCACGCCCGTGGACCCGCGCGTAATCGCCGAGATGACGGAGTGCCTGGGTACGGATGGCGATTTCGCCAATCCTGCGTCCGTAGGCCACGTATACGGGCGTCGTGCCGCCGGGCGCGTAGAGCGCGCGCGGGCTGAAGTGGCTGCACTGGTAAACGCTGCGCCGGAGCAGATCGTGTTCACGTCGGGCGCGACCGAAGCCAACAACCTGGCGTTGCTCGGCGTCGCGCGCTTCCATCGCGATCGCGCGCGGCACATCGTCACGTCGCGCACCGAGCATCCCGCCGTGCTCGACGCGTGCCGGCAACTCGAGCGCGAAGGCTGCACGGTGACCTACCTGAAGCCGGGTGACGGTGGCATCGTCGAGCCCGCGCAGGTGGCGGACGCCTTGCGGCCCGACACGCTGCTCGTGTCGCTCATGCACGTGAACAACGAAATTGGCGTCGTGCAGGACATCGGCACGATCGGACGGATGTGCCGCGAACGCGGCGTGCTGTTCCACGTCGATGCTGCGCAGAGCGCGGGCAAGCTGCCGATCGACGTGCAGCGGGACGCCATCGACCTGCTGTCGCTGACCGCGCACAAGGTGCACGGACCGAAGGGCGTCGGGGCGCTGTGCATGCGACGCGAGCCGCGACTGGGGCTGGTGCCATTGCAGTTCGGCGGTGGCCAGGAGCGCGGCTTGCGTTCGGGCACGCTGCCCACTCACCAGATCGTCGGTCTCGGGGCCGCTTACCGCATCGCGCGGGCCGAAATGGAAGCCGACGTGGCGCGTATCGCGGCACTGCGTGAGCGGCTCTGGCACGCCCTGGCGCAACTGCCCGGCGTTGAACTCAATGGCGACCCCGTGCGTAGAGTTGCCGGCATCCTGAATGTCACCGTCGACGGCGTTGAAGGCGAGACCTTGTTGCTCGCCCTGGCCGATCTCGCGCTGTCCTCGGGTTCCGCCTGCGCGAGCGTGCACGCGGAACCTTCGTACGTGCTCCGGGCGCTCGGCCGCAGCGACCGGCTGGCGCAGAGTTCCCTGCGGCTCAGCCTGGGGCGGTTCACGACGGCCGCGGAGACCGACTACGCGGCGACCCGGATCCGCGCCGAAATCACCCGGCTCCGGGCTGGCCAGCCCCGTTCCGGCGACGTGCCGTGGCTGCCCCGGGACGATGGCAGGTACAGCCCGGACGTCCTGCGACGACTGCATGCCTTGCCTGGGGCCGGTCTTGTCGACGAGGGCGGCCAGGTCGTCCAAGGGCGGGCTGGCGACCGGGAGCAGGGCGCGGAAGTTGAACTGTCGCTCCGGATCGAGCATGGGCGGGTCGCGGACGCCCGCTTCCGGGCATTTGGCTGCCCCCACGTCCTGGCCGCAGCCTCCTGGCTCACGGAAGCCGTCCGCGGCCGCGATCGGACCCAGCTCGCAGCCTGGGACTGGCAGGAGGCTGCGACTGCGCTGGGCGTTCCGCCGGCGAAATTCGGGCGCTTGCTCACAGTGCAGGATGCATTACGCGCCGCCGTCAGGAACTGGCCGGGCGCGCCCGGGTCTACGGTGTAGAATTTTCCGCAAGTCCCTGCAACCCGAGGTTCCCGCCGCATGTCGATTTCCCTGACTCCCGCCGCCGCCGAACGCGTCCGAACGTTCATGGCCAGCCGAGGCCAGGGCATCGGGTTGCGGCTCGGCATCAAGCAGACCGGATGTTCCGGCTATGCCTACGTGGTCAGCTATGCGGACGAGGTCGGGGCCGGGGACGTCGTGTTCGAGGAAGCGGGCGTCAAGGTCGTCGTCGATGCGGACAGCCTCAAGTACGTCGACGGCACCGAGATTGACTTCGTGCGCCAGGGCCTCAACGAGGCCTTCAAGTTCCGCAACCCGAACGTCAAGGGCGAGTGCGGCTGCGGCGAGAGCTTCAACGTCTAACTGCCCGTCAGGGCTATGATTTCTTGGCCGGTCGCCGCCGGCCGGGTATACTGCCGCGTTACGTTTCATGGTTGGCCCCGTCCGGACCCGCGCTTGCGCGGGTCTCAAGGTTTTGGGGCCGGTTCGTCACTGCCGGCAGGCAGTCCTGCCGGGTCATCATTCCAAGGATCCGTATGTCCCTCGAACGCACGCTTTCCATCGTCAAGCCGGATGGAGTCCGCAAGAACGTCATCGGCGACGTGTATCACCGCTTCGAAAAGGCGGGGCTGCGCATCGTCGCGGCCCGCATGATGCACCTCACGCAGGCGCAGGCCGAAGCCTTCTACGGCATTCACCGCGAGCGTCCGTTCTTCAAGGACCTCGTGTCCTACATGGTCTCGGGTCCCGTGATCGTGCAGGTGCTCGAAGGCGAGGGCGCCGTCGCGAAGAACCGCGACGTCATGGGCGCGACCGATCCGAAGAAGGCCACTCCCGGCACGATCCGCGCCGACCTGGCCGACAGCATCGAGCAGAATGTCGTGCACGGTTCGGACAGCCTCGAGAATGCTGCGCGCGAAATCGCGTTCTTCTTCTCCGAGACGGAACTCTGCCCGCGCTGAGGCGCGGACGAACCTGCGCCCGGGCGCGCGGTCCAACACAGCATGGGCGAAGCGACAGCACCTGAACGCACCAACCTGCTCGGCCTCACGCGGGCCGGGCTGGAGGCGTTCGTGGTCGCAATGGGCGAGAAGCCTTTCCGCGCCCGCCAGTTGTTCAAGTGGATCTACAAGCGCGCCGTGGGCGACATCGATGCGATGACCGATCTAGGCAAGGACTTCCGGCGGCGCCTCGCGGAGGTCGCCGAGATCCGCACGCCCGAGATCCTCGTTGCGCAGGTGTCGGCCGACGGCACGCGCAAGTGGCTGCTCAAGCTCGAGAGCGGCCAGGCCATCGAAATGGTGTTCATCCCCGAGCCTGGCCGCGGCACGCTGTGCATCTCGAGCCAGGTCGGCTGCCAGATGGATTGCGGGTTCTGCTCGACGGCGCAGCAGGGTTTCAATCGCAACCTGGACACGGCCGAGATCGTCGGCCAGGTCTGGCTCGCCAATCGCGAACTCGGCTATTCGCCCGGCGGCGACCGCGTCATCACCAACGTCGTGTTCATGGGCATGGGCGAGCCGCTCGCCAATTACCGCAACGTCGTGCCCGCCGCCGAGGTGATGATGGACGACCTTGGCCTCGACCTGTCGCGCCGCCGCGTCACGGTCAGCACGTCGGGGCTCGTGCCACAGATGATCCGCATTGCGGACGAGACCAATGTGGCGCTCGCGGTGTCGCTGCACGCGCCGAACGACGAACTGCGCAGCGAGATCGTGCCGATCAACCGCAAGCACCCCATCGCCGACCTGCTCGCCGCCTGCTGGCATTACGTCGAAAAGCAGAACGCGCGCAGCGTCACGTTCGAGTACGTCTTACTCGATGGCGTCAATGACAAACCGCAGCACGCGCGCGAGCTGGCGGCGTTGTTACGCGGCCATCCGGCCAAGGTGAACCTGATTCCGTTCAATCCGTTTCCCGGCACGCGCTTCAGGCGCTCGAGCGAGGCGGCGATCGAACGCTTCCGCGACATCCTGATCAAGGGTGGCGTGATCGCCACGATCCGCCGGACGCGTGGCGACGACATCGACGCCGCCTGCGGCCAGCTCGTGGGCCGCGTGAACGACCGCGTCACGGCCCGGCTCGGCCAGAAGATGTTCCCCGTCGCCGTGGTGCAGGGCTGATGGGCGTCCGGTTCCACGGCGGGTTGCTGGCCGCCGGTGCGCTCGCATTCGTGCTGCTGGGCATGCCCGGCACCGCCAGTGCAGCCGAGCCTGGCAGTCGCGAGGCGATCGACCAGGCGGCGGCAGTCAACACTGAACTCGCGCTCGCCTACATGAAGGAAGGCAACCTGGCGGCTGCGCGCGAGAAGATCGACAAGGCGCTGCAGCAGAATTCCCGCACGGCCAACACCCAGATGGCTGCGGGCTTCATTTACGACCAGCTCGACGAGAAGCGCAAGGCCGCGTCGCACTACGAGCAGGCGGTGAAGCTCAGCGGCAAGGACAATCCCGACGTCGTCGCCAACGCGGCGGTGTTCTTCTGCATGAATGGCGACCCGAAGCGCGGCGAGCAGTACATGCTGCAGGCTGCGGAGAATCCGCTCAACCGGCGTCCCGACGTTGCCTATGCCAATGCTGGCCGGTGCGCGCGCGGCGACGGCCGGCCGAAGGAGGCGGAGCAGAGCTTTCGCAAGGCGTTGGCGATCAATCCGAAGCAGCCGGAGGCGCTGTTCCAGATGGCCGAGCTCGCGCAGGCCAATGGCAACGGGTTGCAGGCGCGCGCGTTCCTCGAGCGCTATACGGCGGTGGCGCCGGTCACGTCGGCAACGCTCTGGCTCGGTCGCAACATCGAACTCGGCCTCGGCGATACCGAGCAGGCCGCTCGGTATTCGCAACGCCTGAAAGATGAGTTCCCAACGTCGCAGGAAACGGCACAGCTGTTCGACGCGGAACGGACGAAGCCATGAGCCCGCCCGACGCCGACATCACCGAGCTCCCGTCGAGCCCGGGGGCGCGACTGCGGCGCGAACGTGAAGCCCGCGGCATGAGCCAGCAGCTGGCAGCGGAAACTCTGAATCTCGATCCCATGGTGGTGTCCAGCCTCGAGTCGAACGACTTCGCGGCACTCGGCGCGCCCGTCTTCGTCAAGGGCCACCTGCGGCGCTATGCGGGGATGCTCGGCCTCGCAGAGGATGAGATCGTCGCGATGTACGAGCGGTCCAAGCAGCAGATCGAAGAGCCTTCGCTCGTGCCCAAGTCACGGCTCGAGATGGCGCCCGTGCGCGGCAAGCCTCGTTGGCCCTGGGTCGTCGGTGGCCTGGTGACGTTTCTCGTCGCAGCGGCGCTCATCGCCTACGTTTCCGAGAACGGGCTGCCGTGGGTCGCACCAGCCGCTGAAGAATCTAAAGCCCAGGTGCTGCAGGACGTGCCTGCCACCGCGGTTGCAGCAGGTGCTGCTGCTGCGCCGCCGCCGCCGAATGGCGACGTGCCGCCAGCCACGAACGCGCCCGATGCTGCGGCGCAATCCGCTGCTGCCGCACGGATGGCTACAACCGGATCTGCGGCTGTGCCCGCCACGCTGCAGCCGGGGCAGGTCAGCCTGCAACTCCGTTTCAGCGCGGACTCGTGGGTCGAGGTATTCGACGGCTCGGGCAAGGCCGTGCTCTACGACCTGGGCAAGGCGGGCTCCGAACGCACGATCACGGCCAATGCTCCGCTGAGCGTCACGCTTGGCAATGCAGCAGGTGTGGCGATTGCGGTCAATGGCCGCACGCTGCCGCCTCCGCCGCGAGCGGCCGGGCAGATGCTCGCGCGCTTCAGCGTCGGGCCGGACGGGTCGCTGCATTGAACGCGGTGCCACGACGATGAGCGAAACGCTGCAGGCCGTCCGCGGCATGAACGACGTGCTGCCCGAGCAGACGGCCGCGTGGCAGCAGCTCGAGCGCGCGGCCCGCGAGATTTTCGCGCAGTACGGTTATCGTGAGATCCGCTTGCCGCTCCTCGAGCGTACGGAACTCTTCAAGCGCTCCATCGGCGAGTTCACCGATATCGTCGAGAAGGAGATGTACACGTTCCGGGATCGTGGCGACGATTCGCTCACGCTGCGGCCCGAAGCCACGGCAGGCATCGTCCGCGCGTGCATCTCTAACGGCCTGCTGCACAACCAGCGGCAGAAGGTCTGGCTCATGGGCCCGATGTTCCGCTACGAGCGGCCGCAGAAGGGACGGTACCGCCAGTTCCACCAGATCGACGTCGAAGCGCTGGGATTCCCCGGCCCTGACGTCGACGCCGAGTTGATCCTGATGACCGCGCGACTGTGGCGCCGGCTCGGGCTGCGCGGCCTGAGGCTCAACCTCAATTCGCTCGGGACGCCGGCATCGCGCGCTGCCTATCGTGCCAAGTTGCTGCATTACCTCGAACTGCATCGCGACAAGCTCGACGCGGACAGCGTGCGCCGGCTCGACGGCAATCCACTGCGCATTCTCGACAGCAAGAATCCCGCGCTGACCGACGTTATCGCCGGCGCGCCCTCGATCACCGATCACCTCGATCCAGAGTCGGCCGCACACTTTGCGACGCTCTGTGCCCAGCTCGAGGCTGCCGGCGTGGATTTCCTCGTCAATCCGCGCCTGGTACGCGGCCTCGACTACTATTCGCGCACGGTGTTCGAGTGGGTCACGACCGACCTCGGCTCGCAGGATGCCGTGTGTTCGGGCGGCCGTTACGATGGCCTGGTCGCGCAGTTGGGTGGCGAGGCGGTGCCGGCGATCGGCTGGGCACTCGGCGAAGAGCGCATCGTCGAACTGATGCGGCTGCAGGGTCTTGCCACCGACGCCGGCAGCCCGGACGTCTACATCGTCCTGGCCGGACCGGCCGCTGAAGCCGCAGGGATCGGCCTCGCCGAGCGCATCCGTGACGGCGCGCCGGGCCTGCGCGTGGAGACCAATTGCGGCGGCGGCAGTTTCAAGTCGCAGCTCAAGCGCGCAGACAGGAGTGGCGCGCGCTACGCAGTCATCGTCGGCGACGACGAGGCGGCGCGGCAGGTGGCAGCGGTCAAGGCGTTGCGCGGCGCGGAATCGGCGCAGCGCGAAGTCACTTTCGAACAACTTGCAGCGGAACTGGGCCGGGAGCTGCAGGGCGCAACGGCATAATCACAGCGAGCCGTTCCAGGCGGAACGGCGGATGGAGTGGGCGAAGTGGAAGATCTCTCAGACAACGAACGCGAAGAACAACTGCGCCGCTTCTGGTCGGAGAACTGGCTGTGGATCGTGGGCGGTATCGCCCTCGGACTCGGCGCGCTCGCCGGCTGGCAGTACTGGCAGAAGTCCAGGCTGACCTCGGCCGAGCAGGACGAGGCGGCCTACGTCGCCGTGCTCGAATCGCTGAGCAAGAGCGACCGCGACGCCGCCATGAAGAAGGCGGACGACCTGCGCGGGCTGCACCCGAAGTCGCCTTATGCCGACCAGTCGGACCTCGCGCTCGCACGCTTCGCGATCGACCGTCGCGAGTTCGACGATGCCGCGAAGCGGCTGCGAACGGTCGCCGAAACGTCGCGCGACCCGGAATTGCGGCTGATCGCGCAGTCACGTCTCGCCCGCGTGCTGGCGGAGCAGGGCAAGCATGACGACGCGATCAAGCTGCTCGACGTGACCAAGGCTGGCTCGTTCACGCCGATCTTCCACGAAATCCGTGGCGACGTGCTGGCCGCCAAGGGCGATGTCGCCGGCGCGCGCCAGGCCTACGACGCTGCGCTCGCCGCGACGTCGGCTCCGGACGCGCAGGCGTTCGATCGCGTCTTCGTCGAATTGAAACGCGATGCGTTGCCGGCCGCCGGCGCCACTGCTGCTCCCCCGACCACTGCCGCTCCGGCGGCCACTGCGCCCGCGACGGCTGCAAAGCCATGAGCAGTCTGCGTCCGTCGCTGGCTGCGGCAGCCTGTGTGGCAAGCCTGCTGGTGCTCGTCGCCGGATGCGACAAGGACAAGAAGGGCGTCGAACCGCCCGCCGAGCTCGTGGACCTGAAGCCTACGCTGGCGGTCGACAAGATATGGGACACGGGGATCGGCGGCGGCGGCGAGAAATTGCGCCTTTCCCTGGGCCTCGTTTTCAGCAATGGCTCGCTCTATGCGGCGGCACGGGACGGCGAAGTCGTTGCGCTCGACCCGGCATCCGGGCGCGCGCGCTGGTCGCAGGACACGAAGTCGGACCTGTCGGCTGGCCCGGGCGCCGGCGGTAGTGTCGTCGCCGTGGGCACGAGCGACGGCCAGGTGATCGCGCTCGACGCCGCCACCGGCAAGCAACTGTGGAGCGTCACGGTCAGCAGCGAAGTGCTTGCGGCCCCCCTCGTCACGGGTGACCGCGTGATCGTCCGCTCGGTTGACGGCCGGCTGCATTCGCTCGATGCGCTGACGGGCAAGTTGCAGTGGACCGGCGAAGAACCGGTGCCGAGGTTGTCGCTGCGCGGCACGTCCGCGCCGGTGCTCGCGAAAGACAACGTCATCGCCGGCTTCGACTCCGGCAAGGTGATTGCGTTCGTGGCTGCGAACGGCGACATCGCCTGGCAGGCGCAGGTCACCACGCCGAGCGGCCGCTCGGAGCTGCAGCGCCTCTCCGACGTCGACACTGCCGTGCAGGTCGACGGCAACGACGGCTATGCCGTCGGCTACCAGGGCCGCGTCGTCATGCTCGCGCTGGACTCCGGCCAGGTCTGGTGGGGTCGAGACGTGTCGAGCTATCGCACGCCCGCGCTCGACGACGGCCAGCTCTATTTGTCGACTTCGGACGGCAGCGTCGTCGCGCTGCGCCGGCGCGATGGCACGGTCGTCTGGCAGCAGGACGGCCTGAAACGTCGTGGCCTCGGTGCGCCGGCAGTGATCGGCAACGCGGTCGTCGTCGGCGACTTCGACGGTTACCTGCACTGGCTCGACCGCGATTCGGGCAAGTTCGTCGCGCGCGAACATCCGGGCAGCACGCGCATCAGCGCGCAGCCGGTGGTGGCGGACGGCCGGCTCTTCGTGATCGACGACGGCGGCCGCGTCGTCGCCTACCGCAGCGGCGCAACCGCGGGTCGTTGATGTGCTACCGGTCGTCGCACTGGTCGGCCGCCCGAACGTCGGCAAGTCGACGCTTTTCAACGCGCTGACCCGCACGCGCGACGCGCTGGTCGCCGACGTGCCCGGCCTGACGCGCGACCGCAAGTACGGCTACGTGCGCCACGAGGGCCGTTCCTGCGTCGTGATCGACACCGGCGGCCTGGTCGAGACGATCGTCGGCAGCATCGAGCGGCTCATGGCCGAACAGACGCTGAAGGCAGTCGAGGAAGCGGACCGCGTGCTCCTCGTCGTCGATTCCCGCGAAGGCTGCACGTCGCAGGACCTGCACGTCGCCGAAGTGCTGCGCCGCGCCGGCAAGTCCGTGCTCGTCGTCGCCAACAAGGCCGAGGGTCTCGACGACGACATGGCCCAGGCGGAGTTCCACCGCTTCGGCTTCGGCGAGCCGGTCGTGATCTCTTCCGCGCACAAGCAGGGCCTCGACACGCTCATCGAGCGCGCGCTCGAAGGCCTCGCAGGTGCAGCAGATGCACCGGACGTGCTCGGGCCCGCTGCCGATTCGATCCGCGTCGCGGTGGTCGGCCGCCCGAACGTCGGCAAGTCCACGCTGATCAACCGGCTGCTCGGCGAAGAGCGGTTGATCGCCTTCGACCAGCCCGGCACCACGCGCGACACCGTCGAGGTGCCTTTCGAGCGGGACGGCAAGTCGTACATCCTCATCGATACGGCAGGCGTGCGTCGCCGGGCCCGGGTCCACGAAGGGATCGAGAAATTCAGCATCGTCAAGACGCTGCAGGCAATCGACCGCGCGAACGTGGTGATCGGCGTGCTCGATGCGCATGACACGATCGCGGAGCAGGACGCGAGCTTGATGGGCCTGGTGGCCGAGCAGGGCAGGGCGCTCGTGATCGCCATCAACAAGTGGGACGGCATTCCGCAGGACCAGCGCAACGCGATCCGGGACGGGCTCGACCTGCGGCTCGACTTCCTGCGCTTCGCATACGTGCACTTCATCTCGGCGCGGCACGGCACCGGCGTCGGCGAGCTGATGGAGTCGGTGCTGAAGTCGTACCGGGCCGCGATGAAGGAACTGCCGACCAAGGACCTGACGCGCGCCCTCGAGCAGGCGCTCACGATCCACCAGCCGCCGCTGGTGCGCGGCAGGCGCATCAAGCTGCGCTACGCCCACCAGGGCGGCCGCAACCCGCCGGTGGTGGTCATCCACGGCAACCAGACCCAGCACGTCCCCGACGCCTACCGTCGGTTCCTGGAGAACCACTTCCGCGAGACCTTCCGGCTCAAGGGCACGCCGATGCGGATCCAGTTCCGGACCGACGACAATCCCTTCGCCGGGCGCCGCAACGAACTTACCCCCCGCCAGGTTCGCAGCAAGAAGCGCCAGATCTCGCATTTCAAGGGCGGCAAGAAGGTCGGCAAGCGCTGACCGGCCCCGGCCAGACGAGGGGGGCTGATAACTGCTGGTTCTTAGCGGCTATCCTCTCAAGCTAGTGGCCCCCGGGGCCGGGTCTAGACTGGACTCATGCTCATGGCCGTTGCCCGCACATCGCCCGCTGCCGCGCACGACCTGCCTGCCACGCGTCTCGCGTTGCTGGAAGAACCGCTGCACCTGTATCGCGGCGGCGTGATCGAGCACCCCGTCGTCGCGTACGAGACCTGGGGCAAACTCAACGCGGCACGCGACAACACCTTCCTGCTGTTCACCGGGCTGTCGCCCTCGGCGCACGCGGCCTCTTCGTCGGCCGACCCGAAGCCGGGCTGGTGGGAGTCGATGATCGGCGAAGGCAAGCCGATCGATACCAGCCGTTTCCACGTGGTCTGCGTCAACTCGATCGGCAGTCCTTACGGTTCATCGAGCCCGGCATCGATCGATCCGCGCACGGGACGGCCGTTCGGCATCGGCTTCCCGGAAGTTGCTCTCGAAGACGTCGCCCGCGGCGGCTTTGAGGTGCTGCGCACACTCGGCATCGAGCGCGTGGCCTGCGTCGCGGGTCCGTCGATGGGCGGCATGACCGTGCTCGCGTTCGCCGTGCAGTTTCCCGGTGTCGCGCAGAACGTGATATCGATCTCGGGTGCTGCTGCGGCCAATCCGTTCGCGATCGCGTTGCGCTCGCTGCAGCGCGAGATCGTGCGCAACGATCCGGCGTGGCGCGGCGGCAACTACGAAGCGGGGCGCGGCCCGCGGCAGGGCATGCGCATGGCGCGCAAGCTCGGGACCATCACGTACCGCTCCCACGAGGAATGGGACCAGCGGTTCGGCCGGCGCCGGGTGCCGGACACGACGGGGCGGCCGGGCGATTTCCGTGCGCCGTTTGAGGTCGAATCGTACCTCGAGCACCAGGGCCAGCGCTTTGCCGCCGTCTACGACGCCAATTGCTACCTTGCCCTGTCGCGCGCGATGGACCAGTTCGACCTCGAGGAGCACGGCGCTGGCTCGCTCGAGGCGGCGTTCGCGAAGATCAAGGTGCAGCGTACGCTGGTGCTGGGTGCGCAGACGGACATGCTCTACACGATCGACCAGCAGGCCCTGATCGCCGAGCAGTTGCGCAAGGCAGGCGGCGACGTCGAGTTCCACGCGTTCCCGTCGCCGCAGGGCCACGATGCGTTCCTGGTCGACAATGCGCGCTTCGAACCGGCGATAGCGGATTTCCTCGCACGGGTTCGCGTGTAACTACTTTCCCAGGAACAGCGCCGGATCCACCATCGCCCGGTTGACGCTCACGCCCCAGTGCAGGTGCGGGCCCGTCACGCGTCCCGTCGCACCGACCAGTCCGAGCACGTCGCCGGCTTCCACGGCATCGCCCGTCTTCACGTCGATGCGGCTCAGGTGGCAATACATCGTCAACACGCCCTGTCCGTGGTCGACGAAGACGGTGTTGCCGTTGAAGAAGAAATCGCCGGCCTCGACGACGCGGCCGTCGGCGGGATTGCGGATCGGTGTACCGGTGGGCGCGGCGATATCCATGCCGCTGTGCGGCTTGCGCGGCAGCCCGTTGAACACGCGGCGCTTGCCGTAGGAGTCCGAGCGCTCGCCCGGCACCGGCACCGTCCAGCGCCAGGTGGGCGCAAATGTCTCGGTATAGGTGGCAAGCGCGCGTTCGGTGCGCTCGCTCTCGGCGTCGATCCGCTTCAGATCTTCTGGCAGCGGGTCGGCCTTGCGGGGTTCGACGGTCAGGCTCTGGGAGGCGTAGACCTTGGGCGCGACAGTGAACGCGATCTCACGGTCCTTGTCGCCGGCCTGCGGCGTCGCGAGCCGCACCGTCTGCTTGCCGGGTTCGGTCGCGAGTGGAATGCCGACGACCGCCTTCCAACCGCCTGCCGTGCGCACTACCGGCGCGCGGTACTCGCCGTAGTACACGGCGCCGGGCGATTCGTCGCTGGCACCGAGGTCGAGGATCGCGATGCCGCCGGGCACGCGCGTGTCGCGTGGGAGTGTCACGTCGGCCGCGGCGCGCGCGACAGAAGCTGCGAAACCAAGGCACAAGACCACGACGGGCGGAACCAGCGCGCGCCACGCCCGCCCGACACGCCAGGACTCACGCCGGGATTCGGTCGTGCGGGACGCCGTGAACCCATCCATGGGGGCTCCGTACCCTAAAGGGCACAAAGCCGCGGCGTCCATGCCGCGGACGGCCCACCCTGCCGAATCCCGGCATGAATCCCGTAGCTGTCGGGCGGACGTGATCTGCGCGCGCGTGTTGGATCTCGCGTTGGTCATTTCTTTGGCTTCGCTTTCTTCTTTGGCGCGACAGCAGGCTTCGTGTCCACCGCGAAAACGTCCGTGACGTTGGCTCGCACCGAGCCACGCGCCAGGCGAGCCTCGATCCACGAACCCGGCACGAGCGATGAGGCGTCGGTGACGACGTGTGAGCCGTCGTCCGTCACGATCGCGTAGCCGCGGTCGAGTGTCGCGAGCGGGCTCACGGCATTGAGCGTGCGCATCGAGCGCTCGAGGCGTTCGCGCGCCGCCTGCAGGCTACGCTGCATCGCAATTGGCAGACGGCGCTGGGCGGCCTCGAGCCGCTGCTTGAGCGGCGCAAGGCGCCGCACCGGGCTGCTGCGGCCGAGGAGGGCTTCTGCATTCGCCAGGCGGACGCGAGCGCGCTCGAGCCGGGCGCTGATTGCGCGTTGCAGCCGTTGCTCGAGTTCATCGAGCCGCTGCGCATGCTGCAGCAGGCGGGCCCGCGGCGACAGGTGGCCAAGCGCACGCTCGGACTGCGCCAGCAATTGCCGCAAGGAGAGCAGTTTGCGTCGGATCGATTGCGCGAGACCTCTTTCGAACGCGCTCAAGGCGCGCAGGTACTCCGCGCTGTCCGGTACCGCGCGTTCGGCCGCGCCGGAAGGTGTCGGTGCTCGTTCGTCTGCCACGAAATCGGCGATGGTGACGTCAGTCTCGTGGCCAACCCCGCTGACGACGGGAATCCCGCAGGCGTAGATCGCGCGTGCCACGGTCTCGTCGTTGAAAGCCATGAGGTCTTCGAGCGAGCCACCACCCCGGGCGAGGATGAGCACGTCGCAGTCGCGTCGAGCGTCGGCCACTTGCAGTGCATGGACGATTTCGCGCGGCGCCGCTTCGCCCTGCACCGCAACGGGATAAATGAGCACGGGCACGGCCGGGAAGCGCCGCTTCAGGATGTGCAGGATGTCGCGCAAGGCCGCGCCGGTAGGCGAGGTAATCACGCCGATCCTGCGGGGTAGCGTCGGGAGGGGCTGCTTCCTCTCCGTTTCGAACAGGCCCTCGGCCAGCAGTTTCTTCTTCAATTCCTCGAAGCGACGGCGGAGCGCGCCCTCGCCGGCCTCTTCGAGGTGCTCGACCACGACCTGGAACTCGCCACGCGCCTCGTACAGGCTCACGCGACCACGAGCCAGGACCCGCGCGCCGTCCTTCACCGGGAAGCGCACCAGCATGCTGCGGCTGCGGAACATGGCGCAGCGGACCTGCGCCGACTCGTCCTTGAGCGAGAAGTACCAGTGGCCCGAGGCCGGGCGCGCAAGGTTCGAAATCTCGCCTTCCAGCCAGACCGAACCCAAGCCGCGTTCGAGCAGCATCCTCGCCTGGGCGTTCAGCTGCGAAATCGTGAAGATCTCGCGCTGGGGTGTCGCGGCTTGCTCGGTTTCGTCGAACCAGGAGTCGGGCATCGCGGCATCTTACCGGCCGCTGCGACCGCCGGAAATCGACGCGCAGCGACCAGGTGGCTCGCCAGCTCACGGCCTCGGTTTCCGGCATCAGGTTTCCGGGCTCCCGAAATGCCGGGCCGGGGACGCCGTAAACCCGTCCCTGGGGGCTCCGGCCGCCGCGTCCATGCGGCGGACGGCCCCGCCCCGGCATTTCGGGAGCCCGGAACCCCGATGCCTTGTGCTGCCGCTCCTGGTTTGGCGAGCCGAACATGCCCACGCATGCGTTTTACGCAACGCTCCCCGAGCGGGTACAATGCCGCGCTTCCTTTCGCTCCGGGTCGCCAAATGCTGCGAATTCTCGAGGAAGCCCTCACCTTCGACGATGTCCTGCTCGTGCCGGCCTATTCCCAGGTCCTGCCGCACGAAGTCAGCCTTGCCACGCAGCTGACGCGAGGCATCAAGCTCGACCTGCCGATCGTCTCGGCTGCGATGGATACCGTCACCGAGCACCGCCTCGCGATTTCGATCGCCCAGGAAGGCGGCATCGGTATCGTCCACAAGAACATGACCATCGAGTCGCAGGCCCGCGAAGTCGCGCGGGTGAAGCGCTTCGAGAGCGGCATCATCCACGACCCGATCACGGTCCGGCCCGAGCAGACCATCCGCGAAGTGCTCGAGCTCACGCGCTCCAAGAACATTTCCGGCGTGCCGGTCGTGCGCGACGGCAAGGCAGTCGGCATCGTCACGCACCGCGACCTGCGCTTCGAGACGCGTTACGACGCACCGGTGTCGGAAGTGATGACGCCGCGCGAGCGGCTGATCACCGTGCGCGAAGGCTCACCCAAGGAAAACGTGCTGATGCTGCTGCACAAGCACCGCATCGAGAAGGTGCTCGTCGTCGGTGACGACTTCCAGCTCAAGGGCATGATCACGGTCAAGGACTTCCAGAAGGCCACCGAGTTCCCGCGCGCCTGCAAGGACGAGCGTGGGGCACTGCGCGTCGGCGCAGCGGTCGGCACTGGCGCCGACACTCTCGAGCGCGCGGCTGCGCTGCGCGAGAGCGGCGTCGACGTCATCGTCGTGGACACCGCCCACGGCCATTCGCGCGGCGTCATCGAGACCGTCAAGCGCATCAAGGCCAAGTGGCCGGCGCAGCAGGTGATCGCGGGCAACATCGTCACCGCCGAAGCGGCGATGGCGCTGGTCGACGCCGGTGCGGACGCAGTCAAGGTCGGCATCGGGCCGGGTTCGATCTGCACCACGCGCATCGTCGCGGGCGTCGGCGTACCGCAGATCTCGGCGGTGGCCAATGTCGCGGCGGCGCTCGCGCCGCATGGGGTCCCGCTGATCGCCGACGGCGGCATCCGCTTCTCCGGCGACCTGGCCAAAGCCATCGTCGCGGGCGCGCACTGCGTGATGATGGGCGGCTTGTTCGCCGGCACTGAAGAATCCCCGGGCGAAGTCGAGCTCTACCAGGGCGCGTCCTACAAGTCCTACCGCGGCATGGGTTCGCTCGGTGCGATGGCGCAGTCGAACGGGTCGCGCGACCGCTACTTCCAGGATGCCTCCGCCGAAATCGAGAAGCTCGTGCCCGAGGGCGTCGAGGGCCGTGTGCCCTACAAGGGCAGCATCGTTGCCATCCTGCACCAGCTCGCGGGCGGCCTGCGCGCCGCGATGGGTTACACCGGCAGCGCCAACATCGACGAGATGCGGACCCAGCCGAAGTTCGTGCGGATCACCAATGCGGGCGTGCGCGAAAGCCACGTCCACGACGTGACCATCACCAAGGAAGCGCCGAATTACCGTGTCAGTTGAGCAAGCTCCGGCGGTGCGCCCGGCCGATATCCACGCACACCGCATCCTGATCCTCGATTTCGGGGCCCAGTACACGCAGTTGATCGCGCGCCGTGTCCGCGAAAGCGGCGTCTATTGCGAGATCCATCCCTGGGACATGAGCGACGCCGACGTTCGCGCCTTCGGCGCGCGCGGCATCATCCTGTCGGGCGGGCCGGAGTCCGTGACGGATTCGCAGCCACCGAAGGCGCCGCAGGCCGTGTTTGAAGCCGGCGTCCCGGTGCTGGGCATCTGCTACGGCATGCAGACCATGGCGCAGCAGCTCGGCGGCCGCGTCACCAGTTCCGATCACCGTGAGTTTGGCTATGCGCAGGTGACGGTTACGGCACCTTGCCGCCTGTTCAATGAACTCTCCGATCACCGTGACCCGCAGGGGCGGGCGATCCTCGACGTCTGGATGAGCCACGGTGATCGGGTCGAAGAGATTCCGACGGGTTTCGCACCGGTAGGATCCTCGCCCAACGCACCGCTGGCTGCGATGGCCGATGAAGCGCGCGGCTACTACGGGGTCCAGTTCCATCCTGAGGTAACGCACACCCTGCAGGGCGGGCGGATGCTCGAGCGCTTCGTGCGCGAGATCTGTGCATGCGAGGCGCGCTGGGAGGCGGGCAACATCATCGCCGACGCGGTCGCCCGCGTGCGCGAGCAGGTCGGCAAGGATACGGTACTGCTCGGCTTGTCCGGCGGCGTGGATTCGTCGGTCGTGGCGGCGCTGCTGCATCGCGCGATCGGCGACCAGCTGGTCTGCGTCTTCGTCGACCATGGCCTGCTGCGCGCCGAGGAAGGCGACCAGGTCATGAAGATGCTGGGCGAAAACATGGGCGTAAAGATCATCCGCGTGAACGCCGAGCAGCGCTTCCTCGACGCGCTCCGCGGCGAGGCGGACCCCGAGCGCAAGCGCAAGATCATCGGCCGGATGTTCGTCGAGGTGTTCGACGAGGAATCGAGCAAGCTCGAGGGCGTGCGCTGGCTGGCACAGGGCACGATCTACCCGGACGTCATCGAGTCTGCAGGCGCCAAGACCGGCAAGGCGCACGTCATCAAGTCGCACCACAACGTGGGCGGCCTGCCCGAGCACATGAAGCTCAAGCTGGTCGAGCCGCTGCGCGAGCTGTTCAAGGACGAGGTGCGTCGCCTCGGCCTCGAACTCGGGCTGCCGCGCTCGATGGTGTTCCGCCACCCGTTCCCAGGCCCCGGCCTCGGCGTGCGCATCCTGGGCGAAGTGTCCAGGCAGTACGCCGACCTGCTGCGCAAGGCCGACAAGATCTTCATCGAGGAGCTGCACGCGCACGGGCTCTACGACCAGACGAGCCAGGCATTCGCGGTATTCCTGCCGGTGCGTTCGGTGGCAGTGATGGGCGACGGGCGGCGCTACGACTACGTGATTGCACTGCGTGCAGTCGAGACCGTCGACTTCATGACGGCGCGCTGGGCGCGGCTGCCGTACGAGTTCCTCGACCTCTGTGCGCGCCGCATCATCAACGAGGTGAAGGGCATCTCGCGCGTCACCTACGACATCTCCGGCAAGCCGCCCGCGACGATCGAGTGGGAATAGCTTTGTAGCTGCTCCCCTTGCTCCATCCCTGCAAGTCATGGAGCCTCCGGGAATGCCCGAGCGATGCACACGAGAACACGCGGTTGAAGAAGCTGGTTGCTGACCGTGATCTCGAGCTGGATGTGATGCGGGAGATCAGCCGAAAAAGATGGTGAGCGCGCAAGGGCGAGATCAACGGCCGGCCGGCGTTCCGGCGGAGTCTGCTGGCCGTCGGATTGACCGGGCAAGGCCTGCCGACGGTTGGTTCGGGCGCACCATAGGGCCCGTTCCGCGAACAGGCCGTGCCGCCGAGGCGGGTTGAGTTTCCTTTCCGCCGGTAACATTGGGCCGTTATGCGCGACTGGTGGCTGGCATTCGAGGCGTGGCTTGCAGGTGATGCCTGGGTGATCTCGGCATCGCTGCTGGTGCTGCACGTCGTGATCTCGACCCTTGTGAGCTGCCACATCCTGCTCACCAGGAACAACGTCCGCGCCTCGGTTGGCTGGATCGGTCTCGTCGTCCTGTCGCCGTTCCTGGGCACGGCCATCTACTGGGTGTTCGGGATCAATCGCATCGTACGCAAGCGCGCGGAGCCGATCGACGACCCGCGTGACGACCGCGACTTCTTCGACTTGTCGGAACCGGTGACGCTGCTGGTCAACGGCGACGAGGCGTTCCCGGCAATGCTCGGTGCGATTGCGGACGCGCGGGAATCGATCGCGCTGTCCACGTACATCTTCGACCGGGATGAGTCGGGAATGCGCTTCGTCGAGGCCCTGTCTGCGGCGCGGGAGAGAGGCGTGGACGTATGCGTGCTCGTCGACGACGTGGGTATCCGCTACAGCCGCCGGCCCGTCGACCGCGACCTCGTCGCGCGTGGCGTACGCACGGCGCGCTTCATGCCGACCAGCAAGTTGAGCCTGCTCGGCTACGTGAACCTGCGCAGCCATCGCAAGCTGCTGGTCGTCGACGGGCAGACCGCGTTCATCGGTGGCATGAACATTCGCCACGGGAACTGCCTGCACGCGAACCCGGCGTCACCGGTGCAGGACGTGCACTTTCGAGTCTGCGGCCCGGCAGTGAAGCCGCTGGCGCGGGTGTTCGAGGACGACTGGGAATTCGCGACCGGGGAGGCCTTGCGCCTGTCGCGGCACGCCACGCCGGTGTCGGGCCATCAGGGCAGTGTCAGGGCGATCGTCGACGGCCCGGACGACGGTATCGACAGGCTGCAGTGGGTCTTCCTCTCCGCCCTGTGCAGCGCGCGGCGCAGGGTGCGGATAGTGACGCCATACTTCCTGCCGAACGAGGTGCTGATCAACGGGTTCGAAGTCGCGCGGATGAAGGGCGTCGCCATCGAGGTGATCGTTCCGCGCCGGAGCAACCTGTTCTACATGGACTGGCCGATGATGGCCGTCTTCGAGCGCCTCGTGCCGCGCGGGGTACGTGTCTACCTCGCCGACCCGCCGTTCGACCACTCCAAGATTTTCCTGGTCGACGACGAATGGTGCTCAATCGGCTCGAGCAACTGGGACGACCGCAGCCTGCGGCTCAACTTCGAGCTGAACCTGGAGCTCGTCGATCGCGATCTGTCGCGACGGCTGCACGCGCTCGTCGACCGCAAGCTCGCGGCATCGCGGCCACTCAAGGTGGAGGAGTTGTTCAGTTTATCCCTGCCCGTGCGCCTGCGAAACCGCTTCCTGCGGCTGTTCTCCCCGTATCTCTGAGGGCTGCGGCCGCTGCGCGCCACGATCCTCGACGATCCTTCAGTCAGCGCGTCGCAGCGGGTGCCCCGTCATCCTGCTGCGCAGCCTGGCGCTGAGGGCGCCTACTGCGCGCCGGCCGGCGCCCGCGCTCGATCGGTCGCAGCAGTACGGCGATGTGATGCGCCCAATACAGCATTGCCTTGCCGGTGAATTCGCCACCGCCTCGTGCGTGGCGTCATCGGCAATGTGCCTGGGCTGCCGCCGCAGCGCGGCAGGAGGGTCGAATCCTCATTTTACGCGGGTTGCGTGCAGTAGCGAGTCAGCCACAATCGCTGTCGGCGCCGCGGCGAATTGCTGCCGCGATTCTGTTCACGCGGTGACCGTGCTCAAATATGCCGTCGAGGAGCGCACAGGAATGAGCCTGGCCGCAGTACCGAGGACGAGACATGGACACCCCTGACCAGGCCTACATGCGCCGCGCGATCGTACTCGCGCGCCAGGCCGAAGCGGCCGGTGAAGTGCCGGTCGGCGCGCTGATCGTGCGCAACGGCGAGGTCATCGCCGAGGGGTTCAACCGCCCGATCACGACCCACGATCCTACGGCGCATGCCGAGATGATCGCGCTGCGTGCGGCTGCGGCTCGCAGCGACAGTTACCGGCTGCTCGACACCACGCTGTATGTCACGCTTGAGCCGTGTGCGATGTGCGCTGGCGCGATGGTGCACGCCCGCGTACAGCGGCTCGTCTATGCCGCCAGCGATCCACGCGCGGGTGCGGCGGGCAGCATTTTCAACGTGGTGCAGAATCCGGCGCTGAATCACCGGCTCGAGGTCGAGGCCGGCGTGCTGGGCGAGGAGTGCGGCGCGATGCTGCGCGGCTTTTTCGTCGCGCGTCGCGGCTAGCGTTCGTTCCCCGTGTCGGCGCTGAGTTCGGGTTCCGGGGGCGCGCCGCGCTCCGTCGCCGACGTGCCTGCAACCTGCAGGATGTTCAGGTAGGCCTGCACGTTGTCCACGTAGCGCACGGGCTCCCAGCCCCGCGCATATCCGCGCTTGGTTCGCGTGTACCAGCGCTCCTGGCTCAACAGCGGCAGGAACTCGCGGACGTCCTCCCAGCGGTCCGGATTGCGGCCCGCCTGCTGCGTGAGGATGCGCGCGTCCTCGAGGTGGCCGAGGCCCACGTTGTACGCGGCCACCGCAAACCAGGTGCGATCCGGTTCCGGGATGCGTCGTGGCATCTCGCGCATCAGCATCGACAGGTACTTGGCGCCGCCAAAGATGCTCGATCGCGGATCGCGGCGGTCGCCCGCGCGCATGCGGGCCGCGGTGTCTTCCGTAAGTTGCATGAGGCCCCGCACGCCCGTGAACGATACGGCGTGGGGATCCCACTTGGATTCCTGGTAGCCCATTGCGGCGAGCAGGCGCCAGTCGAGGCCGTGCTGTTGCCCGGCTTCCTGGAACCACGTGAGGTAGCGTGGCAGCCGGCTCTCCAGGTGCTCCATGAAGTTGCGCGAGAACAGGTAGTCGAAGCGGTCGTCCTTGCCGTAATAGCGGTCGAGCAGGGCGGCGATCGCGCCTTCGCGTCGCGCGAGCACGAAGAAGGCGTTGACCCGACCCAGCAGGCTGGCGTCCTCCCCCGCCGTGCTGACCACCCAGGTGAGCGCCCGTTCGGGCGAGAGGTCGAGTGCGATCGCGAGTTCGGGATGCACCGACCGGTTCAGCGCGAACTCGGTGGAGGAGGCCAGCGTGTACTGCACCCTGCCCTGGGAGACGTCGGCCAGGATTTCCTCGGTGTCGGTGTCGCTGCGCTCGACCCACACAAGGTCGGGGTAGCGCAGGCGGAGGTCCTCGAGGGTGCGCTGGTGGGCGCTGCTGGCCGCGACTTCGATCTGCCCGCGGCCGGCGTCGACGATGGTCCTGGGCTGGGTGGAACCGCGTCGGTAAATCAGGTGCTCGCGCACCAGCTGGTATCCCGGCCCGAACTGCACTCCCTGTGGCAAGGCGATGCCCGTTGAGAGCCCGGCCGCCGCGATGTGCGCGCGACCGGCAGCCACCTCGTCGATTGCGGCTTCGCGAGTCCGGACGGTGTACAGGCGCAGGGGAACACCCAGGTGCTCGGCGAACTGGCTGGCCAGTTCGTAGGCAGGACCCTCCGGACCGTTGCTGCCGAGGTAGTAGGCGTCCGGGCTGTTCCGCGTGACCACGCGCAGCTCGCCGTCGGCCAGGATCCGCTGCAGCAGGGGCGGCGGCTGGGCGCAGGTGGCCAGCAGCAGGGTCGACAGCAGGGCGAGTAATACTTTCATGGGGTTAGGGCAGAGCGCCCGACGCATTGTGCCTTCCGGAACGGCCTCGTGCGCGGGTGGTGCTGCGCCCCGGCCTGCTATAGAATTCGCGGCCCTCGCGGAGAGGTACCGAAGCGGTCATAACGGCGCCGACTCGAAATCGGATGGGGGTCTAATAGCCCCACGTGGGTTCGAATCCCACCCTCTCCGCCAGAAACGACGACGCCCCCGCATGGGGGCGTTTTCGTTTGCGGCCCAGGCTCATGCGTTCGCGTGCAACCCGCGACTCAGACATGGGCAATCCAGTCCCGGACGAGTCGCTCGAATGCGGCCCGCTTGGTTGTGAAATCCTGCATGTCCCTGAACGCGATCATCGCGCGGTCCTTCGCGAGCCACGTCAGGAGCTTTTCCGGGTCGCTGATCGGCAGGCCCTCAGGGCCGAGGTCCCGGACCTTGGCGCCAAGGTGCAGGATGAGACCGATTCCGGCCTTTTCACGCAGGTTGGTGGTGGCGAAATACTCCGTGGCGCGAAAGCTCGGCGCATTCCACTTGATGCCCTCGGCGATGGCTGGATTCGCGCCGAGGATCGTGCGACGAATTTCCTGTATTTCGGGCTTGAACGGGTGATCGAGCCTGCTCATGAACTCGTCCACGGCCTGCGTCGTATCGGCGGCGCCGGCGTGCAACGTGTGCTTGGGTTTTTGCTGTGCCATGAGCGGCGCCTCTCGTGACTGGGATTCAAGGCGAGGTCACAGGACCCACCCGCCGATCCGGATCGATCGCGAACCAGCACGCCGCCGCGACGAACGCAAACGCGGCGCCGATCACGAACGTCGCATGCCAGTTCCCGGCTCCCGACAGGGCGCCAATGATCGGCGCCGACACGATGCCGGCAAGATTGCCGCCGGTGTTGAGGACGCCCGTGGCCGCGCCCGTGTCCGAACGTGCCACCCGCATCATCGCCGCCCAGAACGGGCCTTCGTTGAGTTCGATCATGAAGAACGTGGCCATCAGTGCCAGCACGGCAGCGTAGGGCGCCGAGACGCCGACGGCCACGAGGAGCAACAGGCCCGCCAGCGGCAACGAGATCACTGGGACGAGGCGATAGCCCCAGCGATAGCCGATCCTCGTCGCCATTGAATCAGACAGCAAACCGCCGATGCCCGCGCCGATGCCCGCGCCGATCCAGGGCAGCATGCCGGCGAAGCCGCTCTCGAGTCCGCTGAAGTGGCGCTCCTGCACCAGGTACAGGAACGACCACGTGCCGAGCAGGTAGAACACGTAGTTGAGGCAGAAATATGCGAACGTCAGCAGCCGCACGTCGCGCTGCCCGACGATTCGCTGCAGCCGCACACGCGTCATCGGCGCCGGCTTGGCCATGTCGCTCGCATCGAGTTCTGCGAGTTCCTCCACGGTCACTTTCGAGTGTTCCGCCGGCCTGTCGCGCCCGTACCAGGCCCAGGCGCCGGTGAGCAGCGCGGTGGGCAGGGCGATCCACAACAGCGCGCCCTGCCAGCCGTAGTGCGCGCTGAGGACCACGATCAACGGCGCTGTCATAGCGCCACCGATATTCATGATCATGGCATTCCCGCCGTTGGCCAGTGCCCATTGTCGCTGTGGAAACCAGGTCTGCGACACCGCAGCGAACATCGGAAAAACAGGGCCCTGCGCGAGGCCGAGCAAGCCCTGTGCAGCGAGCATTGCGACGAACAAGGCCGTGCCTGCCAGCACCACCGGCGCGAGCGGAGTCGCGATCGTCGCAACGAGGCCGACCAGGCCGATCGCCGTGTACATGACCCGCGCCCCGTACCGCTGGCCGAGCACGCCGCCCGGGAGTTGCGCCAGCGTGTAGCACGTGGCGAATGCCGCGTTGAGCCAGCCGATCTGCAGTTGCGAGAGGTGCAGGTCCGGCATGATGTTCTGCGCGGCCACGCCGAGGCTCGTGCGTTGGACGTACGCCAGCATCGCGAAGCCGCCGAGGAGCAGGAAGATCGTCCAGCGAACTTTCATGCGTCGCCTCCGCGAGGTTGTTGGACGTCAGCCACGCAGTTTCGCGCCGGTCGGATCGTAAGGCGGCGCCGGCAGGATCCGCGCGCTGCGCGGCTTGCCGATGACGGTCACGGAAAGTGGATCCTGCGAGTTGCGCATGTCGGCGTCGACGTAGGCCAGTGCCAGGCTCTGCCGCACATGGTGTCCGTACGCACCGGACGTCACGTAGCCGATCCGCCGGCCAGCGTGATGGATCGGCTCGTAGCCGGTGGCATCTGCCTCCGGCGAATCGATCTGCAGCAGCACAAGCTTCATCGGCGCAGGCTCGCCTTGCGCGGCATGCACGGCTTCGCGCCCGATGAAGTCGCCCTTGTCGAGCGCCACGAAGCGCTCGAGCCCGGCCATCGCGGGCGTGCAGGATGTCGAGAATTCCAGCGACCACACGCCGTAGCCTTTCTCCAGGCGCAGGCTGTCCTGGGCGCGCATGCCGATGGGTCGCATGCCGCGAGGCGTGCCAGCAGCCATCAGCGCAGTCCACAGCGCGTGCTGTTGCGCCGCCGGCACATTGATTTCGTAGCCCAGTTCGCCCGTCAGCGACAGGCGTGCCACCACTGCGCGCGTCGCACCGACGTCGATCGTCGCGCAACCCATGAAGGGCAGGCCACGGTCCGATACGTCACCAGCGGCGATTGCAGCCAGGATCTCGCGCGAGCGCGGCCCCGACAGTGAAAAGCCGAGCCAGCTCTCCGAAAGGTTCTCGATCTCGACGCCCCTCGCGGGCAGGTGATCGCGGAACCAGCGCAGGTGCCATTCCTGCAGGTAGTACGAGCCGACGAGCCAGTAGCGATCCTCGTCGAGCCGCGTCACGGTGAGATCGCCCATCAGGCGTCCCGCAGGATTGAGCATCGGCGCGAGGCGCATACGGCCCGGCGCAGGCAGGCGCGAGGCGAGCAGGTAATCGAGCCATGCTTCCGCGCCGGGACCGCGGACTTCGTAGCGGGCGTACACACCGGTATCGAGCAGGCCTGCCGCGGATCGTGTGGCCGCCACTTCCGCCGCGACGAACCGATCCGCCGCCGACCTCCGCAGGGATGGCAGCTCGACGAAGTCTGGCTCGCCCGTTGCGAAATACTGCGGCGATTCCATGCCCCACACGACGCCGAAGCGCGCGCCGAGTGCCTTCTGCGCTGCGTAGCTCGGCGTCGTCTTGAGCGGGCGGCCCGCCGGCAGTTCCTCGTTCGGGTACGCGATCACGAAGCGACGCGCGTAGAACTGGGCCGTGGTCTCGCGCAGGTACTGGTCGTCGCTGGCGAACGCGCCATAGCGTGCGACGTCCATGCCGAAGATGTCGACGCCTGGGTCGCCTTCGACCAGCCATTCCGCAAGCACCTTGCCGATGGCGCCTCCCTGCGAGAAGCCGCCCATGCAGCCGCACGCGGCCCAGAAGTTGCGCAGCCCCGGGACGGGTCCGACCAGCGGGTTGCCATCGGGTGTGAAGGTGAACGCGCCGTTCACCCATTTGCGGATGCCGGCATGCTGCAATGACGGAAATCGCGCGAATCCAATCAACAGTTCGGGACTGATGCGGTCGATGTCCTCCGGCAGCAGTTCCATGCCGTAGTCCCACTCGGCGCCCTCGATCTTCCAGTGACGCGGATTGCGCTCGTAGACCCCGAGGATTACGCCCTTGCGTTCCTGCTGCAGGTACGTGAATCCCTCGAGGTCCGTCACGCACGGCATCTCGTCCGGGCGCGCCAGAAGCTCTGGCAGGTCTTCGGTGATCAGGTAGTGGTGCTGCATCGGCGTGAGCGGCAGGTCGACGCCGACCATTCGCCCGACGCGGCGCGCCCAGAGGCCGCCCGCGTTCACGACGTGTTGCGCGAGCACCGGCCCCTGTTCTGTTTCGATGAGCCAGCCGTCCGCGTGTGGCTTCAAGCCCAGCACGCGATTACGCAGGATGACGTCGGCGCCGCGCTTGCGCGCCGCAATGGCGAACGCATGCGTCGTGCCGTGCGGATCCACCGCACCCTCGTGCGGGTCGAAGAGTCCGCCGAGCAGGCCGTCGGGATCGACGATGGGGCACTCGGCCACGATCTCATCCGGCGCAGCCAGCCGCGCTTCGATGCCGAGTGTCTGGTAGACCGCGAACTCGGACTGCAGCCACTCCCAGCGTTCGGGCGTGGTCGCGATGCTGTAACCGCCCGGCATATGCATGCCGACGCTCTGTCCGCTCTCGATCTCGATCTCTTTATAGAGATTGATTGTGTAAGCCTGCAGTGCGGCGATGTGCGGATCGTCGTTGATGGCGTGGAAGCCCGCGGCCGCATGCCACGTGGAGCCAGCCGTGAGTTCGGCGCGTTCGATCAGGGCGATGTCGGTCCAGCCCTTGCGGGCGAGGTGATAGAGCACGCTGGCCCCGACGATGCCGCCGCCGACCACGACGACACGATACTGGCTCTTCACTGCGCGCTATTCCTCGTCGAGGCTGTCTGACAGCAACGTGCGACGTTCGGCCATGAAAGCGTGCAGGGCCTCGTCGACGACAGGGTCCAGACCCGGGTCTTCGTAGTCGGCGAGCATGCGCTTCCAGACGCCATTCGCGCGCTGCTCGGCCGTCAGGCTGCCTTCGCTCGACCACTGCTCGTACGACGAGTAGTCGGCGATGTTCGACTGGTGGAACGCCGACTCGAAGTTTTCCTGCGTGTGCGCGCAGCCGAGGAAGTGGCCGCCCGGACCGACTTCGCGGATGGCATCGAGCGCCTGCCCGCGCGGACTCATGTCCATGCCGACCGCGAGCGCCTGCATCATCGCCAGCTGGTCGATGTCCATCACGAACTTCTCGTAGCCGGCCACCAGCCCGCCTTCCAGCCAGCCCGCGGCGTGCGTCACCAGGTTTACGCCAGCGAGCAGCGTCGGCAACAGAGTGTGCGCGCTCTCGTACGCTGCCTGCGCATCCGCCGTCTTGGACGAGCACAGCGATCCGCCGCTGCGGCAGGGCACGCCAAGGCGTCGCGCCAGCTGCGCCGTGGCGAAAATCATCTGCGTAGCCTCGGCCGTGCCGAACGTCGGTGCGCCCGTGCGCATCGAGATGGCGCCAACGAACGATCCCATGATCACCGGCGCGCCGGGCCGCACGAGCTGGGTGAGCGCCATGCCCGCCAGCGTTTCGGCGAGCAGCTCCGCCATGCATCCAGCCGGCGTGACGGGACCCATCGCCCCTGCCAGTACCGCCGGCACCACGATGACACCCTGGTTGTGAGCGGCGAACGCGCGCAGCGCGCCGAGCATGCGGCCGTCGAACGTCAGCGGCGAGTTCGAGTTGATGTTGCCGAGCAGGACGGTGTTGCCGTCGACGAACTCCCGGCCGAACAGGATCTCCGCCATGCGCACCGCGTCGATCGCATGTCCCGGCGTCTCGGGCGTGCCTTCGCAGCCCTGGTCGCTGTAGCGGAAAAACGCGTACTGGACGTCGAGGTGGCGCTTGCCCTCGGGCACGTCCATCGGCTCGACCATGCAGCCGCCCGAGAAGTGTATGGCCGGTGCGACGTGCGCGAGCTTGATGAAATTGTGCAGGTCACGGAGCGTGCCGTAGCGCCGGCCGTGGTCGAGGTCCGTCACGAAAGGCGGGCCGCCGACGGGTGAGAACACGGTGGCGTTGCCGCCGAACTGCACGCTTCGTACCGGATTGCGCGCGTGCAGTGTGAACTCGCGGGGCGCCGTGCGCAGCAGTTGTCGCGCCAGTCCACGCGGGATGCGGACGCGTTCGCCCTGGACGTCGGCCCCGGCCTCACGCCACAGGCGCAGCGATTCGGGGTCGCGCCGGAACTCGATGCCGATCTCCTCGAGGATCGTCTCGGCATTGGCCTCGATGATCTCCGCGGCCTCGCTGTTCAACAGTTCGACGGGCGGGATGCTGCGACGGATGTACGCGAACTTGGTGGCCGACCGCTGCGACCGCGCGGCACGGCGCAACTCACGCTGGCTGACGCGGCTGGTGCGGACGATGGTGGACGTTTCGCTCAACGGCGCGGCTCGTGCTCTTCGCCGGCCCGCTGCCGGTGCGCGTTGATATACAACACTTGTGGTCCGCGGTCACGCGCGACGGCGGACGCTGCAACGCGCCGGGCCGCGCGGCAAGCTGCTGGTGGCAGAGTCGCCTGCCGCCGGGGTCAATCCGAACGCTTTTGCCGCAGCTCCGCGCGCACGCGCGCGTACTCCTGACCGTAGGCCTCGATGAAGGAACGCGGCAACTCGTCCGCGCCTGCCTGCTGCGTCAGCAGGCGATAGAACTCCGAGTAGTGTTCCCAGTACTTCGGGCGCGGATCCTGTCCAGGCGCAAGCGCGCGCGCGCGACCCTGCTCGAACTGGTCCGCCACGTTTGCCGGCGACAGCTGGCCCATGACGGTATCGAGGCCCGCGCGCATGCCGGCGGCCAGCGCGGCTTCGTGATCGCGCGTGTCCTGCAGTACGTCGCGCAGGGAATCGACCGGTCCCGCATACAGCCGGCCGTGTGATTCAAAGAGGCGCTGCAGCGCCTGCTCTACGCTGGTTGACGAGCGCAGAGGATTGCTGCTGCTGCCCGGCGCGGTCGGCAACGCGGAGATCGCCGCACCGAGCGGCGCCGAATTGCGGGCCTGTGCAATGTCGTGGAGCCCGACGACCGCTTCGCGCAGCAACTGTCCGGCGACGAGCGGCAGCATGGCCTGGGCCTCAGGCGACAGCGACGCTGGATCGATGCCGGCGCCGCGGCAGAAAGCCTGCACGGCTGAGCGCAGATCCGACCACGTGCTGGCCTGCTGGTGGAACGGGATCGAGCGCTCGCGTGCCTCGACCCGGTTCTTGCGGCGCGCAAGCGCATCCGCCAGTTCTTCGCGCGTGATCTGGCGCGTGCTCAGTGCCCAGTCCTGGTTTGCCGGTGCGGGCGCCGGCGCATTGCCGGGCGGTGCGGCCGCGACCGCCGCATCGGCATCACGCACAGGTGCCGCGCTCGCCGCTACGAGCGGATCAATGCGGCCGGTTCGTTCGAATTCCGGTGGTTCGGCCGGGGTCTCGCCGGGCGTCTCAACCGAGCGTTGCAGGGTCTCGCGCACGTGAGCCCTTGCGTCGGAATTCAGCCGCACGCCGAATGCATTGCGGACCGAGATCGAGCCGCTCTCATCCACCTCGCGCGGCGTGAACAGGCTGTCGAGGTCGAGGCTGTGGCCGATGTCCGAGTCCATGTGCTTGGCGGCAGAGTGCTCGTCGCCTGCCGTCGGCAGGAAGTCGATGCGGCCGTCGACGCTGACGAGGATGTCGTACTCGCCGAGCCGGAGGCGATCACCGTCGCGCAATTCCACCCGCCCCGTAGTCGAGGCGGGTTCTTCGGCGTCGTTCACGAAGACGCCGTTGGTGCTGGTGTCGACCAGCCAGTACTTGCCACCCTGGAACTGGACCTGGAAATGGTGTCCGGAGACGACCCGGCGGGAGTCGGGCAGGACCCAGTCGTTGTCCGGGGCGCGACCGACGGAGCCGCCGTTGACGCCGAACACCCGCGAGCGGTTCTCGCCCAGGTCACGGTATTGGTCGCTGATGACTCGAAGTTTGATGGCCATGTTGCTGTTGGCGCTGGCTGTCCGGTGCTTCCCAGTCTAACCGATGACCGGCCGGAGGTCGGCCGACGCTCGTCCCCGGCCCTAGTAACTTGTAATATGCCGCGACCCTACCACGCAAGCATGCCGGCCTCATGGCCTCCAGTCACATTTTCAAGGTCATATTCCACAACCAGGGCAAGGTCTTCGAGATCTATGCCCGCAAGGTTGGGCACGGTGCCATGTTCGGCTTCATCGAGGTCGAGGAACTGATTTTCGGCGAGAGGTCGACGGTGGTCGTGGACCCGTCGGAGGAAAGGATCCAGACGGAGTTCGCCGGGGTGAAGCGGACGTACCTGCCGCTGCATTCGGTCATCCGCATCGACGAGGTGCGCAAGTCCGGCGTCAGCAAGGTGTCGGCCGTCGACTCGACCTCCAACGTCGCGCAGTTTCCGTTCCCGGTCTACACCCCGCCCGGCGGCCCCGGCTCACGCGAAAAGTAGAGCAGCGGCGGGGCCTTACGCTCCTCCGTGCTGGCCCGGACAGGCCGGCTCCGGTATCATCGCGGCCCCTGCTGACCGGCGCCCGGCCTCGCTCATGCTCACCTTCAGCGGCGCTCCCGCGCTCTCGGATTTCCGGCTCGAAAAGGTCCTGGCCGCGGTTCGCGAGCGGGTCCCGTGCATCGCCAATGTCGACACCCGCTTCCTGCATTTCGTCGAGACCTCGAAGCCGCTGACGGACGCCGAGACGCACGTCATCGAGTCGCTGCTGCGCTACGGGCCGACGACCCATGCTGGGGCGCCGCGGGGGGGCTTGCTGCTGGTCGTGCCGCGCTTCGGCACCGTGTCGCCGTGGTCGTCGAAAGCGACCGACATCGCGCACGTCTGCGGGCTCGGCGCGGTCTCCCGCATCGAGCGGGGCATCGCGTACTACCTGCGGGCCGATCGACCTTTGACGGCTGCCGATATGGCAGCGGCTGCCGCGGTCGTTCACGACCGCATGACCGAGAACGTGCTCGAATCCGTGGATGCCGCGGCGGGCCTGTTCGCGCACCACGCGCCACAACCGCTCTCGACTGTGCCGGTGCTGGCCCAGGGCAGGGCGTCACTCGAACGTGCCAACGCGGAACTCGGGCTTGCGCTGTCGGACGACGAGATCGAGTACCTCGTCGCCGCGTTCAAGGAACAGTTGCGGCGTGACCCGACCGACGTCGAGCTGATGATGTTCGCGCAGGCGAACTCGGAGCACTGCCGGCACAAGATTTTCAACGCGGACTGGATCGTCGACGGCGTGCGCAGCGAGAAGTCGCTGTTCGGCATGATCCGCAACACGCATCGAGTCAGCCCCCAAGGCGTGCTCTCGGCATACCGCGACAACGCGGCAGTCATCGAAGGCTGGCCTGGCCGGCGCTGGTTCGCGCAGGCGGGCGACGGCAACTACGATGGCGCCGACGAGCACATCGACATCCTGATGAAGGTGGAGACGCACAACCACCCGACGGCCATCTCGCCTTTCCCCGGGGCGGCCACCGGATCGGGCGGCGAAATCCGCGACGAAGGCGCGACCGGCCGCGGCGCGAAGCCCAAGGCGGGTCTTGTCGGCTTCTCGGTGTCGAACCTGCGCATTCCCGGGTTCGAGCAGCCGTGGGAACAGGATTTCGGCAAGCCCGAGCGCATCGTTCCGGCCCTGCAGATCATGCTCGAGGGGCCGATCGGTGCGGCCGCGTTCAACAACGAATTCGGCCGGCCGAACATCTACGGCTATTTCCGCACGTTCGAACAGCAGGTGGAGTCGCCGGGGCGCTCGCCGCTGCGCGGCTACCACAAGCCGATCATGATCGCGGGCGGCCTCGGCAACATCCGGCGTTCGCACGTCGAAAAGGCGCCGGTCGTGCCCGGGGCGAGGATCGTCGTGCTCGGCGGTCCTTCGATGCTGATCGGCCTCGGCGGCGGCGCCGCGTCGTCGATGGGCGCGGGCTCCAGCTCGGCCGACCTCGATTTCGCCTCCGTGCAGCGCGGCAATCCGGAGATGCAGCGTCGCGCGCAGGAAGTCATCGACGCCTGCTGGGCCATGGGCGACGAGAACCCGATCCTGCTGATCCACGACGTGGGTGCGGGCGGCCTGTCGAATGCAATTCCTGAATCGGTGCACTTCGGCTCGACCGGCGGCCACATCGACCTGCGCAGGATCCTGAGCGACGAGCCCGGCATGTCGCCGCTCGAACTCTGGTGCAACGAATCGCAGGAGCGCTACGTGCTCGTGATCGCGGCCGACCAGCTCGCCGCGTTTGGCGCGCTCTGCGACCGGGAGCGTTGCCCGTTTGCGGTCGTCGGCGACGTGACCGACGACGCGCTGCTGCGTGTGGACGACTCGGCGTTCGGCAATACGCCGGTCGACATGCCGCTCGAGACGCTGCTCGGCAAGCCGCCACGCATGACGCGCGATGTAAAGCGCCTGCCGCATGCGGGCGACGGTTTCTCCGCGCGCGACGTCACCGACCTGCGCGATGCCGCGCTGCGGGTGCTCAGCCTGCCGACCGTTGCGGACAAGACGTTTCTCGTCACGATCGGCGACCGCTCGGTCGGCGGCATGATCAGCCGCGATCCGCTGGTCGGCCCATGGCAGGTGCCGGTGAGCGACGTCGCTGTCACCATCTCCGATTACTTCTCGACGCACGGCGAGGCGATGGCGATGGGTGAGCGCACGCCGCTCGCGCTGCTCGACGCAGCCGCATCCGGCCGCATGGCCGTGGCAGAAGCCGTCACCAACATCGTCGCGGCGGACCTCCGCCGGATCGAGGACATCCGCCTCTCGGCCAACTGGATGGCGGCCTGCGGCGAGCCGGGCGAAGACGCCGACCTCTACGACACGGTGCACGCCGTTGGCGAAGAGTTCTGCCCGGCGCTCGGCATCGCGATCCCCGTCGGCAAGGACTCGCTGTCGATGAAGACGGCGTGGGACGTTGCCGGCAAGGCGCGCAAGGTCGTCTCGCCGGTGTCGCTGATCGTGTCTGCGTTCGCGCCGGTCGAAGACGTGCGGCGCACGCTCACGCCGCAGCTGCGGCTCGATCGCGGCGCCACGCGGCTGCTGCTGGTCGACCTTGGCGGCGGCCGCAATCGCCTGGGCGCCTCGTGCCTCGCCCAGGTGTACGGTCGCATTGGCGATGTCGCTCCCGATTGCGACGATCCGCGGCGGCTCAGCGCGTTCGTCGACTGCATTATCCAGCTGCGACGCAAGGGTTTGATTCTCGCGTACCACGACCGTTCGGACGGCGGGCTCATGGCAACGCTCGCCGAGATGGCATTCGCGGGCCACTGCGGCCTCGACGTCACGCTGGCGGCCGGCGATCGTGACGCCGCTGTCGCGGAACTTTTCGCGGAGGAACTCGGGGCGGTGCTGCAGGTCGCAACCGCACACCTCGCCGAAGTGCAGGCCGTGTTCGCAGCCGCCGGCCTCGGCAAGATGGTTCGTGACCTCGGCACAGCCGAGGCCTTCGATCGCATCGTCATCGCGGATCGGCACGGCCAGTTGCTGCTGGATGCCACGCGCACGGAGTTGCGTTCCGCCTGGTCGGAGACGAGCTATCGCATGCAGGCCCTGCGCGACAACCCGGCCTGTGCGAAGGAAGAACACGAGCAGGCCACCGATCCGAAGAACCCGGGCCTGTTCGCGACGCTGACTTACGATCCGGCAGACGACATTGCGGCGCCGTACGTGCTGCGCGGTGCACGTCCCGAGATCGCGATCCTGCGCGAGCAGGGCGTGAACAGCCAGCTCGAGATGGCCGCGGCGTTTGACCGTGCAGGATTCCGGCCGGCCGACGTCCACATGACCGACCTGATCGCGGGTCGCACTGAGCTCGATCGGTTCAAGGGTATCGTTGCCTGCGGCGGGTTCTCGTACGGTGACGTCCTCGGCGCCGGCGAGGGCTGGGCGAAGTCGATCCTGTTCAACGCCGAGCTGCGCGAACAATTCGCGGCATTCTTCGCCCGGCCCGACAGTTTCTCGCTCGGTGTGTGCAACGGCTGCCAGATGATGTCAGCGCTCAAGCCGCTCATCCCGGGCGCCGGCCACTGGCCGCGCTTCGTCCGCAACCGCTCTGAGCAATTCGAGGGGCGCGTGGGGCTGGTGGAAGTGCTGCCGACGCCGTCGATCTTCTTCCGCGGCATGGAGGGCTCGGTGCTGCCTATCGCCGTAGCGCACGGCGAGGGCAGGGCGGAGTTCGCCAGCGACGCCGCGGAGCAGGACTGTGCCGGCGGCGGACTCGTGAGCCTGCGGTGGGTGGACAACCACGGCCAGGTGGCGCTGCGGTATCCCGCGAATCCGAACGGCTCACCGGCCGGCATTACCGGCCTGACGACGACCGACGGACGCGTAACCATCCTGATGCCGCACCCCGAGCGCGTGTACCGCACGGTGCAGAACTCGTGGCACCCGGAAACCTGGGGCGAGGACGGCGGCTGGATGCGGATGTTCCGTAACGCCCGCGTGTGGGTCGACTAGGCCCTAATCACTGCGCGCGACACGGCCGATGGGCGTGATCTTGTCGAGCGTTTCCTCGGCAAAGAACTTCCGCACCATCATCGCCTGCTGCAGCTTGCCCTTGCGGACGTAGGCCTCGTACAGCATGTCCTTCACGAGTTCGAGCAGCACGCCGGCCTCGCTCGCGGTCATGTCCGGCCATTGCGGCGGCGGGTCGGAATCGCTGCTGAACAGCACCTTCTTGACGATGCCGTAGGTCTCGTTGTCGATGTTGGCCATTTCCCGCGCTTCGCGCACCTGCTCGAAAATGCGCAGCCGGCCGTTTTCGCCGAGGTCCTGGAATACCGTCTGCGCGGTGCGGCGGCACATCGAAGCAAAGGCGTTGAAGCACCCGGCCGAATAGCAGCCGAGCGCCTCGCGGAACAGCCGCTCGACGTTCTCGGGCAGGTAGGTGAAGTTGAACTTCTCCCTGGCGCGCTCGAGTTCGACGAAATTGGTGGCGAACTCGACGCGGTTGGTCGCGTACATCTTCACCGCGAACTTGAGGAAGATCGGCGCGCTGCAGGAATCACAGCGGTAGACGACGCCCACGTGGTTGGGGCGGCTCGCGACGAGCTCGGAGTACTGCGGGATCGAGACCGCAGTGATGTGCGAGTAGACCTGGCAGTGCGGACACAGCAAGGCCAGGCTGCGTTCCTGGTCGTTGTGCAGGCGGCTGCTCGAATCGACGTACACGGACATCTTTGCTCAATCCCGGGTCCGAACGTTGACGCCATCAGTGTAGCGCATCGCTTTTGCCGCTGCTTCGTTCGCAGGCTTCGACTCCAGCAGGGCTTCCGGGCTCCCCGGCGCATGCGTCAACGAGACGTCGAACCGGGCGCCGTCGGCCAGCGGACGCCAGGGTCCATAGGCATGCCGGGCGTCGATGTGGGCCTTCCAGCCGGAACCCGTGCGGGCCTGCGCCCAGACGTCCTCGCCGGGTTCGTCGTGGTCGCTCAGGGCGAAGCTGGCCGGCAGGACGCGGGCTGACGGGGTGGTGGCTGCCTTGGCCGGTGGCGAGTCCGCCGGTGCCTCGGTTCGCAGGTACCGGCCGCTCAGCCGTTCCAGGCGGTAGCTCGCCGGTAGCCCGAGCTGGCTCGCACGGCCGGTCCAGACCAGGGTCCGGGCGTCGAGCCGCCATTCTTCGCCCGACATTTCGAATACCTGCATGTCGCCTGCGGGCAGACGCGTCAGCGTGACCCGGTACGCGCGCGGCCCCGTCCGTTCGCTGTGGACCTGGGCGACCAGGGCCCGGGACGGCATCGCCTGGTAGGACTGCAGGTGCAGCACGGGTGGCCAGAGCCGGTGCGCTACCAGCAGCAGGGCAATGGCCACGGCCAGGTTGCCGGCCGCCGCCCACGGGCGATGGGCCAGCCAGCGACTGAAGGCGAGCAGCAGCGCGAGCAGGCCAAAGAGGACACAAACCGCGATGACGCCCAGCATGCCGTGGGTCGTCCGCTCAGTCGCCCGGAATCAGCGCCGACAACGCCCCGGACTCGACCAGGCTCGCGAGGCGCGCGATGTCCCGGTCGAGGCGGTGGTCGTCCGGCTGGAACGGGACCTGCTCGCGCACTGCTGAGTGCACGCGTTGCAGTTCCGCGGTCGTGGTCAGCGGTCGCAGCGAGTCGAGCGCATGCGCAGCGGCGAGCAGTTCGACGCCGAGCACACGGGCTGTGTTGTCGCAGATCCTGCCGAGCTTGCGACCGGCCCACGGCGCCATGCTCACGTGGTCTTCCTGTCCGGCGGACGTCGGCAGGCTGTCGACCGATGCGGGATGCGCATACGTCTTGTTCTCCGACACCAGCGCGGCGGCGGTGACGTGCGCGATCATGAAACCGGACTCCAGGCCCGGCTCCGTCGTCAGGAACATGTTGAGGTTCGGGTTGACGCGGCGGTCGAGCAGGTCGATGCGCCGTTCCGACGTGCTCGCGAGTTCGGCGACGGCGATGGCGAGGAAGTCGCTGACGAAGCCGATGGGCTCGGCATGGAAATTGCCGCCCGAGAGGACGTCCTCGCCGAAGATCAGCGGGTTGTCCGAGACGCCGTTGATCGCGGCGCCGAGGACGTCGCGCGCGTGGCGCAGCGTGTGCTCGACGGCTCCGAAAACCTGCGGCATGCAGCGCACGGCGTACGGGTCCTGCACGCGCTCGCAGTTCTCGTGGCTGCGGCGGATCTCGCTGTCGGAATCGAGCAGCGAGCGAATGCGCCGTGCCGCCTCAATCTGGCCCGGCAGCCGACTCGCCTGCTGGATACGATCGTCGAAGGGTGCGTGACTGCCGGCGAGGCCTTCGACCGTCATCGCGCAGCAGACCACCGACGCGTCGAGCAGCGACTCTGCTCGGAACAGTCCGTCGAGTGCGAGCGCCAGGCTGAGTTGCGTGCCGTTCAGCAGTGCGAGGCCTTCCTTCGCCTGCAGCTCCAGCGGTTCGACGGCGGCCGCCCGCAGCACCGCGTGACCCGCGAGGACCAGCCGCGGGCCGGTATCCGCCGTCGCCGGGATCGTTGCTTCGCCCTCGCCGATGAGCGCGAGGGCCATGTGCGCGAGCGGAGCGAGGTCGCCCGAGGCGCCCACGGAACCCTGCGCCGGAATCACCGGCAGCACGTCTGAATTCAGCAGTGCCAGGAGTGCGTCGACGACCAGGGGGCGCACGCCCGAGAAGCCGGCCGCCAGGTTGTTCGCCTTGAGCAGCAGCATGCGGCGCACGAGCGCGGGTGCGAGCGGCTCGCCCACGCCGCACGCGTGGCTGCGGACCAGGTTGAGCTGCAGCTTCTTGGTCTTTTGCGCCGGAATCACCCGGTTGGCGAACGCGCCGAAACCGGTGTTGATGCCGTAAGCGACACGGCCGGATTCGACCGTTGCCATGACGGTCGCTTCGGACTGCCGCATGCGCTGGCGCGCAGCGTCGGCAAGCTGGACCCTGGGCCGCTCGCGCTCGAACCGCCGCAGCTGCTCGAGCGTGAGCGTGGCGCCGTCGATTTCCAGCTTGGCGTTACGCATGCAGGCTGCGATAGCGCATGCGGTGGGGTTCGTCGGCTGCGTCGCCGCGGCGCTTTTTCAGGTCCTCGACGTACTCGGAGTAGTTGCCCTCGAACCATACGACCTCGCTGTTGCCTTCGAAGGCGAGGATGTGGGTCGCGATGCGGTCGAGGAACCAGCGGTCGTGCGAGATGACCACTGCGCAGCCCGGGAAACTCAGCAGCGCTTCTTCCAGCGCGCGCAGCGTCTCGATGTCGAGGTCGTTGGTCGGTTCGTCGAGCAGGATGACGTTGCCGCCTTCCTTCAGCACCTTGGCGAGGTGCACGCGGTTGCGCTCTCCGCCCGACAGTTCGCCGATGGTCTGCTGCTGCTGCGCGCCGCGGAAGTTGAAGCGGCCGACGTAAGCGCGCGACGGCGTCTCGTAGTTGCCGACCTTGATCATGTCGAGGCCGTTCGAGATTTCTGCGAACACGGTCTTCCTGTCATCGAGCGATTGCCGTGACTGGTCGACGTACGCAAGCTGCACGGTGGGCCCGATGCGAAGCTCGCCGCCGTCGGCCTGCTCCTGCCCGGTGATGATGCGGAACAACGTGGTCTTGCCCGCGCCGTTCGGGCCGATGATGCCCACGATGCCGCCCTGCGGCAGGTTGAAGTTCAGGTTGTCGAACAGCAGCTTCTCGCCGTAGGACTTCGAAAGCCCCTTGGCTTCGACCACGAGCTCGCCGAGGCGCGGGCCCGGCGGAATGTAGATCTCGTTGGTCTCGTTGCGTTCCTGGAAGTCGCGCGACTGCAGCTCCTCGAAGCGCTGCATGCGCGCCTTGCTCTTGGCCTGGCGCGCCTTCGGGTTCTGCCGCACCCACTCGAGCTCGCGCGCCAGCATTTTCTTGAGCGAGTCCTGCTGCTGCTCTTCGACCTTGAGGCGCGCTTCCTTCTGCTCGAGCCAGGAGGAGTAGTTGCCCTGCCACGGAATGCCGTGGCCGCGGTCGAGTTCGAGGATCCAGCCCGCGACGTTATCGAGGAAATAGCGATCGTGGGTCACCGCGATCACGGTGCCTGGATACTGTTCGAGGTAGTGCTCGAGCCAGCGCACGGATTCCGCGTCGAGGTGGTTCGTCGGTTCATCGAGCAGAAGCATGTCGGGCTTCGACAGCAGCAGCTGGCACAGGGCGACGCGACGCCGTTCACCGCCCGAGATCTTTGTGACGTCCGCGTCCCAGGGTGGAAGGCGAAGCGCGTCCGCGGCGACTTCAAGCTGGCGCTCGAGATTGTGGCCGTCGGTTGCCTGGATGATGGCCTCGAGCCGCGCCTGCTCCGCCGCGATCTTGTCGAAGTCGGCATCCGGCTCGGCATAGGCAGCGTACACGGCGTCGAGTTTCGCCAGCGCTTCCTTGATGTGCGCCACGGCCACTTCGACGTTGCCGCGCACGTCCTTGGTGGCATCGAGCTGCGGCTCCTGCGGCAGGAAACCGATGTTGATGCCGGGCTGCGGCCGCGCTTCGCCTTCGAATTCCTTGTCGATGCCGGCCATGATGCGCAGCAGCGTGGACTTGCCGGAGCCATTCAGGCCGAGCACGCCGATCTTGGCGCCGGGGAAGAAGCTCAGGGAGATGTCGCGAAGGATGACCCGCTTCGGGGGGACGACCTTCCCGACGCGATTCATCGTGTAAATGAACTGTGCCATTGGGAGGAACTGCGCTCAGGGTCCGCGGACTCGAAAAAGGTCGGGAATTATCAGCCACCCGGGGCGGTGGACGCTACCGTGACCGGTCGGGTGCTGCTAGTCTGCCCCACTTTCCGCCGCAGGGGTTGCGCACCTCTTGACCCGGACGAATCCACAGTCGCCGCCCGTGCTCATGGTGGCGAGCGACGGGCTCAGCCGCTACGGCTTTGGTGACGGCCATCCTTTCGGCCCTGACCGGCAGGAGGCCTTCCTGCGCGAACTGCGACGCAGCCCCGCGTACAACGAGCTGCGCATCGTCGAGCCGCGCACTGCCGAGCGCGACGAGCTGGAGTCCTTCCATCGCAGCGAATACGTCGATCTCGTGATCCGGAAATCTGCTGAAGGCCGCGGTTACCTCGACGTGGGTGACACGCCCGCGTCAAAGGGGATTTTCGAAGCCTCGAACCTGGTCGTGGGCGGCACGTTGTTCGCGGTCGACGAGATCATGGGTGGGCGCGCGCGGCGCGGCTTCATTCCCATCGCCGGACTGCACCATGCGTCGCGAGCACACGCGGCCGGCTTCTGCGTGTTCAACGACTGCGGCGTGGCCATCGAGTTGCTGCGCAGCAGGCACGGCCTGCGCCGCGTCGCCTACGTGGACATCGACGCGCATCATGGTGACGGCGTGTTCTACGCCTTCGAATCCGATCCGGATGCGCTCTTCGCGGACATTCACGAAGACGGGCGGTACCTGTACCCGGGGACCGGCGCTGCCGCAGAGACGGGAACCGGCAACGCCGTCGGCACCAAGCTCAACCTGCCGTTGCCGCCCGGCGCCGGCGACGACGACTTCCATCGCGAGTGGCGCAAGGTCGAGGACTACCTCAGGCAGACACAGCCGGAATTCATACTCCTGCAGTGCGGAGCCGACAGCCTCGAGGGCGATCCGATCACTCATCTCGCATTCAGCGAGGAAGCACATGCGCATGCCGCTGCCGCGGTGTGTCGCATCGCCGACGAACTCGGCCACGGGCGCGTGCTCGCGCTGGGCGGCGGCGGGTACAACCGGCAGAACCTCGCTCGCGCGTGGACGCGGGTGGTCGAGGCGCTGGTCGAGACTAACGCCAGCCCTTGAAGAAGCTGCCGTCGGCGAAGTCCCAGAGCAGGGTCAGGTGCCAGCGTGTGTCGTAGGACTGGTCGCTGAGTGGGAATTCGGCGCCTAGGTTCAATGCCACGTGCGCGCCCCGGGTGAGCCCGAAGCGCAACTGCGGAATGACGGTCCACTTCACGGGGTCCCCGCCCTCGTCTTCGAAGGGCACCGTCGCGGTGAGTTCCAGCGCCGGGAAAACGCGTCGGGGCCACTGCGTCCAGCGATAGTGCATCACGCCGGCCAGTTCGGCCTCGCCGGTGTCGACATCGTCCACCGGCAGGATCAACCGCGCGCTCGACTGGAACATCCAGCGCTCGTCGAAAAGCCTGCCGTAGGCGAGGTACGGGATGATTTCCTCGGATGCGTCACCGTCGGTCGGGAAGGCGACGACCACAGCGCCGGACAGTATCGAACGTCGCGCCAGGTCCCAGTGCAGCACCGTCTTGGCGCCGACCTCGACTTCGGTGATCTCGCTGTCCGTACCGTCGTCCTCGTGGATGACTTCAAGCACGCCCATGGATCGCTTGCCGAACCGCTTCTCGATTTCGATCACGTTCCGCCAGACGTCCGCGCCGTCCCGATCGGTGAGCCGTGACTTCCAGACGATCTCGTCCTCCGGGAAAGCCTTCTTGGTGCGGATCGGCAGGAAGAAGTTGAGTTCGCCCGGCGGATACTCATTGCTTCCCGGCGCCAGGGTCTTCGCATAGGCGACCACGTCGCGGATCTGTCGTTCGTCCAGCACGGCACCCTGTGCGGGCATCGTCGCCGACAGCCCCAGTGCCTGACCTCCGTGTTTGACGACGATCTGCCAGTCTTCGGCCGGCTCGCGGCTGTTGAACAGCGGGCTAGACAGGTCGGCGGGCTGCGGATCCAGTGCCTTGACGACAGGATTCTCCGGATCCGGGCGCCCGGTCGGACCGTGGCACGCCGCGCAGACGCTTTCGAAGGTGCGGCGGCCAGCCTCGAGATCCGGCGCGGACCCTTCCGCTGCAAGGGCGGGCAGTGTGGCCGGCAGTGCCAGGGCGGCGAGGAGGCTCAGCGCGAATGTACGTGCCCCTGGGAGCATGGTGAATCCTGGCGGTTCGTTCATCGGGGACTCTTCGGCGCGTTCGCCAGAGTGTGTCTTGCCTGGAAATTCTATCCCGACCCCCAGTCGCTCACGCTCGGTAATTTCCGCGGTCCCGGCACTTCGCGGCGAGCCGGAAGCACCGGTCCCATCGAGAGTGGCAGGGCAGCCAGCGAGTGGCCCGAGACCGGCGCGCCGCATCGGCTACAATTGCGCTTCCCCGACCGTGGAGAGCACATGTTTCCCGCCAGCATGACAATCGCCGGGTTCGATCCCGAACTCGCGGCCTGCATCGAGCACGAGCGCGTCCGCCAGGAAGACCACATCGAACTGATCGCCTCGGAGAACTACGCGAGCCCCCGCGTGCTCGAGGCGCAGGGCTCCGTGCTCACCAACAAGTATGCCGAGGGTTATCCCGGCAAGCGCTACTACGGCGGGTGCGAGTACGTCGACGTCGCCGAACAACTGGCGATCGATCGCGCGAAGCAGCTCTTCGGGGCGGACTTTGCCAACGTGCAGCCGCACTCCGGCTCACAGGCCAACGCTGCTGCGTTCCTGGCGCTGATGAAACCCGGCGACACGCTGCTGGGCATGAGCCTCGACCACGGTGGCCACCTCACGCACGGTGCCAAGGTCAATTTCTCCGGCAAGATCTTCAATGCCGTGCAGTACGGTCTCGACCCGGCGACGGGCGCGATCGACTACGCGCAGGTCGAGCACCTCGCGCGCGAGCACAAGCCGAAGATGATCATCGCTGGTTTCTCGGCGTATTCGCGCATCCTCGACTTCCCGCGCTTCCGCCAGATCGCCGATGCGGTTGGCGCAAGCTTCCTTGTGGACATGGCGCACGTGGCGGGCCTCGTCGCTGCCGGCGTGTACCCTAACCCGGTGCCGTACGCCGACGTCGTCACGACGACCACGCACAAGACGCTGCGCGGCCCGCGCGGCGGCCTGATCCTCGCCCGCGCGAATGACGAGATCACGAAGAAGCTGAATTCGATGATTTTCCCGGGAACGCAGGGCGGTCCGCTGATGCACGTCATCGCCGCCAAGGCAGTCGCGTTCCTCGAGGCGATGCAACCGGAGTTCGTGCAGTACCAGCAGCAGGTCGTCGCCAATGCGAGGGCCATGTGCAAGGTGTTCCAGGAACGTGGCATCAAGATCGTGTCAGGCGGTACCGACAACCACCTGTTCCTGGTCGACCTGGTCGACAAGGGCGTGACGGGCAAGGAGGCTGACGCCGCACTCGGCCGGGCGCACATCACCGTGAACAAGAATTCCGTGCCGAACGACCCGCGGCCGCCGATGGTGTCGAGCGGTATCCGTATCGGCACGCCGGCGGTCACGACCCGGGGCTTCAAGGAGGCCGAGGTGGGACAGCTTGCGCACTGGATGTCTGACGTGCTCACGAACGTCAATGACGAGGCGGTGATCACCAGGACCCGCGCTGCAGTCGAGGACATCTGCCGTCGCTTCCCGGTGTACGGCCGCTGAGCGCTGGCTGAACGGGCAGGGCAGGAGGCCGTCCGGTGTACTGTCCGTTCTGTTCGTTCGAGGAGACCAAGGTCATCGACTCCCGGCTGTCCGGCGAGGGTCAGCAGGTGCGCCGGCGCCGCGAATGCCTGCGCTGCGGCGAGCGCTTCACGACTTTCGAATCGGCGGAACTGGTCATGCCGCGCGTGGTGAAGAGCGACGCGACGCGCGAGCCGTTCGACGAGGCCAAGCTGCGTTCCGGCATGCTCAAGGCGCTGGAGAAGCGCCCGGTTGCGAGCGAGGCCGTCGATGCCGCCGTGAACCACGTATGCCACAAGTTGCGTGCGCTCGGCGAGCGCGAGGTGCCGGCCCGGCTGATCGGCGAACTGGTCATGGACGAACTGCACCAGCTCGACGAGGTCGCCTACGTTCGCTTCGCATCCGTCTACCGCAGCTTCCAGGACGTGGATGCCTTCCGCGAGGAAATCGAGAAGCTCCGGCACCGCCGGCCGCGGTCGGCCGAGGAGCTTCAGCTCGGACTCTGGTCTGGCGCAGAAGCGCCGCTGGCGCCTGCGGCAGCCCCGGGCGGCAGCCCGGGCAAGAAGTGAGTTGAACCAGGCATGGCCGCATTCACCGCGAATGACCACGCGCACATGGCGCACGCGCTCCAGCTTGCCGCGCAGGGCATCCATTCGACCGCGCCCAATCCGGCAGTGGGTTGCGTGTTGCTGGATGCCGCGGGGCAGGTCGCGGGCGAGGGCTGGCATCGGCGCGCCGGTGAGCCGCACGCGGAAGTTCTCGCGTTGCGAGCGGCGGGTGATCGCGCGCGCGGCGGGACGGCTTACGTCACGCTGGAGCCCTGTTCGCACCACGGCCGCACGCCGCCGTGTGCCGACACACTGGTCGAGGCGGGCCTGCGGCGAGTCGTAGCAGCCGCACAGGATCCGAACCCGCGTGTTGCGGGCGCAGGGTTGCAGAGGTTGCGCGACGCCGGCATCGAAACCGCAGTGGGCCTGCTCGAGCGCGAGTCACTGGCGCTGAACCGTGGCTTCGTCTCGCGCATGACCCGCGGCCGGCCGTGGGTGACCGTGAAGCTCGGGGCCAGTGCCGACGGGCGAACCGCGCTCGCGGACGGCTCGAGCAAGTGGATTACCTCACCAGCGGCCCGCGGCGATGTGCAGCAACTGCGGGCCCGGGCGTCGGCCATCCTCACGGGCATCGGCACGGTCGAGGCGGACGATCCTGCCCTTACCGTGCGCGATCCAGCGCTCGACCTGGCGGGTCGGGATCCGCTGCGGGTGGTGTTCGATTCGTCTGGACGGCTGCACGCAGAATCAAGACTGGTGCAGGACGGCAAGCCGACGCTCGTGTTCGCGACCGCGCAGGGCGTCCTGGCGTTGCGAGATCGTCTCGGCACGCAGCACATGAACGTCAGTGTGGAGTCGCTGGCGGACGATGCAACGGGGCGCATCGACCTGACGGCGGCCCTGCGCCGGCTCGCCGAGCTCGAATGCAATGACGTCCTCGTCGAGGCGGGCCCGCGACTGGCGGGCAGTTTCGTGACAGACGGGCTGGCCGACGAGATCGTGCTGTACGTCGCGCCGACCCTGCTCGGCGACACCGCGCGACCGTCGTTCGCGCTGCCCCAGCCACTGCGCGCGCTGGCGGACCGGCCGCAATATTCGTTTTACGAGGTGCGTCGGGTTGGCCCGGATCTCCGGCTGACCCTGCGTCCCGCGGAGGCTTGAGCGATGTTCACCGGAATCGTGCAGGGCGTCGGGACAGTGCGCTCGATCGAGCCGTGCGGCGGCGACTTCACCCTCGTGTTCGACACGGGCGAGGTTGCGCTGGCAGGCATCGAGCTTGGTGGCAGCATTGCCGTGAGCGGCGTGTGCCTTACGGCCACGCGGTTCGACACCGCGAGTTTCGCCGCGGACGTCTCGCGCGAAACGCTGTCGCTGACGACTCTCGGCGACTGGGTCGTGGGCACGCGCGTCAACCTGGAGAAAGCGCTGCTCGCCGGGCAGGCCCTGGGCGGCCATTACGTGACGGGCCATGTCGACGGCGTCGGCCGGCTCCTGTCGTGCCACGACGATGCGCGCTCCGTCCGCATGGAGTTCCAGGTGCCCTCTGAACTGGCGCGCTATGTCGCACGCAAGGGTTCGATCTGCATCGACGGCGTCAGCCTCACCGTGAACGGCGCCACGGGCGACCGCTTTGACGTCAACCTGGTGCCGCACACGCTCGAGGTGACGACGCTCAGGGACCTGCGGGCGGGCAGCCGGGTCAACCTCGAGGTCGATATCATCGCGCGCTACGTCGAGCGGATGATGAATCACGGCACCGTCTGAGGGGCCCATCCGTCGTCCGGTCCGCCGTCGGCACCCGCCCCCTGCTAAACTGCGCGCCGCAGACGCGGATCGGGCACCGTCAGGGTCTGATTGAAACCGCTATAATTCAACGACCTAGGTGCTCTTTGTCATGAATGTCCTGAACTCGATCGACGAGATCCTCGACGACATCCGCCAGGGCCGGATGGTCGTCATCATGGACGACGAGGACCGCGAGAACGAAGGCGACCTCGTCATGGCCGCGACCAAGGTCCGCCCCGAGGACGTGAATTTCATGGCCCGCTATGGCCGCGGTCTCATCTGCCTGACACTGACTCGCGACCGCTGCCGCCAGCTCCGGCTGCCGCTGATGGTCAGCGACACGGATCTCGACCAGCGCACCAACTTCACGCTGTCGATCGAGGCGGCCGAGGGTGTTACGACCGGCATCTCCGCTTACGACCGCGCACACACGATCCGCACCGCCGTTGGCTCTGCCGCGCGCGCCGAGGACCTGCGTCAGCCCGGCCACATCTTCCCGCTGATGGCGCAGCCGGGCGGCGTCCTGACGCGTGCAGGACACACCGAGGCTGGCTGCGACCTGGCGCGTCTCGCCGGCCTCGAGCCGGCCGCCGTCATCGTCGAAGTCCTGAACGACGACGGCACCATGGCCCGCCGCCCGGACCTCGAGAAATTCGCCCGTGAGCACCAGATCAAGATCGGCACGATCGCCGACCTGATCCGCTATCGGCTCGAGAAGGAGCGTTCGGTGGAGCGCATCGCCGAGCGGCAGATCAACACCGAGTTCGGCCCGTTCCGTCTGTATTGCTACGAAGACCACGTGAACGGCACGGTCCACCTGGCGCTGGTCCGCGGCAATCCCCAGGCGGAGCAGGCCCCGCTGGTGCGCGTGCACCTCAAGGACACCGTGCGCGACCTCGTCGGCTCAATTGAGGAAGGGCACAGCTGGTCGCTGCGCGGCGCCATGCAGCGCATTGCGCGCGAGGGCTCGGGCATCGTGGTGCTGCTGCGTCCGCACGAGAGCCCGCTCGAGATCGCGGAGGCCGTGCGTTCGGCGGATCCCGTGGTCAGCTCGAGCCCGGCGCGCGGCGCACAGGTGCTGCGCACCTACGGCATCGGTGCCCAGATCCTGCGCGACCTCGGCGTGCGCCACATGCGCGTGCTGAGCGCGCCGAAGCAGATGCACGGACTTTCAGCGTTCGGCCTCGAAGTGGCCGAATACGTGGATTGAGGAGCATTCCCACGATGGACAACATCCGCACACTCCAGGGCGACGTCATCGCGCGCGACCTGCGCATCGCGATCATCGCCTCGCGTTTCAACGACGCGATCGTCGAGCACCTGGTTCGCGGGGCGGTCGACGCGCTGCTGCGCCACGGCGCAAGCGAGAAGCAGATCGAGATCATTCGCGTGCCGGGCGCCTACGACCTGCCGTTCGTTGCGCGCCGGGTGGCTGCGGCGAAGCGTTGCGATGCGATCGTCGCGCTCGGCGCGGTGATCCGTGGCGCCACGCCGCACTTCGACCTCGTCGCCGGGCAGTGCGCATCGGGGCTGGCCCGTGCCGCGGACGATACCGGCGTGCCCATCGCGTTCGGCGTACTGACGACCGACACGATCGAGCAGGCCGTGGAGCGCGCAGGCACCAAGGCCGGCAACAAGGGCGCCGACGCGGCCATGGTCGCTCTCGAACTCGCGAACCTCCTGCGGCGACTGGACATCTGAGGATGCCGCGCCTTCGAGCCGAACGCTCCGGACGTGCGCGCAGCCTGTCGCGCCGGCTCGTGCTGCAGGCGCTGTACCAGTGGCAGATGACCGGCCAGTCGTTCGCCGAACTGCGCAACCAGTACGCCGCGGACGAAGGCCATGCCGAGGTTGATCCGGAATATTTCGAGCAGCTGCTGCAGGGCATCGTCGAGGGCTCGGCCGCGCTGGACGGCATGATCGGCGAATGGCTGGACCGTCCCGTGGCCCAGCTCGATCCGGTCGAACATGCCGTGCTGCTGATCGGTGTCGAGGAACTTCGCGGCCACGTCGACGTCCCGTATCGCGTCGTGCTGAACGAGGGCGTGGAGCTGGCGAAGAAATTCGGCGCGACGGACGGCCACAAGTTCATCAATGCAGTGCTGGATCGCGCTGCCCGCCAGTTGCGCGCGTCCGAGCAGCAGGCCCTGGCGCGACGCACGCCGGGCAAGTAGGCAGCACCCCTCCCGCCGGAACGCCCGTGCCCCTCGGTGAGTTCGACGTAATCGCCCGCTACTTCTCGCGCGTCTCCTCCCGCAGCGACGTGTTGCTCGGCGTGGGCGACGACGCCGCGCTGCTCCTGCCGCCGGCCGGGCAGGCGCTGGTCGCCGCAACGGACACGCTGGTCGAAGGCCGGCATTTCCTTGCGGGCACGCCCGCCGCCGCAATCGGGCACCAGGTGCTGGCCGTGAACCTCAGCGACCTTGCTGCGATGGGCGCAGAGCCGGCATGGGCACTGCTCTCGCTCTCGATGCCTGGCCCGGATGAGGGTTGGCTCGCGGAGTTTGCGCGCGGCCTGTACGAGTTGGCGGACACGCATGGTGTTGCGCTCGTCGGGGGCGACACCGTGTCGGGGCCGCTCGTCGTCACCATCGAGGTGCTCGGTTTCGTTCCGCCCGCGCAGGCCTTGCGACGTGCCGGTGCTCGCGCGGGCGACCTTGTTTTCGTTTCCGGTTCGCCCGGCGTGGCGGCGGCTGGGCTCGAGCAGCTGCGCTCAGGCAAGGCGACCTTCGAGTCGATGGACCCGCGAGTGCGTCGCTTCCTTCGGGCTGAGCCACGGCTGGCGCTGGGCCGCGCGCTGCGCGGTGTCGCAACGTCGGCCATGGATGTCTCGGACGGCCTGCTCGGCGACCTGGGCAAGCTCGCGCGCGCGAGCGGCGTCGGTGCGAGGATCGACCTGGAACGCCTGCCGGTGGCGCCTGAACTCGTCGGTCACGCGGCGGTTGAGCGCGAACGCTACGTGCTGCACGGGGGTGACGACTACGAACTCCTGTTCACCTTGCCGTCCGAGGCGTCTGCTCGCGTGCCGGAACTTGCGCTAAAGGGTGGTTGCGGCCTGCATTGCATCGGCGAGATGGTGGCCGGCGCGGGGCTCGAGTGCCGACGCGGGGGGCAGCGTGTCGAGATCGTGGGGAGCGGCTACGACCATTTCGCCCGCTGAGGCGGGCAGCCTCAGTGTGAGTCACGTTGGCCGGCAGCATGACCGCCATGCCCGACACGCCGGCCGACTGGCGGAGCCCCACGGCATGCCAGCGCCCCTTCTTCGGGCTGTTCGACGTCCGGCAACCCTGGCCGATCCGCGAAGTTGATCACGGAATGCGCCGGGGGGCGCCCTTATGCTCGACGGCGAGAACGCCTCCCTGCGGCAACTGAACCAGAAGTACCCGTGACCCAAGCCAGTCCAGCCGATCGACTCGAACCGCACCTCCAGACGCAGCGAATGGAAGTGCCGCCGTTCGCGCCCGATCGTATCGGCAAGTACTACGTCGTGCACGAAGTGGGCCGTGGCAGCACGGGCACGGTTTACCTCTCGCACGATCCGTTCTACGGTCGCGACGTCGCCATCAAGCTCTACCACGCCACCAACGGCGACGATGCGGAGGGTCGCAATGCCCGCCGCATGTTCATGGGCGAGGCGAAGATGGTCGGCAAGCTGCAGCACCCGAACATCGTGCCGATTTTCGACGCGGGCGAGGAGGATGGCCGCCGCTACGTCGTCACGGAACACGTGCACGGCGCGCGCACGCTGAGCGCGTACTGCCGCATGGGCAGCCTGCTGCCCGTCGACCAGGTCGTCTCCATCATGTACAAGTGCGCGAAGGCGCTGCACTACGCGCACTCGCGCGGCGTCGTCCATCGCGACATCAAGCCGTCGAACATCCTGCTGACGCAGGACGGCGACGTGCGCATCGTCGATTTTGGCATTGCACTCGTCGCAGACTCCGACGTTTCACGCCTCGAGGGCGTGGCCGGCAGCCCGGCCTATATGTCGCCGGAACAGGTCCAGGGGCTCGAACTCGACGCCCGTTCGGACCTCTATTCGCTCGGCGCCGTTATGTACGAGATGCTTTGCGGGCAACGGCCGTTCCGCGCCGGCGCGCTCGGCAAGCTGCTGCGGCAGGTCGTGCAGTCCGAACCCGACACGCTGCGCAGCATCCGTGCCGAGGTCCCCGAGGAACTCGAGGAAGTCGTCAGCCGTGCGCTGCAGAAAGAACCCGGCAATCGCTACCGCACCGGCTCCGAGTTCGCCGCCGAACTCACTCGCGTGCACCAGAAGCTGCGCGCCTCGCAGTCCGAGATCGATGACGAGGAGCGCTTCGCGGTCCTGCGCAAGCTGCGCTTCTTCCACGACTTTTCGCACGGAGAGATCCGCGAGGTCATGCGCGCGGGGGTCTGGACCGAGTGCCAGGCGGGTGAGCCCGTGCTGCGGCCGGGTGACATCGACGACCGTTTCTACATCGTGGTTTCGGGCACAGTCCGCATCAGCCGCGGCGCCGAGATTGTCGGCCACGTGCCGGCCGGCGGCTGCTTCGGCGAGGCAAGCTATGCCGAGGGCTCGCGCCGCGACACCGGTGTCGAAGCCGAGACTGCGGTCACGATGCTCAAGGTAACCGCCACGCTGCTCGAGCAGTCGTCGATCTCCTGCCAGCTGCGCTTCAACAAGGTCTTCCTGCGCGAACTGATCGGGCGCCTGCACCGCGGCAAGGGCGGCAAGAGCGGCAAGAACAGCAAGAAAGGCGAAGAGGCGAACTGACCCTGCGGTGCGCCGTGCACGGCGGCGCGGCCGGAATCCCTACAGCGAAACGTCCCACTGCAGCCGCACGCGGCGCTCCTTGCGTTCGCCGGGCTGGGCCATGCCGTCGGTGAGCCAGCTGTAATCCGCCGTCAGCTTGTTGCGGTGACCGCGGAAAAACCAGTTGGCCACCAGCGTCGTTTCGGTCTTGCTGTCGTCGGCGAGGTCGTCGTCCGGATCCACCCATGCGTACCGCACCGCGAACTCGAGCGGCTGCGGTACCCGCTGCCACAGCGTGTGAGGGAAGATCCCGGCCTGCGCGTAGCCGCCAGTCAGTGTCGTCGTCGCCCCAGCCACCGTGTCGCGCACGCGCTTGTGGTGCCATTCCTGCTGCCACGATGCGCCGTCGTGCTGCCACGCCGTCTCCACGAGCCACTGCTCCACGTCGTACTGGTCGCGTGTGCCGGCTGCGAAACCATCGAGCTCGCCGCCGCCGCTCGACGAAAACGCGGTGTACGGTCCCTGGTAGCGGGCTCCGGCCACGGCCAGCGAAGCCGCAGGTTTCTCGCGATACCCGGTGTCGCTTTGCGAAAAGTCGAGGACGCGACCGAGCAGGTTCCACTGCCAGCGTGCGAGCAGCAGCGGATCTTCGTAATCACCCTTGCCGTCGCGGCCGAGTGGCGCGTAGAGCCCAAGGTTGTAGGTCGAATCGCCGGGCGTTCCTGCAAGGACGCGGCCGGACACCGCCGCGCCGCGCTGCCGGTCGAGCGTGAAGTACTGGTTCGCGATCGAACGGTCGACGAACTGCTGGCTGCCCGACGAATCGACGCGCTCGCGGTTGAACGGAATCTTCCACTGGCCGACGCGCACCTGCAGCCAGTCGTGGAACTCAAACGTCAGGCGCAGGTCGAGCAGGCGCTGCGGATCGGTCAGTTCCTGCTCGTAATAATATTTGATCCAGGGCTGGAGCACGTTGCCGCCGATCTTGAGGCGAAGCCGGTTGACCTCGGCTTCGTCCTCGTGTTCCTCACTGCCGCCGTCAAGGGAACGCTCGTCGATGTCGGTGCCCGTGTAACGCAGCTGCGCGCGCAGGTCGAAGTTGGCGAACCAGCGGCCATCCGGGTCGCCAAGCTCGAAGCCCTTGTCACCGTGCCGGAACCAGTCCTGGGCGTCGCCGGCGGGTTCGTCCGCCTGCGCGGCGACATTCAGCGCGACCAGCAGCAGGGCAGTGCAGAGTGTTCGGGCGCGCATGCGGGGCGGGGTAGTTGCCGGTCTGCAGCGTCGGCGTCGTGGCTGGTGACCGCTGGTCCAGTTCGCGGCTCGAACCTAACCCCTGGCCCCTGCCTTGTCTTTCTCGATCAACGCATACGCGCTGTGATTGTGGATCGACTCGAAGTTCTCCGCCTCGACCACGTAGGCGAGCACACGCTCTTCGGAGTTCAGGCGAACCGCGATGTCACGGACCATGTCTTCGACGAACTTGGGGTTGTCGTAGGCGCGCTCGGTCACGTACTTCTCGTCCGGCCGCTTGAGGATGCCGAACACCTCGCAGGAGGCTTCCTGTTCTGCGATGTCGATCAGCTCCTCGATCCAGACGTGCTCGCGCACGCGCGCCTTGATCGTGATGTGCGAGCGCTGGTTGTGCGCGCCGTAGTCGGAGATGCGCTTCGAGCAGGGGCACAGGCTGGTCGCGGCGACGACGACGCAGATCCACATCTCCTCGACGCCATCGTGGATCTCGCCGATCAACCTGGCGTCGTACTTGACCACGCTCTCGACTTTCGTGACCGGCGCCTGCTTCATCACGAAGTAGGGGAATGACATCTCGATGTGGCCCGAGGTGGCGTCCAGCCGTTCGGTCATCTCGGTCAACATGGCGCGGAAGGAATCGACCGAAATCTCGCGCTCGTGGAGGTGCAGGATCTCGACGAAACGCGACATGTGCGTGCCCTTGAAATTGTGGGGCAGGGCGACATACATGTTGAAGTTGGCGACCGTGTGCTGGTCGCCGCCCGAACGGTCGCGCACGCGCACCGGGTGGTACACGTCCTTGATGCCGACCTTGTTGATCGGGATCTGGCGCGAGTCCGCCCGTCCCTGGACGTCTTCAATGGGCGTCACGCTGGCGCTGCCCAGCGTTTCACCGATCGTTGCGGAAGGGCGGCTCATGCTCTGGTCCGGTCGCAGGGTCTGGTCGTCCATTCGGATGCTGGCGGGTCACGGATTCCCGCGGGGAGCGCCGAGTATACGAGACTCGGCCAGCGCTTGCCGCGAGGCGGGCACCGACCCGGCGTGCTTCAGGAGGCCCGGGTGGCGACCGCCGGGAGGGCGGGGCGGTGCTCAGCCCAGATCCGCTGGACCTGCCGCTCGATGCCCGCGGCATCGATTCCGGCCATGACCAGGCAGTCCTCGCGGGAGCCGTGCTCGATGAAGCGGTCGGGGATGCCGATGTGGTGGACGGTTGCCTCGGCCCCATGCGCCGACAGGCACTCGCTGACCGCGCTGCCGGCGCCGCCGGCCACGACGTTTTCCTCGAGCGTGACGATGCACGAATGCGTGGCCGCGAGGCGGCACACCGTGTCCTCGTCCAGCGGCTTCACGAAGCGCATGTTGACCAGCGTGGCGTCGAGGCGCTCGGCGAGCGCGGCACAAGGCGCCAGCATCGTACCGAAAGCCAGCAACAGCAGACCGGAGCGACCTTCCCGGCGAACCTCGGCACGGCCCACCGGCAACGCGTCCATCCGCCTGGTGACCGGGACGCCAGGACCCTGGCCGCGCGGGTAGCGCACCGCGGCAGGTCGATCGAGCGAGACGGCGGTGTAGAGCATCTGCCGGCACTCGTTTTCGTCCGCCGGCGCCATCACCACCATGTTCGGGATGCAGCGCAGGAACGACAGGTCGAACGCGCCCTGGTGCGTGGCGCCGTCGCCGCCGACGAGTCCGCCGCGGTCGATTGCGAACGTGACCGGCAGGTCCTGCAGCGCGACGTCGTGGATCAACTGGTCGTAAGCGCGCTGCAGGAACGTCGAGTAAATCGCGACGACCGGCCGCAGGCCTTCGCAGGCAAAACCCGCGGCGAGCGTCACGGCGTGCTGTTCGGCGATGGCGACGTCGAAATAGCGGTCGGGAAAACGCTTCGAGAACTCGACCAGTCCCGAGCCTTCACGCATCGCGGGCGTGATGCCGACGACGCGCGGATCGAGTTCGGCCATGTCGCACAACCACTGCCCGAAGATCTGCGAGTAGACGGGCCCCGTCGTCTTGTCCTTGAAAATGGTGCCGGCCTGCGCGTCGAAAGGACCCGGCCCGTGCCACTTGATCGGATCGGCCTCGGCCGGCGCGTAGCCCTTGCCCTTGCGCGTCACGACGTGCAGGAACTGCGGGCCTTCGAGGTCGCGCAGGTTGGTGAGCGTCTTCACCAGCGCGTCGAGGTCGTGGCCGTCGATCGGGCCGAAGTAGTTGAACCCCATTTCCTCGAACAGCGTTCCGGGCAGCACCATGCCCTTGAAGTGTTCCTCGGAGCGGCGCGCGAGTTCCCAGACCGTCGGCATGCGGCGCAGGATCTTCTTGCCGCCCTCGCGCAGCGCCGCGTAGGTCCGGCCGGAAAGCACGCGCGCGAAATAGTTCGACAGCGCGCCGACGTTCTCCGAGATCGACATGTCGTTGTCGTTCAGGATCACGAGCACGTTCGCATCGAGCGCGCCCGCGTGATTCAGCGCCTCGAACGCCTGGCCGGCCGTGATGGCGCCGTCGCCGATGACCGCGACGACCCGGCGCTTCTCGCCCTTGCTCTTCGCGGCGAGCGCCATGCCGATGGCCGCGCTGATCGAAGTGCTCGAGTGCCCGACGCCGAACGTGTCGTATTCGCTCTCGGAACGGCTGGGGAAAGGTGCGAGTCCGCCCTTGTGCTTGATCGTCTGCAGGCGATTGCGGCGGCCGGTCAGGACCTTATGGGGATAGGCCTGGTGGCCGACGTCCCACACCAGCCGGTCATGCGGCGTATCGAACACATAATGCAGCGCGACCGTGAGTTCGACGGTGCCGAGGCCGGCAGCAAAATGGCCGCCCATCTGGCTGACTGTCTGGATCAGGAACTCGCGCAGTTCACCTGCAAGCGGGACGAGCCTGGTTTCCGGCAGCTGGCGCAGGTCGGCGGGCGCCTCGATGCGCGAAAGCAACGGGTAAGGATCAGGGCGCGACATTACGGGGATTTTACACGCTGGCGGCCCGATTCCGCGGGATTAACAGTTGCGGGACAGCAACCAGTCGGACAGTTGGGACAGCGGGCTGTCAGCCCAACCGTGCCTGGTGAGTTGCCGCTTTGCCTCCGCGTGCAGTTCCCGCACGCGCGCGCGCGCTGCATCGAGGCCCACGAGCGCCGGGTAGGTGGGCATGCCGCGGGCTTCATCGCTGCCCGGAGGCTTGCCGATCACCTGCACGTCGCCCTCGACGTCGAGGATGTCGTCCTGGACCTGGAAGGCCAGGCCAACGCGTTCGCCGAACACATCCAGCGCTGACAGTTGCTCGGTCCCGAGGCCCGCGCAGCAATAGGCGGCCATCAACACGCTGGCGCGGATGAGGGCGCCCGTCTTCAACGCATGCAGCCGCTCGAGGTCCGCCAGCGTCAACGATCCGCCTTCCGCCGCCAGGTCGAGCGCCTGGCCGCCGGCCATGCCTGCCGTTCCACTCGCGACTGCGAGCGTGCCGATGATCTGCACCCGGATCGAGGCGTCAGCCGGCAGGCCCGGATGTGCTGCGAGCAGCTGGAATGCCAGTACCTGCAGCGAGTCGCCCGCAAGTATTGCCGTGGCTTCGTCGAACTGCCTGTGACAGGTCGGCCGTCCTCGGCGCAGGTCGTCGTCGTCCATGGCCGGGAGATCGTCGTGGACGAGCGAGTAGCAATGGATCAATTCGACTGCGCAGGCCGCGGCGTCCACCTGGCCGAGCGGGATGCCGAGGGTTTCCGCCGTCGCGTACACCAGCGCCGGACGGATGCGCTTGCCCGGGCCAAGGACGCTGTAACGCTGGGCAGCGTGCAGCCGCGCGGGCACGGTCGTGTCGGGCGGCAGCCAGGCATCGAGCTCGCGCTCGACTCTTTGCCGCCAGCGCTCGAGCGCCAGCGGCAGCGGTTCGCGCGGCGTGGCCGCCGCCAGGTGGGATCTCATGCCGCGTCGGGCTCGAACGGTTCGGGTTCGGCGGTTGCCGACTTCTGCAGCAGGATCTCGACTTTCTGCTCCGCGTTCCTGAGCGACGCCTGGCAGTCCCGCGCCAGGGCGACACCGCGTTCGAAGTGCTTGAGCGCGTCCTCCAGTGAGAGGTCGCCATGCTCGAGCTTGTCGACGGTCGCCTCGAGTTCTCCCAGGGAGCGTTCGAAGTCGGGTGGGTTGACGGGCGTTTCGGTCACAGCAGGGAGCCTCCGGAGGGCAGGAAGCCTTGCACAGGGGTTCGCGAGGGTCAACGCGCGGCGGCCACCAGCCCCAGGAATTCCGCAATTGCGGACTGCGCGAATCCCGGCCGTCGAGCAATCAGACTACGGTCTGTCTGGCCGTTTTCCCGTATCCGTTGACTCAGGTTTAGACTTGATCTAAAAGTGATGGGCCGTCCGGGCGATCCGGGCCGCGGCGCGAACAACTTCGACAACGACTGCAGACTCTAGGTGGAGGCACGACCATGGCTAGTTTGAAAGGCAGCAAGACCGAGAAGAATCTCAAGGACGCATTTGCCGGCGAATCGCAGGCCAATCGCCGTTACCTGTATTTCGCCCAGAAGGCAGACGTCGAGGGTTTCAACGACGTTGCCGCCGTGTTCCGTTCAACCGCTGAAGGCGAGACGGGACACGCGCACGGCCACCTCGAGTACCTGGAAGCGGTGGGTGACCCGGCCACGGGCCTGCCGATTGGTTCGACCTCGAACAACCTGAAGGCTTCGATCGCCGGCGAAACGCACGAGTACACCGACATGTACCCGGGCATGGCGAAGTCGGCCCGTGACGAAGGTTTCGACGAGATCGCGGACTGGTTCGAGACGCTGGCGAAGGCCGAGCGTTCGCACGCGAACCGTTTCCAGAAGGCGCTCGACACCCTCTGATCCGCTGCGGGCGGGCAGCGCGCCTGTGATGCATCGACCCAGCAAGGGCGGGCCTCGGCCCGCCCTTCTGCCTTGAGCGGACAGCCGGCCCGGAAACATTCGCGTCGGGAGACGTGGCATGACCGAAGAGACGACCGTCAACACTGCAGGCAGTGGCGCGCGCGAGGGCAGCCTCGCCCGGCCAACCAGGCACCCTGTCGCGTGGCGCGAGCCTGATTTCTACGACGAAGCCAGCTTGATGCACGAACTCGAGCGCGTGTACGACCTGTGCCACGGTTGTCGGCGCTGCTTCAGCCTGTGCAACTCGTTCCCCCTGCTGTTCGACGCGATCGACGCGTCGCCCACCAGCGAACTGGACGGCGTCGACCAGAAGGTGTTCTGGGAGGTTGCCGACCACTGCTACCTCTGCGACATGTGCTACATGTCGAAGTGCCCGTACGTTCCGCCGCATCCGTGGAACATCGACTTCCCGCACCTCATGCTCCGCGCAAAAGCGGTCAGGTTCCGCAAGGGCGAGACGCGGACGCGTGACAAGATACTCAGCGCGACCGACATGGTCGGCACGATTGCCGGGATACCGGTGGTCTCGCAGGTGGTCAACGCGGTGAATGGCACCGCATTCGGCCGGCGCATGCTCGACAAGACGCTGGGCGTGCATCCCGAAGCGCCGATTCCCGATTACCACAGCGTGTCGGGGCGCGCCCGGGTCGCGCGTGGCCACCAGCCGGATGTGATCACGGTGACGGCCACGGCGGAGACGCGTGGCAAGGTTGCGCTTTTCGCAACGTGCTACTGCAACCGCAACGAGCCGGACATCGACGATGACCTGGCCACGGTGTTCCGCCACAACGGCGTCCCGGTCACGATCGTGCCGCAGGAGAAGTGCTGCGGCATGCCGAAGCTCGAACTCGGCGACCTCGAGTCGATCCAGCGGGCCAAGGAAGTGAATGTTCCGGCGCTGGCCTCGATGGTGGACCAGGGCTACGACCTCGTGGCGCCGATACCCTCCTGCGCGCTGATGTTCAAGCAGGAGCTGCCGCTCCTGTTCCCGGAAGACGAGCAGGTCAGGAAGGTGCAGGCGGCGATGTTTGACCCGTTCGAGTACCTCGCGTTGCGCCACAAGGCGGGCCTGCTGCGCACGGATTTCGCGAAACCGCTGGGCAAGGTGAGCTACCACGTGCCGTGCCACCTGCGCGTGCAGAACCTCGGGCTCAAGACGCGCGACGTGTTGAAGCTGGTCCCGGGCACGGAGATCGAGCCGATCGAACGCTGCTCGGGCCACAACGGCACCTACGGCGTGAAGAGGGAATACCGCGAGACCTCGATGAAGATCGGCAGGCCGGTGTTCGGCAAGGTCAAGAACGCGGCGCCGGACTATTACGCGAGCGATTGCCCCATGGCGGGCCACCAGATCGAATCCGGACTCGGTGCGGACCCGAAACCGCCGACGCACCCGCTCAAGCTGCTGCGCATCGCCTACGGCATCTGATCCTCCAGGGACACCATGCACGCCACGACCATGACGAACACCAACGCCCGCGGTTACCAGAAGCTCGCGCCCGAGGACCTCTTCAGCCTTGAGCAGTACTCGAAGCAGCGCCCGCAGTTCCGTCCGCAAGTGCTGTCGCACAAGAAGAGCCGCACGCTGCAGGTCGGCCCCAACGCCACGTTCTGCTTCGAGGACCGGCTGACAGTGCAGTACCAGGTCCAGGAGATGCTGCGCATCGAACGCATCTTCGAGTCGGAAGGCATCGCGGACGAACTCGGCGCCTACAACCCGTTGATTCCCGACGGCAGCAACTGGAAGGCCACGTTGCTGATCGAGTACCCCGACCCGGAGGAGCGCAAGGTTGCGCTCGCGGGCCTGAAGGGTGTCGAGGACCGCTGCTGGGTGCAGGTGGCGGGACACGAGCGAGTGCACGCCATTGCGGACGAGGACCTGGACCGCGAGAACGACGAGAAAACCTCGTCGGTGCACTTCCTGCGGTTCGAGCTGGCGCCGGCAATGGTTGCGGCCGCGAAGGGCGGCGCCGCGGTCAATGTGGGTGTCGACCACGTCAACTACCGGCATGCAGTTGAGCCGGTCGCGCCGGCGATTCGCGACGCCTTGGTGGCTGATCTCGCTTAGCGGTACCTCTCCCGCTTTGGCGGGAGAGGTCGCACGAAGTGCGGGTGAGGGTTCCTGGCGTCCGTTCCGGCGTTCTTTCCCGCGAGCGGAAAGGCAGATACGCTCGCGGGAAAGAACGCCGGAACAGACGCTTCACACGACGCGCCTGAGCGAACCCTTGCCAAAGCGCAAGCACTCGCGCGGCCCAAGCAACCGGGGCAATCTCATTCCGACTAACCCCTGACCCGTGACCCCTTCTGCTGTTAGAATCCGCGCGCTTTTTCCCTCACTCGCGAGCCCGCGGACCGATCCAAGAATGAGCCAGTCCTACACCGCTCAAGACATCGAAGTCCTGAGCGGACTCGAGCCCGTCCGGCGTCGCCCGGGCATGTACACCGACACCAGTCGGCCCAACCACCTCGCCCACGAAGTCGTCGACAACAGCGTCGACGAAGCGCTCGCGGGCCATTGCAGCAAGATCGACGTGACCCTCTACAAGGACGGGTCGCTCGAGGTCGTCGACGACGGCCGCGGCATGCCGGTGGACATCCATCCGAAGGAGAAGGTGAGCGGCGTCGAGCTGATCCTCACGCGACTCCACGCGGGCGGGAAGTTCTCGGCCGACTCAGGTTACAAGTTCTCGGGCGGACTGCACGGCGTCGGTGTGTCGGTCGTGAACGCGTTGTCGAAGCACCTCGAGTGCTGGGTGCGGCGCGGCGGCAAGGAATACAACATCTCGTTCAAGAACGGGAAGGTGCATTCCAGGCTCGAGGTCGTGGGCGAGGTCGGCAAGAACAACACCGGCACCACGGTTCGCTTCTGGCCGGACACGTCGTATTTCGACAGCCCCGATTTCGCACTGCCGAAGCTCAAGCATGTGCTCAAGGCCAAGGCCGTGCTTTGCCCGGGCCTGCGCATGCGCTGCACCGTCGAGAAGACGGGCGAGACTGAGGAATGGCTTTACACCGAAGGCGTCGCGCAGTACCTGCGCGAATCCCTCGAATCGAGCGAATGGCTGCCGGACGAGCCGTTCGTCGGCAACGTGCAGGGCGAGCAGGAAGGCGTCGACTGGGCCGTCGTCTGGCGCACCGACGGCGGCACGCGCTTCGAGGAAAGCTACGTCAACCTGATCCCGACGGCGCAGGGCGGCACGCACGTCAACGGCTTCCGTCTCGGCCTCACCGAGGCGGTGCGCGAATTCTGCGAATTCCGCAACCTGTTGCCGCGCGGCTTGAAGCTGTCGCCCGAGGACGTCTGGGACGACACCAGCTACGTGTTGTCGATGAAGATGCGTGATCCGCAGTTCGCGGGGCAGACCAAGGAGCGCCTGTCGTCCCGCGAACCTGCCGCGTTCGTCTCGGGCATCGTCAAGGACCAGTTCGGGTTGTGGCTGAGCCAGCACCCGGAAGCAGGCGAGAAGATCGCCCAGCTGGCCATCGTCAACGCACAGACGCGGTTGAAGGCGAGCCAGAAGATCGCGCGCAAGCGCGTCGTCGCCGGTCCGGCGTTGCCTGGCAAGCTCGCGGACTGCAGCAGCCAGGACCCGAAGCGGGCCGAGCTGTTCCTGGTCGAAGGCGACTCGGCCGGCGGCTCCGCCAAGCAGGCACGCGATCGCGAGTTCCAGGCGGTGATGCCGCTGCGCGGCAAGATCCTGAACACCTGGGAGGTCGAGCCGGCCGACGTGCTGTCGTCGCAGGAAGTGCACGACATCACGGTTGCCATCGGCGTCGAACCCGGCTCCGACAACATCACCGACCTGCGCTACGACAAGGTCTGCATCCTCGCGGACGCCGACTCGGACGGCATGCACATTGCGACGCTGCTGTGTGCGCTGTTCCTGCGGCATTTCCGGCCGCTGGTGCTCGCCGGCCACGTGTACGTGGCCATGCCGCCGCTCTACCGCATCGACTACGGCAAGAACGTCGAGTACGCGCTGGACGACGCTGAGCGCAACGGCATCCTCGAGCGCATTCGCACCGAGAACGCGCGCGCGAAGCCTTCGGTCACACGCTTCAAGGGCCTCGGCGAGATGAACCCGCTGCAGTTGCGCGAGACCACCATGGCTCGCGAGACGCGCCGGCTGGTCCAGCTCACGGTGGATGCCGCGGATAACGCGGACCAGCTCATGGACATGCTGCTCGCCAAGAAGCGCGCTTCCGATCGCCGTGACTGGCTGGAGACGAAAGGCAATCTCGCCAGCGTCGTGGCGCCCATCGAGGCGATCGACGACGTGGCGGCAGAGTAACGATGAGCAAGAGCAAAGACACCGATCCGACCGCGACGCTCGACTTCGAAGGCGTCGAGCGCCAGCCGCTGCGCACGTTCACGGAACGCGCGTACCTCGAGTATTCGATGTACGTGATCCTCGACCGCGCGCTGCCGCACATCGGCGACGGCCTGAAGCCCGTGCAGCGCCGCATCATCTACGCGATGAGCGAGCTCGGTCTCGCCGCCACGGCGAAGCACAAGAAGTCGGCCCGCACGGTCGGCGACGTGATCGGCAAGTTCCACCCGCACGGCGACTCGGCCTGCTACGAGGCCATGGTGCTGATGGCGCAGCCGTTCTCCTATCGTTACCCGATCGTGGACGGGCAGGGCAACTTCGGCTCGCCCGACGACCCGAAGTCGTTCGCGGCGATGCGCTACACGGAGTCGAAGCTCACGCGCTACGCGGACGTGCTGCTTGCCGAACTCGGCCAGGGCACGGTCGACTGGCAGCCGAACTTCGACGGCTCGCTCGACGAGCCGATGCTGCTGCCCGCGCGCCTGCCCAACCTGCTGCTGAACGGCGCAACGGGCATTGCCGTCGGCATGGCCACCGACATCCCGCCGCACAACCTGCGCGAGGTGGCCGCCGCCTGCGTCCGCATGCTCGACGAGCCGAAGGTGACGACCGCGCAACTGTGCGAGCACGTGCTCGGACCGGACCTGCCGACTGGCGCGGAAATCATCACGCCGCGCGAGGAGCTGCAGAAGATCTATGAAACCGGCAACGGCACGTTCCGTGCGCGCGCCCGTTTCGAGATGGAAGACGGCGAGATCATCGTCACGGAGCTGCCGTACCAGGTTTCGGGCTCGAAGGTGCTCGAGCAGATCGCGGCGCAGATGCGCGCCAAGAAGCTGCCGATGATCGAGGACCTGCGCGACGAGTCCGACCACGAGCATCCGACGCGCCTGGTGATCACGCCACGTTCCAACCGCGTCGACACCGAGCAGGTCATGGCGCACCTGTTTGCGACGACTGATCTGGAGCGCACCTATCGCGTCAACCTGAACGTGATCGCACGCGATGGCCGGCCGCGGGTCATGGGTTTGCGTTCACTGCTGGAAGAATGGCTGTCGTTCCGCGTCGACACGGTGACGCGCCGTCTGCAGTACCGGCTCGAGAAGGTCAACGCGCGGCTGCACATCCTCGACGGCCTGCTGATCGCGTACCTGAACCTCGACGAGGTCATCCGTATCGTCCGCACCGAGGACGATCCGAAGGCAGCGTTGATCGCGCGCTTCCAGCTCTCTGAGGCCCAGGCCGAAGCAATCCTCGAAACCAAGCTGCGCCACCTCGCGCGGCTCGAGGAAATGAAGATTCGCGGCGAGCAGGCGGAGCTTGCCAAGGAGCGCGACAGCCTGGAAAGACTGCTCGGCAGCAAGGCCAAGCTCAAGAAGCTGGTGCGCGACGAGATCCAGGCCGACGCGCAGAAGTACGGCGACGACCGCCGCAGCAAGCTGGTGGCGCGCGCCGCGGCGCAGGCCATCGACGAGACCGAACTGGTCGCGAGCGAACCGGTCACCGTCGTGCTGTCAAAGAGCGGGTGGGTTCGCGCAGCCAAGGGCCACGAACTCGACCCGCGCTCGCTGTCGTTCAAGACGGGCGACGAGTACCGCGCCTGTGCCCGCGGCCGCAGCACGCAACAGGCGGTGTTCCTCGACAGCACCGGTCGCGCGTACAGCCTGCTGGCGCACACGTTGCCGTCGGCGCGCGGACAGGGCGAGCCGCTGTCGGGTCGCCTCGATCCGCCGGATGGCGCGACGTTCCCCGGCGTGCTGATCGGCGAGCCTGAGGACCGCTGGGTGCTGGCGAGCAGCGCCGGTTACGGGTTCGTCGTGAAGCTCGAGGACCTGCACAGTCGCAATCGCGCGGGCAAGGCGGCTCTCAACGTGCCGGACGGCTACGTCGCGATCGCACCGACAGTCGTGCCCGCTGGCGAGAATCCGCTGCTCGCGGCCGTGAACTCGGAAGGGCGCCTGCTCACGTTCCCGGTGGCCAACCTGCCGGAGCTGCCGCGCGGCAAGGGCAACAAGATTTTCGGCATCTCGACCAGGAAGTCGCTGGTGGAGCCCGAAACACTGCTGGCGATCGCAGCCGTTGTACCGGGGCAGACGCTCAAAGTGCTTTGCGGAGACCGCCAGATGGGCCTGTCGTACAAGGACCTCGGCGACTACCGCGGCGAGCGCGGTCAGCGTGGCGCCGTACTGCCGCGCGGGTGGCGCAAGGCTGAAGCGCTGGAAGTGGAGTAGGGCTGAGGGGTCAGTTGACCTCCAGCCCCATCCTTACATCACGACCTGTTCCGGGCTGTTCACGAAGTAGCCCTGGATGAACTCGATGCCGAGCTGCCACAGCACGGCCATCGTATTGGCGTCCTCGACGCGCTCCGCGATCGTGGTCGCGCCGTGTTCGCGCGCCACGTCCACGAGCGCCTTGACCCGCTCCTGCAGCGGCCGGTCGTTGGCGAGCCCCTGCATCAAGCGCGCCGTCGATCTTGACGTAGTTGACCGGCAGTCGATGCAACAGCGCCGCGGCGTCGCCTGACGCGCCGAAGTGTTCGACGGCGGTCTCGATGCCGAGCGCCGACAGCAGGCCCTGCAGCGTGCGTGCTTCGCGCGGCTGCGCATGCGCCATCTCTTCCGTGATCTCGAACACGATGCGGCTGGGTTCCACGCCGGAAGCCTTGAGCTGCTGCTGCAGCCAGGTGCCGAGCGTCTGGTCGTGCATCGAATCGCGGGAGAGGCGCACAAACACCCGGTGCGGCTGCTTGGCTGCGCAGAAGGACATGGCGGCGCCGACGATCCAGCGGTCGATGTTCTTCATCAGGTCGGTGCGTTCGGCCGCCGCGAGGAACTCGGACGGCAGCACTTCCGCGCCGGTTTCGTCGAGCATGCGCACGAGCAGGTCGAACATCGGACGGTCATCGCCGACCAGGCTCGCAATCGGCTGCTGCACCAGCCGGAACCGGTTCGCCATCAGCGCGGACTTGATCTGGGTGGCCCAGGCGCGGTCCGCGTCGTCCATGGCAGGCTTGGCGCCCGCTGGCTCGCGATGGACGCACCGGTTGCCGCCGGCCGCTACCGCGACGCGCAGTGCAGCGATCGCGGTTTCGAGCGGTTTCTGCAGCGCGGCGCCGTGACCCTGCAGCGGAGCCGAACCGATGCTGCAGGTCATCGCGATGGCCGTGTGGTCCGCCAGCAGCGGTTCCGCGGCGATTCGCTCGAGCAGGCGCGTGAGCCAGGCTTCCTGGTCGCGCGCATTGCCGCGTTCGAACAGCAGCGCGATGCCGTGCGGCGAGACGCGGCTCGCCAGGTCCCCCGGTTGCAGCTGCTCGTGCACGCGACGCGCAAGGGCGTCGAGGGCTTCCTCGGCCAGGATCGGTCCGTACTCGCGCTCGATGTGCTCCAGGTCGTCCGGCGCCAGATAGGCGACGGCGCGCAGGCCCGCCTTGAGCGGCTGCATGGCGCGTGCCTTGGCCGATTCGATGAATGCTCCCCGGCGCAGCAGGCCGGTCCGTGAATCGAGCCGCAGCGCCTCTTCGAGCTGTTGCGCCAGCGTCTCGAGGTCGCGCTTCTGTGTCGCGACCCGCAGCCTGACCGCGGGTTCGCCTTCGAACTCGAATCGCTCGAGCGTGAGTTCCAGCGGCAGCGAGGCGCCGTCGGGCTGCGCAGCCATCGCATTCAGTGCATGGTCGGACCAGCGCCCTTGCGCTGCAGCGACAAGCGCGCCCTTCAGTGCAGCGTGGCTGCGGGAGTCGAACAGGTCCATGAGCGGCTGGCCGAGCAACTCGTTCGTGTCCGCGTGGCCGAACAATTCGCTCCACGCCGGATTCACGTCGACGACGATGCCTTCCTGCACGTGCGCGATTGCGTCCGTCGACCCGGTCATGAACTCGCGCATCTGGTCGCGGTATTGCCGCGCGGAGGCGAGCGTGCCGTTCAGTGCATGGTCGAGCCGGGCGGCGTTCAGTTCACGCGCGGCGACGGCCTGCAGGCGGCCGCGCGCCGCGAGCGTCACGACGTCCTGGGCGCCGAGTTCGAGGCCGCGCACGAGATCTTCCTCGGTGAGCGACTCGCGCACGACGAGCGCCGGCACGTGCGAGGCGAGTCGCGCACGCTGCGCCATCGCGCTCTCGAGTTCGCCCGCGTCGGCGACGCAGAGAAACAGCAGTTGTGGCGAATTCGGTTGCGCGAGAGCATCCGCGAGGTCGGTGAGATCCCGTACCCACGTGCAGTGCACGGCCTGGCCCGCATTGCGCAGGGTGCTGTTGATGATCTCGACGGGGTCCTGCTGACGTGAAAGGACCACCACTGGAATGGCGCTGGTTTCGCCCAAAATCGTACCCCGGGTCGCGAGCTCAAGTCGCGGCGATTACTGTTAAATGCGGCGGGATCATAGCACCGGGGTCTGCGGCGCTAGCGTGACGCAGGTGGCAGCATTGCCCTCGTGGCGGCGTGCCGGGCTCGCGCAGCGCGAGGTTGCCAACAGGGTCGACAACGTAGCCAGATGACGAGGAAGGGGGGTTCCGGGTATCATTCGCGGCTAGCTCTCGGCAGCCCAGCATTGCCAGGGCTCGCCGTCCCCGGTTCAACCGTCCCAGCCGCAAGCGCACCACACTCATGTCCACTTACAGCACCAACGAGTTCAAGTCCGGTCTCAAGATCATGATCGACGGCGACCCGTACGTGGTCGTGGAGAACGAGTTCGTGAAGCCGGGCAAGGGCCAGGCGTTCAACCGCGTGCGCATCCGCAACCTCAAGTCGGGCCGCACGCTCGAGCGCAACTTCAGGTCCGGTGACACTGTCGAAGGCGCGGACATCCAGGAATCGGAAATGCAGTATCTCTACAGCGACGGCGATTTCTGGCACTTCATGGTCCCGGAGAATTTCGAGCAGCACACCGCGGGCAAGGAAGCAATGGGCGACTCGGCCATGTGGCTGAAGGACGGTACGATGTGCACCGTCATGCTGTGGAATGGCGTGCCGCTGTCGGTGAACGCGCCGGCGCATGTCGAACTCAAGATTGTCGAGACCGATCCGGGCGTGCGTGGCGACACCGCCACCGGCGGCCAGAAGCCCGCCAAGCTCGAGACCGGCGCGGTGGTCCGCGTGCCGTTGTTCCTGAACGAAGGCGAAGTGATTCGCGTCGATACGCGCACGTCGGAGTATCTGTCGCGCGCCAAGAGCTGACGCGAGTGACCAGGGGCTGAGGGGGCAGGGGCTGGCCGGAAAGCGCCAAGTCATTCCCCCACCTCAGCACAAACCGGATAAAAAGGGCGCCGCGGCGCCCTTTTTCATTGCCGACCGCGAGGGGTTACCGCATGGAACTGACCGCGGCCCTGCTGCGAGCCGAACTCGGAGCAGCCCGTCAACCCGCAATTCCCTGGATGAATACGGCCACCAGCCGCTCCAGCCCTCGCGCATCCGCGTCGTCGAAGCGATTGAGCACCGGGCTGTCGAGATCGAGGACGCCGAGCAACCGGCCGCCGGCAATGATCGGCACCACGACTTCCGAATTCGAGGCTGAGTCGCACGCGATGTGCCCGGGGAACGCGTGCACGTCCTGAACCACGAGTGTGCGGCGTTGCGACGCGGCCGCGCCGCAGACGCCCTTCGTCAACGGAATGCGCACGCAGGCAGGCTTGCCCTGGAACGGGCCGACGATGAGGTCGCCAGACGCGTCGTCGAGCAGGTAGAAACCCACCCAGTTCAGGTCGGGCAGGCTCCAGTAGAGCAGCGACGACATGTTCGCCGCGCACGCGATGAAATTGGGCTCGCCGGCGAGCAGTCCGCGCAGGCTCGATTCCAACTCGTCGTACAGCGCCGACTTGGGCAGGGCGCGCACATCGTTCACGGCATGCATCGTCGGAGGCTCCCGAGGGTGGTCGCGGACTCAGGCCCGCTCGTACGGGAAGGCAATGACGTCGTCGATGCGCTCGGCGCCCGCGGCGACCATCACCAGGCGATCGAAGCCGAGCGCCACACCGGCGCAGGGCGGCAGGCCTGCGGCCAGTGCATCCAGGAAAAGCGCATCCGCATCACGCACGGGCTGCCCCTGCATGCTGCGCCGCGCGATGTCGGCCTCGAACCTCGCGCGCTGCTCCGGCGCCGAACCGAGTTCGTGAAAGCCGTTCGCCAACTCGAGCGGACCCCAGAACGCCTCGAAGCGCGAAGCGACTTCGCCACGAACCTGCGCGAGCGCGGCCTGGCTTGCCGGGAAATCGTACAGGAAGGTGAGCCTGTCCTGCGCAAAGGATTCTGCGACCGCCGTGCCCATCGCGAGGTCCAATACGTCGTCGCGTTCGGCGCCGGAACGCATCGACTCCGGCACGTCCGTGCCGGCACGCTCGATCGCCTCGAGCAGCGCGGAAACCGGGGCGTGCAAAGGATGCATGCCCAGGCGCCGCTCGAATGCGTCGCAGTAGCTGAGCGACTCGCTCGGTCCGCAGCGTCGCAACGGCTCGAGCAGGTGCCGAATCAGTGCTTCGACGTCACGCATCAATGCATGGTGATCGAGGCCATGCCGGTACCACTCGATCATCGTGAACTCGGGATTGTGGCGACCGCCGCGCTCACCCGCACGAAACACGCGGCACACCTGGTAGATGTCGGGCGCGCCGGCGCACAACAGGCGCTTCATCGCGTATTCCGGTGACGTCTGCAGGTGCCCCGCGGTCGAGCCGCCCGCTGCGTCGTCGACGACCCGCAACGATTCGAGATGCACGTCGGTGACTGCCGCGCGGACGAGCGCAGGCGTTTCGACTTCGAGGGCCCAGGTCCCGGCGAAATAGTCGCGTACCCGTGCCAGCAGTTCCGCCCGCAACCGAAGCTGCGCGAGGGTGGCGGTGGGGCGCCAGTCGCCGGCCTGCGAAGGTGCGCTGCCGCTCATGCGGCAAATCGTGCGAGCAGCTGTCCCATGCGTACCGGCTCCGCGGGCTCCACGCGGGGCGCGAACATGACTTGCCGGCCAGTCAGTACGATGACAGTCGATCCCATGTTGAAGCGACCGAGTTCCTCGCCACGCGCAAACCTGCGACCCACGCCTTCATTGATCGCGCGGACCTTGCCGCCTCGCGCCGGCGGCGGGTTGATCTCGCCGGCGTAGACGGTCTCGATGCTGCCGACGAAGAGAGCGCCGACGAGCACGAGGCACAATGGTCCGTCGTCGGTGTCGAAGTCGCAGACCACGCGTTCGTTGCGTGCGAAGAGGTCGGGCACGGCGCGTGCCGTCGCAGCGTTGACGCTGAACAGCTCGCCCGGCACGTAGCGCGTCGCGCGCAGCACGGCGTCGCACGGCATGTGGATGCGGTGATAGTTGTACGGCGCCAGGTAGAGGCAGGCGAAGCTGCCGCCCAGGTAGCGGGCAGCTGACGGGGCGTCCGCGAGCAGCCCTGCGCACGTGTAGTGCATGCCCTTGGCCTGCACCAGGCGCCCGGCATCCGTGCGTCCGAGCTGACTCACAGTGCCGTCCACCGGCGACGCGAGGACGTGTGCATCGGCGACCACTGGCCTGGCGCCCGGGCGCAGCTCGCGCGTGAAAAATGCATTGAACGATTCATACATGAATGGGTCCGGCTGCAGCGCCTCGCGCATGTCGATCTGCGGATACGACCTCAGCACCGTGTTCAGGATCGCGTTACGGACCGCCGGCCGCCGGCTGCGCGCAAGCGCATGCATGCCACGCGACAGCAGGTGCTGCGGCAGGGCCTTCTGCAGCCGGGCGAAGAGTTCGTCTCCGCGCGTGCGCTCGATGCCTGCGGTCATCGGCGTGAGTCCTCGTAGTACTGCACGACTTTCCGGTAATCGCGGGCCAGCACGGGCGCAGAAAGCGGCGGTGAGGAGTATGCCGCCAGCGCTCCTGCCGGCGACACGACAAACAGCCCGGCGCCATGATCCATCGTGTAGCCACCCTCGGGGAGGGGCACCTTGGCGAAGGGCACCGAGAAGGCCGTCGCGGCCTGCGTCGCCCCGGCGACGGTCCCCGTCGCCGCCGAGAATGAGGGGTCGAAGAAAGTTACGTAGGCCTTGAGCACTGCCGGCGTGTCCCGTTCGGGGTCCACACTGATGAGCAGCACGTGCGGCTGGTCGGTCGCCGGCAGGTCGGCCAGTTCTTTCTTCAACTGCGCCAGCACCGCGAGCGTGCCCGGGCAGATGTCGGGGCACTGCGTGAAGCCGAAGAACACGACGGTCCAGCGGTCCCGGAGAAACCCTGCGGGCAGCGGGCGACCGTCCTGATCCACGAGGGTGAGTGCGGGGAGCGCGCGCGGCTGCGGCAGGATCGTCGCACTTTCGGTGGCAGGTGGCGGCGTCACTCGCGGCGTGAGCAGCGCACGGGCAAGAAAGAGCCCGGCCGTAGCCGCTAGAATGGCGATCAGTCCAATACGAAGGTTGGGTTTCGCGCTCATCGCAGCGATTATCCCATAGGACCGCAGACCGCATGCTGACGCCTGACCCGTTCACCCGCAAGCCGCCGGCGGCGCCTACCGTGGCGCAACTCATCCGCTTTGGTGCGCGGGAATTCGACGCGGCGGGCCTCTCCTACGGCCACGGTACCGGCGATGCTCGCGACGATGCAGCAGCGCTCGTCTTCCACGCGCTCGGGCTCGACCATGCCGATGCCGAATCAGCCTACGGGTTGCGCCCCGGGCCGGTTGCAGCGGCCCGCGTGCTGGGTTTGTTCGAGGAACGGCTGCGCCGGCGCGTGCCGGTGGCCTATCTCATGGGCCGCATGTGGTTCGCGGGGCTCGAGTTCGAAGTGGACGAGCGGGTCATCGTGCCGCGCTCGCCTTTTGCCGAGCTGATCGCCGCAGGCTTCGAGCCGTGGATCGACCCGGCTCGTGTGCGACGCGTCGTGGACATCGGCACCGGTTCGGGCTGCATCGCGATCGCGTGCGCGCTCCGTTTTCCGCAGGCGGAGGTCGACGCCGTGGATCTCTCGGCGCAAGCGCTCGAAGTCGCGGCCCGCAACGTACGACGTCATGGCGTCGAATCGCGCCTCCACCTGCACCGGGGCGACGTGTTCGAGCCGCTGGGGGAGAGCGTCTACGACCTGATCGTCTCGAACCCGCCGTACGTCAGCGATGCCGAGATGGAGGCACTGCCGCAGGAGTACCGGCACGAGCCGGACATGGCCTTGCGGGCCGGCAGCGACGGACTCGATGTCGTGCGCCGCATCCTGCGCGATGCCGACGCACACCTGGCCGCGGGAGGCATCCTCGTCGTCGAGGTGGGCGACAGCGACGAACGACTGCAGGAGGCGTTTCCCGGCGTTCCATTCCTCTGGCTCGAGTTCGAGCAGGGCGGCGGTGGAGTCTTCCTGTTGACGAAGGACGACCTGCACAGGCACCGTCGTGAGCTTTCCGGGACGAGCTAGGCATGTCGGGCAACACAATCGGACTGCTGTTCACGGTGACGACCTTCGGCGAGAGCCACGGGCCGGCGCTCGGCTGCATCGTCGACGGGTGCCCGCCGGGAATGCCGCTTACGGAGGAAGACATACAGCGCGACGTCGAACGGCGTCGCTCAGGCACCTCGAAATACACCAGCCAGCGGCGGGAGCCCGATCGCGTGCGGATCCTGTCTGGCGTCTTCGATGGCCTCACGACCGGTACGCCGATCGGCCTGCTGGTCGAGAACTCGGACCAGCGTTCGTACGACTACGAGAAGATCAAGGACCGCTTCCGGCCGGGGCACGCGGACTACACCTACCAGCAGAAGTACGGGTTCCGCGATTACCGCGGCGGCGGCCGCTCCTCGGCCCGTGAGACCGTGATGCGCGTGGCGGCCGGCGCCATCGCGCGCAAGTTCCTGGCCGGGAAGGGCATCGAGATTTTCGGCTATCTCTCGCAGATGGGTTCGCTGAAGCTGGCGCTGCTGGATCGTGCGGCGATCGACGCCAATCCGTTCTTCTGTGCCGAGCCTGCGCGCGTGCCGCAACTGGAGGCGATGATCGACGACCTGCGTCGCGAAGGCGACTCGATCGGAGCCCGGGTCGACGTGGTCGCCACCGGCATGCCCCCGGGCCTCGGCGAACCCGTTTTTGACCGGCTGGACGCCGACCTCGCGCACGCGATGATGAGCATCAATGCGGTGAAGGGCGTGGAGATCGGCGCCGGGTTCGCGAGTGTCGAGCACCGCGGATCCGAGCATCGCGACGAACTCACACCCCAGGGTTTCCTCTCGAACCAGGCAGGGGGCACCCTCGGCGGCATCTCGTCGGGCCAGGACCTGCGCGTGAGCATGGCCATCAAGCCGACGTCGAGCATCGTCAAACCCGGGCGCTCGATCGACGTCGAAGGTCACCCGGTCGAGATCGTCACGACCGGTCGGCACGACCCATGCGTCGGCATCCGTGCGGTGCCGATCGCCGAGGCGATGCTGGCGCTGGTGCTCGCCGACCATTTCCTGCGGCATCGAGCCCAGAATGCCGACGTCCGCTCCTCGACCCCGGTGATCGCCTGACGCCCCCGACGAAAGCCGGGGGTCACTCCGCAGAAAGTGTGGAGCATGTCCGGCATTCGCCTGCCCAAAGGGCTACAAAGGCGCCTGCAGCCGCAGTCGTGTTGGGTACGAGCGCGGCCGTGGGCTATAGTTATGTTAATTGGATGACGATACGCGAACCCAACGGACCGGTGGCGCAAGGCCGCGCCCGCGCTTCAATTCGCGATCGCTGGGAGAATCGATGAAGACTGCAGTACGCCGCGTCCTACTCATGAGTGCGTTGATGGCCCCCGGTGCCCTGTACGCGCTCGGGCTGGGCGAAATCAAGCTGAATTCGGCCCTGAACCAGCCGTTTGACGCGGAAATCGAACTGGTTTCGGCTACCCAGGAGGACCTGGGGGCGCTGCGGGCTGCGCTCGCATCGAACGACACGTTCACCCGGTATGGCCTGGACCGCCCGGCTTACCTCGCCGACTTCAGTTTCCGAGTCGCCAAGGGCTCCGGCGGGCAGGACGTGCTGCGGGTCACCTCGCCGCGCCCGGTCACCGAGCCCTTCGTCACGCTGCTGGTCGAGGCCAATTGGCCGCGCGGCCGGCTGCTCCGTGAATACACGGTCCTGCTGGACCCGCCTGTTTATGCGCCGGGTCCTGCCGCCAGCCAACCGGTGGCGGCTGCGCCGCGCGTCAGTTCGGGCGGCGCCACCAGCGCCCGGGCGCCGACGCCGACCACAGAGACGTCGAGCGAGCCGGTCCGTTCTACGAGCACGGCCAGTTCGACCTCCCCGCGGCCGGACATCGAACCGGGGAGCACCTACCGGGTCCGCCCGCACGACACGCTGTGGGAGATCGCGAGCGCCGCCAACCCCGGCTCGCGCTCGGATGTGAACCGGGCGATGGTTTCCATCTACCAGAACAACCCGCAGGCGTTCGACAACAACATCAACATCCTGCGCGCCGGGAGCACGTTGCGGATTCCGGACGCCAGCCAGATCCGTGCGATCTCGGCGGCGGAGGCTTCGGCGGAAGTCGCGCGTCAGTACGATGCGTGGCGCAGCGGCACAAGCGCCACCGGCGCGGCCACGGAAGCCGGTCGACTGCGGCTGGTGACACCCGAGCAGGGGACTGCGGCGCCATCGACTGCGACGTCTCCGGCGCCGACGACAAGTCAGCCCGCGACGGCCGCTGCTCCGTCATCCGCGGCAGGGTCGAGCGAACTCGAGTCGCGCGTGCAGCAGCTCGAGAGCGAGCTGGCCGAGGCCAAGCGCCTGCTCGAAGTGCGCAATGCCGAGCTGGCGACGCTGCAGGGCGGCACCCCAGCGCCTGTCGAGGCACCGGTTCCGGGTGCCGAGACCGCCGCACCGGCCGATACGACTGCGACCCCGGCCGAAGCCGCGCCAGCGGCGCCGGTGGCCGCCGAACCGCCCAAGCCCGAGCAGCCGAAGAAGCCGAAGCCGCAGGCGGTTGAGCCGCCGCAGCCTTCGCTGCTCGAGCGCATCACCGATTACTGGTGGGTCCTGCTCGGCCTGCTGGGCATCGGCCTTGGTGCGTTGCTGTTCAAGCGTCTGCGCCGCGAACGCGGCAGCGCCGAGGAGACCCTCGAAGAAGCACTCGGCACGAGCGACACGCGTTCGTCCATGCCGCGGTACACGCCGCGTTCGCGTGAGGCGGACATCGTTGTCGAAGAAAAGCGCGCGAACGATACTGGTCGCGGCGAGGCGGCCGGGGTTTCCCGTCTGCCCGAGCCGACGCGCAAGGTCGTCACGGTCGAAGACACGCTTTCGGGCGACGGTCCGGCCAGCATGGAGTCCGGCGATCCGCTCGCCGAGGCCGACTTCCACATGGCCTATGGCCTGTACGACCAGGCGGCAGACCTCGTGCAGCTGGCAATGAAGCGCGAGCCGCAGCGCCGCGACCTCAAGCTCAAGCTGCTCGAAATCTACTTCGTCTGGGGCAACAAGGACCGGTTCCTCGATCTGGCCCGCGAGTTGGGCGCGACACGCGCGGAAGCGCCGGCCGGTCAGTGGGACAAGGTCCTGATCATGGGCAAGCAGATCGCCCCGGGCGACGTGTTGTTTGCCGGGGCACCGAGCGCCGCCTCGGGTGACTCCCTCGACATGGAACTGCAGAGCGCGCCCGGTGCGCTCGACCTGACGATCCCCGAGGGTGATTACGCCCGGCCGGACATGGACCTCTCGGAAACCGAGATCGCGCCCGTCGACCGCTCCGGCATCGATTTCGTGCTCGACGAACCGGTCCGCGGCAAGGACGATTCAGCGGTGCTGCCGACGATCGAGATGCCGGTTCTCGCCAAGTCCGACAAGTCGACGGTCGAGATTCCGGTGCTCGGCAAATCCGATAAGTCGACGGTCAAGATTCCTGTTCTCGGCAAATCCGACATGTCGACGAGCGACACGCAGGAGGTCACCGTCGATGCCCTCGGCCTCGACCTCGATTCCCTGCGCTCGCTCGAGTCCATGGAGTCGCTCGACGCCACCGAAGCGATCGAGATGAAAAAGCGCTCCGGCGGCGACACGGTCGAGACGGCGGGTATCGGCGGGGGCAGGAGCCTGCTCGACGAGAGCGAGACCGACCTCCTCAGTTCGACCGCCCTGACCCGCATCTCCGACGATACGTCCTCGATGCTGCGCGATGCGTCGCTCGAAGGCTTCGTCGACCTGTCCGATGCCACGGGCGAGTTGCGAGCGCTCGACCCGACGGAACTCAACGTCAGCCTCGGCGGGGGCGTCGACTTCGAACTCGGCGGCGAGCCTGCGACGATGAGCGAAGTCGGCACCAAGCTCGACCTTGCCCGCGCCTACATGGACATGGGCGACCCCGAAGGCGCCCGCAGCATCCTCGATGAAGTGCTGCAGGAAGGAAGTTCGGCCCAGCGCCAGGAAGCAGAGCGGCTGATCTCCAGCCTGCCCTGACGGGCGGATGCCGCGTCTCGCGCTCGGCATCGAGTACGACGGCTCGGCCTTCGCCGGCTGGCAGCACCAGGCGCACGCGCGCACGGTGCAGGGCGACCTGCAGCGCGCACTTGGGCAGGTTGCCGACCACCCGGTCGAAGTCACCGCTGCGGGACGCACCGACGCCGGCGTGCACGCGCTCGAGATGGTGGTGCATTTCGACACCAGCGCCGCGAGGCCTCTGCACGCCTGGGTACTGGGAACGAACGCCAACCTCCCCGCTGGACGTCACCGTGCTCTGGGCGCACGTGGTTGCCGGAAAACTTCCACGCCCGCCACGACGCGCTCGCGCGCCGCTACCTGTACCGCATCCTCGATCGGCAACTGCGTCCCGCGCTGGAGCGCGATCGAGTCTGCTGGGTCCGCTACGAGCTCGATGCGCAGCGCATGCACGACGCAGCCCAGTGCCTGGTCGGGCACCAGGACTTTTCGGCGTTCCGCGCCGCCGAGTGCCAGTCGCCCATGCCAGTCCGCAACCTCACCGGCATCGCGGTCGAAAGGCACGGCACCTACGTCGAGATCCAGGTGCGCGCGAACGCGTTCCTGCATCACATGGTGCGCAATATCGCCGGCAGCCTGATCCTGGTCGGCCGCGGCGAGCGATCGCCGGAGTGGCTGTCCGCGGTGCTGCAGGCCAGGGACCGGCGCCAGGCAGGGCCCACCGCAGCGCCGCAGGGTCTGTACTTCGTCGCCGCGGAGTACGCCCCCGGCACCTGCCTGCCATCGGTTAAACTCCAGCGTCCGCGTACTGGAGCAGTGCCGTGACCTGGTTCGAAAAGATCATACCCTCGCGCATCAAGACCGAGCGCCGCTCGCGTTCCGTCCCCGAGGGGCTGTGGATCAAGTGCCCCGCGTGCGACGCCGTGCTCTATCGGGCCGAACTCGAGCGCAACCTGCAGGTCTGCCCGAAGTGCAGCCACCACATGCGCGTCAAGGCGCGGGACCGGCTGGAAGGGTTCCTCGACGCAGGCACGGGTCGCGAACTCGCCGCCGAGGTTGAGCCGGAGGATCCGCTCAAGTTCCGCGACAGCAAGAAGTATCGCGACCGGCTGACTGCGGCGCAGAAGTCGGTCGGCGAGAAGGACGCAATGATCGTGATGGCCGGCTCCGTGCACGGCCTCGACGTCGTCGCCTGCGCCTTCGAGTTTCGCTTCCTGGGCGGTTCGATGGGTTCCGTGGTGGGCGAGCGCTTCACGCGCGGCGCTGAATACTGCCTAGCCAACAACCTGCCGCTCATCTGTTTTTCGTCCAGCGGCGGCGCGCGCATGCAGGAAGGCTTGTTGTCACTGCTGCAGATGAGCAAGACGAGCGCCGTGCTCGCCCGCATGGCGCAGGCGCGGCTGCCGTTCGTTTCGGTGCTGACCGATCCGACCACCGGCGGCGTGTCCGCGAGCCTTGCGATGCTGGGTGACCTCAACATCGCCGAGCCGCGCGCGCTGATTGGTTTTGCAGGACCGCGCGTCATCGAGCAGACCGTGCGCGAGACGTTGCCGGAAGGATTCCAGCGCAGTGAATTCCTGCTCGAGCACGGCGCCATCGACCTCATCATTGACCGGCGCGACCTGCGCGACCGCATCGCGTCGCTGCTCGCGCTGATGCTCGGCCGTCCGCCGCTCGTGCGCCCGGACGAAACCGCCGCAGCACCCTGATCGACCTCCCAGATGACTGCCGGACCGCGGTTCGAGCGTCTCGACGACTGGCTCGACTGGCAGCAGCGCCTGCATCCAGCGACGATCGAACTCGGTCTGGAACGCGTGGCGCGCGTGCTGGCGCGAACGGGCTGGACACCGCCGCGGGTGCCCGTGATCACCGTCGGTGGGACCAACGGCAAGGGATCGTGCGTCGCGTTGCTGGATGCAATGCTGCGGGCAGGCGGCTGGCGCGTGGGCACGTTCACTTCGCCGCACCTCGTCGATTACCGTGAGCGCATCCGCATCGACGGCCGCAAGGTTTCCGCGGCCTCGCTGGTTGCTTCCTTCGAGCGCATTGCCGACGCGCTCGGGCCGGACTCACTCACGTTTTTCGAGTTCAATGCCCTCGCGGCGCTGCTGGTGTTCGAGACGGCTGCGCCCGACGCCATCGTGCTCGAGGTTGGACTTGGCGGACGGCTGGATGCCGTCAACATCGTTGATCCCGCGGTCGCCGTCGTCGTGTCGATCGGCCTCGACCACATGGAATGGCTGGGCCCCGACGAGGAATCAATCGGGCGCGAGAAGGCCGGAATCTTCCGCGCCGGAAGGCCCGCGATTTGCGGCATGCCGGAGCCGCCGCGATCCATTTTTTCGCGCGCGAGAGAAATCGGGGCGCATCTGTTTGTCCGCGGCAGCGATTTCGACGGACGCCCGGCAGGTCCGGGCCAATGGGACTACCTGGTCGCGGGCAGGGTCGAACACGCGGCATTGCCGCTCCCGGCCCTGCCAGGTCCGATCCAGGTGGTCAATGCGGCTACGGCTCTCGCTGCATTGGGCAGGTTGTCGGACCAGCTGCCGCTGACTCGTGCGGCGATCTGCGCAGGACTGCGGTCGGTCCAGCTTCCCGGCCGCTTCCAGCGCGTAGACGACCCGCGCGGGTTCGAATGGGTCTTCGATGTCGCCCACAACCCTGCCGCGGCAGCAACGCTTGCCGCCAACCTGCGCGCACTGCCGGTCCCGGGACGCACATTCGCGGTCTGCGGAATGCTGGGTGACAAGGACGTTCCGGGAGTGGTCGGGGCCCTGCGCGATTCGATCGACGAGTGGTTTGCCGCGAGTTCGGAAGGACCGCGTGCCATCGACGCATCCGAACTCGAGCGGCGGGCGCTGGGCGCGGGCGTCACCCTGCAACCGGCGGGTTCGGTCCCCGTAGCCATGCAAAGGGTGGCCAGCCTGGCGCGACCGGGCGACCGCATCGTCGTGTTCGGGTCGTTCCACACGGTGGGACCCGCGCTCGCGAGCCTGGGCGTTCCCATATAATCCTCGCGCGATGGAAGAACCACTCAAGGCCCGGCTGATCGGCGCGACTGTGCTCGTCGTGCTGGCTGTCGTCGTGGTGCCGGAACTGCTGTCGGGGCCGAAGCAGTCTGCGACCGGCCAGGCCGCGGCGGAGGGCTCGCGCGGAACCCGCACCTACACGATCGACCTGGGAGGCGCCGTTTCGGCCGGCGCCAAGCACGAGCCGCGCGCGGACGCCCCGTCGGTGCCGGCCACGCCGGCATTGCCGACCGTCGAGCCCCCGACGGCTCCGTCGTCTGAGCAGGCTTCCGCGACGCCAGCTGAGGGGCCTGACGCCACCAGGGTCGATACGCCGCCAGCGGATGCAACGCCCGAGGCATCGAAGGCTGTGTCATCTCCCGGGCCTGCAAAAGTTATCGACGCTCCAGTGCCGGCACCCGTTGCAGAGCCCAAGCCGAGCGCGCCGGCGGCAAAGTCGCCCCCAGCGGTGAGAGGCGGGTTCTCCGTGCAGGTAGGCGCGTTTGGTTCCGAAGCCACGGCTCGAAAGCTCGTGAACGAGCTGCAGGCGGCTGGATTTCCAGCCTATATCTCCCCATTGGCCAGGTCCGGCAAGACGCTGCACCGGGTTCGGGTCGGCCCGGCCGCCGATCGCGCCGAGGCCGACAAACTGGCTTCGCGGCTCAAGGCCCGCGGACTGCCGGTGTCGGTCGTGTCCGGCGGCTGACGGTCCCCTCTGCTAGAATTCGCACCCTCCTTCAGCCCTGCAGGACGCGACCGGCCGCATGACGACCGTTGACTACATCCTGATCGCCATCGTCCTCATTTCCATGCTGTTTGGCGCAATCCGGGGGTTCCTGCGCGAGTCAGTCGCCTTGCTCGGATGGCTCGTGGGCCTCTGGCTCGCCTGGCGGTACGCGCCCGTGATCCAGCCCTACCTGGGCGGCACGCTCGCGGGCACCGACCTGCAGGTCTGGGTGGCCCGGATCCTGCTGCTGCTGACGGCCGTGCTGACGGCCTGGATCATCGGCAGCCTGCTCGGCTACCTCGTGCAGCGCTCGGGCCTGACGCTTGGCCTGGACCGGATCCTCGGCAGCGTGTTCGGACTGGTCCGCGGCGCCGTCATCGTCGGCTTCGCCGTAATGCTCGCCCAGGCGGCCGAGATGCAGGACGAGCCGTGGTGGAAAGAGGCCAAGTTGATTCCGGTGGGCATCGAGATGGCTTCGGTACTCCGGGGCTACGTCGAGACCGGGCGACAGGTCGTCGAGGACGTCGTCGAGTCGGGTACCTGAGGACGCGACCATGTGCGGAATCGTCGGCATCGTAGGGTTCACCCCGGCCAACCAGCAGATCTACGACGCCCTGACGGTGCTGCAGCATCGCGGCCAGGATGCCGCGGGCATCATGACCGAACACGACGGCGCCCTGTTCCTGCGCAAGGACGTGGGCCTGGTGCGCGACGTCTTCCAGCAGCGCCACATGCTGCAGCTGCGCGGCAACATCGGCATCGGTCACGTGCGCTACCCGACGGCGGGGTGCGACAGCTCGGACGAGGCGCAACCGTTCTACGTGAATGCGCCCTACGGCATCTGCCTCGCGCACAACGGCAACCTGACCAACGCCAGGGAACTCGCGGATGTCCTCATGCGGGAGGATCGCCGCCACCTCAACACCACGTCGGATTCCGAAGTGCTGCTGAACGTGCTGGCGAGCGAGTTGCAGCGCTTCGGCACGACACGCGCCTCGGCTGCGGACATCTTTGCCGCCATCAGCGCCACCTACCGCCGCATCATCGGCGGCTACGCCGTGATCGCGATGATCCTCGGCCACGGCGTGGTCGGCTTCCGTGACCCGCACGGCATCCGGCCGCTCGTCATCGGCATGCGCGACACGCCGCGCGGCCGCGAACACATGATTGCGTCCGAAAGCGTCGCGCTCGACCAGGGTGGATTCGAACTGCTACGTGACGTGGGTCCCGGCGAAGCCGTCTACGTCGACGAGACGGGCCGCCTGCACACGCAGCAGTGCGCCCAGCCCGTGCGCCACACGCCATGCATCTTCGAGTACGTGTACTTCGCGCGGCCGGACTCGATCATCGACAACATCTCGGTCTACAAGGCGCGCCTGCGCATGGGCGAGCTGCTCGCGGACAAGATTCGCCGCACGCGACCGAACCACGATATCGACACGGTGATCCCGATCCCGGATACCAGCCGCACGAGCGCGATGCAGGTCGCGCAGATCCTCGGCGTGAAGTATCGCGAGGGTTTCATCAAGAACCGCTACATCGGCCGCACCTTCATCATGCCGGGCCAGGATCAGCGCAAGAAGTCCGTGCGCAGCAAGCTGAACGCGATCGACCTCGAGTTTCGCGGCAAGAACGTCCTGCTGGTGGACGACTCGATCGTCCGCGGCACCACCTCCGCGCAGATCATCGAGATTGCGCGTGAAGCGGGTGCCAACAAGGTGTACTTTGCATCCGCCGCGCCGCCCGTGCGTTACCCGAACGTCTACGGCATCGACATGCCAGTCGCGTCGGAGCTGGTGGCCGCCGGCCGCAGCGAAGACGAAGTGGCAAAGCTGATCGGCGCCGACTGGCTCATCTACCAGGACCTCGAGGACCTCGTGAAGGCCGTGCGCCATCACGATTCGGGTGTCAGCCAGTTCGACACGTCCTGCTTCTCGGGCGAGTACGTGACAGGTGACATCACGACGGAGTACCTCGACAAGCTGCAGCGTGAACGGTCGGACGTCGCGAAGCAGAATCGCAACGTCGGCGCCGCCGCACCCGGCGTGCTCAAGGCCGTCGTCTGACACCTCGTCTGCCCCCGATCCCAGGAAAGTCTCGAGATGGCTGGGGTGAGGGCCGCCTGCTCCCTCTCCCGCGTCAGTGGGAGAGGGCTGGGGTGAGGGCAACGTGACCCCCCGCAAGATCCTGCTCACCTGCTTTCGCGCCGCGCTCGCTGCGGTCGACGGCCGCCGCGCCGTTCGCGACCATTTGTCGTCGCATCCGCTGCGCGGGGAATGGCGCATCGTCGCGGTCGGCAAGGCCGCCGGGGCCATGGCGCAAGGGGCGGTAGAGGCGTTGGGTGCGCAGTCCGCGGGTGGCTTCCTCGTCGTGCCCGAGGCTCACCTGCCCGTCGGCTTTGCTCCGCAATCGCACGGTCTCGCGGTCCGTTACGGCTCGCACCCGGTGCCCGACATCCGCAGCCTCGAAGCCGGTGAGGGCGTCGCACGCTATGTCGCAGGCCTGCCACAGGATGCGCAGATCCTGTTCCTGGTGTCGGGCGGCGCGTCCAGCCTCGTCGAATCGCTCGTCCCCGGAGCTGCGCTCGACGATCTGCAGGCACTGAATCGACGGGCACTGCAGTCCGGTGCGCCCATCGAGGAGGTCAACTCGATGCGCCGGCAACTGTCGCGGCTCAAGGGCGGCGGACTGGCGCGGATCGCGGGTTCGCGTCGTTCGCACGCGTTGATGATGTCGGACGTGCCGGGCGACGATCCGCGGATCATCGGTTCCGGTCTGCTGCATTCCTTCGGTGATGACGCGCCGCCCGTGCCGGTCAAGATCGTGGCTTCGATTCGTCACGCCTGCGCGGCGGCAGCGGAGACGGCGCGGGCCCAGGGTTTGCGCGTCAGTATCGTGCATTCCCGGTTCTCCGGCGAAGCCGCGGCACTCGGCATTCGATTCGCGACGGCGCTGGCCCGGCTCCCGGCAGGAGTCGTGCAAGTCCGCGGGGGCGAGTCGACGGTCCGCCTGCCGGAGCGGCCTGGCCGGGGCGGGCGCAATCAGCACCTCGCCCTCGCGGCCGCGCTTGAATTCGAACGGCGCTCCATGCGCGAAGCGTGCCTGCTCGCAGCCGGAACGGACGGCATCGACGGCTCATCGCCGGATGCAGGTGCGCTCGTGGATGGGGGCACGTGCCGGCGTGGACGCGATGCCGGTTGCGACCCTGCAGCAGCGCTCGAGCACGCGGATTCCGGCAGCTTTCTCGAGGCTGCGGGCGATCTGCTGCATACTGGCGCGACGCTGACCAATGTCGGCGATCTCGTGCTGGGTTTGAAGATGGGAGGGCAGCGATGACGTTGCGGGCTTTGATCGTGAGCGACCGGGCCGACTACCGGCAGCTCGTCGCGCATCACGTCACGCTCGAATGGCCGGACGCGCTGCCAGCCGAGTACGAGCCGGCGACGCGGGGCCGCCTGCCCGCGGGTTTCACCGGCGTCGCCTACGACGTCATTCTGCTCGACCACGAAGTGCAGGGCGCGCGCGGGCTCGAATGGATCGAGGATCTCGCCGACCGGCCGGCATTTCCGCCAATCGTCTATTTTGCGCCTGGCGGTGACGCGGCGCTCGCCGACAAGGCGCGCAAGGCGGGCGCGCTGGGCGTGCTGCCGCGCTCGGACTTCGAACACGCGGACCTGTGCGGCGCGCTGCGTGACGCGCTCGCAAAGCGCCACAACGTGTTGGCCGGCACTTCGCGCGCGGCGCTCGAGCAAGCACCGCCCGACCGCTTCGGGTCGGTGCGCATCCGCGGCCATCGTTGCATCCGCCGGTTGGCAGTCGGAGGTTCGTCCAGCGTCTTCCTCGCCGAGGACGTCCGTTCGGGCGAGCAGAGGGTACTCAAGATTTTCCGGCAGGTGCCCGACGTCGTCGAAGGCGGCACGACCTTCGACCGCTTCCTGCGGGAGTACGAGCTCGTGGCCCACCTGCGCCATCCCAACATCGCGCGCATTTTCGACATCGGCGTTGCAGACGACCACCTGTACCTGTCGATGGAATTTTTCCCCGGCGGCGACCTGCGTTCGCGCATGCGGGAACGTCTCGATCCGAACCATGCGCTGCGCTATGTCCGGCAAATGGCGGCGGCCCTGGGTGCGCTGCACGAAGTCGGCGTCCTGCATCGCGACGTGAAGCCCGGCAACCTGTTGCTGCGGCAGGACGGCTCCGTCGCCTTCATCGATTTTGGGCTGGCGCGACAACTGCGTCTCGAAAGCGACATCACGGGGGTCGGCACGATCTTCGGTACGCCGCATTACATGAGTCCGGAGCAGGGGCACGGGTCGCCGCTGGACGAACGCAGCGACCTCTATTCCCTCGGCGTCGTGCTGCACGAGATGCTGACTGGCGAGAAGCCCTACAGCGCGGAAACCCCGCTTGCCGTGATCTACATGCACGCAAATGCGTCGATCCCGCGCCTGCCGGGCGCGCTCGCGCACCTGCAGCCTTTGCTGGACGGCCTGCTGGCGAAGAAGCCGGCCGACCGTTATTCGTCGGCAGCAGCCATCGTCGCTACGATCGACGAGCTGTTGAAAAGCGCAGCGGCCTGAGGTCACCGTGGTGAGCGTCCCGGTCGCGCTGCAATCGGCAACGGATCCGCGCTGGTTCATGCTCGCGGTCGAGCGCTGGCAGGAACTGCTGCTCGATCACGCCAACTGCGAAAAAAAGGCCGCGTCCACTGCGCTGGCGCTGATGTTTTCGTACCCCGAGGACTTCGAGCTTGCGGATCGCATGTCGCGTCTCGCGCGCGAGGAACTGCGTCATTTCGAACTGGTGCAGCAGCAGCTTCTGGCGCTGAGTGTGCCGTTCCGCCGGTTGAGCCCGTCACGCTATGCCGAGGGTCTACGCAAAGCGCTGCGCCGCACGGAGGCCGAGCGCCGGACGGACCTGCTGCTGACGGGCGCGCTCATCGAAGCGCGGTCGCATGAACGGTTCGTCGGCCTGATTCCATTGCTCGGCGAGCCGCTGGGACCGTTCTACGAATCGCTGGCGGCGGCCGAGTCCCGGCATGCGGGGCTGTACCTGCGACTGGCCGAGAAGCGAAGCGAAGGAGTGCGCGAGAGGCTGCAACAGCTGGGTGCAGTCGAAGCTGAACTGGCCGTCGCGCCGGATCCGGAGTTCCGCTTCCACTCCGGTACGCCGATCTGAATCAACTCGCCCGGCGCACCGGGAGCAGTGAGTGAGCCTCAGCGCGGCAGCGTACTCAGTTCCACTCCGCCGTCGTTCCATTCCAGCACGCTGCCCTGCGCATGCCAGTCACCCAGCACGATGCGCCGGGCCGGCTTGCCGTCGACGTCCAGCGTGTGGATTGCGGGGCGATGCGTGTGGCCGTGCACGAGCGTGCGCACGCCCGCGCTGCGCAGCGCGTCGACGACAGCTGCGGGCGTCACGTCCATGATGTCGGGCGCCGTCGCACCGACGTGCATCTGGCTGCCGGCGCGCAGCTTGCGGCCCAGCCTGCGCCGGCTCTCGAGCCCAAGGTTGCGCAGCACGAACAGTGTGAGCGGGTTGCGCAGGATGCGTCGCAGCCGCTGGTAGCTGGTGTCGGCGGTGCACAGCACGTCGCCATGCATGAGCAGCACCTGTTCACCGTGCAGGTCCACGAGCGAGCCGTCGTCGAGCAGCGTGCAGCCGGTCTCCGCGGCGAAGCGCGAGCCGATGAGGAAATCACGGTTGCCGTGCATGAAGTACGTCGGGACTCCGGCCTCCCGCAGCGCGCGAAGTTCGGCGACGATCGTGCGCACGGCCGGATCGGGGTCGTCGTCGCCGAGCCAGGCCTCGAACAGGTCGCCGAGGATGTAGAGCGCGCGGGCTGTCCTGGCTTCGCCCCGCAGGAAATCGATGAACTGCCGCGCGATCTGCGGCGCCGCCGGATCGAGGTGCAGGTCGGAGATCAGCAGCGTCTTGCGGCGTTCGGCGTTCACTTGGGCGGAACGGCCTCGTCGGCGACGCGGGCCGAGTTGATGACGACCGCCTCGAGCGGCGTCTCGTCGGGGAACGGGCCGCGCGATCCCGTCGCGACGCTCGCGATCCTGTCGACCACGTCCATGCCCTCGACCACACGCCCGAAGACCGCATACCCCCAGCGCGAGGGTGACGGGTCCAGCGCGATGTTGTTCGCCACGTTGAGGTAGAACTGCGAGGTGCCGCTGTGCGGGTTTTCGGTGCGTGCCACCGCGACCGTACCGCGCCGATTGCTGAGGCCGTTGCCGCTTTCGTTCGGCACGCCGGCACGGACCGGTTTCTCGGTGCCATCCGGCAGGTAACCCCCGCCCTGGACGACGAAATTGCCGATCACGCGGTGGAATATCGTGCCGTCGTAGTGCCCGTCGCGGACGTACTGCAGGAAGCTGGCGCTGGTCAGGGGCGCGCGTGGCGTGTCTACCTCGATGGTGAACGCACCCATGGTCGTTTCGAAGCGCACGCGTTGCGGCCCGGTCGCCGTGGCGTCCTGCGCCGAGGCCGGCGCGAGCGGCCCCGCCAGCAGGAGCAGAGGGAGGCCCAGTCGCAAGAGGACCGAAAGATTCAAGGACATGCAGCACCCGCCAGCGGAAATCGCAGCGCGGATGGTAAGCGTCCCGGCGTCTGCGGGCCAGCGCCCGCCGAGGAGCCGAGCGGCCGTATCCGGTAAGATGCGCGGTCATGTCCGCCACCGCCCACATCACGCGCTTTGCGCCGAGCCCCACCGGCTCGTTGCACCTGGGCAACGCCCGAACGGCGTTGTTCAGCTGGCTGGACGCGCGCGCGTCCGGCGGCCGGTTCGTGCTGCGCGTGGAAGACACCGATGCCGGGCGCAGCCAGGATGCGCTGCTCCAACGCCAGCTCGACGAACTGCACTGGCTGGGCATTACCTGGGACGAGGGCCCCGACGTGGGAGGTGCCAACGGCCCGTACCGCCAGAGTGAGCGTGCCGGCATCTATGCCCACGCCCTGGCGCAGCTCGCGGCGCAGGGGCGGACCTATCCTTGCTTCTGCTCGCCCGAGGAATTGCAGTTGTCTCGCAAGGCGCAGCTCGCTGCCGGCCGTCCGCCTCGTTACGCGCGGACCTGTGCCAACCTGGGCGCGGCTGAGATCGAGAATCGAATTGCGTCCGGCAAGGCGCCCGCGATCCGTTTCCGGGTGCCCGACGACCGCGTCGTGGAATTCGAGGACAGGATTCACGGTCCGCAGCGGTTCCAGTCGAATGACATCGGCGATTTCGTCATCCGCCGGGCGGACGGCAGCGTGTCATTCTTCCTCGGCAATGCCGTAGACGATTCCGCCATGGGAATCACGCTGGTGCTGCGCGGCGACGATCACCTGGCCAATACGCCGCGCCAGCTGCTGTTGCTCGAAGCGCTGGGCATGCCGAAGCCAGCCTACGGCCACTTGCCGCTGGTGCTGGCGCCGAGCGGCAGTCCGCTGTCGAAGCGTGAAGGCGCGGCGAGCCTGACGGACCTGCGCGCGCAGGGTTACCTGCCTGCCGCAATCTGCAACTACCTCCTGCGACTCGGCCACGCGTGCGGCCATGACGGCTGGCTCGCCATGGACCAGCTCGCTTCGCATTTCGACTTGAGCCGCACCAGCCACTCGGCCGCACGTTTCGACGAGGCGCAGCTGCGGCACTGGCAGCGCGAGGCCGTGATCCACTCGAGCGATGCCGAGATCGAGCGGTGGCTCGGCGCGCGCCTCGATGTGCTCGGGCATGGCGACCTGCGCAAGGCGTTCGTTGCGACGGTGAAGGGCAACGTACTGTTCCCGTCCGAGGTCGACGAGCTCGTGGCCATGGTGAGTTGCGATTCGGTGCCCGTGTCGCCCGACGCGGCCGCGCAGATCGCCGAGGCCGGCCCCGAGTTCTTCGCCAGCGCGCGCAGCCTGATCGACGTGAGCGCCGGCGACTTCAAGGGCTGGACGCGCGCAATCGCGGAGGCCACGGGCCGCAAAGGTGCGAAGCTGTTCATGCCGCTGCGTTCGGCGCTCACTGGCGCAACCCACGGGCCTGAACTCGCTCCGCTGGTCGGGCTGATGGGCCTGGAGCGCGCGCGCGCCCGGCTCGAATCCGCGCGGGCCCTGGCCGCGCACCGCTGAATTCACGCAAGCCTCAACAAATCGAACGCATCATGCTGCAGATCCATAATTCGCTGACCGGTCGCAAGGAAGCCTTCAGGCCGCTCGAGCCGGGCAAGGTCCGCATGTACGTCTGCGGCATAACGGTCTACGACTACTGCCACCTTGGTCACGCGCGCATGTTGATCGTGTTCGACGTCGTGCGGCGGCACCTGGAAGCCTCGGGTTTCGACGTCACCTTCGTCCGCAACATCACGGACATCGACGACAAGATCATCCAGCGGGCGCTCGCCAACGGCGAGCCGATGCAGGCGCTCACCGAGCGCTTCATCAAGGCCTACCAGGAAGACTGCGCCGCGCTCGGCGTGCGCCTCGGTGATCGCGAGCCGCGGGCGACCGAGTTCATCGCGCAGATCGTTGCGATGGTGCAGCGCCTCGTGGACAAGGGCTACGCCTACGCGGCCAGTAATGGCGATGTGTACTACGCGGTCGCGAAGTTCGAGCCGTACGGCCAGCTATCGGGCAAGCGCCTGGCCGACCTGCGGGCGGGAGCGCGCATCGAAGTGGACGAGGCCAAGCGCGACCCGCTGGATTTCGTGCTGTGGAAGGCGGCGAAGCCGGGCGAACCCGCCTGGGAATCGCCGTGGGGTGCGGGCCGGCCCGGCTGGCACATCGAGTGCTCCGCGATGTCGGTAGACATCCTCGGTCCGCATTTCGACATCCACGGCGGCGGCATGGACCTCAAGTTCCCGCACCACGAGAACGAGATCGCGCAGACCTGCGCGGCGTGCGACTCGCCGTTCGTCAACGTGTGGATGCACAACGGTTTCGTGCGCGTCGACGACGAGAAGATGTCGAAGTCGCTCGGCAACTTCTTCACGGTGCGCGAGGTGCTGGAATGGGTGCGCGACCCGGAGGTCGTGCGCTATTTCATCGTCAACAGCCAGTACCGCGGACCGATCAACTACACGCCCGACAGCCTCGCGCAGGCCGATGCGGCGCTCGAGCGGCTGTATACGTCGCTGCGCGGCGTGCCGGTCACCTCGCCCGCGTCAGCGGGAGAGGTCGGCCGCAGGCCGGGTGAGGGCGGTTCCGCCACTGACCGCTTCGTTGCCGCGATGGACGACGACTTCAACACGCCGATCGCAGTGTCGGAACTGCAGTCGCTCGCCCGCGAGATCAATACGGCGAAGGCGGCGGGGGACCTCGACAAGGCGGCGGGCCTCGCGGCGGAGGTCCGCGTGCTTGGTTCGCGGCTCGGGCTGCTGGGCCTCGATCCGGAGGTGTTCCTGCGCAAGCGCGCTGCGAAGCAGGCGAAGCCTGCGACCGAGGGCGCCGATCTGGGGTCGACCGGCACCGGGGCAACGGCCGCGGTGGCGCTCAGTGACACCGACATCGAACGCCTGATCGACGAGCGTGGCGCGGCCCGCAAGTCGAAGAACTTCAGGGAATCCGACCGCATCCGCGACCTGCTGGCGTCGAGCGGGGTGCAGCTCGAGGACCAGCCGGGCGGCAAGACGCTCTGGCGCCGCGGCTAGTGCTTGATGCGCTGGAGCGCGGACTCCAGCGTGTTCTTCATCAGCATCGCGACGGTCATCGGGCCGACGCCGCCCGGCACGGGCGTGATGTAGCCCGCGTGCTGGCGCGCCACTTCGAATTCCACGTCGCCCACGAGCTTGCCATCGGGCAGCCGGTTGATGCCGACGTCGATGACGACTGCGCCGGGCTTGACCCATTCTCCGCGCACGATCCCGGGCTTGCCGACCGCGACGACCAGGATGTCGGCCATGCCGACAAACTGCTCGAGACCCTTGGTGAAGCGATGGCACACGGTGACCGTCGCGCCCGACAGCAGCAGCTCCAACGCCATCGGCCGGCCGACCAGGTTCGAGGCGCCGACGACGACGCAATGCTTGCCCTTGGCCGGTATGCCGGTCCTCTCCAGCAGGCGGGTCACGCCATACGGTGTGCACGGCCGCATCAACGGGTGACGTAACGCCAGCCGGCCCACGTTGAACGGGTGGAATCCGTCGACGTCCTTGGCGGGGTCGATCGCTTCGATGATATGGCGCTCGTCGATGTGGTCCGGCAGCGGCACCTGCACCAGGATGCCGTCGATCGATTCGTCGGCATTCATCTGCTCGATGAGCGACATCAGCTCGGTCTCGGTCGTGGAGTGGGGCAGGTCGTGGCTCACGGAGACGATGCCGCATTCGTCGCAGGCCATGCGCTTGTTGCGGACGTAGACCTGGGAGGCCGGGTCGTCGCCCACCAGGATGACGGCGAGCCCCGGACGGCGCAGGCCCCGGGCGGCCAGCCGGTCGCTGGCGCTGCGCACTTCGCGCCGGAACTCCTGGGCAATCGCCTTGCCGTCGATGATCTTGGCACCGGAATCGGAGGCGGACATGGCTTGGAATCCTGCTGTGGCGTCCTGGAACGCCATTTTCGCAGAGGGACCCAGCAGCTGTCGCCGGTGCGCGACAAACCTAAATTGACGCTGTGGGGGTCGGTCCGTATGATTCGCGCTCCCGTGCGGGTCCACGGTTGGCGGCAGCGTCAAAAGTGGCCTGGCGACGACGGCAGGTCGATCGATGCATGGCGGGGCATGGCGCAGTCTGGTAGCGCATCTGCTTTGGGAGCAGAGGGTCGGGGGTTCGAATCCCTCTGCCCCGACCACTCGGATGAAGCGATACTGCTGTAGCGCATGCGCCCGTAGCTCAGCCGGATAGAGCATCGGCCTTCTAAGCCGAGGGTCGCAGGTTCGAGTCCTGCCGGGCGCGCCATCAGTGGCGCGGGTCTTGTCGAGAAGTAGTGGTTTTGTTTTCCGTCGGACGATGGTGGACGTAGCTCAGCTGGTAGAGCTCCGGGTTGTGGTCCCGGCGGTCGTGGGTTCGAGCCCCATCGTCCACCCCAATCACCATCCCAGGATGGGCCGTTAGCTCAGTTGGTAGAGCTGCTGACTCTTAATCAGTAGGTCGTAGGTTCGAGTCCTACACGGCCCACCATCTCCCTCGGGTGCATTCCGCTCACATGGCTTACACCTCATTCCGGACACATGGTTAACACATTGTCCGGGGCGAAGGGATTGGGACCGGGCTCGACCCGGTCCTGATCACGATCGAAGTCCCTCAGATCGTACTTCAGGAAGCTGACCTGCCAGACGTGGTCGTCGACCGCGCGGATGCCCATCAGTTGCTCAGCCAGCGCAGTACTCAAGTTCAAATTTCGACTGCTCAAGTAGAACCGGCTGCGGCGCGTCACGTGGCTGGTGCGTTCATGGAACGGTCAGTCGAGCTTCTGTCCGGGTACCAGCGTCTCCGGCAACGGCGATACCGACTTGAGTGCCTCGATTCCCTTGACGCTCGTGCTCGCCCAGGTCTTGAACAACGCGCGAAAGTCAGTTGTGTTGGTCACGCGATTCGCCGGCTGCATGCCGATGGAGTCCCTCGTTTCGCGCCGGTCGACGACGCGGCCGAGCAGTGCCCCCGTCTGCGAGTCGCGCAGTTCGAGGATCATCGTCGCCTCGCCCGCGTTCGCGCTGTAAGTCTGCGAGCGACCGGCGGACATCAGGTCCGGCGCGTTGATGTACAGGTTCGCGACGCCCGGCGAGATTCGCAGGACGTCGTCGCCAGGGGAAGTGACGACGGTGTAGCCGGCCTTGCCAAACACCTCGTTGAATACGTCGGCGAAGTTCGTGCGCGCTGCTTCGATGATGTCCTTCGCATGCTCTTCCGTGACCTTGCGCGAAAGGTCGCGTCGGTCGTTCATGTTCTTGATCCAGTCCTTGTGGAACGCCACCTGTGTCGGGTCGACCATAACCTTCGTGTATGAACGAAAGTCTGCGCCCGGTGCGAGGTAGGCCAGGTCAAGTCGTTTCGAGTTGACCTCGACGAGGCCGTCCCAATTGCCCGGCGGCTTGTCTGCCGCGCTCGCCGTTACCGCGAGAAAAGAGAGCATCACCGCCGTCAATACTGTCCTGGTCCGCATGGTCGTCTCCTCGAATTCGCCCTCCGGGCGAGTTGTTGTTCAGTGCGCGGGCTCACGGCGTACGCCGCTCGGTCGTCGTCGCGTCAACGGAAGACTCCTCGCTCGAGAATCGTGCCGTGGCCGACGGGTCGGCCGGCGGCCAGCCAGACGCTCCAGACTCCGCTGCTCGTCGCGCCAACGCCGAGCGTCAGCGGCCCGGCCTGGGTGCGGCCGGCGAGATACACCGAACCGCCGTAGACTTCGCCTTCCTCGACCCGATCGAGGCGTCCGTAAACCTGGGCCACCTGGAGCCGGACACCGGCGTAGAGCGCCTGGCCGCGCAGGCTCATGATGTCGGACAACTTCCAGAGGTAGCTGCCCGCGGCCGACCAGTACGCGCTTGCCCGCAGTTCGCCGAGTTCATAGCCGGGGAAGCTGCCGGGCCCGCCGAGTATGAACAATCGGTCCGCCGGCAAGTCGCTGCCCAGGTCCGAGCCGCCGGCGATCGTGGCCCACACCACGTCCTTGCGCACCGGGATGGCCATGCCGACCCCGGCCTCGAGGCGGTCCCACTCGCGGTCGGCACCGAGCGAATCGTCGCTGCGGATGTACTCGAGCATGCTCGCCAGGCCCCGCGTCGGATGGAACGCGGTGTCACGGCTGTCGTAGGTCGTCACGAGCATGATGCCCGCGTCGTCGGAACTCCCCTCGGGCAGGAGCGGCGTGCCCGTGTCCACGTCGACCGTGCGGTGCGTGTAGACGTAACCCACACGCGCCTGCGCACGGTGACCCATGTTGACACCGAGATCGAGCGCTCCGCCGACATCGCCGAAGTTGTAGGTGGCAATCCGGTCGCCGTCGCGGAAGATGTCTTCGCGACTCAGCGACAGCACGGCGCGCGGTTCGACGAAGAACCGCTGCGCCAAGTCGAGTGGCTGGTACAGGCTCGTCTTGAACAGGTTCTCGTAGCCAACCTGCACCTCGTTGCGCCACTCCGCACCGTAGGCGTTGAGCCAGGTGCGCGTGTGCTTGCCGTAGAGCACGAACCCGAGGTCGCCACCGGCCGATGCGTACACGCCGAGGTCGAACTTCAGGTAGTCGGGCCCCCAGCGCTTTTCCTGGGGCAGCCATTCGAGTGTCGGACTGGCCGGGTCGCCGACCAGGCGATACTCGACGGACTCGAAGTCCTGCAGCGCCGACATGCGTTGCGCCTCGGCGCTGATTTCGGCGATGTCGACGGTGTCACCGGGCTTGACGTGTGCGCGGTCGGCGAGAAATTCGGGGTTCACGCGGTCCAGGCCAAGGTACTTGACGTCGGCCAGCTGCGCCTCGATCGTCTGCTGCGAGGTGACGCGTGCACGCCAGGCCTGGTACTCCGCGGGTGGCACCGAGAAGCGCGCGAGTGTCGCCGCCGCCGCGCGCGCGGCTGCTTCGCCGAGCGGCACCGTTTCGGGCACGCGCTCGAAGTCGGCCGTGCCGATGTCGCCCATCTGCACGTTGATCAAGGCGTCGCTGTCGGTCAGCGTCGCGAGCTGCAGCTTCTCGTTCGCCTCGATCATCACGCCGTTGCTGCGGCTCAACAACTGCGTCGCCGTCTGCAGCTTGTCGCGCGGTACCTGCGGCTCGACCAGGTTGACGACGATGACGTTGTCCGCGCAGAGGTCGCGGGCGACGTCGACCGGGATATTGCGGACCATCCCTCCGTCGGCGAGGATGTACTTGTCCGTGACGACCGGGGCAAAGGCACCCGGAATGGCCATGCTGGCGCGCATGGCGGTCGCCAGGTCGCCGTCCCGCAGGACGACCATGTCGCCCGAGGACATGTCCGTCGCGACGGCACGGAAGGGAATCGGCAGCCTGTCGAAATTGGGCTGCATCCGGGCGCCCGCCACGTACGTGCGCAGCAGGTCCTCGATGCTGGCTGTATTGACGACACCGCCGGGGATGACGATCCGCTTGTCCTGCAGCCCCAACTCGAAGTTGTTGCTGTAGGTGACGCCGGCGCGCTTCTGCTCTATGGGTTGCAGGTCGCGCTGGCCCACGCCGCCCACGACCGCCTTCCAGTCAATGCCCGTCAGGAACACTTCGAGATCTTTGGCCGGAATGCCCGAGGCGTACCCCGCGCCGATCAAGGCTCCCATGCTGGTGCCGGCGATGCAGTCGACCGGCACGTGCAATTCCTCGAGCACCTTGAGCACGCCCACGTGCGCGCCGCCCTTGGCTCCGCCGCCCGCCAGCACCAGCCCCACCTTCGGCCGGGCTGTCCCCGGCGTGGTGAGCTGCGGCTCGGCCTCAACGGGCGCCGCGGCGACCGCAACGAATATCGCGGCGGCAAAGGCCGCTCCTGACCGATGGCAGAACATTGACATCCGTACCTCCCCGCTCATCAGGCCGGCCTTCAGCCGACCGTCGCGACTGGGCAGATCGACGTGCAATGGGCCCTGTGTCGATCAGAACTTCCAGACGATGCCGCCCGACCAAAGGGTGGAGTCTGCTTCCTCGACTGTGAACCACTGGTACTCGGCGATGAGGCCCAGGTTCTCGGTGAAATTCCAGCCGGCACCGATGCCCCACGAGACGTCGGAGCCGCTCTCGTTGAACTCCTGGCCGCTGTTTCCCGTGACGTCGATATCGGCATCCCAGAAGTAATAACCGACCTTGCCGAACACGTCGAACTGCTCGGTCACCGGCCAGTTGCCCTTGATGGAGACATTGAAGCCCGTGGAATCGATGCCGAAATCTCCTTCGCCAACGGTGCCGCCGTCGATGTACTCGAGATCGCCGCCGATGAACTGGTTAAACATCCAGCCGCCGAACAGCTTGAAGCTGGTGTCGGATTCGCTGAAACCGCTCTCGTCGACGCTGAACTGGCCAATGCTGGCGCCGACATAGAAGCCGCCGTCGTCCGTTGCGAAAGCCGGGGTCGCTGCAAACAGTGCGCCGGCCATTGCGGTCAAAAGCACTTTGCTCATGGTTGCTCCAGGTAGTGAACGTATCGCACGGCACAGGGGCTGCGTCTGTATGAATTGCACCACCTGGGCATCACAGCTGGTTGATATCTGGGGACACCCTCTGGACGATCTGAGACGTCACGACTCCGTATTTGACGCAAGTAAATCTTCATTTAGCGCAACGGCCGCATCGTCAATTGGCGCGCGTAGCGCTGGCAATCAGCCGCGCGGCACGCGATTCGCCCGCGCGACTCTTACCAGCCGCGCCCGGATGCTAGAGGTCAGGACCTCGGCTCGAGCGCGACCGCCATTCTGACGGCGTTGTTCCGCTCCACCGATGAAACGCCCGAGTGAAGGCACTTGCGTCCGAATAGTCCAGCGAAGCCGCAATCTGCTTCACGTCGAGCGTCGTGTATTCGAGCATCTGGCGGCTGATCTCGAAGCGACCCTAGTCGACGAGCGCTGCGAAACTCAGTCCGCTTGCGGCAAGGCGCCGGGTCAATGTCCGACGGTGCATCGAAAACAACGCCGCCACCTGTTCTACGCTCGAGTGGCCGCTCAGCAATCCGGTCCGCAGGGCGCCACGAACCTGATCCGGGAACGACTCCCCGTGAATGCTTTCCAGTTCGCGTATCTGTTGCAGCAACAGGCGTTCCAGGTCCGCATCCACGGGGGGCAGTGTCTTGCGCAGCCAGTTCGCCGAAAACACCAGAGCGCTCTGCTCCGCATCGAAGTCCAGCGACGTTTGGAAGACACGACTCGAGGTGCGCCTCACTGCCATTCCAACAGTGATTTCCGGGGTCGAGCTGTCACCAAATGTTCAAACGTTGTCCTCGTATGTCCTGCGACAGTCCCTCATTGCATGCCTAACATCACGCGGCTATTGAGCGGACTGACCATCAAGACCGGGATTCGGAAAAGGAAAGTGACATGAATATTCGTCTCGTCAGGGCCCCGTTGCTCGTCGCCGTTGCCGCAGCCGTGGCGCTGAGCGGCTGCGCATCGATGGAGGATCTCGCCAAGAATCCCGAGAAGCAGAAGACGCGCCAGGGCGTGGGCATCGGTGCGGCCGGTGGCGCGGTCGTCGGCCTGCTGATCTCGCCCAGCTGGAAGGGCGCGCTGATCGGTGCGGGCGTCGGCGCGCTCGCCGGCGGCGCGGTCGGCAGCTACATGGACAAGCAGGAAGCAGCGCTCCGCAAGCAGATGGCCGGCACGGGCGTCGAGGTCGTCCGCTGGGGCGACAACCTCACGATCAACATGCCGGGCGGGGTGACTTTCGCCACCGACAGCGCCGACCTCAATCCGCAGTTCCACTCGGCGCTCGACAAGATCGCCGCGACGCTCGTGGACTACAACCAGACGGTCGTGCAGGTGGCGGGCCACACCGACAGCACGGGCAGCCATGCCTACAACATGCAGCTGTCGCAGAAGCGGGCGGACAGCGTGAAGACCTACCTGACCGGCCGGAACGTGACCCCGCAGCGACTGCAGGCGGTGGGTGCGGGCCCGGACCACCCGGTGGCCGACAACGCGACGCCCGAGGGACGCGCGCAGAACCGTCGCGTCGAGATCACGATCGTGCCGGTGACGGAAGAAACACTGCAAGGCGCGAAGGGCTGATAGCCACTGTCTGCGATCATTGGCCTGCGCTGCAATTTAAGGAATCACAGCATGAACCTTCGACATACCTCCCTCGCCCTCGCTGCATCGCTTGCGCTGCTGGCCCCGGTTGCCACCGTGCTGGCCCAGTCCGAAGCGGCCGCGGACAAGTGGTACAAAGTGGCCATCTCCGGCAACGAGATCGCGTTCGTGAATACAGATTCGATCCAGCGGGTCGGTACCCACGTGCAGGTCCGCGTCAAGCAGAACTACCTTGCGCCGGTGGAATCCGCGAAGAAAGGCAAGACCTACCAGTCGGCACGCACCGACTACCGGCTCGATTGCGAGCAGCGCAAGCTCGCAATGATGGAAACGCGTGCCTTTGCGAGCCCCGACTTGCAGGGCGAGGTCGTGCAGAAGGCTTCGCGGAGCGAGAAGAACCTGATCTGGATGGACGCGCCGCGTGCGTCGGTGTTCGGCGAGATCCTGGATTACGGCTGCAAGCACGCGCCCGCGGGGTGAGCGTCGCCGTCGGGATATCGGGCGGCGCGCGTGGGCGCCGCCCGATCGGGTGCTGCCTATCGGGGCCCGACGATCTTCAGGATGTCCTTGTAGCCGCCGCCATTGAATGCCTTGAAACCCAGGGCATCCAGTTCTCGCTTGGCCTTTCCCGCCGCGGCGCCCGAGTGGCAATAGAGCAGGATCTTCCGGTCACGCGGCAGTTCGTCCAGGCGACGCTTCAGCGTGAAAATTGAAATATTGGTCGCGCCGGGAGCCATGCCCATCTTCGCCTGGATCTTTGGTCGAACGTCGACCAGGAATGCTCCGGCCTTGAGCAGTTTCGCCACTTCGTCCGGCGGCAGTTTCGAACTCGCCAGCTCGTCGTGCTTTGCCTTCAGTTTTCCCACCATCATCTGACTCCTCTCGATTGGGAAATTGCCCGCTTCGCTCGTCTTTTATCCGTTCCGATGAGTTTTCCTGCCTTCACGAGCACAACCAGCAGCAGCAGGATCGGGGCGAGAAGGACACCCGTAACCCCTTCCACGGCAGTGATGGGGCGGCCCTGGCCACGAACTCGCTCGAGGACGGCATCCACGGTATTGCCGCTCAGGTTCGTGAACGTAATGAAGTACACGTACGCGACGATTTCCCGCACCTGTGACTGGGTGAAGTAGTTGCGAAGATTCTTCACGGATTCCGGATCGATCTCGCCCAACTGCTCGGCATAGTGCTGGCCGAACAGGATGGCGGCCGCCTCGGCGGGACTATTCGCTTTCAATGAGTCGAGCTGGCTGCTGAGTATCTGGTTGACGTCGTCCAGCGAGACGCCCTGCGAGACCGCCCAGTGAGCATGTCCCCAGGCGCAATAACGACAGTCGTTGATCGCAGTGACGCCGAGCATCACTTTCTCGCGAAGCGCCTTGGATGTCTTCGGCCTGAATGTCGATCGGATGATCACCGGGAACGCAATCGCGCAGTTCACCGTTGTCTTCAGGATGTTGGCAGAGGTGAATGTTCGCTTCGCCACGCTGCGGCCGCTCCCGGCGCCAGCAGGATTGCCTCTCGCTGCCTGGACGCGCCCTCGAGTCATCCGAGCCTGACCACGGTCGCGTCGGGAAGCTTGGCCGCGGTCGCTTTCCCCCAGCGTTCCTCGATCAGCTCCTTCGCCGCCTGCTCCAGGAACTCGGGCGCCGCCCACGCGTGCACGTCGAAGTCGCGCTTGATGTAGCCATGCTCGAGCATGAAGTCCTTGCCGATCTCGATCTGCGCCAGGTTCTTCGGCGACAGGCTGGGCACCATGTCGATGTGCTTGATGCACTGATAGGTGTCCTCGACGTCGCGGTAGTAGGTCTGGCGGTCCAGGATCGCGGCCGCGGCGCGCTTGTGTTCGTTGGCCCAGCGCCCGACCTTGATCATGGCCTTCAGGAACGTGACGACCAGTTCGGGGTGCTGCTCGGCCATCACGTCGCTGCAGGTGATGACTGCGGGCTCGTTGTTGGCCTGCAGCCGCCAGTCGGGGTGGCGCGACAGATCTTCGATCGCCGCAATCTTGCCCGTTTCTTCCTGCAGGTGCTGCCAGGTCTTGCTGTGGGTGTAGATCGCATCGACCTTGCCTTCCAGCAGCGCCGTCTCCAGCGGGCGGGTGATCAGGGTGCGCTTGTGGTCCACCTTCCCCATGTAAAACTCCGTCGCGCTGTTCACCGGCCCGCACATCTTTGGGTCGGTGTACCAGTCGTCGGCATCCGGAAACTCGACGATCTCGACATCCTCGATGCTCATGTCGTTGAGCATCAGCATGTTCAAGATGCCGTAGTGCTCGGTGATGCGCCACCAGTCGGCCTTCAGCGTGTTCAGGCTCTTCGACAGGCCGATGCGCTTGCCCTTCAGGTGGCTCATCTTGTAGATGCGGTCCTTGGCCCGCACCAGCATGCACCCGCCTTCGTAGGTGGGCGTCGCGCCCAGCAGCCGGGTGCGGCGGATGTCGGCCTGGACGTGGATCGTCGGGTACAGGCCGCCGAAGCGGACCAGGTTGTCGAGGTTGTGGATGTAGTGCGGGTACCAGTCGTTCTCGCGCCGGCTGAGCAAGTGGGCGTAGTCGACACCGATCGCCGCGAAGTCGGTCCTGCACCAGGTGAGTTCCTGATCGACGTTGCTGGCCGAGACCATGCCGCAGTTGGTGTAGAAGACCTCCTTCCAGTTCAGGTCGACCGTGCTCAGTGTCTTGCCCTGCAGGGTCGTCGTAGGCATCGCCAGTTCCTCGGCGGGGCCTGCCAGTTCGGGCAGGCCCCGCGCCGTCATGCGGCCGGGCGGTGACAACCGCAGCGCGTATCGAGGCGGGCCGGACTGCCCGCGCCCGGGTACATCAACACTTACTTCTTCATCTTCGCGATCAGATTCTCGATCACCTTGGCCTGCGCAGCCAGGTCGCCACTACCGCTGAACTGGATGATCTCCGCGCCTTCATCCGAGATGAAGTTGTGCGGAGCCGGCCAGTAGCACACGTCCCCGGCCTTGCACAGGTCAACGGACCCATCCTTGTAGATGACCTTCATCGAGCCGCTGATGACGTAGGCATGGTGTGGGACGCCGCAGAGACCGTCCGGCATTGGCGCCAGCAGCCTCGTGAAGTCAGTACCTGGGGCAAAGCAGTGGTAGGCGCATTGCATGCCGCCCCAGACCTTCTGGTAGATCTTCAGGCCCGGGGTCTGCTGGGTGATGAAGTCGTCAACCGGGTCCATGTCTTTCCAATGGCTTCTCATTGCTCGTTTCTCCTTGCAGTCACCAGACCGGTGGTGACGAACTGTTCAAAAAAAACAGACCCGGTCGTCTGGACAATCCTGGTGACCATCGCGGCAGGGGTTGATTGCGGGCCCTTGGTCGGACGGCGTTCGCGTCCGGGTTACGGGGACAGCACGGCAATTCCGAGCACGCGACTGGCCGTAGTTCACCACCCTTGCAGCGAGTGCACTTGATCTTCCGGGACAAGGTCTGGTGATCTTGGGACGAGCCGACTAGGTATTTTCCCGTAGCGGACCGGGCCAGTCGCACCGTGGGGTCAGGCGCGACGCCTGTCGCGGGGGGGGCGCCGCGGCAGACGGCGAACGGACTAGGTTCGCGCCGGTTGTTGCTTCGCCCGCCAGGCGGCGGGCGTCGTGCCGCTCCAGCGCCGGAAGGCCCGCGTGAAGGCGCTCGCCTCCGCGTAGTCGAGCGCCGCGGCGATCTGGCTGACGTCCATGGTCGTGTTTGCCAGCATGTGCTTGGCGATCTCGAAGCGACTCTCGTCCGCCAGGGCTGCGAAGCTCGTGCCACATTCGGCCATTCGCCGCGACAGCGTGCGGCGGTGCATCGAGAACAGCGCAGCCACCTGGTCCGCGCTGCCATGACCCGTCAGGAGTGCGGTTCGCAGCACACCGCGCACCCGCTCCACGAAGCCGGTTCCCTGTGCCGCCTTGAGTTCGTCGATCTCCCGTCGCAGCAGGCGCTGAAGGTCGGCATCGACCTCAGGCAGAGGTCGGCGCAGCCAGTTCGCGGAGAACACGAGTGCGCTGTGTTCCGCGTTGAATCGCAGCGTGGTGTGGAAGACGTCGAGGAATGGCCGCACCGAAGTCGGCCGGCGGTGGGCGAACCGGACCTCGAGGGGCAACCAGTCGGCGCCACAGAGATCGCGCATGACATTGAAGAAGATCGCGAGCGCGCCGTCCTCGATCTGGTCGACCGCCTCCACACCGGGTTGATGGATCGCGTAACTGAGCGTCGCCACGTCGTCACCGACATCGAGATTCATGACCTGCCCACCGTGATAGAGATGCAGGTAGGTCCCGAGGCTGCGCAATGCCATTTCCACGTTCGGTGAGTCCCTGACCGCCAGTCCGATCAGGCCGAGCGAACTCTGTCCGCCACGTTCGCCGACCAGCAGTCCGAAATGCTCGCAGCCTGTGCTTGCGACGGCCTGCTGCAGGAGGCGGCCCACGGCAGCCAGGGAGATCGATTGGTCAGGGTCGTCGAACAGCGCCGGATCCACCCGTGCTCGCGAAAAGACCTGTTTCGGATCACTGCCCAGACTCTCGATCACCGCCGGTATCCCCATGACACCGCGGACCCGGACGGTGACCCCCGGATCCACTGAAGCTGTTGTGGGCTGGTCCATGAGTCGGTGCGTCGGATTGAAAAGGTCGCGGGAAATACCTAAGGGATGCGTCCCAGAGTGTCCGAACGCTGTCCCGGGAAGTCAAGAGGACCGACTGCAAGGGTGGTGAAGTGACGCCGTACGCGCTCAAGCGCGACGCCCGGAAGCCCGGGCATCGAAGTCTCACGAGATGAAACAGAAGGAAGAGAAGCAATGAAACTGAAAACAGGTATGGAACCATTGAGTTGGATAAGCTTCACCAACACCCGAGGCCTCCCCTTCCACGGGATGGGGGCCTTTATCGGCACCGGGAAAGCACAGAGGGCCCACGTCTATACGGCGGCATCGATTCCCGTCGACCCCGAGGCCTACAAGAAGATCGATGCCAAGAAACTGGCGGGCGAACTCGAAGTGGATATGTGCGCGGTCAACATGGGACGCTTCTGGATGATGGACGAAATCAAGTTCCTCGTCGGCGAAACGCAGAACTTCCATGGTGTCGAATTGCGTTGGGGCGGGGATATGACCGGTGCGGAGATGCTCTCGCAGATGCAGAGCGCCTACGTGCCTTCGCTGATCCGTCGCAGCTCAGTCTGGACCTTCAAGGCGGGTAGATCCGTGTGCCTGCTGCGCGAGCCCGGCGGTGCGGTCTGGGTCCTGCAGGAGTACACCAAGGCGGTCGATCCGAGCCTGACCCCTGACAACCTCGACTCGTTGGGCAAGAAATACAAGACCCTGCCGCAAGGCTGGAAGTTCGAGACCAAGATCCTCGAAAAGGATCTCGTGCTCGACACCACCAAGGCTGGCGGATGGGCGGCCATCATTCGCGACGACCTGCACGGCACCTATCAGGGCTGCGGCTACGGCGCGGATACCAGCGCCAACTACGTGCCGTGATGGCAAGTTCGATTCGCCGCGTCGTTTCATTGACGGTCGCGCTGATGGGGCTGCTTGCCGGATCCTTTGCTGTCGCGGCCGAGGCCCCGGCAGGCTGGCAGCACACCGTGTTCATCTACGGCATGGGTGCCGGCATCGATGGCGATGCGCAGATCGGGCCCGTCGAGGTCGGGATCGACGCCAGCATGTCCGACGTGTTGGATGCACTCGAGTTCGGCGCGATGCTCGCGTATCGCGCCGACAACGGCACCTGGTCCTTCACGGGCGATGCGACCTTCATGGGGCTCGGCGCGCACGACACGCATGACACCCCTCTTGGTGGCTCGGTGAAGGGTGAGATCGACGTCGACCAGACCACGTTGATGGCCACCGTCGGTCGGCGCTGGACGGAGCACCTCGAGGTCCTGTTCGGCCTGGCCTATGTCGATCTGTCGATGGACCTGTCGCTGAGGAGCACGAGCGGCGGACCGCTGGACGTCGAAGCCAGTCGTGACGCGGACTGGATCGACCCGACGATTGGTTTGCGCTACGACCGGCCGCTCGGTGACGACTGGCGTGTCGTCCTGCGCGGAGACATCGGCGGCTTCGGCGTCGGGTCCGACTTCATGTATCACCTGCTGGCTGGGGCCCATTGGCAGGCTTCGGAGTCCGTCGGTGTCATCCTCGGTTACAGGCTCATCGCCTTCGACTACGAGGAAGGCAGCAACCAGGACTATCTGCGCTTCGACATGACTGAGCAGGGCCCGATGCTCGGGATGAGCATCTCGTTCTGAGACCGCCGGTCGGCGCGAACTGGAGACAAAGCTATGACAGAGCCAGATACGGGCGTCCCCAAGGGAAAGCAGACGGTCCTCGGACTCTACGTGACGGCCAGGGAGGCCTACGTGCAGTACCAGGCCGCGCCGGACCGAGTGAAGATCATCGACGTGCGGACTCCGGAAGAGTTCATGTGGGTTGGCCACGCGCCGATTGCATGGAAGATCCCGTTCGTCGCCGTGAAGTACCAGTGGGATGCGGAGAAGAAGCAGTTTCCGGTTTACCCGCTGCCTGACTTCCTGGCGCGGGTGCGGCAGGTGGCGACGCCGGAGGATACGCTGATGGTGATGTGCCGCTCGGGCGGTCGGGCCGCCATGGCCATCAACCTGCTCGCGCAGGCCGGGTTCAAGAACGTCTACAACATCGTCGACGGAATGGAAGGCGATGCCGTGCAGGATCCGGACAGCATCTTCAACGGGCGGCGGCTGAAGAACGGCTGGAAGAACGCAGGGTGTCCGTGGACGTACGAAATGGCCGGAGACCGACTGCTGCTCTCAGCGGCGGAAGGCTGAGATGCTGGAAGCCGGACGTACAGGATGATCGACTCTCGACCACAATCCACCGCTGGCGCCAGCGACAGCACGCCCGTGCAGCAGCTGAGCGATTTTTCGCTGGTCGCCGGTGGACCACTGTACCAGTTCTGGCGGCGCACACGACTGTCCGGAGACGCTCTCGAGCTGCCGCAGCGACGGGTTCTCGTGCTGGTCGTGCTGATCTGGATACCGCTGCTGGTACTGTCAATGATCGAAGGGCGGGCCTGGGGCAACGGCCTGGCGTTGCCATTCCTGCACGACATCGAGTCGCACCTGCGCCTGCTGATCGCCGCGCCCCTGCTGATCCTGGCGGAGGTCGTCGCGCACCGGACCCTGTACCCGATCGTCAGGCAGCTCGTCGATAACGGCGTCATAAGCGATGAAGTGCGTCCGCAATTCGATGCCGCCATTGCGTCCGCCTTGCGCCTGCGTAATTCCGTCGTGGTCGAACTGCTGCTGGTCGTCTTCGTGTACGCCGTGGGAATGCCGTTGGTCTGGCGCGATCAGCTGGCGCTCGACGTGAACAGCTGGTACGCAACGGTCGCGGGAGGCGAGTTGCTCCCGTCCAATGCCGGCCGATGGTTGGTGTACGTGAGCATGCCCGTGCTCCAGTTCCTGGTGCTGCGCTGGTACTTCAGGTTTTTCGTGTGGGGGCGCTTCCTCTGGCAGGTGTCACGCATGCAGTTGAACCTGGAACCGACGCATCCCGACGGCACCGCCGGACTGCTCTTCCTCGCGCGCAGCGGCCGTGCGTACCGGTTCGTGCTGCTGGCGTTCGGCACGATGCTCTCCGGCATGATCGCCAACCGGATTTTTCATGACGGTGCCACGCTGCTGGAGTTCAAGGTCGAGATCGTCGTCGCGGTAGTCGTGTTTGTGCTCATGATCATGGGGCCGCTGATTTTCTTCTATCCGAGGCTCCGGGCGGCGCGACGCCAGGGAATGATGAATTACGGTGCCCTCGGCCAGGCCTACGCGCGCGAGTTCAACCGCAAGTGGCTGCGTGGCCAACTCCCCGGCGACGAGCCATTCCTCGGCAGTGCGGACTTCCAGTCGCTGGCAGACCTGCACAACGGCTTCCAACTGGTGCGCGGATCCGGCTGGTGCCGTTCACCACGAAGACCGTCACGTCGCTGGCGATGACCCTGCTGCTGCCGGTGGCGCCGCTGGTGCTGACGATGTTCTCCGTGGAGCAGTTGATTGATCGTGTGCTTGAAAACGCTATTGTGACGGCGTCCGCGCCGCTCACAGCCAATGCAAACGACCCGATTCGTCGAGTCCCCTGATGCGGCGCCCAGTCCCTGATTCGACGAAAACAGCAGCGTCCCTGGCGCTCGTCGTACTGGGCGCAATGAGCGACAGTGCCTGGTCTGCGGAGGAGGTTGCGGCGCCATCCGACTGGCTGATCCGCGACACGCTCAGTGGAGACTGGGGCGGCAGTCGGATCTGGCTGCAGGATCGCGGTGTCGTCCTCGAGCCGCGGCTGAGTCAGTTCTACCAGGGGCTGAGCGCCGGTGACGGTGGCGACAGCCACGACTACGGCGGCAAGGCAGACCTGCGCATGGCGGCCGACCTCGCCAAGCTCGGCGCCTGGGACGGCCTCTCGATGGTCGTCCACGCCGAATACAACTTCGGCACCAGCGCCAACGGGCGCGGCGGCGTGATGATCCCGGTCAACACCGCGCTCTACACGCCGGGGATGGACGGTGGAGATGCCTTTGACGTCTCGAGCTTCTATTTCGTCCAGGCATTCGGCAACGGGGCGTCCGTGGCGTTCGGGAAGATCAACATGATCGACCTGGTCGCCGGCAAGCCTTCATGGGCGGAGCGGGCATCGACTCGTTCTGGAACCACACGTTCACGGCCACGCCGACCGGCACCGTGCCGCCCTATCTGCTGGGTGTGCTGGCGAGCGTGCCCACCGATGCGGCCACCTACCGGCTGTGGGTCTACGACCTCCACAGCTACGCGAACCGGTCCGTGTTCGACGACCCGTTCGCCGGCGGCGTGAGCATTCGCGGGCAGGTCGACTTCAACGTGACCATCGGCGGGCTCCCCGGTCACCAGGGCTTCTCCGCTTTCTACAGTTCCCAGGGCGGCACCGACCTCGAGACCCTGGGCGACACGATCATTCCATCGCCCACCCCCGGAACGCCCGGCATCAAGGAATCGCGTTACTACGTCGCGTATTCGTTCGACCAATACCTCCATGAGGCGGGCGGCAGTTCCGAGGAGGGCTACGGACTGTTCGGGCAAGTCGCCGTTTCCGATGGCAATCCGAACGGGCTGCGCTGGTCGATGTTCCTCGGCGTGGGTGGGGCAGGGCCGTTTCCCGGGCGGAGCAAGGACCGCTGGGGTGTCGGGTACTACTACGATGGCTTCAGCCAGTCGCTCAAGGATGCGCTCGCCGATATCCAGACCATCCGGGACGAGGCGGGGATCGAGGTCTTCTACGACTTTCAGCTGACGCCTTGGTGCCACGTGGGCGCGGACCTGCAGGTCATCAGGCCCGGCCTTGGTGAATCCACTGCGGTGATCCCGGGACTTCGTGCGGTAATCAGGTTGTGATCACAGGAGAACGCAGATGTTGACGAAAAGCTGGAGTCGCCGCCTCGCATTGCTCGCGGCAGGATTGCTGGGTCTGGCCGGCATGGCCAGCGCCGAGGACGGAGTCGCGGCGAACGACGCCGCGCAGGCGAACAACCCGCTCCTGCGGGCCAAGGCCTTCAACATGCACGACTACTACGTCGGCAACCTCACCGACATCGACGAGGATGCCAACCAGTTCTGGCTGCGGTTTGCCGTGCCGTTCTCGATCGGCGACACGAAGTGGCTCATGCGTGCCTCGCTGCTGACGCTCAACACCGTGCCGGCGGCGCCGGAGTTCGAGCACGAGACCGGGCTGGGTGACTTCAACGTGTTTGCCGCGTACCAGATGGACGTTGGCACTCCAGGGGTCAGTTTCGGCGTCGGACCGTTGCTCAACATCCCAACCGCGAGCGAAGACGCCACGGGCAGCGGCAAGTGGTCGGCAGGCATCGCGAACGTGCTGTTCAGCGCGCGGTCACCGAAATTCCAGTACGGCTATCTGCTGACCTGGCAGGCCAGTTTCGCGGGCGACGACGATCGCGACGATGTCAATGTCGCGTCCTTCCAGCCGATCCTCATTTACCAGCTCGGCGGCGGCACGTACCTGCGCTCGACGCCGATCATGACCTATGATTTCGAGAGCGACGGCTACACCGTGCCACTCGGGTTAGGTATCGGCCAGGTATTCAAGACCAGCAAGGGGTCCAATAACCTGTTCATCGAGCCGCAGTGGTCGGTCGCTGACGATGGTGCAGGTTGGCCCGAGTGGCAGGTCTTCATCGGGTTCAACATGATCTTCCAGTGAGACTGCACGGACGGTCGTTGATGCACGTAAAGGGGCTGCACATGTACAGATCACCCGCAGGTAGTGTTCCGGGCCGGCACGCGCAATGCCTGGTGGCGCTGGCGTTTGCCGGCTGTTTCTTTGCTGCAGGCGCTGCGTACGCGACTACGGTCGACGGCGTCGATGTGCCGATGAGGCCGATCGATCTGGGACAGATCCTGCCCGTCCTGATCCTGATGCTCGGGCCGTTCAAGATCATTGGGCCCTTGTTCAAGGCGACGAACGGCGCAAGTGCAACGCAAACCCGCCAGATCGCGATTTGGGCGACGATCTTTGCGGCGCTGGGATTGCTGATTGCCGGCTTCCTGGGCGAGAGCATTCTCAGCAGTTACGGCATCCCCCTGCCGATCCTGGTTCTGTCCGGCGGGATCATCCTCTTCCTGGTGGCACTCAAGAACGTGCTTGATCAGTTCGAGGCGCACGAGCCGCCCAAGGGAGAGGCCAAGGCTCTACCGGCACCAGTCATGAAAGTAGCGTTGATGCCGCTCGCCTTTCCGGCCATCGTCACGCCCTATGGCATCGCGGCGCTCATCGTCCTCCTCGCATTCAGCGACGGCCAGCAGGGGCGCCTGACGATCGCTGCCGCGGTCGTGGCGATCATGATCTTGAACCTCATCGTCATGCTTGTAGCCCGGCGGCTGGCGATCGTGCTGGCGTTCGTGCTGCCGATTCTCGGCGCCGTGCTAGGTGTCGTCCAGGTGGCGCTGGGCTTGCAGATCATCAACAACGCATTGCAGATGCTCGGAGTGCTGTGACGGGGCGAAGCGCAGCGGGCCGGACCGCATGATCTTCAAGTAAGGCGGAATGGACGGTTGGAGATGAGATCACAGGAGTTGCATATGTTCAGGTCACGCATGAATGGTCGATCGAACCGCATTGCGGTCTTGTCGGGCTGGATGATCTTCGCTGCGGCTGCCGCGACTGTACCTGTTGCCACGGCAGCCGCTGCCGAAGCGTCGACGGCTTCATCATCGCCGCAGGTGACGCCTGCGCAAATTCCCGCCGAGAAGCAGACGGTCCTCGGCCTCTACGTCACGGCGAAGGAGGCCTACCAGCGATGGGAAGCCGCGCCGGACAAGGTGAAGATCATCGATGTCCGGACGCCGGAAGAGGTGTTCTGGGTGGGTCATCCGCCGATGGCATGGAAGATCCCGGTGGTCGCCGTGAGCTACGAGTGGGACGCCGACAAGAAGCAGTTCCCGATGCGATCGCTGCCCGACTTCGTCACGCGAGTGCAGAAGGTAGCGACGCCCGAGGACACGTTGATGGTCATGTGCCGCTCCGGTGGCCGCGGCGCCATGGCCGTGAACCTGCTCGCCAAGGCCGGGTACAAGAACGTCTATAACGTCGTCGACGGCATGGAGGGCGACTCAGTCGACGATCCTGAAAGCGTGTTCCAGGGCCAGCGGCTCGTGAACGGCTGGAAGAACTCGGGCCTGCCGTGGACCTACAAGATCGATCCGGCCCTGTTGGTGCTGCCTCCCGCTCCTTGAGAGTGACCAACGAACCGCGACGAGGCTCCGCGGCACCTGCACGCGCCCAATGGTCGCAGCGGGCTTGCAGCAGCAGCGGGCCTGCCGCCCGGTTACTTCGTGATCTTCGTGATCTTGTTACCCTGCAGCCCGGCCCCAGCCATCAGTCCCTGCTGCTTGAAGACGAAGGCGTAGATGTCCTCGGTCAAGCTACTCGTCGTGACGTTCTTGGCCATACCGGAATCGATGATCACGACGCTCGGGCCGACGCCGACTTCGAATCCCTCCGTGGAGTCGAGGGACTTCAGCGCCTTCTCCGTCATGAAGAACATCGCGTAGCCGTACTTCTGTGCACCGGCCTGCAGACCGTAGGAGGCGCCGGCCGTGTTGTAGTAGCCGACCGCCTTGCCGCGGCGCCAGAGCACGCCTTCGCCAAACTGGCCGCCAATGCCGAGGCCGGCCTTGGTGATGCTGGGGAATACGAGCACCGCGACGGCCTTTGAATTCGTTGTCTTGGCTGCCGGGAAGGTCGCGACCAGCTTGTCCAGGGCCTGCTTCGACGCGGCTTCGAGATCGGACTTCGATGCCGAGAGCGCCGGGGCGGTCGTTGCGATGCACAGCGCAAGGGCGAATGCGGTGATGAGGGCTCGGCGAGACACAAGGCTCACGCATGCACCTTGATGGGGCCCATGGAATCAGACCGACGCGCATGGTGCCCGGTGTTGATGCCGTGCGCGCAACGGCTGCTGGCGCGCTACCCTTACTTCGGCGGTTGCGTGGGCATGTAGATCGGCCCGGAACCCCCATAGGCCTGCACGTAGTACTGCTGGCCGCACTGGTAGTAGGTGACGCCCTGCACGGTGGAGACGGACGGATTGCACGGCAGCGATGCCGAGGTCGTCGCGACCGTCGTGGTTGTCGTGGTGGTCGTGGTCGAGTCGTTGTCGCCGGACGATGCGGCGGCGGCACCTATGACGGCGCCGACGACGAGGCCTGCGACCAGTTCCTCGTTGTCGTCATCGTAACCGTCCCAGTCGTCGTAGCGGTCCTCGTAGTAGTCCTCTCGATCGTCCCGCACGTCGTCGGCGTTGGACTGCCGCTGGCTCTGGTTCTCATCGTGACTGGCCTGCCGCTGGCCCTGGTTCTGGTCGTGACTGGCTTGCCGCTGGCCCTGGTTCTCGTCGCGGCTGCCTTGGCGTTCGGCCGACGAGCCAGTCGACTGCGGTGTCGGCCGCTGCGTTCCGCCCGATGCCTGGGTAGTGCGACCGCCTGACCGGCCGCCGCCTCGCTGCGACATGCTCCCGCTGGCCGCAGGGCCCTCCTTTGAAAAGTTGCCGCCGCTTGCGCCGCGCTGGGGCCGGGCGGCGACTGCGTCTCCGATTGGCAGGAATACCAGCGTCGCCATCGCGGCCAGGCAGGCGACGCACGAACCCGCAAGCTTTCTCGACCTCATGGCTTGACCTCCTCGCGCGGCGCTGCCGGTTGCCGGGCACCAGCGGACTCCGAAACCTGGGTGGCAAAGGCGATCTGGCGTGCGCCGGCCGGTGGAGTGAACTGGAACGTGGTCCCCGGCAGCCGGGGGCTCGTGTTCCAATCCGAGAAATTCGCCCAGAACTGCGGCTGGCCCGGCTCGCCCGAATAGGTCAGCACGACGCGCAGCGGCAGCGGGCTGGGTCCATCCTTGATCCAGTACTGGAAGTCGACGGCATCTGTGCGGCCGGCCACGTGATGCGTTCGTACACCAGCGATGTCGACACTCTCGACGTAATCGACGGTCTTCACACGCTTGGGCCACTCCGTCGGCAAGCGAGTCGTCAGGAGCCGGGCGAGCGGCATGCGCATGCGCAGGTCGCGGACGAAGTAGACGAGTGCGTCGTCGACCGATCCGGGCTGAGGCGCCCGGGCGAAGAGGTTGGTGTCGGCGTTGAAGACTGTGATGTCCTTGCCGTCGAACAGGGCCAAGTCGAGTCGACCATCGCTGGCGATTTCCTCCACGCGTAGCAGATTGGGACGAGCCAGCGTGATGCGGCGGGTCTCGCCGAACTCGATTTTCTGGCCTGTCGCCTGCACGACGTCGTAACCGTCGCGGAAGTTGACGGTGAAGGACTGCAGGCCGGCGAGATGATCGGCCATGGCCTTGAGCAGCGCCCGGGCCTCACGTTGCGATTCCGTCAGTTCCGACACCGGGTCGGTTGCTCCGGGCGGTGCGGCGGTGGAGCCCGTTGGTCCATCGGCACCCAGGGCAGGGGCGGACAGCAGTACCGCTGCAACCACCGCGGCACCCTTGAGCGAAGCGGCTCTCGAGTACGTCCATTTGAAATTCATCGCTATCGCACCTCTTCTGGTTTACCGCGCCGGAACCGTCACGATCGGGGCGCTCTGCGCGGGCCCCCCTTCGGTGAGCGAGAACATGAGCATCAGGAAGGTGAGAATCTGCTTCGACCGCTGGTCGCGGTCGTCGATCCACCACCACTGCTTGCGGTACGGCACGGCCACATAGGCGTCGTCGGGCGGCGCCGGGCCATGCCGGACCGCAAGCAACGGCGGAAACAGTCGTTGCTGCTCGTCGGTGCGCGAAACGCTCGACACGCGGCCTTCGGCGACATCGGACTGCGGCACGTCAATGTAGGACCCGAAATCAACCATGACCTGCAGTATGGACCGCGTCAGGATGGCGATCTGCCGGTCATTCTCCGGGAACGATCCGTACTGGACGGTGAACTCGCGCTCGCGCGTGTCGAGCCCGAGCAATGCGCCGATCCTGCGGCTGTACTCGGCCGCCGGGTCCGTCGCCGGGCGCATGTACATCAAGACGGCCTGTGTGTCGTTGACCGGCTTGACCCGGAATCCCACGCCGCCCGCAGCTTGTGACTCGTGCATCAAGGTCATGAACTCGTGGAACTTCGGGTCGCCCGCACGCGGATTGCCGGCGCCGCCAAAGGCATTGTCCAGGCCGTTGATCGTGTTCACACCGATCCGCAGCACGACATCGGCCGGATAGCCGCCCTGAATGAGGTACAGCAGACCCGTGACCGGAATCGGGGACATCAGGCTCTTGGCGAACTTGTCGCCGATCAGGGGCTGGTAGGTGATCGTGGGCCGGTCGGAGTAACGTCCGGTGGCTCCCACGGTGCCGACGTTACCGCCGCCGGACGTCGCGAACTGACCGCCGAGACTGATGTCGCCCTCCAGCGAGTACGAGCTGATGACTGACGACACATCCATGAACACCGGCGCGTCGGTGTAGCGAACCTTGAGCAGGTTGAGCAGCGTCTGACGCTTCCAGGAATCCGAGATGGTGGCGACGTAATCGAACCTGTCGCGCGTGACTGTCGGCGGGCCCACGCTCGCGCAGCCCGCGAGCAGCAGCATGCCGAGGCTCGCTAGGACGCTGGATACTGTCGGGACGGCGTTGCGCATGAACTCCCATTCACCCGGCGCTGGGGTGCGCCGATTTCGGCTCGACTGTAGCCGTCTCTTCGGGGGATTCTAGCCATGGTCTCCGTCGGTCGCTCCTGCGGAAATCCCTGTCCCAGGCTGTCTCCAAATGTCCGAATCGAGTCATGATATGTCTAGCAGGCATGGGTGGAACGTGCTGGACTAGGCCTTCTTGAGATTGCCGTCGGGCTTCGACGGCCCGCGCGATGCACAGATGCGCCATGAACATGACATTGAACTTGTCGCATCGGCGGAAGTTGCAACGCAAGCTTTTTGGGGCAGCGGAACAGCCGCTTGGCCTGGTTGCGACGCGGGCCAGACGACGTCATGCGTGATGCCAGGAGGACCCTGATTTCCTGGACGCTCGTCGTCGGGCTCCTGGTCGGCGGTGCGGCAAGAGCCGAGGGCATCTCCGAGTTCTGGCCGGAACTCAACTACTTCTATCAAGTTAATTCGCAGGCCAGGTTGTTCCTCGACGCCGCCCACGCGAAGGGCAAGGAATCCGACGAGCGATCTCTCAACCTCGCCGCATACGTCGATCTCTCGTTCAAGCCGAAGCTGATAAGCAAGTTGCGAGCGGACGACTGGCAGCGCAGCCGCTCGTTCTGGGCGAGGATTGGCTACGACCGGATTTTCGACGTCACCGAGGAATCGGGCCGCGAGGTCTCTGAGAATCGTGGAATCGTCGCGGTTCACGGGAAGGCGCCTCTGCCGGCGGACGTGTGGCTCGAAGCGCGCGCCCGCGCGGATCTGCGATGGATCGGCGATGAGTATTCGACGCGGTATCGGGCCCGCCTGGAAGCGCAGCGTGAGTTCAAGGTGCGCGGCTATACGGTGGCGCCCTATGTCAACTACGAGTGGTTTTACGATACGCGCTACGACGCGTGGGCCAGGACGCTCGCAACTCTAGGCGCCGAGGTCACGCTGAGCGAGCACTTCCGTCTCGAGATGTACGTGGCGAGCCAGGAAGACGAACACCCGCAGGAGGAATCGCTCGGGGCGCTGGGACTGGTCGCAAAGTGGTACTACTGAACCAATCCGCGGGCGCTACAGCGAACGGTCTTTGCAGGAAGTGGTCCGCATGAACCAGTCAGCGCGGTCGTTCGCTCGGACCTGAATCTGCTGCAAATTAGCCACGCAGGTGCTCGAGGCGAGCATCGACGAGATGAAGTTGCTTGGCGTCGTGTCGATCGTCGAGGAATTCGAGCGGGGATTGCTGCAGGAGCTCGACTTTCACCAGGAACTGTCGAACCTGCTCGAATTCCAGCGCAACCTCGACTCCTCCCGCAAGGTCACGGTGCTGCGTCCGTACCCCGAACTTTCGTCACGCACGGTTTTGACGATGCAGTTCTTCGACGGCCGGCCGATCCGCAAACTGACCCCGCGGAGCCCGGAAGCGCAAGCCGTCGTGAACGAAATCCTGCACGCCTCGTTCCACAGGACACTACGGCAGCCCGGGAAGAGGCTGCCTGGCCTTCAGCTATGTCCGCGACCGCCTCATGCAGGATCGGGACCTGGTCGCGCGACTTGCCCGGACCCCGCTACGGGATGTAATTGGCGCTTGCGTCGGCGCCGTAGCCACAACCCTGGTAGGTGCAGTGCAGGTCGTCACGAATGATCGCGGCCCAGCCGCCGGCGCGACCGGTGTCCAGCGACAGGGTCTCGGTGAGCACCTTGGTTTCGAACTTCCAGCCGGCCGGCAGGTTCTTCAGCTTGCTGCCCACCGTGTTGAGGTTGTCGGGGGTCAGGCTCGGATCGACCGCCTTTGTGTACTCCTGCAGGACCCAGACGGGCCGACCATCTCCCCTCAGAACGCGTGACGCACGCCCAGGACGAACACGATGTCCGGGGACGCGGCCACCTGCACGTCCTCGCTGAAGCCGACGTCGAACCGCCAGCCGCCGGCCGTCCGGTAGGTTCCGCCGAGAGTCAGGACCACGGCATCGCCGTCGAGATCCGTGCCCGTATCGAGCACCGCAGTGTTGGCTTCCAGTTGTGCAATCAGGTCGAGCTCGCGCCAGGCATTCCAGGTGACCGCTGCAAGCAGCGAGCCCGCGAAGTCCTGTTGCAGGCCGGGCAACAGGTCGCCATCACCCAGCCATACGAAGTTCGCTTGCCCATGCAGCAGCCAGCGCTCGGAAACCTGTCGTTCGCCGGAGAGTGACAGCGCGACATCGAGCGCGCCGCTGCCCGTCAGGTCCTCTGCTTTCCCGGTGGGTACCTTGACCGTAAGCCAGCCCGCGAGCGCGCCTCGTTCGGACGAGGCAATCTGGTAACCGACGGCAAGCGGCAGGTCCGCAAGCCCCGAAGAATCCTCGTCGACCTGCAGCAGTGTCGATTCGCCTGAACGATACTCGATCAGCAACTCGTCTTCGGGCAGGCGGTTGCGTGAGCCGCCCGGCAGTCCGAACAGTTCGTGCCAGTTCTCGACCAGCGAATCGAGTGAGCCGCCGCTCAGGTTCCGCCAGGCCAGTTCCCCATGCACGGCGAAGCGCTCGCCGAGGGCACGGTCCGCCTGCACACGGGCCTCGAACACTTCGCCATCGAGCGTGTAACTGCGTCGCTCCGTGGTGTCCGTGGTGGCGAAGTTGCTCCAGTTGATGGTGGCGCCGACGCGTCCGGTGCCGGACGCTGGTAGCCGAGCTGCGAGCGGCATCGGCAAGCCGAACAGCGCAGCCAGTGGGTGCTGGTTGCGGGTCAGCAGCGGTTCGGCGTGCAAGGACGCCACGGGCAGCAGGCAGGCGAGCACACTGGGCAGGATACGGCTGGCTCGTCGCATGGTTGGCACCTCGATTACGCGCGGCTTCCTCGCGGTCGCAGCGCATCCTACGCAGCCGACTCTCGTCGTTACAGTGTGGAAGGCCGACGCACCGCAGGATGATTTTGCGAGCAATCTGGCGCAGACTCGATACCGTGGCAACGCAATTGTAACGTCGGTGTGCGTTGATGGCGCACGGGTGGCGTTACGGACGTCGCTGTCGCAGCAGATGGTCTGCCGATTGACCCGGGTCCAGTGACATCCAGCCAGGGGTGACGCCATGAGAACGGAAATCAGAGTCCACGGCATCGATCTCTCCGACGACCTGCGCGCGATCGTGCATCACGAGACCGAGCGCCTGGCCCAGGCGCTTCGTCGCCGCATCAATACCGTCAGGGTCGACTTGTACGAGGAACCGGACGGCGGTCCGCGTGGTCACTGCGCGCGTTGCGAGGTCGACGTGCTGTTCGACGACGGCTCGTGCCTGGTCCAGTTCGACGAGGAAGACGACTTCTGCCAGTGCGTGACCGAAGCATTCGTCAAGATCCTGTACAGGCGTCACCTGCACGATTCACCCCTGAAGCATTGACGCGGCGCTGGCGCGGCCACCGCGTTGCCGGCGGATGGGTCGGCGTGAACCGCAGCGTCAAGGGCGATAGGCGAACTGCAGCGGACCCGTGGCGCGCAACGGCGCCGCAATCTCGGCGAATTCGCAGAGCAGCCGCCGCGTATCGCGTGGGTCGATCATCTCCTCGATCTGGAACTTCTCTGCCGAGCGGAACGGCGAGCGCATGCAATTGAGACGCTGTGTGATCTCGGCCGCCAGTGCCGCACGATCCTCCGCCGCGTCGAGTTCGGCTTTGTACGCGGCCTCGATGCCGCCTTCGATCGGCAACGAGCCCCAGTCGGCCGATGGCCATGCATAGCGGTAATGGAAGCGCGTGTGGTTCTGGTGGCCAGCGCCCGCGACGCCGAACACCTTGCGAATGATCACCGTGCACCACGGGACGGTCGCCTGGTAGACCGCCGTGAGTGCCCGGGCGCCCGCGCGGATCGTCGCCTCGTGCTCGGCCTGCTTGCCGATCATGAAACCCGGGTTGTCGACCAGGTGCACGACCGGCAGGTGGAACGTCTGCGCGAAGTTCACGAAGCGCTCGAGCTTGGCGGAACTCGCCGCAGTCCATAGCCCGCCGATCACGAACGGATCGCTCGCGATCACCGCCACCGGCCAGCCATCGAGCCTGGCCAGCCCGGTGATCACGGAGCGTCCGTGCAGACGTCCGATTTCCAGGAACGAGCCCGTGTCGACGACGGCCTCGACGATCGGCCGCATGCGATAGACCTCGCGCCGGTCGCGCGGTACTGCGGAAACGAGAAATTCATCGCGCCGGTCGGGGTCGTCGTCGGACTCGATGCGCGGTGGCAGCTCGTGCACCGAGGAGGGCAGGTAGCCGAGGAAACGGCGCGTGCGCTCGAACGCTTCCTGCTCGCTCTCGACTTCGTCGTCCACTGCGCCGTTCGACGCATGGATGCGGCTGCTGCCGAGTTCTTCTTTCGTCAATTTCTGTCCGGCCGCGGCGACCACCGGCGGTCCCGCCACGAACATCTGCGATTGCCGGCGGACGAGCAGGGAATAGTGGCTCTGCACCACTTTCGCGGCCCCGAAGCCCGCGATCGGGCCGAGGCCGAGGCTGACCACCGGCACGGTCGCGAGATTGCGGACCATGTGCTCGAATCCCGGCAGGAACGGCACGTAGGTGTAGCCCAGCGTCTCCAGCGACTTGACGGAGCCGCCGCCGCCGCTGCCTTCGATGAGGCGGACCATCGGCATGCGCAGCTCGTGCGCCATCTGTTCCGCGGCGACCTGCTTCTCGATGATCGACGCGTCGGAGGCGCCCCCGCGCACCGTGAAATCGTCGCCCGCCACCACGACGCGCCGGCCTTCGATCCTGCCGCGCCCGAACAGAAAGTTGGTCGGGGTCATGGATTGCAGCGCACCCGACTCATCGTAGGACGCGTTGCCCGTGATCGATCCGAGCTCACTGAAGCTGCCTGCGTCGAGCAGCGCCGCGATGCGCTCGCGCACCGTCAGGCGTCCGGCGTTGTGTTGCCGCGCGACCTTGTCCGGCCCGCCCATCTCGCGGGCCATGGCCTGGCGTCGCCGCAGTTCCTCGAGTTCGGGTTCCCAGCTCATCTCCGGTCTCTCGCTTGCTTGCACCAGGAAACGTACGTCGACATCCTAGCAGCATGGATGCCGATTCCAGGATTCCGGAACGGGCTGAATGCGTCGTCGGCGACCTGCTGCGTCGCTGGGCGCGCGAACGGCCGGACAGGAACTTCCTCGAGTTCGAGGATGGCAGCGCCTGGACGTTTGCCGAATCGCTCGATCGCGTGCAGCGCGCGGCGGCGGGCCTGCGCAGGCTGGGAGTCGAGCAGGGCTCGCACGTGCTGTGCTGGATGCCGAACCGGCGCGAGGCGGTGCTGGCCTGGTTTGCCGCCAATTACCTCGGAGCCGTGCACGTCCCGATCAATACCGGGTACCGTGGACGCCTGCTGCAGCATGCGATCGCGATTTCGGACGCGCAGGTGATGGTCGCGCATGCGAGCCTGCTGTCGCGGCTCGACGAACTCGAGACGGCGCAGCTGCGCGACGTGATCGTCGTCGGCGATGCGCCGACGGCCTCGGGCCGGTTCGCTTTTCATCCGGCGAGCATTCTTGACGCTGACGAGCGCGCGGAACCCGCGCGACCCGTCGAGCCGTGGGATCCGGTCTACATCATCCTGACGTCCGGCACGACCGGGCCGTCCAAGGCCGTGATCTGCACGTACGTGCAGGCCTGGTGCGGCGGTGCGATGGGCATGGATTACTTCGACGCCGAGGATCGGCTGCTCGCCAACCTGCCGCTGTTCCACGTCAGCGGCGCCGGAGCGGTCCTGGACCGGCTCACGAAGGGCGGCACCTGTGTCCTGCATGACGGCTTCAAGCCTGGAACGTTCTGGGACGCCGTGCGCCGCAACAACATCACCGGTTGCTGCCTGGTGGGGGGGATGACGCAGTTCCTGCTGCGCCAGCCACCGGGCGACCGGGATCGCGATCATCCGCTGCGCAACGTAGTCACCGTGCCGTGGAACCAGGACTCGAAGGCCGTCGCCGAGCGTTACGGCCTGCAGATGCACACGGCCTTCAACATGACGGAGACTGCGGTGCCGATCCGTTCCAGCGCGAACCCCGAGGTGCTTGGCTCCTGTGGCCGGCCACGGCCCGGCATCGATGCGCGGGTCGTCGATGCCAACGACGTCGAGGTGCCGCACGGGCAGGTGGGCGAACTGATCCTGCGCGCCTCACGGCCGTGGGAGATCACGCCGGGCTATTACCGGAATCCGCAGGCCACGGCAGACGCGTGGCGCAATGGCTGGTTCCACACGGGCGATGCTTTCCGCCGCGATCCAGGCGGCAATTTCTTCTTCGTCGACCGCATCAAGGACGCGATCCGCCGTCGTGGCGAGAACATTTCGTCGTTCGAGGTCGAAGCCGAGGCGCTGTGCCATCCCGCCGTACTGGAAGCGGCAGCAATCCCGGTGCCTAGCGACCAATCGGAAGACGAAGTCATGCTGGTCGTGACCGCCGGTGCGGGGCTTGCCATCGATCCCGTGCAGTTGCTGCAGTTCCTGGTGCCGCGCATGGCGCATTTCATGCTGCCGCGCTACATCCGCGTCGTCGCCGAACTACCGAAGACCCCGACGGCCAAGATCGAGAAGCACAGGCTGCGCAACGAGGGCGTGACGGCCGACACCTGGGACCGCGAGGCGCACGGCATTGTCGTTCGTGGCGGCCAGGTGACCGGCCTGCCCGGGTGACTAGCATTATTGGACTGATGCGGTATTCTGGCCCGGATCCAGCAAGGGGCTCTTCATGGCCATCCATCTGATTGGCGGTTACCAGACCGATTTCGCGCGCGTGTGGTCGCGCGAAGGGCTCGACTACTCGGACATGATGCGTGAGGCCATCGACGGCGCTCTGGCGTCCTGCCTGCTCGAGCCCGACGACATCGACGCGATCCACGTCGGCAATGCGTTCGGCGAACTCTATCGCGGTCAGGGCCATCTCGCGGCCATGGTCGCGCAGGTGAAGCCGGAGTTCTTCGGCAAGCCCGCGATGCGGCACGAGGCGGCCTGCGCTTCCAGTTCGCTTGGCGTCCTGTCGGCCACGGCCGAAATCGAGGCAGGCCGCTACGACTGCATCATGGTGCTCGGCGTCGAGGAGGAAAAGAACCTGCCGGGCGACCAGGCCTCGCAGGTGCAGAACGCCGCGTCGTGGCAAGGCCACGAAGGACTCGACTGCAAGTTCGTCTGGCCTGCGGTGTTCGGCAGGATCGCAATGGAGTATGAGGAGCGCTACGGGCTCGATCGCCGCTACCTCAATCGAATCGCCGAGATCAACATGGGGAATGCGAAGCGCAACCCGCGCGCGCAGACCCGTGCCTGGAAGTTCAACGCCGAGACGTTCACTGACAGTGACGAATTCAATCCCGTCATCGAACCAGGGACACGGCGGCAGGATTGTGGCCAGATCACCGATGGCGCCGTGGCGGTCATCCTCGCGTCAGACAGGTTCATGCAGGGCTACGCTTCCCGCCGTGGCGTGAAGGCCAGCGAGTTCCCGCAGATTCTCGGCTGGGGCCACACCAACGCCGGCATCCGCTTCCTCGACAAGCTCGAGCGCAGCAGGGGCGAGGAATTCATGTTTCCGCACGTGCGTAAGGCGATCGCGGATGCCTGGCGGCGCGCGGGTATCCCGGGCGTCGAGTCATTGGACGGAATCGAGACCCACGATTGCTTCACGTCCACCGAATACATGGCGATCGACCATTTCGGACTGACGCCGCCCGGCCAGAGCTGGCAGGCGATCGAGAGCGGCCTGGTCGAGATCGACGGCAAGTGTCCGGTCAACGCCTCGGGCGGCCTGATCGGCGTCGGTCATCCGGTCGGTGCGACGGGCGCCAGGCTGCTGCTGGATGCGGGCCGGCAGGTCACGGGCACCGCTGGTGACTACCAGGTTGCAGGCGCCCGCACGTACGGCACGCTCAATATCGGCGGCTCGCTGGGCACGGTCGTCAGCCTGGTCGTTGGCCTGCGGGACTGAGGAGGGCAGTCATGCAGGCCTACATCTACGATGCCGTGCGCACGCCGCGCGGCAAGGCACGCGCGGAAGGCGGTCTCGCGGGAATGAAGCCGCAGGAACTGGTCGCCGGGCTCGTTGACGCCATGCAGGCCCGCGGTCACGAGCCACGCAAGGTCGAGGCGCTGGTGCTGGGCTGTGTCGACCAGGTGGGCGACCAGGGCGCCAACATCGCCCTGGTGTCGAAGTTGCACGCCGGCGTTGCCGACGGCGCATATGCGTTCACGCTCAACAACTACTGCGTCTCCGGCCTCACGGCCATCGGTCACGTGGCCATGCAGGTCGCCGCAGGGAACCTGGATCGTGCGCTCGCCGGCGGCGTCGAGATGATGTCGCGCGTGCCTTTCCTGGGCGACAACGCGACCTATTACACCGACGCGAGTTTCCCGAAGCGCACGCGATTCATTCCCGTCGTGCTCGCGGCTGATCGCCTGGCGGAAGAGCAGGGTATTTCACGCAGCCAGCTGGATGCCGTTTCGCTGACATCGCAACGGCGTTCTGGCGCGGCCGAGGCCACGCCGGCGCTGCTTGCCTCGCGCATCGCGCTTGGCGCCCTGGCTGCGGATGAATGCATTCGTCCGCAGACCACCGCCGAGTCGCTCGCCGCCATGCCGCCGAGCTTCGCTCCGCTGGCCGTGCAGTACGCCGATGCCCTCGATGGTCCGATTGACCATCGCCACACCATCGGCCACGCGCCGCCGATCTGCGACGGGGCAGGGCTCGCGCTGGTCGGTGGCGCTCCGGGTGCAGGAGACACGCCGCGCGCGCGCATCCTGGCTTATGCCGAGTCGGGTGGTGACCCGCACGCGTCGTTGCTCGCTGGATTCACTGCGATGGAGCGCGTGCTGGCGAAGACTGGGTTGACGCTTGCCGACATGGACCGCATCGAGTTCATGGAAGCGTTCGCGGTCACCATCGCAAAGTTCCTTCGCGACTACCCCGCAGACGAGGCTCGCGTGAACGTCGGCGGCGGCCACATTGCGCGTGGACATCCGATGGGGGCGTCGGGGGCCATCCTGGTCTCGACCCTGCTGGACGCGCTCGACGCTGCGGATGGCCGGCTCGGGCTCGTCGTCTGCTCCGGCGCAGCGGGCGTGGGCGCGGCGATGGTGGTCGAGCGCCTCGGCTGACCGCGCCTCAAGAGGCCTTCGCTTCCCGCAGCACGGCGGCCTGCGCCGGGTCGAGGTATTCCTCGATGCGCCAGATGAGGCCGTCCTTGAGCGTGATGACGCAGCAGGCGAACATCTTCATTTCCTTGCCGTTCGCAAGCTTCGCTTCGACGATGTGCTGCTGCAGCCAGCCGCCGGGGATCAGTTCGCGGCGGACGACGCGGTAATTGCGCTGCGGCGCCTTGCGCACCATCCATTCCAGCACCTTCATGTTGTCGGCGACCGTCTGGTCGACGTCGTCGAAGTTGTGCCAGAACGTGGCGTCCGGTGCGTAGAACTTCTGCACCGTGGCGGGGTCGCCGCGATTCAGGGCCGCGATGAAGCGGTCGGCAAACTCGAAGACGTCCTGCTGCTGGCTGGCATGGTCCATGGCCGGTCCCCCGTGTCCGCGGTAACAGTTCGATAACGAAAGCCATGCTTGCACACGGCGGCGTGCCCGGCAACGTTGACATTCCGTGGGCAAAGCGTTCAATTGCCGCTTTCAATATTAGACCGAGGGGTTCGAATGTCCCGTGAAGCCGTCATCGTCGCCACCGCGCGCACCCCGATCGGCAAGGCCTACCGCGGTGCCTTCAACAACACGGATGCGACGACTCTGGGCGGCCACGTGATTGCCGAGGCCGTGCGCCGCGCGGGCGTGGATCCTGCCGAGGTGGAGGACGTGGCGATGGGTTGCGCGGTTCAGCAAGGCACGACCGGCCAGAACATCGCGCGATTCTCCGCGCTGCGCGCAGGACTTCCCAACACCGTGCCGGGCATGACGATCGATCGTGCGTGTTCCTCCGGGCTCATGGCGATCGCAGCCGCAGCCAGGCACATCATCGTGGATGGCGCGCCGGTCACGATCGGGGCGGGCATCGAATCGGTCTCGCTCGTGATGAACGAGCGCCTGAACTACGAGCGTATGGGCGATGCCTGGCAGCGCGAGCACTATCCCGAGATGGACACGTCCATGATCGAGACGGCCGAGATCGTCGCGGAACGCTACGGCATCAGCCGTGAGGCCCAGGACGTGTACGCGCTGCAGTCGCAGTTGCGCACGGCGCAGGCGCAGGCCGAAGGCCGGTACGAGGCCGAAATCGCGCCGATCACGTCGCGCATGCTCGTCCAGGACAAGGCCACGAATGCCGTGACCGAGCGCGAGGTCACGCTCAAGCTCGACGAGGGCAACCGCCCGCAGACCACGCTCGAGGACCTGCAGCAGCTGAAGCCGGTGTTCAAGGGCGGCCGGTTCATCCGCGAAGGAAGATTCATCACCGCCGGCAATGCATCGCAGCTCTCGGACGGCGCAGCGGCGCTGGTCCTGATGGACGGCAAGGTCGCGGAGCAGCGCGGGCTGGCGCCGCTTGGCGCTTACCGCGGGCTGGCCGTGGCTGGCTGCCGGCCCGAGGAGATGGGGATTGGTCCCGTGTTTGCGGTGCCGAAGCTGCTGGCGCGGCACGGCCTCACCGTCGACGACATCGACATCTGGGAGCTCAACGAGGCTTTTGCCAGCCAGCTGCTCTACTGCCGCGACCGGCTCGGCATTCCGAACGAACGTCTCAACGTCTCGGGTGGCTCGATCTCGATCGGCCATCCGTTCGGCATGACCGGCGCGCGTTGCGTCGGCCACCTGCTGCACGAAGGCAGGCGTCGTGGCGCGAGATACGGCGTGGTGACGATGTGCGTCGGCGGCGGCATGGGCGCTGCCGGCCTGTTCGAGATCTTCAACTGACGGATGGAAAGAACCAATGGGCAACCCGGCCTACTCGCCGACGTGGCGGAAAATCATGGCCTTCTACGGGCGATTCGCGCCATCGTTCACGGCTGTCGGCTACGTGGCGCGTGGCCTGCCACTGCGGCCCGTTGCCGGCTCGTTCGCCGGGCAGACCTGGTTGGTCACGGGTGCCACGGGCGGCATCGGCAAGGGCATCGCACTGGGCGCCGCGAGCCGCGGTGCGAAAGTTCTCGCCGTCGGCAGAAATGAAGCCGCGCTTGCTGCGTTGCGGTCCGCGGGCGGGGCGGGCGTCGAGCCACTGCGTTACGACCTCGAACTCGTCGCGGAAAATCTGCGGCTCGCCGACGCTGTCCTCGCGCGCGGCGGGCGCGTGGACGTGCTGGTCAACAACATCGGCCGGCTCGACCACGCGCATCGGCTGACCGCCGAAGGATTCGAGAGCACCTACGCGTTGAACCTGCTGGGGCATTTTGCGCTGACCGAGAAACTGCTCGAGGCTGGCGCGCTCGACGGTGGAGTGATCATCAACATGGCGTCGGGCGGGCTCTACAACACGGCGCTCAGCCTGCGGCGCCTGGAGCAGAAGCCCGAGCGGTACAGCGGCGTCATGGCCTACGCCGCGCACAAACGTGCGCAGCTGGCACTCGCGGATCGGTGGACACGACCGGATCGCCGCATCGTGTCCTACACGATGCACCCGGGCTGGGTCGCCACGCAGGGTGTCAGCGACGCATTGCCGGACCTCGAGCGTCACCTGGGGCTCGTGCTGCGCACGCCGGAACAGGGCGGTGATACTGCGCTATGGCTCGCGGCCAGGCGTCCTGAGCCAGTTCCGGGCGCCTTGTGGTTCGATCGCGCGCCGCGCGCGGCGCACGCCTATGAGCACTCGCGCCAGCCCGAAGTCGAGCCGGAGGCGATCTACGCCAAGCTTGGCGCGGATGTTGCCAAAGCGACGGGCACGGCTGCGGCCTGACCGCTGCTGCGCGCCGCGGCAGACTGCCTATGTGCCGTGCCCGGACTTCGAGGCTTCCAGCGCCGGCGCGGCCTGAGCCTGGTCAAAGTACTCGCGCCAGGCGCGGATTTTCCCGTCGTGCAGTTCGATGATGCCGACGACCGGCATGCCGTGCGTGCCGGCCGGGGTTGTGACGTGATCGACGCGTTCGAGCATCACGACGTCGCCGCTCGTGGCGATGGTGCGTATCTCGAACTCGATCTTCTGGATGCGCGCGAGGTGCTTGCCGAGCACCTTGCGGATGCTGGCCCGGCCGCGGATCGGCGTGCCCATCATGCTGTGCAACACGCCGTCTTCCTCGAAGGTCTCGGCGATGGCGGCAATGTCGTTGACCCGCCACGGCTGCAGCAACGCGTCGATCTGGTCCCACAGCGGATGCGGCGGGTGCGAATTGCGATCGGTGGGCATGTGAGGTTGTCCCTTGATGATGCGTGCTTGACACGAGCGGCAGGCACATCGAAGTATGACTTTCGAACCTGACGCTACGAAAGGCGCGGCGCCATGTCAATCGCGAGCACACGGCATTTCTTCGATCCGCAGACGCTGATCGATCCGTATCCCTACTATGCGACGCATCGCGGGCAGGGGCCGGTCATTGACGTGTCCACGCCGGAGCGCGAGACCTATCTCGTCATTGGAGCGGCTGCGATCAGGGATGTCGTCGCGCACCCAGAGATCTTCTCCAGCCGTCCCGTCGGCGCCCAGGGCGTGAACTTCTACCCCAGGGCCGAGGCGTATCTGAAGGAAAAGGGGTTCGGCCGCACGCCGCACCTGATCGTCATGGACCCGCCGCGGCACACCGCCTTTCGCGGCGTGCTGGGCAAGGTGCTGCGCGACCAGCGCTTTCACCAGATGCGACCGCAGATTCGAGCCGTGGCGGAAGGCCTGATCGACGGATTCGCAGCGACGGGTGAGTGCGAGTTCGTGCGCGACTACGCGTGGTCGCTTTCCGCGCTCGTCGTCGCCGACCTGCTCGGTGTCGATCGCGCCCGTATCGGGGAGTTCAAGCGCTGGTCGGACGCCTGGGTACGGCCGCTGCTGCAGCCGCTCTCCGAGGACGAGATGATCGACTGCATGAGCCAGGTCGCCGAGTTGCAGCACTACCTCGTCGGCGAGCTCGAGGCTCGCAAGGCCGCACCGCGCGGCGACCTGATGAGCGACATCGCCCACGCGACGTTCGACCTGGGGCGGGGCGAGGTGCCTCTGCGTCGCCACGAGCAACTCGGAATGTGTGAAGTGCTGATCGTTGCCGGCAACGACACGACTGCCAACGCCCTGTCGCTGGGCATGTTGCGGCTGGTCGAGCGTCCCGACATCGCCGACCGCATCCGCGGCGATTCCCGGCTGATTGAGCGTTTCGCCGAGGAGTCCCTGCGCTACGAGGGCGCCGTGCAGAACAACTTCCGCACGGTGACGCAGGATACGGAGCTGGCCGGCGTCAGGATTGGAGCCGGTTCGATGGTGCTCCTGTCCTGGGCTGCGGCCAGCCGGGACCCGGCCGAATACCCGGATCCTGCCGCGTTCGACATCGATCGGGCGTCGGTGCGGTCCCACCTGGCGTTCGGTGCCGGTATCCACACCTGCGCCGGGGCCGCGCTGGCACGGCAGGAACTGGTTGAATCCTACGATCGGCTCCTGCGCCGTCTCGACAACCTGCGACTGCAGGAAGGTTGGGAGCCCGCGGATGTCCGTCGCATGGGCGGACTCGTGACGCACGGGCTCACCAGGCTGCCGCTCCGGTTCGACGTGCGGCAGTGACCGGCTGGCGAGGTTCGCGGGCTGCTGCCCACCGACATCAGTCTAATAATGCCATTGACCCATGCGGTGCCAGCCCATAACCTCCTGATCTTCCCTGCGAATCGGGCGAGGTCGTGATGCAGTTGGAGTTCACTCCGGACGAACTGGCGTTCCGCGACCAGGTGCGTGCGTTCATCGCCGACAAGTATCCGGCGCAGGTCCGCGCGAAGCAGGACGCAGGCATCGAACTGGCCAAGGACGACTACCTCTCCTGGCACCGGATCGTCGCGAAGCAGGGGTGGTCTGTGCCCGCCTGGCCGGTCGAATACGGCGGCACCGGCTGGAGCGCCACCCGGCGCCACATCTGGGCAGAAGAGCTGCAGCGTGCCGACACGGCCCCGATCATCGCGTTTTCCACGAACCTCGTCGGCCCCGTCATCTACACGTTCGGCACGCCCGAGCAGAAGGCGCGGTTTCTGCCGCGCATCGTGGCGGGCGACGACTGGTGGTGCCAGGGCTATTCGGAGCCGGGTGCAGGTTCTGACCTGGCTTCCCTGCAGACGCGCGCCGCGCGCGACGGCGATCACTACATCGTCAATGGGCAGAAGACCTGGACGACGCTCGCCCAGCACGCCGACTGGGGCTTTTTCCTCGTGCGCACGGATCCGTCGGCGCGCAAGCAGGCTGGCATCAGCTTCCTGCTCATCGACATGAACAGCCCCGGCGTGACCGTGAGGCCGATCATCACGCTCGACGGCGCCCACGAGGTCAACGAAGTGTGGCTCGAGAACGTCAGGGTGCCGGTCGAGAATCGCGTGTACGACGAGAACAAAGGTTGGACCTGCGCCAAGATGCTGCTCGCGCACGAGCGCAGCGGCATCGCCCTGGTCGCGCACTCCAAGGTTGCGTTGGGAAAACTGCGGAAGCTTGCTGCAACCATCGGCTCGTCCGGGCGCACGCTCGCTGACGACCCGATCTTCCGGCGCAAGCTCACGGAGATCGAAGTCGAACTGTGCGCGCTCGAGTACACGGAGCTGCGGTTCCTCGCCGCCGAGAACGCCGGCAAGGCTCCTGGCGTCGAGGTCTCGATGCTCAAGATCCGCGGCACGGAAATTCACCAGCGCATGAGCGAGCTCGCACTCGAGGCGCTGGGGCCGCACGCTGCGCTGCGTGTCAGCCGCGCGACTGCGCACCAGCGCGGTGCCGATGCGGTCGCCGTGCCGGGCGCCATCGGCATTGCGGACACGTACTTCAACCTGCGCAAGCTCTCGATCTTCGGCGGCTCCAACGAGATCCAGCGCAACATCCTGGCGAAAGCGGTCCTCGGACTCTGAAGCGCCACGACCCACACGGACACCGGCTCAAGCACCATGGATTTCAATTTCACGGCCGAACAGCAGATGCTGCGCGACAGCGTCTCCCGGTATTTCGCTGACCACTACGACTTCGAGCAACGCCAGGCCATGGTCCGCTCCGCCGCAGGCTGGCGTCCGGGTGTCTGGCGCGGCCTGGCAGAGGACATCGGCGTGCTGGGTGCGCCGTTCGGCGAAGCGCTCGGCGGGCTTGGCGGCGGCGCCATCGAGAACCTGGTCGTCATGGAGGAGACTCGGCCGCGCACTCGTGGTCGAACCCTACCTCGACACTGTCGTCATCGGCGGCGCACTGCTGCGTCGCTGGGATACGTCGCGCGCGCACGAACTGATCGGGCAGGTCATCGCCGGCGACGCCCGTTTCGCGTTTGCGCAACTTGAGCCGGGCAGTGCGTACGACCTGGCGGATGTCGCTACGGTCGCGGCTGCCAATAGCGGCCAATGGCGCATTTCCGGTCTCAAGGACGCCGTGCGCGGTGCGCCGTTCGCGACGCATCTCATCGTCACGGCGCGCACGGAGGGCGCACGGCACGATCGCGACGGTGTCTCGGTCTTCCTTGTGGCCCGCGACGCAGCGGGCGTCTCACTGCGCGAGTACCCGACGGTGGACGGTTCGCGCGCCGCCGACATCCGTTTCGAGGGCGCGGTGGGCGAACTGATCGGCGAGGTGGGGCGAGGCTTTGCACTGCTCGAGGCCGCCGTAGACGAAGGCGTGGCTGCCTTGTGCGCCGAAGCCGTGGGGGTCATGCGGCGTCTGCTCTCGGACACCGTCGAGTACACGAAGCAACGCCGGCAGTTCGACGCGCCGATCGCCGCGAACCAGGCACTGCAGCACCGCATGGTCGACATGTACATCGCGGTCGAGCAGGCCGTGTCGATGACGTACATGGCGACCCTGAAGCTCGACCGTCCGGCACAGGAACGCATCCGTGCGGTGGCCTCGGCCAAGGTTCAGGTCGGCAAGGCCCTGCGCTTCGTCGGCCAGGGCGCCATCCAGCTGCACGGCGGCATGGGCATGACCAACGAACTCGCGATCAGCCACTACTTCAAGCGCGCGACGATGCTCGAGTCGCAGCTCGGATCGATCGATCATCACGCGGCGCGCATCGAGCAGTGTGACGCGGCAGATTGAGATGCAGCACGGCGAGCGCAGGCCCGTTGCGCCCGCATGGTTCGAGGCGGCGCTGGGCGCGAAGCCCAGCCGCGAGTTCGTCACGGTCGAAGGGACCGACATCGAAGCTCTCACGTGGGGCGAGCGCGGCCTGCCGGGCGTTCTCCTGCTGCATGGCTTCACGGCGCACGCCGACTGGTGGAGCTTCATCGCTCCCTTCCTGCTGCAAGGCCGGCGTGTGGTCGCCATGTCGCTGTCAGGCATGGGCCGTTCAGGCTGGCGCGATGCCTATTCGATGCAGCAGCACGCGCGTGAGGCCATTGCGGTGGCGGAATGCGCCGGCCTGTTCGAATCCACGCATGCCCCGATCTTCATCGGTCATTCGTTCGGCAGCTTCGTGACGCGCATTGCGGCACACACGCTGGGCGCGCGGCTCGGCGGCATCGTGCTGATCGACGGTGCGCTGGCGGCCCGCGAAAACGACGACGAATACGATGGAGTACCACGTCGCGGTCACCGGCACCGGGTCTATCCGACGCTGGAGCAGGCGGTGGCCCGGTTTCGATTCGTGCCGGCGCAACCCTGCGCGAACCCGTACATCGTCGATTTCCTGGCGCGCACGTCGCTCGGGCTGGTGCCGACGGACCACGGGGGCGATGGCTGGTCGTGGAAGTTCGACCCGGACCTGCGCGCCAAGACCGCAGCGCTACCGACTGCCGAACTGCTCTCAGCCGTGGAGTGCCGGATCGCGCTGTTGTTCGGCGAGCGTTCCGAGCTGATGACGCCGCAGCGCCTGGAACTGATTCGAAGCCTGACTCCCGCGGCAACGCCGTGGATCGAGATTCCAGACGCCGGGCACCACATCATGGTCGACCAGCCGCTGGCGCTGGTCGCGGCGCTGCGTTCGCTGCTGGAGTCGTGGCAGCCGGTGGCGACGCTCGTTTCCGCAACGGACATCGCGAACGACACGGGCGCAGGTTAACCCTGCTCGAACAGGCAAGTCTCACGCAAGAGGAACCAAGCATGAACACACCGGAAAGCCTGCGCGGCCGGATCGGCCAGGAGATCGGACTTTCGGACTGGTGCGTGATCACGCAGGAGATGATCGATCGCTTCGCAGACCTCACGGACGATCACCAGTGGATCCACGTGGACCGCGAGGCCGCGGCCAGGTCGCCGCTCGGCGGGACCATCGCCCACGGTTTTCTGGTGCTGTCCCTGCTCGCGAAGCTGTCGAGTTCGGCGGACATCCAGCTTGAAGGCGTGAAAATGGGCATGAACTACGGCTTCGACAAGGTGCGCATGACCAATCCGGTGCGCTCGGGCTGCCGCATTCGCGGCCGGTTCGTGCTCAAGGACCTCGTCGAACGCGGTCCCGGGCAATGGTTGTCGACCATGACGGTTGCGGTGGAAGTGGAAGGCCAGGCGAAGCCCGCGCTCGTCGCGGATTGGCTCGGCCTGCAGTTCATCGGTTGAGGAGAGGGCCATGACCATTCGATACGACGGGCGCGTCGCCATCGTGACGGGCGCAGGCGCGGGACTGGGGCGGTCCCACGTGCTGCAGCTTGCCGCGCGCGGTGCGAAGGTGGTGGTCAACGATTTTGGCGGCGACGTGCACGGCACCGGAGGCTCGTCGGAGCCCGCGGAGAGAGTCGTCGCCGAGATCCGTCGCGCGGGCGGAGAGGCCATTGCGAACGGCGCAGACGTGTCGAACCCCGGGCAGGTCGCCCACATGGTCGCAACCGCGATGGAACGGTGGGGCCGTGTCGACATCCTCATCAACAACGCCGGCATCCTGCGGGACGCGAGCTTCGCCAAGTCGACGCTGGAGGATTTCCGGAAAGTCGTGGACGTGCACCTGATCGGCCCGGCGATCTGCAGCCAGGCGGTGTGGCCGCACATGCGTGCCGCGAACTTCGGCCGCATTCTCATGACGACGTCCACCTCGGGCATCTACGGCAATTTCGGCCAGGCCAACTACGGTGCCGCCAAGACCGGGCTCATCGGCTTGATGAACGTGCTGCAGATCGAAGGCGCCAAGCACGACATCCGTGTCAACGCGCTCTGTCCTTCGGCATCGACGCGCATGACGCAGGGATTGCTGCCGGAGGCGGCGCTCGCGCTGATGACGCCGGAATCGGTCACGCCTGCCGCGCTGTATCTGGTCAGCGACGACGCGCCACGACGCACGATCCTGTGCGCCGTCGCCGGCGGTTACTCGCGCATCGTCATTCAGGAGACGGAGGGTGTCTTCCTGGCGGAGGCCGAGCGCTCGCCGGAAGCCATCGCCGCGCGCTTCGGTGCGATTTCGGACTTGTCCACGGCGATGCATTGCGAGGAACCGGGCGGACCTGGATTGCGGTTCGTGAAGGCCGCTGCTGCCGCAGCCGGCGTCGCTCTCGGCTAGGCCGGGCATCGCAATGCAGGCACTGCTAAGTCGAATGCCCGGTGGTCCGGGGACGCTGGAACTCGCTGACGTCGCGGACCCGACGCCGGACACGGGTGAGGTCGTCGTGGCGATGCGCGCCTGCGGCGTCAATTTTCCGGATGCGTTGCTGGTCGCCGATCGATACCAGATCAAGCCGCCGCGACCGTTCGCGCCGGGTGGCGAGATCGCCGGCGTGATCGCAGCCGTCGGTGGCGACGTGAAGGGCCTTGCCGTCGGCGACCGTGTGCTGGCGATGCCGGGCTGGGGCGGCATGGCTACGCGGGTCGTCGCGCGCGAGGCGATGTGCACGAAGATCCCGGACGCAATGCCGTTCGAGCACGCGGCGACGCTGCTGGCGACCTACGGCACCGTGCACTACGGCCTCAGTCGCCGGGCTCGTCTCAGCAGCGGGGAAACGCTGCTCGTGCTGGGCGCGGGCGGCGGAATCGGGCTGGCTGCGGTCGAGTTGGGACGCGCACGTGGCGCGACGGTCATCGCCGCGGCCTCATCTCAGGAGAAGGTCGACCTGGCGCTGTCACGCGGGGCAGCGAGTGGATTCGTCTACCCGACCGGCCCTGATGCGGACGACTCCCGGCGACTCGCGCAGGTCTTCAAGGGACATGGCGGGCCCGCGGGATTCGACGTCATTTGCGACCCGGTCGGCGATGTCTATGCCGAGCCGTCGCTCCGCAGCATCGCCTGGGGCGGGCGTTATCTCGTCATCGGCTTCGCGGCGGGCAGCATCCCGCGCATCCCGCTCAACCTGCCACTGCTGAAGGGTTGCGACATCCAGGGCGTGCTGTACGGAGCGCACGCGCAGCGCGATCCTGCGGGCGTGCGCGTCGAGATCGACGAGCTCTTCGCACTGTATCTCAAGGGCGCGATCCGTCCGCACGTGTCCGCGCGCTATGCGCTGGCGCAGGGCGGGCAGGCAATCGCGGCCATCGCAGCCCGGCAGGCGCTCGGCAAGCTGGTCGTCGTCAACGAACAGTGACTGGCTGTGCGTCTGCAGCGCGCGGTCGCAGTGCGCGCAGCAGCGCCTCGTGCGAGTCGCTATCAAGCGCCTTCGTCACGCCGGCGCGCCACGCCATGGTAAAGCCATGCGGTGCGCCGGGATACACGTGCAGCTCGCAAGGTACGCCGGCCGCTGAGAGGCGACGCGCGTACTCGACGCTTTCGTCGACGAAGAGGTCGAGCGCACCGACCTGGATGCACGCGGGCGGCAGTCCGGCCAGATTTTCTGCTCGTGCGGGCGCGGCGTACGGCGAGACGTCCGGGCCACCGGGTGGTTCTCCCAGTAACGAAGTCCATGCGTACACGTTGCTGGCCTGCGTCCAGATGAACTCCCCGACGAGCGGCGACAAGTCTGTGCGCACCGCGGTACGGTCGTCGAGCGCCGGGAACACGAGGTGCTGGAAGGCAATCCCGTACTCGCCGCCGATCTCGCGCGAGCAATGCCAGGCCTGCGGCAAGTCCGCCGCCGGCGCTGTCGCCACTGACCGCGATGCGCGCGGGATCGATGCCGAGGGCTCCGGCATTCGCGTGCAGCCAGGCCAGCGCGGCGTAGCAGTCTTCGAGGGCTCCGGGGAAACGTGTCTCGGGCGCGAGGCGATAGTCCACGGCGACGACCACCGCGCCGACCTCGCCTGCGAAACTGGCGACGGTGGCGCGAGCCATCTCGGGGAGACCCGCAACGTACCCGCCGCCGTGAAAATGCAGGATCGCAGGCTCAAGGGACGCTGGCTCGCGTGGACGCACGATGACAACGCGCACGTCCGGTGCTGCGAGCGGTCCCGGTATGACGCGCTCCTCGAGCGTGACGTCAGGGCGGAGCGGCGGCTTGCCTGAACTCGCCAGTTCGATGATCAGTGCGCGCCGGCTCGGCAGCATGTCCGGCCCCCAGGTCTCGTCGGGCATCGCCTCGAGCCAGGGCAGCAGGTCTGGTGCTACCAGTTGGCGTGTTGAATTGCGCAGGGGCTTGCCGTCGGGGGTGTCCATCGCCGTGTCCGGAGAATGTGGCGCCACTGCCGCCATCCAGTTGGGCAAGATACACGAAGCATGTCACTTGCATAATTAGAAGGATTAGAGAATGGTGCTGCACGACCGGAATGGCAGGGGGGATGCGATGGACCGCAACCAGCACGCGATCGATGCGGGGCCAGACGCCGAATCGTGGCCGGCGCCGGCGCGCGCCTGGACCATGGTGATGCTGCTCGTCGCAGCCTATGCGACGGCATTCGTCGATCGCCAGATCCTCACGCTGCTGGTCGAGCCGGTGAAGCGCGACCTGGGGATCACCGACACGCAGTTCAGCCTGCTGAGCGGTCTCGCCTTCACGCTCTTCTACACGATCATGGGGATTCCGTTCGCGTGGCTCGCGGACCGTGGTTCGCGCCGCAACCTTATCGCCGTCAGCATGACCTTCTGGAGCGTGATGACCGCGGCCTGCGGCCTGGCCAACAGCTTCGTCGGGTTGTTCCTGGCCCGCATCGGTGTCGGTGTGGGGGAGGCAGGGCTGTCGCCCGCCGCCTATTCGATGATTGCGGACAGCTTTCCGCCCGAGAAGCGGGCGCGACCGCTCGGTGTGTACGCGACGGGCGCGATCCTTGGCGTGGGTCTCGCATTGATCATCGGAGGCGCGGTCGTGCACTGGGCCAATTCGGCGCCGCCGGTCGTGCTGCCGATCGTGGGCGAAATCAAGGGCTGGCAGCTCGCGTTTCTCATCGTCAGTCTGCCCGGGCCGCTGCTTGCGCTGCTGCTACTGCCAATGCGCGAACCGCTGCGGCACGAGAAGGCACACTCCGCTGCGGGCAGCCCGGCGTCGTTTCGCGCGTTCCTGCGCGAGCGCGGAGTGGTGTTCTGGCTGCTCGCGGCCGGATTCTCCTTGATCGGGGTTTCGATCGCCGCCTACCTGAGCTGGGCTCCCGCGTTCATGATGCGCGCACACGGCTGGAGCATCGCCCGGGTCGGCGCCGTCTATGGCGGCATCCTGCTGGTGTTCAGCACCGCGGGAATCCTGGCCGGTGGCTGGTGGGTCGACCGGCTGGCGGCGAAAGGCGCCAGGGACGCCGTCATCAGGGTCGCAATCGCCGGGTCGGTGATTGCGTTGCCGTTTGCGGTTGGCGCGCCGTTCGCGCCGACGGGCGAAGTCGCAATGGGCATCATTGCCGTGATGTCGTTTGCGTTCGGGCTGACCCAGGGCCTGCCGGCGACGGCGTTCCAGGCGGTTGCGCCGAACCGCGTGCGCGCGCGCGTGATTGCGCTCTACCTGCTGGTCGGCAACATCGTTGCCTTCACGGTCGGGCCGACAGGCGTGGCGCTGATCAGCGATTACTGGTTGCGCGACCCGGCGAAGATCGGCATCGCGATCGGGTTACTGTCGGCCTGCGTCGTTCCGCTCGGGGTGCTGGCCCTGGTTGCGGCACGCAGCCCCTTCCTGGCCGGCCAGGCAGCCGAAGCAAAGGCGTAAAGGGGCCGGCGTCAGGATGCGGCGTTGATTCGAGCGTCACGCAGTGCGCCGCGCCGCACCTTGCCCGAGTCGTCGCGCAGTCGCTCCGTCGTGGTCTCGAAGCTTCGCGGCAGCTTGTAACTGACGAGCCTGTTGGCGAGAAACCGGCGCAGTTCCTCGAAATCGAGCGGCGGGGCGCCGTCGCGAACCTCGAGGATCGCGTGCGCGCGCTGGCCGAGGTCGTGATCGGGCAGGCCCACGACCACGCTGGCGAGCACGGCCGGGTGCGAGTCGATCGCGGCTTCGATTTCCGCTGGATAAATGTTGGCCCCGCCAGAGATGATGAGGTCTGTGCGCCGGTCCGCGAGGAACAGGTAGCCATCGGCATCGATGCGGCCGAGGTCGCCGAAGGTTTCCCACTCGCCACGGGCGCGCGGTTCCGCGCCGAGGTAGTGGTATGTCGAGCCTTGCCCGCCGGCCGGGAGAAAGTAGATTTCGCCGATCTCGCCGGGCGCCACGTCGTCGCCGTGCTCGTCCAGGATGCGAATGCCGGCCCCCGGCATCAGGCGGCCAACCGATCCCTTGCGCGTGAGCCATTCCCGGCCACCGATCATCGTGGCGGCGATTGCTTCCGTGCCCGAGTAGACCTCCCAGACGCGGTCGGGACCCAGCCACTCGATCCACTTTTCCTTGAGCCACACGGGGCAGGCCGCCGCAATGTGGCAGACGATCTCGAGCGAGGAGACGTCGTAGCGCTCGCGTTCGGTCGCGTCGAGCCGCCAGATGCGATGCATCATCGTCGGCACCTGGTACAGCCAGTTGCCGCGATGGCGCTCGATGAGGCGCAAGGTGTCGGCAGGATCGAACCGGGGAGTGATGACGACGTGGCAGCCCCAGCACAGGGCGGAGTAGGCGAGCCCGAACGGAGCCGAGTGATACATGGGGCCGGGAATGACGACGTTGTCGCCCGCGCGCATCCCAAGGGACGGGACGTCAGGATCGAGCAAGGAGCGTGCATGGTCGACGATGACCTTCGGCCGGCCGGTGCTGCCGCCGCTGGCGATCGCTTTCACGTGCATCGAGGTGCGCGCTGGCAACGGACCCGCGGCGAGGGAAGGATCGTAGAGTGCCTCTTCGGTCACGACGGCGGCGCCGGTTGCGCGGGCCGCCTCACCGCCTACCACCAGTTTCGGGTTCAGCACCTCGAGCAGCGCCCGCAGTTCCAGCGTCGGCAGGCGATGCGAAACCGGTGCCGGCGTGGCACCGAGGACCCAGCAGGCGAACGCCACCTCGATGAACGCCGTGCCGTTCGGCAACGCGATGGCGACGAAGTCGCCTTCGTCCACGCCCGCGGCCTGCATCGCCCGGGCACGCCGATTGACACGCGCCGCAAGCTCCGCGCACGAAAGTGTGGTCGCTTCGCAGGTCAGCGCGGCGCGGTCCGGACCGCGCGCAGCGTGCAGGTCGAGCAGTTGCCCGATCGGCTGCGGCGCCTTTGGTGCCGCGGGAGCGAAGTGGCGGCCCATCGGTGGCCTGCGGGTCAGGGTTCGCCGGCAGGCGCTGCCGTGACGGCCATTTTCGCCAGGTCGCTGCGCACGATCTTGCCGACGCTGTTGCGTGGCAACTGGTCCACCACCTGCAGGCGCTCGGGATGCTTGAAGAGCGCGAGGCCCGCGGCCGCGAAATACGCTCGCACCGATTCGAGCGACGGCTGCCTGCCTGGACGCGGCACGATCACGGCACAGATGCGCTCGCCCATGATCTCGTCACGATACGCCGCGACAGCGCCTTCGAGCACGTCCGGCATCTGCGACAGGACGGCGTCCAGTTCCTCGGGCGCGATTTTCACGCCGCCGCGAATGATGATCTGCTTGATGCGGCCGACGAACCGATAGAAACGCGGGTGGCACCTCATCCCCGGCGATTTCGAACAGGTCGCCCGTGCGGAACCAGCCATCCGCCGTGAACGACTGCGCCGTGATCTCCGGCGCGCGGAAATACCCGTCGAACACGGTCGGGCCGGTGATCTGCATTTCTCCGGGCCGGCCAGTCTCGAGTATCTCGGCGCCCGTGTCCGGATCGACGATGCGCGTGCGGATATTGACGGACGGTGGTGACTGCCACTCGATTTCGTCCCGCCCGTAGCGTGGAAACAGGCGTGCGCGATGCGCCGGCTCGGCCGCGTTCGACGCGTTGCTCATCAGCGAAATGCCTTCGTTGGAGCCGAACGCATTGACGATCTCGATGCCGAACCGCTCCTGGTACCCGCGGATCATCTCCGGGTCGAGCGGCGCGGAGCCGGACCCGATGCAGCGCAGGCAGGAGAGGTCGACGCTCGCGAGCAGCTTCTCGTCCTTCAGCAGCATGTTGAGTACGGCGGGCGGCGCGATTGCGTATTCCGGCTTTTCTTCCGCGATCTGCCGCAGGTAGACCGCGAGGTCCAGCGGATGATGCAGCACCAGTGTCCCGGCGCTGTGCAGCCAGCTCATGAAGCAGCCGCCGATCGCGGCCATGTTGATCAGCGGGAACGGGTTGAGCAGGCGCTCCCCGCGGCGGATGCCAGCGCCGCGCAGGTGTCCGTAACTGATCGCGATCCAGTGGTTGTGCGTGCGCGGCACACCTTTCGGCATGCCTTCCGTGCCCGACGTCCAGCAGACCGTCGCGACGTCGTCCGCCGACACGCCGAGTGCTGTGATGTGATCCTGCAGCGCGGCGCGCGATTCCGGAGTGACCTTCGCCGGTGTGAACGGCAGGCTGCCGGCCGGCCCGTCGTCGCCGAGACAGAGCGCCAGCAGATTCCGGCCGGCACTGAGTTGCACCGCGTCCGCGGCATAGTCAACGCCTTTGAGGGCGCGGACGGTGAGCGTCGCGCGTGCACCGGTCAGGTCGACGATCTGTTCGAGTTCGTGGCGTCGGAACTGCATCGGTACGGGGCTGACGATGATGCCGAGCCGGAGCGCCGCCAGGTAGATCGCGGGGTACTCGGCGATGTTCGGCAGTTGCGTCACGATGATGTCGTCGCGGTCGAGGCCCAGCTCACGCAACCGGAGTGCGTAACCCTCGGCGAGGTCGGCGACGTCGCTGAAGGTCAGGCGCAGCGGGGCGCCTCCGACCAGTGACTCGCGATTCGGAGGGTCGAGGACGGCGAGCTGCGACGGCACCGCACGCGCGGCAGCATCGAACAGGTCGGTGATGCGCGTATCCGACCACCAACCGCGGTTTCGGTACTCCCGAATCAATTCTTCGCGAGTCGTGCGCACGGCGGGCTCCGCAGGAGTGGGTCGATTTTCAGTATAGGCAAGGGCCTGACCAGCGGCAATCGGCCGCGCGGATTGTGGTCGCACAGTCGCTTCCTGTATGGTCCAGTAATACAAGTGACTCGAGGGGCAGCCCATGGACCGTCGCCGCTTCATCCAGACCACCGCTGCCGTGCCGCTCGCTGCCGCCGCCGGAACTGCGGCCGCGTCCGCGGCGCCGGACTTCCGCGCCATCGCCCAGGCGGTGATCGAGGCGTGGCGCGGCAAGGACCTCGAGGGGATGTTGTCGCACATCGACGAGAACATCGTCTGGCATTCCCACGTCAGCAGCCCGCCTATCGTCGGCAAGGCGGCGATGCGTGAGTTCGCGGGCAAGCTCACCGCCCAGATGAACGACATCCGCTGGCGCATCTTCGACACCGCGCAGAATGACGACCGGCTGTACCTCGAAGGCGTGGACGACTTCGTGACCACCGAAGGCCGCCGCGTGGTGCTGCCGTACGCGGGTGTCCTCGTCTTCCGCGGCGCGCTGATCAGCGAGTGGCGCGACTACTTCGATCGCGCCTTCTTCGACCGCCTGAAGGCCGGCGAACCGCTGCCGGACTACCTGCAGCCGCTCACCACGCGCAAGGCGCTGTTCTGATCCGGCCGCCGCCTGGTGGCTGCCTGCAACTCAGGCGCGGGGCGGCAAGGGGATGAAGGCGCTGGTTCGCCGTTCGTAGTCGGCGAAGGCTGCCGGGCGCTTCTTGCGCATGCGCCGTTCGACGAGGCCGATGCCGAGCGGGCCCAGCAGGATGTAGGCCAGCGTCAGCGGGCTCACGATTGCCAGCCAGCCCCAGGGCGTCTCGAGCGCGATCAGGAAGAACCCGCACCAGACCAGGAACTCGCCGAAGTAGTTGGGGTGGCGTGAGTAACGCCAGAGGCCCTGCTGCATCACCTGGTTGCGATGGGCCGGGTCGCGCAGGAATCGGCGCAACTGGATGTCGGCGACGGTCTCGATCGTCAGCCCGACGACGAAGAGCGCGATCCCGGCGAATGCCAATGCGCCGAGCGGCGGTTCGGGCGTGCGTTGCGCCAGGAACAGCGGGAATGCGATAGCCACGCCGCTTGCTGCGCCCAGCGACAGGAAGACGTGCGTCAGGCTGTACCAGGCATAGTTCTGGCCCAGCGACTCCGCGTGCGCACGCAACCGGGCATACCGCGGATCCTCACGGCCCCAGTTCCGCGAGCCGATGTGCCAGGCGAGCCGCGCCGCCCAGATGAGCGTCAACGTCAGCACGAGCTTCTGGCGCGTGGGGTTGCCGTCGCAGACCAGGTAGAAAACGATGGCCGTGATGGCCATGCCGACCGGATACAGCGGGTCGCCGATGCTGGAATCCTTGATCACCAGGCTGATCAGCCAGAGCGAGATCCAGAACCCGAAGATGGTAACCGCGCAGATCAACGCCAGTGTGATGATGTCGCTCGGCATCGAAATCCTCCTGTCCTGGGTCAGCCGCGCCATCGCGGCGCGTTGCGGTTTCAGCGTCCGGTGCGGATGGCCGGTGCGTGCAGCATGCGGGCCATGCGCCTTTCGAGGCCCTTGGGATCGAGCGCGAGCGCAGCGCGGACCTCGACGGCCATGCGGTCCGTGTCGAGTTCGTCGATCCCGCGCGTGATTGCACGCAGTCCGGCACGTGCAATGTCCTCAGGCCTTTCCTTGCTGCCTTCGACGTGCGCAGCCATGCGCGTGTCGACCGAGCCGACGATGAGTGCCGACACCTGCGTGCCCTGGCCTGCGAGTTCGGCCCTGACCGCGGCGCTGAGGCTACGGGCTGCCGCCTTGGATGGGCTGTAACCGCCCATGTTCGGAATGCTCACCAGCGCCGCCGCCGACAGCACGTTGATGATCGCACCACCCCCGTTGCGGCCCAGCACCGGCCCGAACGCACGGCACATCGCCAGCGTGCCGAAGTAATTGACTTCCATTTCCTGCCGCGCCGTCGACATGTCGGGCGCGCCGAGCAGGGTCTGGTTCAGGAACAGACCGGCATTGTTGACCACGACATTGACGTCGCCGCATTGCCGCGCAGCGGCATCGACCTCGGCGAAATCGGTGACGTCCAGTTCGAGAGCGACGCAACGCCCCGGGTACTCGGCCACCAGGTGGGCCGCAGCCTGCGGATCGCGGCTGCCCGCGTAAACCTTGCGGGCGCCTGCTGCGAGCAACACGCGGACGAACGCTTCGCCGATCCCGCGATTACCGCCGGTCACCAGTCCAACGCAACCATTGATGTCCATCGTCAGCGCTCCGTCGTGGCAGGTTCGATTGCGTCGCCAGGCTGCTTGTCCGCCGGCATGATGACTTCGGGATCGGGTGCGACCGCATACAACCGGTCGACGTCGGCAGCGCGGCGGGTGAGGGCGACTCGCTGGTTGATCGTGCCCTTGTCCGAGACCTCGTGCTGGTCCGCGCTCGGCGGTTCCTTGAGCAGCAACATTCGTTCCACGCGCTCGCTCTTGCCGCGGCCCTGGTTGAAAACGTGCAGGCGGCGGGCGAGTTCGGCTGCAAGTGCCGCGGTGGGCGGCGCTTTCGGCCACGCGAGCACCGCCACGTTGGAGAGGTTCTCGCCGCAGACGACGATATCGGCGATGAGCGGGGCGAAGGTCTCGAGAAAATCCGCCCGCAGCCTGCCGGCCGCAACCCAGGTTCCGGTGCCCAGCTTGAAGTCTTCCGCCAGGCGACCCGCGAACTTCAGTCCCTTCTGGATGTCGTCCTGGTCGTGGAACTGCGCGGTGTCGCCCGTGCGATAGAAGCCGTCCTCGTCGAAGATTCCGCGGTTTACCTCGGGGTTCGACAGGTAGCCCGGCGTGACGATCTGGCCGCGAACCCGGACCTCGAAGCGTGGGCCGTTTGGCACGAGCTTGAGCGTCATTCCGGGCATCGGCAGCCCGATGCCGACTTCTTCGGTGGGGAAGTAGATCGACATGCAGCCTGACGTCGTCTCGGTAGCACCATACCCGGTCGTGAAGAAAATGCGCTCGCCGATGGTGTCGACGGCGAGACGCTGGAAGCGCTCGTAAAGTGCCTGCGGCAGGCCGGCGCCACCGTATAACGCGATACGCAGCGAGCCGAAGAATCGCTGCCGCAGGTCCGCGTCCTGCTCGAGCGCGTCGGCGAGCATGGCGTAGCCGAACGGCACGTTGATGTGGAAAGACTGCGGGATTTCCCTGATGTTCTCCAGCGATTCCTCGAACAGGCCCGGCATCGGCCGGCCGCCGTCGATGTAGAACACTCCGCCGCTGCAGAGAGTGGCGAACTGGTTGCAGGCGCCGGAAACGTGGCTCCACGGCAGCCAGTCGAGCATCGTTTCGGACCAGCCGGCCGTCTTCGCCAGCACCTGCCTGGCCTGCGCGACGTTCGTGGTGAGCATGCGCTGAGTCTGGATGACGGCCTTGGGCATGCTGGTGGAGCCGGAGGTCAGCATGTAGACGGAGTGCGCGTCCGGGTCGAGCGTCGCGATCGCCTGCTCGACTGCGGGAGTTACTGGCGTTGCCAGCACCTCGGACACGGCAATCGCGGGTCGCGCCAGGGCCGACGGGTCCGCGGTGACGATGACTGCATCGCCGAAGTCGACGGTCTCGAGTGCCCTGCGGAAGTTCCCGGTCTGCTCCGCAAAGACGATGGCCGGCTTGACCAGGCTGACGACATGCCGCAGCCGGCCAAAGTCGCCGGGCATGAGCGAGTAGTTTGCGCTGACCGGGCACACCGGCACGCCGGAGGCCATGGCACCGAACTTCACGACGGCGTGGGCAATGGAGTTGCCCGAGAGAATCAGCAGCGAGCGGCCTGCAGCAATGCGCCGGTCGAGCAGCCATTGCGTAACGGCGTCGGCGTCCCGCTTGAACTCGCCAAACGTCCGGCGGAGCCAGGGTCCGCCCCGGCCCGCACGCTGCGCGATGCAGGGCCGATCAGGATCACGCGCGACCCAGCCCGCCAGCTGGGCAGGGAGGTTCGGGACGAACGGCTCGAGCTTGGAGACCGGTTCGACGATCAGCGTGCCGTCGGCACGCCGCTCCACGCGCATCTCTGCCGACGGAAAGTAGGTGGCGCGAAACGGTGCGTTCGTCGGGTTCATGGGTTGCGCAGCCTCAGGACCGGTCGTACGACAGGTCGTCTTCGCCTTTGCGTCCGAGGTGCATGCCGGGCTTTGCCGGATCGAACAGGCCCGTGCACCAGCCTTCGCTGGTCGGCGTGTCCCGGTTCCAGTCGAAGACGGTCCGCCGGTGCGCGATCTTCCACTCGCCCTGGCGTCGCTCGAAGCGGTCGATCAGCCGGCCGCCCGTGAAGGTGTCCGTGGCGCCAAAGCGCGCGAACGTCCAGAGGTAGGTCTCCACCCAGGCAACGTCACCCTCGAACTCGATGTGACTCGTGCCGACCAGGTGCTGCATTGCGCCCATCAGGCGGATGCGCGGCACGGCGCCGTCAACGTAGGCGAACGCGTTACCGCTGTAATTGCCGCCATGCTCCTCGATGGCGTCCGGGTGGTAGCAGGACTTCAGCAGGGCGGCATCCGCCCGATCCACGCCGCGCGCGTAGCGTGCAATCACCGCGTGAATCTCGTCCCTGGCGAGCATTCGCTCGAGCCGCTGCTGCGCATCGCCGGGTGGCCCTGGGGCTATTGCCATGGTGTCGTTCCCCCGCGTGTTCGGGCATGATCGCCCAAGACTTGCTTAATAAGACTGAAAGGAAAGTCGCGGATGGTCAAGCTGGAACGCAGGCCCGGGCCGCGCGTGGCGATCGTCACCGGGGCGGGGACCGGACTGGGCAGGGCGTACGCCTTGCGGCTCGCGGCCGACGGCCTGCGCGTGCTGGTGAACAATCGCCGTCGCGAAGTGGATGTCACCGGCAAGGGCAGCGCCGACCGGGTCGTCGAGGAGATCGTGAAGGCTGGCGGCGTGGCGGCGGCCAACTACGAGGATGTCTGTGCCGACGGAGCGGGCGAAAGAGTCGTGGCCCAGGCGCTCGAGACGTGGGGCCGGGTCGACGCGCTGGTCAACAATGCCGGGGTCGACCAGCACTCGGCGTTCCACAAGATCGACCTCGAAGCGTTCCGGCGCATCTTCGACGTCAATTTCTTCGGCACGCTGCAGGTCACGCACGCTGCATGGCAGCACATGCGCTCAGCCGGCCACGGACGCGTGCTGGTTTCGACGTCATCGGCCGGCCTGCATGGCCTGCATGGATTGTCGGCCTATGCGGCGTCCAAGGCGGCACTGATCGGCCTTGCGCGCACGCTCGCCGCGGAAGGCGCTTCCCGTGATTTGTTTTGCAACGCAATAGCTCCTTACGCCGCGACGCGCATGACCGAGGCTCACATTACGGATGAAGCGGAACGCGCAGCAATGTCGCCGGAGCATGTGGCACCGCTCGTGTCGGCACTGGTCAGCGAGCGGTCGAGCGTCAACGGCCAGGTGATTGTTGTTGGTGGCGGCTGGGCTCGCCGCACTGCAACAGTGGAGGCCGACACACTGGCTTACGTCGGGCTTGACGCGCCGCATGATGCGTCCGCGCAACTACAGGCGCAGCCATGGCGGATTGACGGCGTTTGCCGCGAGTTCCGCGACGGGAAGGAGTCATACGAGGACTTCTGCTCCCGCGTTGTCGGGCACTTGCGACAACCCTAGTCGCGGGGTAGCCTACGGCGGTCTAGTTAAGCAAGCGACTGAAGCGTTGCCACGGCAGCTACGCAAGGATCGCAACTACGAATCACGCTAAGGGGGACTTAGATGACATTCGATCGCATGCGCCAATCCGCCCGCCGAGGGTCGTCCGTCGCTTACGCTGTGGCCGCCGCTCTCTCTGCGGCCGCCGCGATGCCTGCATGGGCAGCCACCACCGAAGGGCTCGAGGAGGTCATCGTCACCGCGCAGCGTCGCGAGACTTCGCTGCAGACCACCGCCGTCGCGATCTCCGCCTACTCCGGCGAGAGACTCGCAGAAGACAATATCTTCACGGTCAGCGACCTTGCGAACAGCGTGCCTTCCTTCTCCTTCACCGCGAACACTCCGCTCGACGTCGAGTTGAACATCCGCGGCATCACCAACACGCGGCTCGATTCGCCGACGGCGGACCCGTCCGTCGGCACGTTCGTCGACGGCGTCTACATCGGACGTACGGGCGACTACAATTTCGACTTCTATGACCTCGAGCGCATCGAAGTCATCCGCGGCCCGCAGGGCGTGCTGCTTGGCAAGAACGTGGTCGGCGGTGCGCTCAGCATCATCACCGCGGCGCCGAAGTTCGATAACTCGGGCGAGGCCATGCTCTCGTTCGGCAACTACGACGCAATCACGGCTGCGGGCCACATCACCGGCGGCATGACCGACGACGTGGCGGGTCGTCTTTCGTTCCAGGCTCGCAAGCGCAGCGGCTTCGGTCGCGACGTGCTGCACAACCGGGACGTGGAGAACCTCGACTCGTTCCAGGGTCGCGCACAGCTGTTGTGGGAGCCGGGCGAAAGCGGCTGGCGCGTCCGCGGCATCGCCGACTATTCATCGGACTCGACCAACGGCATCAACGTCGTCGCGGTCGAAGGTGGCACGACATCCTGCGAGACGAGCTACCTGCGCACGAACTGCACTCGGCCGTGGAGCAACCTGCGCGCATACCTGGGCATTACCGATCCGCGCGAGAACATCGCCCAGAGCATCCAGTACAAGGATCAACCGCGCATCAATCAATTCATGGACCGCGACGGCTATGGCCTGACGCTCGACATTGAAAAGGAGTTCAAGGCCTTCACCTTCAACTCGCTGACCGGCTACCGCGCGGCCGAATCCCAACAGGTGTACGACCAGACCGGCGCGGGGCCGGAAGCGCTCGCCTGGAGCATCCCGCAGTGGCAGGCCTACATCGCCTGGATGAACGCGAGGTACGGCACCCGTCCGCCGACGTCGAACAACGGCCAGTTCCTGTTCGCGCAACCGGTCGGCGAGAAGGTCGACGCCGATGCCTTCAGCCAGGAATTCCGCTTCACTTCGAACCCCAGCGACAGCCGCTTCGACTGGATCGGCGGTGTGTACTACAAGAGTGACAACATCGAGAAGATCGACCGGTTCATCGGCGAGAACTTCCTTGGTGCGGTGATTCCCGGCGGCAACAACCCGCTGTCGACGCTCAGCGGCGAAAACCGCTGGGACAACGAAGGCGAGACCGAGAACATGGCGGCCTTCGCGCAGGTGGGATTCAAGTTCACCGACGCCCTCAAGCTCAACGTCGGCTTGCGTTACACGTCGGACGACAAGAGCGGTACGGTGAGCGGCCTCGTGGTCGAGACCGGCGACCGTTTCAACCCGAATGACCCGCGTGCCAACGTGACCATCGAGTCGCTGTGTCGCGCCCCGGACGGCACCATCATCCGCACGCCGACGGGTGGCACGGGCGTTGCGACCTGCACCGCGCCGAACGCGTGGGTCTACGCGGAAGGCACGGGCTTCACGACGAACTACAGCGAGAAGTGGACGCAGCTCACGCCGCAGGCAACCCTCGAGTGGACCGTCACCGACCAGATCTTCACGTACCTCACGTATTCGGAAGGGTTCAAGGGCGGCGGTTTCGACGACACGCCGGCAAACCCCGCGCAGGCAGCGACGCCGTTCGATCCGGAGGAAGCGAAGAACTACGAAATCGGCATCAAGTCCGACTTCTTTGACAATCGCTTCCGCGTCAATGCCGACGTGTTCTACATGGACTACACGAACCTGCAGGTCACCCAGACCAACGCAGCGTGCCTGTGCAACATCACGGACAACGCGGCAAGCGCCGAAATCCAGGGCGTCGAGGCCGAGTTGTCGTACCTGCCGCTGGACAGCCTGCGGCTTGCGCTGTCCGGTTCGTACGTGGACGCCACGTACAAGGACTTCCTCGAGTCCGCGATCAACCCGAGCACCGGCCAGCGGCTGGACAGTTCGGGCAATCGGCTGCAGCGCACGCCCGAGACGCAGGTCACTGGAGTCGTCGACTACACGATGGGCCTCGGGAGCTGGGGCAAAGCTCTCAATTTCCGTGTGAACTACACGTGGCAGAGCGACATGTACTGGGCGACGGACAACATCGCCAAGGAGCCGTCCTACGGCCTGCTGGACGCTCGCATCGGGCTCTCGCCCGAGAATGCGCCGTGGCAGGTTGCGATCTGGGGTCGCAACGTGACTGACGAACTGTACCGGACGAACATCATCTCGTTCTTCGGCGAAGAGGTGTCGCAGTTCGGCGCACCGCGCACGTACGGCGTCGACTTCACGTTCAAGTTCTGACGGCAGCGGGGCGGCGCGTGATGTCGCGCGCCGCCCCCGACCGCCATTGAACCCGGGCCGGATCGCTCGTGGTCGAGACGACTGCCATCTGCCGCTTCTGCCACGCGACCTGCGGACTCAAGGTCACGATAGAGCAGGGGCGCGTGGTCGGGATCATCGGGGACATCGACAACCCCGCCTACCACGGCTACAGCTGCGTCAAGGGGCGCAACTACCACGAATTCCACACGGATCCAGGACGCGTCCTGCAGCCATTGCGGCGCACTGCGGCCGGAGGCCTGCAACCTGTGTCCACCGACGTCGCGCTGACCGGCATCGCCGGCGAGCTGGCACGAGTCATCGCTGCTCACGGGCCGCGCGCCGTCGCGATGTACGGCGGCACCTTCAGTCATTTCTGCTCCGCCGGCGTGATGATGCGCGATGCTTTCATGGACGCGATCGGCTCGCCGATGCGGTTCAGCAACGCGACGATCGACCAGCCGGGCAAGCCGATCTCGATGGCGCTGCACGGCCGCTGGGGCGCAGGGCCGCAGGCGTTTGCGGATTCCGATGTCTGCATGCTGCTCGGCGCCAATCCGCTGGTGTCGATGTGGGGTGGCATCCCGTCATTCAATCCTGCGAAGCGACTGCACGATGCCCGGGCACGCGGCTTGAGGTTGATCGTCATCGATCCTCGCGTGACGGAGACGGCGCGCAAGGCTGACCTGCACCTGCAGTGCCTGCCGGGACACGATGTCGAGTTGCTGGCAGCCATGCTCAACGTGATCTTCGTGGAAGGGCTGCAGGACCGCGGATTCGTCGCCGCCGAAACTGAAGGCTTCGCAGCGCTGCGGGGCGCGGTCGCGGCGTTTTCCGCCGAGCGTGTTGCGCCTCTTGCGGGCGTGCCCGCGGCGCAGATCGTCGAGGCAGCGCGCATGTTCGCGCAGGCGCGGCGCGGCAATGCAACCAGCGGCACCGGCTCCAGCATGGCGCCGTACGGCGTGCTGATGGACTACCTCGTGCTGGCCCTCAACACGGTTTGCGGTCGGTGGATCCGTGCGGGAGAGCCGCTGCCCAACCGAGGCGTGTTGTTCCGCCAGTTTTCCGGCGTCGCACGTGCGGAAAAGCCGCGGCCAGGCGTCGGGCTCGGGCAGACACTTCGAATTCGCGGCCTCACCGAAACCGCCGCTGGCCTGCCCACCTCGGCGCTGGCGGACGAAATCCTGACGCCCGGCGACGGCCAGGTACGGGCGCTGATCGTGGTCGGGGGCAACCCGCTGCTGTCCTGGCCCAACCAGTCCAAGACACGCCGCGCACTCGAGTCGCTCGAACTGCTCGTCGTCGTCGATCCGCAGGTTTCGGCGACCGCGCGTCTCGCGCACTACGTGATCGGTCCCCGGTTCGGCTTCGAGACGCCCGCGATGTCGTTCGGCAACGAAGGCATCACGACCTATGGCCTCTCGATCGGCTACCAGGAGCCCTACGCGCAATACCAGCCGCAGCTCATCGAGCCGCCGGCCGGTTCCGAGGTGCTCGAGGACTGGCGCATCTTCTACGAGCTGGCCCGCCGCATGGGACTCCGGCTCGCGTATCGCGGCCAGCCGTTCGACATGGAGATCCCGCCGACCACTGACGAATTGCTGGAGCACTTCGTCCGTCGCAGCCGCGTGCCGCTCGCACTGATCAAGCAACATCCGCACGGTCACCTCTATCCAGATCCGCAACCGCTCGCGGAACCGAGGGAACCCGATTGGCCGCACCGCCTGCGGCTGGGCGACGAAACGATGCTGGCGCAACTTGCGGAAGTCGCGCGCGGACTTGCCGCAGCGACGACGGCTGGCAATGTCCGCACACCTGCACCAGCGCAGGGTTCACCGGGCGCGGTCGACCTGCTGCTGGTCAGCCGTCGCGAACATGCCGTCTACAACTCCGTCGCGCACCACTTGCCCGCGTTGTCGCGACGCCGGCCGTTCAACCCGGCCTACGTCAATCCGGCCGACGCGCAGCGCCTGGCAGCGCAGGATGGCAGCCTGGTCATCATCGAAACGAAGGCAGGGGCGGTGCGGGCGGTGTTGCAATGCGCGCCAGACGTCCGCGAGGGCGTGGTTTCGATGGCGCACGGCTTCGAACAGCGGGGCGCCGCAGGGCAGGGGGCCTGCACGTCGGCGCTGGTGGACGACGAAGCGGACTTCGAGCCGCTCAGCGGCCTGCCGCGCATGAGCGCGATTCCGGTCAGGGTGAGGAAGTTCGAGGCCAACGGGCGCTAGAGCTGGTCGCGGCGGAGCTTGATGCCCGCCCGCTCCCGGTCCCAGGTGTCCGCGGTGACGCCTTCGTCGCGGAAGTGCACCTTGCGGATCTTGTTGGTTTCCGTCTTCGGCATGTCGGCCACCACCCGCACGTACCGCGGCACCATGAAGTAGGGTAGCTGCGGAATCAGGAATTCAGTCAGTGCGCGCGGATCGACCGTGCTGCCCGGTTTCGAGGTCACGGCGACCAGCACTTCCTGTTCGGCGATCTCGCTGGCGACGCCCACGGCCGCGACCTCGTCCACGCCCGGAAACTTGCGAACGGCATTCTCGACCTCGAACGACGAGATGTTCTCGCCGCGGCGCCGGATCGTGTCCTTCTTCCGGTCGACGAAGAAGAAATTGCCAGCGTCGTCCTGGCGGAAGATGTCCCCGGTGTGGAACCAGCCGTTGCGCCAGGCGGCAGAGGTGGCTTCCGGCTGGCCGTTGTAGCCCGCATTCATGTTCCACGGCACGTCGCTGCGCACGATCAGTTCGCCGGTCGTGCCACGCGATACCTCGATGTCGTGCTCGTCGACGAGCCGCGCCTGGATACCGGTACGGGGCCGGCCGCAGGAGCCGTACACGTTCGTGTTGATGTCGGTCGTGAGCGGAACCGACACCTCGGTCATGTTGAAGCCGGTGAGGTAGTCGAAGCCGAAACGCCGCGCAAAGGCGACGGTCTCCTCGTTGACCGGGAACATCGTGAGGCAACGCAGCGGGTTGTCGCCGTCGTCCGGGCGCGGCTCCGACTTGGCGAGGAATGCGGCCATGACCCCGATCAGGCCCGATGTCGTCACGCAATTGCCGTGCCGGACCTGGTCCCAGAACTTCGTCGTGCTGAAGCCATCGACGAGGTAAAAGCTGCCGCCGCGGATCAGCGCGCAGTACGACGAGCTGGTGCCGCCGACGTGGAACATCGGCAGGTTGACGAGGATCGCCTCGCCTTCATCCATGTAGCCGTATACCGAAAGCGCCGTGGTGTAGAGCTGCAGGTACGGCGAGAGGACGCCTTTCGAATTCCCTGTCGTACCCGAGGTGTAGATGATCGACTGGATGTCCCAGTGGTCGATTGCGGTGCTGTCGTCCAGCGTCGCGGGATCGCCGCGCAGCGCGGATTCCCCGAGCAGTTCCAGATCCGCACGCGCGCTCCGCGCGTCGCCGCCGATCACGATCACCTGCCGCAGGTGCGACAGCGCCAGGCCATCGAGACGCGGCACCAGGCTGTAGTGGGCGACCATGACCCGGCCCGTGGCGGCGTTCACGACGTGGTTGAGCACGTCGCCTCTATAGGCGGTGTTGAGCGGGACGAAGACCGCGCCCAGATAGTTCGCTGCGAACCACGTCAGCACCATCTCGCGGCCCGTCGGCAGCCAGGCCAGAACGCGATCCCCTTTCCCGACCCCGAGTCGTTGCAGGCCTGCAGCGGCCGCCCGCACATCCGACAGGCATTCGCCGTAGGTCCACGTGCTGTTGTCCTCGAACAAGGCGATGCGGCGGTCGGGGTGACGCGCCGCGCGCGCGTCGAGCAGCGCCTTGAGGACGCAGTCTTCGCGAGCCGGGACCGCGGGGTCGAACCAGGGCGGCCGGCGTTCTGCCTCGGCCATCGCGCGGGTCAGCCGCTCGCCACGGCTTTTTTCTGCGGACGCGAGCCGTCGAGCGGCAGGCCGAGTTGCTTGAGCACGGTCTGCAGGTCGAAGTAATCGCGCCACTCGCTGATCAGGCCGTCCCGGAACAGGAACGTGGACATGTACGGCAGGCTCACCGGCTTGCCGTCCTTGACGTAGTTCTCGACGCCTTCGACCACCGCCGACGCGTCATCCGCGAGGATCCGGTGGACGTCATAACGCTTGTCGGTCATGCCCTTGCCGAACTTCGCGAAGAAGTCACGAACCGCGGCCTTGCCGTTGATCGGCCCGATCGGGACGTTCACGGCGACGACGTCCTCGGTGCAGAGGCGCATGACGCCCTCGAGGTCGTCGGCTTTCCAGGCAGCGTAATAGGCGCGAACAGTGTCTGCGTGATTCAAGGGTCGGCCTCCGTGGAAGGACCGTGATGCCGGCCGGGACCGGGCGCAATCGAGAATAGGGGCTGGGGTCCAGTTGTGCAAGCGACCGACGCAGCGTCCGGGGACAGGTCCTGGCCTCGTTCGACGCGCAGTCCTGCCGCAGTGCAGCGACCGCCACAGGCGTGCTGCGGGAGACCCTGCTTGACACCGCCGGGGCATTGACCGACGTTGCGACTTGCATTATTGAACCAATGTCGGCCACTCGAACGGGCGGTCTGGATGACACTGGGAACCGACTCACGCGCTGCGGGATCCGCACCCGGGGACGGGCACCTCGCGCGCGTGCGGCGGGCGCAGAGCGGCTCGCACGTCGCGGCATTGTTCGACTTCGATGGCACGATCATCGCGGGGTTCTCGGCACCAGGCGTCCTGCAGGAGAAATTCACGCGCGGCCAGATGTCGGCCGGGGAGGTCATCGGCACCGTCGTGGCCATGACGCAGTACTGGCGCGGCAGGATTGGCTTCTCAGGCCTGATGACGGCCGGCGCGAAGTACATGAAGGGGGTCCGCGAGGACAGTTTCGCGCAGCTCGGCGAGGACCTGTACCAGAAGCGCATCGCCGGCAGGATCTACCCCGAGATTCGCGCGATCATCCGCGCACACCAGGCGAAGGGCCACACCGTGGCCATCGTGTCGTCCGCAACGCTTTACCAGATCGCGCCAGCGGCGCGCGACCTTGGCATCGACCGCATCCTCTGTTCGCGGTACGAAATCGTGAACGGCGAATTCACGGGCAACGTCGTGCGCCCGCTCTGCTTCGGCAAGGGCAAGCTCGTAGCGGCGGAGACGCTCGCAGCCGAACTGGGCCTCGACCTCGACCAGAGCTATTTCTATTCCGACAGCCACGACGACCTCGACCTGCTTCAGCGCGTCGGCAATCCCCGTCCGTTGAACCCCAGTGACCAGCTGCGCTCGATCGCCGGGCAGCGCGGGTGGCCCGTGGATGAGTTCAGCAGCCGCGGCACGCCGGGGCTGGTCGATTACGCGCGAGCACTGTTGCCGACGCCGACACTGGTGGCCGCCGCGCTGGCCGGCCTGCCGATCCTGGCCTTGACCCGGTCGACAAGGGAAGCCGCGAACTTCTCGCTTGCAGCCTTCGGCGACTACGGTTCCGCGCTCGTCGGCATCGACCTGCGTGTGCGGGGCGAAAAGAATCTCTGGACGGCGCGCCCCTGCATCTTCCTGTTCAACCACCAGAGCCGGGCCGACGTCCTGATCATGGCCAAACTGGTGCGTCGCGATTTCAGCGGCGTCGCCAAGCGCGAGATGCGCGACGTGCCGTTAGTCGGGAAGCTGCTCGAGATGGCGGGCGTGGTCTTCGTCGATCGAAAGAACGTCAAGGACGCGATCAAGGCCATGGAGCCGCTTGTTCGTGCGATCCGTCAAGACGGCAGGTCCGTCTGCATCGCGCCCGAAGGCACCCGCACGCTCACGGCGGCGCTGGGCCCTTTCAAGAAGGGCGCCTTCCACCTGGCCATCCAGGCCGGCGTGCCGATCGTCCCTGTCGTCATCCACAACTCGGGTGACGTCCAGCCAAAGACGGAGTTCGCAATGCGGCCCGCCACCGTGCACGTCGACGTGCTGCCGCCCGTCGACACGTCGCGCTGGCGCGCCGCGACCGTCGACCGGCATGTGCGGGCGGTGCGCAACATGTTCCTGCGCTGCCTCGGGCAGCCCCAGGAGCGTGTTGCACCGCGCACTGCGGCCAAGGGTCGGTCGACGCGACGAAAGAAGGACGCGGTGCGCGTTACGACGCGCGATGTCCGCAAGGGACGGTCTGGCTAGCGCGCATGGATGACCAGGCCAAGCCGTTGGCTCCGCCGCAGAGCGCTCGTTCGGGAAGGACGCTGTTCATCCTGGATGCGCGCCACGGCGTCGAGGAGCGATACTTGCGTGAGTGGCTGCACGAGGCTTCTGGCATCGGCGCGGCCGCAGGCGGAGACGATCTGGTCGTCCTGTCCCTCGGGGACGATGGGCGGGCGCCGACGCTTGAGCAGCTGGCCGCCGCGCTCATGGGTGACGACGCCAGGCAGGTCGTTCCGGTGCGGGTTGCGTGGCGCGTTCCGCACCTGGAGCGCGAGCACGGGTTGCGCCTGCGCGACCTGGTGTTTGGCGATCCCCGGTTGCCCGGCAGGCTGCATTCCGCCCTGATCCTCATGCGCGACCGGCAGCGCGCACATTGCCTCGCGGGTGCTCCGGCGACGATCGGCGATCTCAGGCAACGCTTTGCGGTCCAGGTCGCTCGGGCCGAACACGGCGAGCAGCTTGCGTTCGCGCGCTTCGTCGCCCGGCAGGCAGCGCTCACGCTCGATGTCGAAGAGCGGGGCATCCAGGGCAGTCGCTACAAGGTGCCGCGCTTCGTTGCCGAAAGCATCCTCTCGAGCCGGGAGTTCCGGCCTGCGCTCGAGCAGATCGCAGCTGAACGAGGCCGTCCGCTGGCGGACTTGCTGGTCGAATCACGACGGTACCTGAAGCAGATGGTGTCGACGCCAAGCGCGCTGTTCCTCGACCTGCGTGCCCACCTCGACCGCTTCATGTTCACGCGCGGCTACGACCGGCGGACGCGCTTCGACCCCGCGGAACTGGCGCGGCTGCGCGAGACCATGCGCACGCATCCGACCGTGCTGCTCTTCACGCACAAGACCTACATCGACGCCAGCCTGCCGACCCTGCTGCTCTACAGCAACGACCTGCCGATGCTGCACACGTTTGGCGGCATCAACATGGATTTTGCCGGCTTCGGTTCGCTGGTGCGGCGGTCTGGCGGTATCCTCATTCGCCGCTCGTTGGGCGACGACCCGGTATACAAGCTGGTGCTGCGCAAATACGTGGGCTACCTGCTCGAGAAGCGCTTCCCGATGTCCTGGGCACTCGAGGGGACGCGCTCGCGGCTCGGCAAGCTGATGCCGCCGCGCCTTGGTCTGCTCAAGTACACGCTCGACGCCGCGCACGATGCGGGTATCGAGGACGTGCACATCTATCCGTTCGTCACGAGCTTCGACCTGATCCGTGACGTCGACGAGTACGTGGCAGAGCAGACAGGCCGCGTGAAGCAGCCAGAGTCGTTCAAGTGGTTCGCTGGCTACGTGAAGTCGCTGCGTCGGCCGATGGGGAGCGTCCGGGTGGACCTCGGCGAACCGGTCGTGGTCAGGCGGGCGCCGCCGCCAGACGACAAGCTGGCGCTCGCGAAGATCGCGTTCGAAGTGTCAGTGCAGGCAAACCGCGTCACGCCGTTGAACGTGACTGCCGTGATGTGCCTCGTCCTGCTCGGCACTGCGCCGCGTGGCGCGACGGCGCAGGAGCTGGTGAAGCTCGTCGCAGTGCTGGCAGACTGGGCGAGGGCACGCGGCATCCGCATGAGCGAAGAACTGGCTGCCGACGATCGCGCAGCGCTGCTGGCAAACGTCGATCGCCTGGCCGCAAGCGGACTCCTGGTCCGGTACGACGCGGGCAGTTCGGTCGTCTACGCGATCGAACCTTCCCGGCACCCGGTTGCCAGCTACTACCGCAACACCATCGTCCATCATTTCCTGGACAAGGCCATCGTCGAGCTATCGCTGTTCAAGGCCGGGGACGATGCCAGCGGCAATCTGGAGGCCACGTTCTGGGCCGAAACCGAGAGATTGCGCGAACTGTTCAAGTTCGAGTTCTTCTATCCGCCGCGCGAGGAGTTTCGCGCCCGGCTCGTCGCCGAGCTGGACCGGATCGATCCAGGATGGCGCGAGCGGCTGTCCGGCGACCGGCAGCAGGTGCACCGCCTGGTGAGAAGGCTGCAGCCGTTCATCGGCCACGCCGCGCTGCTGCCGTACGTCGAATCCTACTCAGTGGTCGTGGACCTGCTGGCGCGCCTCGGTCCAGGCGACACGCTGGGGCAGATGCGTTGCGTCGAGCTGGCGCTCAAGGAAGGACGACAGGCCTACCTGCTGCGACGAGTCAGCAGCGAAGCGTCGATCGGCAGGATCCTGTTCGAGAACGGTTACCGGCTCGCCGGCAACTTCGGGCTGGCCGGCGAGAGCACGGCAGAGACGATCGCCGGCCGACGGGCGTTATTGCGGGAACTGCGTGCGCTCTCGCACCGCATGGAACGGATGCGGCTCGAGGCGCTCGCCCGTGCGGAGGAAATCATGGGAATGACGGCATGACGACGATCTCGCAGCTCAGCGCCCAGGACTCGCAATTTCTCTACGTGCAGGGCGGCGACATCCTGACGCACGTCATGAGCATCAACCTCTACGATCCGTCGACCGCCCCTGGAGGCACGGTGCGGTTCAAGGACATCGTCCGTCACGTCGCGAGCCGCTGTCACACGTCGCCGGTGTTCAGGCGCAAGCTCTATCGCCTGCCGCTCGACCTCGACCACCCGTACTGGGCGGAGGATGCGAACTTTGACGTCGAAGCGCACATCACGCACGTGCGGCTACCGAAGCCCGGCGACTGGCGCCAGTTCTGCATTCTTGCCGCGCGGCACTTCGCGCGGCCGATGGACATGGGCCGGCCGCTCTGGGACATCTTTGTCGTCGAGGGCATCGATGCTGTGGCCGGCGTCGTGCCTGGCAGTTATGCGCTGCTGCAGCGCTTCCACCACTCCGCAATCGACGGCGCCTCAGGTTCGTATGCGCTGATTGCGCTCTGCGACAAGGACGCGCGTGGCACTCCGGCCGTGAAACCCGCAGCTGGCGCTGTCGAACTCGGTGCCGTTCCGACGCCCGCCAAGATAGTGACCCGCGCGCTCGCTTCCAACCTGGCGTCGCCGCTCAAGGTATTCAATGCGCTGATGAAGCTGTCGCCGGCGCTCGTCGCGGCGGCGAGAAAGCGTCTTGCGGAGCCGCCCGGCAGTGGGCGTCACGGCGTGCCCGTCACACGATTCAACCAGCGCGTATCGCCGCACCGGATGTTCGGCGCCGTCGAGATCAAGCTGACCGACCTCGCCGGGATCCGCAGGCTGGTCGATGGCGCGACCATCAACGACGTCATTCTCGCCATCTGCAGCGGCGCGTTGCGCAGATACCTGCAGGTGCACGGCGACCTGCCCCAACAGACCCTGGTGGCGGTGGCGCCCATCAATGCCCGCCAGAGCAGCGGCGCGGACGAGGTTCCCGGCAACAACATCTCAGCCATGACGGTCGAACTGGCGACCAACGTCGCCGATCCGGTGCCAAGGTTGCAGGCCATCCGCGACTACACCCGCGATGCAAAGGAAGCGAAGACGGGGCTCAGTGCCAGGGTGATGACCGACCTGACGCGGCACATCCCGGGCGCCACGCTGGCCGGTGTCGCTCGACTGGTCACCAACGAGCGCATCGCCCGCAACCAGGCGAACCTGATCATCACCAACGTGCCGGGCCCGCAGTTTCCGCTGTACATGAACGGTGCGCGTCTCACGCACCAGTTCGGCATGGGGCCCGTCACCCACGGACTGGGATTGTTCATCGCTGCCATCAGCTACAACGGTGTCATCAGCTTCTGCATCACGGCTGACCGGCAGCTGGTCCCCGACGTGGACGTCCTGTGCGGTTGCATCGAGGCTTCGTTCGACGAATTGCGGCAGGCAAAGAAGCCGAGGCAGAGAAAGACGGTACGAGAGCCCCGATCCGTGAGCGGGCGCAAGCGTCTGGTTCGCGCGAAGCGCAGGGTGCGGTCATGAGAATCGTACTGCTGGTCCTGGCCGTGTTGGTCGTTGCCCTGGTGGCGCTTTATGTCGCGAAGCCGCGGCTGTTGTTCGACGCGGTCAGGCGCGCCCTGCGTCGGCGCGCGTCACTCTCGTTACAGACGGTGCATGCAGGCGGCATCGACTGGCCTTACCTGGCGGGCGGCAAAGCGACGGGCGAGCCCGTCGTACTGGTGCACGGCTTCGGCGGCGACAAGGACAACTGGACGCTCTACGCGCCGTACCTCACGCCGCACCACCGGTTGCTCTGTCCCGACTTGCCCGGCTTCGGCGAGAACGATCGCAATGTTGATCGCGAATACAGCGTGCGGGCCCAGGCACGTCGCCTTGGCGAATTTCTCGATGCGTTGGGCGTTGGCCGCTGCCACCTCGCCGGCAACAGCATGGGCGGATTCATCGCGCTTCAGTTCGCGCTGGATTTTCCGGAGCGCCTGTCGTCGCTGGCGCTGCTGGACAATGCCGGTGTCGCCGGAGCCAATGTCAGCGACCTGCAACGTGCCATCGAGCGGGGTGAGAATGCGCTCGAGCTGAAGACGATGGCAGACGTCGATCGGCTGCTGGCCTTCGTTTACTTCAAACCGCCCTTCATGCCACGCCAGTTCAAGCGCGTACTGCTGGAGGATGCGCAGGCGAACGCAGCGGTTCTCGACAAAGTGTTCTGGATTCTCGCCGACGAGGGTATCGCTGGCGTCTTGAACGCCCGGCTGGCCGAGGTGCAGGTGCCGACGCTCATCGTCTGGGGCCGGCACGACCAGCTGATCGACGTGAGCGCCGTCGAGGAACTGCACCGCGGCATCCCGCAAAGCGTCGCCGTGATCCTCGAGCACGTGGGTCACGTGCCGATGCTGGAGGCCCCTCAGGAAACGGCGCAGCACCACCTCGCCCTGCTGGCGCGTGCGTCGGGCGCGGCTGCGTCCGCGGCCGCCTGACACGGCCTGTCGATTCTCGATCGCGTGCGCGGGTGCAGTCGGGATAGGATTTGACGTTCTGGTGTGCAAGCGACCGGCATGGCGCCGGCGCACGGAGGCCAACCCTTGCGAGTCACGATGCCCACGCCCGAACAGGTGCGTCAACTTCCCGAACTCGTGCGCGTGCGGGTGCCGCAGGAGTGGGAGGACTTGAATGGTCACGTCAACGTGAAGCACCACCTGACCATGTACGACATGACCAGCGACCCGCTACTCGACCTGCTCGGCATCAGCGAGCGCTGGGTGCGTACCGAGCGAGTCGGCCTCTTCGACCTCGAGCACCACATCTGGTATGTGAACGAGGTGCACGTGGGCGAGGAGGTAGGTCTCTACCTGGGCCTCACCGCGCGCAATACCAAGCGTGTCCAGGGGCACGTGTTCCTGTTGAATCTGACTCACGACCGGCTCGCGAGCGTCGTCGAGTTCGTGTCCTCCGCCGCTCACCTGGACCTGCGGCGCACGGTGCCGTTGCCCGACGTAGTGGCAAGCGCCATCGACGGACTCATTGCCATTCAACAGGCGCTACACTGGGCCGCCCCGCGCAGCGGCGCGATCTCAATATGAAGCGGGGGTGGCCGGCGGCGCCCCGCAACCAGAAGTTCAGTATTGCAAGGGACTCGCGGGCGCTTTAGTCTGCAGGTTCGCGCGGTGCCCTGCCGCGCCCGGGGGGCTGCGCTGCATGCTCGAAGACCTGATCCGGCTCGCGCTGGCCAATGCCGTGCTGGTGTTCGGCTCGTTTACGCTGCTGTGGGTCGTCAGCATGGCCATGCGCGACTCAAGCCTCGTCGACATCTGGTTCGCGCCATGCATCGGTGCGGCTGCCGTGCTTGGCGTGTTCGTCGCCCACGGCGCGGAACCGCGCAGGGTGCTCATTGCCGTCCTGGCCGTGACCTGGGCGACCCGTCTCGGCGCTTACCTGGCGTGGCGTAACTGGGGACGCGAGGATCCGCGCTACGCCCGACTGCGCAAGCACGTCGAGGACCAGGGCCGCAATTTCGCGTGGCACAGCCTCACGCGGATCAATCTCTACCAGGCGGCCATCGTCTTCGTGGCGATTGCGCCTTTCCTGGTTGCCCAGACTGCGCCGACGCCGGCGGAACTCGGTCCGCTCGCGTGGATCGGCGCCGCGCTGGTGCTGACTGGCGTTTCGTTCGAAGGCATTGCCGACTGGCAGCTGGCGCGGTTCAAGGCGAGTCCGGCAAATTCCGGCAAAGTGCTCGACACCGGGCTCTGGCGCTACTCACGTCATCCGAATTACTTCGGCGAGACGTGTGTCTGGTGGGGCTATTGGCTCGTCGCCTGCGAACATCCGTGGGGCTGGCTCACGGTTTTTTCGCCCGCGCTCATGACCTGGTCGATCCTTGGCATGATGGGCAAGGAACTCGTCGAGCGGCGCATGCTGAAAAAGCGCCCTGGGTACGAAGACTACGTGCGGCGGACCAGCGGCTTCTTCCCCTGGCCGCCACGAGCTTGACGCGCCGGCCAGCGCGTGGTGCCTCGAATCTCGACGTCGCGGGCCTCAACGGTGCCGCCACAGCTGCCGCACACCAGTTTCAGGCGCAGGCGACGTCCGCAGGGCCGATGCCGGAGGATAACGCCCGGACCGTCCGGAGAATCGATCCAGCGCGTGCCCCAGTCGTGCATTGCGATGGTGAACTGGAGCAGGTCCCAGCCCTTTTCGGTGAGATGGTACTCGTGGCGCGGCGGGTGATCCTGGTACAGGCGCTGTTCGATCACGCCCGCCGCGAGCAGCCGGCGCAATCGATCCGCAAGGATGTTGGTGGCGATGCCGAGCGCGGCGTTGATGTCGTCATAGCGGTGCAGGCCGAAGAAGAGCGCGCCCACCAGCAGCGCCGTCCAGCGGTCGCCGACGGTGTCGACGCAATGAAACATCGTAGTATCGACGCCGTCGCCATTCGACGAGACGACGCTCTCCCGTCGCCGCGTTGCTGCATGCGTTGTCGTGTAGCTGTGCGCGCCCGGACCGGGCTTGTAAATCATTTCGCGCCAGGTGATCGCGGAGGCGCAATGACTGCAGGCGAGGCCCGGGTTCAGAGTCTTCCCGCACACGGTGTGCACGAGTCGCGGCGGCAGGCCGAACTCGCCGCCCCAGCGGTTCTCCCAGGTCCACATGCAAAGCGCCACCGGATAGAACGCGAGCCCTTTCTCCGTCAGCCGGTACTCGAGCCTGCTCGGTGCGCTGCCATACGGGCTGCGATACAGCAGGCCCGCGTCGACCATCGCATTGAGCCGGGCGGTGAGCGTTCCGCGCGACGCTCCAGTGCGGCGTCGAAGGTCTTCGAAACGTCGCACGCCGAGGAACGCGTCGCGCATCAGCAGGAACGACCAGCGATCGCCGACCACCTGCAGGGCGCGCGCGACTTCGCCGCTGCGCAGCAGGTCGCGGATGGTTTCGATGTCGCTGGGGCGCGGCGTCCGCCGCGCGGTCTTGCTGGTCGCCATGGCTCGGACGAGGGCCGTTACTGACACGGCAGTCTAGCATCCTGCGCAAGCGGCTCCGCAGGCCTTGCACCAACGATCGAGGGTCGAACAGTGAATTACCAGCAGCTCAAGAAGATCGTCGGCTTTTACAGCCGGTTCACGGCCAGCTTCACCCAGGTGGGCTATCGCTGGCGCAGCCTGTCCTGGGACCGGTACACGCCTGACTACAGTGGGCAGCACTGGCTGGTCACCGGCGGCTCGGGCGGAATCGGCCGGCACATCGCGCTGGAGGCCGCCCGCGGTGGCGCCACCGTCACGGCCGTTGCCCGCAGTGAGTCAAAGCTGGCGGCCTTGCGTGCGGACGCCGAAAAGGCGGGCATTCGCGGTGTCGACACCGAGTGCTGCGACTTCACGCTGCAGTCTGACACCGCACGTTTGCTGCAGCGTTTCGAGGCGGCGGGCCGCAAGGTCGACGTGCTGGTCAATAACGTGGGCGTGCTGCTCGACGACCTGTCGGTGACCGCGGAGGGCAGGGAAGGCTCGTTCGTGTCGAACCTTCTCTCGCACTATCAGTTGACTGAAGGGCTGATCCGCCGCGGCCTGCTCACGACGCCCGGTGCGACCGTGATCAACATGACATCGGGCGGTGGCTACAACGTGCCGCTGATGGTCTCGATGCTGAACGTGGTCGAGCCCGCGAGGTACAACGGCGTTGCCGCGTACGGCTTCCACAAGCGAGCCCAGATCGTGCTGAACCAGTACTGGCGCGACACCTACGGGTCACGTGGCATCGCTTTCTACGTGATGCACCCCGGCTGGGCAGACACCGACGGCGTGAAGCGCTCGCTGCCGCGGTTTCGCAAGATCCTGCGACCGATTCTTCGCGACGCCGCCTCTGGTGCAGACACCGCGCTGTGGCTGGCGGCCAGGCGTCCGCCGCAACCCGAGAAGGAACTGGTCTGGTTCGACCGGGCAATCCGTCCGGCCCACGTGTACGACCGCACTCGCGTCAGCAAGGACACGCCACAATCGCTCGTGGCGTACCTCGAGTCCGAACTCGCGCGTCAGCCGACCGCGCGCGCCTGATCCGGCCAGAGCTGCTCGCCGGGGAACCACGATGCATGGAACCCGGCGGCGACGCGGCCAGGGAGCTGTACGCGCGCCAGTGGCCCCGCGGTGATCCGCTTGGCATCAAAGATCCACGCTTCCGATCGGTAGTCCCGGATGTTGGTCGCCAGCGTAATCGCATAGCCGCTGTCTTCGTCGCCGCCGCGCGTGCTCTTCGCAAAAGGGGCTTCGCTGGGGAACCAGCCGGCGGGGTAGTTGTAGACCTCGCTGGTGCCCTTGTCGTGGTCGTACTTCACGAGTCCCTCGAACGCAAGCGTCTGCAGGTCGGTCGGGATCAGCTGGTGATACGAGTAGCGGGTGTGGACACCGTACTGCTCGGTGTCGGGCAGGCAGAACTCGGTGTTGAGGTCGGAGAGCTGCTGTTCGCTCTTCTCGCCGGTCCGCAGGTTCATGCGCCAGCGGCGCATGTGCCCCTTGAAGCGGAGGTAGGCGAGCATCGATGCGAGCGGGCCTTCCTGCGGGTTGCGGCGGATCGTCGGGTCCGGCTGGAAGCAGCCGTCCATCGTGATCCAGTCGCCGTCCTCCCAGGCGTTGACCATGTGCAGCACGTAGCCCGGCTCGAACTCGAACCAGCGGACCTGTTCCTGCGTGCCATAGCGTGGGATCACACCGAATCGTGTCGGCAGGTCGCGCTTGAACTGCACGACGCGGTGGCCCGTGCGCCGCAAAACGTCGAGGTCGTGGAACAGCGGGAAGTCGTGCAGGATCGTGTAGTTCGGCGTGATGGTCGTGTCGTGCGGCAGCCGAGGGCCGGGCAGGTCGATGCGGGCGCGGTGCTTGACCTTGCCATCGGCACCGATCACGTAATACGTGAGCCACGGCTGAAAGTCGGCGTAGCCGTAGTTGATGAACTCGCCCGTGCGCGGATCCGTCTTGCCGTGAGCGTTCATCGGGGTGTCGAGACCGCCCGCGAAATCCTGCTCGCCTTCGGTTTCGAGCGTCAGCGGATCGAGGCTGTAGACGCGGCCGGCGTTGTACCAGGCCGACAGGATCTTGCCGTTGTGGAAGTTCAGCGTCGTGTTCGACGTGTCCTTGCAGTAGTCGGGGTTCATCGACTCGACTTCGTGCCCGGCCACGCGCGAGAGATCGTACGGACCCATGATGCCCGACAGTTCGACCTTGCCGCGCTCGATCTCATCGTGCAGCGCGCGCGTCTGCACCCACTTGCGGATGTAGCTGGCGCGACCGTCGCGGAAATAGACGCCGTGCACCATGCCGTCGCCGTCGAACCAGTGGTAGTCGCCGCGCGGCTTGAACACCGGGTTCGGGCCGTTGCGCATGTACGCGCCGTAGAGATCCGCGGGAATCTCGCCCTCGGCTACCTGGAGGTCGACGGCGGTAATCTCGGAAACGACGGGCGTGTAGGGACCGTGCAGGTATGGATTGTCAATGCCGTCGACCCAGGTCGGGCGGTCCGGCGGGTCCTGCGTGCTGATGTCCGTGTACTTGCGCATCGTGCGTTTCCTCTGGAAAGTCGGTGTCGCCCGGGTCCGGTACCAGAGTACTATAATGCAAGTCATTTGGGAGGTGTGAAGTGGCGAAAGTCGTCGACGGCGGGCAGGCCGAGCGCCTGCAGGCCATCACCCGGGGCATGCGGCTGCCGCTGATAGCCGCGCCGATGTTCCTCGTCTCCGGTCCCGACCTGGTGCTGGCCGCCTGCCGGGCAGGAATTGCCGGTGCCTTCCCGACGCCCAATGCCCGCTCGCTCGAGATTCTCGAGGGCTGGCTTCGGCAGGTCGTCGAGGGGCATGCCCATGCGTGCGAGGCGACACCAGGCAAAGTCGGCCCCTGGGCGCTGAACCTGGTCACCCACAGTTCGTACGACCGGCTCGCTCCGGAACTGGAACTGGTGGACCGCTACCAGCCGCCGCTGGTGATCACGGCGCTTGGCAGTCCGGCGCCGGCCGTCGAGCGAGTGCACGCCTACGGTGGCGCCGTTTTCGCCGACGTCAGCAGTCTCTCGTTCGCACGGAAGGCGGCAGCGACGGGCGTCGACGGCCTGGTGCTCGTCAGCGCGGGGGCGGGCGGTCACACGGGCAAAGTTTCGCCCTTCGCGTTCGTGCAGGCAGTGCGTGAATTCTACGACGGCATCATCGTGCTGGGCGGCAGCATCGGCCACGGCGGGGCCGTGCGCGCCGCAGAACTGCTGGGTGCCGACATCGCCTACGCCGGCACGCCGTTCATCGTCGCAAAGGAAAGCATGGCGGCGCCGCTGTACCAGGACATGGTCGTGCGCGCGTCGTTCGACGACCTGGTCCTGACGCGCACGTTCACGGGTGCGGATGCCTGGTACCTGCGCGAGAGCATCGTGGCCGCCGGTCTCGATCCGAACGCGCTCGTTGGCAAGGACAAGATGGACTGGTCCAACTCCGAAGGTCAGCTCAAGGCCTGGAAAAACATCTGGTCGGCGGGGCAGGGCGTCGATCACATCCACGCGGTCGAGCCAACGGCGGTCATCGTCGACCGCTATGCCGCTGAGTACGCGGAGGCCCTGCGCAAGCCGGCGTTCGGGTGATGCGCCGATGAAACAATTCGACAGGAAGCGGCTGGTCGGCGCCTGGCAGCTCGCACGCTGGTTCATCACGTACGAAGATGGTTCGGTCACCGAACCGCTGGGAGCCGGCGCCACCGGCCTGCTGGTCTACACCGCGGACGGCTGGATGAGCGCCGCAATGATGGCGGCGGGACGGCCCCGGTTGTCGCGGGGTAACCCGCGGGCGGCGCCGGAATTCGAGCGTGCGGCTGCATTCGACACGTTTTTCGGCTATTGCTGCCGCTGGCGCATTGTCGACCAGGCAGTGGAGCATCACGTCACGATCTCGCACAATCCGGCGCTGGTCGGTACCGTGCAGGTGCGCAAGGTCCAGATGCGTGGCCGCACGCTGACGTTGTCGGCCGAGGAACGTGTCCCCGGCGGGCTGCGCGTGCATCGGCTGCAGTGGCGGCCGGCGGCGCAACCGGCGGGTCCGCCTCCCACGGTGAAGAAGGCAGTCAATGGGAAATCGGTGCAGGAGAAGACGGTCCGCGGCGCAAAATCATCGCGCGGGAGGAAGGCATGAGCACGGCAGCGCTGCGCTTTTTCGAGAAGCACGAGGCCTCGTTGCGCGCTGCGGGCACGGCCTGCCGCGAACGCAGCTACTTCACGCTCTTTCCCGAAACGCCCGACCGGCACCGTGGTGGCGCGACCGCCGCGGAGGCAGGCGCTGCGGCTTTTCGCGCGCAACTTGGGCACCGCTTCGAACTCGACCAGCCCGGCACGATCGGTCGGCTCGGTGCTGAGGTTTCACCTTACACGCTCGAGCCGCTGGGGATTGATTACCCGCGCGCCGATGTCGATGCACTCTTTACCGCAGCACGCCAGGCGATGTCGCCCTGGGCGGCGGCCACGCCACAGGCTCGCCTCGGCGTCTGCATGGAGATCGTCGATCGTCATTATGAAGGTGTATTCGAGACGGCGCAGGCCGTCATGCACACCGCCGGGCAAAGCGGGCCGATGAGCTATGCGGGCAGTGGCACCAACGCGCTCGACCGTGGGGTCGAAGCGCTGGCGTATGCTCATGCGGCGATGATGGACGTGCCGCGCGAGGCGCTCTGGGAGCGGCGTTTCGGCTCGACCACGATCCGGTTGCGCAAGCGTTACCAGCTGGTCCCGCGCGGCGTCGCCGTCTGTTTTGCCTGCGCGACGTTTCCGACGTGGAATGCCTATCCGGCGATGCTCGCCAGTCTCGCCACCGGCAATGCGGTGATCGTCAAGCCGCACCCGACTGCCATTCTGCCCATGGCGCTGGCGGTGCGGACGTGTCGCGAAGTGCTCGCCGCTGCAGGATTCTCGCCGGACCTCGTCACCCTCTGCCTCGATTCCGTCGAGGCACCCGTCGGCAAGTTGCTGGTCAAGCATCCGCAGGCGGCGATCATCGACTTTACCGGCAGCGCGCGTTTTGGCGCCTGGGTCGAAGCGAACGCCCATCCGGCGCTCTGCTACTCGGAAACGTCCGGCGTGAATACGGTCGTCGTCGAGTCAGTCGACCAGCTCGAGCCTGTGCTGAAGAGCCTCGCTACGACGATGAGCCTCTTCTCGGCGCAGATGTGCACGTCGCCGCAGAATGTGTACGTCCCACGGGACGGAGTGCGGCACGCCGAAGGTCGCATCGATGCTGATGAGTTCGGCGCAAGGCTTGCGCAGGCGATCGCGTCGATCGCGGCCGACCCGAAGCGGGCAGCGCCGATCATGGCGGCGATACAGTCGTCATCCACGCCGGCGTTGATTGATCAAATGGCGGACGAGGGTTCACGCCGCGGCCGTGTGCTGCAGCAGTCGGCTTCGTATGCGCATCCGGACTTCCCCAGTGCCCGCACACGCACGCCGCTGCTGATCGGTGTCGAGGCTGGTGCGAAAGACTTGTATGGCGAGGAGCGGTTCGGTCCGATCGGCTTCGTCATTACGACCAGGGATCGCGACGCAGCCCTGGCCGAGGCCGCAGCGGATGCGCGCGCCGGCGGCGGCATCACGGCGTTTCTTTACTCGACGGACGAGCAGTACATCGACCGTGCCGTGGCCGCCTATTCGGCAGCCGGGGCGCAGCTCACGTGCAACCTGACCGGGCCGATGCCGCTCAACTTCGCCGCGGCGTACAGCGACTACCACGTCACCGGGCTCAACCCGGCGGGCAACGCGACGCTCACCGACCTCGCGTTCGTTGTCTCGCGGTTCCGCATCACCCAGTCGCGGGCCCCGGCGGCCTGAGCAGCCAGAAAGATGCCAGGCCAGCTGTCCGGAAAGACGGCGCTCGTAACGGGAGCGTCCAGCGGATTCGGTGCGCACTTCGCGAAGCTCCTGGCGCGCGAGGGTGCTCACGTCATTGCGGCCGCCCGCCGTGAAGATGCCTTGTCCCGCGTCGCCGACGAGATCCGGGCGACCGGCGGCAGCGTGACGGTCGCGAAGCTCGACGTCTCGCTCGTCGCCAGCATCGAAGCGCTGGCGCCGCAACTTGCGGATGTGGACGTCCTGGTCAACAACGCCGGCATCGCGATAGAGGGCCTGGCGCTCGAGCAGACGGAGGCGGACTGGGACGCCGTGGTCGGCACCAATCTCAAGGGAGCGTTCTTCATGGCGCA
>CAVOSA010000018.1:0-26450 GCA_963698735.1 uncultured Gammaproteobacteria bacterium | reverse complement strand
GGCGTTTTTTTCAGGCCAGTTCCTTCAGCACGTCCGCAAAGATGCCGAACACCTGGTCGATGTGCTGCTTCTCGATGATGAGCGGCGGCGACATCGCGCTGAGATGCCACCCGTGACGCGCACCTGAGACCTTCCCGAACGCCCGCACGAAGCTGTCCCGAGCCGCGCAGGCCCGGCTTGCCGGGGATCGGGTCGAATCCCGACTGCGCCGATCAGGCCGAGGTTGCGCAGGTCGATCAACTGCGCCGGCAGTCCCTTCAGCGAGTGCACGCCGTCGGCCCAGTAGCTGGCCATCTCGCTGGCACGGGCCAGCAGGCCTTCCTGGCGGTAGATCTCCTGCCGTCGCCAATGTGCGGCCGCGCAGGCGACCGGATGCGCCGAGTAGGTGTAGCCGTGGAACAGCTCGATCGCGCCTTCCGGGCCCTGCATGAACGTGTCGTAGATCTGGTCGCTGGCCGCGACCGCGCCCATCGGCACCGCGCCGTTGGTGAGGCCCTTGGCCATCGTGATCATGTCCGGTGTGACGCCGAAGAAGCCCGCCCCGAACGGTGAGCCGAGGCGGCCGAAGCCGGTGATGACCTCGTCGAAGATCAGCAGGATGCCGTGCTTGGTGCAGATGTTGCGCAGTCGCTCGAGGTAACCCTTCGGCGGAATCAGCACGCCGGTCGAACCCTCGACGGCTCGACGATCACGGCCGCGATGTTGCTGGCGTCGTGCAGCGCGACGATGCGCTCGAGTTCATCCGCGAGGCTGGCGCCGTGTTCGGGCTCGCCGCGCGTGTAGGCGTTTTTCGCCAGGTCGTGGGTGTGCGGCAGGTGATCGACGCCCGGCAGCATCGAGCCGAACCACTTGCGGTTGTTGACCATGCCGCCGACCGAGATGCCGCCGAAACCCACGCCGTGATAGCCGCGCTCGCGGCCGATGAAGCGGGTGCGCGAGCCTTCGCCGCGGGCACGGTGGTAGGCGAGCGCGATCTTGAGCGCGGTATCGACGGACTCCGAACCCGAGTTGGTGAAGAAGATGTGCCTGAGATTATCCGGCAACCACCCGGCCACGTCGTTGGCCAGCTGGAACGCCGTCGGGTGTCCCATCTGGAACGGCGGTGCGTACTCCATCGTCGCAATCTGCTTGCTGACTGCCTCGGTGATCTCCTTGCGGCCATGGCCCGCATTCACGCACCAGAGGCCGGCAACCGCATCCAGGATCTGGCGGCCGTCCGGTGTCCAGTAGTGCATGCCTTCAGCCTTCGCCAGCAGGCGGGGGTTGGCCTTGAACTGCCGGTTGGCCGTGAACGGCATCCAGAAGGCTTCCATCTCATCGCGCTGCAGCGGTGCACTGGCGGTCATGGCGGGTTTCCCGATTTTGGTGAGGTAACCGCCCGATGATAAGAAAAATTGACACTTGGCTCAATTGGCCGTGAAATTCGCCCTGTTTTCGACCCGTGTGTGCAGGATATTGAACACCCCGTGACCGAGCTCAGCATCGACGTTGGTGCCCACCTGCGGGCCGTGCGCACCATGTACGGCCTGTCCCAGCGCGAGCTGGCGAAGCGGGCCGGCGTCACCAATGGCCTCATTTCGCTGATCGAACAGAACCGCGTCAGCCCGTCGGTGAGTTCGCTCAAGAAGGTCCTCGACGGCATCCCGATGTCGCTGGCGGACTTCTTCACGCTCGACTTTTCGGCGAGCCCACAGGTCTTTTTCCGCAGCGACGAGTTGCCGGTCATGGGCGACCGCTCGGTCACCTTCAAGCTCGTCGCCGCCCGCCGTCCGAACCGCGCCATGGCCGTACTGCACGAGCATTACGCCCCCGGAGCCGACACCGGGGCCGACATGCTGCGGCACGAGGGCGAGGAGGGCGGCGTGGTGGTGAGCGGCCGCATCGAACTGACCGTCGGTGCCGAGACGCGCCTGCTCGGCCCCGGCGACGCTTATTACTTCACCAGCGCGATCCCGCACCGCTTCCGCAACACGGGCAGCGAGACCTGCGAGATCATTTCCGCCAGCACCCCGCCGACGTTCTGACGAACGACGCCGGCACCCCAGGAGTCGCTACAGACCATGAATGCCACCCCGACCACCGCCCAGGACTGGCGCGCCCGCGCCGCCGCGCTTGCGATCAATGGCCAGGCCTTCATCAATGGCCGCTACCTGTCCGCCGCGAGCGGAGAAACCTTTGACGACGTGAGTCCGATCGACGGCCGCGTGATTGCGCGCGTCGCGTCCACGGACCAGGCCGATGTCGAGCTGGCGGTCGCCGCGGCCAGGCGTGCCTTCGACAGCGGCGTGTGGGCGCACCAGCCGCCGCGCGAGCGCAAGCGCGTGCTGCAGCGTTTCGCCGAACTGATACTCGCGCACCGCGACGAGCTGGCGTTGCTCGAGACGATCGACATGGGCAAGCCGATCGGCGACAGCCTGGCCGTGGACATTCCGGCGACCGCGCGCTGCATCGCGTGGTACGCCGAGGCAGTCGACAAGGTGTACGACGAAGTTGCGCCGACCGCGCACGACCAGCTCGCGCTCATCACGCGCGAGCCGATCGGCGTCGTGGCCGCGATCGTGCCGTGGAACTTCCCGCTGATCATGGCGGCCTGGAAGATCGGGCCGGCGCTGGCGGCCGGCAATTCCTTCATCCTCAAGCCGTCCGAGAAGTCGCCGCTCACGGCGATCCGCCTCGCCGCGCTGGCGACCGAAGCGGGCATTCCCGACGGCGTCTTCAACGTGCTGCCGGGGTACGGCCACACGGCCGGGCAGGCGCTGGCGCTGCACATGGACGTCGACTGCATCGGCTTCACCGGATCGACGCGCACCGGCAAGCTCATGCTGCAGTACTCCGGCCAGTCGAACATGAAGCGTGTCTGGCTCGAGTGCGGCGGCAAGTCGCCCAACATCATCCTCGCGGATTGCCCCGACCTGGATCGCGCAGCCGCCACGGCAGCAAGCGCGATCTTCTTCAACCAGGGCGAGATGTGCACCGCCGCTTCGCGCCTCGTGATCGAGGCCAGCGTGCGCGACCGGGTACTTGAGAAGGTGGTTGAGGCGTGCCGCGGCATGGCGCCCGGCGACCCGCTCGACCCCGCGACCCGCATGGGAGCGATCGTCGACGAGATCCAGACCAGGACCGTGCTCGGTTACATCGACGCAGGGCGCAGCGAAGGCGCGTCGATGCTTGCAGGTGGCAAGCGCGTGCGCGAGAACACCGGCGGGTGCTACGTCGAGCCCACCGTGTTCGCGGACGTGCGCCCCGACATGCGCATCGCACGCGAGGAAATCTTCGGACCCGTGCTGGCCGCCATCACGGTGCAGGACGCCGAGGAGGCGGTGCGCGTCGGCAACGGCGTGGAGTATGGCCTCGCCGCAGCGGTCTGGACGCGCGACATCGGCAAGGCGCACCGCATTGCGAAGGCGCTGCGAGCCGGCATGGTGTACGTCAACTGCTACGACGCGGACGACATCACGGTGCCGTTCGGCGGCTTCAAGCAATCGGGCACCGGCCGCGACAAGTCGTTGCACGCGTTCGACAAGTACACGGAACTGAAGACGACCTGGATCGACCTCTCGCAATGAGCGGCTACAGCAACGTCACCTACGAGGAGATCGAGGTCGGCGCGACAGCAAGTGCCGAGCGCGTCGTCGGCCAGTCCGAAATCGAGGCGTTGCTGCTGGTCTCGGGCGACGTCGTGCCTTTCCACGTCGAGGAAGGTTCGACGGCGATCGAGCCCGGCGAATTCTGCGTCGAGGCAGTGGCGGCCGAAGCCATCATCTCGGGCATGCTGGAGCGTCGGCTGCCGGGACCTGGTACGCGCATCGTGTCGCAGCAACTGGAGTTCCACGGCGTCATGCGCGTCGGTGACCTGGTCCGCGCGACCGTGACCGTGCGCGAAAAAGCCGCGGAAAATCGCCGCGTGCTGTTCGACTGCACGGTGGAAGCCGCCGGCGAGACGGTGCTCCGCGGCACGGTCATCGTCGAGGCGCCCATCCGCAAGGCATCGTTCCCGGAGATGGCGCGCCCGGAGTTCATGATCCGCCGCAACGACGTGTTCGACCGGCTGCTCAAGCGCTGCGAACCCCTGGCGCCGGTCACCTGTGCCGTCGCCCACCCGTGCGACCCTGACTCGCTGGTGGGTGCGCTCGAGGCCGCCAGGCGCAACCTGATCGTGCCGGTACTGGTTGGCCCGTCGGCCCGCATCCGCGCCCTTGCCGGCACGCTCGGCGAAGACCTCTCGGGTTTTCGGCTGATGGACACCGAGCACAGTCATGCCTCGGCCGCCGCCGCGGTGGCGCTCGCGCGCAGCGGCGAGGTCGAGACGCTGATGAAGGGCAGCCTGCACACGGACGAGATCATGGCAGCGGTCATCTCGACCCAGGGCGGGCTGCGCACGGAACGTCGCGTCAGCCACGTTTTCGTCATGGACGTGCCGGCCTACGACCGCATCCTGTTCGTGACCGACGCTGCGATCAACATCGAGCCCACGCTGCGGGAGAAGGCCGACATCGCGCAGAACGCGATCGACCTGGCCCGCAATCTCGGCATCGAGACGCCGAAGGTCGCCATCCTGTCGGCCGTGGAAATGGTCAACCCGGACATCACCTCGACGATCGACGCCGCCGCGCTCTGCAAGATGGCGGACCGCGGCCAGATCCGCGGCGCGATTCTCGACGGGCCGCTCGCGTTCGACAACGCGATCAGCGAGATCGCGGCGCGCACCAAGAGCATCGAGTCGCCGGTGGCGGGGCGCGCCGACATCCTGCTGGTGCCGAACATCGAGGCCGGCAACATGCTGGCCAAGCAGCTCCAGTATTTCGCCGGTGCGGACAGCGCCGGCATCGTGCTCGGTGCCCGCGTGCCCGTGATTCTCACCAGCCGCGCCGACAACGTGCGCATGCGCATCGGCTCGGCGGCCGTCGCCAAGCTGGTCGTCCACGCGCGCCGCACGCTGGCGCCACCGCACAAGTGATGGGCGTGGACGATCGCGGCCAGCGCGTGATCCTGGTGCTGAACGCAGGGTCCTCGAGCATCAAGTTCTGCGTGTTCCGGCTGCGTGGTGACCGCGCCGAGCGTGACCTGTGGGGCCAGGTGTCCGGCCTCGGCACGGCGCCAGTGTTCACGTTGCGGCGGGACGGTGGCGCGGTGTCCAGTGTTCCGTTTGGCGCGGGACCTTTGTCTCACGCGGACGCGCTCGACCGGTTGCTCGCGGCCGTGCAACGCGAGCTGGGCGATGCACACATCGCAGGGGTCGGTCACCGCGTGGTGCACGGCGGACTCGAGTTCATGGCGCCCACCGTCGTCGATGCCGCGGTGCTGCAGCGGCTGGACCGCTACGTGCCCCTCGCTCCACTGCACCAGCCGCACAACCTGGCCGCGATCCGCGCGCTGCTGGCGCGGTTGCCTGGCGTTCCCGCAGTCGCCTGCTTCGACACGGCTTTCCACCGCAGCGTGCCGGAGGTGGCACAGCTCTTCGCGTTGCCGCCACGCTTCGCCGCTGCCGGAGTGCGGCGTTACGGTTTCCATGGGCTCTCGTACGAATACATCGCAACGCAACTGCCAGCGGTCGATGCGCGGGCCGCGGCCGGTCGCACGGTCGTCTTTCACCTCGGCAACGGCTCGAGCATGTGCGCGATGCGCGCGGGCCGCAGCGTCGCGACCACGATGGGTTTCACGGCAGTGGATGGCCTGCCGATGGGCACGCGTTGCGGCGCGCTCGACCCGGGAGTCGTGCTGTTCATGCTGGACGAACTGCAGCTGAGCCCGCGCGAGATCGAGCGGCTCATCTACCGCGAGTCAGGACTGCTCGGCATGTCGGGTGTGTCGAGCGACGTGCGCGACCTGCTTGCGAGCCATGAGCCGGCCGCTGCGCTGGCCCTTGAGGTCTTCGTTTACCGCGCCGCACGGGAACTGGGCTCGCTCGCTGCAGCGCTCGGCGGCCTCGATGCGATCGTCTTCACCGCCGGCATCGGTGAAAACCAGGCCGAGATCCGCGCGCGCGTCTGCCGGCAGGCGGCGTGGCTCGGCATCGAGCTGGACGCAGTCGCGAACGCGCGACATGGCCCTCGCATCACGACGGAACGCAGTGCGACGGCGGCCTACGTGATCCCGACGGACGAGGAAAGCATGATTGCGCGGCACGTGCTGCAGGTGCTGGCCGCCTGAAAAGAACAGGGGCCCCGGAGGGCCCCTGTCTTCGTCAGCGAAGCGCGCGCCAGGCGCGCGTCACTGTCTCAGCGGATGGTCACTTCGACGCGGCGAGCCGCTTCGAGCGAACCGTCGCCTGTCGTCACGACCGGCTTGTCCATTACGATGCGGCCTTCTGCGACACCGGCGTTCATCAGCGCATCACGCACTGCGATCGCACGGTTCTTCGCCAGTTCCTCGTTCACCGCAGCGTCGCCCGTCGGGTCGTGGTACCCGGAGACGGCGGCCGTGGCCATGGGATTCGCGGCGAGGTACGAGACGATCGGAGCGAGCGCGGCGCCCGTGTTGGCCGGCATCGCCGTCTGGCCCACTTCGAAGAAGAGTTCGGCCTTCGGCGTTTCCACCGGGGCGGCTTCCACCGGCGCGGGTGCAGGTGCCGGAGCGACTTCGACCTGCGGCGCCGGGGTCGGCACGCTTTCGACGACCGCCTCTTCCTTCTTCATGCAGCGCGAGAGCAGCAACAGCGCGCCCAGCACCAGCAGCAGCGGGAGCAGCCAGCGCCAGATCGAAGACTTCGCCGGCTCCGGGGCCTGGTGCACCGCGTGGCTTACCGCCGCGGGCGCTGCGAGGTAGCGGTCGAGGTTCAGGCCGCTCGGCAGTGCCGAAGCGATCGAACTCTTCTGGCCCGTCAGCAGGCTGGCAAGCGAGGACATGTTGAGGCCGCCGCTTTTCACCGCCTTGCCGAGCACGCCCAGCACCATCGGGGCCGCGAGGCTGAGCATGGAGGAGGCCGACTGGGGGCGAACGCCCGCATAGCTCGCCAGCGCGTTGCCGACCGAGCCCAGGTTGTTGCCGAACAGCGAGCTGAGCAGCTGGCCGCCGAGCGCCATCATCGGCGAGCTGGGCGCGCCGGGTGACAGCAGCTTGGTAACGTTGCCGAGCGCGCTCAAGTCGTTACCCGGATCGGAGACGAGCTTGAACAGCGAGGACGCGAAATTGGTGTCATTGGCACGCGATGCGACACCGCCGAGCAGCATGGGCAGGACGGCGCCCATGCCACGCGAAATACCTCCCTGGTTTTCACCCAGGGCGGACGCGGCCTGACCGAGCAGGTCGGGCGTGACCATCTGCGACAGACTGTCGAGTAAAGAACTGGACATGGGACTCTCCGTAATATTTGGTTTGGTCGTTATCTGGGCACCCACCCCCGTGCCGGGAATTCCGCTGTCCCAGCACCACCCCCGTACCCGGGGTGCACTTGACAATAATAGCCCACGGTCATTCCGGCTGCCCCATGGACTTTGAGTCTGCGCCGATTGGTCCGGACGACGCTGCTTCGCTAGACTCCATGGCTCCCGCCCGCCGGAGCCCGCGATGAAAGTCACCGTCGCCGCGACCCAGTTCGCCTGCACGCCGAATGCCGCCGAGAACCTCGACAAGGCCGAGTCCATGGTCCGGAAGGCGGCCGCGCAGGGGGCGCAAGTTATTCTTTTGCAAGAACTTTTCGAGACACCGTACTTCTGCAAGGACCACCTGGCGAGCCATTTTGAGCTGGCACACCCGATGCCGGACAATCCCGTCGTGCGCCGCTTCCGGGCCCTGGCGGCCGAACTCGGTGTAGTGCTCCCCATCAGCGTCTTCGAGCGCGCCAACAACGCCTACTACAACTCGCTGGCAATGATCGATGCCGACGGCGAGGTGCTGGGTGTCTATCGCAAGTCCCACATACCCGAGGGCTGCGGCTACCACGAGAAGTTCTACTTTTCGCCTGGCGACACCGGGTTCCGCGTGTGGAAGACCCGGTTCGGTACCCTGGGCGTCGGCATCTGCTGGGACCAGTGGTTCCCGGAAGCCGCGCGCTGCATGGCGCTGATGGGCGCCGAGATCCTGCTCTACCCGACCGCCATCGGCTCCGAGCCGCAGGACCCGAGCATCGACTCGCGCGATCACTGGCAGCGCTGCATGCAGGGCCACGCGGCGGCGAACGTGATGCCGCTGGTTGCGTCGAACCGCATCGGCGTCGAGAAAGGCCAGAAGTACGAGATGACCTTCTACGGCTCGTCGTTCATCGCCGATGGGACAGGCGGCAAGGTCGCGGAGGCCGACCGGGTGTCCGAGGCCGTGCTGACGGCCACGTTCGATCTCGACCAGTTGCGCTCGCAGCGCCACGCCTGGGGCGTGTTCCGCGATCGTCGGCCTGAGCTGTACTACCCGATCCTGTCGCTGGACGGCCGGGCACCGTCCTGATCGCGATGCCTGTCACACCGGCGGCGCTGGCCCTGCAGTCCGAATCGCTGCGTGGCCCGGTCGCATGCGTCGATCTCGAGACCACCGGCGGCATGGCGGCGCAGCACCGCGTCATCGAGGTCGGCATCGTGCTGCTCGAGCGCGGCGAGATCATCGAGGAGTGGAGCACTCTCGTGCAGCCGGGCATCCGCATCCCGCCTGCGATTGCCCGCTTCACCGGCATTGACGACTCGATGGTGGCCGACGCGCCGCCGTTCGCCGACGTGGCGAGTGAAGTGCGCCGGCGACTGGACGGGCGGCTCTTCGTCGCGCACAACGCGCGGTTCGACTACGGCTTCCTGCGTGCCGAGTTTCGCCGCCTTGGTGTCCGGTTCTCCGCGCCGGTGCTGTGCACGGTCAAGCTTTCGCGCGCGCTATACCCGGAGCACGCGCGACACAACCTCGATACGCTGATGGAGCGCTTCGGATTGTCGTGCGCCGCACGGCATCGCGCGCTTGGCGACGCGCAAGTCCTGCCCGAACTGATCGCCGCGATGGAGCGGCAGCGTGGAGTGGGTTTGATGCACGAGGCGGTGAACGCAGCCCAGCGCGAACCGCGCTTGCCGCCGCACTTGCCGCCGGAGCTGGCGGACGACCTGCCCGAGGGACCGGGTGTGTACCTGTTCCGCGGCGAAGCCGGCGCCCTGATTTACGTTGGCAAGAGCCGCAACGTCCGCAGCCGCGTCTTCGCACACTTTGCCGCCGAGCATCGCTCGGGCAAGGAATCGAAACTCACGCGGCAGGTGCGCCAGGTGGAGTGGGTAGAGACCGGCGGCGAACTGGGCGCGCTGCTGCTCGAGTCGCGGCTGGTCAAGGAACTTGCGCCCACCGGCAATCGCAGGCTGCGCCGGCACGAGGGCGACTGCGTCGTGCGGCTGGTGCCGCACGAAAGCGGCCTGTGTCCGGAGGTCGTGCCGATCGAAGACACCCGTCTCGGCCAGGAAGACTCCGTCGTGTTCGGGCCGTTCCGTGCGGAGAAAGACGCCTGGCGTGCGCTCGAGGGCAAAGCGCGCGAGGCCGGGCTGTGCCTGAAGACGCTGGGCCTCGAATCCGGTGACGGCAGTTGCTTCGCCTACCAGGTGAAGAAGTGCCGTGGCGCATGCGTCGGCAAGGAACCGCGCGCGCTGCACGATGCACGCCTGCAGATGGCACTCGCGCCGCTGCGCTTCAAGCCGTGGCCCTTTGCCGGCGCCATCGGCATCAGGGAACCCGCGCCGGGGGCGGGCGGCACGCACATCCACGTGATCGACCACTGGAGCCATCTCGGCATCGCGCGTGACGAGGACGAAGTGCAGGCGCTGTTGCGCGGCGCGGACGCTGTGACGTTCGATGCCGACAGCTACCGCATCATCGGGCGCGCGCTGCAGGACGTGCGGCCGCGCGACCTGCTGCGATTTCCGGCGCGGCGGCAATCCGCGTGAGCGACGCACCTGCCCCCGTCGCGAGGCATCGGTTCTTCGCCGCGTGCCCGCTCAACGTCGCCGACCTGCTGGCGACCGAACTGCGGCAGTTCGACATCGAAGTCGAACGCGAGCACCCCGCCGGAGTGAGTTTCCTCGGGCCGCTCGCCAGTGCCTACACCGCCTGCCTGCGCTCGCGCACGGCGAGCCGCGTGCTGCTGACACTGGCGGACCTGGACGCCAGCGATCCGGACCTCATGTATCGCGGGCTGCTCGAACTGCCCTGGGAAACTCACGTTTCGCCCGAGGGCACGTTTGCTGTCGACGTCGTGGGCGAATCTCCGCGCTGGTTGCGGCACACGCAGTTCGCTGCGCTGCGCGCCAAGGACGCCATCGTGGATCGCATGCGCGAGCATGCGGGCGCGCGGCCCAACGTCGACCTGGCCTCGCCCGACCTGCGGGTGAGCCTGCGCTTCGCAAAGGAACGCGTGACGGTGGGCATCGACCTGAGCGGCGAACCGCTGCACCGGCGCGGCTACCGGCAGACAGGCGTCGAGGCGCCGCTCAAGGAGAACCTCGCGGCGGCGTTGTTGCTGCGCTCGGGCTGGGCGTCGATGGCGGCGGCAGGCGCAGCGTTCTACGACCCGATGTGCGGCTCGGGCACGCTGGTGATCGAGGCCGCGATGATCGCCGCGGGGATCGCGCCGGGATTGCTGCGGCGACGGTTCGGTTTCGAGCGCTGGCTGCAGCACGACGCGACGCTCTGGGGCGAGTTGCGCTCGGCAGCCGAAGGTGAGCGCAAGCTCGAGTTGCTCGCAGGCGGCCGCTGTGCCGGCAGCGATCGCGACCAGGCGGCGATCCGTGCGGCGATCGCCAACGCGAATCGCGCGGGACTGGGCAACCATCTCCTGTTCGATCGGCGCGACCTCTCGAACCTGCCGGCCACGTCGCACCCGGCCGGCCTGGTGGTCGTCAATCCGCCGTATGGGGTGCGCATCGGCGATCCCGAGCAGATCGAAGCGCTGTACGCGAACCTGGGTGACAAGCTGCTGCGCTGTTTCCCGGGCTGGGAGGCGGGCGTCTTCACGGGCGACCCGCCACTCGGCCGCGCCCTGGGCCTGCGTGCCTATCGCACGCACACGTTCTTCAACGGCGCGATCGAGTGCCGTTTGCTGCGCTTTCATCTCGACGCGTCGGCGAAGGAGCCGGATCCGGCCGAGGTGCGGGCGGCCAGGCTCGAAGCGGCGCGGGAACGTCCCGGCGCGTCCATGTTCGCGAATCGCCTGCGCAAGAACTATTCGAAGCTCGCCGACTGGGCGCGCCGCAGCGACGTGGCTTGCTTTCGCGTATACGACGCCGACATGCCGGAGTATGCGTTCGCCATCGACATTTACGGCAACGACGAACGCTGGGCATGCGTGCAGGAATACGCGGCGCCTGCGACAGTTGCCCAGGAGGCGGCGCGTGCCCGTCGCGACGAGGCCCTTGCCGTGATCCCTGAAGTGCTGGGGATTCCAGCCGCACGGATGGTGCTGCGCGTGCGCAAGCGACAGAAGGCGGGCGAGCAGTACGAGAAGCTGGACAGCGAAGCGCAGTTCCACGTCGTGCGTGAAGGGCGCTACAGGTTCCTCGTCAACTTCAACGATTACCTCGACACGGGGCTGTTCCTCGATCACCGCATCACGCGCGCACGTCTCGGCGAATGGGCGAACGGCAAGCGCTTCCTGAATCTCTTCGCCTACACCGGCGCGGCAACGGTGCATGCGGTCGGCGGCGGGGCGGTGGCCTCGGCCACCGTCGACATGTCGAAGACGTACCTCGACTGGGCGTGGCGCAACCTCGAACTGAATGGGCTGCGCGGCCCGGCGCATGAATTCATCCAGGCGGATTGCCTGGCGTGGCTGGAAACGCAGGCGCAGCAGATGAGACCGCCGGAGTACGACCTGGTCTTCATCGATCCGCCGACGCATTCACGCTCCAAGCGCATGCAGCGGGAGTTCGACGTGCAGATGGACCATGGCTGGCTGCTGACCACGGCGGCGAAGCTGCTCGCGCCGGGCGGGAAGATCGTCTTCTCGAACAACTTCCAGAAATTCAAGCTCGACGGCGCGACGCTCGAACACTTCGACGCGGAGGACATCACTCGCGCCACGATTCCGGAGGATTACGCGCGCAACCCGAAGATCCACGTGTGCTACGTGTTGCGCCCGAAGGCCGGCGCGGTTGCGCAGACCTGAAGCGCTGTCGATACTGCTCGTTGCACAGGAATTGAGCCCGAGGTCGCCCGTGGAGATCTTCAAGACGTTCACGCTCGAGAGCGCGCACCGGCTGCCCAACGTGCCGGAAGGGCACAAATGCGCGCGCGTCCACGGGCACTCCTTCCGCGTCGAGCTGCACGTGAGCGGTCCGGTCGACGCCCGGCTCGGCTGGGTGATGGACTTCGCCGATATCAAGCAGGCGTTTGAACCGCTGTTCCAGCGACTCGACCACCGTTACCTGAACGACGTGCCAGGGCTCGACAATCCGACCAGCGAGAATCTCGCGCGCTACATCTGGCAGGAACTGAAACCGGCCCTGCCGCTGCTGTCACGAGTCGTCGTGCACGAGACGTGCACGAGCGGCGCAAGCTGGGCCGGAGACAAGGCCTAGCGCGCGCAGGGACTCGGCGGTTGCGGCCGCCGACCAGTGCAGTCACAGGGCCCTGGCAAACAGATTCACGTCGATGTCGTTCAGTCCGGAATAGCGCAACTGCTTCTCTACTGCGAACCCAAGCTTCGCCAGCACGCTGGCCGAGGCGACGTTGTCCGGGTGGACCATCGCCACCAGTCGCTTCAGGCCGAGGTCGGAACGCGCAAAATCGATCGAGGCCCGACCGGCCTCGGTCGCGAGTCCCAGTCCCCAGAATTCGGGGAAGAACCGATAGCCGAGCTCGGTATCGGCGATTTCGGGGACGTACTTGAGGCCACTGAAGCCGATCACCGCGCCGGATTCCTTCCAGACGCACGCGAAGCGACCGTAACCGTACGTGGCGTAATCGCGAAACGGCGCTGCCTGCATGAACTCACGCGCCTCCTCGATGGAGGCGAGCGGGGTGCTCTGCGCGTAGCGGATGATCTCCGGCCTGGAGCAGAGTTGATACAGCGCCGGCACGTCGTCCAGCGTGAACCGACGCAGGATCAGGCGCCCGGTGTCGATGACTTTGTTCATTGCCGCCATGGTCGCGTGGAAGACCGGGCGGCTGCAATCGACGGTCGAGTTCGGCTGGCGCGTCGGGCTACATCGTTACCTGCATGTGGGTGGCCGCGTACTGCAGCGAGCCGAACAGCAGGAGGGTGCCTGCCAGCAGGCTCGCACCCACGGCGACCAGGAAGGCTATGTTGGGTTGTTCGGACTTCGTGCTCTTCATAGGGGGGTACCGCCTTGGCCGCAATGGCGCGGCAAATCACATGGTTTCCCCCTGCAGGCAAGAGAGTACCCCGGAATTGTTGCAGTGCAGCGTAACTCGCCTGAAATCTCTTCACTACGGGTGAGGAATCGTCACCTGCCCGAGCGGCTTACAGCAGGTCCTTGAGCCGGAACCAGAGCATCGCCAGCACCAGCCCCGGCATGCGCAGCGCGGGACCGCCCGGGAAATCGTGGTGCTTGAGTTGCGTGAAGAGGTCGAAGCGTTCGGCCTGTCCTGCGATCGTCTCGGCGACCATCTGGCCCGCGATGCCGGTCAGTGCGATGCCGTGACCCGAGAATCCCTGCAGGTAGTACACGTTCGGCGCGAGGCGCCCGAAATCCGGCGCGCGACTCATCGTGATGTCGACGTGACCGCCCCACGCATACTCGATTTTCGCGTCGGCCAGTGACGGGAACACGTTCAGCATCCGCACGCGCGTGGCCTTCGCGGTGTTGCGCGCGTCGCGGCCCGAATAGCTCACGCGCCCGCCGAACAGCATGCGGTCGTCGCCGGAGCGGCGGAAATAGTCGAGCACGAAGTTCACGTCGGAGACGGCGACGTTCTCGCGCACCAGGCTTTCGATCCGCGCCTGGCCGAGCCGCTCGGTGGCGATGATGTAGGTACCGACCGGCATGATGCGGTCGCGCAACTGTCGCGAGATCTTCTCGTCAATGAAGGCATTGCAGCACAGCGCGACGTGCTTCGCGCGCACTGACGGGCCCGCCGCCGTGCGGATGCGCACCGTGGCTCCGTGGTCGATGCCGACGACCATGGTGTCTTCGCAGATCTGCACGCCGGCCGCTGCCGCCGCCGCCGCGAGTCCCAGCGTGTAATTCAACGGATGCACGTGGCCGCTGCGGTCGTCGCGCAGGCCGCCGATGTAGCGATCCGTGTTCAGTACCTCGCCGAGTTCGGCCCGGTCGAGCCAGCGCGTACCCGCGTAGCCGTACTGGTCGACCAGTTCTTCCTGGTACGAGCGCAGGTCCGTCTCCTGCCGCGGCTTGATTGCCGTGTGCAGGTGGCCCCAGTGCAGGTCGCAGTCGATGCGGTGCTTTGCGACCAGCACCTTCATCAGGTCGAGCGCTGCGACGGTGATGTCGAACATCTTCTTCGCGTCGGCCCGGCCGACCTGCGCGACGAGCTTGTCCTGGCTGCAGGCGAAGCCCACGATCGCCTGGCCGCCGCTGCGACCCGACGCCCCGAACGCGATGCGGTTGCCCTCCAGCAGCACGACCTTGTAGCCGCGCTCGGCGAGGAACAGCGCCGTCGCACAGCCGGCGATTCCGCCGCCCACCACGCAGACGTCCGCTTCGGCATCGCCGGCCAGCTGCGGGTGGTCGGGCGCGGCGTTCGCCGACGCTGCGTAATACGAGTCGATGTGCTGGACAGGCATTTGGCTAGCTGGTCGTCAGGTACCAGTCGTAGTCGATGGCCGGCACGTAGGAATAGAAGTCCTGCATCTCGCCGCGCCGTGTCTGTGCGAAGAGCCGGGCGAAACGCTCGCCCAGGTATTCGCGGGCGAATTCGCTGCGCTCGAATACGCCGAGCGCCTCGGGCCAGGACTGCGGGATCGTGGGCGTCGTGTCGCGATAGGCGTTGCCCGCCAGCACGGGGCCCGGATCGAGCTTGCGCGTGAGGCCGAGGTGCATGCCGGCGAGCACGATCGCCGACAGCAGGTAAGGGTTGGCATCGGCACCGGCAATGCGGTGCTCCACGCGGCGGCTCGCCGGCGGACCGTGCGGCACGCGGAACGCGACGCCGCGGTTGTTCACGGACCAGCTCGGATTGAGCGGCACGTAGGCTTCCGGCTGGAAGCGACGGTAGGAATTCGCGGTCGGCGCGCAGATGGCCATCGAGTCGTTCATAGTGGCCGCCAGGCCGCCGATTGCGTGACGGAGCCGCTCACTGCCGGCGGGATCTTCCGCCGCGAAGATGTTCCGGTCCTGCGCATCGAGCACGCTGATGTGCAGGTGCGCGCCGCTGCCGGCCTGGTCGCGATACGGCTTGGGCATGAACGTCGCTTCCATGCCGTGGGCTAGCGCCACGCCCTTGACCAGCCGCTTGAGGCGGATCGCGTGATCGCAGGCGAGCAGGGCGTCGTCGACGTGGTGCAGGTTCACCTCGAACTGGCCCGGGCCGTACTCTGCGAGCACCGTGCCGACGGGCAGTTCCTGCTCGCGCGCGGCCGCGTCGATCGCGCTGAGCACGGTCGAGTACTCGTTCAGCTCCTGCATCGAATTGATCTGCGTCTTGACCTCGCGGCGGCCGGTGAGCGGCTGGCGCGGCGGCTGCGCGTAGCCTTCCGGCGTGCGCTCGCGATCGACCAGGTAGAACTCGAGCTCGACTGCCATCACGGGCTGCAGGCCGAGCGCCGTGAAGCGACCGACGACGTTCTCGAGCACGTGACGCGGGTCGCCGTGGAACGGCGTACGGTCGTGCTCGTACATGCTGACCTGCATCTGCGCGACGTTCTCACCCAGCCACGGCACTGGCACCAGCGTGCCGGGAATCGGCAGGCAGACGCGGTCGGCGTCGCCTTCGTCGAAGCCGAGGCCGGTCGACTGCACCGTGCCGCCAAGCACGTCGAGCGCGAACATCGATGCCGGCAGCAGCAGCCCGGCCCGGTGCACGCCTTCGAGCTCGGCAGCGGTAACGCGCTTGCCGCGGGGGATGCCCATCTGGTCGGCGAGCAGCAGGTCGACGAAGCGCACCTGCGGATGGCGCTCGAGCCAGGTGGCCGCCGGGCCGAATTCCGCGAACTGCGGCATGAGACACCCGTTGTTTAGGATTTAGCGACGGCTGGACCGCCGGGGAGCGGTGAGGATAGCCGTTCCGGAAGCTGGCCGGCAAGCCGTGGAACGATGGTCCGGGACCGGTCCAAGTCCATGTTTAGGCTGATTTTTGGCTATTTTTTTGCGCTGCTCGGCGACGCCGGGGGGGTGGCTGTGGTTTAATCTGCACCGTCCCCGAACGACGGCCCCCCAAGAGCCGTCTAGGATTTTAAACGTGGCTCGCCACAAACCACTGATCGGCATCCCCGCGGATCGCCGGATACTCGGTCCACACCCCTTCCATTGTGTCGGGGAGAAGTACATTGCCGCCGTGGCCGAGGCGGCCGACGCCACGCCGGTCCTCATTCCCTCGCTGGGTGAGCGCGACCTCGACGAACTGCTGTCCAGGCTGGACGGCATCCTGCTGACGGGCAGCCCGTCCAACGTCGAGCCGCATCGTTACTCGGGCCCGGCCAGTGATCCGGACACCCTGCACGATCCGCACCGTGACGAAACGACGCTGCCCTTGATCCCGCGCGTGATCGAGGCTGGCATGCCGCTGTTCGCCGTCTGTCGCGGCTTCCAGGAAATGAACGTCGCCTTCGGCGGCACGCTCTGGCAGAAAGTCCAGGACGTCCCGGGCATGAACGATCACCGCGAGGACAAGCAGCAGCCGCTCGAGGTCCAGTACGCGCCGGCGCACGAAGTGGAACTCGTTCGCGGCGGCTGCCTGCACGGGCTTGCGGGCGCGGATCGCGTCATGGTCAATTCACTGCATGCACAGGGCGTGCACACGCTCGGCGCCGGGCTCGAGGTCGAAGCGCGTGCGCCCGACGGCCTGGTCGAGGCGTTCCGGGTCCGTTCGGCACCGGGCTTCACGCTCGCGGTGCAATGGCACCCGGAATGGCAGGTCCTGAAGAATCCCTTTTCGCACGCCATGTTCGCCGCGTTCGGCGACGCGGCGCGCGCACGAATCAACGCACGGAAGTAGTCATGAGCACCCCCATCCAGCAGTTTTTCAAGGAACACGGCATCTCGGAAGTCGAGGCCGTCGTCCCGGACATGGCAGGCATTGCGCGCGGCAAGGTCATGCCGGCGATGAAGTTCGCGGAAGACGAGGGCATGCGCATGCCCGAGAGCATTTTTCTGCAGACGGTCACGGGCGATTACCCCGACGACGACCGCGCCATCAGCCCGTCGGAAATCGACATCGTGCTGAAGGCCGACCCGAACACGACCCGCGTGGTGCCGTGGGCAGCGGAGCCTACCGCCCAGGTCATCCATGACAGCTATTACTCGGATGGCCGTCCGGTCACGATGGCGCCGCGCTACGTGCTGCGCCACATCCTCGACCTGTACGCGCAGAAGGGCTGGAAGCCGATCGTCGCGCCGGAGCTCGAGTTCTACCTGGTCGAGCCGAACATCGACGCCGACTACCCGTTGAAGCCGCCGGTCGGCCGCTCGGGCCGGCCGGAGATCGGCCGCCAGTCGTACAGCATTGCGGCGGTGAACGAGTTCGACCCGCTGTTCGACGACATCTACGCATTCTGCGAGGCGCAGGAGATCGAGATCGACACGCTGATCCACGAGGACGGCGCGGCGCAGATGGAGATCAACCTGATCCACGGCGACGCGATGTCGCTGGCCGACCAGGTGTTCATGTTCAAGCGCACGGCGCGCGAAGCGGCCTTCCGCCACAAGATGTACGCGACGTTCATGGCCAAGCCGATGGCGCGCGAGCCGGGCAGCGCTATGCACATCCACCAGAGCATCGTGGACGCCAAGACCGGCAAGAACGTGTTCAGCGACAAGGACGGCAACCCGAGCCAGCTGTTCTTCGCGCACATCGCCGGCCTGCAGAAATACCTGCCGCACGCGATGGCGCTGTTCGCTCCAAACGTGAATTCGTTCCGCCGCATCATCCTGCGGCACCTCGCGCCGATCAACACGCAGTGGGGTTACGACAACCGCACCGCAGGCCTGCGCGTGCCGATCTCGAACCCGGACAACCGTCGCGTCGAAAACCGCCTCGCCGGCGCCGACGCCAATCCGTACCTGGCGCTCGCAGCTTCGCTCGCCTGCGGTTACCTCGGCATGATGGAAGGCCTCAAGCCGTCGGAGCCCGTCTCCGGCAGCGCGTACGACCTGCCGTTCAATCTGCCGCGCAGCCTCGAGGAATCCGTGCGCCTGCTGCGCGACTGCCGGATGCTGATCGACACGCTCGGCGACCGCTTCGTGCTCGCCTACACCGCCGTGAAGGAAAGCGAGCAGGATACGTTCCTGCAGGTCATCAGCAGCTGGGAGCGCGAGCACTTGCTGCTCAACGTCTAACCCTCATTCCCAGGCAGCCCCGCCATGCGCTCCACACCGTACCTTGCCGACAGAACCACTGCCGCCTGGCAGGAACTCGACCGCCAGCACTACCTGCATCCCTTCACGGACTACAAGAACCTGCACGCCAAGGGTTCGCGCGTCATCGTCAAGGCCGAGGGCGTGTACCTGTACGACTCGGACGGCAACCGCATCCTCGACGGCATGGCGGGTCTCTGGTGCGTCAACCTGGGCTATGGCCGCAAGGAACTGGCCGAGGCCGCCTATCACCAGCTGCTCGAACTGCCGTACTACAACAGCTTCTTCCAGACGGCCCATCCACCGGCGATCGAACTCGCCAAGCAGCTGGTCGACCTGACGCCGCCGCAGTTCAACCGTGTGTTCTTCACGGGCTCTGGTTCGGAAGGAAACGACACGGTCGTGCGCCTGGTGCGCCGTTACTGGGACCTGCTCGGCCAGCCCGAGCGCAAGGTGATCATCAGCCGCGTGAATGCCTACCACGGCAGCACCATGGCCGGCGCCAGCCTGGGCGGCATGGGTTTCATGCACGAGCAGGGCGGCCTGCCGATCCCGGACATCGTCCACATCCCGCAGCCGTACTGGTACGGGGAGGCCGGCACGCTGAGTCCGGCCGAATTCGGCGTGAAAATTGCGCACACGCTCGAGCAAAAGATCCTGGAGGTCGGACCAGCCAGGATCGCGGCCTTCATCGGCGAGCCGATCCAGGGCGCTGGCGGAGTGATCATCCCGCCGGACACGTACTGGCCCGAGATCCAGAAGATCTGCGATCGCTACGGCATCCTGCTGGTCGCCGACGAAGTGATCTGTGGTTTCGGCCGCACCGGGCACTGGTTCGGCTCGAACCACTTCGGCATCAGGCCCGACCTCATGACCATCGCCAAGGGTCTGTCTTCAGGCTACCTGCCGATCGGTGGCGTGATGGTGGCCGACCGCGTGGCCGACGTGCTGATCGACAGGGGCGGTGAGTTCGCCCACGGGTTCACCTACTCGGGCCACCCGGCCGCGTGTGCCGTGGCCAGCGTCAATTTGACCCTGATCCAGCAGGAGAACCTGGTCACCCGCACCCACGACGAAACCGGTCCCTACCTGGCGAAGAAGTGGCGCGAACTTGCCGAACACCCGCTGATCGGCGAGGCGCGCTCGGTGGGCCTGATCGGCGCGCTGGAAATGGTCAAGGACAAGGGGTCGCGGACGTTCTTCGAGAACCGCGGCGAAGTCGGCACGATCTGCCGCGACTTCTGTTTCCAGAACGGGCTGATCATGCGCGCGGTGCGCGACACGATGATCATTTCCCCGCCGCTCGTGATCACCCGCGAGCAGCTCGACGAACTGGCCGAGAAGGCCTGGCGCTGCCTCGACCTCACCTACGCGCGCTGCCGCGAGGAAGGCAGGCTCTAGGCGCCGATCGACGCACGAAGCTGGGGCAGCAGTCGTCGCGTCTGCACCGAACTGCGGCGCGGACTGCGGACCCCTAGCCACGGAAATGTTTCTTCGCTATACAGCGTCCTGCAGCGCCGTTCGGCGCACCACCAGGCAAGCATAGGGGTACGTCCAAGATGAGCATGAGCATCCGCGCCGGGTTATTGGGCCTGATGGTCGCCACCGCCCTCGTGGGCTGCGGCAAGAAGGAGGCAGCGCCTCCGGCCGCCGGGCCTGCTGCGGCTCCGACCGCCGGCGCGCCTGCCGCGCCGGCATCGACCGAGGAAAAGGTCGTCAACGTCTACAACTGGTCCGACTACATCGACCCGACGACCCTCGAAGCCTTTACCGCCGAAACCGGCATCAAGGTGAACTACGACGTCTTCGACTCGAACGAGGTGCTCGAGACCAAGCTGCTCGCGGGCAATACCGGCTACGACGTGGTCGTGCCGTCGGCCTCCTTCATGGAGCGCCAGATCAAGGCGGGCGTCTTCAAGAAGCTCGACCGCAGCAAGCTCACGAACTGGGGCAACCTGGATCCGGAAGTCCTGCAGCGCGTCGCCCTGCACGACCCGGGCAACGAGCACGCGGTGAACCACATGTGGGGCACCGACGGCATCGGCTACAACGAGGGCAAGGTCAAGGCGATCGACCCGAACGCGCCGGTGGACAGCTGGCAGCTCGTCTTCGATCCGAAGTGGGCTGCCAAGTTCAAGGACTGCGGCATCTCGGTGCTCGACGCGCCCAGCGAGATGGTGGGTGTCGCGCTCGCGTACCTCGGCAAGGACCCGAACAGCCAGAACGAGGCCGACCTCAAGGCTGCCGAGGAACTGCTGCTGAAGATCCGTCCGTACATCCGCATGATCCACAGCTCCAACTACATCGACGCGCTCGCCAACGGCGAACTGTGCGTAGCGGTGGGCTGGAGCGGCGACATCCTGCAGTCGCGTGACCGCGCCGCCGAAGCCGGCCAGGGCAACGTGATCAAGTACAGCGTGCCGAAGGAAGGCACGATCATCTGGTTCGACATGTACGCGGTCCCGGCCGACGCCAAGCACCCGGACAACGCGCACACGTTCATCAATTACATGATGCGTCCGGACGTGGCGGCCAAGAACTCGAACTTCATCAACTATGCCAACGGCAACCTGGCGTCGCTGCAGTTCATCGACGACAAGGTCAAGAACGATCCGGGCGTCTATCCGTCGGCCGAAGTGAAGGCCAAGCTGTTCCCGGACCTGGCCGAGACGCCGGAATTCACCCGCCTGCTGAACCGTTCCTGGACACGGTTCACCACGGGCAAGTAAGCGCGCCCCGCACGAGCCACCCCACGGGGCGGTCGGATCCAGTCCGGCCGCCCCGTCTTGTTTCAGGGTGAGGCTGACTTTGCCGGGTCGCTGCGCTATAACCGACGCAGGCTGCGCCGCGGGGGACGGGGGCGGTTGGCCACGACCCTGGGAGAACCATGAAAAACCTGTTGAAGCACGCGGCCGTTGCTGCCGCATTGTCCGTTCTGCTCTCCGGCTGCGGCAAATCCAAGCAGGCTGCCACGGATGAAGCGGCAGCCCCGGCCACGCCTGCCGGCACTGCCGCCTCGGGCCAGGTGGTGAACGTCTACAACTGGTCGGACTACATCGACCCCGAGGTCATCAAGGCCTTCGAGCAGGAAACGGGCATCAAGGTCCGTTACGACGTCTTCGACTCGAACGAGGTGCTGGAGACCAAGCTGCTGACAGGTAATTCAGGTTACGACGTCGTCGTCCCGAGCGCCTACTTCCTCGAGCGGCAGGTGAAGGCAGGCGTCTTCGCTGCGCTCGACAAGTCGAAGCTGCCGGGGCTCGCCAACATTGATCCGGACCTCGCCGCGCGCGCCGCGCGCCACGATCCGGGCAATGAGCACTCGGTGGTGTACATGTGGGGCACGACCGGCATCGGCTTCGACCGGGCGAAGGTCAAGGCGATCATGCCGGACGCGCCCGTCGACAGCTGGAAGCTGATCTTCGATCCGGCCGTGCTCGCCAGGTTCAAGGACTGCGGCGTCTCGATGCTCGATGACCCGACCGACATGGTGGGCACCGCGCTTCTGTACCTGGGCAAGGACCCCAACAGCGAGTCCGAGGCAGACCTCAAGGCCGCCGAGGACGTCCTGATGAAGATCCGGCCGTTCATCCGGACGATCCACAGTTCGCAGTACATCGACCAGCTGGCGAACGGCGAACTCTGCATCGTGGTGGGCTACAGCGGCGACGTGCTGCAGGCCAGCGATCGCGCCGCGGAAGCCGGCAAGCCGCTCGACATCGGCTACTCGATCCCGAAGGAGGGCGCGCTGATGTGGTTCGACACGCTCGCGATTCCGGCAGACGCCGCGCACAAGGATACTGCGCACAGGTTCATCGAGTACCTGCTCAAGCCCGAGGTCGCCGCCAGGAACTCCGACTTCGTCAACTTCGCGAACGCCAACGCTGCGGCGACGCCGCTCGTGAACGAGGCATTGCGCAACGACGCCGGCATTTACCCGACGCCGGACGTCAAGTCCCGGCTGCAGCCGAGCCTCGCCAAGTCCGCCGAGTTCACGCGCGCGCTCAACCGCTCGTGGACGCGCTTCATGACCGGTCGCTGAGCGCCGCATCCACTTAACCGCACGAGAAGCCATGGCCACCTCACCGCGCGCAACGCAGCAGAAATTCGAGCCCTGGACCGATCCGGAAGCGAAGCCCTACGTGCGGATCGAGAAGGTGACGAAGAAGTTCGGCGACTTCATCGCCGTCGACGACGTCTCCCTCGACATTTACAAGAAGGAAATCTTCTGCCTGCTCGGGGCGTCCGGTTGCGGCAAGACCACGCTGCTGCGCATGCTTGCCGGCTTCGAGCAGCCGACGTCCGGCAAGATCTACATCGACGGCGTCGACATGACTGCGATCCCGCCGTACGAGCGGCCGGTCAACATGATGTTCCAGTCGTACGCGATCTTCCCGCACATGTCGGTGGAGCAGAACGTCGCGTTCGGCCTCAAGCAGGAGGGCCTGCCGAAGGACGAGATCGCGCAGCGCGTGCAGGACATGCTGAACATGGTCAAGCTCGGCCCGTTCGGCAAGCGCAAGCCGCACCAGCTCTCGGGCGGCCAGCGGCAGCGCGTTGCGCTCGCACGCGCGCTGGTGAAGAAGCCGAAGCTGCTCCTGCTCGACGAGCCGCTCGCCGCGCTCGACAAGAAGCTGCGCGAGCACACGCAGTTCGAGCTGATCAACATCCAGGAGACGCTCGGCGTCACCTTCGTGGTCGTCACGCACGACCAGGAAGAGGCGATGACGCTGTCGACGCGCATCGGCCTGATGAACCACGGCGAGATCGTGCAGGTGGGCACGCCCGACCAGATGTACGAGTATCCGAACTCGCGCTTCGTCGCCGAATTCATCGGTTCGGTCAACATGTTCGAAGGCCGCCTGATCGAGGACGAACCGTCCTACGTGCGCATCGGTTGCGACGACCTCGAGGCGCCCATCTACGTCGACCACGGCGTGAGTTCCGCGCCCGACGCCACGGTCTGGGCGGCGATCCGGCCGGAGAAGATCACGATCAGCCGCGAGAAGCCGGCGGGCGCGGACAACTGGGCGAGCGCGATCGTGCAGGACATCGCCTACATGGGCGACGTGTCCATCTACCTGCTGCGGCTCGACTCGGGCAAGGTCCTGCGGGTCACGCAGCCGAACGTCTACCGGCATGCCGATGACCGCATCACCTGGGAAGAACGCGTCTACCTGCACTGGCATGCGACCAGCCCGGTGGTGGTGACGAAATGACGCGCTGGCTGTCGCGCTGGCTGCCCTCCGGGCGATCGCTGGTGACGGCGGTCCCGTACCTGTGGCTGCTGCTGTTCTTCCTGATCCCGTTCGTGATCGTGCTGAAGATCAGCTTCTCCAGCACGCTGATCGCGATGCCGCCGTACGAGCCGCTGCTGCACTGGACCGGCGAGAAGATCCTGCAGATCAAGCTCAACCTCGGCAATTTCGCGTTCCTGGTCGAGGACAACCTGTACTGGAAGGCCTACCTGAACTCGATCAAGGTGGCCTTGATCTCGACGCTGTTCTGCCTGCTGATCGGCTACCCGATCGCCTATTCCATCGCCCGCAGCAATCCAGCGACGCGCAACATCCTGATGCTGCTCATCGTGCTGCCGTTCTGGACGTCATTCCTGCTGCGCGTGTACGCGTGGATCGGCATCCTCAAGAACAACGGCCTGCTCAATAATTTCCTGATGTCGATCGGCGTGATCGACCAGCCGATCCAGATGTTGCAGACGGACTTCGCCGTCTACGTGGGCATCGTCTATTCGTACCTGCCGTTCATGATCCTGCCGCTGTACGCCAATCTCGAGAAGATGGATCTCACGCTGCTCGAGGCGGCGGCCGACCTCGGCTGCAAGCCCTGGCAGGGATTCCTGAAGGTCACGTTGCCGCTGTCGGTGCCCGGGATCATCGCTGGTTGCCTGCTCGTGTTCATCCCGGCGGTAGGCGAGTTCGTGATCCCGTCGCTGCTCGGCGACCCGGGCATGCTCATGATCGGCAAGGTGCTGTGGACCGAATTCTTCAACAACCGTGACTGGCCGGTTGCCAGCGCGGTGGCCATCGCGCTGCTGCTGTTCCTGGTCATCCCGATCATGTACTTCCAGCGCGCGCAGGACGCCGAGTCGGGCGCGGGAGTGCACCGATGAACCAGGGTCGCAGTCTGTTCCGCACGCTGGTCCTGGCCCTCGGATTCGCGTTCCTCTACATCCCGATCGTCTCGCTGATCGTCTATTCGTTCAACAATTCGCGGCTGGTCACCGTCTGGGGCGGCTTCTCGACCAAGTGGTACGGCGCGCTGCTGCAGAACGAACAGATCCTGAACGCAGCCTGGCTCAGCCTGAAGATTGCGGCCATCTCGGCGACACTGGCAGTGGCGCTCGGCACGCTCGCCGGGATGGTGCTGGCGCGTTTCGGGCCCTTCAAGGGCCGGACGCTGCTGTCGGGCCTCACGACCGCGCCGCTCGTCATGCCGGAGGTCATCACCGGCCTGTCGCTGCTGCTGCTGTTCGTCACGATGGAACAGATCATCGGCTGGCCCAAGGGCCGCGGCATGACGACGATCATCATTGCGCACATCACGTTCACGATGGCGTTCGTCACGGTGGTCGTGCAGTCGCGCCTGGCGCAGATGGACGACTCGCTCGAGGAAGCGGCGATGGACCTCGGGGCGCGTCCGCACAAGGTCTTCTTCCTGATCACGCTGCCGATCATCTTCCCCGCGCTGATGTCGGGCTGGCTGCTGGCGTTCACGCTGTCGCTCGACGACCTCGTGATCACCAGCTTCGTCGCGGGCCCGGGATCGAGCACGCTGCCGATGGTGATCTTCTCGAAGGTGCGACTGGGCGTGAGCCCGGACATCAATGCGCTGGCGACGATCCTCGTGGCGGTCGTGGCCGTCGGCGTGGTGATCGCCGGCGTCGTCATGTCGCGGCAGCAGAAGATCCGTGATCGCGACGCGCAGATGGCCCTGGCCGCCAACCAGCAGATGATCGACAGCCTGAAGAAGAGCTGAACCGGATGCCGCCGGCGCGCCACGATCCGCCGCCGCCCGCAGCGCCGGCATTTGACTTTGGCTTCGACGCCGAGGAGTTCGACGTGAAAGAGGGCGACCCCACGTTGCGGCTGGCGTTCGACGTCGGCGGCTCGTTCGTCAAGGCCGGCCTGGTCCACATCGAGTCGGGTCTGGTGCTGGGCGAGACGATGCGCCGCGCCACGCCGGCCGGTGCGGCACCTGAAGCCGTACTTGAACTGCTGGTGTCGATGGCGCGGGACCTGCCGTCTTCCGGACCGGTGGGACTCGCATTCCCGGCAGTCGCGAAGCAGGGCGTCGCCTGGACGGCGGCGAACATCGACAAGCGCTGGATCGGCATGAACGTGCAGGCCCATCTGCAGGCCCGTCTGCAGCGCCCCGTGGCGTTCCTCAACGATGCGGACGCTGCTGGCCTTGCGGAGATGACGCTTGGGGCCGGTCGCGGGCGTGACGGCACGGTGATGGTGATCACGCTCGGCACGGGCATCGGCACGGCGTTGTTCGTCGACGGCCGGCTGCTGCCGAACACCGAACTCGGGCACCTGGAGGTTGGCGGCAAGGAGGCCGAGCACCGTGCGTCGGCGAAGGTGCGCGCCGACCTCGACCTCGACTGGGTCGAGTGGGCGACGGAGGTCAACGCCGTGCTCGAGGCGTATCACTCGCTGCTATGGCCCGACGTGTTCGTCATCGGCGGCGGCGTAACGGAGAACTGGCAGCATTTCGGGCCGCTGCTCAACAGTCGCGCGGAGATCGTGCCGGCCGCGTTCGGCAACGATGCCGGCATCGTCGGCGCGGCGATGGCGGCGGCGCAGTTGGAGCGCTGATTCGTCCGTTTGATTCGTTGCGTCGGGACGTTTGCCCTTCGGCGCGAATTCACGCCGACCGAGCGTCGACGCCCCGGGTGCGCAAGGTGTCGCTGCGCGCGACCCATTGACTCGGCGCGAAGCCCGTGCGGCGTGCCTGACTTTGCTTTGGACTCTGTCTCCGAAACATGTTGGTCCTTACTGCGAGTTCAGGTAGAAAGCAGACATTCGCCGACGGCAGGAACCGGCC
>CAVOSA010000017.1:0-29366 GCA_963698735.1 uncultured Gammaproteobacteria bacterium | reverse complement strand
CTTAGCGTGGACCTTGCAGGCTACCCTGCAGACGGAAATCTGCCAGTGCAAGACTAGCAAATGTTAAGTCAGGGCGTGGATTGTGCCCTGATCCGGTTACCAGAATATGTGAGGTGTTCCACAGGGCTGGCATCATGACTTTGGCGGGCCTTCAGCCGTATTCGGCTGGCGGAGTCCTGCCTGCTGCAGCGCTGACCGCGCCAACCCGACGACAAGGCGGTGTCGATGCCGCTTCAACCCACTGAAAGATCTGGGGAATCCGGTCCGGGCGCCGCCCTCCAGGGGTGTCGCGGAAGCGCAAGGTCCAACAAAAAAAGAGCCCCCGCAAGTGCGGGGGCTCTGGTTCTCGCTTGCGTGACGGCGGGTGCCGCCGCGCAGTCGACTAGCCGTTAACGGCAGCTCGACGGGAGGTACTTGCCGGCGATCGAGGTCGTGGCCTCGGTAGCGCTGGTGGCCTGACCTTCCCAGCCCGACGGCTCGGCCGTCGGGTTGCCGCAACGCCAGATCACGTCGCCGTTCACGCTGGCGCCGGGCGTCAGGCCGACGCGGGCCGGATCAAGCTTCGTGTTCGCTTCGTTGCCGTAGTCGATCGTGATGCCACCGCCCTCGACCGTGATCCCGGACACATACTTGCCCTGGATGGTATTGGCCGCGCCGAGACCGGCGGCGGAATTGTCGGCGGGCCACGAACCCCTGTTCGCGTAGTACTCGGAGACCGAGGCCTTGGCGGCCGAAGCCATGGTCAGGCCTTCCGACACCTGCGAGCGGATCAGGTAGTCCTGATACGCGGGGATCGCGATGGCGGCGAGGATGCCGATGATCGCGACGACGATCATCAATTCGATGAGGGTGAAACCCTTCTGGATCGAGCGGTTGAACTTGCTGGTCATGGGAACTCCTTGCGAATGCGAAAAAAGCCGCGGCGTGTGCCTGCGCTGAAAGCAAAAGCAAGAGGCGTGCCAACCCGTTGCACGCTGCCAGCCACCTGTTTTCCCGATGTTTTCTTGTCGGCCGGAAGCCCGGTCGAAATTGTTGCCGACCGGAAGCGACAATCCGTGTCACATCCTGACGAGAGTTGTCACATCTGCAGGTGCACTCGCGACGGCCGGTGTTTGTCGGCAGAATGAATCGGATTCTTTCGCCGGAGACCCGCCAGACGTGACGACCATCGATCAAGCGCACGCGACGCAACCTGACCAAATGGATTTGCCGCTACGCCGCGGATTCCTGATCGCTACCTTGCTTTCCCTGCTGTTTCTCGCCTCGACGGCCTACACGACGGTCGTCACCCTGATGGACCGCATCCAATCGACCGACGTGATGAAGGCGGTCTCCAGCGACATCTGGTCGGCGAGGATCGCCGGCCAGATGGCCTATTTCGGCGCTGCGCAGTTGCTGCTGCACGTCGCGATGGGAGCGCTGGCGTGGCTGCTCGCCTGCGCGAGTGCGGCAATCTGGCCTGCGGCGCGGGTCAAGTTCGGCCGGATCATCGTCGGCTGGTTCTGCCTGCTGGCGGCGGCGACGCTGGCCTACAACGCGCTCTGGTATCCGCGAACCTTTTTCGGCGCGCACTATTACGACCAGATGGTCGCAGAGGTCGGGCCGTTCCACACCGGGCAACTGATCTACGGTTCGGTCGTGATTGCCGCGTGCGCAGTATTGGCGGTGGGCGCCTTCCTGGCCTTGCGACGCATGCACTCGTCGCATCGACGGCGATGGATCGTGGGTGCCGCGTCCATTGCGGCGCTTGCCGTTGCGGGTGCGCTGGCCGGGCGCTTTCACATCGGCGCGGGTGCCGGCTCCGGCAGCGGGCAGCCGCACGTGATCCTGCTGGGGATCGATTCCCTGCGATTGGATGAATTGCGCCGGTTTGGCGGCAAGGCGGGGAACACGTCACACATCGACCGGTTCCTCGAGGACGCTGACATCGTCAAGGATACGTCGACACCGATGGCACGAACCTTCGGTTCATGGGTAGCCATCCTGACGGGTCGCAGTCCGCCGGTGACGGGGGCCCGCAACAACCTGACGCCCCGCAGTGCAGTCGACGCGAACCCGACCGTTGCCGACGTGCTGCGCGGAGCAGGGTATCGGACGATCTATTCAACGGACGAGGTCCGGTTCGCGAACATCGACGAGTCCTACGGCTTCGACCGGGTGATCACGCCGCCGATCGGCGCTTCGGACTTCATCATCGGAACCTATAACGAACTTCCCCTGGCGTCGGTCGTGATCAATACGCGACTGGGCCAGTTGCTGTTTCCGTTTTCGTACGGCAACCGCGGCGCCGCGCAGGTGTTCGAGCCGAAAACGTACCTGGCGCGACTGGATCGGGAATTGCAGTTCGATCGTCCCACGTTCCTGATCGTGCACCTGACGGCTGCCCATTGGCCCTACTACATCGCCAGTACTCCGTTTGGTGTCGCGGCGAAAAAGTACCCGGAAGACCGGCCGATGTATCGCATCGGGCTGCGGACAGCGGACAGCATGTTCGACCAGGTCGTGTCGCTGCTTCGCCGCAAGGGAGCCCTGGAGAATGCCATTGTCGTGGTCCTCTCCGATCATGGCGAAGCGATGACCTTGCCGAACGACGCGATCATGAAGAACGGCGCGTTCGTGGAAGGCCTGGGCGCGCCATTGAAGGTGCTCGACGTCGGACACGGGCAGAGCGTGCTCTCGCAAACTCAGTACAAGGTGCTGCTGGGCTTCAGATCCTTCGGCAACGACCGCCATTTCGCTTCCGCTGGCCGGGACCTGCCTGTTGCGGCAACCGTAGAAGACATCGCGCCGACCCTGCTCGAGTTCCTGGGTATCCCGGGCAACCCCCTCGATTCGAGCGGGCAATCGCTCGCGTCGCTGCTGCGTGCGCCCGGGCCGGTCACCGCGCCTGCTGGCCCCGAAAGAATTCGATTTACCGAGACTGACCTCGCTGTGATTCCAGACGTCAAAGGGGAAGTGGACGAGGTGGGCACCGCAAGAGCGAACTCGAAGTTCTTCGGGATCGATCCCGGTACGACGCGAATGCACATCCGTGAAAAGATGATTCCCCTCGCTCACGCCTACAAGGAACGCGCCGCATTCACGTCGCGCCAGTTGCTGGCCGCCGTGCCGGCTGGGCCGGACGCCCATCAATACGTGTATTTCGACCTCGCGACCGGAAACGGCAAGCTGCTGCTCGGGAGGCCAGGGCCCGAACTGGCAGATGGTCAACGGCTCTGGGATGAGCTCGCAGCGCACTACCCGGGAGAACTGAAGCCACCGACCCGGACGACGATGCAGGACTGGCCCGCGATCGACAAGGCGTGGCGGGAGTACTTCATCACGCGGAAGGTGCCAGGGGACGCAAAGCCATTGTCCGTCGATTGAGCGACGTCAAAGCCCGCTGAAGATCCCTTGCGGCGGCGGTTCCGATCGCGGCGGCGGGCGCGCCGACGCAAGAACCAGCTTGACTGCAAGCGGTTCCGGCGGCTCAAAACCCGCGACTGGCCGGATTTCGACCGGCCCGGAGACCGCGAAGACATCGCCCGGCTGGCGGTGCTGGCCATCGATCAGCAGGGGCACTGGGGATTCAATGCGGTAGTCGCCGGCAAAAGGCACGTGCAGCACGCCAGTTTCGCCTGCCGACAACTTTCCCGTGCCTCCCGCAACCCTGATCGGCCCCCAATAGCGGCTGTAGCTGCGCTGCAGAAACGCGCGATCGGCCTCGAGCAGTCCGTATCTGTCGGGGCGTGCCGTGAAAAGGGCAGGAACGTTCGTGACCATGAACGCAGGCCTGGCCAGCTCCGCAGTTCTCTCCATCACCGGCTGTTCCGCGGCCAGGTATTTCGTCATTCCCCACGTGCTCATGAAGAAATTCACCTTGCGGAACGAGGAGATCATGCCGCAGCGGTCGATGTAGTTGACGGGCTCCGGAAATATCTCATGAATACCGGCGACAATTTCCCGCTGTATTGACTGGTTGTCCTGCAGCAAGCGTCCGGCTGGTTGCAGCCCCTGGTACGCAAGCCCGAGCCACAGCAGGAAGACCAGCAACGGAGTTGCCAGCCGTGGTTCCTTGCTTGCGACGTAGTCGCCGATCGTCGTAACGGCATAACCGGCCAGCAAACTGGCGGGCGCGATCATGGCGACGTAAAAATACGGGAAGGCGTTCCGGTAAAAAACGATCGGAAACAAAGCCAGCGCCAGGGCAGCCACGTCGAATCGCCGGCGAAAGGCGCTGGCGATCGCGCCCAATCCGATCAGCAGCCATGGCAGCGGTTGCCAGTCTGCATACAGGCGGAAGATGTCGCCGCGCGGAAAGAGCCCCGATTCCAGCAGAGTTGCAGTGGCGGTACGCGCGGCGAAGCGGGTTACCGATTCGGCTTCTATCGCACCCTGCAGAGTGCTGCTCGATCCAGCAATCGCTGCGGCGTGGGCGGCGATCGCGACGACGGCGACGATCGCCGCCGTTGCTCCGACACGGAGTGTTGAACGCAGCACGGGCAGCAACCGGCGCTTGCCGGCATTGCCTGGCTCCAGCCCCCCATAAACCACCAGCAGAGCCAGCATCGGCGCGAACAGCAGAACTTTGATGGTAACTGCCGCAGCGATGCCGATGGCCAGGCCCGCGAGCAGTTCGTCCTTGTCCGACCGCCGCGAGGACGACAGAAGCAACGTTGCAGCCATCAGTAGCGGGGCGAGCATGGAGTCTGAGCGGAATGATCCTCCGTGCGTCATTACCGGAACCAGCGACAGGTAGACGAACGGAGGAGCCGCCGCCGCGAGCCCGCGAAACCAGTGCGAGGCCAGGCGCCAGATCAGCCACCCCGTCAGGCCCCAAAGGGCGAGCATGACCATTCGAGCCGCTACGACCTGATCGGCCTCATTGGCGCCGACTACAGGCAGCCAGGTAAACAGGTGCGTGTATGCGCCCTGCAGGACCAGCGTCAATTCGTTCCGCAGCAGTGTATGGACGAAGCTCAGGTACCAGAACTCGTCCCAATTGATGTTGATCCGCCACGCAACGAAGAACTTGTAAACAACGATGCAGCCGCAGGCGAGCAGGGTGAGCGCTGACAAGCATCGCTCCAGATTGCCGGGACGACGCTCGCTGCTGGTCTTGGGGGCCTGTTCCATTGGGTGGGCAATGCTATTGTTCGCCCGGCAATGCCGCAACCTGCCGTCAATCGCGCCCCTGGGAACCGTGACGCACGACGATTTACGGTCCGCCGCTCAGGGGCGATACTGCCGCGCCGGAACTGACCTGGTCTCCCGCGGAGGATCGGTTGAAGAAGCTCGTAATCCAGATTCCCTGCTACAACGAGGAAGGTACGCTCGCCGCGACCCTGGCGGAACTGCCTCGGCGGGTTGCCGGCTTCGATCGGGTGGAATGGCTGGTGATCGACGACGGCAGCACGGACGGGACGGTCGAAGTCGCCTACAGCTGTGGTGTCGATCACGTCGTCAGGCTGGGGCAGAACCAGGGGCTCGCCCGGGCGTTCATGGCTGGCCTGGAGGCAAGCCTGCGAGCAGGCGCTGACGTCATCGTCAACACGGATGCCGACAACCAGTACCACGCGTCGGGCATTCCGGCGCTCGTGGAACCGATTCTGGGCGGGCGTGCCAGCATGGTGATCGGTGCCCGTCCCATCAGCCAGATCGACGATTTCTCGCTGGTCAAGAAATGGCTGCAGCATCTGGGTAGCGCCGTGGTCAGGTTCGCCAGTGGAACCAACGTTCCCGACGCACCCAGTGGTTTCCGGGCCATCCATCGCGACGCAGCGCTGCGGCTCTGCGTCTTCAGTTCCTATACCTACACGCTCGAGACCATCATCCAGGCCGGGCGCAAGAACCTGCGGATCGCTTCTGTGCCAGTAGCCGTCAACCGGGTAGAGCGGCCGTCGCGTCTGGTCAAGAGCATCCCGTCGTACGTGCAGCGGTCGATCCTGACGATCTTCCGGATCTTCATCCTCTACAAGCCGCTGCGGTTCTTTCTCGCGGTTGGCACCATGTTTCTGATCCCGGGCATCGCACTCGGCATCCGGTTTCTATGGAACTACTGGGCAGGCGAAGGCGCGGGGCACGTACAGTCCCTGATTCTTGCCGCAATCCTGATCGTCACCGCGGTGATCATCTACGTGGCCGGTATCCTGTCTGACCTGATTGCAGCGAACCGGGTGCTCCTGGAAGAGATACGGACGAGACAGCTGCAGGCGGGCGTCGACCACGCGCTGCGAGACTCAGAACTGCGTGGGTGATCCAGTGAGCGCGGTTCAGCGAGCATCCGTCGGCGACGTTCCGACTGTCACGGTCGGCATGCCGCTGTACAACGAAGAGCGTTTTGCGGGAGAAGCCCTGCAATCGCTGCTCGCGCAGACGTACCCGAATTTCGAGATCCTCATCAGCGACAACGCCTCGACGGATCGCACCGGGGATGTCTGCCGGGAGTTTGCCTCGAGGGATTCCCGGATCCGTTACCACCGCAACGCTGAGAACATCGGTGCTGCGATGAATTTCGATAAAGTCATGCAACTCGCGAAAGGACGGTTCTTCCTTTGGGCCGGCGGCCACGATCTGTGGGACAAAGAGCTGTTGGCCCGGAGCGTCGCAGTGTTGGAAGGGCGTCCCGAAGCAGTCGTCGCCGGCGCCGAATGTGTCTGGCTCGATGCATCAGGCGCGAAGATGACCCGTCGGTCCGGCTTTTCCGACACGAGCGGCATGAGTTCCGTAGAGCGCTTCTTCACCGTGTTGTGGGGCAACATGCACCCGATCCTCGGGTTGATCCGGATCGACGCTCTGCGCCGCACCGCCGGTGTGCAGGCCTGCATGGGTGCTGACCTGCTGTTGTTGACCGAACTGGCACTGCAGGGCGATTTCGTGTTTGTCCCCGGGACTTGCTGGTATCGGCGCGAGATCAGGCCGCAGGAATCCTATGTCGAGATGATGAGGCGGCACCGCAGTGCGCAATACCGTCTCTCGAAGGGGACGGCCGCGCGATTGCCACTGCTGACGCTCGGCACTCGACTGCTGGGTGTCGCATGGCGCTCCGGTCTTCCGGTTTCCACGAAGCTTGCCATGTGCGTCGGGCTGGCCGGCAACATGCCAGCCCGTTACTTCGGCGCCCGGTTGCGGCGGCGCTGACGGCAGGCATGTTCCAGAACGCTCAAGGCGAAGCCACGCGAGTCGCGCCTTCGCGGCTGCCAGCGCCATGGCTCAAAGCGCTGAAAGTGGCGTTCACATGGTTCGCCGTCGCGGCGATGGTGCTCGCGGTCTGGCGGTCGTGGCATTTTCTTGCGAACGCCTGGGCCGACGCGGCGCCGGGCAACCTGATTGCCGCTGTGCTGCTCTGGGCCGCCACGCATTTCGTGGCGCCAGGCGTCGCTGTACTCGTGCTCGGCAGAGACAGGGCCGTCGACTACCGGGCGGCCCTCGGAGTCCATGCATTGCGGCTGCCGGCAAAGTACATTCCCGGCGGAATCTGGCACATGGTCGGGCGGGTTGCCGACTTCCGCGAACTTGGTCACGAGCGCCCATCGCTCGTCGATTTTGTCTTGATGGAGAACCTCGTCGCCGCCGGGTGCGCGCTTGGCGTCGGGGCGGGCCTGCTGTTCCTGTTCGGGGATACGCGCTGGGGTGCGGCACTGGCTGCGATTTCGCTCCTGGGATTTCTAGGGCTGGCGCTGGTCCCGTGGGGCATGAGGCTGGTAACCAGGTCCGGCCGTATCTTCCCCGCCGACCGCTACCTGCGACTCCTGGCGCTGACCGTGGTCTTCTGGGCGCTGGCCTCCACGGCATTCGTCGTATTCCTGGGCGGTTTCGGCGGCAACGTCCTGGATGCGAGCGTGCCTGCAATCTATGGGACGTACCTCTTCTCGTGGGGAGCCGGCTTCGTCGCATTCTTCGCGCCCCAGGGCATCGGCGTCTTCGAGTTCGTTTCGGGCAAACTGCTCGAACGACAGCTGGACCTGGGCCATGCCGTTGCGCTGATGGCGTCGTTCAGGGTTATCGTGCTCGCCGGCGACCTGCTGGCCTGGGCCGCAGTATTCCTTGCTGTTCGCAGGCTGTCGGTGCGATGACGTGGTCCGGGAGGGGCCGATCATGAAGGCGGTGATTCTTGCTGGTGGATTGGGTACGCGCATTTCGGAGGAATCCGGCGTGCGTCCTAAGCCCATGGTCGAGGTTGGTGGCCGGCCCGTGCTCTGGCACATCCTCAAGGTCTATTCGGCTCACGGCATCAACGACTTCGTGATCTGCCTGGGCTACAAGGGGTACCTCATTAAGGAGTACTTCGCGAACTACTTTCTGCACATGTCCGACGTCACGTTCGACATGGCCAGAAACCAGATGCGCGTGCACCACCAGCATGCTGAGCCCTGGCAGGTCACTCTCGTCGATACGGGCGAATCCACGCAGACCGGCGGCCGGCTGAAGAGAGTTCGGTCCTACGTCGGCGACGAGGACTTCTGCTTCACGTACGGCGACGGCCTCAGCAACGTGAACGTCACCGAGCTGATCCGATTTCACCGTCGCAACGGCACGATCGCGACCCTCACGGCGACCCAACCGCCGGGGCGATTCGGCGCCCTGGATGTCCACGGCACGTTGATCACGACGTTCGAGGAGAAGCCGCGCGGCGACGGCTCGTTGATCAACGGCGGGTTCTTCGTGCTTTCGCCGAAAGTGTTCGACTACATCGAAGGCGACGCAACGGTCTGGGAGCGCGGACCGCTCGAGCGGCTGGCGCGCGAACGGCAACTGTCGGCTTTCGTCCACGATGGCTTCTGGCAGCCCATGGACACGTTGCGCGACAAGAATCTCCTCGAGTCCCTCTGGCAGTCGGGCGATGCACCCTGGAAGGTCTGGTGACAGGCTTCTGGCGCCATCGCCGCGTCTTCGTGACGGGCCACACTGGCTTCAAGGGTGGCTGGCTGAGCATCTGGCTGGAGAAGCTCGGTGCTGTCGTCACCGGGTACTCGCTCGACCCGCCGACCGAGCCGAGCCTCTTCCGGCTGGCCGGCATCGGCAGCATCGTCGATTCCCACATCGGCGACGTGCGTGACCTGGGTCGACTCTCTGCCGTGCTTTCAGCTGCACGGCCTGAGGTCGTTTTTCATCTTGCGGCACAACCGCTGGTCATGGGTGGCTATTCGGATCCCGTCGGGACGTTCGAAACCAACGTGATGGGCACGGTGAATCTGCTGCAGGCGATCAGGTCCGTTCCCGGCGTACGCGCCGTCGTAAACGTCACGACGGACAAGTGCTACGAGAACAGTGACCGCGGGCTTGCCTTCAAGGAGTCCGATCCGATGGGCGGCGCCGAGCCGTACGGATCGAGCAAGGCATGTTCGGAACTCGTCACTCGTGCCATGGGGCACTCGTTCTTCGGTCGCGACCAGTACCCGGGTCACCGTGTGTCCATCGCGACAGCCCGGGCGGGTAACGTCATCGGCGGGGGCGACTGGGGAGCCAATCGTCTGCTGCCTGACATCGTCAGGTCGTTTGCAGCCGGGCAGCCGGTCTTGATTCGACGCCCCGGGTCCACGCGCCCATGGCAACACGTCATCGATCCGCTGCACGGCTACCTGGTCCTGGCGCAGCGTTTGCACGAGGCTGGTCCAGAGTTCGATGGCGGCTGGAACTTCGGTCCGGACGCGGGTGGCTCGAAGCCGGTGTCGTGGATCGTCGAGCGATGCGTGCAGCTCTGGGGAGATGATGCGGGCTGGATCAAGGATCCCGCCGCCCACCCGGCCGAAGCCCAGCTGTTGCAACTCGACTGTTCGAAGGTCCGCACACAGCTCGGCTGGCAAACGCGCGTGGATCTCGCGCGCGCCCTGGTGATGACGATCGGTTGGTACCGGGAGGTCCTGCGCGGAGCCGACGCGTTGCAGATGTGCCGATCGCAGATCGATGAGTTCGGCCATGAGGGAGTTGGTTGATGCAGCAAGTTTGCCGCTCCTGTGGTGCCGGTCTGCGCCTGTCATTCTGCGACCTCGGCGCCACGCCGTTCTCGAACTCGTTCCTCGCCGCCGCCGACCTCGATCGCAGCGAGACATTTTATCCCCTGCACGCGCGCGTCTGTGAGTCGTGCTGGCTGGTGCAGATTCCCGCGTTCGAACCTCCCGACAGCATTTTCAATGCCGGTTATGCCTACTTCTCGTCCTATTCCGACTCGTGGCTGAGGCACTCCGAGCAATTCTGCCGCGACATGATTGCGGCCCGCGGTTTCGGCCCCCAGTCACAGGTCGTGGAGGTCGCCAGCAACGATGGCTATCTCCTGCAATACTTCAAGCGCGACGGCGTCAAGGTTCTCGGGGTAGAGCCATCGGCTAACTGCGCGGAGGTCGCGGAATCGAAGGGCATTCCGACGCTCGTTCGATTCTTCGGCCGCGATGCGGCAGATCGACTGCTGGCTGACGGAGTGCGCGCCGACCTGATCGTTGCCAACAACGTGCTCGCCCACGTGCCTGACCTCAACGATTTCGTGGCTGGATTCAAGCGCTTGCTCGCGCCAGGCGGCATGGTTTCTATCGAGTTTCCGCATCTGTTGCGCCTGATCGAAGGCAACCAGTTCGACACGATTTATCACGAGCACTTCTCCTACCTGTCACTGACTGCGGTGACGCGGCTGCTCGCGCGCCATGGTCTTGGGATTCATGACGTCGTCGAGCTGCCGACCCACGGTGGCTCGCTGCGTGTGCTGGCGCAACATGCCGACGCGCCGGCGCTGCAGGTCGGCACCGGGGCCATCAAGGTTCTCGACGATGAAAGCCGCGCGGGCCTGGGCGGTCCGCAGGTGTACCGGGATTTCCAGTCGCGCGTGACCAGGACGCGCCTGGCGTTGCTGAGATTCCTGATCGATGCGCGTGCTGCCGGCAAGCGTGTATGGGGCTATGGCGCTCCGGCGAAAGGCAATACGCTGCTGAATTTCTGCGGAGTGCGTGCCGACCTGATCGAGGCGACCGTCGATCGCAGTCCCCACAAGCAGGGTAGGTACCTGCCGGGCGTGCGGATCCCGGTCAGGGCGCCAGAGGATCTCGTCGCTGCACGACCTGATTTCGTTCTTATTCTGCCGTGGAACCTGCGCGAGGAAGTCGTCGGGACGATGTCCGTGGTGCGGGGCTGGGGCGGGAAGTTTGTCGTGCCGATTCCCGAACCAACGATCCTGCCATGAGGCTCCTGGAGACCCGTCTGCCCGGCGTCCTGCTCATCGAGCCGCGAGTGCACCACGATGCGCGCGGCCGATTCACCACGCACTTCGCGCGTGACTGGTTTCACGATCAGCGACTGCAGACTTCCTTCGGTCAGGCCTGCACGTCTCGAAATGCGGTCGCGGGGACGCTGCGGGGAATGCACTGGCAGGCGGCTCCACACGAGGAAGTGAAACTCGTACGATGCGATCGCGGAGCCGTGTACGACGTAGTGCTGGACATGCGCACCGATTCGCCGACCTTCCGGCACTGGCACGCGGTCGAGTTGACCGAGGAAAACGAGCTGGCGCTCTATGTGCCGGCCGGCTGCGCGCATGGCTACCAGACCTTGCGGCCCGACACGTGGGTGACGTATCTGATCAGTGGAACCTATGACCCGACCTGCGCCCAGGGCGTGCGCTGGGACGATCCGGCATTCGCGATCAATTGGCCGGCGTGTGCATCGAGGATTCTATCGGCACGAGATGCGGGTTTTCCCGACTATCCGGGCTGACCGCAGCGATTGCAACAATACGGAGACTTCAAGTGGATCCCGAATCGACCCGGAAGATGAAGGCTGACGGCGAACTGCAGCGCCTGGCGGGCAAGTTCTTCGAGAAGACCATCGAGCATCGCTACTCGTACAATTTCACCTGGATGGGGCGGCCGATCATCCAGTACCCGCAGGACATGATCGCCATGCAGGAGATCATCTGGTCGGTGCGGCCGGACCTGATCATCGAGACGGGAATTGCGCACGGCGGTTCGCTCATTTTCTACGCCTCGATCCTCGAGTTGATTGGCGGCCCGGGAACGGTGCTCGGCATCGACATCGACATCCGCTCGCACAATCGCCAGGCGATCGAGGCGCATCCGATGTCCAGGCGGATCAAAATGCTGGAAGGTTCCAGCATCGACCCTGCGGTCGTACAGCAGGTGGCCGAAGTGGCGGGTCGGTCCACGCGAGTCATGGTCGCACTGGACTCGAACCACACTCACGATCACGTGTTGGGTGAGCTCGAGATGTACTCGCCTTTCGTCACCCAGGGCAGCTACCTGGTCGTATTCGACACGGTCGTGGACGATCTCCCGAAGTCGCTGTACCCCGACCGCCCCTGGGGTCCCGGGGACAATCCGAAGACCGCGGTGCGCAAGTTCCTGTCGTCCAGCGATCGATTCGTCGTCGACGCAGCTGTCGAGGACAAGCTGCTGCTGAGCGTGGCTCCGGAAGGCTACCTGCGCTGCATCAAGCCTTGAGCGTTGGACGAAGGCCAAGCGTGTGATCGTGCTCACTGGTGCAACGGGCTTCGTCGGTCGCCATGTGCTCAAGCGGCTGACCGGCGACGGGGTGCCGGTCCGGATCCTCGTCCGCGACGGGCATCAGCTCGCTCTTGACGACGTCGGTTCGCTGGTCGAGGTCACAATCACTCAGGATCTGTTCGCAGAATCGGAAGAACGGCTTACCGACGCGCTCGGCGGCAGCGATACGATCATTCACGCCGCGTGGTACGCGGAGCCCGGCAAGTACCTTGATTCGCCCCGGAACTACGACTGCCTGCTTGGCACGATACGGCTGGCCAAATGTTTCGCCGCGGCTGGCGGTCGTCGCTTCGTGGGCGTGGGGTCATGCTTCGAGTACGATTCGTCCCCTGGTCGTCTCGGCATCGAAACGCCGCTGGCACCGAGAACGGCCTACGCCGCGAGCAAGGCGGCCACGTACTCCGCCCTGAGCTACGTGATGCCGACCATGAACGTGCAGTTCGTGTGGGCTCGATTGTTCTATCTGTATGGGGAAGGCGAGGATTCCAGGCGGCTGGTGCCGTACCTGAGGCGTCAGTTGTCCAATGGGGAGCCGGCAGAACTCACGAACGGCACCCAGGTCCGCGATTTCCTGGAGATACGCGAAGCAGCTCGTCAGCTCGTCGAGGCAGCGATGAGTCAACGGACGGGGCCGGTCAATATCTGCTCCGAATTGCCGGTCACGGTTCGTGAACTGGCCGAGCGCATTGCCGACGAGTATGGGCGTCGCGACCTGCTGCGCTTCGGAGCGCGGGCGGAGAATGCCTTCGATCCGCCGGTAATCGTTGGAATCAAGTAGCGGAGAGGTCGTGTCGGGAACAACGGCAAGGATTCTGTTCGAGGCGTGGCAGTACCCGGTCCTGCAGAACACGATGTATGCGTCTCCGGACGCGGCCAGGGCCTGTCCGAAGGGGGACATCAGGCTTGTCGAAGATTCATCGACCGGCCTCGTCTACAACGGCGCGTTCCAGCCGGAACTCGTGCGCTACGACACCAGCTATCAGAACGAACAGGCCTGCAGCCCTTTCTTCGCGCAGCACCTCGCGGAGGTTCTCGAGGTCGTCGAACGGGAGATCGGCAGGCGGCGCGTCATCGAAGTGGGATGTGGCAAAGGCCATTTCTTCGAGTCGCTGCAGGCCCGCGGTTTCGACGTGACCGGCTTTGATCCGACCTACGAGGGAAGCAACCCGGGGATCCTGAAGCGAAACTTCGATGCTGGTGCGGGTATCAAGGCCGACGCGCTCGTATTAAGGCACGTGCTCGAGCACATCCCGCATCCTTACGAGTTTCTCTCAATGTTGCGGGAATCGAACGGCGGCCGGGGCAGCATCTATATCGAAGTACCGTGCCTCGAGTGGATATGCAGGCGAAAAGCCTGGTTCGACGTGTTCTACGAGCACGTGAACTACTTCCGTCTAGGTGATTTTCGCCGCATGTTCAGCAGCATACGGGCGGGTGGCCACCTCTTCGGCGGCCAGTATCTGTATGTAGTCGCCGACCTGGAGACGCTCCGGCAACCCGTGCTCGACGCCTCGGATAGAGTCGACTTTCCTGCCGACTTCAGCCCGTTGGATCTTGGCGGGCAGCCCCGGGCGGCGGCAACGCCGGGTAGTGTTGCGGTCTGGGGTGGAGCTTCGAAGGGCGTCATCTTCTGCCTGATGCGCGAGCGTCATGGGGCACCCGTCGATTTCGTGATCGACATCAATCCAGGCAAGCAAGGCAAGTACCTTCCGGCAACGGGACTCCTGGTCCAGTCGCCGCAGGAAGTGCTCGCGCACCTGCCGGCTGGTTCCACGATCTACATCATGAACTCGAACTACGCGCAGGAGATCAGGCAGATGGCCGGGAACGCGTATGCCTACGTCGAGGTTGACTCGGCGCGCTGACGGCGACTACTCGATCCCCAGCTTCTTTACCCGATACCTGAGCTGCCGGAAGGACATTCCGAGCAATTCTGCGGCCTTGGTCTTGTTGTAGCGCGTCTGCTCCAGCGCCCGGACGATCGCCTCACGCTGAATGCTCTCCAGCTGACCCTCGAGCCCGTCGGCACCGGGCTCCGCCGAAAACTCCCGGCCCGCCGTCTCCGGCAGGTCCGCCAGCAACTGCCCCTGCTTCAGCTGGATGTCTTCAGGCTCGATGCGGTCGTTCGAGCACAGCGTCACCGCGCGCTCGAGTATGTTCTCGAGTTCGCGCACGTTTCCCGGGTACGAATACGACAGCAGCTTCTCGATCGCCTCGTCGCTGATGTGCGGCCGCGGCACGCCGATCTGGCCGGCGACCCGGTCCAGTAGCATGTCCACCAGCGGGGGCACGTCATCGAGTCGCTCCCGCAGGGCCGGCACCCGCAGCTCGATCACGTTGATGCGGTAGTACAGGTCCTCGCGGAACTTGCCGGCCTTCACCAGCTCGTCGAGCTTGCGGTGGGTGGCCGACAGCACGCGGACATCAACCGGGATTTCGCGCGTCTCGCCCACCGGGCGTATGGACTTCTCCTGGATCACGCGCAGCAGCTTCACCTGCATGTGCAGCGGCAGGTCGGCCACCTCGTCCAGGAACAGCGTGCCGCCCTCGGCCGCGTGAATCAGGCCTTCCTTGTCCGCCACCGCGCCCGTGAAACTGCCCTTCTTGTGGCCGAACAGCTCGCTCTCCATGAGCTCCGACGGAATGGCGCCACAGTTGACCGGCACGAACGGCCCGTCGTGACGCGGGCCGGTATCGTGAATCAGGCGCGCCACCAGCTCCTTGCCGGTGCCTGAATCGCCCGCGATGTGCACCGGCGCCTGGCTGCGCGCCACCTTGACGATCATCTGCCGCAGCTGCTGCATGGGTTGCGACTGCCCGAGCAGCCGCAGGCCGGCAGGCACCTTGATGGGCTGAGTGACGTCGAACTCGGCGCCGTCTTCCGCCCGCAGCTTGAGCGTTGCGGCGATCAGTTTCCTGAGCGCCGCCAGGTCCAGGGGCTTCGAGATGAAGTCGAACGCACCGAGCTTGAGCGCGCGCACCGCGGCCTCGACGTTGCCATGGGCCGTGATCACGGCCACCGGCACGCCCGGCCGGTGGTGCTGGATCCAATCGACGATCTCGAGGCCGTCCCCGTCCGGCAGGCGCATGTCGGTGAGCACGAGGTCGAAGCGCTCGGGACCGAGCGCCTTGATCGCGCTGGCGCGATCGCCCGCCGTCACGACGTCGATCTGCATGCGACCGAGCGTGATGGACAGCAGGTCACGGATGTCCGGCTCGTCGTCCACGACCAGCGCGCGGGGTTTGTCTTTGCTGCGATCGGTCATCATCCTTCCCAGCGGCGCGGATCGGCGAAAATGATGCGGAAAATGCTACCACCGGCGGGTCGCGGCTCGTACAGGAGCAACGCGCCATTGGTCTGGCACAGTTCGCGCGAGATGAAGAGGCCGAGCCCGGTGCCGCCCGACCCGGTCGTGAAGAACGGCTCGAAGATGCGTTCGGCCTGGGCGGGGTCGATGCCGTCGCCGCGGTCGGCGACCTCGAGAAACGGCCGGCCGGTGGCTGGAATGCGTCCGGCGCGGATGTCGACGCGCTTCGCGGCGTCGCCGTTACTGCCATGCCGGAACGCGTTGTCGCACAGGTTCCAGAGCACCTGGTGCAGGTGCGACGGATCGAACTGCACTTCCAGCAGGCCGGGCGCGGTGCCCGCATCGATACGGAACGCAGCCGGATCCATCTGCATGGTCTGTTCGTACTCGGTCACGAAGGCGCGCAGCCACTCCGCCACGTCCAGGCGCTCCTGCTTGGTCGTGTCGCGTCGCGACAGCTGCAGCACGTTCTCGATGATGTGGCTGACGCGCACCCCGTTCTTCTCGATGATGTCGGTCAGGTGGCGGTCGTCGGCGGTCAGGGTCGGAGACTCGCGCAGCAACTGGCCGGCATGGCTCATCGCGCCGACCGGATTGCGAATCTCGTGCGCGATGCTGGCACTGAGTCGGCCCAGTGCGGCGAGTTTGGACTGCTGCGCACGTTCCGCGATGAGACTGGTGTCCTCGAGAAAGACCAGCACCGGGCCCGAGCCGCCATCGGACAGCGCGACGAAGTGCGGCCGGATGATGGTGCCGCCGTCGGCGCCGACGACTTCACCCACGGTGTCGCGACGGTCGGATGCCTGCCGGCGCCAGGCCTCGATCAAGTAGGCAAGGCGTGGTGAGATCGACGCGAGGGTTGCACCGCCGGGCACCGGACCGCCCTTGAGCAACCGCGCCGCCGTCTCGTTGATCAGCCGCACGTTGTCGGTCTCGTCAACGACCAGGATGCTCTCGCGCAGGTGCTGCACGATGAACTCGTTAAGCTCATTGAGGTTCGCGATGTCGATCTCGCGCTGCTGGGCCAGCGCCTCGCTTTCGCGCAGGCGTGCGGCAAACGGGATGGCCAGCAGCGTGATGGCGAACAGGCTGGCGCCGGTCAGGCCGGCGATCAGGAAATCGGCGCGTGAGCTCGCGCCCTGCAGGAACGAGATCGTGGTCTCGACCAGCAGCGCGAGCGTGACGAGGGACGTTCCCAGCAGCGCGTAGCGGCGTGCCAGGAGGGTGGCCGTGGCTCCAGTCGGCAACACCAGCAGCGTCGCCAGGCCGCTCGAGACGCCGCCGCTCGAGTGGATCAGCAGGCTCATCGCAAGGGCGTCGACGACCAGCTGGATCATCGCCTGCCATTCCGCCGACGGACTGCGGCTCTGGATGGTCTGGATGCAGACCAGCGCGAACGCGAAATAGGCGACCGCGATGCCGATGAACATCCCGGGCTGGTGGGCGCCGACGCTGTTGGTCGGCGCGTTGAAGAAAAAGACCAGCAGCAGCAGCATGGGCAGCAGCAGCCGGAACACGTTCAGCAGCGACAGCACGCGCCACGGCAGCTCGAGATTCGAGGCGGCCCGGCCGGCGGCCTCAACGAACCCTGGTTTCAACGCTGGCGCCATGGCCCGGCACTTTAGCAGAGCTGTCTTGGGGTAAACTTCCGGGCTTCGTCCCACCGCCCGGCCGAGCCCCATGAACCTCCACGAATACCAGTCGAAACAGCTGTTCGCCCGCTACGGCATCCCGGTGCCGGCGGGGTTCGTCGCTTCCACGCCGGCGCAAGCCGTCGAGGCCGCCAGGCGTCTGGGCGGCAGCGTCTGGGTGGTCAAGGCCCAGGTGCATGCGGGCGGGCGCGGCAAGGCGGGTGGCGTCAAGGTCGTCAAGTCGACGGACGATGTCGCCGCGGCAGCGGCGGGCATGCTCGGGCAGCGCCTCACGACCAAGCAGACGGGGCCCGAAGGCCTGCCAATCAACCAGGTCTACGTCGAGACCGGCTCGAAGATCGAACGCGAGCTGTACTTGAGCCTGCTGCTCAATCGCGACACCGGTCGCGTGGCGTTCGTGGCCTCGGCCGCGGGCGGCATGGACATCGAAGAAGTCGCCGCGAAGACGCCCGAGAAGATCGTCCGCGTCGAAGTGCACCCCGCAACGGGCATCCAGGGATCGCACTGCCGCACGCTCGCCTACGGCCTGGGCCTCAAGGACAAGCAGGTCGCGCAGTTCGAGCAGATCGCGCGCGGCCTCTACCAGCTCTACAACGAATGTGACGCGAGCCTGGTCGAGGTCAACCCGCTGATCGTGAACGGCGACGGCGACGTCATCGCGCTCGACGGCAAGATCGGCATCGAGGACAACTCGCTCTTCCGGCAGAAGGCGCTGGTCGAGCTGCGCGACACCTCGCAGGAAGACGAAATGGAGCGCCTGGCAGGCGAAGCGGACTTGAACTACGTCTCGCTCGACGGCGACATCGCCTGCATGGTGAACGGCGCGGGCCTCGCCATGGCGACGATGGACGTCATCCAGCTCTACGGCGGCTCGCCCGCGAACTTCCTCGACGTCGGCGGCGGCGCCACGCGCGAGCGTGTTACGACGGCGTTCAAGCTGATTCTCACCAACCCGAAGGTCAAGGCCATCCTGGTCAACATCTTCGGCGGCATCGTCCGCTGCGACATGATCGCGGAAGGCGTGATCGGCGCGGCGCGTGATCTTGGCCTGCACCTGCCGGTCGTGGTCCGCATCGAGGGCACGAACGCGCCGCAGGGCCGCAAACTGCTTGCCGAGAGCGGCCTGGACCTGATCGCCGCCACCGACCTGACCGATGCCGCGCAGAAGGTCGTCGCGGCCGCTGCGAGGAAGTAAGCCATGTCGATTCTCATCAACAAGAACACGCGCGTGATCTGCCAGGGATTCACGGGCAAGCAGGGCACGTTCCATTCGCAGGGCTGCCTCGACTACGGCACGAAACTGGTCGGCGGCGTCACCCCGGGCCGCGGCGGTGAAAAGCACCTCGGCCTGCCGGTATTCGACACCGTGCGCGACGCCGTCGCAAAGACCGACGCCAACGCGACGATGATCTACGTGCCGCCGCCGTTCGCGGCCGACGCGATCATCGAAGCGGCGGATGCCGGCATCGAGTTGATCGTGTGCATCACCGAGGGCATCCCGGTCAACGACATGGTCAAGGTCAAGGCTGCGCTCAAGGATTCGAAGTCGCGCCTGGTCGGCCCGAACTGCCCCGGCGTCATCACGCCGGGAGAATGCAAGATCGGCATCATGCCGGGCTTCATCCACAAGAAGGGCAAGGTCGGCATCGTTTCGCGCTCGGGCACGCTCACCTACGAAGCCGTGTTCCAGACGACCAACGTCGGCCTCGGCCAGAGCACCTGCGTCGGCATCGGCGGCGACCCGGTGCGGGGCATGAACTTCATCGACGTGCTGGCGCTGTTCCAGGACGATCCGCAGACCGAAGGCATCATCATGGTCGGCGAGATCGGCGGCAGCGACGAAGAGGCCGGTGCCGAGTTCATCCGCAAGCACGTTACGAAGCCGGTCGTTGCATACATTGCCGGCGTGACGGCGCCGCCGGGCAAACGCATGGGTCACGCCGGCGCGGTGATCTCGGGTGGCAAGGGCACGGCAGCGGACAAGTTCGCTGCACTCGAGGCTGCTCGCGTCACCACGGTGCGTTCGCCCGCGGAACTCGGCGCGGCGATCTTCAAGCGGCTCAAGGGTCGGGTTACGAAGGCCAAGACCGTCAAGGCTGCCGTCGTGAAGAAGAAGGTCAAGATAAAGGTAAAGGTAAAGGCCAAGGTGAAGACCAAGGCCAGGGCAAAAGCCCTGCCGAAAGCCGGCTCCAAGTCAGCGACGCGCAAGGGCCGCCGATAGGCTGGCGCCGCGCCGGCCGCAGGCCTGCCCGTCGACCTAGTCGACCCGGCCGGGCCTGGATTTCCGGGCTGTCTTCGAGCGGACGCCGCGCGAAGCCAGCGCCTCGCGCAGCAGGAATTCAACCTGCGCGTTCACGCTGCGCAACTCGGCCGCGGCCAGCCGTTCCATTTCGGCCCACAGATCCGGGTCGATGCGCAGCAGGAACGTCTTCTTGTCGCGGTGTGCCACGATCGCCGTCAGGCGCGCGCGACAGCGCGCTGCAGAGCAGCCTGGAGGCGACGCGGCTCATCGGATCCGACCAGCAGGTTGCGACCACTTGCGAGTTTCAGCAGCACCGCGTCGTAGCCGGACACGTTGTACAGCCAGCCGCGCCGAGTCCGGTGCACGCCCCAGCCATCGAGGAACGACGTGCGGGTAATCTCCGCGGCGGAGATGTCCGACAGCGGCACCGTCTTGCGCGGCCAACCCAGTCCGAACCGGATGCAAAGCGCGCCGTCCTGGATGCGGACCGTCATCGAGCCCCACACCCAGCCGAACAGCGCCGCGATGCCTACACCGGCCGCGAGCAACCTCGGTGGAGTGCGCATCTGGTCAAAGTCGGGCAATGCGGCCAGTACCAGCAGGCCTGACGCCAGCGTGAGGAACGCGATCCGGATCGGCCAACCGGTCTGCGTGTGCTCGTAAAGCGGGCGGCTCATCGCGGCCGGCTCACGTGTACAGCGTTCCGGTGTTGATCACCGGCTGCGCCTCGCCCTCGGAGCACAGCACGACCAGCAGGTTGCTGACCATCGCGGCACGGCGCTCGTCGTCGAGGTGAACGATGTCGCGCTCGCTGAGTCCCTTCAGCGCCATCTCCACCATGCTGACCGCGCCGTGCACGATCTTGCTGCGTGCGGCGATGATCGCCTCGGCCTGCTGCCGGCGCAGCATCACCTGTGCGATCTCCGGCGCATAGGCGAGGTGGGTGAGCTTGGCGTCCTCGACCACGATGCCGGCCTGTTCGAAGCGGTCCGTAAGCTCGCGGATCAACGACTGCGCGACGCGATCCTGGCCGGCGCGCAGCGTGATCTCGCCCTCGTGCAGGTCCTCGCCCTCGTCGTAGGCGTAGCTCGACGCGAGGTGGCGCACCGCGGCCTCGGCCTGGATGCGTACGTACTCCTCGTAGTCCTCGACGTCGAAGCTCGCCTGCGCGCTGTCCTGCACGCGCCAGACGATCGCGGCCGCGATTTCGATCGGGTTGCCCCGCTTGTCGTTGACCTTCAGCCTGTCGCTGGCGAGGTTGTGCGCCCGCAGGCTGATCTTCTGCTTCTTGTAGAACGGGTTGGCCCAGCGCAGGCCCTCCGTCCGGTCAGTGCCCTTGTACGCGCCGAACAGCAGCAGGATCGCGGCCTCGTTCGGCTGCAGCATGTACAGCCCGGACAGCACGAGTGCGCCGAGGATGAACAGCGGCGCCGCGATCACCAGCGCCCGCGGCCCTGCGACTCCCACGTTGAGGATGAGAAACACGGCTGCGGCGAGCAGCGCGAGGCCGATGCCGAGACCGACGTAGCCGCTGATGGTGCGACGCTCGATCTCGCCTGTGCGCGACATGGGCTGCTGGGTCATCTGGGGTCTCCGGTTGCTGGCGGCGCGGATGCTTGCAAAGTGATATCACTTTGATACAAGCGGCCCCGGCTGTCAAGCCGCGGCCCAGCCCGCGCCGCTGCCGCGTCCAGCACCGTGCTGCGGAACATCGCTTTCCTCCACGCCGCGAGGGACCGGAAAATCGGGGGCATTCTCGTTTTCGCGGCTGGGGTTCGGAATGGGAGAGCGTCCCCTGCTGCGACTCGCGGAAAGTCCGCATGAATCGGCGCGCGGCGTCACCTACAGTGACCCTGCAAGCGTCGAGACCCGCTACCCGAGGTGACCGCATGGATTGGTCGCCCATCGCCAAGCCCCGCGGTGCCTTGCGCCGCGAGCCCTGCCTGGTGGACTACGAACAGGCCCGCCGTGATTTCACGTGGGAGCAGGCCAACCGCTGGCTGTCCGGCCTGCCCGGCGGCGCGCTCAACATGGCCTTCGAGGCCGTCGACCGGTATGCAGAGGGTGCGTCCGGCGAGCGCCTCGCCATCCGCTTCCTCGCCCGTGGTGCGCCGTCCGCAGACCTGAGCTTCCGCGACCTGGCCGACGCCTCGCATCGCTTCGCCAACGTCCTGGCGAGGCTCGGAGTGCAGCGCGGCGAGCGGGTCGCGACCTTGATGGGACGGGTGCCGGCGCTGTACGCGACCGTCCTCGGCACGCTGGCAGGGGGCGCCGTCTATTGCCCGCTCTTCTCCGCGTTCGGCCCCGAGCCGGTCCGTGCACGCCTGTCGCTCGGTTCCGTCCGGGTGCTCGTGACGACCGACTTGCTGTACCGCCGCAAGGTCGCACCGATCCGCGACCGGCTGCCGCAACTCGAACACGTGCTCGTGGTGCGCACTCCGGGCGCGGGCGACTTGCCGGCGGGCACTGCAGACTTCGAAGCCGCGATGAACGCTGCCTCGACCGAGTTCGCTGCGGTCCACACTGCGCCCGACGACTACGCGCTGCTGCATTTCACCAGCGGCACGACCGGCCAGCCGAAAGGAGTGCTGCATGCGCACGCTGCAGTCAGCGTGCACGTGGCGACGGCCCGCTGGGTACTGGATCTGCAGGCTGGCGACGTCTACTGGTGTACCGCCGATCCGGGCTGGGTGACGGGCATTTCGTACGGCGTGATCGCGCCGCTCGCCTGCGGCGTCGGCATGATCGTGGACCGCGAGGAGTTCGACGCGCCGCGCTGGTACGAGATCCTCGACACCGAGCGCGTCACGGTCTGGTACACGGCGCCGACCGCGATCCGGATGCTGATGAAGGCCGGCGTCGAACTCGCGCGGACCCGCACGTATCCGGCGCTCCGTCATCTCGCGAGCGTCGGCGAGCCGCTGAATCCCGAAGCGGTCGTGTGGGGCGTTGCAGCGCTCGGCCTGCCATTCCACGACACGTGGTGGCAGACTGAGACCGGCGCCATCATGATCGCCAACTACCCCTGCATGCCGATCCGGCCAGGTTCGATGGGCCGCCCCGTGCCGGGCATCGAGGCGGGCATCGTGCGGCCGCGTGAGGACGGCGGTGTCGACGTCGTCGCAGCGGCGGGCGAGGTCGGCGAACTCGCGCTGCGGCCCGGCTGGCCGTCCATGTTCCGCGGGTATCTCGACGAGGAGGCGCGCTACCGCAAGTGCTTCCGCGACGGCTGGTACCTCTCCGGCGATCTCGCGAAGCGAGATGCCGACGGCTATTACTGGTTCGTCGGGCGCGCCGACGACGTGATCAAGGCCGCCGGTCACCTGATCAGCCCGTTCGAGGTTGAAAGCGCGTTGATGACGCATCGCGCCGTCTCGCAGGTCGGCGTGATCGGGGTGCCGGATCCGATCGCGGGGTCGGTCGTCAAGGCGTTCGTCGAACTCAAGTCGGGGTACGAGGCGGGTGAGGCGCTGCAGCGCGAACTGCTCGCGCATGCGAGGCGCCTGCTCGGCGTGGCGGTCGCGCCGCGGGAGATCGCCTTCGCGGCGCAGCTGCCTCGCACGCGCAGTGGCAAGATCATGCGCCGGCTCCTGCGCGCACGAGAACTCGGCCTGCCGGAAGGAGACCTCTCCACGCTCGAGGGGGGCTCATGAGCGGGCTGCCCGACGGATTCGAGCGCGAACGCGGGCTGCGCCTGTTGCGCGAGATGCTGCGCATCCGCGAATTCGAGGACCGCTGCGCAGAGCTCTACGGCGCGGGGCACATCCGGGGTTTCCTGCACCTTTGCGACGGTGAGGAGGCCATCGCTGTCGGCGTGATGCAGGTGCTCGGTCCGGGCGATGCCATCGTCTCGACCTATCGCGAGCACGGCCACGCGCTCGCCCGCGGCATCGCGATGGGGCCCTTGATGGCCGAGCTTTACGGCAAGCGCACGGGTTGCAGCGGCGGGCGCGGCGGCTCGATGCACGTCTTCGACGCCGCCACGCGTTTCTTCGGCGGCAACGCCATCGTCGGCGGTGGCTTGCCGCTCGCGGTCGGCCTGGGCCTCGCGGAGAAGCTGCGCGGCACGCGCAATGTGTCCGCCTGCTTCTTCGGCGAAGGCGCGGCGGCAGAGGGCGAGTTCCATGAATCGATGAACCTCGCCGCGCTGTGGCGGTTGCCCGTGCTGTTCATCTGCGAGAACAACCTGTACGCGATGGGCACGGCACTTGCGCGTTCCGAGTCGCAGACGGACATCCAGGCGAAGGCCGCGGCGTACGACGTGCGCGCAGCCGCCGTGGACGGCATGGACGTGCTGGCGGTGGAGCAGGCCGCGCGCGAGGCGGTCGAGCAAGCGCGCGCCGGGCGAGGCCCGGTCCTGCTCGAGATGCGCACCTATCGACTGCGCGCGCATTCGATGTTCGATGCGCAACTCTATCGCGACAAGGCCGAGGTGGAGGAGTGGCGCAAGCGAGGGCCGCTGACCACGCTCACGACGCGGCTCAAGGCGGCGGGGCTGCTGACCGAGGACGACTTTCAGGCCCTGCTGCGCGCGGCGGACGCCGAGGTCGCCGCGGCCGTCGAGTTCGCATCCGCGGCGGAGTGGGAGCCGGTCGAGGACCTGGCGCGGCACGTGTATGCGGAAGAGGTGACGCCATGACGACTCCGCTGCCCATCACCTACCGTGAGGCGGTCAAGCAGGGCATCCGCGAGGCCCTGTCGTCGGATCCGCGCGTATTCCTGATGGGCGAGGACGTCGGCAAGTACGGCGGATGCTTTGCAGTCAGCAAGGGCCTGCTCGACGAGTTCGGCGAGGAGCGCATCCGCGACACACCGCTGTCGGAGTCCGCCTTCGTCGGCGCCGGCATCGGGGCGGCGCTGGGTGGCCTGCGGCCGATTGTCGAGGTCATGACCGTCAACTTCAGCCTGCTCGCGCTCGACCAGATCGTGAACACGGCGGCGACGCTGTGCCACATGTCGGGCGGACAGTTTCCGGTGCCCGTCGTCATCCGCATGGCGACCGGCGCGGGGCGGCAGCTGGCGGCACAGCACTCGCACAGCCTCGAAGCGTGGTACGCGCACGTGCCGGGGCTGCGCGTCGTCGAGCCAGCGACGATCGACGATGCGCGCGGCATGTTGCGGACTGCGCTGGCTTCGCCCGATCCAGTGATCGTGTTCGAGCCGATCTCGCTCTACAACATGGAGGGCGAGCTCACGGATGCGGCTGCGCACGTGCGGCTCGAAGGCGCGCGCGTGCATCGCGCCGGCAGCAGCGTGACGCTGGTGACCTACGGCGCCAGCCTGTGGCGCTGCGTCGCGGCCGCCGAAGTCCTCGCGCAGGACGGGATCGACGCGGAGATCGTCGACCTGCGCAGCCTCAGGCCGCTGGACGACGCGACGGTGCTGAACTCGGTGCGCAAGACGCGCCGCGTCGCCATCGTCGACGAAGGCTGGCGCACGTGCAGCCTCGCGGCGGAGATCGGGCAACGCATCGTCGAGCAGGCCTTCTACGACCTGGATGCGCCCATTGCGCGTGTCTGCACCGAGGAGGTGCCGATCCCGTACCCCAAGCATCTGGAGGACGCCGCATTGCCCGGCCCCGAGCGCATCGTGGCCACCGTGCGGAGGCTGCTTGGCCATGCAGACTGAGTTCCGCCTGCCCGCGCTCGGTGCCGACATGGACGCGGGCACGATCGTCGAGTGGCACGTTGCGCCCGGCGACCGCTGCAAGCGCGGCGACGTCGTGGCCGTGGTCGAGACCGACAAGGGCGCGATCGACGTCGAGGTCTTCGTCGACGGCATCGTGCGTGAACTCCTGGTGCCGCCGGGGACCCGCGTCCCGGTGGGTACCGTTCTTGCGCTGCTCGATACCGAGGCGCCCGCTCCTGCGCCGGAGAAGGTCCAGGCACCTTCTCGGACGCGGGCGGAGGAGGGTGCGGCAGAGACCATTCAACCACGCGTGAAGATCTCGCCGGCAGCGCGCAAGCGCGCTCAGGAAATGCACGTCGATGTCGAGTCGCTGCGCGGCACCGGCCCGGAAGGTGCGATTACTGTGGCGGATGTCGAGCGGGTCGGGCCCTCACCCCAACCCTCTCCCGCAGTCGCGGGAGAGGGGGCGGCCGGCATGCGCGCCGCGATCGCAGCCGCGATGTCCCGCTCGAAGCGCGAGATTCCGCATTACTACCTGACCACGACGGTCGACGTGACGCCCGCCGTCGACTGGCTGGCGGCTTACAACGCCGCAGTGCCGGTGACCGGGCGGCTGCTGTTGCCGGCGCTGCTGCTCAAAGCCGTGGCTCTGGCGTGCCGCGGCCTGGCTGGCTTCAGCGGCTTCCATCGCAACGGCCGCTACGATGAGAGCCCGGTCGTCCATGTCGGCGTCGCGGTCGCCTTGCGCGGCGGCGGGCTCGTGGCGCCGGCCATCATGGACACCGCGGACAAGCCGCTCGCCGCACTCATGGACGGCTTCCGCGACCTCGTCACCCGCGCGCGAGCCGGGCGGTTGCGCGCCAGCGAACTCGCCGCTTCCACAATCATCCTGACCAGCCTCGGCGAGGCGGCGGTGGAGACGGTGCTGCCCATCATCCAGCCGCCACAGGTCGCGATCGTCGGCGCCGGCGCCGTCGTCGAGCGTCCCTGGATCGTCGCTGGCAAGGTCGTTCCACGACACGTCCTGACACTTTCGCTCGCGGCGGACCATCGGGTCACGGATGGGCGGCTCGGAGCGCAATTCCTGGCGCGAATGGCCGCACTGCTCGCCGACCCGGCCAAGCTGTGAGGAACAGGTCATGAACCGTGAGCAACTTGCTGGTCGCCTGCTCGAACTGTTGACGGCGATTGCGCCCGACGTCGAGGCGAACTCGGTGATCCCCGGCGTTGCATTTCGTGACCAGTTCGACTTCGACTCGATGGACACGCTCAACTTCGCCATTGCGTTGCATCGCGAGTTCGGGGTGGACGTGCCGGAGACCGACTACGCCCATCTCGCGAGTCTCGACCAGTGCGTCGCCTATCTCGCAGGGCGCCTCGCCTGAGGCCGGAGGAACCGGCGAGCCGGGCACCGTCAGCGGGGAACGACCGTGGCCCGATGGCTGCGCCTGGATTGCAGGACAATGAATCCGATCGGCATAACGCTTACGATTGGATCCCATGCTCGAGCTCCACGGTGTTTCGAAATCCTACGGCGGCGCCGGCGGCCGGCGCGTGCTCGATGACGTGTCGCTCAAGGTCGTGCCCGGCGAGTACGTCGCCATCGTCGGCGAATCCGGCGTCGGCAAGTCGACGCTGCTGAACCTGATCGCCGGGCTCGACGTTCCGGACTCCGGCCAGTTGCTGCTCGAAGGCCGCGACCTGGCGCAGCTCGACGACCAGGCGCGCACGCAGGTGCGCCGCACGCGCATGGGCTTCGTGTTCCAGGCCTTCCACCTGCTGCCGCACCTCAGCATCGCGCGCAACGTGGCGCTGCCGCTTGCATTGAACGGCCAGGCGGGCCGGGCAGCTGACGATCGCGTGCGGGAACTGCTCGAGGCCGTCGGGCTCGCGGATCGTGCCCACAGCCTGCCACGCGAGCTGTCGGGCGGCGAATCCCAGCGTGTCGCGGTAGCACGCGCATTGGCGCATCGGCCGGCGGTCGTGCTGGCGGACGAGCCGACCGGCAACCTCGATCCAGACAATGCCAGCATGATCCTGGAACTGCTGCGCAAGCAGATCAAGCGCGACAACGCGGCCGGCATCCTGGTGACGCATTCTGCCGCTGCTGCCGGCTCGACCGATCGCGTCTACGAACTCAGTCGCGCGGGACTGGCGCTGCGCGCATGAATTCCGGTGCGCAGGCACTGCCCGTCATCCCAGTCAATCTGCGGGCACGGGTCGCGCTGCTGGATGCCGCGGCGTTCGGACCGCTGCGCCAGGCGCCCGGCCGCACCGCGCTTGCGATGCTGGCGATCGCACTCGGCGTCGCGCTCGGCTTCTCGGTCTATCTCATCAACCGCGTCGCGGCGGACGAGGTACAGGGCGCGTCGCGGTCCCTCTTCGGTCTCGCCGACCTTGCGGTGCAGGCTCCGGGAGCGGGCTTCGAGGAGTCGCTGTTCCCCGCGCTCGCGCGCGTGCCGGGCGTGGCCGCGGCAAGTCCTGTCGTCGAAGTGCAGGTCAGGTTGCCGGGGCGCGATCGCAACCTGAAGCTGGTCGGCATCGACCCGTTCCGAGCCATCCAGATGCAACCCGCGCTGGCAGGGGCGGGTGCAACCGCGCAGCGGCAGGGCCAGGGGCTGCTCGCGGAGAACTCGATCTGGTTGAGCCCGGCCGCAGCGCAAGCGCTGGAACTGGAGGTCGGCGACGATCTCGACGTGCAGGTGGCGCTGGACCGCGTGCGTCTGCGGGTTGCGGGCCTGCTGCCACCCGGTGCGTACCGGCAACCCGTCGGCATGCTCGACATCGGCGAAGCGCAGTGGCGACTGCAGCGGCTGGGCCGTCTCGATCGCGTGGACCTGCGGCTCGAACCGCAGGCCGATCGCGCGGCAGTGCGCAAGGCCGTGGCCGAGTTGTTGCCGCCAGGGGTGCACGTGGTCACGCCCGGTGAGGCAACCGACGACGCGGTGCGCCTCACGCGCGCCTATCGCTCCAACCTGACCGCCCTGGCGCTCGTTGCGCTCTTCACCGGCGCGTTCCTGGTCTATGCGACGCAATCGCTGGCGGTGGCCCGGCGGCGTCGCGAAATCGCCCTGCTGCATGCCATGGGCATGACCGTGCGTGAACAACTCGCGGCAGCGCTGCTGTCGGGCATGGTCGTTGGCGCGCTGGGTGCTGCGGTGGGCGTCGCTCTCGGCGCGCTCGTGGCGCGCGCGGGACTGGCCGCATTTGGTGCCGATCTCGGCGCAGGCTATTTCCGTGGGGTTGCACCACGACTCGAGATCAGCGCCGGCGAGTACCTCGTATTTTTCCTGCTGGGCGTGGGCGCGGCCCTGGTCGCGACGTTCGGACCGGCGCGAGAGGCGGCATCGGTTCCGGCCGCCGCCGCACTCAAGGCTGGCGACGAGGCGCCCGTTGCCGCTCGCACGCATGGCCGCATCGCATTGCTGCTGTTTGCCGCAGGCGTGGCCGCACTGGCGCTGCCGCCGCTCGACGGCATTGCGCTGCCGGGCTACGTCTCGATCGCGTGCCTGTTGCTCGGTGCAGTGTTCCTGACGCCGACCATCGCGACCATGGTGTTCTCGCGGTTGCGCCCGGACGGGCCCGCATGGCGGCAAGTCGCGGTGGCGCAACTGCGCGGCACCGCGCGGCGCGCGACCGTCAGTATCGCGGCAGTGCTCGTGAGCTTCAGCCTGATGGTCGCGATGGCGATCATGGTGTTCTCGTTCCGCATGTCGCTCGAGACCTGGATGGAGCGAATCCTGCCGGCGGATCTTTACGTGCGCGCGGGGTCGCCGGCCACCGGTGCCTACCTCGACACGCGCGCGCAGGAATCCATTGCCGCGCTGCCACCAGTCGCCCGGGTGGATTTCGTGCGGTTCCAGGACGTGCTGTTGCCGGGCGAACGATTGCCCCTGACGATCATTGCGCGGCCCATCCGCGAGCAGACGGCTGATCGAGTGCTTCCGGTCCGGCGCACGGCCAGCGAGCCTGCGCCGGAAGGCGCCGTGCCGGTCTGGGCATCGGAAGCGGCGCTCGACCTGCGTGGCTTCGACGTCGGCACCGAGTTCGA
>CAVOSA010000016.1:0-38392 GCA_963698735.1 uncultured Gammaproteobacteria bacterium | reverse complement strand
CTTAGCGTGGACCTTGCGGGCTCCCCCGCAGACGGAAATCTGCCAGTGCAAGACTAGCAAATGTTAAGTCAGGGCGTGGATTGTGCCCTGATCCGGTTACCGGAATATGTGAGGTGTTCCACAGGGCTGGCATCACGATTTTTGGCGGGCTTTCAGCGGCATTCGACTCCTGGCGACCTGGCAACGGCTGTCGGCTCGCTCGAGGCTGCGGTTGACCGAGGCTGAGGACGGTCCAAGCCTATGAAAGAACTGGAGAATCTGCTTAGGGGCCCGCCGCCTGGAGGGGCGAATCGAGCCAGCGGCCGTGTCGCGCGAACCTGAATCGGGGCCGCGCGCTGCCAAGCGTTTCTTGGGGGCGTGGACGAACCAAAAAAAGAGCCCCCGCAACAGCGGGGGCTCTCTTTCACGTGCGCAGCCCGGCATAGGCCGGCGCGCAATCGACTAGCCGTTAACGGCAGCTCGACGGGAGGTACTTGCCCGGCATCGAGGTGGTCCCCGACGTGCCGAGGTCAGAGCCCCAGCCTGACGGGTTGTTCGTCGGGTTGCCGCAACGCCAGATCACGTCGCCGTTGTCGCTCGCGCCCGGGGTCAGGCCGACCCTCTTAGCGGCGATCGTGTCGTTCACTTCGTTGCCGTAGTCGATCGTGATGCCGCCGCCGGCGACCGTGATCGCGGACACGTACTTGCCCTGGATGTCGATCGCCGAGCCGAGACCGGCGTCGGCGTTGTTGGCGGGCCACGAACCATTGTTCGCATAGTACTCAGAGACCGAGGCCTTGGCGGCCGAGGCCATCACCAGGCCTTCCGACACCTGCGAGCGGATCAGGTAGTCCTGGTACGCCGGGATCGCGATGGCCGCGAGGATGCCGATGATCGCGACGACGATCATCAATTCGATGAGGGTGAAACCCTTCTGGATCGAGCGGTTGAACTTGCTAATCATGAGGAACTCCTTGCGAATACGAAAAAAACGGCGGCACGTGCCTGCGCTGAAAACCAAAGCAAGAGGCGTGCCAATCCCGTGCATTTCACTAAGAGCTTGTTTTTTCGATGCTTTCGGGGCGACCGTCATCCGCGTCGTGATCGTGATCGCACTTGAGTGACACCCAGTGTCACATCCTGACGGGACTTGTCACGTCTTCACGTGTACTCGCGACCGCTCGCGTTTGTCGTCAGAATGCCCCGCCCTTCGCTGGAGACTAGCCAAACGTGATGACGACTGTTCAAGGACGCGAGCCGGTGCCCGAACTGCCGCTGCGCCGCGGGTTCCTGATCGCAACCCTTCTCTCGCTCCTGTTCCTCGGCTCGACGGCCTACACGTCCGTGGTCACGGTGATCGACCGCATTCAATCGACCGACGTGATGAAGGCGGTCTCCAACGACATCTGGTCGGCAAAGATGGCTGGGCAGATGGCCTATTTTGGCTTTGCGCAGATCCTGTTGCATGTCGCGTTGGGATTGCTTGCCTGGCTCCTCGCCTGCGCCAGTGCGGCCATCTGGCCTGCGGCACGGGTCAAGTTCGGGCGGATCATCGTCGGCTGGTTCTGCGTCCTCGCCGCGGCGACGCTGGCCTACAACGCGCTGTGGTATCCGCGGACCTTCTTCGGTGCTCACTATTACGACCAGATGGTCGCTGAGGTTGGGCCGTTCCACGTCGGGCAACTGATCTATGGTGCGGTCGTGATGGCCGCGTGCGCGACATTGGCGGCCGGCGGCTTCCTGGCACTGCGGCGCATGAATTCAGCAAGGCAGCGACGCTGGGTGATTGGCATCGCATCCGTTGTTGCGCTTGCGGTTGCCGGCCTGCTGGCCGAGCGCTTTCACCTTGGTGCGAGGTCCGGTTCCGGCAGCGGTCAACCGCACGTGATCCTGCTGGGGATCGATTCCCTGCGGCTGGATCAACTGAGCCGGTTTGGCGGGAAGGAGGGGAACACGTCGCACATCGATCGCTTCCTCGAGGACGCAGACATCGTCAAGGACGCCTCGACACCCATGGCGCGCACCTTTGGCTCCTGGGTGGCGATACTGACGGGCCGCAGTCCGCCGGTAACGGGCGCCCGCAACAACCTCACGCCACGCAACACCGTCGCCGCGAACCCTACCGTTGCCGAAGTGCTGCGCGAAGCGGGCTACCGGACGATCTACTCGACGGACGAGGTCCGGTTCGCGAACATCGACGAATCCTACGGCTTCGACCGCGTGATCACACCGCCGATCGGCGCGTCGGATTTCATCATCGGCACCTACAACGAGCTTCCCCTCGCTTCGGTCGTAATCAATACGCGGTTGGGCCAGTTGCTGTTTCCGTTTTCCTACGGTAATCGCGGCGCCGCGCATGTGTTTGAGCCGAAGACCTACTTGTCGCGGCTGGACCGGGAGCTGAAGTTCGATCGTCCGACGTTCCTGATAGTGCACCTGACCGCAGCCCATTGGCCGTACTACACGGCAAGCACGCCGTTTGGCGTCTCGAAGAAGAAGTATCCAGAAGACCGGCCAATGTATCGAATTGGCTTGCGCACGGCCGACAGCATGTTCGATCAGGTTGTGTCGATGCTGCGCCGAAAAGGGGCCCTGGAAAATGCCATCGTCGTAGTCCTTTCCGATCATGGCGAGGCGTTGACCTTGCCGAACGACGCGATCATGAAGAACGGCGCGTTCGTGGGGGGGCTGGGGGCGCCACTGAAAGTGCTGGACATCGGTCACGGGCAAAGCGTGCTTTCGCAAACCCAGTACAAGGTGCTGCTGGCTTTCAAGTCGTTCCGCAACGAGGAACTGTTCGTTTCGTCGGCGCGGAACCTTGCGGTGACGGCGACGGTCGAGGACATTGCCCCGACATTGCTCGACCTGCTCGGCGTGCCGGGAAATCCGCTGGATTCCAGCGGGCTGTCGCTTGCGCCGTGGCTTCGCTCGCCGAAATCTTCGCCGATGCCCTCCGGCCCCGACCGCATTCGATTTACCGAGACCGATCTGGCCGTGATTCCAAGCGTGAATGGGGAAGTGGACGAGGTGGGTACAGCACGAGAGAACTCGAAGTTCTTCGGGATCGATCCCAGTACGACGAGAATGCACATCCGTGAAAAGATGATTCCTCTCGTACACGCCTACAAGGAGCGGGCGGCATTCACGTCGCGCTACTTGATCGCTGCCATTCCGGCAGGTCCGGATGCTCACCAGTACGTGTATTTCGACGTCGAGACCGGAAACGGCAAACTGCTTCTCAGCAGGCCTGGGCCTGAGCTTGTGGATGGCCAGCGACTGTGGGATGCGCTACAAACACACTTTCCGGGCGAGCTGAGGCCTGCGACACGCACGACCATGCAAGATTGGCCCGTAATAGAGAGAGCATGGCGGGATTTCTTCATCAATAGAAATGGCAGCAGTTCTGACGCCGGATCAGATTCGCAGAAAGCCGCTCGTAATAGCGCGCTCGCAGAGGTGGCGCACTAGTGTCTCGATCTGAGATTCTGGACCGGCGAATTCCCACCTTGGCTGTTTCGGCGTTCGCCATTCTGGCATTGACCCTCGCTGGGCAATGGTTACAGGCAGGCGTTCATCTTAATCACGACGTTTCGTATTTCGTGCATTTCGATCGGTGGCTGCTGCAGGGAAGAAGCCTCGGCAGCGACCTGTTCGACGGGAATCTCCCCATGGTGTGGATGCTGTTCATGCCGTCGGCTGCGCTCGTACAGTGGGGCCTGTTGGACGAGCCGTCGGCGGTGCGAGTGGTCTTCTGGGCATATTTTCTGATCAGCACCGTATTGCTGATCGGCGTGTTGTCACGTCTGGAAGGTCGGGACCGCGCTGCCTCGGTGGGTTGGGTAGTCGCATTCGTCCTCATCGCAACGCTGGGACCCGGGTTCAGCTTCGGGCAACGGGAACATGCTTGTGTCCTCTTCGCAATGCCGTACCTTGCCATGGCCGTATTGCGGCTTCAGGGTGTTCAGAGTCCTCACACGGCCATTGCAGTTTTCATCGGTTTGCTCGCCGGCATCGGTTTTGCGACAAAACCTTACTTTCTCGCGGTCCCGGCGCTGGTGGAGTTCCTGCTGCTCGCGCGGCTCGGATGGCAATCTCTGTTCGCTCGCGTAGAGAGTCTCGTGCTTGGGTTCACGGTGCTCGCATATGTCGTGCTCGCCGGCCTGATCATTCCGGACTACTTGAAGGTCACAATCGAACTCGCTCGTGCCACCTACTGGGCCTACGATTCCGGCAACTTTTCTGTCATTCTCGAACGGTTCTTCCGCGTCGTGCAGCCCGCGCTGTACGGCACGCTGATTGCGTTGGTGACGCGCACTTGGAGCCGACAGCACACAGTGATGCTCGTGGCTGGACTTGGGTTCGCAGTAAGTTACTTCGTGCAATCGAAAGGCTTCGTCTACCACGCGTACCCGGTGCTCGTAAGCTCGGTGACATTTCTTGGAATCTGCCTCGGTCTAGGCCTGACTCGCGCTTGGGCGACATGGCGGGAGACCGGAAACTCGCTCCGGTTTGCGTTGGTGCCAGTAGTGGTGTTGCTTGCGCTCCCGCCCATTAAGCAGGTTCACGATGATGTAGCACGCTGGTACTTCACATACAACATAGCCTGGGGACCGACCGGTCAGTTCCGCCAAGCGGTCATCGACACCGTCAACCATTTTGCCCCGACCCGGCAATCGTACTTCTTCGCCTTTTCGACCCATCCATTCCCCGGCTTTCCGACTGCTTCCTATACGATAGCTGAGTGGTCGGGCAGGTCCATTGTGCAGCCATTAATCCCGGCCTACGCCCGCCTCGACGAGGTGACGGACCCGGCAGTTCGGGAAAGGGTGGTTCGCGCTGGTGAGTACCAACGGCGCATGGTCGTAGAGGATTTCGAGCGCAGGCCACCGTCGATAGTCTTCGCGGAGCGCAATCGTGCCCGCCTCGGCATGAACGGTCGTCAGTTCGACGATATCGCTTTCTACCTGACGGATCCCCGCTTTCAGAGAATCTGGGAGAACTATAATGAGTACCCGCCGATGGGCCCCTTGCGCGTGTTCGTTCGTCGCGCGGATGATCCCCGCCATCGATGACTCTTCTGCAAGTTGGTGAGCGACCGCCCCTTATGCTGCGCCAGCAGATCGTGACCCATCTCCAGCGCCTCGGTAACTGGCCTCTATGATTCGTATTCCTTTCAACCGTCCGCACGTAGTTGGCACGGAACTGTCATTTGTCGCCCAAGCCCAGTTGAACGGACACCTTTCCGGCGATGGGCCATTCACGAGGCAATGTCATTCGTGGCTGGAGCGGCACGCCGGCGGTGGCAAAGCGCTGCTCACTCATTCGTGCACGGCTGCACTGGAGATGGCCGCGATACTTGCCGGAGTCGGTCCGGGCGATGAAGTCATCCTGCCCTCGTACACATTCGTCTCGACCGCTAATGCGTTCGTACTCCGTGGCGCAGTCCCCATCTTCGTCGACGTGCGGGCCGACACTCTCAATCTGGACGAGCGCCGGATTGAAGAGGCGATATCGTCCCGGACCCGTGCCATCGTGCCAGTGCATTACGCTGGGGTCAGCTGTGCCATGGATGTCATCTTCGAAATCGCAGGACGTCACGGCCTGTTGGTTATTGAAGACGCGGCGCAGGGCATCATGTCGACACATCGCGGCCGGGCGCTCGGGTCTTTGGGGCACCTTGGCGCATTCAGCTTTCACGAAACAAAGAACATCAACACCGGGGAGGGCGGCGCGCTGCTGGTCAACGATCGGGCAATGGCTGCTCGCGCGGAAATCATTCGCGAGAAGGGCACCAACCGGAGTCAGTTTTTCCGGGGCCAGGTTGACAAGTACACATGGGTCGACGTCGGCTCCTCGTTTTTGCCGGGAGAAATGGTCGCGGCGTACCTCGCAGCCCAATTGGAGGAGGCCGACGTGATCACTGCAAGGCGTCTCGCGCTGTGGGCTAGGTATCATGACGCTTTCGAGGCCCTCGAGCGAGAAGGGAGGTTGCGCCGCCCGGTGGTAGCCGAGAGTTGCACGCACAACGCCCACATGTACTACCTGCTGCTCCCGGATCTCGAGGAGCGAACAGCGTTCATCGAACATATGAAGGCACAGGAAATCCAATGCGTTTTCCATTACGTGCCATTGCATTCCTCGCCGTACGGTCGCCAAGTTGGACGGGCGAGCGGCGCAATGACTGTCACCGACAATGTGGCCGACCGACTTGTTCGGCTTCCTGTCTGGTTGGGTCTTGAGGAGCATCTGGATAGGGTCATTGACACCGCGTTGCAGTTCTTCCGGGCGCGCGCTTGAGTGGGAGATCAAGCCATGCAATTCGGCGATTCAACCAGAACACATGTGGCAACCGGTGGAGCGGGAGTCACGTGCGGCAATTCGAAGCGAAAAGGCATCGAATTTGTGCGAGAAATCTGCCGACTGATCGATGCGCAGGTGCCGCGTCCGGATGCCCTGCACCGTGAATCGCAGATCACGTTCGTCGAAGATCGGTCCGGGTTCGGTCGCCGGTACGCAATCGACGCCACTAAGGTCCGGGGCGCACAGACTGGCCGTAACTGCGGCGAGCGATCGGGGCAACGGCAGTGATCCAGAACAAGCGCAAGGGAATCGGTTGTGCGGGAGGCGCTGGAGCCCGACTGCATCGCGTTTGGCTCGGGATCAGCAAGCAACCGCTGCAGATCTGCGACAAGCCGAATAACGATACCTTGGATATTCTCGTGAAGACACGCGCGAACCAATGCCATGCACGGCAAATTGGAATCCAGCATGCGCGCGGTGGTCCGGCGCCAGTCATCGATCGTCACCTGGGGTTGGACGCATATGTCCCCACTTTCTTTGTTCGCAAGCAGCGGGAATCTGGTGCCGATTTGGTCTATGGTTGCCAGGCGACAGAAAATGTTGACTGGTTCGAGCAGATCCGTGGTGATCTGTTCGTGAAAGGCTTCAAATGGACGAGCTTCAACTGGATGCGTGAGACCAAGATCCCAGAGTCGCTCGGGCCAACGGCCAGCATGCTCGTCACGCTATGCATGCTGGGCAAGACCGCGCGGGCTAAGTCCGGGGTCGTCCCCTTGCGGCGCAGGAAGCTATGTCATGCTAAATAGACAGGTCGAAGCTTCGGTCCGGCCGAGTCTGTCGGTCGTTACGATGGTCTACAGATCGCTGCCGTTCCTTGAGGACTTCATAGCGCAAGCGACCGCAGCCGCGCAAGGAATCGTCGGCGACGACTACGAACTCATTTTCGTCATCGACGGCTCGCCGGACGACTCCCTAGAGTTCCTGCGTGCCCGGCAAGTCAACGATTCTCACATCTCAATCGTCGACCTGTCGCGCAATTTCGGCCATCACCAGGCGGCCTGGTGCGGGTTGCACGTCGCGCGCGGAGCGCGCGTGTTCATCATCGACTGTGACCTTGAAGTTTCGCCGGGTATTCTCGCGATATTCAACGAGCGCATGCAGGCGACGCGCGCGGACGTTGTTTACGGCTACCAGGAAAAGCGCCGTGGCGCCGCCGCCCGCAAGACCTTGGGCGACCTGTTCTGGCGAGCGTTCAACCTAATGTCGCCGACGGCCGTGCCGAGAAACATCTGTACCGAACGACTGATGTCCCGACGCTATGTCGATGCGCTGCTCACGATGGGCGACAGGAACCTGTTCCTCGCAGGCATGTACTTCTGGGCGGGATTCGAGCAGGTGGGCGTGCCATTGCAGAGAAAGCTGCGCGAGGGCCGCACCAGCTACAGTTTCTTCCGTCGCGTTCAGCTAATGGTGCGGGCGATCAGTGCCTTTTCCAGCCTGCCGCTGCAGGCGTCCTTCTGGATCGGTCTCACGATTGCCTTTACTTGCACCGTGTATGGGTCCGTGCTCTTCGTTCAAAAAATTCTCCATCCGGAGTCAGTCTTGAGCGGTTTCACGACGCTGTCGCTGCTGACGAGCATGTCGGCCGGCATGGTCATGATGAGCCTCGGGGTCATCGGCCTCTACATTTCTCGCATCTACAACCAGACTCAGAACCGGCCGGTCTACCTGATCCGGTCCATCTACCGCGACGGACAAGAGCAGTCGTTACCATGAGCCTCGAGAACCTCGATCAGTACGTCGATGCCTACCACGGCGACTTCCCCTTCGCCGACGAGAACCTCGGCATGCTGCGCGCCTACGCGTCGTATTTCATCGACAGCGTAGCCGAGCGCGCTCACAGCGACGTACTAAGTCTTGGTATCGGCTACCAGATCGTGAGCCAGTCGATAGTGCGCGACCTTGGGAGTCGCCTCGCGTCGTACACGATCGTCGAGGGGTCGCGAGCCGTCATTACGGACTTCACGGCCCACTGGCCGCTCGAGCGCAAACCCGAGGTCTTCGAGGCCTATTTTGAGTCGTTCGAGCCGTCGCGGAGATTCGACGCGATCGAGATGGGGTTCGTTCTGGAACACGTAGATGATCCGGCGCTCGTCGTCCGCCGCTTCAAGCAATTCCTGAAGCCCGACGGTTTCATCGGCATGGCCGTGCCAAACGCGCGTTCACTGCACAGGCTGATTGGCCACGAGGCCGGACTCCTCGACGACGTCTACAAGCTCAGCGCAGGGGATCGCCAGCTTGGCCACAAGCGCTACTTCGATCTCGATTCCTTCAGGCATCTTGCCGAGTCGGAAGGTCTGGTCGTTCGGCGCGCGCGCGGGATCATGATGAAGCCCGTGACGACGGGCCAGCTCGAGTCGTTGAAACTGTCCCCGGAAGTCAAGAATGCGTTGTACAAGGTCGCTGACGGGCTGGCAGCGATCGCCAATGCCGTGTACATCGAAGCCGCGATGTCGTGACTACGGGGCTCGTCGTCGCCGGTGGCGGATTCCAGGGACTGCCGATGCTGCGGGCGCTGCGGGCGCTCGGCGCGCGAGTGGTCGTGGCAGACAGTCTGCGGGAGAACCCCAACTCGCTCGAAGCGGATGCCTACGTCGTGGTGCCGCCTGTGGCCGACCGCGCCGCGCTCATGAGCGCGCTGTGCCGTCTTTGCACGGAATGGAAGGTCGACGTCGTATTCCCGACCACTGACCGGGATCTCCCGATCGTAAGCGAACTCGCGCCCGAGTGGCGCCGCGCCGGCATCGTTGTCGCCGCCCCGCCGCTGCAGTTGCTTGAAACATGGGTGGACAAGGTCGTATTGCTCGACGCGCTGAGAGCGGGCGGTTTGCCCGTTTTGCCGATCGTGGACGGTGGACAGGTGACGGCCGATTTTCTGCTAATCGGCAAGCCGCGGCGCGGCTGGGGCTCTCAGGGCGTCGTGACCACGGCAAGCGCCGCCGAGCTTGAAACGGCGATCGCCAACGATGCCGATGGCCGAATGTTCTGGCAGCCAAAGCTCGCTGAATTCTCCGAGTGGTCGGCCGACTTCGCGGTCGACGAACGTGGGCACGTGTCGCCGCTAGTCGTGCGCGAGCGATTGCGCGTCTCCGGGGGATTCGCGGTCGTTAGCCGCGTCGATCCCGCAGCGCCCGTCGACGACGTCGCTTGTCGCGCGGCCAGGTGGCTCGCCGAGCAGGGTGCGTGCGGCGTCATCAACGTGCAGATTCTCGTCGAGCCTTCGGGCGCCCAATGGGTCAACGACGTCAACCTGCGCCCCGGCACGTCCTCGGGCGCGGCGCTCGGCGCCGGCGTGAACCTCGCGGCGTTCATGCTGGGCAGATTGCCCGATGTTCCGCGTCCGACGCCGGGAGTGTTTGTCCGCACGCTGTGCGACCAGTTCGTTCCGCTGCCGTTCGCGCAAAGAATTGCCGGTGTTGCGCTCGATCTCGACGACTGCCTAATCGACCAAAAGGCCTGGATGGACGAGAAGCTTGCGATCGTTCTCGAGGATTGGCCGACATTTGCGGATATGGCACTGCGTGGGTCGTTCGAGGCGGCCGCACGGCGTCTCATCGACGAGGGTCCGTGGGATCGCCTGCTCGACGTCGCCGTGCGGAGCAGCGGTGCCGACAGCGCGCTCGTTCCCATCCTCATTGAGCGGTGGCGCGCGGCTCATCCGCCGGCCGTCACCGTTTATCCGGATGCCATGGTGCTGATCGGCGCGTTGCGGGCGGCCGGTACCCGAATCGCCATCGTTACCGACAATCCCGTGAAGAGCCAAGAGCAGAAACTCGCGCGCTTTCCGTGCCTGACGTTGATCGACGCAGTTGTGTTGACGGACGAACTCGGTGCCGCGAAGCCGGATCCGCGCGGCTATCTCACCGCCGCCCAGCGCCTGGGTATCGAGCCTCGCGAGATGGTCGCGATAGGCGATAGCCCCTGGCGCGACGGATTGGGGGCCGTGGCGGCCGGCTTCGCCGGAGCCATCGTCGCTCCGCGCCGCGGAGGCATGGGCAATGCAACGCGTGAACGTTTCGTCCGGGCGCACCCGGAGGCTGCGTCCAGCGTGCACTGGGTCGCCGATCTGCGGGCCGTCCCGCGAATGCTGGGGCTCGACTCGTTGCCATTGCGGCGGCCGACGGATGCGTGAAGCGGCCAAACGCCCTGTTCGCGGAGACTATGATGAAGACCGTCGTAATCGTGCAGTCGAACTACATACCTTGGAAAGGCTATTTTGATTTGATGCATGACGCCGATGAGTTCATTCTTTTCGACGACAGGCAATACACGAAGCGTGATTGGCGCAACAGGAACCAGGTCAAAGCCGAAGGTGGCGTTCAGTGGCTGACCATTCCCGTGGAGGTGAAGGGAAAATTCGTCCAGCGAATTGACGAAACGGTGATTGCCGATCGGGGCTGGGCTTCAAGTCACTGGAAAACACTGGTTCAGCTGTATCGGCAAGCGCCTCATTTCAAGACTTACGCCGATCAGATCGAGACGCTTTATCACTCCGCTGCCGATGAGCCGATGCTCTCGTTGGTAAACCGGTTGTTTCTGGAAGGCATCGGAAACCTCCTGGGCCTCGATACCTGCCTGACGTGGTCGACGGATTTTCCGAGTGTCGAGGGCAAGACCGAGAGGCTCGTCGGCCTGTGCAGGGCAGCTGGCGCTCGTCGTTACATTTCGGGGCCCGCGGCCCAAGGCTACATTCAGAATGAGCTGTTCGAGGAGGCCGACGTCGAACTTCTGTTCAAGAATTACGACGGATATCCGGAATATCCACAGCCGTACCCTCCGTTTGCTCACGGGGTCACCGTGCTGGACCTATTGTTCAATGTGGGTCCGGAAGCGCCGTGGTACATCTGGGGGTGGCGTGACGGGACCTGCGTTGGGTCCTGAGTGCATGAGGGCAGCATGAAACTTCTTCTGGCAATGCTCCCTACGATTCTGCTGACGGCGTACAGTCAGCTCATCGTCAAATGGCGCGTTATGGCCCTCGCTGCGACTGCTGGCGATTCCGCCGGAATGGCCGGGCGAACCATCCATTATCTCGTCGACCCGTACATCATCAGTGCGTGCGTATTCTCGTTCTTGAGCGCAATTGCCTGGTTCTATGTGGCCGAGCGGTATCCGGTCTCTATCGCATTTCCGACGTATGTCGGCGTGCTTTTTGCGATCGTGACAGTAGGTAGCGCGCTCCTGCTGAATGAGTCCTTGTCTGTACAGCATCTGGTGGGCTTGGCACTCATTCTGGTCGGAGTTGTCGTGGTCAGTCGGGTCGCGTAATCGTGGACGAGTTTTTGGAGCGAGCACGTCGATACGTCGAAACCGAGACGCCGCACTTGCGAGGTCTCTTCGATATCATGGCTGGGGAGGCTCGTTTTGCCCGCGCCTGGTTGGACGAGGACTTGCGGCGGCTGCCGAAGGCTGCGCCGATCCTCGAGGTCGGAGGCGGGGTGTTCCTGCTGACTTGCCAGTTGGCGCGCGAAGGATTCTCCGTTACGGCGATCGAGCCCACTGGCATCGGATTCGGGTCGTTCGAGGAGTTAGGGGCCATCGTGCTGGCGCTGGCCGCGCTTGAGGGTGCCGTGCCCACCATTGCCCGCTGTGGGGCAGAGGACTTCGAAAGCGACACTCGATACGCACTGGCATTCTCGGTCAACGTCATGGAGCACGTTGAGGCACCGGACCAGGGCATTGCGCGAGTGTCCGCCGTACTGTCCGCCGGTGGAAGCTATCGCTTCCTTTGCCCGAATTATCTCTTTCCCTACGAACCTCATTTCGACATCCCCACGGTTGGCAGCAAGGCAATGACGGAGCGGTTCATGCGCGGTCGAATCGAGGGGTGCGCCCGGGTGGACGACCCGGTGGGGCTGTGGAAGTCACTCAACTGGATATCTGTGCCCCAAGTCAAGCGAATAGCACGCTCTGATGAGTCGCTTGAAGCACGCTTTCGGACAAGCACACTGACATGGATGCTGGAGCGTGCGTTGAGCGACGTTCAGTTCGCAAGACGTCGCGCCAGGTGGATGGTCGCCGCCATCGGCATGTTGAAGGGCTTGGGCCTGTTGCGCCTTGCGTCCTTCATTCCCGCGACATTGCAGCCCATCATGGATGTACGGCTGACAAAGAGGATCTGACGTGGCGCAAGTGACCACTGGCATTCGGTCGATACTCTCGCATCCGTTTGTCTATGTGACTTTTCAGAAGGTCATGGGGGCAACGAGCGGGCGGTCGCGCGTCGTCCGCGACTACGTTCGACCATTCCCCGGTATGCGAATCCTCGACCTTGGCTGCGGCCCGGCGGAAATCCTCAACTCGATGCCGAAAGACATTGCCTATGTCGGCTACGACATGAGCGCAGATTACATTGCATCGGCTCGAAAGAAATTTGCAGACCGCGGCACGTTCCATTGCCGCCTGTTGGAAGAGGCGGAGGTCGCGACACTCGAGCCATTTGATCTGGTCATGGGTGTCGGGGTGCTGCACCACCTCGATGACACGATAGCCAGGCAGTTCATGACTATCGCCAAGGCGGCGCTTAAACCGGGCGGGCGAATATACACGATCGACCCGTGCCTCGCGCCGGGACAGAATCCCATAGCTCGTTTCATCATTGCTCGTGACCGCGGCCAGCACGTACGGGACGCCAGCGGTTATCGCGCTCTTCCGGATGGACTTGGGCTCGATGTCACAGGCGAGATCACGCACCAGGCCTGGATTCCGTACACGCACTGGAACATGGAGTGCCGCGTCTGACGGTGGTGCTCTCCACTCAGCGACCCGGGTGAGGCCTTAATTGGGTATCGGGCCGGCTCCAGCCTGGCGAAAATGTCGATACACGAACGCGCAGCAGACGCCCGACAACAGGGCCATCAACAGACTTGGCGCCAGTGAATGCGCAGCTTCCGCGAGGGACTCGTACTGGAACCCGAAGAATCCGGACACAACGCCGCTGTAAATTGAGAGTCCGAGTTTTGTGACGAAACCCGCCGTGAGCACATAAACGAGGTGGCGTGACCATGGCCTCAACATCGCCACACCATAGGAGGCCAAGACTGCAACGATGCCGCCAATCAGCAGCGGCCACGACTCCTCGATTGACCCGATCAGGAATGCGTACACGCTATAGATCACCAGCAAAGCGACGGTCAGCAGCATCCCGGGCGGAGTGATCAACTTGATCATGCGGTCGTCCTTTCTGTCCCTGCGGACGTAGAGCATCCGCTACTCGATCCCCAGCTTCTTTACCCGATACCTGAGCTGCCGGAAAGTCATCCCGAGCAATTCTGCGGCCTTGGTCTTGTTGTAGCGCGTCTGCTCCAGCGCCCGGACGATCGCCTCACGCTGAATGCTCTCCAGCTGACCCTCGAGCCCGTCGGCACCGGGCTCCGCCGAAAACTCCCGGCCCGCCGTCTCCGGCAGGTCCGCCAGCAACTGCCCCTGCTTCAGCTGGATGTCTTCAGGCTCGATGCGGTCGTTCGAGCACAGCGTCACCGCGCGCTCGAGTATGTTCTCGAGCTCACGCACGTTGCCGGGGTACGAGTACGACAGCAGCTTGTCGATCGCCTCGTCGCTGATGTGCGGCCGCGGCACGCCGATCTGGCCGGCGACCCGGTCCAGCAGCATGTCCACCAGCGGGGGCACGTCGTCGAGACGTTCCCGCAACGCGGGCACCCGCAGCTCGATCACGTTGATGCGGTAGTACAGGTCCTCGCGGAACTTGCCGGCCTTCACCAGCTCGTCGAGCTTGCGGTGCGTGGCCGACAGCACGCGGACATCAACCGGGATCTCGCGCGTCTCGCCCACCGGGCGTATCGACTTCTCCTGGATCACGCGCAGCAGCTTCACCTGCATGTGCAGCGGAAGGTCGGCTACTTCGTCCAGGAACAGCGTACCCCCCTCGGCCGCGTGAATCAGGCCTTCCTTGTCCGCCACCGCGCCCGTGAAACTGCCTTTCTTGTGCCCGAACAGCTCGCTCTCCATGAGCTCCGATGGGATCGCGCCGCAGTTGACCGGCACGAACCGCCCGTCGTGACGCGGGCCGGTATCGTGAATCAGGCGCGCCACCAGTTCCTTGCCGGTGCCTGAATCGCCCGCGATGTGCACCGGCGCCTGGCTGCGCGCCACCTTGACGATCATCTGCCGCAGCTGTTGCATGGGCTGCGATTGGCCGAGCAGCCGCAGGCCGGCAGGCACCTTGATGGGCTGAGTGACGTCGAACTCGGCGCCGTCTTCTGCCCGCAGCTTGAGCGTCGCGGCAATCAGTTTCCTGAGCGCAGCCAGGTCCAGTGGCTTCGAGATGAAGTCGAAGGCACCGAGCTTGAGCGCGCGTACCGCAGCCTCGACGTTGCCATGGGCCGTGATCACGGCCACCGGGACGCCCGGCCGGTGGTGCTGGATCCAATCGACGATCTCGAGGCCGTCCCCGTCCGGCAGGCGCATGTCGGTGAGCACGAGGTCGAAGCGTTCCGGACCGAGCGCCTTGATCGCGCTGGCGCGATCGCCGGCGGTCACGACGTCGATCTGCATGCGTCCGAGCGTGATGGACAGCAGGTCACGGATGTCCGGCTCGTCGTCCACGACCAGCGCGCGGGGTCTTGTCCTTGCTGCGATCGGTCATCATCCTTCCCAGCGGCGTGGATCGGCGAAAATGATGCGGAAAATGCTACCACCGGCCGGTCGCGGCTCGTAGAGGAGCAGCGCGCCGTTGGTCTGGCACAGTTCGCGCGAGATGAAGAGGCCGAGCCCGGTGCCGCCCGAGCCGGTCGTGAAGAACGGCTCGAAGATGCGTTCGGCCTGGGCGGGATCGATGCCGTCGCCGCGGTCCGCGACCTCGAGAAACGGGCGGCCGGTGGCCGGAATGCGTCCGGCGCGGATGTCGATGCGCTTCGCTGAATCGCCGCTATTGCCGTGCCGGAACGCGTTGTCGCACAGGTTCCAGAACACCTGGTGCAAGTGCGATGGATCGAACTGCACCTCGATCAGCCCGGATGCGGGTCCATCTCGATACGGAACGCGCCGGGTCGAGTTGCATGGTCTGCGCGTACTCGGTCAGGAAAGTCGCGCAGCCATTCCGACGACGTTGAAACGCTCCTGCTTGGTCGTGTCGCGTCGCGACAGTTGCAGCACGTTCTCGATGATGTGGCTGACGCGCACCCCGTTCTTCTCGATGATGTCGGTCAGGTGGCGATCATCGGCGGTCAGGGTCGGGGATTCGCGCAGCAGCTGGCCGGCATGGCTCATCGCGCCGACCGGATTACGGATCTCGTGCGCGATGCTGGCGCTGAGGCGGCCCAGCGCAGCGAGCTTCGACTGCTGCGCACGTTCCGCCATGAGGCTGGTGTCCTCGAGAAAGACCAGCACCGGGCCCGAGCCGCTGTCCGACAGCGCGACGAAGTGCGGCCGGATGATGGTGCCCCCGTCGGCGCCGACGACCTCGCCCACGGTGTCGCGACGGTCGGATGCCTGCCGGCGCCAGGCCTCGATCAGGTAGGCAAGTCGCGGCGAGATCGACGCGAGGGTTGCACCGCTGGGCACCGCACCGCCTCTGAGCAGCCGCGCGGCCGTTTCGTTGATCAGTCGCACGTTGTCGGTCTCGTCGACGACCAGGATGCTCTCGCGCAGGTGCTGCACGATGAACTCGTTCAGCTCATTGAGGTTCGCGATGTCGATCTCGCGCTGCTGGGCCAGCGCCTCGCTTTCGCGCAGGCGTGCGGCAAACGGGATGGCGAGCAGCGTGATGGCGAACAGGCTGGCGCCGGTCAGGCCGGTGATCAGGAAATCGGCACGTGAGCTTGCGCCCTGCAGGAACGAGATCGTCGTTTCCACCAGCAGCGCGAGCGTGACGAGGGACGTTCCCAGCAGCGCATAGCGGCGCGCCACGAGGGTGGCCGTGGCTCCCGTCGGCAATACCAGCAGCGTCCCCAGGCCGCTCGAGACGCCGCCGCTCGCGTGGATCAGCAGGCTCATCGCGATGGCGTCGACGACCAGCTGGATCATCGCCTGCCATTCCGCCGATGGACTGCGGCTCTGGATGGTCTGGATGCAGACCAGCGCAAAGGCGAAATAGGCAACCGCGATGCCGATGAACATCCCGGGTTGGTGGGCACCGACGCTGTTGGTCGGCGCGTTGAAGAAAAAAACCAGCAGCAGGAGCATGGGCAGCAGCAGCCGGAACACGTTCAGCAGCGACAGCACGCGCCATGGCAACTCGATGTTCGAGGCGGTCCGGCCGGCGGCCTCGACGAACCCTGGTTTCAACGCTGGCGCCATGGCCCGGCACTTTAGCAGAGCTGTCTTGGGGTAAACTTCCGAGCTTCGTCCCATCGCCCGGCTCAGACCCATGAATCTCCACGAATACCAGTCGAAACAGCTGTTCGCCCGCTACGGCATCCCGGTGCCGGCGGGGTTCGTCGCTTCCACGCCGGCGCAAGCCGTCGACGCCGCCCGGCGCCTCGGCGGAGCCGTCTGGGTGGTCAAGGCCCAGGTGCATGCGGGTGGGCGCGGCAAGGCGGGTGGCGTCAAGGTCGTCAAGTCGACGGACGATGTCGCCGCCGCCGCCGCGGGCATGCTCGGGCAGCGCCTCACGACCAAGCAGACGGGGCCCGAAGGCCTGCCGATCAACCAGGTCTACGTCGAGACCGGTTCGAAGATCGAACGCGAGCTGTACTTGAGCCTGCTGCTCAACCGCGACACCGGTCGCGTGGCGTTCGTGGCCTCGGCCGCGGGCGGCATGGACATCGAAGAAGTCGCTGCGAAGACTCCCGAAAAGATCGTCCGCGTCGAAGTGCATCCCGCGACCGGCATCCAGGGTTCGCACTGCCGCACGCTCGCCTACGGCCTGGGGCTCAAGGACCAGCAGGTCGCGCAGTTCGAGCAGATCGCTCGCGGCCTCTACAAGCTCTACAACGAGTGCGACGCGAGCCTGGTCGAGGTCAACCCGCTGATCGTGAACGGCGACGGCGACGTCATCGCGCTCGACGGCAAGATCGGCATCGAGGACAACTCGCTCTTCCGGCAGAAGGCGCTGGTCGAGATGCGTGACACCTCGCAGGAAGACGAGATGGAGCGCCTGGCCGGCGAAGCGGACCTGAACTACGTCTCGCTCGACGGCGACATCGCCTGCATGGTGAACGGCGCGGGCCTCGCCATGGCGACGATGGACGTCATCCAGCTCTACGGCGGTTCGCCCGCAAATTTCCTCGACGTCGGCGGCGGCGCCACGCGCGAGCGCGTCACGACGGCGTTCAAGCTGATTCTCACCAACCCGAAGGTGAAGGCGATCCTGGTCAACATTTTCGGCGGCATCGTCCGCTGCGACATGATCGCGGAGGGCGTGATCGGCGCGGCGCGTGATCTCGGCCTGCACCTGCCGGTCGTGGTGCGCATCGAGGGCACCAACGCGCCGCAGGGTCGCAAGCTGCTCGCCGAGAGCGGGCTGGACCTGATTGCCGCCACCGACCTGACCGATGCCGCGCAGAAGGTCGTCGCGGCCGCTGCGAGGAAGTAAGCCATGTCGATTCTCATCAACAAGAACACGCGCGTGATCTGCCAGGGATTCACGGGCAAGCAGGGCACGTTCCATTCGCAGGGCTGCCTGGAATACGGCACCAGGCTGGTCGGCGGGGTCACGCCGGGCCGCGGCGGTGAAAAGCACCTCGGCCTGCCGGTGTTCGACACCGTGCGCGATGCGGTCGCGAAGACCGACGCCAACGCGACGATGATCTACGTGCCGCCGCCGTTCGCGGCCGACGCGATCATCGAGGCAGCGGATGCCGGCATCGCGCTGATCGTGTGCATCACCGAGGGCATCCCGGTCAACGACATGGTCAAGGTCAAGGCTGCGCTCAAGGATTCGCAGTCGCGTCTCGTCGGCCCGAACTGCCCCGGCGTCATCACGCCGGGAGAATGCAAGATCGGCATCATGCCGGGCTTCATCCACAAGAAGGGCAAGGTCGGCATCGTTTCGCGCTCGGGCACGCTCACCTACGAAGCCGTGTTCCAGACGACCAACGTCGGCCTCGGCCAGAGCACCTGCGTCGGCATCGGCGGCGACCCGGTGCGGGGCATGAACTTCATCGACGTGCTGGCGCTGTTCCAGGACGATCCGCAGACCGAAGGCATCATCATGGTCGGCGAGATCGGCGGCAGCGACGAAGAGGCCGGTGCCGAGTTCATCCGCAAGCACGTTACGAAGCCGGTCGTTGCATACATTGCCGGCGTGACGGCGCCGCCGGGCAAACGCATGGGTCACGCCGGCGCGGTGATCTCGGGTGGCAAGGGCACGGCAGCGGACAAGTTCGCTGCACTCGAGGCTGCTCGCGTCACCACGGTGCGTTCGCCCGCGGAACTCGGCGCGGCGATCTTCAAGCGGCTCAAGGGTCGGGTTACGAAGGCCAAGACCGTCAAGGCTGCCGTCGTGAAGAAGAAGGTCAAGTAAAGTAAAGGTAAAGGCCAATGAAGACCAAGGCCAGGGCAAAAGCCCTGCCGAAAGCCGGCTCCAAGTCAGCGACGCGCAAGGGCCGCCGATAGGCTGGCGCCGCGCCGGCCGCAGGCCTGCCCGTCGACCTAGTCGACCCGGCCGGACCTGGATTTCCGGGCTGTCTTCGAGCGGACGCCGCGCGAGGCCAGCGCCTCGCGCAGCAGGAATTCAACCTGCGCGTTCACGCTGCGCAACTCGGCCGCGGCCAGCCGTTCCATTTCGGCCCACAGATCCGGGTCGATGCGCAGCAGGAACGTCTTCTTGTCGCGGCTTGCCACGATCGCCGTCAGGCGCGCGCGACAGCGCGCTGCAGAGCAGCCTGGAGGCGACGCGGCTCATCGGATCCGACCAGCAGGTTGCGGCCACTTGCGAGTTTCAGCAGCACCGCGTCGTAGCCGGACACGTTGTACAGCCAGCCGCGCCGAGTCCGGTGCACGCCCCAGCCATCGAGGAACGACGTGCGGGTAATCTCCGCGGCGGAGATGTCCGACAGCGGCACCGTCTTGCGCGGCCAACCCAGTCCGAACCGGATGCAAAGCGCGCCGTCCTGGATGCGGACCGTCATCGAGCCCCACACCCAGCCGAACAGCGCCGCGATGCCTACACCGGCCGCGAGCAACCTCGGTGGCGTGCGCATCTGGTCAAAGTCGGGCAATGCGGCCAGTACCAGCAGGCCTGACGCCAGCGTGAGGAACGCGATCCGGATCGGCCAACCGGTCTGCGTGTGCTCGTAAAGCGGGCGGCTCATCGCGGCCGGCTCACGTGTACAGCGTTCCGGTGTTGATCACCGGCTGCGCCTCGCCCTCGGAGCACAGCACGACCAGCAGGTTGCTGACCATCGCGGCACGGCGCTCGTCGTCGAGGTGAACGATGTCGCGCTCGCTGAGTCCCTTCAGCGCCATCTCCACCATGCTGACCGCGCCGTGCACGATCTTGCTGCGTGCGGCGATGATCGCCTCGGCCTGCTGCCGGCGCAGCATCACCTGTGCGATCTCCGGCGCATAGGCGAGGTGGGTGAGCTTGGCGTCCTCGACCACGATGCCGGCCTGTTCGAAGCGGTCCGTAAGCTCGCGGATCAACGACTGCGCGACGCGATCCTGGCCGGCGCGCAGCGTGATCTCGCCCTCGTGCAGGTCCTCGCCCTCGTCGTAGGCGTAGCTCGACGCGAGGTGGCGCACCGCGGCCTCGGCCTGGATGCGTACGTACTCCTCGTAGTCCTCGACGTCGAAGCTCGCCTGCGCGCTGTCCTGCACGCGCCAGACGATCGCGGCCGCGATTTCGATCGGGTTGCCCCGCTTGTCGTTGACCTTCAGCCTGTCGCTGGCGAGGTTGTGCGCCCGCAGGCTGATCTTCTGCTTCTTGTAGAACGGGTTGGCCCAGCGCAGGCCCTCCGTCCGGTCAGTGCCCTTGTACGCGCCGAACAGCAGCAGGATCGCGGCCTCGTTCGGCTGCAGCATGTACAGCCCGGACAGCACGAGTGCGCCGAGGATGAACAGCGGCGCCGCGATCACCAGCGCCCGCGGCCCTGCGACTCCCACGTTGAGGATGAGAAACACGGCTGCGGCGAGCAGCGCGAGGCCGATGCCGAGACCGACGTAGCCGCTGATGGTGCGACGCTCGATCTCGCCTGTGCGCGACATGGGCTGCTGGGTCATCTGGGGTCTCCGGTTGCTGGCGGCGCGGATGCTTGCAAAGTGATATCACTTTGATACAAGCGGCCCCGGCTGTCAAGCCGCGGCCCAGCCCGCGCCGCTGCCGCGTCCAGCACCGTGCTGCGGAACATCGCTTTCCTCCACGCCGCGAGGGACCGGAAAATCGGGGGCATTCTCGTTTTCGCGGCTGGGGTTCGGAATGGGAGAGCGTCCCCTGCTGCGACTCGCGGAAAGTCCGCATGAATCGGCGCGCGGCGTCACCTACAGTGACCCTGCAAGCGTCGAGACCCGCTACCCGAGGTGACCGCATGGATTGGTCGCCCATCGCCAAGCCCCGCGGTGCCTTGCGCCGCGAGCCCTGCCTGGTGGACTACGAACAGGCCCGCCGTGATTTCACGTGGGAGCAGGCCAACCGCTGGCTGTCCGGCCTGCCCGGCGGCGCGCTCAACATGGCCTTCGAGGCCGTCGACCGGTATGCAGAGGGTGCGTCCGGCGAGCGCCTCGCCATCCGCTTCCTCGCCCGTGGTGCGCCGTCCGCAGACCTGAGCTTCCGCGACCTGGCCGACGCCTCGCATCGCTTCGCCAACGTCCTGGCGAGGCTCGGAGTGCAGCGCGGCGAGCGGGTCGCGACCTTGATGGGACGGGTGCCGGCGCTGTACGCGACCGTCCTCGGCACGCTGGCAGGGGGCGCCGTCTATTGCCCGCTCTTCTCCGCGTTCGGCCCCGAGCCGGTCCGTGCACGCCTGTCGCTCGGTTCCGTCCGGGTGCTCGTGACGACCGACTTGCTGTACCGCCGCAAGGTCGCACCGATCCGCGACCGGCTGCCGCAACTCGAACACGTGCTCGTGGTGCGCACTCCGGGCGCGGGCGACTTGCCGGCGGGCACTGCAGACTTCGAAGCCGCGATGAACGCTGCCTCGACCGAGTTCGCTGCGGTCCACACTGCGCCCGACGACTACGCGCTGCTGCATTTCACCAGCGGCACGACCGGCCAGCCGAAAGGAGTGCTGCATGCGCACGCTGCAGTCAGCGTGCACGTGGCGACGGCCCGCTGGGTACTGGATCTGCAGGCTGGCGACGTCTACTGGTGTACCGCCGATCCGGGCTGGGTGACGGGCATTTCGTACGGCGTGATCGCGCCGCTCGCCTGCGGCGTCGGCATGATCGTGGACCGCGAGGAGTTCGACGCGCCGCGCTGGTACGAGATCCTCGACACCGAGCGCGTCACGGTCTGGTACACGGCGCCGACCGCGATCCGGATGCTGATGAAGGCCGGCGTCGAACTCGCGCGGACCCGCACGTATCCGGCGCTCCGTCATCTCGCGAGCGTCGGCGAGCCGCTGAATCCCGAAGCGGTCGTGTGGGGCGTTGCAGCGCTCGGCCTGCCATTCCACGACACGTGGTGGCAGACTGAGACCGGCGCCATCATGATCGCCAACTACCCCTGCATGCCGATCCGGCCAGGTTCGATGGGCCGCCCCGTGCCGGGCATCGAGGCGGGCATCGTGCGGCCGCGTGAGGACGGCGGTGTCGACGTCGTCGCAGCGGCGGGCGAGGTCGGCGAACTCGCGCTGCGGCCCGGCTGGCCGTCCATGTTCCGCGGGTATCTCGACGAGGAGGCGCGCTACCGCAAGTGCTTCCGCGACGGCTGGTACCTCTCCGGCGATCTCGCGAAGCGAGATGCCGACGGCTATTACTGGTTCGTCGGGCGCGCCGACGACGTGATCAAGGCCGCCGGTCACCTGATCAGCCCGTTCGAGGTTGAAAGCGCGTTGATGACGCATCGCGCCGTCTCGCAGGTCGGCGTGATCGGGGTGCCGGATCCGATCGCGGGGTCGGTCGTCAAGGCGTTCGTCGAACTCAAGTCGGGGTACGAGGCGGGTGAGGCGCTGCAGCGCGAACTGCTCGCGCATGCGAGGCGCCTGCTCGGCGTGGCGGTCGCGCCGCGGGAGATCGCCTTCGCGGCGCAGCTGCCTCGCACGCGCAGTGGCAAGATCATGCGCCGGCTCCTGCGCGCACGAGAACTCGGCCTGCCGGAAGGAGACCTCTCCACGCTCGAGGGGGGCTCATGAGCGGGCTGCCCGACGGATTCGAGCGCGAACGCGGGCTGCGCCTGTTGCGCGAGATGCTGCGCATCCGCGAATTCGAGGACCGCTGCGCAGAGCTCTACGGCGCGGGGCACATCCGGGGTTTCCTGCACCTTTGCGACGGTGAGGAGGCCATCGCTGTCGGCGTGATGCAGGTGCTCGGTCCGGGCGATGCCATCGTCTCGACCTATCGCGAGCACGGCCACGCGCTCGCCCGCGGCATCGCGATGGGGCCGTTGATGGCTGAGCTTTACGGCAAGCGCACGGGTTGCAGCGGCGGGCGCGGCGGCTCGATGCACGTCTTCGACGCCGCCACGCGTTTCTACGGCGGCAACGCCATCGTCGGCGGTGGTTTGCCGCTCGCGGTCGGCCTGGGCCTCGCGGAGAAGCTGCGCGGCACGCGCAACGTGTCCGCCTGCTTCTTCGGCGAAGGCGCGGCGGCAGAGGGCGAGTTCCATGAATCGATGAACCTCGCCGCGCTGTGGCGGTTGCCCGTGCTGTTCATCTGCGAGAACAACCTGTACGCGATGGGCACGGCACTTGCGCGTTCCGAGTCGCAGACGGACATCCAGGCGAAGGCCGCGGCGTACGACGTGCGCGCAGCCGCCGTGGACGGCATGGACGTGCTGGCGGTGGAGCAGGCCGCGCGCGAGGCGGTCGAGCAAGCGCGCGCCGGGCGAGGCCCGGTCCTGCTCGAGATGCGCACCTATCGACTGCGCGCGCATTCGATGTTCGATGCGCAACTCTATCGCGACAAGGCCGAGGTGGAGGAGTGGCGCAAGCGAGGGCCGCTGACCACGCTCACGACGCGGCTCAAGGCGGCGGGGCTGCTGACCGAGGACGACTTTCAGGCCCTGCTGCGCGCGGCGGACGCCGAGGTCGCCGCGGCCGTCGAGTTCGCATCCGCGGCGGAGTGGGAGCCGGTCGAGGACCTGGCGCGGCACGTGTATGCGGAAGAGGTGACGCCATGACGACTCCGCTGCGCATCACCTACCGTGAGGCGGTCAAGCAGGGCATCCGCGAGGCCCTGTCGTCGGATCCGCGCGTATTCCTGATGGGCGAGGACGTCGGCAAGTACGGCGGATGCTTTGCAGTCAGCAAGGGCCTGCTCGACGAGTTCGGCGAGGAGCGCATCCGCGACACACCGCTGTCGGAGTCCGCCTTCGTCGGCGCCGGCATCGGGGCGGCGCTGGGTGGCCTGCGGCCGATTGTCGAGGTCATGACCGTCAACTTCAGCCTGCTCGCGCTCGACCAGATCGTGAACACGGCGGCGACGCTGTGCCACATGTCGGGCGGACAGTTTCCGGTGCCCGTCGTCATCCGCATGGCGACCGGCGCGGGGCGGCAGCTGGCGGCGCAGCACTCGCACAGCCTCGAAGCGTGGTACGCGCACGTGCCGGGCCTGCGCGTCGTCGAGCCAGCGACGATCGACGATGCGCGCGGCATGTTGCGGACTGCGCTGGCTTCGCCAGATCCAGTGATCGTGTTCGAGCCGATCTCGCTCTACAACATGGAGGGCGAGCTCACGGATGCGGCTGCGCACGTGCGGCTCGAAGGCGCGCGCGTGCATCGCGCCGGCAGCAGCGTGACGCTGGTGACCTACGGCGCCAGCCTGTGGCGCTGCGTCGCGGCCGCCGAAGTCCTCGCGCAGGACGGGATCGACGCGGAGATCGTCGACCTGCGCAGCCTCAGGCCGCTGGACGACGCGACGGTGCTGAACTCGGTGCGCAAGACGCGCCGCGTCGCCATCGTCGACGAAGGCTGGCGCACGTGCAGCCTCGCGGCGGAGATCGGGCAACGCATCGTCGAGCAGGCCTTCTACGACCTGGATGCGCCCATTGCGCGTGTCTGCACCGAGGAGGTGCCAATCCCGTACCCCAAGCATCTGGAGGACGCCGCATTGCCCGGCCCCGAGCGCATCGTGGCCACCGTGCGGAGGCTGCTTGGCCATGCAGACTGAGTTCCGCCTGCCCGCGCTCGGTGCCGACATGGACGCGGGCACGATCGTCGAGTGGCACGTTGCGCCCGGCGACCGCTGCAAGCGCGGCGACGTCGTGGCCGTGGTCGAGACCGACAAGGGCGCGATCGACGTCGAGGTCTTCGTCGACGGCATCGTGCGTGAACTCCTGGTGCCGCCGGGGACCCGCGTCCCGGTGGGTACCGTTCTTGCGCTGCTCGATACCGAGGCGCCCGCTCCTGCGCCGGAGAAGGTCCAGGCACCTTCTCGGACGCGGGCGGAGGAGGGTGCGGCAGAGACCATTCAACCACGCGTGAAGATCTCGCCGGCAGCGCGCAAGCGCGCTCAGGAAATGCACGTCGATGTCGAGTCGCTGCGCGGCACCGGCCCGGAAGGTGCGATTACTGTGGCGGATGTCGAGCGGGTCGGGCCCTCACCCCAACCCTCTCCCGCAGTCGCGGGAGAGGGGGCGGCCGGCATGCGCGCCGCGATCGCAGCCGCGATGTCCCGCTCGAAGCGCGAGATTCCGCATTACTACCTGACCACGACGGTCGACGTGACGCCCGCCGTCGACTGGCTCGCGGCTTACAACGCCGCGGTGCCGGTGACCGGGCGCCTGCTATTGCCGGTGCTGCTGCTCAAAGCCGTGGCTCTGGCGTGCCGCGGTCAGGCCGGCTTCAGCGGCTTCCATCGCAACGGCCGCTACGATGAGAGCCCGGTCGTCCATGTCGGCGTCGCGGTTGCCTTGCGCGGCGGCGGGCTCGTGGCGCCGGCCATCATGGACACCGCGGACAAGCCGCTCGCCGCACTCATGGACGGCTTCCGCGACCTCGTCACCCGCGCGCGAGCCGGGCGGTTGCGCGCCAGCGAACTCGCCGCTTCCACGATCATCCTGACCAGCCTCGGCGAGGCGGCGGTGGAGACGGTGCTGCCCATCATCCAGCCGCCACAGGTTGCGATCGTCGGCGCCGGGGCCGTCGTCGAGCGTCCCTGGATCGTCGCTGGCAAGGTCGTTCCACGACACGTCCTGACACTGTCGCTCGCGGCGGACCATCGGGTCACGGATGGGCGGCTCGGAGCGCAATTCCTGGCGCAGATGGCCGCACTGCTCGCCGACCCGGCCAAGCTGTGAGGAACAGGTCATGAACCGTGAGCAACTTGCTGGCCGCCTGCTCGAACTGTTGACGGCGATTGCGCCCGACGTCGAGGCGAACACGGTGATCCCTGGCGTTGCATTTCGTGACCAGTTCGACTTCGACTCGATGGACACGCTCAACTTCGCCATTGCGTTGCATCGCGAGTTCGGGGTGGACGTGCCGGAGACCGACTACGCCCATCTCGCGAGTCTCGACCAGTGCGTCGCCTATCTCGCAGGGCGCCTCGCCTGAGGCCGGAGGAACCGGCGAGCCGGGCGCCGTCAGCGGGGAACGACCGTGGCCCGATGGCTGCGCCTGGATTGCAGGACAATGAATCCGATCGGCACAACGCTTACGATTGGATCCCATGCTCGAGCTCCACGGTGTTTCGAAATCCTACGGCGGCGCCGGCGGCCGGCGCGTGCTCGATGACGTGTCGCTCAAGGTCGTGCCCGGCGAGTACGTCGCCATCGTCGGCGAATCCGGCGTCGGCAAGTCGACGCTGCTGAACCTGATCGCCGGGCTCGACGTTCCGGACTCCGGCCAGTTGCTGCTCGAAGGCCGCGACCTGGCGCAGCTCGACGACCAGGCGCGCACGCAGGTGCGCCGCACGCGCATGGGTTTCGTGTTCCAGGCCTTCCACCTGCTGCCGCACCTCAGCATCGCGCGCAACGTGGCGCTGCCGCTTGCATTGAACGGCCAGGCGGGCCGGGCAGCTGACGATCGCGTGCGGGAACTGCTCGAGGCCGTCGGGCTCGCGGATCGTGCCCACAGCCTGCCACGCGAGCTGTCGGGCGGCGAATCCCAGCGTGTCGCGGTAGCACGCGCATTGGCGCATCGGCCGGCGGTCGTGCTGGCGGACGAGCCGACCGGCAACCTCGATCCAGACAATGCCAGCATGATCCTGGAACTGCTGCGCAAGCAGATCAAGCGCGACAACGCGGCCGGCATCCTGGTGACGCATTCTGCCGCTGCTGCCGGCTCGACCGATCGCGTCTACGAACTCAGTCGCGCGGGACTGGCGCTGCGCGCATGAATTCCGGTGCGCAGGCACTGCCCGTCATCCCAGTCAATCTGCGGGCACGGGTCGCGCTGCTGGATGCCGCGGCGTTCGGACCGCTGCGCCAGGCGCCCGGCCGCACCGCGCTTGCGATGCTGGCGATCGCACTCGGCGTCGCGCTCGGCTTCTCGGTCTATCTCATCAACCGCGTCGCGGCGGACGAGGTACAGGGCGCGTCGCGGTCCCTCTTCGGTCTCGCCGACCTTGCGGTGCAGGCTCCGGGAGCGGGCTTCGAGGAGTCGCTGTTCCCCGCGCTCGCGCGCGTGCCGGGCGTGGCCGCGGCAAGTCCTGTCGTCGAAGTGCAGGTCAGGTTGCCGGGGCGCGATCGCAACCTGAAGCTGGTCGGCATCGACCCGTTCCGAGCCATCCAGATGCAACCCGCGCTGGCAGGGGCGGGTGCAACCGCGCAGCGGCAGGGCCAGGGGCTGCTCGCGGAGAACTCGATCTGGTTGAGCCCGGCCGCAGCGCAAGCGCTGGAACTGGAGGTCGGCGACGATCTCGACGTGCAGGTGGCGCTGGACCGCGTGCGTCTGCGGGTTGCGGGCCTGCTGCCACCCGGTGCGTACCGGCAACCCGTCGGCATGCTCGACATCGGCGAAGCGCAGTGGCGACTGCAGCGGCTGGGCCGTCTCGATCGCGTGGACCTGCGGCTCGAACCGCAGGCCGATCGCGCGGCAGTGCGCAAGGCCGTGGCCGAGTTGTTGCCGCCAGGGGTGCACGTGGTCACGCCCGGTGAGGCAACCGACGACGCGGTGCGCCTCACGCGCGCCTATCGCTCCAACCTGACCGCCCTGGCGCTCGTTGCGCTCTTCACCGGCGCGTTCCTGGTCTATGCGACGCAATCGCTGGCGGTGGCCCGGCGGCGTCGCGAAATCGCCCTGCTGCATGCCATGGGCATGACCGTGCGTGAACAACTCGCGGCAGCGCTGCTGTCGGGCATGGTCGTTGGCGCGCTGGGTGCTGCGGTGGGCGTCGCTCTCGGCGCGCTCGTGGCGCGCGCGGGACTGGCCGCATTTGGTGCCGATCTCGGCGCAGGCTATTTCCGTGGGGTTGCACCACGACTCGAGATCAGCGCCGGCGAGTACCTCGTATTTTTCCTGCTGGGCGTGGGCGCGGCCCTGGTCGCGACGTTCGGACCGGCGCGAGAGGCGGCATCGGTTCCGGCCGCCGCCGCACTCAAGGCTGGCGACGAGGCGCCCGTTGCCGCTCGCACGCATGGCCGCATCGCATTGCTGCTGTTTGCCGCAGGCGTGGCCGCACTGGCGCTGCCGCCGCTCGACGGCATTGCGCTGCCGGGCTACGTCTCGATCGCGTGCCTGTTGCTCGGTGCAGTGTTCCTGACGCCGACCATCGCGACCATGGTGTTCTCGCGGTTGCGCCCGGACGGGCCCGCATGGCGGCAAGTCGCGGTGGCGCAACTGCGCGGCACCGCGCGGCGCGCGACCGTCAGTATCGCGGCAGTGCTCGTGAGCTTCAGCCTGATGGTCGCGATGGCGATCATGGTGTTCTCGTTCCGCATGTCGCTCGAGACCTGGATGGAGCGAATCCTGCCGGCGGATCTTTACGTGCGCGCGGGGTCGCCGGCCACCGGTGCCTACCTCGACACGCGCGCGCAGGAATCCATTGCCGCGCTGCCACCAGTCGCCCGGGTGGATTTCGTGCGGTTCCAGGACGTGCTGTTGCCGGGCGAACGATTGCCCCTGACGATCATTGCGCGGCCCATCCGCGAGCAGACGGCTGATCGAGTGCTTCCGGTCCGGCGCACGGCCAGCGAGCCTGCGCCGGAAGGCGCCGTGCCGGTCTGGGCATCGGAAGCGGCGCTCGACCTGCGTGGCTTCGACGTCGGCACCGAGTTCGACCTGCCGCTCGGTGGCAAGGTCGTGCGTGCCACCGTGCGCGGCGTGTGGCGCGACTACGAGCGTCCCGGCGGCTCGGTCGTCGTGGATCGCGAAACGTTCATCGCGCTGACCGGAGATCGCAACGCGACCACGGCGGCCATCTGGCTGCGCCAGGGCACCGATGCGGAAGCCTTCAGCGTGCGCCTGCGCGATGCAGTCTCGCGCAGCGGGGACTACGAGGTCGCGGTACCGGGCGAGATCCGCAAGCGTTCGCTCGCGCTGTTCGACCGCACGTTCGCCGTCACCTACCTGCTCGAAGCCGTCGCCGTGCTCATCGGCCTGTTCGGCATCAGCGCGAGCATGAGTTCACAGGTGCTCGCACGCCGTGGCGAGTTCGGCATGCTGCGTCACCTCGGCGTGACGCGGCGCGAGGTCGGCCGCATGCTCGCGTTCGAGGGCGCGGCGCTCGGCGCGATCGGCGTGGCGGCCGGTCTCATCATCGGCGCGCTCGTCAGCCTGATCCTCATCTTCGTGGTCAACCGGCAGTCGTTCCACTGGACCATGGACCTGCACGTGCCGTGGAGCCTGCTCGCGATCCTGAGTGTCGTGCTGGTCCTTGCGGCGGCGGGCACGGCCGCGTTCAGTGGGCGCCGCGCGATGGGCGATGATGTCGTGCGCGCCGTGAAGGAAGACTGGTGACCCAACCACGAACTGCACCTGCGGCTCCCTCTCCCGCAAGGGCGGGAGAGGGTTGGGGTGAGGGCTTCCGCACTTTCGCCCTGCACCTGATCTGCCTGGTTACCTTCATTCCATTCCCCGCCCTTGCCGAAGTCACGTATGCACCGGTCGTTCCGGGCGTCGAACTCCAATTCCCGAAAGACGAAGGCAGTCACCCTGACCATCGCATCGAGTGGTGGTACGTCACGGGCTGGCTCGACGATGGCACGAGCAAGGCGAGGGCGCCGCGCGGCTTCCAGGTGACGTTCTTCCGCGTGCGCACGGGCCTGGCCGAGGGCAATCCCAGCGCGTTCGCACCGCAGCAGGTGCTGTTCGCCCACGCGGCGCTCGCCGAACCTGCAGACGGCAAGCTGCGCCACGCGCAGCGCAGTGCCCGCACCGGGTTCGACCTCGCCTATGCGCAGCGAGGCGACCTCGACGTCAGGCTCGACGACTGGTCGCTCAAGCAGGTTGCGCCGGGAAAGTACGTGACGATCGTGCATGGCGACGACTTCGATTTCGAGTTGTCACTGGTTGCGACGCAGTCGCCTTTGCTGCAGGGCGAGCGCGGATTCAGTCGCAAGGGACCGGACCCGCGCTCTGCGAGTTACTACTACAGCCTCCCTCAGCTCGCAGTGAGCGGCGAAGTGACGCTCGACGGACGCAGGCAGAAGGTGACCGGGCATGCATGGTTCGACCACGAGTGGTCGAGCGATTACGTCGACGCAAGCGCGCTCGGCTGGGACTGGATGGGCGTGAACCTCGACGACGGTGGCGCGCTCATGGCGTTCCGCATGCGCGACCTGCAGGGCGGGGAGCGTTGGGCGAGCGCTACGTTGCGCAGACCCGGCTCGGCGCCGCGCACACCCTCACCCGCGCTGCGCGCGACCTCTCCCGCCGGGGCGGGAGAGGTGCAGACTACCCCGGCGGGAGAGGTGCAGATCACCCCAGCGGGAGAGGTGAAGATCGCTGGGGCGGGAGAGGTGAGCACGTTCGGGCGCGAGCAAGTGGAATGGACTCCGCTCGAGTCGTGGCGCTCGCCACGCACGGGCGTGGAATACCCGGTTCGATGGCGCGTGCAGGTCGGAACGAAGACCTATCGCGTCGAGCCGCTGCTGCTCGATGCGGAACTCGACTCACGACCGACGACGGGCATTCTCTACTGGGAAGGCCCGATTCGGCTGGTCGATGACGCGACCGGACGCGAGGTTGGGCGCGGCTACCTGGAATTGACCGGGTACGGCGGGAAACTGGACTTGTGAGGAACCGCAGAGCCCTCACCCGCGCTGCGCGCGACCTCTCCCGCTGAAGCGGAAGAGGTGAGGGATCAGAGCTGCGGGGCATTGAACGTGTCGCAGGCGTTCGGGTCGCCGGAGTCCATGCCGACCTTCAGCCAGCGCGCGCGTTGCTCCGAGCTGCCGTGCGTGAAGGCGTCGGGGACGATCCGACCCTGCGTCTGCTTCTGCAGGCGGTCGTCGCCGATCGCCGTGGCGGCTCGCAGGCCTTCCTCGATGTCGCCTTGCTCGAGCTTGAGCCGCTGCGCGGCATCGCGTGCCCAGACGCCCGCATAACAGTCGGCCTGCAGCTCCAGCATCACCGAATACTGGTTGGCCTCTGCCTTGCTGCGCGCACGCTGTTGCAGTTTCTGCACCTGCTGCGCCGTGCCCGTCAGGTTCTGCACGTGATGGCCGACTTCGTGCGCGATGACATAGGCCTGCGCGAAATCGCCGGGCGCGCCGAACTTCTGGTCCAGTTCCTGGAAGAACGAGAGGTCGAGGTAGACCTTCTGGTCCAGCGGGCAATAGAACGGCCCCATCGCCGCCTGACCCATGCCACACGCGGACGGCGTCAGCTCGTTGAACATGACCATCGTCGGCGCGGGGTACTTGCCGCCGAAAAGCCGGTTCCAGGTGGCTTCGGTCTCGGCGAGCGTGACGCCCGCAACGGCAGACAACTGAGCCTCTTCTGCCGATTCCTGGTACGGCTGCTGGGACTGTTGCATCTCCACTTCAGGCTGCTTGGTCGCGACACCGAGGAACGGCAGCGGGTTGATGCCCAGGAGGCTCAGCACGACCAGGAACAGGAGTCCGCCGAGGCTCAGTCCAATGCCTTTGCGAACGGGCGACATGCCACGGCGGTCTTCGATGTTCGAGCTGCGTTGGCGCCCACTGATGTCCATGCGATGTCACTCCGTCGGAAGGACCCGAACTATGTCATTTCCGTCGGGTCGCTGGAAAGTGTCCGCGCCGGTGTCCGCTGTCCGCGCGCGGACACCCGGACTGGCTGAATGACTCCACTGCGCGACAGATAAGTCTTTGAAAAACATCGTTGTGTCCGACTCGCACCGGTTGGCACGATCCCTGCAAACCATTCCGTACTGCCCCGCATCCAATCGCCCGCACATGTCAATTTCCAACCTCAAGCGAATCCCCGACCAGACTGCCGCGCCGGGCATGCGCAGCACCGACGGTCAGGACCGCGTCATCGAGCCCGCCCAGGGATGGCGGCACGACCGGCGCGTCCAGATCACCGCTGCCGTCGCCATGCTCGTGCTCGGTGCGGCCGTCCTCGCGTGGTTCCTCAAGGGCTGGGCCTCGACCGATGCGACAGTCGCGCTGGATCGCGTGCGCATTGCGACGGTGTCGCGCGGCGAGTTCCTGAGCGACGTTGCCGCCCAGGCCACCGTGGTCGCCGCCGTCAGCCCGACGCTTTACGCGCCGGCGGCAGGCACCGTGACGGTCGAGCGCAACGCCGGCGACGCAGTGAAGAAGGGCGACCTGCTGGCGACCGTCGTCAGTCCGGGGTTGCGCAACGAATTCGAGCGTGAGCGCGCCACGCTCGAGAGTCTCGTCGTCGACCTGCGTCGCCAGGACATCGAAGTGCGCCGCAAGATCCTGCAGAGCCAGCAGACGGCCGACATGGCCGGCGTGGCGATCCGCGCTGCCGAGCGCGAGTTCGCCCGCGCACAGCAGGCCTGGGACCAGCGCGTGATCAGCCAGCGCGACTTCCAGCGGGCAAAGGACGAACTGGACGAAGCGAAGCTCACGCATCACCACGCGGTCGAGACGGCCGGACTCGAAAAGGAAGGCCTCGAGTTCGAACAACAGACGCGCCGCCTGCAGCGCGACCGCCAGCAGCTGCTGGTCGAAGACCTCGAACGCCGCGTCGGTGAACTCGCGGTGAAGTCGCCGGTTGACGGCATCGTGGGCAACCTCGCGGTCACGCAGAAGGCAGCCGTGCAGCAGGATGCCGCGCTGCTCACCGTCGTGGACCTGTCCGCGCTGGAGATCGAGTTCCGCGTGGCCGAGACCTACGCCGGCACGATCGGCCTCGGCATGCCCGCCGAGGTGTCATATGGCGGCAAGACCTTCGCCGGTGAGGTGAGCGCGATCTCGCCCGAAGTCCGGCAGGGTGAAGTGACAGGCCGGGTGCGCCTGCGCGACGTACCGGTCGGACTGCGCCAGAACCAGCGGGTGTCGGTGCGCATCCTCATGGACCGGCGCGACAACGTGCTCAAGGTGGAGCGCGGCGGCTTCTACGAAGCCGGCGGCGGCGCGACGGCCTACGTCGTGCGCGACGACGTCGCCGAGCAGCGGCCGATCAAGACCGGCGCCGTCAGCGTGCGCGAAATCGAGATCACGGACGGGCTCGCGGAAGGCGACCGGATCGTCATCTCGGACACCGAAGATTTCAAGAATGCGCCGCGCGTGATGCTCGCGGACTGACGAACGAACGCAAGAGGAATTACGGACCATGTTCGAAATGACCCAGGTGACCAAGGCCTACCGGACGGACCTGCTCGAGACGCATGCGCTGCGCGAGTTCAGCCTGAAGGTCGACAAGGGCGAGTTCGTGGCGGTGACCGGGCCCTCCGGCTCCGGCAAGACGACGTTCCTGAACGTCGCCGGCCTGCTCGAGACGTTCGACTCCGGCAGTTACCGGCTCGACGGCGAGGACGTCAGCAAGCTCGACGACGACGCGCGCTCAAGGGTGCGCAACCACAAGATCGGGTTCATCTTCCAGAGCTTCAACCTGATCCCCGACCTGAACGTGTTCGACAACGTCGACGTGCCGCTGCGCTACCGGCGCATGCCGGCGAGCGAGCGTCGCGAACGGATCAACTCGGCGCTGGACCTGGTCGGCCTGACCTCGCGCGTGAAGCACCTGCCGTCGCAGCTGTCGGGCGGGCAGCAGCAGCGTGTCGCAATCGCGCGGGCCCTTGCGGGCGATCCTGCACTGCTGCTCGCGGACGAACCCACCGGCAACCTCGACTCGCTGATGGCGCGGCAGGTCATGGACCTGCTCGAGCAGATCAACGGCATGGGCGCCACGATCGTGATGGTCACGCACGACCCGGAACTTGCACGCCGCGCGCACCGTAATGTGCAGGTCATCGACGGCCAGATCACGGACTACAAGCCGTACGAGGCGCATTCGGCATCGGTGACGGTGCTGCACCCGACGGCAGCCGACGCGACCTACGGCTGACCGGGCAAGGAGGCTCCACCATGTTTGCTTACGACCTGCGGCTCGCGCTCGACAGCATGAAGCGCCATCCCGGGCTCTCGGCCCTGATGGTGCTCGCAATCGCGCTCGGCATTGCCGTCTGCACGGTGACGTTCACGATCTACCACGCGATGGCGACCAACCCGATCCCGGACAAGAGCAGCCAGCTGTATGCGGTCACGCTCGACACCTGGAGCGCCGAGCGTCCCTACGACGACGAGAAGCCGGAGATCCCGCCGCAGCTGCTGACCTATCGCGACGCGATGTACCTGCACGGTGCGGAAGCCGCGCCGCGCAGCGTGGTGATGTACAAGTCAGGGGCGCTGCTGGTGCCGGAGCGCACCGGCGTGAAGCCGTTCAACGCTGAACTGCGCGTGACGTCCCACGAGTTCTTCCCGATGTTCGACGTCCCGTTCCAGTACGGACAGGGTTGGGACGCCACGGCGGACCAGGGGCCACAGCCCGTCATCGTGCTGAGTCACGAGACGAACGAGAAGGTCTTCGGCGGTGAGAGCAGCGTCGGCCGCACGGTCAAGCTGGGCACGAACGAGTATCGCGTCGTCGGCGTGCTGCGGCCGTGGGCGCCCAGTCCGAAATTCTTCGATCTCAACAACGGCTCCTTCGAGGATCCCGAGGACGCGTACATACCTTACGGCTGGGGCAAGACGCTCGAGTTGCCCGTGTACGGCAATACCAATTGCTGGAAGCCCGAAGGCGGGGAGACCTACCAGGACTTCCTGAACTCGGAATGTATCTGGCTGCAGTTCTGGGCCGAGTTGCCGACGGCTGCCGATCGCGACAAGTACCAGGCCTTCGTCGACAACTACGCGCGCAGCCAGAAGGCCGCGGGGCGAATGCCGCGTCCGCTCAATAACAGGCTCTACGACGTCGCGCAGTGGCTCGACCGCAACGAAGTCGTGCAGCGGGACAACCGCGTGCTGATCGGCATCGCGCTCATGTTCCTGGGCGTGTGCCTCGTGAACGTAGTCGGCCTGTTGCTCGCCAAGTTCCTGAATGCCGCGCCCCTCACGGGCCTGCGCCGGGCGCTCGGAGCGAGCCGTCGCGACATCGTCCGCCAGCACATGATGGAAGTGCTGGTGATCGGGCTGGCCGGTGGCGTGCTTGGCCTGCTGCTCGCCGTGGGCGGCCTGGCCGGCATCCGTGCCATCTACAGTTCGGATTTTACCCGCAGTTCCTACGAGCGCCTGACGGCAATCGACCCGGTCGTCGTGCTCATCACGCTCGGCTTGGCGCTGCTCGCCGGTGCCATCGCGGGCCTCTATCCATCGTGGCGCATCGGACGCACCGCTCCGGCCATCTACCTCAAGACGCAGTAAGCCAGAAGGACCACACGCACATGGACATCAAGCCCATTCTCAGTTCGCTGCGTCGCAGTCCGACGGGGGCCATCCTCGTGTCGCTGCAGATCGCGCTGGCGCTGGCGATCGTCGTCAATTCGCTGTTCATCATCATGCAGCGCTTCGAGAAGGTGAATCGCGACCCGGGTATCGACGTGCCGAATATCTTCTTCGTCGGCTGGGTCCCTGCGACCGACAAGTTCCAGGGAGAGGTCACGATCCGGGAGGACCTGGCTGTGCTGCGCAGCCTGCCGGGCGTCGTGGCGGCCACCGTAGTCAACGCCGTGCCATTGTCGGGTGGCGGGTCGAGCACGTCCATGTACACCGAGCCCAACGAGAAGGGCCGGCGCGGCGACATGAACTACTTCCAGGTGGATGAGCAGGGGCTCGATACCTTCGGCGTCAAGCTGGCGGAAGGTCGCAACTTCGATGCGACGATGGTGACCAAGCCCGCCCGCAACAGTTCGACTTCGCCATCCGGAATCCTGGTCACCCGGGACGTGGCCAGGGACATGTTTCCCGGCGAGTCCGCGCTGGGCAAGACGATTTACACCGGCACCAGCCAGCCGGTCACGATCATGGGGATCATCGACCACATGCACGGCTCATGGCCAGGCTGGGACAAGGTCGGCAATGTCGCGCTGTTCCCGGTGATCTCCGACGAGACCTTTGCGCGTTACATGGTCCGTGCCAGGCCGGGCCAGCGCGATTCAGTGATGAAAGCCGCCGAAGACGCGCTCAGTAAAGTCGACAACGGCCGGGTGATCCTGCGCGTGCGCTCACAGGAGTACGTTGCGGCGACAACCTATGCCGACGATCGTGCAATGGCTACGTACCTCGGCGTCGTGATCGCGTTGCTGCTCGGCATTTCGGCCCTCGGCATTTTCGGTCTGGCAGCGTTCAACGTCAGCACCCGCACCAAGCAGATTGGAACGCGGCGGGCGGTCGGGGCTCGCCGCAGCGACATCCTGCGGTACTTCCTGGTTGAGAACTGGCTGATCACGACAGCCGGCGTCGTCGTTGGCTGCGTGCTGGCACTGCTGCTTGGCTACTGGCTCAGCACCACGTTCGAACTCCCGCGCCTGAAGCTCTATTATCTGGTCGTGGGAGCGGGGGTGCTCTGGGTCGTCAGCCTGGTGGCGGCGCTCCGGCCGGCGCGCCGGGCTTCGATGGTCTCGCCGGCCATCGCCACCCGCACCGTCTGAACTTCAACCTGGGGCAGGGCAGCGGCCGACGAATGCAGGGACGAACGCTACTCGTCATCGACGACAACGACGCCGTGCGCACGGCGCTCGACGTGCTGCTGACGCTCGAGGGCGCAAGGGTCGAATGTGTCGCCACGCCGCGCGAGGGGCTGGAGCGCGTCGCCCGCGGCGGCATCGACCTGGTCCTCCAGGACATGAATTTCCAGCGCGAGGCGACTTCCGGCGATGAGGGCATCGCCTTGTTCCGCTCGCTGCGGGCGGCGCAGCCGGACCTGCCGGTCGTGCTGCTGACGGCATGGACGCATCTCGAAACGGCCGTGGAACTGGTCAAGGCCGGTGCCGCCGACTACCTGGCGAAGCCGTGGGACAACGCGCGGCTGGTGACGACGGTGCGCAACCTGCTCGAACTCCACGCGGCATTGTCGGCGGAGCGGGAGCGACTGGCCCGCGTGGATCGCTCGCACGCTGAACTCGCGGCGAAGTTCGACCTGCGCGGCATCGTCTATCGCAGCGCGGCCATGCATGCCGTGGTGCAGATGGCCACGCAGGTCGCAAAGGCCGACGTGCCAGTGCTGATCACCGGCCCGAACGGCGCAGGCAAGGAAATCCTCGCCGAGATCATCCAGGCCAACTCGACGGCGCGCAGTGGACCTTTCGTGCGCGTAAACACGGGGGCCTTGCCGGCAGACCTGCTGGAAAGCGAGCTGTTCGGTGCGGAAGCGGGCGCCTATACCGGCGCTGCCAGGGCGCGCGAGGGCCGCTTCGAGGCGGCAAACGGCGGCACGCTGTTCCTGGACGAAATCGGCAACCTGCCGATGACCGGGCAGGCCAAGCTGCTGCGCGTGCTGCAGACCGGCGAGTTCGAACGCCTGGGTTCGAGCCAGACACGCCGCGTGAACGTCCGGATCCTGTCGGCCACCAATGCGTCGCTGGCCGACGCGATCCGGCAGGGGCGGTTCCGGGAAGATCTCTACTACCGGCTCAACGTCATCGAGCTGCAGGTGCCGCCGCTGGCGGATCGCCGCGACGACATCCTGCCGCTCGCCAGGCACTTCCTCGAACCAGGGTATTCGCTGCAGCTCGACGCGGAACGGGCGCTGGTGCGGCATGACTGGCCGGGCAACGTGCGCGAACTGCGCAACTGCATCCGCCGGGCCTGCCTGCTCGCCCCGTCGATGCGCATTGTTGCTCCGGACCTCATGCTGCCAGGTTCCAATGGCGGTGGCGCGCCGGAAATCCCGCCCGCCCGCGAGCCGGATCGCGACGAAATCGAAGGCGCGTTGACGCGCCACGAAGGCGTCATCGCCAAGGCCGCGCGCGAGCTCGGACTTTCGCGGCAATCGCTCTACCGGCGCATGGAAAAGCTCGGCATCGCGCCCGGCAGTCCGGGCGGGCGCTGACACATGCGACAGCGGGTCGTCACCACGCTGCTGGCGACACTCGGGCTGCTGACGCTCGTCGCGCTCGCAATCTCGAATCTCGACTGGCCGTACCGCGCGGCCGCGATGCTGTTCGCAGCCGTCGCCTACGGCACGCTCGCCTGGCGCGTGCGGCGCTTACTGCAGCAGCAGGAGTCGCTGCTGGACGCGCTGACGGACGGCATTTCCAGCCTGCGCGATGCGGACTACAGCGTCAGCATCGCGGAGCCTGATGACCCGAAGCTGGGCAGGCTGGTCACCGCCTACAACGGTCTTGGCGGCCGCCTGCGCAGCCAGCGGCAGGACCTGTACCAGCGCGAGTTGCTGCTCGACACCGTGATCCAGGCCTCGCCGCTCGCGCTGATCCTCACCAACGCGACCGGCACGATCCTCTACGCCAATCTCGCGGCCCGGCAGTTGCTGGCCAGCGGGCGCAAGCTGGAAGGGCTCGCGCTCGAGCCGCTGCTCGCGCCCATGCCTGCGGCGCTGCGCGATGCGTTCGAGGGTCTGCGCGACCGCCTGTTCACGGCCACACTGGCCGGCGAATCCCAGGTCTTTCACGTTTCGCACCGCCAGTTCCTGCTGAACGGGCAGCCGCATCGGCTGCGGCTGCTGAAACAGCTCACGCGCGAAGTCAACGCGCAGGAAGTGGC
>CAVOSA010000015.1:0-28840 GCA_963698735.1 uncultured Gammaproteobacteria bacterium | reverse complement strand
CTTAGCGTGGACCTTGCGGGCTACCCTGCGGACGCAAATCTGCCGGTGCAAGACTAGCAAATGTTAAGTCAGGGCGTGGATTGTGCCCTGATCCGGTTGCCGGAATATGTGAGGTGGTCCACAGGGCTGGCATCACGACTTTGGCGGGCTTTCAGCGGCATTCGACTCCTGGCGACCTGGCAGCGGCTGTCGGCTCGCTCAAGGCTGCGGTTGACCGAGGCTGAGGACGGCCCAAGTCTCTGAAAGAACTGGAGAATCTGCTTAGGGGCCCGCCGCCTGGAGGGGCGAATCGAGCCAGCGGCCGTGTCGCGCGAACGTGAATCGGGGCCGCGCGCTGCCAAGCGTTTCTTGGGGGCGTGCGACGAACCAAAAAAAGAGCCCCCGCATCAGCGGGGGCTCTCGTTCTCACCTGCGCAGCCCGGCATAGGCCGGCGCGCAATCGGCTAGCCGTTAACGGCAGCTCGACGGGAGGTACTTGCCCGGCATCGAGGTGGTCCCCGACGTGCCGAGATCAGAGCCCCAGCCTGACGGGTCGTTCGTCGGGTTGCCGCAACGCCAGATCACGTCGCCGTTGTCGCTCGCGCCCGGGGTGAGGCCGACCCTGTTAAGGGCGATCGTGTCGTTCACTTCGTTGCCGTAGTCGATCGTGATGCCGCCGCCGGCGACCGTGATCGCGGACACGTACTTGCCCTGGATGTCGATCGCCGAGCCGAGACCGGCGTCGGCGTTGTTGACGGGCCACGAACCATTGTTCGCATAGTACTCAGAGACCGAGGCCTTGGCGGCCGAGGCCATCACCAGGCCTTCCGACACCTGCGAGCGGATCAGGTAGTCCTGGTACGCCGGGATCGCGATGGCCGCGAGGATGCCGATGATCGCGACGACGATCATCAATTCGATGAGGGTGAAACCCTTCTGGATCGAGCGGTTGAACTTGCTAATCATGAGGAACTCCTTGCGAATACGAAAATAAACGGCGGCACGTGCCTGCGCTGAAATCCAAAGCAAGAGGCGTGCCAATCCCGTGCATTCCACTAAGAGCTTGTTTTTTCGATGCTTTCGGGGCGACCGTAATCCGCGTCGTGATCGTGATCGCACTTGAGTGACACCCAGTGTCACATCCTGACGGGACTTGTCACATCTTCACGTGTACTCGCGACCGCTCGTGTTTGTCGTCAGAATGCCCCGCCTTTCGCTGGAGACTAGCCAAACGTGATGACGACTGTTCAAAGACGCGAGCCGGTGCCCGAACTGCCGCTGCGCCGCGGGTTCCTGATCGCAACCCTTCTCTCGCTCCTGTTCCTCGGCTCGACGGCCTACACGTCCGTGGTCACGGTGATCGACCGCATTCAATCGACCGACGTGATGAAGGCGGTCTCCAACGACATCTGGTCGGCAAAGATGGCTGGGCAGATGGCCTATTTTGGCTTTGCGCAGATCCTGTTGCATGTCGCGTTGGGATCGCTTGCCTGGCTCCTCGCCTGCGCCAGTGCGGCCATCTGGCCTGCGGCACGGGTCAAGTTCGGGCGGATCATCGTCGGCTGGTTCTGCGTCCTCGCGGCGGCGACGCTGGCGTATAACGCGCTGTGGTATCCGCGGACCTTCTTCGGTGCTCACTATTACGACCAGATGGTCGCTGAGATTGGGCCGTTCCACGTCGGGCAACTGATCTATGGTGCGGTCGTGATTGCCGCGTGCGCGACATTGGCGGCTGGCGGCTTCCTGGCACTGCGGCGCATGAATTCAGAGCGGCAGCGGCGCTGGGTGATTGGCATCGCATGCGTTGCTGCGCTTGCGATTGCCGGCCTGCTGGCCGAGCGCCTTCACTTCGGTGCGAGGTCCGGTTCCGGCAGCGGGCAACCGCACGTGATCCTGCTGGGGATCGATTCCCTGCGGCTGGATCAACTGAGTCGGTTTGGCGGCAAGGAGGGGAACACGTCGCATATCGATCGCTTCCTCGAGGACGCAGACATCGTCAAGGACGCCTCGACACCCATGGCGCGCACCTTTGGCTCCTGGGTTGCGATACTGACGGGCCGCAGTCCGCCGGTAACGGGCGCCCGCAACAACCTCACGCCACGCAACACGGTCGCTGTCAACCCTACCGTTGCCGACGTGCTGCGCGCAGCCGGCTATCAGACGATCTACTCGACGGACGAGGTCCGGTTCGCGAACATCGACGAATCCTACGGCTTCGACCGCGTGATCACACCGCCGATTGGCGCGTCGGATTTCATCATCGGCACCTACAACGAACTTCCCCTTGCTTCGGTCGTAATCAATACGCGGTTGGGCCAGTTGCTGTTTCCGTTTTCCTACGGGAATCGCGGCGCCGCGCATGTGTTTGAGCCGAAGACCTACTTGTCGAGGCTGGACCGGGAACTGAAGTTCGATCGTCCGACGTTCCTGATAGTGCACCTGACCGCTGCCCATTGGCCGTACTACACGGCAAGCACGCCGTTTGGCGTCTCGAAGAAGAAGTATCCAGAAGACCGGCCAATGTATCGAATTGGCTTGCGCACGGCCGACAGCATGTTCGATCAGGTTGTGTCGATGCTGCGCCGAAAAGGGGCCCTGGAAAATGCCATCGTCGTAGTCCTTTCCGATCATGGCGAGGCGTTGACCTTGCCGAACGATGCGATCATGAAACACGGCGCGTTCGTGGGGGGGCTGGGGGCGCCACTGAAAGTGCTGGACATCGGTCACGGACAAAGCGTGCTTTCGCAAACCCAGTACAAGGTGCTGCTGGCTTTCAAGTCGTTCCGCAACGAGGAACGGTTCGTTTCGTCGGCGCGGAACCTTGCGGTGACTGCAACGGTCGAGGACATTGCCCCGACATTGCTCGACCTGCTCGGCGTGCCGGGAAATCCGCTTGATTCCAGCGGGCTGTCGCTTGCTCCGTGGCTTCGCTCGCCGAAATCTTCGCCGATGCCCTCCGGCCCCGACCGCATTCGATTTACCGAGACCGATCTGGCAGTGATTCCCAGCGTGAATGGAGAAGTGGACGAGGTGGGTACAGCACGAGAGAACTCGAAGTTTTTCGGGATCGATCCCAGCACGACGAGAATGCACATCCGTGAAAAGATGATTCCTCTCGTTCACGCCTACAAGGAGCGGGCGGCATTTACTCCAAGCCAGTTGCTGGCCGCGCTCCCTGCTGGCCCGGACGGCCACCAGTTTGTGCTTTTCGACCTGGCCACCGGCAACGGCAAGTTGCTGCTGGAGCGGCCCGATTCGAGTTTGCCTGAGGGGCAACGGCTGTGGGACGCTCTTCAGCAGCATTACCCGGGTGAGCTCAAGCGCCCCGTCAGGGTCACCATGCAGGACTGGCCGGCTATCCAGCAGGCCTGGAGGAACTTCTTCATCGACCGGAAGCTGACCGCACCGGATGCCGAGCCCCGAGCCCCGTCTGACTAGTCGATGCGCGCTGGAACCCATGGGATCCCGGTGTCGGCATGAGTGGCGTGCAGTGGAGCCTGCTGGGTTTCAAGAATTGAAAGTTACCTGCGATCAATGAACGTGTTCAGGCCCTCGAGATGCACCGGCTCCTGAGGCATCAGATCGTGCGGTTCGTGATCGTCGGAACGATCAATACGGGCGCGGCCTACGCGGCCTACGCGACCCTGCTGTATGCGGGACTCCCCTACGCGGCGGCCAGTCTTGGGGCGCTCGTACTCGGGCTCTTGTTCAGCTTCCGAACTCAGGGCGCGCTTGTCTTCGGCAACCGGGACGGCCGGTTGTTTTTTCGGTTCGCCGCCTGCTGGGGCGCAATCTACCTGCTCAATACCGTGCTCATCGGTTCGTTGATCAGGCTCGGCCTCGATGCCTATAGTGCCGGAGCACTGGCAATCGTACCGGTCACGGTGTTCTCGTACCTTACGCAGAAGTTCCTGGTCTTCAATGTGACCGGTCCGCCTCGCGCCAATGATTCTTAGGACGCATCAGCATGCCCGTTCAACTCGCAATCGTCGTTCCGTGTTTCAACGAGCAGGATGCCCTGCCGGAGACCAACCGCAGGTTGCTGGACCTGCTGTCGAGCCTGTGCGGCAAGCAACTGATAGCGCCCAGCAGCAGCGTCCACTACGTCGACGATGGCAGCAGCGACCGCACCTGGTCGCTGGTGGAGTCGCTGGCGGCAGCCGACAGCCGGGTGCACGGGATCAAGCTGTCGCGGAACAGGGGACACCAGTTCGCGGTGCTCGCGGGTCTGCTGACGGTAGAGGGTGATGCCATCGTCAGCATCGACGCGGACTTGCAGGATGACGTTGCGGTGATCGAGTCCATGGTGATCGAGTTCGAACGTGGAGCCGAGGTTGTTTACGGCGTGCGCGAGTCGCGGCAGACCGACAGCGTTTTCAAGCGGAGTACGGCGCGGATGTATTACGGGCTGATGAAGCGAATGGGAGTCGACCTGGTGCACGACCACGCCGACTTCCGCTTGCTCGGTCGGCGCGCGGTAGACGCGCTGCGGCAGTACGGTGAGGTCAATGTGTTCCTGCGGGGAATCGTGCCTTTGATCGGATACCGTGCGGTGACGGTCAGATACGATCGCTCGCAACGGATTGCCGGCGTCTCAAAGTACCCGCTGCGAAGGATGCTTTCGTTCGCCCTGGAAGGCATCACGTCCTTCAGCATCGTGCCTTTGCGCCTCATCACGCTGCTTGGCTTCATGGTCTCCGCGTTCAGTTTCCTGATGATCCTGTTCATCATTTATGGAACCCTGGCGATGAAGGCGGTTGTGCCCGGCTGGGCATCGTCGGTGGTGCCGATCTATTTCCTTGGCGGAATACAATTGCTTTCGACCGGCATCCTGGGCGAGTACGTTGCCAAGATCTACATGGAAACCAAGCGGCGCCCTCGGTACATCGTGGAGCGCATGATCTGAGTCGACGCTGCAGTCAGATTATCGGGCCCGCTCTTGACCTGTGCCGGCTTCGCGGAGAATGAACACCCTTAACGGCCCGATCGGTCGCTGCTCGACATACTGGCTCCAGATTTGCTGGAACTCCGGACTTTCCAGGTAGAAGGCGAGATCATTGAACTGACGGCCATTCATGCCGAACCGCATGCGGGCGCGTTCGGCAAAAACAATGGAAGGCGGTCGCAGCTTGAAGTCCTCGATGACCATCCGTCGTTGCAGGTCGGCGGCCCACAGGACTTTCTTTTTCAATGCGGGATCGGTGAGTTCGTCCCGGCGCGCATAAGCGGCAACGATCCCCTGTGTTGCGGACCTGCTGGACCAGTCCGCCCGCGTATAGGATGCAGTCGGAAACCCAGGATAGAGATGGGTGCTGAACGCAAAAAAATATGATTCGCTGGTCGGGGCATGCTGGTTGACGAGCGCAATGACGGCTTCGCGAAAGCGCCCGGTGTTGCCCCAGGCCAGGTTGTACTGCGCGTACCATCGAACCGTCGCGTCGTGCGTTTGCACGATAGGCGGCAACGTCAGCAGCAACATGCCGAGGACGATGGCAAGCCTGAGCGGTCTGGATACGATTTGCCGGTCGTTCCACACGTGGCCCAGGCCGGACGCCAGGGAAACGCCAAGAAAGGCGACCGCGCACATGAGTACAGGATATGCGTGATACACGAAGCCTTTCGACTGGATGAAATAGCTTGCCGAGTACCCGGCACCGCCCAGCAGCAGGACGGTGTGCTGGCGCGTCCAGCGTCGCGACAACAATGCAATCAGCGCGCCATAGAGGAACGGCTGCGATACCGCCTTGTACCGTTCAAAGACGACGGCGAAATCGGTCGTGTCGAAGGCCCAGTAGATTGACCTCAACAGCGGGATCGTGAATTCCAGGTACTGCGGCACCAACAGCACGACCAACAGGGCGCAGCTTAAAACAGTCACGCCCAGTACCACGGCTTCAACGCGAAAAACAGAGCGCCAGCCCAGTCGGGCGACGAGCAATCCTTCGACAAGGAGCGGGACAGCAAGAAAATACGGTTTGAATGCGAATCCTATGCCAGCCAGCACGCCAACGGCTGCGTAGGTCATCCGGTTGAGGTCAGTAGAGCCCTGCAGCCGCAAGGCGGCCGCGGCGAGGTACGGCATCGCAAACAACACGGACACGTATTCGCGCTGTCCGAAACTTGCGGCGGGCGCCAGGGTTGCGATGGCGATAAAGGCAACTCGCCAGCCGACGGATGCGGCGTGCTCGCGACGCTCCAGGTGGGAGAGGACAAGAAACAGCAGCGCCGCACTGATGATGAAGTAGGTCCAGAAGACAAGCCTGACGGCCAGGGGTTCGCTGGCCACCTGCATCTTTACGAGCAATGCTGCCGGAACGGACAACCACCACGCGAAGGGGGGGTTGATGTCGATTATGTCGATGCCGTAGCGCCGGCCCTCCAGCAGCCACCGCGCTGAATGGGCGATCCAGGACACGTCGTGGTTGAGATGGACGCCGGATTGCAGCCAGTGCCCGAGAAGGGTCGCCGCAACGGTTGCCAGCATCCAGACGACGCCCGCCGGAGCCGGTCTGTTGAGTAATCCTTCGTCTTGCGTCACTCGGTGTCTGCCTTGCGGGACTGGCTGTTAATGAGGACGTCTCGCGGGACGTTGGCTGCCCAAGCTGCAACCTTCATGCGCGATTACGTAGCCGCGCGGTGCCTGGTTGATGGAAGCTGAGCGGCGTGCGACGTCGGTCCTGGTTTGCGCAAGACGTACGACAGGCTGCCGCATGGCGCCATCCGCGACAAGATGACGCCCGCTGGCATTGCGGCCAGGAACAGTGCGTGCCGGTAACGACCGGCCACCACGGATACGATGCTTGCGGCCGACGTTGGCGCGAACGCCACGCAGCGACTATTTTCGAGCAGGAGGCCGGCATCTCTTGCCAGGGCCTGCATGACGGAGGGCGTGGGAAAGCTGACGTGCCGAGGCGGATCAAGCCCGTGCCAGCGGCGCGCAAACAATCGGCCCTCCCACGAGTCGACATTTGGCACGACGATGTAGAGCAGCCCGTCCGGCGCGAGCAGGCTCTCCAGGGTCGCGAGGGTCGAAAGCGGACTGGCCACGTGTTCGAGCACGTAGTGCATCGTGATTGCCTGGTAGGCGCCCGTCCGCTCACGCGCGAGTCGATCAGTTTCACTGAAGACGGGCAGGCCAAGGTGCGCTGACAGGCGTTGCGCATGGTCGGGCTGGAACTCGTAGCCTTCGCATACCACGCCGGCCTTTTTCATGGAACCGAGGAACCAGCCGTCGCCGCAGCCGAAATCGAGCAGGCGCGAACCCACAGGCAGCTTGCTCGGATCGAAGTAGACCCCCTTGAGGACAACCCGGCGGAACCACTCGTGCAGACCAGACTTGTCCGCGTGGATCGGATAGTCGACGTAGAGCGCGCCGAGGTCGGCCGGCACCGGGTGCTGCTGCACGAGGCCGCATGCGGAGCAGCGGACATAGTCCACGACCAGCGGGTGACCGAGGTAGAGGTCGCGACAACCCGAAAAACGCGGCGCAGACTCCGTGCCGCCGCAGGCGACACACGCAAAGGTCGAGGTGCCGGTCATTTGGCAACGCCTGCAGTGTCCTGCGAACGCCACCACGCGATGGAGTCGTCGAGCCCGGCCTGCAGTGAAAGGCGCGGCGCCCAGCCGACCTCGTCGCTGAGGCGGGCGACGTCAGGATACAGCGCATCGGGATCGTCTGGCCGGGCGGGCAATGCGCCGGCTTGAAGAAGTGCGATCCCGTCGAGTCGGCGAGCTATGTGCGTCGCGACGTCGAGCAGGCGTACGGGCTCACCCGAACCGATGTTGACGGGCCCGGTGACGGCGCCGTCGAGAAGGGTCACGAACGCGTCCGCGACGTCGGCCACATGGAGAAAATCGCGCTGCTGCAAGCCGCAGGACATGGGGGCAGGGCGTCCTGCAAGCATCGCGCGAATCAGACTCGGCACGAATCGTGCGGGCCCCTCGTGCGGCCCGTGCAGGAGGAAGATCCGGCCCCACGCCAGCGCGACGCCAGCGCGAGCCGCATGGGCGGATGCCACCTCGAGGAGCGCCTTCTTGCACGTTCCGTATATCGTGTGCGGTCGTAGCGGCGTGGAGGACTCGCGGCAGGGCTGCGGTGCGGACCAGTCGTACTCCGCGCAGGAACCTGCGATGACCGCGCGTCGGCCACCCGCGGCGGCGAACGCGTCGACGAGCTGCACGCTGGCCGCAAGCCACGGCAGGTTTTCTCGCCCGTTCCAGAACTTGCCATGGTCCGTATACCAGGCAAGGTGTAGCAGATGCGTGGGTCGTGCCTCCGCGACCAACCTCTCCGCCGCGCCAGGGGCGAGTAAGTCGCAGGAAATCCAGCGCGCGGCCGGGTCGGCGTTTGCTGCGTCGCCCGAGGTCGATGCGACGATTTCAAAGCCGCGCTGCATCAGCGGCCGCAGAGCCTGGCGCCCGATGAAGCCGCGTGCGCCAGTGATGAGCACGCGTTTCAAGCAGCAAAATCCGGCCAAGTGCGGTCGCGCTCCGACAGTGCGCACGGCACGTCCGGCCAGCGGATTCCAAATGCGGGATCGTCCCAGCGGACACCCGATGAGAACCCCGGCTGATAAGCGGGAGTGATCTGGTAAAACACCTCCGCACCGTCGGTCAGCGTCTGGAAGCCGTGCGCGCAGCCCTCGGGAATGTAGAGTGCGCGGCGATTCTCTGCGGTCAGTTCTTCCGCGACCCAACGGCGAAACGTCGGTGAGCCGGGCCGGAGATCGACGACGACGTCTACGATAGCGCCGGCGGTGCAGCGCACGAGTTTGGTCTCGGCGTGTGGTGCAGTCTGGAAATGCAGGCCGCGGAGCGTGCCTCTGATGCGGTTGAACGATACGCTGCATTGCGCGAAATGCGGGCGGAGGCCGTGGGCTCGGGCCTCGTCCGCACACCAGGTGCGACCGAACAGGCCGCGTTCGTCTGTCCGCGCCTCGACCTCGACAACGTGTACGCCCGGAAGAATCGTAGGGATGAACTGCATGGAGGAAGTTCAGACGATCCGTACGCGGGGGATCGGGATGATGAACTTTCCGCCGCCGCGGCGGTAAGCGTCCTGCTGCGCGAGGATTTCGTCGGCGAAATTCCAGGTGAGCAACAGCACGTAGTCCGGGCGGTCTTGCAGCAGGAGCTCGGGCGCGTGGATCGGCAGGTGCGTGCCGGGCGCGAACCGGCCCTGCTTGTAGGTGCTGCGGTCGACGATGTAGTCGAGCAGATCCGCGCCGATGCCGAAGAAATTCAGCAGGGTGCTGCCCTTGGCCGATGCGCCGTAGGCCGCGATGCGGGCGCCATCCGCTTTCAGCCGTCGTAGCGTACCGGTCAGCTCGTCGCGCAGGGCGAGGACGCGACGGCCGAAGTCGCGGTAGGCCCCGGGGTCGAGTACGCCCCACTCCTTCTCCTCGGTAAGCAGCGCCGCGACGGCCGGTGTGGGAGGTGGGTTGCCAAGTAGTTGGCGGCGTACGAACAGGCGCAGGGAGCCGCCGTGGATCGGGATCTGCTCGACATCGAAAACCTCCAGCCCGGCGCGGGCGAACAGAGTCGTCAGCGCCGTCAGGGAAAAGTAGCAGAGGTGCTCGTGGTAAATCGTGTCGAACTCGAGGTCGTCGAGGAACGGCTTGAGGTAGGGAGCTTCGATGACGGCCGCGCCCGAATCCTTGAGGAGCCACGCGAAACCTGCGACGAACCCGTTCAAGTCGGCGACGTGAGCGAGCACATTGTTGGCGTGGATGACGTCCGCGCGCGTGCCTTCGCCGCTTAACCTGCGGCCGAGTTCCGCGCCGAAAAACTCCTCGATGGTCGGAATGCCCCGCTGCTCCCGGGCTACGGCTGCGACGTTGTGCGCCGGCTCGATGCCCAGCACGGGCACGCCCTTCTCCTTGTAGAACTGGAGCAGGTACCCGTCGTTGCTGGCGACCTCGGTCGCGAGGCTGCCGGGGCCAAGGCGCAGCCGATCGATCATCCGATGCGCGATGGACTTCGCATTCGCGAGGGCGGTGTCGGAGAACGACGAGAAGTACAGGTAGTCGCGGAACAGTTGTTCCGGCGGCACGGTCTCGGTGATCTGCACCAGCGAGCATTGGGGGCAGAAGGCGAGATCGAGCGGGAAACGCGGTTCGGGCTGGTCGAGCTGGTCGCGCGTCAGCAGAGCGTTCGCGAGCGGGGTCGAACCGAGCGAGAGGACCGGCAGGAGTTCGGCATGTTGGCAAGAGCGGCAGGCCATGGCGTCACTCACCGAGGAAGGCGCGGTACCAGGCGATGGTCCGCTCCAATCCTGGGTCGAGTTCGAACAGCGGCTTCCAGCCGAGCTGCCTGCGTGCGCGTTCGGCACTCAGGCACTGCCTGCGGATCTCGTTACTTGCCTCGTTGCGAACATCGGGCTCGAGCGTCGAGCCCATCGCCGCCAGAATCTTCCGCGCCAGGTCGAGTGCGGTCAGCTCGATCTCGTTGGAGAAGTTGAACGCCTCGCCTGGTTGCGCCCGGCCAGCAGCGAGCGCCTCGGCCAGCGTCAGGTAAGCGTGGGCGCCGTCCTCGACGTAGAAGTAGTCGCGAACGAACAGACCGTCGGACCGGATGACTGGACGTTCGCCGCGCAGGATCGAGCGAATGGTGCCAGGTACGATCCGGTTCCAGTTCAGATCGCCGCCGCCAAAGAAGTTGCCGCAGCGCGTGATGCCGACGCGCAGTCCGTAGGTGTGCGCGTAGGTGTGCGCGATCAGGTCTGCGCAGGACTTGCTGACATCGTAGGGATGCCGGCCCTGCAGCGGCGTGTTCTCATCGTACGGCAGAATTTCCTGGTCGCCGTAGGCCTTGTCGGATGAGGCGACGACGATCTGCCGGACCCGCGGGCTGCGGCGCGCGGCCTCGAGCAAGGTCCAGGTGCCGCGGATGTTTGATTCGAACGTCGACACCGGATTGCGGTTGGCGATCGTGACGATGGTCTGCGCCGCCAAGTGGAACACCGTGTCGATCTCGTATTCGCCAAGCGCGCGCTCAATCAGGGCCTGGTCGCAGAGGTCGCCGGCCACGACGCGGACGCAGTCGACGAGGCGCGAGCGGTACAACTCCGATGTCGGCACCTGATCGCGAACCAGACACACGACGTCGGCGCGGGCCTCCACCAGCCGCCGGACGAGCCAGCCGCCGACCAGACCGGTGGCTCCTGTCACGAGCACCGGACGATCGCGCCAGAAACCGATGTTCACCAGGTCTTCCACGGAGCCTTTCCCTGTTCCCAAAGAGCCTCCAGCAAGCGTTTGTCACGCAGCGTATCCATCGACTGCCAGAAGCCGTCGTACCGGTGTGCAACGAGCTCGCCGTCCTGTGCCAGGGCCTCAAGCGGCTCGCGTTCAAAGATGGTGTGGTCGCCCTTGATGTAGCGGGCCACCTCGGGATTCAGCACGAAGAATCCGCCGTTGATCCAGCCTTCACCGATCTGTGGCTTCTCTTCGAATTCCACGACGCGGTCGCCCTCGATGCGCAGGCCGCCGAACCGGGCCGGTGGCCGCACTGCTGTAACCGTCGCCAGCCGGCCGTGCGTCCGGTGAAACGCCAGCAACTCGCGGATGTCCAGCGAAGATACGCCGTCGCCGTAGGTCACCATCAGCGGTGCTCCCTTGGCATAGTCGAACATGCGGAGAATGCGGCCGCCGGTCTGCGTGTCCGCACCCGTGTCCAGCAGGTGGACCTTCCAATCCTCTTCGGGGGGAGCATGCAAATCGACCTGACCGGTCCGTAGGTCAACGGTCATGCTGCTGGCCCGCCGGTTGTAGTGGGCGAAATAGTCCTTGATGGACTCGCCCTTGTAGCCGAGCGCCAGGATGAACTCGCTGATACCCGCAGCGGCATAACCCTTCATGATGTGCCAAAGGATCGGCCGGCCGCCGATTTCAACCATCGGCTTCGGCCTTACCTCGGTTTCCTCCGAGAGCCGCGTGCCCAGACCGCCCGCGAGAATCCCTGTCAGCATCGGTGTATCGCTCATGGAGAAATTGGTCAGTTTCGGGCACGGCCACGGAAAAGCAAGTGGTAAAACATGCCGCGCAGCTTCGCCAGGAGCCGCGCCTTGCGAATTGCCGATGCCACGTCGGATTCCGTGACCAGGTCCGGAAGCCGCTGCGCAGCCCCGGTGACGAAGCGTTCGAATTCCGCGGCCTGCCCTGCGCTGAGCGCCGTACTCCATGACCCCGGACTCACCCTGAAACTGCACAGCGCGGCGTTCTGGATCACTGCGTCGCCCTCAGTCAGCAGGCGGCACCAGAAGTCGAGGTCCACGCAGAATTTCCAGTCCGCATTGAAGCCGCCGACCCGGATCGCGGCAGCCCGGTCCACAAGCACTGCCATCGGCTCGCCGAATGGATTGGTGCCGGTCCGGATCGCCCGCGCGATTGCATCGCGGCCTGACACACGCCCAGTGCGGCCCGGAAAACGACGCACCATCCAGCCCTTGCCGCGGTGGTCGACGATCCTGCGCCCGCAACAGGCCAGTACCGCGCCGGGCTCCGCGTCGAGTGCGGCCATCTGCTGCTCCAGGCAAGTCGCGGCCAGCAGGTCGTCTGCACAGACGATCTTGACGCGTGCGCCGCGTGCCATGGACAGGGCCCGGTTGAAGTTGCCGATCGGGCCGAGGTTGGTGTCGTTGATGACCAGTCGGATTCGCGGATCCGTGATTCTCCGGACGATCTCGACCGTCCCATCGGTCGACTGGTTGTCGGTGACCAGCAGTTCGAAATCGCGGTAGGTCTGAGCAAGGATCGAGTGCAGCGTCTCCGCAATGAATGCGCTGCCGTTGTAAACGGGCACGCACACCGACACCCTCGGCACGTCGCCGACAGACTGTTCCACGATATCCGGCATCTATCCCCTCTCGCGCCAAACGAAGGCACGGCCCACCCCGCCGCAATCAGTTGCGCGGCCTGGCAACTGTGGTCTGTGAGTCCGCGCCGCAGACGGCACGCCGCGGACTGGTATTCTCGAAGCGGTACCGCCATCGATCGGTCAGCACGCTATCCTCTCGACGCCAGCAGTTCAACTCGCCGTCCAGCAATTTGTTGCTACTTCCGCCGACGCAAGGCTCGCGGACGGAGAGCGTCGGGCGGGCTATTCGGGCCGCTGGTCCTGGAATTGTTCCCGGGAGACGTACTCGCTCGCGCAAAGCTGGTCAGCGAGATGCTGTCGCCCCTGGAAGTGCCTGAATACGAGCGCACAACAAACGCAGGACAACAGGGTCATCAGCAGGCTTGGGGTCAATGACTGCAGTACTTCCCATGACGTTCCGAACTGAAAGTTGAAGTACCCGGCGCGAATCGCCCCCAGGATTGAGAGTCCCAGCTTGCCAATGAAGCCGATGGCCAAGGCGTAGACCAGGTACCGCGACCACGGTCTGAGCATCGCGGTGCCGTAGCAGGCGATGACTGCAACGATGCCGCCAATCAGCAGCGGCCACGACTCCTCGATTGACCCGATCAGGAATGCGTACACGCTATAGATCACCAGCAAAGCGACGGTCAGCAGCATCCCGGGCGGAGTGATCAACTTGATCATGCGGTCGTCCTTTCTGTCCCTGCGGACGTAGAGCATCCGCTACTCGATCCCCAGCTTCTTTACCCGATACCTGAGCTGCCGGAAAGTCATCCCGAGCAATTCTGCGGCCTTGGTCTTGTTGTAGCGCGTCTGCTCCAGCGCCCGGACGATCGCCTCACGCTGAATGCTCTCCAGCTGACCCTCGAGCCCGTCGGCACCGGGCTCCGCCGAAAACTCCCGGCCCGCCGTCTCCGGCAGGTCCGCCAGCAACTGCCCCTGCTTCAGCTGGATGTCTTCAGGCTCGATGCGGTCGTTCGAGCACAGCGTCACCGCGCGCTCGAGTATGTTCTCGAGCTCACGCACGTTGCCGGGGTACGAGTACGACAGCAGCTTGTCGATCGCCTCGTCGCTGATGTGCGGCCGCGGGACGCCGATCTGGCCGGCGACCCGGTCCAGCAGCATGTCCACCAGCGGGGGCACGTCGTCGAGACGTTCCCGCAACGCGGGCACCCGCAGCTCGATCACGTTGATGCGGTAGTACAGGTCCTCGCGGAACTTGCCGGCCTTCACCAGCTCGTCGAGCTTGCGGTGCGTGGCCGACAGCACGCGGACATCAACCGGGATCTCGCGCGTCTCGCCCACCGGGCGTATCGACTTCTCCTGGATCACGCGCAGCAGCTTCACCTGCATGTGCAGCGGAAGGTCGGCTACTTCGTCCAGGAACAGCGTACCCCCCTCGGCCGCGTGAATCAGGCCTTCCTTGTCCGCCACCGCGCCCGTGAAACTGCCTTTCTTGTGCCCGAACAGCTCGCTCTCCATGAGCTCCGATGGGATCGCGCCGCAGTTGACCGGCACGAACCGCCCGTCGTGACGCGGGCCGGTATCGTGAATCAGGCGCGCCACCAGTTCCTTGCCGGTGCCTGAATCGCCCGCGATGTGCACCGGCGCCTGGCTGCGCGCCACCTTGACGATCATCTGCCGCAGCTGTTGCATAGGCTGCGATTGGCCGAGCAGCCGCAGGCCGGCAGGCACCTTGATGGGCTGAGTGACGTCGAACTCGGCGCCGTCTTCTGCCCGCAGCTTGAGCGTTGCGGCAATCAGTTTCCTGAGCGCAGCCAGGTCCAGTGGCTTCGAGATGAAGTCGAAGGCACCGAGCTTGAGCGCGCGTACCGCAGCCTCGACGTTGCCATGGGCCGTGATCACGGCCACCGGGACGCCCGGCCGGTGGTGCTGGATCCAATCGACGATCTCGAGGCCGTCCCCGTCCGGCAGGCGCATGTCGGTGAGCACGAGGTCGAAGCGTTCCGGACCGAGCGCCTTGATCGCGCCGGCGCGATCGCCCGCGGTCACGACGTCGATCTGCATGCGCCCGAGCGTGATGGACAGCAGGTCACGGATGTCCGGCTCGTCGTCCACGACCAGCGCGCGGGGTCTGTCTTTGCTGCGATCGGTCATCATCCTTCCCAGCGGCGCGGATCGGCGAAAATGATGCGGAAAATGCTACCACCCGCGGGTCGCGGTTCGTAGAGGAGCAGCGCGCCGTTGGTCTGGCACAGTTCGCGCGAGATGAAGAGGCCCAGCCCGGTGCCGCCCGAGCCGGTCGTGAAGAACGGCTCGAAGATGCGTTCGGCCTGGGCGGGATCGATGCCGTCGCCGCGGTCCGCGACCTCGAGAAACGGGCGGCCGGTGGCCGGAATGCGTCCGGCGCGGATGTCGATGCGTTTCGCGGAATCGCCGCTATTGCCGTGCCGGAACGCATTGTCGCACAGGTTCCAGAACACCTGGTGCAAGTGCGATGGATCGAACTGCACCTCGATCAGCCCGGCACCCCGGTCCATCTCGATATTGAAACGCGCCGGGTCGAGTTGCATGGTCTGCGCGTACTCGGTCAGGAAAGTCCGCAGCCATTCCGACACGTCGAAACGCTCCTGCTTGGTCGTGTCGCGTCGCGACAGCTGCAGCACGTTCTCGATGATGTGGCTGACGCGCACCCCGTTCTTCTCGATGATGTCGGTCAGGTGGCGATCATCGGCGGTCAGGGTCGGGGATTCGCGCAGCAGCTGGCCGGCATGGCTCATCGCGCCGACCGGATTGCGAATCTCGTGCGCGATGCTGGCGCTGAGGCGGCCCAGCGCGGCGAGCTTCGACTGCTGCGCACGTTCCGCCATGAGGCTGGTGTCCTCGAGAAAGACCAGCACCGGGCCCGAGCCGCTGTCCGACAGCGCGACGAAGTGCGGCCGGATGATGGTGCCCCCGTCGGCGCCGACGACCTCGCCCACGGTGTCGCGACGGTCGGATGCCTGCCGGCGCCAGGCCTCGATCAGGTAGGCAAGTCGCGGCGAGATCGACGCGAGGGTTGCACCGCTGGGCACCGCACCGCCTCTGAGCAGCCGCGCGGCCGTTTCGTTGATCAGTCGCACGTTGTCGGTCTCGTCGACGACCAGGATGCTCTCGCGCAGGTGCTGCACGATGAACTCGTTCAGCTCATTGAGGTTCGCGATGTCGATCTCGCGCTGCTGGGCCAGCGCCTCGCTTTCGCGCAGGCGTGCGGCAAACGGGATGGCGAGCAGCGTGATGGCGAACAGGCTGGCGCCGGTCAGGCCGGTGATCAGGAAATCGGCACGTGAGCTTGCGCCCTGCAGGAACGAGATCGTCGTTTCCACCAGCAGCGCGAGCGTGACGAGGGACGTTCCCAGCAGCGCATAGCGGCGCGCCACGAGGGTGGCCGTGGCTCCCGTCGGCAATACCAGCAGCGTCCCCAGGCCGCTCGAGACGCCGCCGCTCGCGTGGATCAGCAGGCTCATCGCGATGGCGTCGACGACCAGCTGGATCATCGCCTGCCATTCCGCCGACGGACTGCGGCTCTGGATGGTCTGGATGCAGACCAGCGCAAAGGCGAAATAGGCAACCGCGATGCCGATGAACATCCCGGGTTGGTGGGCACCGACGCTGTTGGTCGGCGCGTTGAAGAAAAAAACCAGCAGCAGGAGCATGGGCAGCAGCAGCCGGAACACGTTCAGCAGCGACAGCACGCGCCATGGCAACTCGATGTTCGAGGCGGTCCGGCCGGCGGCCTCGACGAACCCTGGTTTCAACGCTGGCGCCATGGCCCGGCACTTTAGCAGAGCTGTCTTGGGGTAAACTTCCGAGCTTCGTCCCATCGCCCGGCTCAGACCCATGAATCTCCACGAATACCAGTCGAAACAGCTGTTCGCCCGCTACGGCATCCCGGTGCCGGCGGGGTTCGTCGCTTCCACGCCGGCGCAAGCCGTCGACGCCGCCCGGCGCCTCGGCGGAGCCGTCTGGGTGGTCAAGGCCCAGGTGCATGCGGGTGGGCGCGGCAAGGCGGGTGGCGTCAAGGTCGTCAAGTCGACGGACGATGTCGCCGCCGCCGCCGCGGGCATGCTCGGGCAGCGCCTCACGACCAAGCAGACGGGGCCCGAAGGCCTGCCGATCAACCAGGTCTACGTCGAGACCGGTTCGAAGATCGAACGCGAGCTGTACTTGAGCCTGCTGCTCAACCGCGACACCGGTCGCGTGGCGTTCGTGGCCTCGGCCGCGGGCGGCATGGACATCGAAGAAGTCGCTGCGAAGACTCCCGAAAAGATCGTCCGCGTCGAAGTGCACCCCGCGACGGGCATCCAGGGTTCGCACTGCCGCACGCTCGCCTACGGCCTGGGGCTCAAGGACCAGCAGGTCGCGCAGTTCGAGCAGATCGCTCGCGGCCTCTACAAGCTCTACAACGAGTGCGACGCGAGCCTGGTCGAGGTCAACCCGCTGATCGTGAACGGCGACGGCGACGTCATCGCGCTCGACGGCAAGATCGGCATCGAGGACAACTCGCTCTTCCGGCAGAAGGCGCTGGTCGAGATGCGTGACACCTCGCAGGAAGACGAGATGGAGCGCCTGGCCGGCGAAGCGGACCTGAACTACGTCTCGCTCGACGGCGACATCGCCTGCATGGTGAACGGCGCGGGCCTCGCCATGGCGACGATGGACGTCATCCAGCTCTACGGCGGTTCGCCCGCAAATTTCCTCGACGTCGGCGGCGGCGCCACGCGCGAGCGCGTCACGACGGCGTTCAAGCTGATTCTCACCAACCCGAAGGTGAAGGCGATCCTGGTCAATATTTTCGGCGGCATCGTCCGCTGCGACATGATCGCGGAGGGCGTGATCGGCGCGGCGCGTGATCTCGGCCTGCACCTGCCGGTCGTGGTGCGCATCGAGGGCACCAACGCGCCGCAGGGTCGCAAGCTGCTCGCCGAGAGCGGGCTGGACCTGATTGCCGCCACCGACCTGACCGATGCCGCGCAGAAGGTCGTCGCGGCCGCTGCGAGGAAGTAAGCCATGTCGATTCTCATCAACAAGAACACGCGCGTGATCTGCCAGGGATTCACGGGCAAGCAGGGCACGTTCCATTCGCAGGGCTGCCTGGAATACGGCACCAGGCTGGTCGGCGGGGTCACGCCGGGCCGCGGCGGTGAAAAGCACCTCGGCCTGCCGGTGTTCGACACCGTGCGCGATGCGGTCGCGAAGACCGACGCCAACGCGACGATGATCTACGTGCCGCCGCCGTTCGCGGCCGACGCGATCATCGAGGCAGCGGATGCCGGCATCGCGCTGATCGTGTGCATCACCGAGGGCATCCCGGTCAACGACATGGTCAAGGTCAAGGCTGCGCTCAAGGATTCGCAGTCGCGTCTCGTCGGCCCGAACTGCCCCGGCGTCATCACGCCGGGAGAATGCAAGATCGGCATCATGCCGGGCTTCATCCACAAGAAGGGCAAGGTCGGCATCGTTTCGCGCTCGGGCACGCTCACCTACGAAGCCGTGTTCCAGACGACCAACGTCGGCCTCGGCCAGAGCACCTGCGTCGGCATCGGCGGCGACCCGGTGCGGGGCATGAACTTCATCGACGTGCTGGCGCTGTTCCAGGACGATCCGCAGACCGAAGGCATCATCATGGTCGGCGAGATCGGCGGCAGCGACGAAGAGGCCGGTGCCGAGTTCATCCGCAAGCACGTTACGAAGCCGGTCGTTGCATACATTGCCGGCGTGACGGCGCCGCCGGGCAAACGCATGGGTCACGCCGGCGCGGTGATCTCGGGTGGCAAGGGCACGGCAGCGGACAAGTTCGCTGCACTCGAGGCTGCTCGCGTCACCACGGTGCGTTCGCCCGCGGAACTCGGCGCGGCGATCTTCAAGCGGCTCAAGGGTCGGGTTACGAAGGCCAAGACCGTCAAGGCTGCCGTCGTGAAGAAGAAGGTCAAGGTAAAGGTAAAGGTGAAGACCAAGGCCAGGGCAAAAGCCCTGCCGAAAGCCGGCTCCAAGTCAGCGACGCGCAAGGGCCGCCGATAGGCTGGCGCCGCGCCGGCCGCAGGCCTGCCCGTCGACCTAGTCGACCCGGCCGGGCCTGGATTTCCGGGCTGTCTTCGAGCGGACGCCGCGCGAGGCCAGCGCCTCGCGCAGCAGGAATTCAACCTGCGCGTTCACGCTGCGCAACTCGGCCGCGGCCAGCCGTTCCATTTCGGCCCACAGATCCGGGTCGATGCGCAGCAGGAACGTCTTCTTGTCGCGGCTTGCCACGATCGCCGTCAGGCGCGCGCGACAGCGCGCTGCAGAGCAGCCTGGAGGCGACGCGGCTCATCGGATCCGACCAGCAGGTTGCGGCCACTTGCGAGTTTCAGCAGCACCGCGTCGTAGCCGGACACGTTGTACAGCCAGCCGCGCCGAGTCCGGTGCACGCCCCAGCCATCGAGGAACGACGTGCGGGTAATCTCCGCGGCGGAGATGTCCGACAGCGGCACCGTCTTGCGCGGCCAACCCAGTCCGAACCGGATGCAAAGCGCGCCGTCCTGGATGCGGACCGTCATCGAGCCCCACACCCAGCCGAACAGCGCCGCGATGCCTACACCGGCCGCGAGCAACCTCGGTGGCGTGCGCATCTGGTCAAAGTCGGGCAATGCGGCCAGTACCAGCAGGCCTGACGCCAGCGTGAGGAACGCGATCCGGATCGGCCAACCGGTCTGCGTGTGCTCGTAAAGCGGGCGGCTCATCGCGGCCGGCTCACGTGTACAGCGTTCCGGTGTTGATCACCGGCTGCGCCTCGCCCTCGGAGCACAGCACGACCAGCAGGTTGCTGACCATCGCGGCACGGCGCTCGTCGTCGAGGTGAACGATGTCGCGCTCGCTGAGTCCCTTCAGCGCCATCTCCACCATGCTGACCGCGCCGTGCACGATCTTGCTGCGTGCGGCGATGATCGCCTCGGCCTGCTGCCGGCGCAGCATCACCTGTGCGATCTCCGGCGCATAGGCGAGGTGGGTGAGCTTGGCGTCCTCGACCACGATGCCGGCCTGTTCGAAGCGGTCCGTAAGCTCGCGGATCAACGACTGCGCGACGCGATCCTGGCCGGCGCGCAGCGTGATCTCGCCCTCGTGCAGGTCCTCGCCCTCGTCGTAGGCGTAGCTCGACGCGAGGTGGCGCACCGCGGCCTCGGCCTGGATGCGTACGTACTCCTCGTAGTCCTCGACGTCGAAGCTCGCCTGCGCGCTGTCCTGCACGCGCCAGACGATCGCGGCCGCGATTTCGATCGGGTTGCCCCGCTTGTCGTTGACCTTCAGCCTGTCGCTGGCGAGGTTGTGCGCCCGCAGGCTGATCTTCTGCTTCTTGTAGAACGGGTTGGCCCAGCGCAGGCCCTCCGTCCGGTCAGTGCCCTTGTACGCGCCGAACAGCAGCAGGATCGCGGCCTCGTTCGGCTGCAGCATGTACAGCCCGGACAGCACGAGTGCGCCGAGGATGAACAGCGGCGCCGCGATCACCAGCGCCCGCGGCCCTGCGACTCCCACGTTGAGGATGAGAAACACGGCTGCGGCGAGCAGCGCGAGGCCGATGCCGAGACCGACGTAGCCGCTGATGGTGCGACGCTCGATCTCGCCTGTGCGCGACATGGGCTGCTGGGTCATCTGGGGTCTCCGGTTGCTGGCGGCGCGGATGCTTGCAAAGTGATATCACTTTGATACAAGCGGCCCCGGCTGTCAAGCCGCGGCCCAGCCCGCGCCGCTGCCGCGTCCAGCACCGTGCTGCGGAACATCGCTTTCCTCCACGCCGCGAGGGACCGGAAAATCGGGGGCATTCTCGTTTTCGCGGCTGGGGTTCGGAATGGGAGAGCGTCCCCTGCTGCGACTCGCGGAAAGTCCGCATGAATCGGCGCGCGGCGTCACCTACAGTGACCCTGCAAGCGTCGAGACCCGCTACCCGAGGTGACCGCATGGATTGGTCGCCCATCGCCAAGCCCCGCGGTGCCTTGCGCCGCGAGCCCTGCCTGGTGGACTACGAACAGGCCCGCCGTGATTTCACGTGGGAGCAGGCCAACCGCTGGCTGTCCGGCCTGCCCGGCGGCGCGCTCAACATGGCCTTCGAGGCCGTCGACCGGTATGCAGAGGGTGCGTCCGGCGAGCGCCTCGCCATCCGCTTCCTCGCCCGTGGTGCGCCGTCCGCAGACCTGAGCTTCCGCGACCTGGCCGACGCCTCGCATCGCTTCGCCAACGTCCTGGCGAGGCTCGGAGTGCAGCGCGGCGAGCGGGTCGCGACCTTGATGGGACGGGTGCCGGCGCTGTACGCGACCGTCCTCGGCACGCTGGCAGGGGGCGCCGTCTATTGCCCGCTCTTCTCCGCGTTCGGCCCCGAGCCGGTCCGTGCACGCCTGTCGCTCGGTTCCGTCCGGGTGCTCGTGACGACCGACTTGCTGTACCGCCGCAAGGTCGCACCGATCCGCGACCGGCTGCCGCAACTCGAACACGTGCTCGTGGTGCGCACTCCGGGCGCGGGCGACTTGCCGGCGGGCACTGCAGACTTCGAAGCCGCGATGAACGCTGCCTCGACCGAGTTCGCTGCGGTCCACACTGCGCCCGACGACTACGCGCTGCTGCATTTCACCAGCGGCACGACCGGCCAGCCGAAAGGAGTGCTGCATGCGCACGCTGCAGTCAGCGTGCACGTGGCGACGGCCCGCTGGGTACTGGATCTGCAGGCTGGCGACGTCTACTGGTGTACCGCCGATCCGGGCTGGGTGACGGGCATTTCGTACGGCGTGATCGCGCCGCTCGCCTGCGGCGTCGGCATGATCGTGGACCGCGAGGAGTTCGACGCGCCGCGCTGGTACGAGATCCTCGACACCGAGCGCGTCACGGTCTGGTACACGGCGCCGACCGCGATCCGGATGCTGATGAAGGCCGGCGTCGAACTCGCGCGGACCCGCACGTATCCGGCGCTCCGTCATCTCGCGAGCGTCGGCGAGCCGCTGAATCCCGAAGCGGTCGTGTGGGGCGTTGCAGCGCTCGGCCTGCCATTCCACGACACGTGGTGGCAGACTGAGACCGGCGCCATCATGATCGCCAACTACCCCTGCATGCCGATCCGGCCAGGTTCGATGGGCCGCCCCGTGCCGGGCATCGAGGCGGGCATCGTGCGGCCGCGTGAGGACGGCGGTGTCGACGTCGTCGCAGCGGCGGGCGAGGTCGGCGAACTCGCGCTGCGGCCCGGCTGGCCGTCCATGTTCCGCGGGTATCTCGACGAGGAGGCGCGCTACCGCAAGTGCTTCCGCGACGGCTGGTACCTCTCCGGCGATCTCGCGAAGCGAGATGCCGACGGCTATTACTGGTTCGTCGGGCGCGCCGACGACGTGATCAAGGCCGCCGGTCACCTGATCAGCCCGTTCGAGGTTGAAAGCGCGTTGATGACGCATCGCGCCGTCTCGCAGGTCGGCGTGATCGGGGTGCCGGATCCGATCGCGGGGTCGGTCGTCAAGGCGTTCGTCGAACTCAAGTCGGGGTACGAGGCGGGTGAGGCGCTGCAGCGCGAACTGCTCGCGCATGCGAGGCGCCTGCTCGGCGTGGCGGTCGCGCCGCGGGAGATCGCCTTCGCGGCGCAGCTGCCTCGCACGCGCAGTGGCAAGATCATGCGCCGGCTCCTGCGCGCACGAGAACTCGGCCTGCCGGAAGGAGACCTCTCCACGCTCGAGGGGGGCTCATGAGCGGGCTGCCCGACGGATTCGAGCGCGAACGCGGGCTGCGCCTGTTGCGCGAGATGCTGCGCATCCGCGAATTCGAGGACCGCTGCGCAGAGCTCTACGGCGCGGGGCACATCCGGGGCTTCCTGCACCTTTGCGACGGTGAGGAGGCCATCGCTGTCGGCGTGATGCAGGTGCTCGGTCCGGGCGATGCCATCGTCTCGACCTATCGCGAGCACGGCCACGCGCTCGCCCGCGGCATCGCGATGGGGCCGTTGATGGCTGAGCTTTACGGCAAGCGCACGGGTTGCAGCGGCGGGCGCGGCGGCTCGATGCACGTCTTCGACGCCGCCACGCGTTTCTACGGCGGCAACGCCATCGTCGGCGGTGGTTTGCCGCTCGCGGTCGGCCTGGGCCTCGCGGAGAAGCTGCGCGGCACGCGCAACGTGTCCGCCTGCTTCTTCGGCGAAGGCGCGGCGGCAGAGGGCGAGTTCCATGAATCGATGAACCTCGCCGCGCTGTGGCGGTTGCCCGTGCTGTTCATCTGCGAGAACAACCTGTACGCGATGGGCACGGCACTTGCGCGTTCCGAGTCGCAGACGGACATCCAGGCGAAGGCCGCGGCGTACGACGTGCGCGCAGCCGCCGTGGACGGCATGGACGTGCTGGCGGTGGAGCAGGCCGCGCGCGAGGCGGTCGAGCAAGCGCGCGCCGGGCGAGGCCCGGTCCTGCTCGAGATGCGCACCTATCGACTGCGCGCGCATTCGATGTTCGATGCGCAACTCTATCGCGACAAGGCCGAGGTGGAGGAGTGGCGCAAGCGAGGGCCGCTGACCACGCTCACGACGCGGCTCAAGGCGGCGGGGCTGCTGACCGAGGACGACTTTCAGGCCCTGCTGCGCGCGGCGGACGCCGAGGTCGCCGCGGCCGTCGAGTTCGCATCCGCGGCGGAGTGGGAGCCGGTCGAGGACCTGGCGCGGCACGTGTATGCGGAAGAGGTGACGCCATGACGACTCCGCTGCCCATCACCTACCGTGAGGCGGTCAAGCAGGGCATCCGCGAGGCCCTGTCGTCGGATCCGCGCGTATTCCTGATGGGCGAGGACGTCGGCAAGTACGGCGGATGCTTTGCAGTCAGCAAGGGCCTGCTCGACGAGTTCGGCGAGGAGCGCATCCGCGACACACCGCTGTCGGAGTCCGCCTTCGTCGGCGCCGGCATCGGGGCGGCGCTGGGTGGCCTGCGGCCGATTGTCGAGGTCATGACCGTCAACTTCAGCCTGCTCGCGCTCGACCAGATCGTGAACACGGCGGCGACGCTGTGCCACATGTCGGGCGGACAGTTTCCGGTGCCCGTCGTCATCCGCATGGCGACCGGCGCGGGGCGGCAGCTGGCGGCACAGCACTCGCACAGCCTCGAAGCGTGGTACGCGCACGTGCCGGGGCTGCGCGTCGTCGAGCCAGCGACGATCGATGATGCGCGCGGCATGTTGCGGACTGCGCTGGCTTCGCCAGATCCAGTGATCGTGTTCGAGCCGATCTCGCTCTACAACATGGAGGGCGAGCTCACGGATGCGGCTGCGCACGTGCGGCTCGAAGGCGCGCGCGTGCATCGCGCCGGCAGCAGCGTGACGCTGGTGACCTACGGCGCCAGCCTGTGGCGCTGCGTCGCGGCCGCCGAAGTCCTCGCGCAGGACGGGATCGACGCGGAGATCGTCGACCTGCGCAGCCTCAGGCCGCTGGACGACGCGACGGTGCTGAACTCGGTGCGCAAGACGCGCCGCGTCGCCATCGTCGACGAAGGCTGGCGCACGTGCAGCCTCGCGGCGGAGATCGGGCAACGCATCGTCGAGCAGGCCTTCTACGACCTGGATGCGCCCATTGCGCGTGTCTGCACCGAGGAGGTGCCGATCCCGTACCCCAAGCATCTGGAGGACGCCGCATTGCCCGGCCCCGAGCGCATCGTGGCCACCGTGCGGAGGCTGCTTGGCCATGCAGACTGAGTTCCGCCTGCCCGCGCTCGGTGCCGACATGGACGCGGGCACGATCGTCGAGTGGCACGTTGCGCCCGGCGACCGCTGCAAGCGCGGCGACGTCGTGGCCGTGGTCGAGACCGACAAGGGCGCGATCGACGTCGAGGTCTTCGTCGACGGCATCGTGCGTGAACTCCTGGTGCCGCCGGGGACCCGCGTCCCGGTGGGTACCGTTCTTGCGCTGCTCGATACCGAGGCGCCCGCTCCTGCGCCGGAGAAGGTCCAGGCACCTTCTCGGACGCGGGCGGAGGAGGGTGCGGCAGAGACCATTCAACCACGCGTGAAGATCTCGCCGGCAGCGCGCAAGCGCGCTCAGGAAATGCACGTCGATGTCGAGTCGCTGCGCGGCACCGGCCCGGAAGGTGCGATTACTGTGGCGGATGTCGAGCGGGTCGGGCCCTCACCCCAACCCTCTCCCGCAGTCGCGGGAGAGGGGGCGGCCGGCATGCGCGCCGCGATCGCAGCCGCGATGTCCCGCTCGAAGCGCGAGATTCCGCATTACTACCTGACCACGACGGTCGACGTGACGCCCGCCGTCGACTGGCTGGCGGCTTACAACGCCGCAGTGCCGGTGACCGGGCGGCTGCTGTTGCCGGCGCTGCTGCTCAAAGCCGTGGCTCTGGCGTGCCGCGGCCTGGCTGGCTTCAGCGGCTTCCATCGCAACGGCCGCTACGATGAGAGCCCGGTCGTCCATGTCGGCGTCGCGGTCGCCTTGCGCGGCGGCGGGCTCGTGGCGCCGGCCATCATGGACACCGCGGACAAGCCGCTCGCCGCACTCATGGACGGCTTCCGCGACCTCGTCACCCGCGCGCGAGCCGGGCGGTTGCGCGCCAGCGAACTCGCCGCTTCCACAATCATCCTGACCAGCCTCGGCGAGGCGGCGGTGGAGACGGTGCTGCCCATCATCCAGCCGCCACAGGTCGCGATCGTCGGCGCCGGCGCCGTCGTCGAGCGTCCCTGGATCGTCGCTGGCAAGGTCGTTCCACGACACGTCCTGACACTTTCGCTCGCGGCGGACCATCGGGTCACGGATGGGCGGCTCGGAGCGCAATTCCTGGCGCGAATGGCCGCACTGCTCGCCGACCCGGCCAAGCTGTGAGGAACAGGTCATGAACCGTGAGCAACTTGCTGGTCGCCTGCTCGAACTGTTGACGGCGATTGCGCCCGACGTCGAGGCGAACACGGTGATCCCTGGCGTTGCATTTCGTGACCAGTTCGACTTCGACTCGATGGACACGCTCAACTTCGCCATTGCGTTGCATCGCGAGTTCGGGGTGGACGTGCCGGAGACCGACTACGCCCATCTCGCGAGTCTCGACCAGTGCGTCGCCTATCTCGCAGGGCGCCTCGCCTGAGGCCGGAGGAACCGGCGAGCCGGGCACCGTCAGCGGGGAACGACCGTGGCCCGATGGCTGCGCCTGGATTGCAGGACAATGAATCCGATCGGCATAACGCTTACGATTGGATCCCATGCTCGAGCTCCACGGTGTTTCGAAATCCTACGGCGGCGCCGGCGGCCGGCGCGTGCTCGATGACGTGTCGCTCAAGGTCGTGCCCGGCGAGTACGTCGCCATCGTCGGCGAATCCGGCGTCGGCAAGTCGACGCTGCTGAACCTGATCGCCGGGCTCGACGTTCCGGACTCCGGCCAGTTGCTGCTCGAAGGCCGCGACCTGGCGCAGCTCGACGACCAGGCGCGCACGCAGGTGCGCCGTACGCGCATGGGTTTCGTGTTCCAGGCCTTCCACCTGCTGCCGCACCTCAGCATCGCGCGCAACGTGGCGCTGCCGCTTGCATTGAACGGCCAGGCGGGCCGGGCAGCTGACGATCGCGTGCGGGAACTGCTCGAGGCCGTCGGGCTCGCGGATCGTGCCCACAGCCTGCCACGCGAGCTGTCGGGCGGCGAATCCCAGCGTGTCGCGGTAGCACGCGCATTGGCGCATCGGCCGGCGGTCGTGCTGGCGGACGAGCCGACCGGCAACCTCGATCCAGACAATGCCAGCATGATCCTGGAACTGCTGCGCAAGCAGATCAAGCGCGACAACGCGGCCGGCATCCTGGTGACGCATTCTGCCGCTGCTGCCGGCTCGACCGATCGCGTCTACGAACTCAGTCGCGCGGGACTGGCGCTGCGCGCATGAATTCCGGTGCGCAGGCACTGCCCGTCATCCCAGTCAATCTGCGGGCACGGGTCGCGCTGCTGGATGCCGCGGCGTTCGGACCGCTGCGCCAGGCGCCCGGCCGCACCGCGCTTGCGATGCTGGCGATCGCACTCGGCGTCGCGCTCGGCTTCTCGGTCTATCTCATCAACCGCGTCGCGGCGGACGAGGTACAGGGCGCGTCGCGGTCCCTCTTCGGTCTCGCCGACCTTGCGGTGCAGGCTCCGGGAGCGGGCTTCGAGGAGTCGCTGTTCCCCGCGCTCGCGCGCGTGCCGGGCGTGGCCGCGGCAAGTCCTGTCGTCGAAGTGCAGGTCAGGTTGCCGGGGCGCGATCGCAACCTGAAGCTGGTCGGCATCGACCCGTTCCGTGCCATCCAGATGCAACCCGCGCTGGCAGGGGCGGGTGCAACCGCGCAGCGGCAGGGCCAGGGGCTGCTCGCGGAGAACTCGATCTGGTTGAGCCCGGCCGCAGCGCAAGCGCTGGAACTGGAGGTCGGCGACGATCTCGACGTGCAGGTGGCGCTGGACCGGGTGCGTCTGCGGGTTGCGGGCCTGCTGCCACCCGGTGCGTACCGGCAACCCGTCGGCATGCTCGACATCGGCGAAGCGCAGTGGCGACTGCAGCGGCTGGGCCGTCTCGATCGCGTGGACCTGCGGCTCGAACCGCAGGCCGATCGCGCGGCAGTGCGCAAGGCCGTGGCCGAGTTGTTGCCGCCAGGGGTGCACGTGGTCACGCCCGGTGAGGCAACCGACGACGCGGTGCGCCTCACGCGCGCCTATCGCTCCAACCTGACCGCCCTGGCGCTCGTTGCGCTCTTCACCGGCGCGTTCCTGGTCTATGCGACGCAATCGCTGGCGGTGGCCCGGCGTCGCCGCGAAATCGCCCTGCTGCATGCCATGGGCATGACCGTGCGTGAACAACTCGCGGCAGCGCTGCTGTCGGGCATGGTCGTTGGCGCGCTGGGTGCTGCGGTGGGCGTCGCTCTCGGCGCGCTCGTGGCGCGCGCGGGACTGGCCGCATTTGGTGCCGATCTCGGCGCAGGCTATTTCCGTGGGGTTGCACCACGACTCGAGATCAGCGCCGGCGAGTACCTCGTATTCTTCCTGCTGGGCGTGGGCGCGGCCCTGGTCGCGACGTTCGGACCGGCGCGAGAGGCGGCATCGGTTCCGGCCGCCGCCGCACTCAAGGCTGGCGACGAGGCGCCCGTTGCCGCTCGCACGCATGGCCGCATCGCATTGCTGCTGTTTGCCGCAGGCGTGGCCGCACTGGCGCTGCCGCCGCTCGACGGCATTGCGCTGCCGGGCTACGTCTCGATCGCGTGCCTGTTGCTCGGTGCAGTGTTCCTGACGCCGACCATCGCGACCATGGTGTTCTCGGGGTTGCGCCCGGACGGGCCCGCATGGCGGCAAGTCGCGGTGGCGCAACTGCGCGGCACCGCGCGGCGCGCGACCGTCAGTATCGCGGCAGTGCTCGTGAGCTTCAGCCTGATGGTCGCGATGGCGATCATGGTGTTCTCGTTCCGCATGTCGCTCGAGACCTGGATGGAGCGAATCCTGCCGGCGGATCTTTACGTGCGCGCGGGGTCGCCGGCCACCGGTGCCTACCTCGACACGCGCGCGCAGGAATCCATTGCCGCGCTGCCACCAGTCGCCCGGGTGGATTTCGTGCGGTTCCAGGACGTGCTGTTGCCGGGCGAACGATTGCCCCTGACGATCATTGCGCGGCCCATCCGCGAGCAGACGGCTGATCGAGTGCTTCCGGTCCGGCGCACGGCCAGCGAGCCTGCGCCGGAAGGCGCCGTGCCGGTCTGGGCATCGGAAGCGGCGCTCGACCTGCGTGGCTTCGACGTCGGCACCGAATTCGACCTGCCGCTCGGTGGCAAGGTCGTGCGTGCCACCGTGCGCGGCGTGTGGCGCGACTAAGAGCGTCCCGGCGGCTCGGTCGTCGTGGATCGCGAAACGTTCATCGCGCTGACCGGAGATCGCAACGCGACCACGGCGGCCATCTGGCTGCGCCAGGGCACCGATGCGGAAGCCTTCAGCGTGCGCCTGCGCGATGCAGTCTGTCGCGCAGCGGGGACTACGAGGTCGCGGTACCGGGCGAGATCCGCAAGCGTTCGCTCGCGCTGTTCGACCGCACGTTCGCC
>CAVOSA010000014.1:0-41786 GCA_963698735.1 uncultured Gammaproteobacteria bacterium | reverse complement strand
CTTGGCGCGGGCTTTCCGTTACGACGAGGTGTTGCGACCAGCTTGGAGTCAGAAGCAAATGTTAAATCAGAAGCGTGATTCTCGGCATCCCGACACGGCCATGTAGGGATGCACTTCACGGATCCAGAAGGCTCATTCACGCCCCCCTAGGGCGGGATACCCGACTTCGACATAATACGGACACACGGGGTCTTTTGCGCTTGCATTCTGCAGGCGTAAAGCACCGAAAACACGTCAATTCAGCCGAATTACGGCCAAAGGGGATCTGACCATTGTCGACCGATGCCGGCCATTCGCGGTCATGGGGGGCGACCCGTCAATCCCAAGGCCCCTGGCAAGGGTTCGACTGGTTGGATCGTGTCGCCATTGCGTATCTTGGGCTGCCAGTCCTGATCTTCCTTTGCGGGTGGCTGCAGTGGTGGGCAGGCCTGCCCCTGGCTCTGCTGCTCCTGGCGGGCAGCCGGGCACTGTGGCCGGGTCCGGACTCCGGCACAGACCGGTCGCCGATCAGCCTGGCGGTCGGCCTGCTGGTGGTCGTGGTTGCCGTCAGCTGGTCAGCCTTGGGCGGCGCAGGCCATCTTTTCTTCGCCAATTTTGACTGGACCACGCGCGACTCGGTGCTTCGTGACCTGGTCCTGGGTGCATGGCCGGTCGGATACGGGCAAGTTGATGGCGCGCCGTTACTGCTCCGGGCGCCCATCGGCTTCTATCTCCCCGCTGTCGTCCTGGGCAAGGTTTTCGGTCTCCCTGCGGCAGACCCGGCGTTGCTGGCCTGGACCGCGATCGGCGTGGCCCTGTTCCTGGCCCTGGCCGCGTCACGCGTTGCGAGCCTGCGTGCTGCGACAGTCGTGGTGCTCGTCCTGGTCTTTTTCAGCGGCATGGACCTGGTGGGGACGGTCCTTCGGGGGGGGCTGGAACTCGCCGGCAATCTTCGGATCACCGACCATCTCGAATGGTGGGCTGAACGCTTCCAGTATTCCTCCAAAACCACGCAGCTTTTCTGGGTGCCGAATCACGCGCTGGCCGGGTGGATTGCGACGGCGCTGCTCGTCCGCCATGCGGATCGCCCTGAATTCGCTCGGATTCTGCCATTGCTGGTGGCGCTGGTGCCGATCTGGTCACCGCTGACGGCCGTCGGGTTCCTGCCGCTGGCCGGTGCCTGGTGGTTGCAGCAGCTGGTGCGGGAGTGGAGCCTGCGCCTGGTCGATCCAGTGGCGGTGTGCGCTGCGGTCGCGATCGCACTCGTTACCGGCGCCTACCTCGTCATGGGTGCAACCACGATTCCGTCGGGCGTCACCGTGCAGGCGGGGGAGTCGATGTGGACCTACCTGCCGCACTACCTGCAGTTCGTATTGCTCGAGGGCGGCATCCTCTGGTTGCTGCTGCTTGCCTTGCGCGTGGACATCTTGCTGCTCGTGGCCGGTCTCGTGCTCTGGATCCTGCCCTTCGCAGCGTTCGGGCCGGGCAACGATCTGGCCATGCGCGGTTCCATCCCGGCCCTCGTCGTTCTGGCGCTGGCGGCCGCCTCAGCAGTCGCGAACCCGGCGCGGGCGCTGCAGCGTCGGGTGTTCTGGCCCATTGTCGTGGTCCTGATGCTCGGCGTGCCTACCGCGGTCACGGAAATGGCCAGGGCCGTGTTGGAACCCGTCTGGAAACCCGACCAGTCCCACAGTCTGGTCCCGAATCCGGAACAGGGCTATCCGCCGCATTACGCGACCCGCCTGACTGGTTCGCCGATGCAGCGGCTTCTCAGGCCCGCAGGCAACGTCAATGACTTGAATGAAGCCAGCGGCCCGCGCCAGCCTGGCGCAGAGGATGAACAATGAAAGCGGTAATTCTTGCCGGCGGCATCGGCTCGCGCCTGATGGAAGAGACAGTGGCGCGGCCGAAACCCATGGTGGAGATCGGTGGCAAGCCGGTTCTGTGGCACATCATGAAGATCTATTCCCATTACGGGATCAACGAATTCGTGATCTGCCTGGGATACAAGGGCTATCTGGTCAAGGAGTATTTCGCGAACTACTTCCTGCACATGTCGGATGTGACGATCGACATCGCAAAGAATCAAGTCGAGGTCCATGAGCGCCACGCCGAACCCTGGCGCGTAACGCTGGTGGATACAGGTCAGGACTCACAGACGGGCGGGCGACTCGGGAGCATACGCGGCTATGTTTCCCAGGAAGCCGAATTCTGCATGACGTACGGCGACGGCGTCGCGAATGTCGATGTTGGCAAGTTGGTCGAATTCCATCGCCGGCATGGCCGCCTGGCCACGGTGACAGCGACGCAGCCGCCAGGGCGCTTTGGCGTACTCGAAACGAGTGGCGACCGGGTGCTCAGGATGAAGGAAAAGCCCTTGGGCGACGGCGGCTGGATCAACGGAGGGTTCTTTGTCCTGTCACCGAAGGCGCTCGATCTGATCGAGGACGAGCACACCATCTGGGAAGCGTGGCCAATGCAGACACTCGCGTCGACAGACCAGCTGGGTGCATACAAACATGACGGGTTCTGGCATCCGATGGACACGCTGCGCGACAGGCATTACCTGGAAGAGTTATGGCTTACGGGCCGCGCACCGTGGAAGGTCTGGCCTTGAACGCCGACTTCTGGCGCGGTCGCCAGGTTCTGATCACGGGCCACACCGGATTCAAAGGCTCCTGGCTCTGTCTCTGGCTCGAGAGACTCGGCGCGCAAGTAACCGGGTTATCGATCGAGCCGCCAACCGATCCTTGCCTCTTTGACGTCGCGCGCGTCCAGACCGGCATGGCCGATATCAGGCTGGATATTCGCGACCCGTCGGCGGTGCTGGCCGCGTTCGATCGAGCAAGGCCATCGGTCGTCTTCCACCTGGCGGCGCAGCCACTGGTTCGCGCCAGCTACGAGTCGCCGCTCGAGACGTTCTCGACGAATGTCATGGGTACGGCACATGTGCTGGAAGCGGTGCGTCGCTGTAGCGCAGTGACTGCCGCGGTGATCGTGACCAGTGACAAGTGTTACGAGAACCGTGAGATAGACCATGCCTACGCTGAGCACGAACCGCTCGGCGGTCATGATCCTTACAGCAGCAGCAAGGCTTGTGCGGAACTCGTTGCTTCAGCATACCGACGAAGTTTCTTGAGCGCCGATTCGGGGAAGGTTGCCACGGCACGAGCCGGCAACGTGATCGGCGGCGGTGATTGGGCGGCGGACCGGCTGCTGCCTGACCTGATGCGCGCTTTTGCCGCCGGAACAAGTGCTCCCATCCGGAATCCCGCGGCAGTTCGCCCATGGCAGCACGTGCTCGAACCATTGAGCGGCTACTTACGGCTCGCCGAAAAGCTCGACGAGCACGGGGCCCCGTTTGCGGAGGCGTGGAATTTTGGACCCATGCCTTCCGATACTCGATCCGTCGAGGATGTCGTCTCAAATGCAGCCAAGGAATGGGGCAGCGATGCTCGGTGGTGTACGGACCAGGCAACGCACCCCCATGAAGCAAAGCTCCTGCGTCTGGACGCAAGCAAGGCGCGGGCTCGGCTCGGCTGGCAACCGTATTGGACAGTCGAGACAGCCGTGCGCGAGACCGTTCGCTGGTACAAGGAGTTTGCCCGTGGCGCGGATATGCGGGGACTCACGCTGGCTCAGATTGCGAGCTATTCGGAGGTAATCAGTGAGCGAGGCTGACGTACGTGCGGGCGATGTGTTCATGGAGCCTGGAGACGGCGAGTCCTCGTGCTTTCTCGCGTTGACGTCCAGAGATTGCGAAGGCCAGGTCCGCTGTGTTCCGCTGAGCGACGATATGCCGGCCCCCGACGCGCATGTGGTCGTGCTCCAGAAAGCCGACCTCGAGCCCGCGGCTGGACCTCGCTGGGCGCGACTTGACCGCGCGGGCTGGCGTTCAGCCGCAGGTGCTCGCGTCGTGGGTCGTGCAAACACGGCCAGCCGCGCGAGGATTCACCGCGCGATGTGCCGGGCGGAAGCGGCGGCTTACGCCGATGTGGCGCTGGTCGAAAAGCCGTTTCGCCCCGGGGTCACCCCGGTTCCGCCGTCCGGCAAGGTCATTGGAGCCAACGAGCTCGAGCATTTGGTCGAGGCCTCGCTGGATGGCTGGTTGACCACGGGCCGATTCAACGATCTCTTCCAGCAGCGGCTCGGCGAGTTTCTCGGCCGCAAGCATGTATTGACCACAAATTCCGGCTCGTCCGCGAACCTGCTGGCGCTCACTGCGCTGACTTCTCCGCTCCTGGGCGAAAGAGCAATGCGACCAGGCGATGAAGTAATCACTGTTGCCGCCGGCTTTCCGACGACCGTCAACCCGATTCTGCAAAACGGATTGGTCCCGGTGTTCGTGGACGTAACGCTGCCGACCTACAACATCGACACGGATGCCATAGAGCAGGCCATCACGCCGCGCACTCGGGCAATCATGATTGCCCACACGCTCGGGAATCCGTTCGACCTCGATCCGGTAAAGCAGATTGTCGAGAAGCATGGCCTCTGGCTGGTCGAGGACTGTTGCGATGCGCTGGGCTCGACGTACAAGTCTCGTAAGGTCGGCACGTTCGGTCACGTGGGAACATTGAGCTTCTATCCAGCACATCACATCACGATGGGCGAAGGCGGCGCGGTCTTCACCGACGACCCGGTACTGAAGCGCGCGATCGAGTCGATCCGGGACTGGGGCCGGGATTGCTATTGCGCGCCGGGCAAAGACAATACCTGCGGCAAGCGGTTCAAGTGGAAACTGGGCGAGTTGCCGGCGGGTTACGATCACAAGTACACCTACTCGCATCTCGGTTACAACCTCAAGATCACCGACATGCAGGCGGCGCTGGGGTTGGCGCAATTGGACCGGCTTGGCGGATTCATTGCCGCCCGCAAGGCCAATTTCGCGCGGCTCAGCGCGGGTCTTGCACCGTATGAGCGACATCTGGTACTCCCGCAGGCAACCGCCGGGAGTGATCCGTCGTGGTTTGGCTTTCCCATTACTCTTCGCGAATCGTTCCAGGCGAGCCGTGAGGACCTCCTGCGGGTGCTCAATCGGCAGAAGATCGGTACGCGGCTGCTCTTTGCGGGCAATCTCTTGCGGCAGCCATACTTCGCGGGCCGGCCGCACCGTGTCGTCGGCACGCTGGCCAACACGGATCTCGTGATGAACAGGACGTTCTGGGTCGGGGTCTACCCGGGGCTGACCGGAGAAGCGATGGATTATCTCGTCAGCTCACTTGGCGCTGCGGTGCGCTCACTCGCGGAGTCCCGCGGTGCCTGACAATCCACTCGCCTCCGACCTTGATTTCATTCTGGAGCATGCGCGTGATGACCTCCGCGCATTCGCCGGCTGCCGCATGCTTGTTACGGGCGGGACTGGATTCGTCGGTTCATGGATGGTGGAGAGTCTGCTCCATGCGAATCACCGGCTGGATCTGGGGAGCCGCCTTGTCCTGCTGACGCGGTCGCCTGACCTCTATCGCCAGTCTCACCCGCATCTTGCATTTGACCCGGCCGTCGAGTTGATGCAGGGGGACGTGCGCACGGTTGACAGGCCAATGGGCAATGTCGACGCCGTTATCCATGCCGCCACACCGGCCAGCGCGAAACTGAATTCCGAAAGCCCGGCACGCATGCTAGAGATCGTCCTGGATGGCATGCGGAACGTGCTTCGTATGGCCGCGAATGCGGGGCGAGTCCCGTTTCTGTTCACCAGTTCGGGCGCAGTGTATGGCAGGCAGCCACCGGGGCTATCGCATATCGACGAGACTTACCTGGGTGGCCCTGATTCACTGTCGCCCGCTTCCGCATATCACGAGGGCAAGCGTGTTGCGGAGCTGATGGGGGCCATTGCGGCGAGCCAAGGACAGGTCGACGTAAAAATCGCCCGCTTGTTTGCTTTCGTCGGGCCTTACCTGCCGATCGACGCTCACTTCGCAATCGGGAACTTCATTCGCGATGCCTTGCAGGGTGGTCCGATCGTCGTGCGCGGCGATGGAACGGCGGTCCGTTCGTACCTCTACGGTGCGGACATGGCGATCTGGCTGTGGAGGATCCTCGCAAGAGGGCTTCCCAGTCGGGCCTACAATGTCGGATCGGAACAATCCATTGATGTCCGGTCCTTGGCCCACTCGGTGGCAAGCACGAGCATTCCCTCGTTGGATGTGATCATTCACGGGAATACCGTCCCCGGAGCGGAGATCGAGCGTTACGTTCCAAGCACGAAAAGGGCGTGCGCGGAGTTGGGACTCCAACAACGAGTCGATTCGACCGACGCGATCACGAGGACCATCGCTTGGCATCGAGCCCGAAAGTTGAACACGACTTGATCATCCGGCGACTGTTGCGGCCATGCCCGATATGCGACTCGTCGGAAGGGGAGGTCGTCCATAGTCAGGAATTTGCGACGATCGCCGAACTCGGTAATCGAGAGTCAGTCGAAATTGTAGCCTGCACGCTGTGTGGATTCGCCTTCTCAGACCTGCCGGTCAAGCAGGACGAGATCGATACGAGTTATGCCGAGCACTCCAGGTATGCCGACACGAAAGTTCATGGCGGAGCTGCAGGCGCGTCGCCGATACCGCCTGAAGCCCCCTGGGATCTCGATCGCCTGCAAGGAACCGCCAGCTATCTTGCTGGCGTAATCGAGGACCGGTCCATCCGCGTACTCGATGCGGGGTGTGCAACCGGGAGCCTGCTCGGCTTCATGCATGATCGCGGGTTTTCGAACCTGGTCGGGCTGGATCCCTCGCCTGCCGCCACCGAGATTGCCAGTCGCCTTCATCGCGTCACTGCGATACCAGGATCACTTGTGACCCCACCGCTGGGGATCGGTCGCTTCGGCCTCGTCATCCTGTCTCACGTTCTGGAGCACATAGGTGACGTGCAGGGGGCGGTAAAGGCCATTCGCGGTCTCGTGGCGGAAAGGGGCCTCGTGTATCTTGAGGTGCCGGACGCGGCGCGATACGTGGACCACCTTGTAGCCCCATTTCACGATTTCAACACGGAGCACATCAATCACTTTTCGCCGTCCACCCTCCTGCGCTTGATGGCCGCTGCGGGCTTCAGTGAACTCGCGATTGAGCGAAAGGTCGTAATGTGTGCGCCGAAATTCACTTACCCAGCTGTCTACGGGTTGTGGCGGCGGGAAGATGCGGTAGACGGGACCTTGGCTCCCATCGAGCGGAACGTCGAGTTGGTTGAGGCTATCAAGTCATACGTCGACGCATCCCATGCCATGACGGGCCGCATTGACCAGTCGCTTAGGGCGCAACTGGACATCACGCAGCCAGTTGTATTGTGGGGGGCGGGCCAATTGGCGCTGAGGTTACTGCGCAATACAGTCCTCGCCGAACTGCCCATCCAGGCCATCGTCGATACGTCGTCGCAGAAGCAGGGGCTGCATGTATCCGGCCATGTCGTTCAAGCACCGGAGGCGGTGCGGCCGTCGGACGCTCCTATAGTCATTACGTCCGTGCATTCCGCCGATGCAATCGAAAGCGCTATCCGACGCGATTTCGGCTTGACGAACCCTGTGATCAAGTTGGCCCCGCAATCCGGGTAACTCAGCGCTTGTCCAGGCCCTGCGTTTCACGCACGACGAAGCTCGGCCGCGCGCGAACCTCATTGAAAGTCATGCCGACGTACTCGCTGACCATGCCAAGGAAGAGAAACAGAAAGCCGAAGAGCAACAGCAGCAGTGATGCGATCGTTCCGAATCCGGGGAATGGAACGCCGAAAAATAGCGCACGGACGATGATGCCGGCCAGCGCGACGAATGATAGTGCCGAGAGGAGCAGTCCAAAGAGCGGGATGATCTTCAGGGGTGCAAATGAACTGGCGAGGATTCCCCGGACTGCATAGCCGGCGGTCGTCAAAGGGTTGAAGTTCGATTGTCCGCCGAATCGGGCCAGTCGCTCGAACTCGATTCCTGTCGACTTAAACCCGAGCCAGCCCCAAGTTGCGCGGATCATCCGGTTCTTTTCCGGAAGGGCATTGAAGGCTTGATACATCTTCCGGTCGACGAGCCTGTAGTCACTGGCGTTTCTCGGAACGGGCGTGTCGCTGACCTTGTCGATGAGCCAATAGAAGGTCTCGGCGGATGCCCTGCGCAGTACGCCTTCACCATGCCGCTTCGTGATCACCGTATAGACGTGCTCGTATCCGGCCTCCCATCGCTCCAGCAAGGCAGGTATCAGTTCCGGCGCATCCTGGAGATCGGCGCTCATGATGATGCACGCAGCACCATTGACGCGCGAAAGCGCCGCCATCATGCCCCCCTCCATATGGAAGTTACGCGAAAGCTGGACGATTTTGAATCGTTCGTCGGTCGCCCGGATCTCGAGCAGCTTCTCATAGGTGTCATCGGTCGATCCGTTCTCGCATATGACGACTTCAAAGTCATACACGCTTGCCTTGTCGTCGAAAACCGCTTTCAGGCGTCTGGCAAGCTCGGCGATATTGTCGGACTCGTTGTAGGCCGGGATGGCGACCGAAACCAGCTTCCTCTTTTCGATCATGTCAGGTACCTGAATACGCGTTCTGCTGTTTCAGTTGGAAGGTCCGGGGTCATCAGGTGCAGGGGTTGCGACTCCATATTTCCGGCGGGCGTTATCCTGCTGGTGATCTTTCGGCCAGTAGGTCTGTTCCGGATCGATCGGAACGATGAAGGCATGAGGACCAGCGGCATCGAATGCAGCGGACACGGTGCCATCACTAGCCCAGTCCGGATCAAGTTCGAGCAGTGGGATGCCGAATGACTGCGAAAAGCAGCGGCCATTGCGGAAAGCCCAAGCCTGTCTTCAAATCACAGCCGAGATAAGCACCGCCGAAGTAGTTCTTTTGGGTCATGCGAATTGAGGCATACCCCTCGTTCGAAAATATGAAGATCTTGACGTTGAGTCTATTGACGGCGACGGTCGCCAGTTCCTGCATGTTCTGCATGAAGCCGCCATCACCCTCGACAAGTATGACCCTTCGACTCGGATGGCCGAATGCAGCGCCGATTGACCCGGCCAGCCCATAACCCATGCTGGCGAGACCCTTGTCGGTAATCACGACCTGTCCGCCTTTCTGCTCGAGTGCTTGCATTGCCACCGAGTTTGCGCCGCCACTCGAACACGGAATAACGATGTCCTCCGGCCGCGCGCGGCTTGAGAGGTCGAGATAGAACTGGTACGGACAGACGTACCCGCGACGGGTGGTATTCCGCGAATCCCGAACAGGTAGCGCCGTCCTGACTTCCTTACAGAAGGAAGTCCACTCTGAGATATCCAGGATAAGATTCTGCCATTACCCGCCTGAGCAGCGTGTTGGCGTCGCCGCGCACAGCCAGATGGAGTTTTGGGTGGCCTTTGTCAAGTTCCGCCTGGTCGATATCGATCTGAACGACTCGGCCGGACCGGCCGAATTGTTGCCAATTGAAACCACTCTGCTGCAGGCCAAGTCGAGTGCCGAACGCGACGATCAGATCAGCCTGGGCAAGGAGTACATTGGCGCGTCGCTGGCCCCAGGTATTGGGACGACCGAAATAAAGTGGGTGATCAGCCGGGATGCGGTCCGCCGCATTCCACGTGGTCATTATCGGAATGCCGCATTGGGTGAATGCTGGTTGGAGTTCGGCCGCGGTATGGCGCGACACGCCGCCCCCCAACAGAAGCACCGGCCGCCGCGCCTCCCGCAGAAGTGCGATGAGGTCATCGGCAGCTGCTCCGCGGCGACAACGTCGTCATGACTCGGGCCGAACCGTGGCAATGCCGCGTCTTCAGCACCGTCCGCCGACGAATCCACCGGTGCGCCCTGCGCATCAAGGCAGACTTCGAGGAACACCGGCCCTGGCCGACCTTGGCGACCACGAGCGACCCATTTCATGAATTGTGCGCGGGATACCGGCTTCTCGATCCGGACGGATTCAACCGTGATGGGTCGCGTGATCGCGACCCCATCAATCTCCTGGATGCCACGTTGCCGGATTCCGCCGGTTGCCAGGTCCGTTGACTTGACCTGCCCGCCGATAACGAGCAATTCGCGGCTCTCGAGCCAGGCGCCGCCGACCGCCGTAATGATGTTTGTTAGCCCGGGTCCCGCCGTGACGAGAGCAAAGGCTCTTCCGTTACCGCCGGACTCATTGAAGTACTCAACTGCGATGCCGGCCGCGACTTCATGTGCAACAGGAACGCACACCATCCTTGTACGAGCGCCATCAAGCAGGTGCATGATGTTTCCGCCCGCCACGAAAAAGCAGTGCGTGTAACCGAGTTCGACCAGCCAATCCATCAGGACGACGGCGAACTTCTCGGATTCCACCGGCATGGCTATTCGGGGTCCAGCCCGCGATTCAGGATGCTTTCCCGCAGCGCGGCAGTCCGCGAGTAGGGGTTGTCAAGATCGTCGATTGTGAGTGGCTCTCCGGCCCGGATTGGGCGCTTGAGCTCCTCGCCCGCGATGAGCTCACGGCACGATAACTGGCCCTTCAGCAGCGGTATCGGCGAGCACAAAATCGCCATCGCTGATCGCGTTCGCCTGCCGCGCAGGTCCCGTGCCGCGTAGACGCCCCGCACTAGACCGTCGAGGTACTCGACTTCCCGCTTGGTGGGAATGCGCTTGCTCACGCCAGGCGCGCCGCACATCTCCTTCGCCTTCTTGAACGCACGAAACCACTCGTCGATCTGGTGCGGGAGGCTGCAGTAAGGCGAAACCTCGTATTCCGTCCGCATCGATGTCGATGTGCCGCTCAAAGGTCCGTGCTCCCTTGGCGTAGGCCATCATCATCGATGAAGACCAATCGTGGTACTCATGCGTCGAAAAGCCAATCGTAGTACCCGTGTATCGATCACGAAGGAAATCAATCTGGTTGAGGTCCAGCTCGTAGTCTTCGGACGGATAGAGCGATACGCAGTGGTTCAGCGCCAGCGGAATTCTTCGGTTACCGAAGAATGTCACCAGATCGTCGACATCTTTGAGAGAGCTGCCGCCCGTTGACGCGATGACGGGCTTTCGCGTCGAGGCAATCTTTTCGATCAGGACCCAGTCGTTGATGTCCGAGCTTGCCAGCTTCAGCAGCGGTATGTCGAGTTCGATGCAAAGGTCGACAGACGCCTCGTCAAACGGCGTCGCCATCGGAATGCAGCCACTTCGACGGATGAACTCCGACAATTCCGCCAACTCGTCGTGCGCCATCTTGGTGTCAAGAGTCTTCTTGATGTACCGAACGTCGGTGCGATGGCGATAGCTGTTGTGAATGAACTTTTCGACATCGCGAAGCTGCAACTTGATTGCGCTTCTTACGTTGTTATATCGGACGACTTTCGCGAAATCGGTGACAATGCGCTTTCCGCGCTCGAGGCGTCCCAAGTGGTTGTTGGCCAGCTCCAGGACAAAGAGTTCTTCAAAAATGTCGCGGTTGATGCTCATTTGGTCTGCCTAACCGAAGGGCCGTTTCCCCACCAGAGCGATGCCGAGAAAATTCGGCGGGCTATTCCTGGGAAGTGTTGGTTTCTCAAGTCTGCAAAGATCTCGATCCAGGTTGTCGCGCTTAAGATTCTCTATGGCGGCAGATGACGCGTCTGCGCGTCAGTTCACATAATATAGCCGAGAAGTCGAAGCTCCGGCCTTGGCTCTGGCTCCCGACGAGGAGACTAATTGGCGGAATTGGGGGGGGGCACAGACCTGCTCCCAACCCCACTCAAGCTAGATCGGGACGTCCCTAGAATTCCCCTAAGCCGGCCGCGAAATACGTAAGGCTGCCCGACGCCAGCGTGCTCGTATCGACGGCGGCAGGGCGAGAAGTGCTGACTCGACGGCGATGAATACACGCGCGAGCGATGCCCCGCCAGTTGCTTTTACATAGCCAGAACGCCATGGCGATCCAAGGCCGGATAGCCACCTTCGTGGAGCCGAGATTGGATTCGAACGAGACCTCTCGATGAGTGGCGTGCTCCAACTATCGATGTGGCCCTCTGTCTGAAACAGCGATTCGCCGATCAGTATTTCTTCTTCCGTCGGAAAGAATGCCAATCTATGGAGCCGGCGCTGCATATCGGCGCGCCACGCGCCTTCATCAGTAATCAAACCGGAACTGCGCTGTGCATACTCACGCACATAGTCGGTGATGCCTCGGCGAATACCCGAGCACAATTCGCTGCTGGATGTCTCGGCCCGCCTGCCGACGTTGTCGCCAGCAAGAACCGGAACGATGCCCCCCGTCGGCGAACGTTGGTATCCGATAGTCGTGCCTTCGTCCGCGCGACAAATTGCCTCAAGGAGATGGGCCACGTACCATGCGGCGCCCTCGCGCGTTGTGCGAGCGCGCCGCATGTCGCTGATGAGTCCGATTGCGCGTCGAGGTGGCGGTGCGGCGGAGACTTCATTCCAGATGCCGAAATAGTAGCCCAGGGATGGCGAATAGTCCTGATGACGGCCGAAAGCCGCATCAAGCGTACGCTGAATTGAACAGCGCCATCCGACATCCACCAGCGCCGAATTCTCCTCTGTAAATCCCTCCTGTTTAAGATAGGAGTGCAGGAGCGCGCGCTGTCGGTCCGACTCCGCGGATGTCGCAGCCGTGAATGAAGCATCTGCCAATAAACTCCGCAATCGGAGCCCTTCATCGCGGGCGTCACCCCCTCCTAGGTCGTACTTAGCCAGGAACGGTTCGGCAATCTCTGCTGGAATATTGAAGTAGCCAAGCACGCGTCGTGCGCTACTGCCTGATGCGCGGACGGAGAGCGCCTCCGCGACGTCGTTTTCGTCGAGTACTGGTCGTGCGATGAGTGCGGTCGAGCGACGTGAGAGATGAAGGTAACAGAGCTGCGGGTGAAATCGGCAACGGCCGCTATCCGCCAGTATTGACGTCAATCGGAAGAGGAGGTCGCCGTCGCGTGCCAGAAACCCCAGGCGCTTTACTTTATCCTGCCTGGCTGCCTGCAGCAGAAGTTCAGCAAATGCTGCGAAGATCGGCCCAAGGGTCGTGAAGCCAAGGCCGTAGCCGGCCGCGAGCGTTCTCGAACGCCCGTCGCGGGTGACACAGCCCATTGCTGGTGAGAAATGGCTACTGCGTACGCCTTGCGCTCTCGCGGACCAGACGTCCGACAACCAGTTATCGCCGACGTGGATAAGCCTCTCAGCGTCAATGCTTTCTTCGCGAATCACGTGGTCAAACAGTCTTCCGTGAAATTTGCTTTTGCCGCAGTCGGACGATGAATAAATATGATCAATCTCCGTCAGTCCGTGGTGTCGAAGAACGAATTCGATATCCCGTGCGGAGAAATGTGTGTCCGAGGTGACGACAACGCGAACGCCCGTGCGCCTGTGCTGTTGAATTAAGTCAACCACCGTTTGATCCAGGTAAGTGGCCCTGCACAGAAGCGTAAGCTCCAGCTCACAGAACTGATCGACCTCTTCCGGCGTCGCGGGTCTGCCCCACAGTTTTCGCAGCACTTCGTTAATGATCAGATGTCGTGGAATCTCCGGATCACGCCCACTGGCAAGCCATGTGTATGAAAGCTCAGCCTTCACCCGGCTCAGGATGCTGAGGATTGTCGCCTGGTCCGGTCGGGCGGGCGACACTATCCCAGCGAAGTCGCAGATTGACAGGAGCGTGTCGTGACGGATGGGGCGCTTCAGCAGCGTGTCGAACAGGTCAACAGAAAGAGTGCCAACCGATCTCGGCGAGCCATCGGACAGGCTCGAAAAGGACGCTCTGTATGCTCGGGACCAGCATCCCCTCATCAATCGTAAGGCCGCCTGGACGCTTCGGAGGGTGGGGCGCAGAACTGTTCTCCTGCTTGCGGGGCAAATGCGGGGATCCGCTACTATCGAGTGATAGGGCTGCGTCGTAGCCGTTCCGGAAGAATCAAGGCTTCCGTTGCAGCGACGAGACGTGTAACGTTGAAGTTATCAGAGATGCGAGCGCGGCACGCGGCGCCCAAAGACGGGGTCATGTTATCCAGCAAGGATTCCCATCCTGCCGCGAGTGCCGCGGGATCGCCAGTCGGTACGACTCGGCCGTCGTCTCCTACGATTAGACGTGAATCGCCGACATCCGTGACCACGCAAGGGACGCCGCATGCCATTGCCTCGGCGATACTGTTTGAAAATCCCTCTCCGAAGCGCGATGCTGAAGTGGCGAGGTCGACGGCGCTGTAAAACGCTGGCATGTCGGAATTAAAGCCCTCCCAGAGCAGTTGGTGGCCAAGGCCGCTCTCCCGCAATGTCGCCAAAGCGGCACTGCGGTAGGGTTCGATCCCTTCCCCGACGCAAACGAACCTGACATGCGGCCTACGCGCTGCGAGAATTCGTGCCGCTGCTACAAAGTTTGCATGATCCTTCATGGGGTCCAGGCGAGCGGCCAAGCCAATAACGGTGTCTCCTTCGGCGAAGCCCCATCGGGTTCGCAGCGCCGCTCCGCGCTCCGGTGCGCGTCGGAAGAAGTCGACATCTATCCCGTTAGGAACGACGTGGGTTCGGTCCGATGGGTAGCCAATAGTCTGGGCATGCGCGGCGCCAGCGTGGGAATTGGCAATAATGACATCGACGAACTTGGACAAAGGGCGTGATAAATGAAACAGCAGCCTGCCGCCGAGATCGTATTGTTCGAGTTCCAGGCCTGAATTCCGAATGCCCCACGCGATGCGGCTACGCGGAAAAATCGGCCGCAGGACGGCCGCGACAAAATTTCCGGTATCCAAGTAGCCGTGGATCACATCTGGTTGAATACGGCGAACTGCGGCCGCGATTCGCCACAAAAAGCCCGCCACGTCAGTCGAACCATGCTTCTCAAAGACAACATGCTGGATTCCGCTGCGCTCGATGTCGCGTTCGTACGGGCCTCCGGCGACCCAAACTGCAATTGTTACTTCGTGCGCGAGTTCCATAAGCCCACGTGCCAGAGATATCAGTTGCCGCTCCGCGCCACCGCCTTCCATCTTCCGCAAAATAAAGAGTACTTTGGCCACCAGATCACCGCTCACCGATGTAAAGCAAGTGTGGCGGGCGAATGCGCTCCAATCGACGGCGAACGCTTTCCAACTTCGCGTGAATTCCTGCAAGCTGACTAAAGTACGTCGGGCGACATACAAGCGTATTGAAGCCGGCCGACGTCAATTGCTCCGATAGACTTGAAGCAGAAAACGAGCGGATATGTTGAATGGGATGAAACGTACAAGCGCAGTTCGGGCACATCACATGCTCGGCCGAGAGATCTTCTTCGTTAGGCGTTGTGATGAACAGGCGACCGCCAGGGCGCAAGATTCGGCGGGCTTCTCCAAGTAAAGACGCGGCTACGTTTGCGTTTAGGTGCTCAACTGTCTCGACAATGACTATCCCGGCTGCCATTCCGCTGTCGACCGGCAGGACGTTCGTTGAAGCGCGGGCGCCAAGGAACTCTGGCGTGGATCCGAAGCGTTCGTTGAGCAACTCAACTGCCTGGACCGACGTGTCGAGCGCCAACGTGGGGACACCTTTTGCCATCAACCGATGTGTCAAGTGACCGGGGCCGGCGCCAAGCTCTACAACTGGTCCATCCGATGGAAGGTACGGCGAGATTTGCTCAAGGATCGAGTGGCCCCTCTGCAGAGAAAAATACCGCCCCGCAAAGCCTGGACGCACGACATACCAATCCCAGAAGCGCGAGATCGTCTCCGGTGTCCATTCCATCTCCCAAGGAGCATTGGGGTTCTGGTTGATCGATGACATGCTGCTTTCACTCGCTCGTGCCATTAGCTAGGAGGTCGCTCTGGCTACCATGACTACGGGCCGTTGTGCCTTGTTATTCAAGATTTCAACACTGCATTCTGTATAGCCCGAAAGGCTCAGGTGGCAATGCCTTCGGACGCGCGACCTAAGGAGTTCAATGTTGTCAGCGGCTATCCCTGCGACCAAGAAGTCGCTGCACATGTGCCAACTCGCTCGAACCGAGTGCTGATGTAACCACAAGGTACCCGGCGACGCCTGCTAGGCCCGCCGCCGTCAAGGCCACGAGTGGCGGCATCTGCGCTACAGCGTCAAACGTGGCGTCGGCGGAGAGCCAACCTGCCGCGGCGGCAAGCAGCATCTTCACGACACTCGTATGTGCGAATTGAGCGCGAATATTCAGTTGCCTCGCCGCAAAGTAGACAAGCCCGGTGAGGGTGAGAAGTATTCCGACGCTATCAGCGATTGCAATAGCAGATACGCCGAGTTTCTTTAGCAACGCGATTGCCAGGATGGTCGTCACACCTACGCGAGCTGCAGATAGTACGGCTAGAACACGCGTTGAATGCCGCACGAGAAGTGCTCGTACATATATGCGGGCGGCTATATCGATTGGCAGGCCCAATAGAAAGAAACCAAAAGCTGCGGCAACTACGCTGGTGAACTGGGCGCCGCCGCCGGCATGGCCTAGCCACAAGTCGATAACTGGGGCGCGGAGCGCAAACAGTACCGCAACCAGTGGCATTGCCAGAAACATTGCCATCCTCAGAGTGTCGCCGACTTTCTGCTGTAGTTGGGCGGCCGCCCCGCTGATTTGCGTCCTTGACCAATCCGCCAGGATGACGATTAAGACGCCGCTAGTTGCTAATTCCATCACCGCGGTTGTGGCGCGTGTTGCGTAGTCCAGCGCAGTTACACTACCCGGGCCTAATTGAGCTGCGAGCAGCCGGCCAATTACCATGCCGATCTGAAGAATAAGCGTGCTTGCGAGTACCGGCGCGGCAAGGCGAATCGCCGCTCTTGTGTCGGAGCCAAGGTTCATGTTTGGCCTTATGAGAGCCCATCGATTCGGAGAATATGCCATGAGCATCGCCAAATTGACTGCTGCCCCGGCTGTATAGCTGACTGGCAGGCTGCTAGTGCCGAGAAGTGGTTGAGTGACGGCGAGCGTGACAAGCGTGGCCAGTTGTCGAGCGAGCAAGCCGCTGGCTGGCAACCAGAACCGTTCGAATGCATTGGCGGCGGCTTCAAGTACGCATATTGCGGTCTGAAATAAAATCAGCGGCAGCAGCCATAATGTCGCCGTCGAAACACGCGCCGCCATGTCCGGCGAGAGCCAACGGCTTTCCGACACAAGAATTGCGGGTGCCACGATCCCAATGATCACGGCGCCGATCACCGCGACGATCATCCCATACGTGAGCGTCGAGCTTACGGTGGTTTCGACGGATTCAGCACGCAGGATTTTGCATTCCGTCAGGATCGGAATCAGCACGCTACTCACCGCATTCATCATCGGGCCGACCACGAGCCATGGCAACGTGAGCGCAAGGAAAAAAGCGTCGGTATCCGTGGCCGTAAATCGCACCACAATGAAGGGGTAGAGTGCCAGGCTCGCGCAAAGCGTAAGACCGTTAAGCAGCGTTACGAGTAACGAGTTGCCTAGCAAGCGACTCACTGTGTCGCCCCCATGGCCGAAGAGGACTGACTCAGCTGAACTGCAGGGACGGTCGGGACGACATAAGGACGCGTCGCAGCGGCGCGCTTTCATGCGATCAGTCGTCGAGCAGACGAGTATGGTGCGGTTTTCGAAACTAATCAGTCGGTTGATGGATTTCAAATTCTGATCCAATTCCGGCCCGTTGACGACGACAAGGCGAGTGATGACATGGCTAGAGGTTGGCGAGGCGCGTACTGCGCCGAGAGGCTCGGCCGCCAAGCCTTCCTTGATCAAGGGAATACTCGCCGCTTTGCAATGATCTAAAGAGTGATCGGATTCGCACTGTGGGCGCCTTTTGGAATCTGATGTCGCCCCCAGCTGAAGCTCCTCGCCAGTATGTCCAGTGCGCGCTGCCGCGAAATGCTGATACCCGAGTTTATCGGAACAGTTAACGGATGCGATTCTCAATAGGCTCGCAATGATCTCGACAGAATGGCTCGGCCAGCGAGATACGGCTGCTCACCGACGGTTGTCGATAGCCTCGAGCCCGAGCGTGCTATGAGCCTGCACGAATCCGTCATGACTGGGGCGCTGCTCAAGCCATGCCTGGAACATCAAGACGCACCACAGTGCGTAGCTGTGGTCGTAGGCGCCCGCTCGATGCTGCTCCCATACGCGACGAATCTTGTCCGGTTGGAAGAAACCCTCACGACGTAACCTCTGCTCCGAAAGAAGGTCATCTGCCCAACCGCGAAGTGGTCCACGAAGCCATTCATCGACGGGCACTCCGAAACCCATTTTGGGGCGGTCGGTGAGCGACCGCGGAACGTACTTGGCCAGCAGTTGCTTGAGGACGATCTTGCCATGGCCGTGGGAGACCTTCATGTGCATGGGGATTTTCCATGCCAACTCAACGATTCGATGATCCAGGAATGGCGCGCGTGCCTCGAGGCTTACGGCCATGGTTGCTCGGTCGACTTTCACCATGATGTCGTCCGGTAAGTATGTATACAGGTCGAGGGCCATCATCCGTGCGACCGGATCCGAAAAATCCGGCCACAGCTTGGGATCGGAAATGAAGGTCGCTGGTTCCTCCGCAAACAGCACAACGTCGTTTGGATTTTGCCAATATGACACTTGGCGCCGGTAAAATTCAGTCTGTGTGCCGGCGGACATCATGTCGGCTATCGCGCGCAGTTTGGGTTCAAGCTTCGGTGCGCGTAGCCGTGCGGCCAAAAAAGGCGAAGCGGCTCGTGCAAGTTGGTTCCAGAGCCCTGCAGGTGCACTCGATATTGCATTCGCGGCAACGCGCCGTATCGGGCTTGGGAACCGTGATATTCGGTCCCACGCGGCGACGCCCCAGTGATAGCGAGTGTAGCCTCCGAACAGTTCGTCCCCGCCGTCTCCGCTCAGGCTGACTTTGACGTGCTGGTGGGCCAATGACGCCACCAGTAGCATCGGGATCTGCGAGGAATCTGCGAACGGCTCATCGTAGACCATCGCGAGACGTGGGATGGTTTCCAGCGCTTCTGTTGGCGTGACGTACAGCTCCGTATGGTCCGTGCCGAGGTGGCCTGCAACGGCTCTAGCAAAAGTAGCCTCGTCATAGTCACGTTCATGAAAACCCACGGTGAAGGTTCGTACTGGACTAGCGCTTTCGGATTGCATTAGGGCGACGACCAGCGAAGAATCGATGCCCCCGGAAAGAAACGCGCCAACAGGCACGTCCGCTACCATCTGTTGACGAATCGTCCGCCGCAGCGAGGAATCCAGCTCGTGTAGCACATCAGCTTCCTTTTGGGAAAAAGGTGCACGATTGCTGGTCTCCGCGGCCTGGCGTGCCGACCAGTACTGGCTCTCTTGAAGCAGTAATCCGTCCTGACCGAAGGTCAGGATTGTGCCGGGCACGACCTTCTTCGCATTTCTATAAATAGTGTGAGGCGCCGGGATGTACCCGTGACGAAGTAAGAGGGCGAGCGCATTCCGATCGATTTGGTTCTGCCATTCGGAGTGGACGCAAAAAGCCTTCAACTCGGACGCGAACAGCAGCGACTGACCGCACCGCGCCCAGTGAAGAGGCTTTTCTCCCAGGCGGTCGCGTACCAGACGAAGAGTTCGGTTCGACCGGTCCCAGAGTGCAAAAGCAAACATTCCAACAACTTTCGCAAGAGCGCGTTCGAGTCCCCAGCGATCGATTGCTGCCAAGAATACCTCTGTATCAGAGTGGCCACGAAACCGTTGCCCGCATTTCTCGAGTTCGAGGCGAATTTCAGAAAAGTTGTAGATTTCGCCGTTGTAGGCAAGGACCAGGTTTCCGCTGGCCGAGACCATCGGCATGTGTCCTTGGGGTGAGATATCGAGTATGGCGAGTCGACGGGAGCCAAGTGCGACGCCGGCGTCGCGGTCGATCCACTCGCCTTGATCGTCGGGCCCGCGATGAGAGATTGTGTCGAGCATCATTCGCAGCTCGCGGGACGCCTCGCGATTGAGGCCGGCGCCCGTGAGTGTTCCTGCTAGACCGCACATTCCAAAGATTTCTGTTGTATTTCTGGCATTGGGCTAAATCAACTCAGTCCCATCGGGCGACGAAAATTCTGGTGCGGAATAATAGCTGCAATTGTGCATCGACTTGCGCTTGCCATGGATGACTTCGCACTTGACGGCGCTTCGCGCAAGGCTCCATCCTGCTGTAAGTTGCGGCAAGAGTAGAACAGAGCATGCTGGATAGCGCAGACCACAATCCGGTCCCAGACCGGCGATTTGCATTCGGCTCAAATTGGGCTCGCTTTCTCTCGCTATTGAGCGAGGAGCGAATCGTTCGGGCCGAGGATTCACTGCGTGAAATGCTCGAAACGGATAGCCTGGCTGGGAAGACCTTTCTCGACATCGGGTCTGGAAGCGGGCTGTTTAGTCTCGCTGCTCGACGCCTCGGTGCGCGCGTTCGATCGTTCGATTATGACGAGAATTCCGTCGCATGCACGGAGGAACTCCGTCGTCAATATTTTCCCGATGATCCAGACTGGCTAGTGGAGCGCGGATCCATCCTCGATGAAGACTACGTACGCAGTCTGGGAAGTCACGATGTAGTCTACTCGTGGGGTGTTTTGCACCATACGGGTCGAATGTGGCAAGCGCTTGGGCTTGCCTCAGTTCCTGTAGCCGAGGGGGGAAAATTGTTCGTCGCCATCTATAACCTCCAAAGCCCGCTGCGTCACAGGCTGACTCTTGCAATGAAGAGAACATATGTTCGCATCGGTGGGGCAGGCCGGAATATTCTGCTTGGCGCCTACTATGTCTATGCCACCGGCCTTGAAATGATGGCGGCGCTATTTCACGGACGACCTCTGTTGGAGAGGGTCCGAAACTACGGAGATTCGTCGCGTGGAATGTCTTGGTGGCATGATACTGTTGACTGGGTCGGCGGCTATCCTTACGAGGCCGCGAAACCAGAAGAAATATTCGACTTTTTCCGTCTTCGCGGATTCCGCCTTAATCGGCTTCAGACCGATTCTGGGCGCGGATGCAACCAATTTGTCTTTGCCCGCGACGGCGCAATAGAGGTCGCTCCGGTGGCGGTGAGCGGCTGAGCGCCCCGCCCCAGGTCTGTATCGAAGGCGCGCGCTGACGCGACAATCATTGAGCTAGCGATCGAATTGATTGTGCCGCGAATCCGTCTGGTGCGGGCACTTTGTCGATCGACGCTAGGGTCGCAAGTCGAGTCGAACACTTTCGAAGGGTATGGTTCGATGCGCCGAGTCCATGGCATGCCTTCGCCTTCCGGGGTGGTCATGGCTGTTGCCCGCCAAGGCATGAATTTCCTCATAGGGTGTTTGCGCGCGTGATGCCGCCGCAACAGGGGCGACTTCCTGTGCCCTAGACGCACCGTGGCATGGGGAACCAAAAAAAGAACCCCCCGCCATGGGCGGGGGGTTCGTCAACATCGCAGTCAGAGACTGCGTCAGATCAGGCGCGGCAGTTGCTCGGACGGTACTTGCCCAGGAGCGAGCCGCCGCAGGTCGTGTCGTTGACACTGGAGAATTGGCGGTGGTGGTCAGGGCGCGGTCACCGCACTGCCAGATCACGTCGCCATTGGCAGACGCGCCCGGCCGCAAACGCAGGGTGGAGTTGAGGATGTTCGTGTTCGCGTCGGCGCCAAAGGTGATCAGGATTTCGCCCGTTGGTCACATCGATGCTCGTGACGTACTTGCCCGTCGGTAGATTAGTAATACCGAGCGCAGCGGCGTTCGCCGGCCACGTGCCGCGGTCAGCGTAGAACTCGGCTACCGAGGCCTTGACCGAGGAGGCCATGGCCAGGCCTTCCGAAACCTGTGACCGGACGATGTAGTCCTGATAAGCCGGGATCGCGATCGCGGCCAGGATGCCGATGATGGCCACCACGATCATCAATTCGATGAGCGTGAAGCCCTTCTGTACTGTCTTCATCATTTCAGTTGCTCCGTTTGTTGTCGGGTGTTAAGTCAGCGGCCACACGAGGCCGGCACCAATGGGTAAGCAATAGCTGTGCCAGCTACGCAGGATTAAATATATTTATATAATACAAAGAGTTGGTATCGGTCTTGAATCGGACTTGCACCCAGACAGGCCGGTGACTGACGCTGATCGTCACATCCTGACAGTACGTGTCAGCGCCGCGCCGGGCCACTTTCCCCGTAGGATTGCTGCAACCAGCCAGCCGTAGGTCCGGCGTCAGGCCGCAAACCTGCCGCCCGTCGTCGTCCTGTCTCTTCGGCAACCGGAGGCTGGTGCTCTTCGTGATAGTCATCCTCGGTATTGACCGACCAGATGGCATCGCGCTCGAGCCGGTTGCCGGCGATGCAGTCAACCGCTGCCTTGGCCGCCAGCATCGAGTGATCCTGGTTGTTGTACCGGTGCATGCCATTGCGGCCGACTGCATAGACGTTCTCAAAGCGGTCGAGGAAGCTCCTGACCTCGCCGATGCGCGTGTAATTGCCGAAATATGCCGGGTAGGCCTTCGGTACCCTGACTACCGTGCCGTCCAGCACATCGCGCTGGTCGATGAGTCCGATCCTGGCGAGTTCCGCTGCGGCGAAGGTCAGGAATCGGTCATCCGGCATCGACCACAGCCCATCGCCTTCGGCACAGAAGTATTCGAGACCAAGCGAAACGGTCTCCGGATCCGCGACCAGGTCCGGGCTCCAGTTGTTGAAGATCTGCAGCCGGCCCAATTTCACGTCCGGTTCCTGAATGTAGATCCAGTTGTCCGGCGGCATGCCGATACGCTCGGCGCCCGTCCTGCCGGCTGCCGGTGCCATCTTCCTGACCACCAGTCCCGCCGTCATGAAGTCGCGATAGGGGAGGCCCGCGGCTACGTCCGCTACTGGCCCGCCTTCAGGCTGCAGCTGTCGCACAAGCGTGCTGATCGGCATCGTGGAGACGAACTGGTCGCAATGGACCCAGCGGCTGGTGCCGGATTCGAGGTCGAGAACCTCGGCCGCCTCGACGCGCTGGCCATTGCGGCGAAGACCGATCACACGATGCCTCAGGTGTATCTCGCCGCCGCCGGCGACCACGCGGCCCGCAACCTCCTCCCACATCTGGCCAGGACCCAGTCGCGGGTAGAGAAAGCGCTCGATCAGGCTGGTCTCGACGTCCCTCTGGCGGATCTCGCTGCTTGTTACGAAACGCTGATCGCGCCGTGTGCAGCAGTGCGGTCGTAATCGACAGGCCTTTGACCCTTTGTGCGCCCCATTCCGCGGAGATTTGCTGGCAAGGGACGCCCCAGACCTTCTCCGTGTAATCCCTGAAGAAAGTCCTGTACAGCCGGTCCCCGAAACGATTGATGAAGAAGTCCTCGAGCGTGGCCTCAGGATGTCTCGGCAGCAGGCGGGATTTCGCGTAGCTGGCCCCAAGCAGGCCGGCCTCGAGCCAGCCAAGGTTGCCGAGAGTGTTCGCGTTCAGCTTGAGTGGGTAGTCGAAGAAACGTCCTGCGGTAATAGATCCTCGACAGGCGTGAGCGCAGCAACATTACCCTGTCGTGGTCTGGGTCGAGGCTGGGGCCGTGACGACGAATCGCCGGCTCTGACCCTGGTAGGCCAGTGCGCCGGCTCCGTGGAATAGCGCCTCCGGGTCCAATGGCAGGATGTCCTGCCACCAGTCCATGACCCAGTCCGACTTGGAGAAGAACCGGTGACCGCCCAGATCCATGCGGTTGCCGCGGTACTTCACCGTTTTTGAGATGCCGCCGACCTGGCTGTCCGATTCGAATACCAGGGGGCGGCAATCCGTATGGCGCAACAATTCGAGGGCCGCGGTCAGGCCTGCCGGGCCGCGCGCCCGCGATTACGGCAATCCTGCTCACCAGTACTCCTTCAGCGGTTCGGATCGAGGCATGGACGGCCGGGGCCAATGGGTAAACAGCAGCCAGCGTCGCGCAATGAAGTTTGACGACGAATGTCAGGCTTGGCCGCCGCCGCCTTTGGCGGCGAGGTAAGGCGCGGCAACGTATTCAACGAGGGCAAAAATGGTGGCTCCGTTGACCACCAGTCCGATCAGGCCGATCCCGACAAATATCGCGAATTCCAGCCTTCGATCGCCGAACCCTTCGATACTCGAACACGAAGCGGGTGACGAGAATGTACGCCAAAGCCGCGCCGGCCACAAATGACGCAGTCGCGGCGACGAGATAGTGCCAGTGCAGTTCTCCACAAGGTACCAGAGATTGCCATGTCCGTCGCCAGCGCGGCCGCAGATGCGAGCGAGTACCCGGTGGCCTGGCGCAGTACGCGTTCACGGTGCACCCTGGGTTTTGGACAGGCGGTCCTGCATTCATACAAGTACAGTCGACGTCGCGCTGCGGCATGCGCGCAGTCAGAGGCGCTCCGCCCAGGTTCGCTCCCGGAAACAACATAGTCGAGCCCCGGCGCACGACAGATTGCCGCGAGTGTATCTGGCGGTAAGTTCCTTGGGCTGCGCCTCCTGGGAAAGGTCAGCCAAGTGTCCACCATTCCGGCTTCGCTATCGGGCGCAAGGCATCCGCCCGGCGCAGCAGCTCATGCGTCATGGCCGGCGAGTAAAGGATTCCCGCAAGCTGATCCTGCGAGAAGTAACTTCGCCGCTCCAGGAGCAACCAGGTGGCCATTGTATCGCCCAGCCACAGGACTTCCGCGTGCTGTGGAATCGTCGCTCGCCAGCCTGCAAAAGCCTGCACGGTCGGCCCGGAGTATCTGGACGCGGTCCAGTCCCGGATCGCACGAGGCGTGAGCACGGCAAGCGCCGCCACCGCCACTGCGAGCAAGGCGACATGTCCGGCGTCGCGAGCGGATGTTCAAGACAAGCACCCAGCTTGCGGTCACCACGAGCAGAGCAAAGGACCCCGAGCCAAGCGCGTTGACGACGCGTTGCACCAGCATCGAATCCTGATTGGTGTCGAACGGGTTCACGGCGTACTGGATCGCCGCGAAGAACATTCGTGAGGCAGGCAAGCGTCAGCACGGCCCAGGCGCCGCGACGCAGAACAACGCTGGACGAAACGGCAACGCTCGCGGGCAAGTACAGGACGGCGAGGGCGGCAATGGCCAGGAATCCGCCGACGGAGTCGGCCAGCAGCCAGGCCGCCGCCAGCAGGATGGCCGACGTTCGCTCGATGGCGCCAGCACCTTGCCTCCAGAGTCCCTGCGCTGCGAGGGGCAGGAAAATGATCGCAAAGAAGCACGCCACCCACATCCAGCGCCACGGTTGGATCCGGAGCAGGATCGGATGCCCCGTCAGGGCGCCCGCGATGAAAGCGAGGCCAATACCGGCGAGGCCCAGCCAGAGGGAGCAGGTCGCGAGATCCTTCGTGCGAGGGTCGATCGCAAACCGCGCTGCAAGCACCAGGGTGAGCAGCACAAGGGCGTGGTATTGCCAGTCCGCCATTCGCCATAGATCGGGGAACAGCCACCCGCTGCGAGTACGCACGATTTCGGCCCACTCGTGGAGATTGTCGATCGGTTGCACCGGCATGGCGAGTGCCCCCATCGCTCCACAGAGCACCGCTGCAATGGCTGCATACATGACCGACGCGGGGCCAAAGCGCGTGCGTAGAGTCGTCAAGACCAGGACCCCGATCGACTGGCAGTCCCATGAGCGGGTGCACGAGAGCTGCGAAGACAGCCAGCGTGAAAGCCAGCGCCTGCTTGCGATGCAGGTGTGCGAGAAATGCACACAGCGCGATCAGCTCGGCAGGCAATCGCGCGGTCAGATACATCTCGCCGATATGGATGACTTCGTACCCGCCGTACCAGCCAGGGATGGCAATCAGCAAGCCAAGTGAGAGCAGCGCCAGGCGTGGACCTGCCAGTGCGCGAGCAATAAGGAATCCGGTCCCGAGCCAGAGCACGGAGATGCCAAACGTGAGAACGGCGGCGGCGTGCTCGATGCCGATCGCGGCGCCGATGGGGGCATAGATTCGGGGAAAGACTGTAAAGCTGTCTTGCGAGCCGAATCTTCAGGAACAAGTCGCCGGAATATATCTCCGGGTTTGAGGGTTGCCAGTGTCTGTAACGCATAAAGCTTCGCATCGTGAACAAGACCGGCGTATGGCCGGCAGATCGTCCAGACCGACGCATAGACGACAGGAGGGAGGCCAGCGCCAGCCAGCCAGGAGTAACGGCATGACCACGGGCCTTCGCATGCTGTGCCGGAGCCGACGCAGTGGCGTGCGGCCCCGGTCTGGCGGAGTCTACCTCACGGTCTCCATCTGCAACAAGAGGTCCATAGCGCCGCATATTATGTCGCCTGCCTCCGGCCGGGTGTGCAGCGCGTCACATCATCTCTGGCCGACCGATCGGCTGCCGGCGATGCCTACTCGATCCCCAGCTTCTTCACCCGATACCTGAGCTGCCGGAACGTCATCCCGAGCAATTCTGCGGCCTTGGTCTTGTTGTAGCGCGTCTGCTCCAGCGCCCGGACGATCGCCTCGCGTTGAATGCTCTCCAGCTGGCCCTCGAGCCCGTCGGCACCGGGCTCCGCTGAAAACTCCCGGCCCGCCGTCTCCGGCAGGTCCGCCAGCAACTGCCCCTGCTTCAGCTGGATGTCCTCCGGCTCGATGCGATCGTTCGAGCACAGCGTCACCGCGCGCTCGAGAATGTTTTCCAGTTCGCGCACGTTTCCCGGGTACGAATACGACAGCAGCTTCTCGATCGCCTCGTCGCTGATGTGCGGCCGCGGCACGCCGATCTGGCCGGCGACCCGGTCCAGCAGCATGTCCACCAGCGGCGGCACGTCGTCGAGACGTTCCCGCAACGCGGGCACCCGCAGCTCGATCACGTTGATGCGGTAATACAGGTCCTCGCGGAACTTTCCGGCTTTCACCAGCTCGTCGAGCTTGCGGTGGGTGGCCGACAGCACGCGGACGTCGACCGGGATTTCGCGCGTCTCGCCCACCGGTCGTATGGACTTTTCCTGGATCACGCGCAGCAGCTTCACCTGCATGTGCAGCGGCAGGTCGGCCACCTCGTCCAGGAACAGCGTGCCGCCCTCGGCCGCGTGAATCAGGCCTTCCTTGTCCGCCACCGCGCCCGTGAAGCTGCCTTTCTTGTGGCCAAACAGCTCACTCTCCATGAGCTCCGACGGTATGGCGCCACAGTTGACCGGCACGAACGGCCCGTCGTGACGCGGGCCGGTATCGTGAATCAGGCGCGCCACCAGCTCCTTGCCGGTGCCTGAATCGCCCGCGATGTGCACCGGCGCCTGGCTGCGTGCCACCTTGACGATCATCTGCCGCAGCTGCTGCATGGGTTGCGACTGTCCGAGCAGCCGCAGGCCGGCGGGCACCTTGATGGGCTGGGTGACGTCGAACTCGGCGCCGTCGTCTGCTCGCAGCTTGAGCGTCGCGGCAATCAGTTTCCTGAGCGCAGCCAGGTCCAGGGGCTTGGAGATGAAGTCGAAAGCACCGAGCTTGAGCGCGCGTACCGCGGCTTCGACGTTGCCATGGGCCGTGATCACGGCCACCGGCACGCCCGGCCGGTGGTGCTGGATCCAATCGACGATCTCGAGACCGTCCCCGTCCGGCAGGCGCATGTCAGTGAGCACGAGGTCGAAGCGCTCCGGACCGAGCGCCTTGATCGCGCTGGCGCGATCGCCGGCCGTCACGACATCGATCTGCATGCGACCGAGCGTGATGGACAGCAGGTCACGGATGTCCGGCTCGTCGTCCACGACCAGCGCGCGGGGCTTGTCTTTGCTGCGATCGGTCATCATCCTTCCCAGCGGCGCGGATCGGCGAAAATGATGCGGAAAATGCTACCACCGGCGGGTCGCGGCTCGTAGAGGAGCAGCGCACCGTTGGTCTGGCACAGTTCGCGCGAGATAAAGAGACCGAGCCCGGTGCCGCCCGCGCCGGTCGTGAAGAACGGCTCGAAGATGCGTTCGGCCTGGGCGGGATCGATGCCGTCGCCGCGGTCCGCGACTTCGAGAAACGGCCGGCCGGTGGCCGGAATGCGTCCGGCGCGGATGTCGACGCGCTTCGCGGAATCGCCGCTATTGCCATACCGGAATGCGTTGTCGCACAGGTTCCAGAGCACCTGGTGCAGGTGCGACGGATCGAACTGTACCTCGACCAGCCCGGCGCTCCCGTCCATCTCGAAATTGAAACGCGCCGGGTCGAGTTGCATGGTCTGTGCGTATTCGGTGACGAAGGCGCGCAGCCATTCCGACACGTCGAAACGCTCCTGCTTGGTCGTGTCGCGTCGCGACAGCTGCAGCACGTTCTCGATGATGTGGCTGACGCGCACCCCGTTCTTCTCGATGATGTCGGTCAGGTGGCGGTCGTCGGCGGTCAGGGTCGGCGATTCGCGCAGCAGCTGGCCGGCATGGCTCATCGCGCCGACCGGATTACGGATCTCGTGCGCGATACTGGCGCTGAGGCGGCCCAGTGCGGCGAGCTTCGACTGCTGCGCACGTTCCGCAACGAGGCTCGTATCCTCGAGAAAGACCAGCACCGGGCCCGAGCCGCTGTCCGACAACGCGACGAAGTGCGGCCGGATGATGGTGCCGCCGTCGGCGCCGACGACTTCGCCCACGGTGTCGCGACGGTCGGATGCCTGCCGGCGCCAGGCCTCGATCAGGTAGGCAAGTCGCGGCGATACCGACGCCAGCGTGGTACCGCCGGGCACCGGACCGCCCTTGAGCAACCGCGCCGCCGTCTCGTTGATCAGCTGCACGTTGTCGGTCTCGTCGACGACCAGGATGCTCTCGCGCAGGTGCTGCACGATGAACTCGTTCAGATCATTGAGGTTCGCGATGTCGATCTCGCGCTGCTGGGCGAGCGCCTCGCTTTCGCGCAGGCGTGCGGCAAACGGGATGGCCAGCAGCGTGATGGCGAACAGGCTGGCGCCGGTCAGGCCAGTGATCAGGAAATCGGCGCGTGAGCTTGCGCCCTGCAGGAACGAGATCGTCGTTTCCACCAGCAGCGCGAGTGTGACGAGGGACGTGCCCAGCAACGCGTAGCGGCGCGCCAGGATGGTGGCCGTGGCTCCCGTCGGCAATACCAGCAGCGTCCCCAGGCCGCTCGAGACGCCGCCGCTCGCGTGGATCAGCAGGCTCATCGCGATGGCGTCGACGACCAGCTGGATCATCGCCTGCCATTCCGCCGATGGACTGCGGCTCTGGATGGTCTGGATGCAGACCAGCGCAAAGGCGAAATAGGCAACCGCGATGCCGATGAACATCCCGGGCTGGTGGGCACCGACGCTGTTGGTCGGCGCATTGAAGAAGAAGACCAGCAGCAGCAGCATGGGCAGCAGCAGCCGGAACACGTTCAGCAACGACAGCACGCGCCATGGCAGCTCGATGTTCGAGGCGGTCCGGCCGGCGGCCTCGACGAACCCTGGTTTCAACGCTGGCGCCATGGCCCGGCACTTTAGCAGAGCTGTCTTGGGGTAAACTTCCGGGCTTCGTCCCACCGCCCGGCTCAGACCCATGAATCTCCACGAATACCAGTCGAAACAGCTGTTCGCCCGCTACGGCATCCCGGTGCCGGCGGGATTCGTCGCTTCCACGCCGGCGCAAGCCGTCGACGCCGCCCGCCGCCTCGGCGGAGCCGTCTGGGTGGTCAAGGCCCAGGTGCATGCGGGTGGGCGCGGCAAGGCGGGTGGCGTCAAGGTCGTCAAGTCGACGGACGATGTCGCGGCGGCCGCCGCGGGCATGCTCGGGCAGCGCCTCACGACCAAGCAGACGGGGCCCGAAGGCCTGCCAATCAACCAGGTCTACGTCGAGACCGGTTCGAAGATCGAACGCGAGCTGTACTTGAGCCTGCTGCTCAACCGCGACACCGGTCGCGTGGCGTTCGTGGCCTCGGCCGCGGGCGGCATGGACATCGAAGAAGTCGCCGCGAAGACGCCAGAGAAGATCGTCCGCGTCGAAGTGCACCCGGCGACGGGCATCCAGGGTTCGCACTGCCGCACGCTCGCCTACGGCCTGGGGCTCAAGGACCAGCAGGTCGCGCAGTTCGAGCAGATCGCTCGCGGCCTCTACAAGCTCTACAACGATTGCGACGCGAGCCTGGTCGAGGTCAACCCGCTGATCGTGAACGGCGACGGCGACGTCATCGCGCTCGACGGCAAGATCGGCATCGAGGACAACTCGCTCTTCCGGCAGAAGGCGCTGGTCGAGATGCGTGACACCTCGCAGGAAGACGAGATGGAGCGCCTGGCCGGCGAAGCGGACCTGAACTACGTCTCGCTCGACGGCGACATCGCCTGCATGGTGAACGGCGCGGGCCTCGCCATGGCGACGATGGACGTCATCCAGCTCTACGGCGGTTCGCCCGCAAATTTCCTCGACGTCGGCGGCGGCGCCACGCGCGAGCGCGTCACGACGGCGTTCAAGCTGATTCTCACCAACCCGAAGGTCAAGGCCATCCTGGTCAACATTTTCGGCGGCATCGTCCGCTGCGACATGATCGCGGAGGGCGTGATCGGCGCCGCGCGTGATCTTGGCCTGCACCTGCCGGTCGTGGTCCGCATCGAGGGCACGAACGCGCCGCAGGGCCGCAAGCTGCTTGCCGAGAGCGGCCTGGACCTGATCGCCGCCACCGACCTGACCGACGCCGCGCAGAAGGTCGTCGCGGCCGCTGCGAGGAAGTAAAGCCATGTCGATCCTGATCAACAAGAACACGCGCGTGATCTGCCAGGGATTCACGGGCAAGCAAGGCACGTTCCATTCGCAGGGCTGCCTCGAATACGGCACCAGGCTGGTCGGCGGGGTCACGCCGGGCCGCGGCGGTGAAAAGCACCTCGGCCTGCCGGTGTTCGACACCGTGCGCGATGCGGTCGCGAAGACCGACGCCAACGCGACGATGATCTATGTGCCGCCGCCGTTCGCGGCCGACGCGATCATCGAGGCAGCGGATGCCGGCATCGCGCTGATCGTGTGCATCACCGAGGGCATCCCGGTCAACGACATGGTCAAGGTCAAGGCTGCGCTCAAGGATTCGCAGTCGCGTCTCGTCGGCCCGAACTGCCCCGGCGTCATCACGCCGGGAGAATGCAAGATCGGCATCATGCCGGGCTTCATCCACAAGAAGGGCAAGGTCGGCATCGTTTCGCGCTCGGGCACGCTCACCTACGAAGCCGTGTTCCAGACGACCAACGTCGGCCTCGGCCAGAGCACCTGCGTCGGCATCGGCGGCGACCCGGTGCGGGGCATGAACTTCATCGACGTGCTGGCGCTGTTCCAGGACGATCCGCAGACCGAAGGCATCATCATGGTCGGCGAGATCGGCGGCAGCGACGAAGAGGCCGGTGCCGAGTTCATCCGCAAGCACGTTACGAAGCCGGTCGTTGCATACATTGCCGGCGTGACGGCGCCGCCGGGCAAACGCATGGGTCACGCCGGCGCGGTGATCTCGGGTGGCAAGGGCACGGCAGCGGACAAGTTCGCTGCACTCGAGGCTGCTCGCGTCACCACGGTGCGTTCGCCCGCGGAACTCGGCGCGGCGATCTTCAAGCGGCTCAAGGGTCGGGTTACGAAGGCCAAGACCGTCAAGGCTGCCGTCGTGAAGAAGAAGGTCAAGGTAAAGGTAAAGGCCAACGTGAAGACCAAGGCCAGGGCAAAAGCCCTGCCGAAAGCCGGCTCCAAGTCAGCGACGCGCAAGGGCCGCCGATAGGCTGGCGCCGCGCCGGCCGCAGGCCTGCCCGTCGACCTAGTCGACCCGGCCGGACCTGGACTTCCGGGCTGTCTTCGAGCGGACGCCGCGCGAGGCCAGCGCCTCGCGCAGCAGGAATTCAACCTGCGCGTTCACGCTGCGCAACTCGGCCGCGGCCAGCCGTTCCATTTCGGCCCACAGATCCGGGTCGATGCGCAGCAGGAACGTCTTCTTGTCGCGGCTTGCCACGATCGCCGTCAGGCGCGCGCGACAGCGCGCTGCAGAGCAGCCTGGAGGCGACGCGGCTCATCGGATCCGACCAGCAGGTTGCGGCCACTTGCGAGTTTCAGCAGCACCGCGTCGTAGCCGGACACGTTGTACAGCCAGCCGCGCCGAGTCCGGTGCACGCCCCAGCCATCGAGGAACGACGTGCGGGTAATCTCCGCGGCGGAGATGTCCGACAGCGGCACCGTCTTGCGCGGCCAACCCAGTCCGAACCGGATGCAAAGCGCGCCGTCCTGGATGCGGACCGTCATCGAGCCCCACACCCAGCCGAACAGCGCCGCGATGCCTACACCGGCCGCGAGCAACCTCGGTGGAGTGCGCATCTGGTCAAAGTCGGGCAATGCGGCCAGTACCAGCAGGCCTGACGCCAGCGTGAGGAACGCGATCCGGATCGGCCAACCGGTCTGCGTGTGCTCGTAAAGCGGGCGGCTCATCGCGGCCGGCTCACGTGTACAGCGTTCCGGTGTTGATCACCGGCTGCGCCTCGCCCTCGGAGCACAGCACGACCAGCAGGTTGCTGACCATCGCGGCACGGCGCTCGTCGTCGAGGTGAACGATGTCGCGCTCGCTGAGTCCCTTCAGCGCCATCTCCACCATGCTGACCGCGCCGTGCACGATCTTGCTGCGTGCGGCGATGATCGCCTCGGCCTGCTGCCGGCGCAGCATCACCTGTGCGATCTCCGGCGCATAGGCGAGGTGGGTGAGCTTGGCGTCCTCGACCACGATGCCGGCCTGTTCGAAGCGGTCCGTAAGCTCGCGGATCAACGACTGCGCGACGCGATCCTGGCCGGCGCGCAGCGTGATCTCGCCCTCGTGCAGGTCCTCGCCCTCGTCGTAGGCGTAGCTCGACGCGAGGTGGCGCACCGCGGCCTCGGCCTGGATGCGTACGTACTCCTCGTAGTCCTCGACGTCGAAGCTCGCCTGCGCGCTGTCCTGCACGCGCCAGACGATCGCGGCCGCGATTTCGATCGGGTTGCCCCGCTTGTCGTTGACCTTCAGCCTGTCGCTGGCGAGGTTGTGCGCCCGCAGGCTGATTTTCTGCTTCTTGTAGAACGGGTTGGCCCAGCGCAGGCCCTCCGTCCGGTCAGTGCCCTTATACGCGCCGAACAGCAGCAGGATCGCGGCCTCGTTCGGCTGCAGCATGTACAGCCCGGACAGCACGAGTGCGCCGAGGATGAACAGCGGCGCCGCGATCACCAGCGCCCGCGGCCCTGCGACTCCCACGTTGAGGATGAGAAACACGGCTGCGGCGAGCAGCGCGAGGCCGATGCCGAGACCGACGTAGCCGCTGATGGTGCGACGCTCGATCTCGCCTGTGCGCGACATGGGCTGCTGGGTCATCTGGGGTCTCCGGTTGCTGGCGGCGAGGATGCTTGCAAAGTGATATCACTTTGATACAAGCGGCCCCGGCTGTCAAGCCGCGGCCCAGCCCGCGCCGCTGCCGCGTCCAGCACCGTGCTGCGGAACATCGCTTTCCTCCACGCCGCGAGGGACCGGAAAATCGGGGGCATTCTCGTTTTCGCGGCTGGGGTTCGGAATGGGAGAGCGTCCCCTGCTGCGACTCGCGGAAAGTCCGCATGAATCGGCGCGCGGCGTCACCTACAGTGACCCTGCAAGCGTCGAGACCCGGCTACCCGAGGTGACCGCATGGATTGGTCGCCCATCGCCAAGCCCCGCGGTGCCTTGCGCCGCGAGCCCTGCCTGGTGGACTACGAACAAGCCCGCCGTGATTTCACGTGGGAGCAGGCCAACCGCTGGCTGTCCGGCCTGCCCGGCGGCGCGCTCAACATGGCCTTCGAGGCCGTCGACCGGTATGCAGAGGGTGCGTCCGGCGAGCGCCTCGCCATCCGCTTTCTCGCCCGTGGTGCGCCGTCCGCAGACCTGAGCTTCCGCGACCTGGCCGACGCCTCGCATCGCTTCGCCAACGTCCTGGCGAGGCTCGGAGTGCAGCGCGGCGAGCGGGTCGCGACCTTGATGGGGCGCGTGCCGGCGTTGTACGCGACGGTCCTCGGCACGCTGGCAGGGGGCGCCGTCTATTGCCCGCTCTTCTCCGCGTTCGGCCCCGAGCCGGTCCGTGCACGCCTGTCGCTCGGTTCCGTCCGGGTGCTCGTGACGACTGACTTGCTGTACCGCCGCAAGGTCGCACCGATCCGCGACCGGCTGCCGCAACTCGAACACGTGCTCGTGGTGCGCACTCCGGGCGCGGGCGACTTGCCGGCGGGCACTGCAGACTTCGAAGCCGCGATGAACGCTGCCTCGACCGAGTTCGCTGCGGTCCACACTGCGCCCGACGACTACGCGCTGCTGCATTTCACCAGCGGCACGACCGGCCAGCCGAAAGGAGTGCTGCATGCGCACGCTGCAGTCAGCGTGCACGTGGCGACGGCCCGCTGGGTACTGGATCTGCAGGCTGGCGACGTCTACTGGTGTACCGCCGATCCGGGCTGGGTGACGGGCATTTCGTACGGCGTGATCGCGCCGCTCGCCTGCGGCGTCGGCATGATCGTGGACCGCGAGGAGTTCGACGCGCCGCGCTGGTACGAGATCCTCGACACCGAGCGCGTCACGGTCTGGTACACGGCGCCGACCGCGATCCGGATGCTGATGAAGGCCGGCGTCGAACTCGCGCGGACCCGCACGTATCCGGCGCTCCGTCATCTCGCGAGCGTCGGCGAGCCGCTGAATCCCGAAGCGGTCGTGTGGGGCGTTGCAGCGCTCGGCCTGCCATTCCACGACACGTGGTGGCAGACTGAGACCGGCGCAATCATGATCGCCAACTACCCCTGCATGCCGATCCGGCCAGGTTCGATGGGCCGCCCCGTGCCGGGCATCGAGGCGGGCATCGTGCGGCCGCGTGAGGACGGCGGTGTCGACGTCGTCGCAGCGGCGGGCGAGGTCGGCGAACTCGCGCTGCGGCCCGGCTGGCCGTCCATGTTCCGCGGGTATCTCGACGAGGAGGCGCGCTACCGCAAGTGCTTCCGCGACGGCTGGTACCTCTCCGGCGATCTCGCGAAGCGAGATGCCGACGGCTATTACTGGTTCGTCGGGCGCGCCGACGACGTGATCAAGGCCGCCGGTCACCTGATTAGCCCGTTCGAGGTTGAAAGCGCGTTGATGACGCATCGCGCCGTCTCGCAGGTCGGCGTGATCGGGGTGCCGGATCCGATCGCGGGGTCGGTCGTCAAGGCGTTCGTCGAACTCAAGTCGGGGTACGAGGCGGGTGAGGCGCTGCAGCGCGAACTGCTCGCGCATGCGAGGCGCCTGCTCGGCGTCGCGGTCGCGCCGCGGGAGATCGCCTTCGCGGCGCAGCTGCCTCGCACGCGCAGTGGCAAGATCATGCGCCGGCTCCTGCGCGCACGAGAACTCGGCCTGCCGGAAGGAGACCTCTCCACGCTCGAGGGGGGCTCATGAGCGGGCTGCCCGACGGATTCGAGCGCGAACGCGGGCTGCGCCTGTTGCGCGAGATGCTGCGCATCCGCGAATTCGAGGACCGCTGCGCAGAGCTCTACGGCGCGGGGCACATCCGGGGTTTCCTGCACCTTTGCGACGGTGAGGAGGCCATCGCTGTCGGCGTGATGCAGGTGCTCGGTCCGGGCGATGCCATCGTCTCGACCTATCGCGAGCACGGCCACGCGCTCGCCCGCGGCATCGCGATGGGGCCGTTGATGGCTGAGCTTTACGGCAAGCGCACGGGTTGCAGCGGCGGGCGCGGCGGCTCGATGCACGTCTTCGACGCCGCCACGCGTTTCTACGGCGGTAACGCCATCGTCGGCGGTGGTTTGCCGCTCGCGGTCGGCCTGGGCCTCGCGGAGAAGCTGCGCGGCACGCGCAACGTCTCCGCCTGCTTCTTCGGCGAAGGCGCGGCGGCAGAAGGCGAGTTCCACGAATCAATGAACCTCGCCGCGCTGTGGCGGCTGCCCGTGCTGTTCATCTGCGAGAACAACCTGTACGCGATGGGCACGGCGCTCGCGCGCTCCGAGTCGCAGACGGACATCCAGGCGAAGGCCGCGGCGTACGCCGTGCGCGCAGCCGCCGTGGACGGCATGGACGTGCTGGCGGTGGAGCAGGCCGCGCGCGAGGCGGTCGAGCATGCGCGCGCCGGGCGAGGCCCGGTCCTGCTCGAGATGCGCACCTATCGACTGCGCGCGCACTCGATGTTCGATGCGCAGCTCTATCGCGACAAGGCCGAGGTCGAGGAGTGGCGCAAGCGCGGGCCGCTGACCACGCTCACGACGCGGCTCAAGGCGGCGGGACTGCTGACCGAGGACGACTTTCAGGCCCTGCTGCGCGCAGCGGACGCCGAGGTCGCCGCGGCCGTCGAGTTCGCATCCGCGGCGGAGTGGGAGCCGGTCGAGGACCTGGCGCGGCACGTGTATGCGGAAGAGGTGACGCCATGACGACTCCGCTGCGCATCACCTACCGTGAGGCGGTCAGGCAGGGCATCCGCGAGGCCCTGTTGTCGGATCCCCGCGTATTCCTGCTAGGCGAGGACGTCGGCAAGTACGGCGGATGCTTTGCAGTCAGCAAGGGCCTGCTCGACGAGTTCGGCGAGGAGCGCATCCGCGACACACCGCTGTCGGAGTCCGCCTTCGTCGGCGCCGGCATCGGGGCGGCGCTGGGTGGCCTGCGGCCGATCGTCGAGGTCATGACCGTCAATTTCAGCTTGCTCGCGCTCGACCAGATCGTGAACACGGCGGCGACGCTGTGCCACATGTCGGGCGGACAGTTTCCCGTGCCCGTCGTCATCCGCATGGCGACCGGCGCGGGGCGACAGCTGGCGGCGCAGCACTCGCACAGCCTCGAGGCGTGGTACGCGCACGTGCCAGGGCTGCGCGTCGTCGAGCCAGCGACGATCGACGATGCGCGCGGCATGTTGCGGACTGCGCTGGCTTCGCCCGATCCAGTGATCGTGTTCGAGCCGATCTCGCTCTACAACATGGAGGGCGAGCTCACGGATGCGGCTGCGCACGTGCGGCTCGAAGGCGCGCGCGTGCATCGCGCCGGCAGCAGCGTGACGCTGGTGACCTACGGCGCCAGCCTGTGGCGCTGCGCCGCGGCCGCCGAAGTCCTCGCGCAAGACGGGATCGACGCGGAGATCGTCGACCTGCGCAGCCTCAGGCCGCTGGACGACGCGACGGTGCTGAACTCGGTGCGCAAGACGCGCCGCGTCGTCATCGTCGACGAAGGCTGGCGCACGTGCAGCCTCGCGGCGGAGATTGGGCAACGCATCGTCGAGCAGGCCTTCTACGACCTGGATGCGCCCATTGCGCGTGTCTGCACCGAGGAGGTGCCAATCCCGTACCCCAAGCATCTGGAGGACGCCGCATTGCCCGGCCCCGAGCGCATCGTGGCCACCGTGCGGAGGCTGCTTGGCCATGCAGACTGAGTTCCGCCTGCCCGCACTCGGTGCCGACATGGACGCGGGCACGATCGTCGAGTGGCACGTTGCGCCCGGCGACCGCTGCAAGCGCGGCGACGTCGTGGCCGTGGTCGAGACCGACAAGGGCGCGATCGACGTCGAGGTCTTCGTCGACGGCATCGTGCGTGAACTCCTGGTGCCGCCGGGGACCCGCGTCCCGGTGGGCACCGTGCTTGCATTGCTCGATACCGAGGCGCCCGCTCCTGCGCCGGAGAAGGTCCAGGCGCCTTCTCGGTCGCGGGCGGACGAGGGTGCGGCAGAGGCCATTCAACCGCGCGTGAAGATCTCGCCGGCAGCACGCAAGCGCGCTCAGGAAATGCACGTCGATGTCGAGTCGCTGCGCGGCACCGGCCCGGAAGGTGCGATTACTGTGGCGGATGTCGAGCGGGTCGGGCCCTCACCCCAACCCTCTCCCGCAGTCGCGGGAGAGGGGGCGGCCGGCATGCGCGCCGCGATCGCAGCCGCGATGTCCCGCTCGAAGCGCGAGATTCCGCATTACTACCTGACCACGACGGTCGACGTGACGCCCGCCGTCGACTGGCTGGCGGCTTACAACGCCGCAGTGCCGGTGACCGGGCGGCTGCTGTTGCCGGCGCTGCTGCTCAAAGCCGTGGCTCTGGCGTGCCGCGGCCTGGCTGGCTTCAGCGGCTTCCATCGCAACGGCCGCTACGATGAGAGCCCGGTCGTCCATGTCGGCGTCGCGGTCGCCTTGCGCGGCGGCGGGCTCGTGGCGCCGGCCATCATGGACACCGCGGACAAGCCGCTCGCCGCACTCATGGACGGCTTCCGCGACCTCGTCACCCGCGCGCGAGCCGGGCGGTTGCGCGCCAGCGAACTCGCCGCTTCCACAATCATCCTGACCAGCCTCGGCGAGGCGGCGGTGGAGACGGTGCTGCCCATCATCCAGCCGCCACAGGTCGCGATCGTCGGCGCCGGCGCCGTCGTCGAGCGTCCCTGGATCGTCGCTGGCAAGGTCGTTCCACGACACGTCCTGACACTGTCGCTCGCGGCGGACCATCGGGTCACGGATGGGCGGCTCGGAGCGCAATTCCTGGCGCGAATGGCCGCACTGCTCGCCGACCCGGCCAAGCTGTGAGGAACAGGTCATGAACCGTGAGCAACTTGCTGGTCGCCTGCTCGAACTGTTGACGGCGATTGCGCCCGACGTCGAGGCGAACTCGGTGATCCCCGGCGTTGCATTTCGTGACCAGTTCGACTTCGACTCGATGGACACGCTCAACTTCGCCATTGCGTTGCATCGCGAGTTCGGGGTGGACGTGCCGGAGACCGACTACGCCCATCTCGCGAGTCTCGACCAGTGCGTCGCCTATCTCGCAGGGCGCCTCGCCTGAGGCCGGAGGAACCGGCGAGCCGGGCACCGTCAGCGGGGAACGACCGTGGCCCGATGGCTGCGCCTGGATTGCAGGACAATGAATCCGATCGGCACAACGCTTACGATTGGATCCCATGCTCGAGCTCCACGGTGTTTCGAAATCCTACGGCGGCGCCGGCGGCCGGCGCGTGCTCGATGACGTGTCGCTCAAGGTCGTGCCCGGCGAGTACGTCGCCATCGTCGGCGAATCCGGCGTCGGCAAGTCGACGCTGCTGAACCTGATCGCCGGGCTCGACGTTCCGGACTCCGGCCAGTTGCTGCTCGAAGGCCGCGACCTGGCGCAGCTCGACGACCAGGCGCGCACGCAGGTGCGCCGCACGCGCATGGGTTTCGTGTTCCAGGCCTTCCACCTGCTGCCGCACCTCAGCATCGCGCGCAACGTGGCGCTGCCGCTTGCATTGAACGGCCAGGCGGGCCGGGCAGCTGACGATCGCGTGCGGGAACTGCTCGAGGCCGTCGGGCTCGCGGATCGTGCCCACAGCCTGCCACGCGAGCTGTCGGGCGGCGAATCCCAGCGTGTCGCGGTGGCGCGCGCACTGGCGCATCGGCCGGCGGTCGTGCTGGCGGACGAGCCGACCGGCAACCTCGATCCAGACAATGCCAGCATGATCCTGGAACTGCTGCGCAAGCAGATCAAGCGCGACAACGCGGCCGGCATCCTGGTGACGCATTCTGCCGCTGCTGCCGGCTCGACCGATCGCGTCTACGAACTCAGTCGCGCGGGACTGGCGCTGCGCGCATGAATTCCGGTGCGCAGGCACTGCCCGTCATCCCAGTCAATCTGCGGGCACGGGTCGCGCTGCTGGATGCCGCGGCGTTCGGACCGCTGCGCCAGGCGCCCGGCCGCACCGCGCTTGCGATGCTGGCGATCGCACTCGGCGTCGCGCTCGGCTTCTCGGTCTATCTCATCAACCGCGTCGCGGCGGACGAGGTACAGGGCGCGTCGCGGTCCCTCTTCGGTCTCGCCGACCTTGCGGTGCAGGCTCCGGGAGCGGGCTTCGAGGAGTCGCTGTTCCCCGCGCTCGCGCGCGTGCCGGGCGTGGCCGCGGCAAGTCCTGTCGTCGAAGTGCAGGTCAGGTTGCCGGGGCGCGATCGCAACCTGAAGCTGGTCGGCATCGACCCGTTCCGAGCCATCCAGATGCAACCCGCGCTGGCAGGGGCGGGTGCAACCGCGCAGCGGCAGGGCCAGGGGCTGCTCGCGGAGAACTCGATCTGGTTGAGCCCGGCCGCAGCGCAAGCGCTGGAACTGGAGGTCGGCGACGATCTCGACGTGCAGGTGGCGCTGGACCGCGTGCGTCTGCGGGTTGCGGGCCTGCTGCCACCCGGTGCGTACCGGCAACCCGTCGGCATGCTCGACATCGGCGAAGCGCAGTGGCGACTGCAGCGGCTGGGCCGTCTCGATCGCGTGGACCTGCGGCTCGAACCGCAGGCCGATCGCGCGGCAGTGCGCAAGGCCGTGGCCGAGTTGTTGCCGCCAGGGGTGCACGTGGTCACGCCCGGTGAGGCAACCGACGACGCGGTGCGCCTCACGCGCGCCTATCGCTCCAACCTGACCGCCCTGGCGCTCGTTGCGCTCTTCACCGGCGCGTTCCTGGTCTATGCGACGCAGTCGCTGGCGGTGGCCCGGCGTCGCCGCGAAATCGCCCTGCTGCATGCCATAGGCATGACCGTGCGTGAACAACTCGCGGCAGCGCTGCTGTCGGGCATGGTCGTTGGCGCGCTGGGTGCTGCGGTGGGCGTCGCTCTCGGCGCGCTCGTGGCGCGCGCGGGACTGGCCGCATTTGGTGCCGATCTCGGCGCAGGCTATTTCCGTGGGGTTGCACCACGACTCGAGATCAGCGCCGGCGAGTACCTCGTATTTTTCCTGCTGGGCGTGGGTGCGGCCCTGGTCGCGACGTTCGGACCGGCGCGAGAGGCGGCATCGGTTCCGGCCGCCGCCGCACTCAAGGCTGGCGACGAGGCGCCCGTTGCCGCTCGCACGCATGGCCGCATCGCATTGCTGCTGTTTGCCGCAGGCGTGGCCGCACTGGCGCTGCCGCCGCTCGACGGCATTGCGCTGCCGGGCTACGTCTCGATCGCGTGCCTGTTGCTCGGTGCAGTGTTCCTGACGCCGACCATCGCGACCATGGTGTTCTCGCGGTTGCGCCCGGACGGGCCCGCATGGCGGCAAGTCGCAGTGGCGCAACTGCGCGGCACCGCGCGGCGCGCGACCGTCAGTATCGCGGCAGTGCTCGTGAGCTTCAGCCTGATGGTCGCGATGGCGATCATGGTGTTCTCGTTCCGCATGTCGCTCGAGACCTGGATGGAGCGAATCCTGCCGGCGGATCTTTACGTGCGCGCGGGGTCGCCGGCCACCGGTGCCTACCTTGACACGCGCGCGCAGGAGTCCATTGCCGCGCTGCCACCAGTCGCCCGGGTGGATTTCGTGCGGTTCCAGGACGTGCTGTTGCCGGGCGAACGATTGCCCCTGACGATCATTGCGCGGCCTATCCGCGAGCAGACGGCTGATCGAGTGCTTCCGGTCCGGCGCACGGCCAGCGAGCCTGCGCCGGAAGGCGCGTGCCGGTCTGGGCATCGGAAGCGGCGCTCGACCTGCGTGGCTTCGACGTCGGCACCGAGTTCGACCTGCCGCTCGGTGGCAAGGTTGTGCGTGCCACCGTGCGCGGCGTGTGGCGCGACTACGAGCGTCCCGGCGGCTCGGTCGTCGTGGATCGCGAAACGTTCATCGCGCTGACCGGAGATGGCAACGCGACCACGGCGGCCATCTGGCTGCGCCAGGGCACCGATGCGGAAGCCTTCAGCGTGCGCCTGCGCGATGCAGTCTCGCGCAGCGGGGATTACGAGGTCGCGGTACCGGGCGAGATCCGCAAGCGTTCGCTCGCGCTGTTCGACCGCACGTTCGCCGTCACCTACCTGCTCGAAGCCGTCGCCGTGCTCATCGGCCTGTTCGGCATCAGCGCGAGCATGAGTTCACAGGTGCTCGCACGCCGTGGCGAGTTCGGCATGCTGCGTCACCTCGGCGTGACGCGGCGCGAGGTCGGCCGCATGCTCGCGTTCGAGGGCGCGGCGCTCGGCGCGATCGGCGTGGCGGCCGGTCTCATCATCGGCGCGCTCGTCAGCCTGATCCTCATCTTCGTGGTCAACCGGCAGTCGTTCCACTGGACCATGGACCTGCACGTGCCGTGGAGCCTGCTCGCGATCCTGAGTGTCGTGCTGGTCCTTGCGGCGGCGGGCACGGCCGCGTTCAGTGGGCGCCGCGCGATGGGCG